>JACKPQ010000001.1 GCA_024233435.1 Chlamydiales bacterium
TTCGCAGAGATAAGAGAGGGGTTCGCAGAGATAAGAGAGGATCAGAAGGAGGTAGGAGCGGGCATAGAAAGGCTTGACATTGACATTAAAGAGGTAGGAGCAGACCATGTGCGCCTGAATGCGAAAGTCAAAGAGCTCGAAAGAAGAGTGAGTTTTATTGAAGCGAGAAAGCTGGAGAGCAGTGACAGCAGAGAGTTCCCTGTGCCGTCAATGCAGAAGATTCAGCGTGTTTTGGATTATGTTCGTCTAACTGGTTCAACTTTAGTTGTAGGTATAGAGGAGGTGTCTGTAAGCATACATGGAGTGGCCATCAGGGTGGGTCAATGTAGTCTCCATATTATCAGAAGTAGTATAGGAAGACCGATAGGACGCGCTGACAACGAAGAAATAGAAAAAAAAAACGGATTATGGGGTGGATTTTCAGGTGTATTGTACGCGAGCCAGAGCATTGCAAGCATTTGCTTTTCTCGCTTTTGCAGTCTTGTTTTTCGCGGCACTACATCAATGCTTCAATGTACAGACAGAGGTTGGCCTCCAGTGCGACAATTCCAATGCTACAAAATGCACATAGGAGCAAGGCAAATGGCGATTGGATATCACACCTCCGCCAATTCCCTGATCAGGCAAGGCTGGCAGCCGGAGATTTTCTCGCTGCCATCGGAGGAAGAGCGCTTAGTGGCAAGCGATCGTATGAGGGCTGTACTTTGGTCGCGCTCAAAAGTCGTGAATTTAAAAACTGCAAGAAATATCTTTTCAGGGAGCTTGCGCAAGGAGCCGACGTTGGATATGCTATTTATGTCATTTCTGTGTCGCGTGCGCTCAATATCATCTGCTGACAGTTGCTCCTCTAAGCTGCCAAAATCAGTGCCGATGGATATGCGAGCGAGGTCTAGTCCGTCTGTGCTACGGAAATAGACCTGCTTATCAATTGCCTTTGGGAAATTCACGGGGGTTGTCCATGCTTTTCGACCCGTCTGAAGCCTTTTTGCTACGAGTCTCGCCAAAAAGTGCGCGATCCATTGGCTGAGTCTTTTTGTTATCCGTGGCACCAAATGACAAGAGGTCTGAATGGAATTCATGATGTCCAGAAAATTAGTCTGTTCCATTTATCACTGTTGATACAAAATAGTAAAATTATTTATAATTTCAATAGTAAATTTTAAATTAATATATTAATTTCTGATTTGACAAAAATTAGAATAAACGGTAACATAAACTATAAAATAAATTTGCAAATTTAATTTAGAAGATGAATCTGAGAGATTAGCATGACAAGCAACGGGATTGGAAGTAGCAGTCAAAGAGCGCACTTTGAGTTATTGCCAAAGCAATACAGAGGCATGTCAGGTCCGAATGTCGTAGAGTTTGTTCCCATAAACATTCCAACAGGGACCTTTAATGGGATGGTTCAAAACCTGACAGAGCGGTTTGACAACATTGATGCAATACATAGAGCTGTTTCCAGCGCTCTAGACGAAATCGAAAGAAGTCAAGCGCAGCACGCACAAGATCACGCAGAGATAAGAGAGGGTTTCGCAGAGATAAGAGAGGGTTTCGCAGAGATAAGAGAGGGTTTCGCAGAGATAAGAGAGGATTTCGCAGAGATAAGAGAGGATTTCGCAGAGATAAGAGAGGGGTTCGCAGAGATAAGAGAGGATCAGAAGGAGGTAGGAGCGGGCATAGAAAGGCTTGACATTGGCATCAAAGAGGTAGGAGCAGATCATGTGCGCCTGAATGCGAAAGTCGAAGAGCTCGAAAGAAGAGTGAGTTTTATTGAAGCGAGAGAGTTGGAGATGGGCGACAGCGGGGAGTCCTTCTTGCCGTTAATGCAGAAGGTTCAGCGTATTTTGGGTTATGTTGCTTCAACTGGCAATGGATTTAAGAGTTATGTGTGTTTATCGTCTGGTAAAGATTGGGTTAAAGTCGCGATTGGCCTGTGCGCAATCGTTGCGGTTTCTGCCTTATTCTTTGCTGGATTGGCCAAGCGATCAAGAGCAATTTAGGGGTCCAAAATAAAGCGGTAATTAGATTATGAAGTATGACAAAATCGCAAAAAATAGTAGATGGACGTTTTCTTTGGGTCTGTGTCAATTAATAGGTGTAGGGGGTTAGCATGACAAGCAACGGAATTGGAAATAGCGATCAAGGAATGCATTTTGAGTTATTGCCAAAGCAATACAGGGGCATGACAGGTACGGATGACGTAGGGTTTGTTCCCATAAACATTCCAACAGGGACCTTTAATGGGATGGTTCAAAACCTGACAGAGCGGTTTGACAACATTGATGCAATACATAGAGCTGTTTCCAGCGCTCTAGACGAAATCGAAAAAAGCCAAACGGAGCACGCACAGGGTTACGCGAAGATAAGAGCGGATCAGGAAGAGATAAGAGAGGGATTCGCAGAGATAAGAGCGGATCAGGAAGAGATAGGAGAGGGGTTCGCAGAGATAAGAGAGGATCAGAAAGAGGTAAGAGCGGGCATAGAAAGGCTTGACATTGGCATCAAAGAGGTAGGAGCAGATCATGTGCGCCTGAATGCGAAAGTCGAAGAGCTCGAAAGAAGAGTGAGTTTTATTGAAGCGAGAGAGTTGGAGATGGGCGACAGCGGGGAGTCCTTCTTGCCGTTAATGCAGAAGGTTCAGCGTATTTTGGGCTATGTTGCTTCAGCTGGCAGTAGATTTAAGAATTATGCGTGTTTATCGTCTGGTAAAGATTGGGTTAAAGTAGCGATTGGCCTGTGCGCAATCGTTGCGGTTTCTGCCTTATTCTTTGCTGGATTGGCCAAGCGATCAAGAGCAATTTAGGGGTCCAAAATAAAGCGGTAATTAGATTATGAAGTATGACAAAATTGCAAAAAATAGTAGATGGACGTTTTCTTTGGGTCTGTGTCAATTAATAGGTGTAGGGGGTTAGCATGACAAGCAACGGAATTGGAAATAGCGATCAAGGAATGCATTTTGAGTTATTGCCAAAGCAATACAGGGGCATGACAGGTACGGATGACGTAGGGTTTGTTCCCATAAACATTCCAACAGGGACCTTTAATGGGATGGTTCAAAATCTGACAGAGCGGTTTGATAACATTGATGCAATACATAGAGCTGTTTCCAGCGCTCTAGACGAAATCGAAAAAAGCCAAACGGAGCACGCACAGGGTTACGCGAAGATAAGAGCGGATCAGGAAAGGATAAGAGCGGATCAGGAAAGGATAAGAGCGGATCAGGAAGAGATAAGAGAGGGATTCGCAGAGATAAGAGCGGATCAGGAAGAGATAGGAGAGGGGTTCGCAGAGATAAGAGAGGATCAGAAAGAGGTAAGAGCGGGCATAGAAAGGCTTGACATTGGCATCAAAGAGGTAGGAGCAGATCATGTGCGCCTGAATGCGAAAGTCGAAGAGCTCGAAAGAAGAGTGAGTTTTATTGAAGCAAGAGAGTTGGAGATGGGCGACAGCGGGGAGCCCTTCTTGCCGTTAATGCAGAAGGTTCAGCGTATTTTGGACTATGTTGTTTCAGCTGGCAGTAGATTTAAGAGTTATGCGTGTTTATCGTCTGGTAAAGATTGGGTTAAAGTCGCGATTGGCCTGTGCGCAATCGTTGCGGTTTCTGCCTTATTCTTTGCTGGATTGAATCTACAGCCTAGAGCAATTATTGAAAAAGGTATGAATAGTTTGAGATAACCTTTTGGTTGGTAGCGGTTCAATGCTGTAATTTTGCGATGTGCCAAAGGCTTACTCAGCTTTCTGTTGCAAATAATTCCTATGGTGTCTTTACTTGTCATTAGACTTAAGTAAGGATGATCAATGGGGCTCTTTCACCTGCTTGCAACTATCTTGTGGGGTTTAAGTCCTCTATCTGTAGATCATCCATCGCTAATAGATACAGAGCCAGAGCCCAGCTCAGTGGTGGCCAATGTCAATGCTATTAGCGGTAAGTATGCATCCAAGTACACAGACATTATCGTCCAAGGTGCTCAGCCCATTTCACTAACACGCGTATATTTGGGCAGCGTGCAAGATTCCAAAAGCAGCCATTTTGATATTACCGGCGGTTGGCGTTGGTTTAGCCATGCTAGCGCCGTTATTGAATGTTCTAGTAAAGATCCGCTACTGCACGTCAGTGATTCTAACGGAACCTATCTGGCTTTTTTGCCACAATCTCGATTGCACTTTCAAAAAGAAGCTTGTAGGTTTAGTTTATGTGCAAACGCCCTAGAAGAGGGTTACTGCAATACAAGTCGAGGTGCTCCTTCTGCTAGGCACGATATTGCAAATACCTATGTTAAAACTGAAAAAGATCTGCGCAAATTTTCTCTACATTGTAGCGATAGTACCATCCGCTACTATAAGTGCATTGGCGAAGACGAGCACGAGAATTGCCACTTTCTTCTTACGAAAGAAAAGCATCCCAATGGCAACTTGACGCATTACGAGTATCGGTTTGAGCTGAAGCGCAGCCTTGAGACTATTAAAAAAGCGAGGCGCTACGTCCACACAAATGGACTTAAGCGCATCTGGACAAGCAATCCTGATGAAAGCCGCACTTATGCTTGGATGGACATAGATTACAAAGGAAGCAGGCGAGCAACGCGCGATTTTGAAGTCACAACAAGCGACTCAAAATCGATCACCTACAAATATATACGACTAGAAACACTCGATCAAGGCTTCTGGAAATCAATCGGCAAGCCAGAAGTCTACTTGCTATCGGAGGTCTATGGCGACAACATCAAAAATCAGCAAATAGCCTACTACACAGGGAAAAAACATGCAGATCCTCTGATATGGCTTTATCAATACCCAGAAAATAGACAGCAATTCATCAGCTACTATCGGGGCCAAGGTCATGATGGCGTTCCCATCGCCCACGAGCCGATCAATATTAAAGACTACAAACATCCGGCCTATCAAAGAGTTAAATCAATCACAACTTATTTTGAAAAAGGCAAGCCATACATCCAGTATGCTTTTCACCCAAAGCCAGAAGAGCATACAAGCAAAATCATCGATTCCTCAGGCGCCTATCGAATATTTTGCTATGACGGAAAAAGTAGGCTTGGTTCCATTAAATCCTTTTCAAAAGATGGCAAATGCTTGAAAGCAGAAAAGCTCATTTGGAAAAATTATCGATTAGCCTCCAGGCAACTCCAAGAGGGGAGCGGGCAAATTATAAATACCAGATACTACACCTATGACCTCAGTGGCAACGTCATCAAAGAAACACTAGAAAGCCCCTTTGATAAGAGCATCATCACAAGAGCCTTCTCCTCCGATGGCAAGTATCTATTGCAAGAAAAATTTCCCGAGGGCCTTGTTATCAACTACGAGTACCTGCCCGGTACAGACCTGGTCACAGCAAAATACACAAGTGATGGTACCCGCATCATAAAACGGCAATTTTGGAGCTACGACAACAACAACATTCTCATAGAAACCATCGATGATGATGGTGATCAATTAGATCAGAACAACCTATCAAACATCCAAATCAGAAAAATTCGCCGCATTAAGAAAAACAAAAATGACAACTTCTATGGAATGCCAGAAGTGATAGAAGACCTTTATTGGTGTCCAACGACAAAACAAGAAATCCTACTCAAAAAGCAAAAACTCCATTACGACAAACACGGCAACATTGAATACCGAGAAATCTTTGATGCCAATAACACCTTTTGCTATCTCTTAAAAAGCCAATACGACGATCATGGCAATCTCATTTTAAAAACCAATCCCCTTGATCAGCAAGCAACCTTTAGCTATGACGCAAATGACAATTGCATCCAAAAAACTGATTTTGGGGGAGTGCAAACACGCACAGAATTTGATTTGCGCAACCGTCCAACCACAAAAACCGTAACGACCCCAGAAAGCGATAAGCGCACATATCGCAGCGTATTTAATCAACTCGACCAAATCACACAGTCTTGGGACCAGTTTGGTAATCCCACCGACTATACCTACGACCCACTCGGTAGATGCATAGCAGAAAAATACCCAAAATGCCCCCTTTTTGAAAGCCCTCCCAAACACCCCATCACTAAAAAATCCTATGATGCAGCAGGTAACATCACAAGCTGCCGCGACGCAGACGGATACGCCACAATAACCACCTACAACGCTTTTAATAAGCCCCTTTCGATCACCTACCCAGATCATTCCACAGAAAGCTATCAATACGATGCCTTAGGAAGGGTCACAACCCATATCAATAAAGCAGGCACCGCCACACACTACACCTACGATGTTCTAGGGCGCATGACAAAAAAAAGCATTGAAGGCGAGCATCGCTTTGAAGAGACCTTTGAGTACAATGGATTTGCCTGCACAAAGCACACCGACGCAGAAGGGCACGTCACACAAAACCAGTACGACGGTGCTGGCCGGTTAATCAAAACCGAGCGCGATGGACACATCACCACCTACGCCTACGATGCCCTTGGAAGACAAACCACCAAAACAGTGCAAAATAACGACAACACCCTCATCTACCAAACCGCATATGACTTGCTTGATCGACCAATCGAGCACAGAACTCTAGACCAAAAGGGAAAAACCCACTTTTACAACACCTATCGCTACGATTCTTACGGCAACAAACGCCAGATCCATCGCTTCATAGACGGTCAAGAAGCCATTGAGCACTTCACATACGATGGATTTGGTCGCCTGCGTCTACACAAAGACCCCTTAGGCCATGAGACCTGCCACCAATACAACGAAAGCCTCCTTCAAAAAACCACCACCACTCCCAATAACATACAAATCATCCAAACATCTGACCCACTCCAGCGACCCATCCTCAAACAAAAATTACAAAACAAGCAAGAGATATTCCGTGAAGAGCGAGCCTACAGCCTTCATGGGGATCTAATCGCACTCACCAACAAAACAACAACCTTCTGGGAATACGACGCCTGTCACCGCCCGATAGAACATATAGAGGCCAAAACACGCATCACAAAAACAACCTACACACCCATGGGACAAAAGGCCACCGTCACAAAACCAGACGGTGTCCAACTAATCCACGAGTACAACAACCTAGAGCAACTCGCTCGCATCCACTCATCCGATAACACCATCGATTATACCTACTCTTACAACCGTCTAGGGCAACTCCTACAAGCCACAGATAATGTCCATTCACAAACAACAACCCGCACGTGGGATGCTCATGGCAACCTCCTATCCGAAACCCTAGCAAACAATCTCATATTGACCTCACAGTATGACTTAGCAAACAACAAAATCGAGCTAACCTATCCAGATCATTCCCGTGCTATCCAAACCTACAACGGTCCCCACCTATCCGCCATTACCTACCTCGACTCATCTGGCAATCCCAAAGCCTCTCACCAATACACACAATACGACCTAAACAATAATCCCCTTACCCAAAAAACAAGCCTTGGTATCATCACCAGCCACTACAACAAGCACAACACCATCACCCAAACAAAAAGCCCCATTCACAGCCATACCATTCATGAATTTGACCCTGCCCACAACCCACTCAAGACCACACTCACACTCAACGATACCTCTACCACAAAGACATTTGCCTACGATGCCCTTGACCAGCTCATAGCAGAAAACGAAAACACCTACACATACGACTCCAACTACAACCGCCTCTCAGATTCCCATCAGACCTACCAAATCGACTCCCTCAACCAGCTAAAGCCCACACCCACCCTAAAAGCATCCTACGACCCCAATGGCAACCAAACCAGCACCAACACCCTACATCTAGAATACGACGCCCTAGACAGGCTCATATCCGTTACCCAAAATGGCATCCAATACCAATACCATTACGACCCCCTCCATAGACGCATCAAATCCACCACCCAAAACACCGAAACCCTCTACTACTACGACCATCAAAACGAGATCGGCTCAATAACAGCCCAATCCACAGAAAAACGCATCCTAGGCCATGGCAAAGGAGCCGAAATTGGAGCCACAATCGCCATAGAGCTCAACGACGAAATCTTCATCCCCATCCATGATCTTTACGGCAACATCATTTCCATCATCAGTAATAACCAGACCCAAACATACACCTACGATGCCTTTGGCAACCACCAACCCTCCCACCTCAACCCCTGGCGCTACGCCTCCAAGCGCTGCGACCCTACAGGCCTCATCTACTTCGGCAAGCGCTTTTACGACCCCACCCTAGGCCGCTGGCTCACCACCGACCCCGCCGGCTACACCGACTCTTCAAACCTCTACCAGTACAACCTAAATAATCCCTTCGTGTATACAGACTTTGACGGCTCTATAGTCTTTGTGGTTCCCTTGATAGGGTTAACCGTAGAAGCGATAGCCGTTATTTGCGTAAAGGCAGCTGCGGCAGCCGCAATTGCCTATGGCGGCTACAAAGCAGCCGAGCACTTCGATCACAGGATGCAAGAGCATCGATACGAACAAAGATTACAAGAAGCGCAGAAAGATGGTTTTGAAGATCTTGAAGAATGGGAGCAGTGGAAGTTTGGCCAGGTCATGGAAAAGCGTAGCGTGCGACCTGATCCAGATCCTAGAGCTGAAGGGAGTCCTCATACGATTATTGAGAAGCCTGGTCCGGAGGGGCAATATACGACGCATAACGGTGATGGAACGTTTAAGCAATACCGTGGCTCTGGAAAATCGCATGGAGATCAACCGAGGCCAAACATTAAAGAGAATGAGATACATTATTCCCCTCGAGGACCAATGCCTGGAAATGCTAATATTCGCTATCCCAGGATAGATGAAATACCTGTAGGAAAGTCATGAAACATGTAGAAGATTTTAACAAGTGGTCGGAACAAAACCAGAACTTTTCACTGTACGATTATATATTTCAAGTAGCCAAACAGCACTCGTTACCAGAGGATCTTTTTTTTGCTTACTCTGAAGTATTTTGGCCGAGTTTATGCACCCATAATGGATTTGTTTTCATTCAAGAGCAATACGATTCAAGCAAATGTGCACAGCTGATGGATCAACATCACCCAGTTGAATATTGGACTAACTTTTTGCTTTTAAGCGAATTCTTTCATGAAGCCAGGGAATACGATGTTTTGAGGCTGGCTAAAACGATTGAGGGGAGCTGGCGTGCAAAGATTTGCCAAGAATTTCCAGAGAAGGATATTACTGTTACAGCTTTGTATGATGGCGTCTATGGTGATTGTGGGGTCACTTTTTTTCAGAAGCAGTATGATCCCTTTCAAGGTAGTATGAGTGCTGATATGATAGTGGATGATATTCAATGTAGGGGGATATTAAAGCCTAACATAGTTGAAAGCATAAAGATCAATACCGTGAATGGGCCTGTTTCTGGAAGACCCTGTATTAGACCGGCTTGGCCTGATGAGATTCCTAAAAAAATAGAAGAATCACAAACTTAAAGACCCTGAAAGTAGACTGGTAGAATCGGACTGATTATGAATGTGCAAGGTCGGATATTGCCTCAAAATCCAAAAAAAGAGGTCATATGCCTAGGCACGAGAGGACGGATGAACCGCGTCCGGATACTGACGCTCCTCACACGCAATTAGGTACAAATAATGGGCGTAAAGGACCTTATCCGCAAGCGCGAGAGTTTGATGCTAGTGGCAAACCTGTTCGTGATGTAGACTTTACTGATCATGGTAGACCACACAATCATCTTGTGCCACATCAACATGAATATGGTCAAAATCCTACAGGAGGCACACGATCCAGAGGAAAAACGATGAGACCAGTGGAAGGATGGAATTATTAGATGAAAAATGGCATTAGAATACATGATTCAAAAGATGTAGATAAAGTTAGTGTAGTGTCACCTACCTTATCAAGCATTCTGGACGAGATTGCTGATGGGGATGACTTCTGCTGGGCAATTTTATTTATTGATGGAGTGGCAAACCCAGATTTTGTACAAGAAGTAGCAGCTCTGAGAAAACGCTTGCCAACAGAACTTAAAGTTAATTGGTCAGACCTGAAGTCCATAGAAAAAAAATTTTTTCAAATGTACGAGCTTACTATAATAGGTTCAAAGGATGCCAATCGACTACGTCAATATGATAGCGATAAAGATATGTATGAGTCTTGCGATGTTGTTATAGAGCTAATTGATTGCGCATTTTGGGAAGTTTTTGCAAGAGATAGCGATCTGATTGATCGCTTATCTCAAAAATTCAAAGATACAGAGATGATCAACATTGATGACGTGACTTAATGCAGCTGAGCACTTCGATCGGCTGTGTTGAAAAAATGATTTTACGCGGATTAATTGCCTAGCCGAATCTTAGATTTTCTGAAAGCGAAGCTTAACTTTTTTGCTACATCTTCTGCCATCTCGTTCTCCTTGGAAATTGTTGATGGCTTCAACTTATCATGCTACGCTTTGCTTTCAAATATGTCTAAAAGCGACGCCTACTTATAATTTTGGGTGTCAATAAGAAGGTTAAAAGTTATTGCTACTTCGCAAATGTTACTTCCAATGGAAATTTACCAGTTCCACGAGATGTGACTGTGTGCCTGATAATGTCCCTGTCAATTTTTCCGTTTGGTGATAATGGAAATTGGTCAAATTTGATTAATCTTGATGGTATTAAATCAGGAGTCAATTTTTTTTCTAAAAAATCATATAACTCATCAAAAGCGATACGCTGAGTTTCAGAAAAGCAAGCCACAATTTCTTCAGCATTTCGATTAGACTGAACGAAAGCGATTGCGCTGAGGATGTTGGGGTGCTGGTAAAAGGCATTTTCAATCTCTCCTAAGTATACTTTTCGGTGGTTAAAGACTGTTTGCTGCTCAATTCGCCCAATATATTCAATTTCCTGGGTGGTTATGTATCGTCCTATATCGCCTGTTTTGTATACTTTGCAATTTTGATTGCCATCAAGATTGATATATATAAATTTTTTCGATGTTAATCTTATGTCAGCTATGTATCCTTTTGACAGCCCGACTCCTGAAATGTAAATTTCCCCTTTTTCACCAATTGGCACAGTTTGAAGCTTCTCGTCAAGAATATAGACATCCGTATTAGGAAGGGGAGAGCCTATAGAAATCTCTTGCAAGGACTTATTCTTTGGCAAGTAAATCCTAGCTAATGTAGTGCCTATAGCATATTCAGAGGGGCCATACTCATTTAGCAATTGAGTTTTTGGGGTAAGTTTTGCGTGGAGCAAAGCTACACTTTTTGGTAGTTGCTCTCCGGTTAGACTCACGCACTGAAGGTTTACTTTATGCCCATTAGTCAAAAACTGGTAATATAACGAAGGCACACTAATCATATAATTGACATGAAACTTATCTATGAAGTGCTTTAGCTTGGGAATATTCTCACTAGGGCCAAAGCACAGCAGGCATAGACATCCCCCGCTCGCTAATGCGTAAAATGCTACCAACAAGCTTGCATCAAAGCATATACCCCCTGAAATTAGACCTCTGAACTTCTTAGGATAGTACTGTTGGCGTGAGCGGTAGATATTGCATAGGTTTTTATGGGTTACCTGAATTCCTTTTGGGCTACCCGTAGACCCAGAAGAATAGATTACATATGCAATATCATCAGGAAAAATCTTCATTAAACTTAGCCTAGAATTATAGGCATTTGCATTGCAAGCAAAGCAATGATGCTCAATATCAATATATCTAATATTCAACTCGGAAAAAATCTTTGCAAATTCATGTGATGAAAGGATCATTTTTGGTCTTGTATGAGAGATCATATATTCAATTCTATCCAACGGGTAAGTAGGGTCAATTGGGAAGTATACTGCCCCTGACTTCAATATAGCCAATAATGTAATTATCCAAAGAGCATTGCTAGGAAGGCAAAGTCCAATAAAGTCGCCCTTTTTAACACCCGAATCCCTGAGAAAACAAGACAACCTATTTGAAAGGCTATCCAGCTCAAGATAAGTGAGTTTAGTTTCCTGGCTCTCAATAGCATAACTGTTTCCTAATTTATGAACATTTCTTTTAAACATCTCTAAAAAGGGCAGCAGGGTGTTCTCTGTATTACCATCTGCCTGTAGCATAGTAGACTCGGATGGAGTGTTTGGTAGATTTAGTTTTTTCATATTATTCCTGAAACCGCTTATAATACTTAAAGGAAACCATAAAGCTAAAAAATGAGAAAAACACTAAACTCGCCGTACTTAATTTTAAGGCTTGGATGCTGATTCCAGTTACCGTTCCAACCATAAATGATAGACTATCGAACGACTCTATCAAGCCATACGTTCTTCCCTGAACATGGTGACTTCGTTCCTTAGCTAGTAAAGACATAAAGGCTGCAGAGAGAAACGCATTGCCAGCCGCATGAAAAAAATAGCAGGTTGTTATGACTAATGATCTGTCAGCTTGGCTCCAACCAAAGATAAAAATTGGTGCTAAGGAAGTTGCAGATATGAGGTACCCCCATTTAATGACACGCTGATCTGACCATTTTTTTAAAACGAATAGCACAAATAAAACACCAAACAAAAAGCCGCACATCATTATTAACGGAAATAAAGAAGATTTATAAAAATTTAAATCCACGGCAGAAACGATGATGCTGTACATGGACACTTCCCACCAGAAATATCCCAATAAGGCTGACCTAATGCTCTTATCACAAATATCGTCGATAAGATTTTTTTTGTCTTTTCTGGCCTGGTTAAATATTAATATTAAGGTTGCTGGCACTTTACGAAGGCAGCTGACCAAACATTTAACCCAAGAATCGCGTTTTTCTGAGGGTTTTTGTCGACTATAGGGTGTTACATCACTTTGTGTATCTTCTACATCAAAGAAATGAAAATATACTAGTACTAACACGGTTAGTATAAAAATCAGAGACAGGATAGCAAAAGATGTTAAGCTGAATCCCGAAATTCCATAACGGAGAAGGATAAAAGCAAGAGCGTAGATTGAGGTGGTTCCGAGAAAGTAGGGCCTGTAACGCTTCTCGTGCATGTCAGATATTGACACAAGCCCGAGGGGAATGAGGTTTCCCAAGATTGACTTAAAGATAATAATTAAAGAGAACATCCATATTGTGAAGCAGTCGAATATAAGGGTAAATAGTCCCAGTACAAAACAGATCAAATTAGAGTATAGAGCAACATAAATGACCTTTTTTCGAGTAAAGTGGTCGGATGCTGCCGTCTGCAGAGGCGCGAATAGGATTTGCAGAATCATGAAAAGAGGAAACCAAGCTAGTGGTGGTATTTCAGTTTGTTTATGAAATAGTGAAATAACGTAGTTTTCTGTTAGCAAGTCTACTAAGAATAGGAGAAGAACTACTACGTATAATTTTTTAGAGGCCAATTTGCTAATAGCTAGTTGCATTTTCTTATACATCCAAAACCCCTATGATTATCATTTCGTACAATTGCGAGCATAAGCTTAATTTTAAGCGAAAAAGAAGACATTAAGCTTTTTGCCATGCGCAAGTTCCCCGCAATCTGCTAAAAATTCATCCCTACGTCGATCATTTTCTCGCGCTGACTATAGCTGCAACGCCATAAGAGTCAAGTTCAATTTTGATATCCGTGAATCCGATATTACTCAACCTCTCGGCTATTTTATCAGCTTTTATAAAAGAATGACAAGGAAATTTTAATATGCTCTGAAGTAGAAAGCAATCAAAAAGCATGGTCTCTCGATTCATTTTATCAATTTTCCAGTCAGAGTTGGTGCTAAGAAAGGGTGGTAAGGTTAAAAAGTGGATTAATAAAACCCCTGAAGGTTTCAGAGATTTAAAGAGGCTATTATATAGCTGAGTCTGTTGCTCAAAAGTCTTGAGGTAAATATTTAATCCATAGCTAGATATAAAGCTAAACTTGTTTTCGAAGGGCAGGGTTAAAGCATCACAACAGTAAGTTTTTATTTTGTCTTGCAGTCTATAAAAGTGTGATAATTCCAATGCTTTATCAATTACCATTTGGTCCGAATCAACCCCAACTAATCTAAAATTGCTGATTTTGCTAAAATCAAGTTTGAAAAAATCTCGCATGAAGCCACACGGAACCGATGCCAGCACGCAGTTTTCCTTCACATGCTCTTGCTCTAGTCTAATAAGTTTTTTATAGATCTCTTGCCAGGAGGTGATGATATAAGAATCATGTCCTAGTGCCTTGAGCAATAGTTGTTTGTTATTCTTGCTAAGCTGGCGTGTTGCATCGTCACCATTAACTAAATAATCAATCCAGAAAGAACTTATGCTGCCCGTCAACAATAAGTCTTTCCCCATCGGGTACATAGACAGTTTCAATAGGCAATTACGCTTCTTATTGGGGTCCCAGCAATGGGACTTTCCTCTGTTGAGAATGGTTTTTATTTTTTGGTCTATTTCAGAACTCATTAATGACTGTATAAATTTCTTGGGTATGAATTTTCATTTATTATGCGCTCATCATGCTACAGGTCAATTCTGCCTGCTTTTTGCTCAACTTCGAGTAGAAGAGTGTCGCTTTCTAAAAGCTTTGACAAAGATTCGATATGGTCGGTTAATGGCTCGTCAATGTCTAGAAACTTAACTAGCTTTCTTACTGATTCGTAGGCTATCCTGGTACTGGATGATAAGCGGTCTGCTCCTCTGAAATCAACAGATTGTGCTGCGCAAAGTAATTCAAATGCCACGATATAACGAACATTAGTTAATATTTCATGAGCCCTTCTTGCTGCCACAAATCCCATAGAAATAATATCCTGAAAGTCTCCTGTAGTGGTCAGGGATTGTATAGACACAGGGGAGCAAAGAGATCGAATCTCGGAAGCTAGTGAGGCAGCCATGAACTGCCCTCCCATCAAACCTAGGCGTATCCCTTGATGACTAGAGCAAAGGAAAGGGGGCAATCCATTGCTGTGAGTAGAATCCATAAACCGATCTATTCTTCTATCAGATAAGTTTGCTAGAGTCGATAGGCTGATGCACAGTTGGTCCATTGCCATGGCGATATATTGTCCGTGGAAATGACCATTATGAAATACATCACCATGACTGGGTATCACCAAAGGATTATCACTGCTGGAATTCAATTCATTATCAATGGTGATTCTTATAGACTTTAAGTTGTCTCGAATTGGACCGAGTATTTGAGGGGTGCACCTAATAGAGTAAGCATCCTCTATTGGTGTTTTTACGTAAATTGGGGCTTTCTTTTTTTTGTCTATGAGCTGTTGATTAAGATTGTCCTCGTCAGTCACTAGCTTGCTGTCTTTAAGGAGGTTCCATATATTTTCAGCAGAAGTCTGCTGTCCTGGATGTAATTTTTCTCTGTGGACGATGGGATTGAATGGTTTTTTGATTGCTCCGAGGCCTTCGATAGATAGCGCTGAGACAATATCGTAATACTTTATTAGCTTAATGGCATCTTCGATCAACATTGCAGCCATGCCAGTCATTGTAGAAGTGCCATTTACTAGGCTTAAACCCTCTTTATATCCCAAAATCATAGGGGAAATCCCTGCTAAGCGAAGAGCTTCCCTACCTGGCATCACGCTTCCCTTGTATCGAGCTTTCCATTTGCCAGTTCCAACTAGCGCGACGCATGCCAAGGGGCCTAAGTCCCCGCTTGCCCCTAGAGACCCTTTTGAGGGAATACAAGGGACTACACCTTTATTAAACATTTTTAGCAAGATATTAAAATTCTGTAATGAGATTGCAGAAACACCCCTAGCTAGAGAGTTTATCCTTGCTAACATGCTGGCTAGTACAAACCGATCGTCTAGATAATCCCCAACGTTTGTAGCAACCGCTGAAATGAGATTATTCTGTAGTTCGCTCGCATTTTCCTCAGGGACAAGCCAGTTAACCAAGCCGCCAAGGCCTGTGTTTACTCCATAGATTGTTCGATTTTCTTTGATAAGTCTTTCAAGCAGTGCACGGGAGCTGCTGAGCCTTAAGGCGGTGCCGCTATCGATGTCGATTTGGGTTGACGTATTAATAATGTTATACACATTTTGGGTATTAATAGGGGATACTCCAATATAAAACTTACTTGATACCGATTGGCGATGATGCTGTGAAGATCGTGGCATTTTTTCCTTAGCTTGGGAACTCACCTTATATGATAGCATGTTCAGTTTGAATAAATCAAATTTAATATCGTTTCTCTATGATATTATTTATGTATAGTGAAAAATCGATTATTTTCAATTTTTATTTCAATTAATTTCATATCGACTCGTAAAATTTTTATTAACTAATGTTATAATTGTTTTGGCTTATACTCATTGTTTTAGTTTTGTATATAAAGAAAGCATTATCTATTTTTTAGTTTACTTAAAAATAAATCGTAAATATTTTCGGTTGTGGTCATTTGGGTCCGGATAGATAGTTGCTCTTGAGAGGTGCGTTGCAAGTTGCTAATTTGTTGGGTTTTTGCGATGTAGATTAAGAGGTAAAGCTAAGGTCTAGACCTGCAATAATTAAAAAATTTTATAAATAAATGCATGCTTATTGCGAGCCTACTTCTGAAGCCATCGGCTTCAGAAGTAGGCAGTAGCTAGGCGATGAAGAATTATGATGCTTGAGTGGAGACTATGTTGGGATGGCTGTTTTCACTTATATTAGGTGCAGATCCACACTTGGCAAGTTGGTCAGTTAAGACTTTTCGTGATGTATCGGTGCGTGCCTTCAGTTGGGCCAGCGCGTTTTCTTTGCTAGTAGTTATTTTACGAAGGGTATTCCATCGAGCTCTATCGGAATCAGGTAAGGTTTCCTCATCTAACGCTTCATCTATAAGCACCTGGATAGCTTCCCTTTGCTCCTTATGTAGATTTATTGTTTCAAGTTTTTCTAGTACGTCTAGCTGCTGCTTTAGATTTTCCCCGCCTGCGGTTGCTAGAGTGTCAATAGTGATGCCTAGAGCTCCGATTTGCTGGTCGGCTTGTTCTTTCTGTGCGGCGAGTTGGGCTTCGGCTAGTTGTTCGAGTGCGGCCTTTTCTTCGAGGTGGGTTGCTCGGTCTTCCAGTCTTTGCTTTTCTTGTACTTTTATTGCTTCGTTGAGAGTTTCAACGCATTCACTTGTTTTTTCGAAGGTGTTGATGAGACGAGAGTGTGCGTCTTTACTATGGCACTGGATGATCCAGGTTTCCCCCAACTTGAAGGCTGTGAACGCTGCGAAAAATGGGAAGATTGAGTTGGTTGGACTCCCATGGATAAACATGCCTATGCCGAAAATTAGAGATATGCCCGCCCCAATTTGCATTACTTTTGCCGCAATTATCCACATGTAGGTGCTTGCATTATTGTATATGTCTATCAGTGTATAACAAACGGTTGTCGCTTGATTGATGAGTGTTGTGACATTTACAGTCGACAACCAGTCAGCTTGTTCGCCTGGTTTGCTTTGGTTTACTGGGATTAGGCCCATTTTTTACCTCCTGGGTGTTTGTTTGCACTAATCTAATTTTTAGTGGTGATTTTGTGCAAATGTTTTTTTGGAGGGGTGGTTTTTGTGTATTGATAATTAAATGTTGATTTAGTTATGGGTTAATTATGCAAATGATGTGGGAAGAAGACGATAGTATTGGCGTTAGTGAAGGTAGATTTGCTAAAGATACTTTGGAAAGATACGCGGGATGTCCGGTTGAGGATTTTAGAAGTAATCTGATTCTAACGAATTTTCCAAGGTATGTGGAGCATTTTGCGCAGACGCGGGGTATTGAGGTGATTGAGGGCGCCATGTTTAAGGTGGCTCATGACCCGAAAGATGATATCACGATGCTGGACTTTAAGATTGGCTCGCCGGCTGCGGCTTTGGTGGTCGATCTGTGCTCTTTTTTGCCGGTGAAGGCCTCGATTTTACTGGGGATGTGCGGGGGACTGAGGCGTAGGTACAAGATCGGGGAGTATGTGGTGCCGGTGGCGGCTGTGCGGGGCGAGGGGACGAGTGATTTTTATTTTAGCTCGGATGTGCCGGCTCTGGCAAATTTTTTGATGCAAAAGGCTGTTTCGGATGTGATGGAGGAGCAGCAAGGGGTTTATCATATCGGGATTACGTATACGACGAATATGCGTTTTTGGGAATTTAATGAGGAATTTAAGAGTAAATTGAAGGAAACGAAGGCGCAAGCCATTGAGATGGAATGCGCAACTCTGTTTATTGCTAGCTATAAGCGTAAGTTTACTTTAGGGGCTCTGTTATTAATTTCTGATTTACCTTTGGAAAGGGACGGGGTAAAGACGAAAAAGAGCTCTGAGCATATCTATAAAAATTTTATGCCTGACCATATTGAAAAGGGTGTTCAGATTTTAAAGCGCTCGAGGGAAATGCAGCAGCTTTTGATCAAGGGTGCCTACCATCGCAATATCGGTGTGGGCCATAAGCTGCGCGAGCAAGCGCAATCTCCTTGACCTGAGACTGTTTTTCTTGTAAATTTGTCATATGACAACTCCTCGTACACGTGAGCATTGGAGCTCGCGCTTTGGCTTTCTTATGGCAGCGATCGGCTCGGCTGTCGGTTTGGGGATTTTATGGAAGTTTCCTTATACGGTGGGCGAGAATGGTGGCGGCCTTTTTTTAATTAGTTATTTTATGTGTATCGCCTTGATTGGCGTCCCGTTGTTTGTGGCAGAGCTGGTACTCGGGCGACGCTCTCAGAGGGCGGCTGTTGGCGCTTTTGATGGAAACTGGCGTATTGCTGGCTGGTTTGGCGTTGCGGCTTCTTTTTTGATCATGTCGTTTTATTCGGTTATTGCAGGCTGGGGTATCAGCTATGTCTTGATGTCGCTGACGGGTTTTTATCAGGGCTTGAGTGGCCAAGAGGTGGTGGCGGTTTTTAAGCATTTGGCGCGCTCGGGTGGTATTTCGCTTTTTTGGCATTTGGTGTTTACGCTTTTGACGATGGGGATTGTTTTTGCCGGCGTTAGGAAGGGGATTGAGTATTGGAGCAAGGTGATGACGCGGGCTTTGCTGGTGTTGCTGCTTTTGCTGTTTGCTTATAGTGCTATTAAGTTACCGGGTTTTGGGAAGGCGGTGCATTTTGTTTTTGTGCCGGATTTGAGCCGGTTTAGTTTTTCGAGTCTGATGGAAGCTGTTGGCCTGGCGTTTTTTACGATGAGCTTAGGTCAGGGAATCATGATTAGTTATGGCAGCTATATGAAGAAGGACTCGGATATTCCCACGATGGCGGGGATTGTGGCGGGCTCAATTTTTGTGGTGGCGATTTTGGCTGCGCTGACGATTTTTCCGGTGGTTTTTTCGTTTGATTTGCCGCCTGAATCGGGTTATGGTCTGGTCTTTGAGACGCTGCCTTTTTTGTTTGCTCAGTTGCCGGGTGCTTTGGTGATTTCAACGCTGTTTTTTGTGTTGTTTGTTTTTACTGCGCTCACATCTGCGATTCCGTTGATTGAGGTGGTGGCAACGAATTTGATGGAACTGAAGGGCTGGAAGAGAAAGAAGGCTGTATTGCTCACGGGCGCTGGTTGTTTTGTGGTGGGCATTCCCAGTGCTTATGCGGCATCAGGCGCTGTATTTGGAAATTGGGAAAGGCTTTTCCAGATGAATTTTTTGGAGACGGTCAATGAATTGGTCTCTGTGTGGGTGATTCCCGTCGCGGGGCTGCTAACGGCCATTTATGTGGGATGGATCATGGATAGGGATGGTCGCTTGGAAGAGTTTTGTCAGGGGACGCGTTTTAAATGGCTGTTTGCTCCATGGTTGATTTTTGTAAGATGGCTTGTCCCGATTATTATGCTTTTAATTATTTCTGCTAAGAGTGGCCTTATTGATTTTGACGGGTGGATAAGATGACGCATCCAAGGGAACATTGGAGCTCACGGCTTGGCTTTATTTTTGCAGCAATTGGCTCGGCCATTGGTCTGGGGTTGCTATGGCTTTTCCCTTACACGGTTGGGGAAAATGGCGGCTGTTTGTTTTTAATCACCTATATGATTTGTGTTGTGGTGATTGGTATTCCGGTTTTGATAGGCGAGCTGCTCATGGGCCGCAAATCACAGCGGGCGGCCATCGGCGCTTTTGTGACGCTTGAGCCTAAAAAGCCTTTTTGGAAGATCGGCGGCTGGCTGGGGGTGCTCTCTTCGTTTTTGATTATGTCGTTTTATTCTGTGATTGCAGGCTTTGGCTTGAGCTATATTTTGATGTCTTTGACGAATGTGTTTAAGGGAATGAGTCCTGAGCAGGTCAATGATGTTTACGATACGCTCTCAACGTCGGGTGATATTGCGATTTTTTGGCATTTTGTTTTTACAGCGATTACGATGGGTATTGTTTTTGCTGGTGTGCGCAAGGGGATTGAGAAGTGGGCTAAAATTATGACACGGGCTTTGCTTGTGATTTTGGTGGCACTTTTTTTCTACAGCATTAGGCTGGAGGGTTTTGGGCAGGCTGTGGATTTTATTTTTGCCCCTAACTGGAGTGAGTTTCATTTTTCTAGTGTTTTAGAGGCTTTGGGCTTAGCATTTTTTACGCTGAGTTTAGGGCAGGGCATCATGATTAGCTATGGCAGCTACATGGATAAGAATGAAAGTATTCCACGTGTTGCGCTGATTGTAGCAGTGGCAGTGATTGTGGTGGCAATTCTGGTGGCTCTGACGATTTTTCCAGTGGTGTTCACGTTTGGATACTCTCCTCAAGCTGGACCGGGTTTGATCTTTAAGACGCTTCCTTATTTGTTTGCGCAATTGCCTGGCACGCTGATCATTTCTACGACGTTTTTTATTTTGTTTGTGTTCACAGCACTGACATCATCGATTCCATTTATTGAGGTGGTGGCAACGAATTTGATGGAGCTGCTCGGCTGGCATCGCAAAAAGTCTGTGGCACTTACTGCCCTGGGTACGTTTTTGTTTGGGATCCCGAGTGCACTCGCGCTGACATCGGGCATGCAAGGCTGGACGTTTATCTATGGCAAGGATTTTCTAGCGACGATTAATGGGCTTGTCTCTGCGTGGTTTATCCCTCTTGGTGGTTTGGTCACAGCGCTATTCATGGGATGGGTGCTTGAGCGTAATTTGCTCTGCGATGAGTTTCATACTAAGCGCGCTAGGTCAATTGGGTTTACGCTTTGGCGCCTCGCCGTGCGTTGGGTGGTTCCTGTGCTGATCTTCTTGATCATTGTTCAAAAGAGCGGGATTTTTTAGCCGCGGTTTAAAAACTCGCTAAAGTTGATAATTTCACACTTTTCTAATGGCTTTAGCTGGCCAGTCGTTGAATGAAAAAAAACGCCATGAAGTTAGAACTAAGTGAGGATTATATCAGCAACTGATTTAGCTACGGCATTTACAATGCTATTATGTCCATGGTTTGGAACGATGGCATAACGTGCAGTCTTGTCACCAACGTCCATCAATGACGAATCATAATTTGTCACCTGCCAGTCATGCGGTGAAGCAATAAAAGTATACTCGCGTGTAGGTCCACTGGACAATCCATTCGCCCAATCTTTATTCAATTGTTGGCTATGCTCCGAGGTGGTAGGCATTTCTGCTGAGATGTTTTTTGACATTAACCACGACAAGCCTAATTTGTTAGCAAGATTTGCTAAAGAAGAGCCCTTGCAAGCCCCTACAATTGATACAATCCGTATTTTCTTGATTTTGCACTGCTTTGCGATTTTGCAACCTTGGCCTCAATTGCCCTTGCAATTCTGCCGCCATTAGAGATGCCGAGTAGGACCAATTCTTTTTCGCTGGGTATTTTTGCCCATTTTTCAATCTCTTCAAAAAGAGGTTTTACCATTTCATCTAGCGTGGCATTTCCTTTTTGAAGGTCACGGGGAATATAAATGCCTGTTTCAGAAAGGTCCTTCTTCTGCATTTCAACAAGATTTTTTTAAATTGGGTTGGGTTATTATTGAGCCCATGTATACAGACGACAAGTCTTTTTTTAGATAAGTTTTCGGTGTTAGCATTTGTGAATGAATTCATCTGATTATCAACTCGGTGGTTTAAAGAAAGGCTAATTTTTTCTAAAACATAGATAAACAGAGTTCCAAAGCTTTGAATTAAACTAATGGCTTTACTTGTCCAATGAGTGTTTTCAAAATGAGAAATGCGTACAGATGCAGTTTTGAAAAATTCAACACCTTGGACTCATGATCCTGACTCCTGAAAGAAAAGGTTTTTGTCTTCGGGCCTATCAAAGAAGCTTGGCCTAAACACGATATTTTGACACATCCAAATCATGGGTTTATGACGAGGGTCGTAGCTAGTGCCATCTTTTCTTGGTTTGACTCCACATGTTTCATATAAAAATGATAAGTCCATGTATTCTGGGAGTGTGGCTAGTATTGCTTCGACAGCAGCTTTTTGGTCTTCAGTGCTATTTTTGTAAAAATTGCGCCAATCAATAGCAGTTGTCGGTCCAGTTTCTGGGAAAGGGTCATAATTTTTTAGATAAACCATGAGTTCAGAAAATATTATGCCACTAGCAAATGAGAATGTTTGGATTGCTCTATTTTTCTTGAGAAGTGCATTGTTTAATAGATAGAGGAGGTAGCTGTATCTATCATGCAAATTGACAAGTTTTTTAGGGATGTACCCAAGGCGTTTAGTAATGACAATAAGAGCAATGCATACAATAGCGGCTCGCTGGGTGTTATTACCCCAAAAAAAGCTGTGAACGGTAGCTGTGATTTGTATGACTTGTACAAGGTTTTCAATGTGATGGCCTTGCTCTGTGAAATAAGTTAGGAGGCCAGTATTAATGGTAATAACGTAAATAGAGAGACTTGAGAATGGCTTCGATGCATATAATGTCGAGTTTGCAAATAGGGCGGTATTGTAAACGGATGCGCATTGTCTGAAGGTGGAATAATTGACTTTTTCACCCAGATGACAAGCCTTGCTCCAGGTGATATTTGTTTGCAGTAGGGTGTAAATGAACGAAGAAGACATTAATCTGCCCCGTGAAATGGGTTGTAGTTGTCGCAAAAGTTGATTGCAAGACGGAGCAGCTCTCCTTTTGCAATCTGCAAGAGCAAAGTGCTTGGTTGAATTGATAAGGTATTTTTGGAAAGGGAGTTGTTTAGGGCGGAGGGAAGATAGTAAAATCTGTTATAGAAATTGGTCAGGTTCTCGTTAATGCAGCCTGTGCGGTGGGCAATTGAGATGATGGCTACGGATTGGATGGCTAATCTTTTTTCATTGTCTCCGAAAACAAGGCAATAAATGGTGACTGCAATGTGACCTATTTGTATCGCTTTTTCTACATAGTGGCCCACTCCTGCGAATTGCAGGGCTCCGGTAGCTACAGAAATAATGACAATATATTTTTTGGAAAGGGGCTTGTATGAGAAGGTGTCATTTGCAAAATACGCAAAATGGATAGCAGATAGGGTTTGCTTGAAATAGCCTAGGTCTTGCTCTACGCCTAAGTTATCAATTTTGCCCCAGGTGGGTGTTGTGTGAACAACTGTTGATAGAAAGGTACTCATGGAGTCTATGTTAACATTTTAGATGCATTTTCTACAAGATTTTTTGGAGAGGTGATCGGGGGGAGTGGATGGGTGGTTTTTAGGAGCTTGGAGCCGCGTTGCTGCTCTGTATAGAGATTTTTTGAGGTGAATTTGAGGAGGGTGTAGTTTTGGGCGTTGGCTTGGATGCGGATGTGGGTGAGGGCAAGAAGCCATTCGGTCTCGATGGGAGGTTTGCCAAAGCGGTCGATGAGCTCGCTTGTGATTTTCTCGACTTCGGTGTCGGCGGTTGCATCGCCCAGGCGGTGATAGATTTCAAGGCGCAGGGATGTTTCTGGGATGTAGGTGGTGGGTAGCTGCGCATTGAAGGGGAATTCGAGTTTGGTTTCGATGAAGCTTGTGCTTTTTTTGGTTTTGAGGGCGTGCATGGCTTTTTTGAGGAGCTTGCAGTAGAGGTGGAAGCCGATTTGGGAGAGATGCCCGGATTGCTGGGTGCCGAGGATGTCACCGCTGCCGCGGATTTCAAGGTCTCGCATGGCAAGTTTCATGCCACCGCCAAAGGATGAGGATTCGACAAGGGCTTGCAGGCGCTTTTGCGCAGGCTCTGGCAATGCTCGCCTTTCGGGAATGAGAAAGTAGGCGTAGGCAGCACGCGAGAATCTGCCGACGCGCCCGCGCAGTTGGTAGAGATCGGAAAGGCCAAATTGGTGGGCACGGTCGATGAAGATGGTATTGGCATTGGGGATGTCGATGCCGTTTTCGATGAGGGTTGTGGCAACTAAAATGTCGGCTTGTCCTGATTTAAAGGTGTGGAAAATGGTGTCGAGCTCATCGGCATCCATTTGACCGTGGGCAACAACGATTTTTGCGTGGGGCACAAGCTCTTGCAGGTCTTTGGCAATTTTGAAGATGGTGTCAACGCGGTTGTGAATGAAAAAGATTTGGCCATCGCGGGCAAGCTCTCTAAGAATGCCGTTTTTGATGGTCTGGTTTTGTCTTTCGCAGAGGATTGTTTTAATGGGGAGGCGATCTTGCGGTGGGGTGTTGATGGTGGATAGATCGCGCGCGCCTGTAAGCGACATGTAAAGGGTGCGGGGAATGGGTGTTGCAGACAGGGTGAGGCAGTTAACGCCTTGCTTAAATTTTTTGAGGTGCTCTTTGACGCGTACGCCAAAGCGTTGTTCTTCGTCGATGACGATCAGGCCAAGGTTTTTAAAGGTAAGATCTTTTGAAACGAGGCGATGGGTGCCGATAATGATGTCGATTTTGCCTTCTTCGATTTCTTGAATGGTTTTTTTGGCAGCTTTTGGTGTGATGAAGCGGGAAAGGTGAGCAACGCGCACTGGAAATTCGCGCATGCGATCGGAAAATGATTCGTAGTGCTGCAATGCCAAAACGGTTGTAGGGACGAGCACTGCAACTTGTTTGCCGCCATCGAGCACGGCTTTAAAAGCAGCGCGCATGGCAACTTCTGTCTTGCCGTAGCCGACATCGCCGCAGATGAGACGATCCATGGCTTTGTTTGACATCATGTCAGACTTAATTGCATGGATTGCGCTTAGCTGGTCATCTGTGGGCGTATAGGGAAAAGCTGCTTCGAAAAGCTGCATTTCATCGCTATCGGGGGGGTAGGGCTCGCTGCCGAGTAGTTCGCGCTGGGCTTGGAGCTCGAGCATATCGCGCGCGTAACCGACAATGGCTTTTTGTGCGCGGGTGCGCGCTGTGTGCCATTTTTTTGTGCCAAGAGTATCGAGCGGAGGATGCTCCTCGCGGGCACCGATGTAGCGGCTAACAAGGTGGGCTTGTGAAAGGGGAACGTAGAGTTTGGAGTTGGAGCTGTACTCGATGATGAGGAAATCGTTTTGGGTGCCTGTGTGATCGGGGCGTGTTTCAATGCCAAGGTATTTGCCGACACCATTGTGAAAATGGACGACAAGATCGCCGATGGCCAGCTCATGAAACTCTGCGGGAGGTGTGTGGTAGGAGGTGCGCCACTTGGTGCGTCTTTGAGCGGGGCGTTTGCTGATTTCGGAATAGGGGTAGATGATGTGGTTGCCGGCGATGAGTCCAGAGGAGAGGTTGCCGGTTTTGAACTCGGCTTTCATTTTGGGGTAGTGAGTTTTGATGGCGCGCTCTTCTGAGGCGTTAGCGCAGACAAAGGTGATCTGCATGGATTGGGGCACATCGTAGAGGTTGATATCACATCTTTGCAGTTTATGGGGCTCGCGCTGAATGGGGATGGTTTTACCAAAGATTTCAAAGTGGGTTTTGGCATTCGGTGAGAGATCGGTGATGCTTTGAGGTGTGAGGTAAAGATGGGGATATTTGCCAAATAGCGGATCAATGGAGTAGTTTTTTAAGAGAACGAGGTGGTCTTCTAAAGCTGCTAGATCATCGAAGACGATGAGGGTATCTTTGGGGAGATAGTCGAGGAGGAGGGAGGTGATTTGGGCTTCACATGCGGGCGTGATTTCGCACGATTGTACTTTGCCAGTCGAGGTTTGTGCTGATAGATCAAAGGTTCGAATTTCATCAATTTCGTCACCGAAAAATTCCAGACGATAGGGCTGCATGGTGTGGACGGGAAAAATATCGATGATGCCACCGCGGATGGCAAATTGCCCCTTATCGGATACAAGCGGTGTGCGGTGATAGCCCAAATCAGTGAGCATCTGGGGCAGAGCATCAAAATTGAGCTCATCGTCTACCCTCCAGGTATGCATGACCACATCTTGAGGCACGGGTTGCAATGCGCCTTGCAAAGAGGTGAGGACAATTTTTGGTTCATTGGTTTTTAAGCGGGAGAGGATTTCAAGGCGTTTGCCTACGATGTCAGCATTGGGCGTGATTTCTTCTTCAGGCAGTGTTTCCCATGAAGGGAAATCGAGGAGGAGGCGATTGGAAAAATAGGTTAGGTCGCAAAGCAGAGCTTCATCGACATGGGAGGAGATAACAAGGATGGTGCTCTCTTTGCGCTGAGCAAGGAGATAGGCTTTGGCCGAGGTCCAAACGTTTTCAATTAGCATGTCAAGATTTTGCGCAGATGGTCAAGGGCATCGTTTAGTTTTTCGGGATGCTTGCCCCCAGCTTGTGCACTGTCTGGTTTTCCGCCGCCACCGCCGCCGATGATGGGGGCGAGTTCTTTGATAAGGGCTCCTGCTTTGATACCCTTTGCAACATAATCAGGGCTCACACGCACGAGCAGTTGTCCTTTTCCATCGTGGCGCAGAGCAAAGCAGATCACGCCAGATTTAAGGCGGTCCATGACTTGTGTTGATAGCTCTGCAAGCTCGCCGGGCTGCACATCGATCAGAGCAATGATGGCGGGTATGGAGTTGATTGTCTCAATATTAGAAGAGAGGTCTTGGGCCATTTGATGTAGGGCCTGCCCTTTATAGATTTTTAGCTCAGCTTTTAGCTGCGCGCTTTCGCTTAGTATGCTGTCGATTTTCTCCATCAGTTTAGGAGGTGTGGTTTGTAGGTGAGTCGCTGACGAGGTCAAAAGATCTTCGTTGGCATACATGAGCTTTTCTGCCTCAGCGCCCACAACAGCTTCGATGCGGCGTACGCCAGCTGCGATGCTTGATTCTTTGGCAATGCGAAAAAGACCGATGTCATGCAAAGCGTTGACGTGTGTGCCACCGCAGAGCTCTTTGGAGAATCCCCCAATGTCGACAACGCGGACTGTAGAGCCATATTTATCACCGAAAAACTGCTTGATATCTGGGCGTTTTTGCACGTCATCAAAGGTGAGCTCATAAGATTGGAGAGGGGCATTTTCGCGGATGCGCTCGTTGATGAGGAGTTCGACTTGGCGAATTTCTTCAGGAGTGAGGGATTTGTGGTGATTGAAATCAAAGCGGAGGCGGTTTGGTGTAACGAGGGAGCCTGCTTGTCGAATGTGGGGGCCGAGCACTTCAAGGAGCGCCCATTGCAAAAGGTGTGTGGCGGTGTGGTAACAGGTGATCTCTTTGCGCCTTATTTCATTGACATGTGCTGAAAGGGGCTCAGAAACGATGAGGGTCCCTTCGATCAGTTTTCCGTGATGAGCGATCACACCTGAATAAGGTTCTTGGGTGTCTGTGACTTCAAAAAAATTGGACTTGTGGATGAGCTGGCCCATATCGCCAATCTGCCCCCCTTTTTCGGGGTAGAAAGGTGTCGAGTCAAGGATCACGATGCCTTCTTCTCCAGCATGCATTTGCTCAACAAATTGCCCATTTTGCACAATGCCGATGATCGTGCTATCAGCTTGGCAAGTATCAAATCCAACAAAGGCGCAAGGTCCATGCTTTTGGACAAAATCAACATAAGCGCTCTCTTCTGCTTGCTGAGAGACTTTTTTGTGGGCTTTTTTGCTTTTTTCGCGAGCTTCTGTTTCTAGCATCTCATACGCATCTAAATTGACATCGAGGTGATGATCTTTTGCAAGCAGCAGAATTTCCTCAATCGGAAAGCCGTAAGTGTCTTTGAGTTTGAAGGCGTCAGCACCGCTGATATGCTTGCTTCCGCTTTCAGCTTTTTCAATGATGGAACTTAAGATATTGCCGCCGCGCTGTAGAGTGCGCAAGAAGGATTCTTCTTCTAGGTGTAGTATTTCTTCAGTGCGCGCTTTGGCATCGATAAGCTCAGGATAGGCCTGTCCCATCTGATCGACTAATGTGGGAACGAGCTGAGATAGGAAAGGTTTGGTTAGGTCAAGGAGTCTACCGTAGCGCACGGCACGGCGCAGGATCTTGCGCAAAACATAGCCCCTCTCGACGTTGCTGGGCTGGGCTCCATCGGCAATCGCAAAGCAAAGCGCTCTTAAGTGATCGGCAACGACATGAAAAGCAGGAGCGAGCTCCCCACCGTAGGTTTTTTTTGAGATCTTTTCGACGTGCGTGATAATGCTGCGCAAGATATCTGTTTCAAAGACCGATTCTAGCCCTTGTCCAAACATGGCGATGCGCTCTAGGCCTGCGCCCGTATCAATAGATTGAGCGGCTAGCGGCCTGCGCCCCTCAGCGTCTTGATTAAACTGCATGAAGACCAAGTTCCAAAATTCGGGATAGCGCTCATCGCCGCCTGGAGCAAGGGGGCTGATCGCTGAGCCATATTTTTCGCCTCGATCAAACAAAAGCTCAGTGCAAGGTCCGCAAGGTCCAGTGTCGCCCATCGACCAGAAATTTTCTGAAGCGCCCATGCGCACGATGCGATTTTCTGGAAGGTAGGCCTTCCAAAGTTCAAAAGCCTCATCATCTTCTTCAAAGACCGAGACCCATAGTTTTTCTACAGGGAACTGGAAAACATCGGTTGTCACCTCAAAGGCGTAAGCGATGGCTTCTTTTTTAAAATAATCACCAAAAGAGAAATTGCCGAGCATTTCAAAAAAAGTCATGTGGCGAGCTGTGTGACCCACGTTATCAAGATCATTTTGCTTGCCCCCAGCACGGATACATTTTTGCGAGGTTGTGGCTCTGACGTAATCTCGTTTAGTGAGGCCGAGGAAGACATCTTTGAATTGGTTCATGCCCGCATTTGTAAAGAGAAGCGTTGGATCATCATGGGGTACAGTTGGGGATGAGGGGACCAGGGTGTGGCCAATCTTTACAAAATAATCTAGAAATTTCTTTCTTATTTCACTCGTTAACATATGGCAATTCTACACAATCTGGAAAAAAATTTAAAGGGGTTTAATGCTCGAGCGCTCTTGCATAGTACCTGATGCGCTCCTCTGCAATAGAGCGCCATGAGTATGCTCGAGCTTTTTCTGCAGCTTTTTGTGAGAGATTTTGTCTTTTTTCATCTTTTAGGTGAGCCAGTTTTAAGATCGCAGCTGCCAATGCTTTGTGGTCTTCAGGTTCAATAATTTCACCCACTGCAAAATCTTCAGGGCCTCCGCTGCGCGTGACAACAACAGGTAGCCCACATCCCATGGCTTCTAAGATGGATATCCCAAATCCTTCTGATCTAGAAGTTAAAGTGCTCAAATCTGCGATATTGTGCAGTTGAGCAATTGACTTTTGGCTCTGTTGATTGAGAAAATGAACTCGATCAAGGCTATAACTTTGAGAAGGATGAGAGCTCATTATTTCTGAAATATTGCCTGTTCCGACGATGACAAAATGGATGTTATCTTCGGGCTTAAGCAATTTATTTGCCATCAGCAGGGTGTCAATTCCTTTCATGTGTGACATCTTAGCGACGCAAGTTACGATCTTAGCATCATTGGGCATGTTCAATTGAAGCTCTTTAAGTACAGCAGGGCGCGATAATTTTTGCGGTTGAAAAATGCTCTGATTATAGCCATTTCCTGTCACGATCACTTTATTTGGATCGACCCCATAAAGCTCAACAACTTCCCTTTTGACACTTGATGAGATGGCAAAAATGTACCGAGCTGATTTTGCTGAATCCCTTGCAAAAGATTGCATACGCCTATCATAGGCAAAAGCTAGTTGGTCACTATGGTGTGCGGTTGCAACATGTGGCAATCCAAGTTGACCTACAATGTAATTGCATAGCCATATATGCTCACATTCGATGATGTCTGGTTGAAATGCATCGATAACAGAAACAAGTTGATCAGTGAGCTCTTTTTTATAAAATTGGAAATCAGCATCATTGAATTGAGCTAATGTTGTATTGTTAGTGCTCCTTGGATGGCGGTCAGGAATCATGAGTGGAAAAGAATCAATGCTCTGCCCATTGCGCATGTGGGGGAGTCTCCAAATTTTGTAAACCTGATCATTTTTTAAATAAGCATCAAGTTCTGCAGATGGGATCCCTGTATCAGGAAAAAAAAGCTGCACATCATGGCCGAGTTCAGTAAGAGATTGTAAAATACCTTGCGCAACAGTAAAACTACCTCTTCCCCAAGGTTCAGTATTTGTTATTAAAACTCTCATTTTATATTTAATATAACAAATAATCAATAATGTAAAATTACAATGAATTAAAAATGTTGACAGATGCGAAAGATGAGACAGTTGTTCCGTTATTCGCTTGTGATAATCCGGTTGCATTCGGAGCAAATCCTGCTTTTTTGATGTCAATATCACAATTTTGGAGAACAAAGTCTAAAGAAGGATTTAAGGAGGCGTTATCAAAGCAGCCATCTATTTCTACCCGCGAGGTGTCTACACCTTGAAATAGAAAAGCTCCAGCATTGTTTGGCAAAAGTGCCCCAACATTCGAATTTCTTAAAAAACCATTTGGTGCTCTCATAGTTGAGTTTCCAGAAGACAAAAATCCCAAACCTAGATGAGCATCGTTATCAAGAACTGTATTGAATGATTGGTTATCTGAGATCTCAAGAATGATATAATTAGAGTTGTTTAAGGACTCCATAAACAAGCAAGCGGCAATTTGTTGGTTAAATCGCACAGCGATTGTCTCGTTGGTCCTAAAAGTGTTGTTTGTAACACTTAAATTAATGCTGGCTCCATTTGTTGCTTTGATATCGGCGCCATAGATATCGTTATTTGTCAGAGTCACTATTTGGTCAGAGGTAGAAAATATTAAGGTTAACTTATCTGTTGAGACAACATTTCTTAGAGATAAATCATCAATTCCCGATGACAAATTCGTGATCATCGATCCGCCTGTTGCAACATTTGAGCTCAAATTAATCAGGCCAATATTCTCGATTAAATGGCTATTTGAGACGGTGATTAGTGGAGTGTCTAGGGTTTCTTGAACCATTGTTCTAGCAAGAAAAGGCCTGGTAGCTGGAGCTCCAGGAAGAATAAGAGTACCGTCCAAAAACCAATTTCCTCCTTGTCCTGTTATGGATTGGGATCCAAAAAGATTAAAAGTTCCAAAATCTGAATAGGGGGCGTTTCCTTGAAAGAAATAAACAACTGCATTCGGATCTGAGGAAATCGCCTGATTGGCTAGAGCTGCAGATAAAAAAGGAGATTCAAAGCTTCCATTACCCAAAAAGCCTGAAGGGTAGCTTCTTGCATTATTAACATAATAAGCCGATGTCAAAAGATTTTTTTTCTTGGTTCTTTTACTTCTTTGGGTCCAAAAATAATCTTCTAGGTAAACGGGTTTAAGATAAGCTTTGCTCCTATAATTGCCGATTCTATAAGTTTGGCCGAGCTTAAAAGAGAGCCCGATGTAGGCCTTTGCCTCATAAAAAGAGTCGTATCCAACTGACCCGATGACATCTGGCCATCTCTGGTTTTGATAGCGAAAATCAAGTGATCCACCCAAGCGCCTAGAAGCTCTTTTCTCTTTTTCGTAGTAGCTGCCGACTAGTGTTGTGATCAAGGAATTCCAAGTTTTTTCAATTCCCAGGGAGAGTCCATAAGGCGACATGACCTCTTTTTGGTTAATGTCAACTAGGTCAACAGAATGGCCTGAAAATACCGGTCCAGTTTTGTTGAGCTTAAAGCGTGATGAAATTTGTTTAACATTGCTGCCGATGGGCAAGTAAGTATTTAAAAAGTAACGCCAAGACTGTTGCTGATATTCAAGACCCAGAGCTAGGCGCGAAAAAGCATTGTGATATGGGGTGTAAATTTCTCCAAAAAAACCATAGGCCCCAAAGAAAGATAAGTCGTTTACAAGCCATCTGTGAACCAAGCCAAAATTTCCGGCTATAAAAGGTGAGCTACTATTAGGTGTATACATGCCATTTGTAGAAGCAATTGTGCCCCTTAAATTAAACATAGTGACTTGAGCTCGTTGGTAGTGTTTTGCAATTCGGAAATCGGGACAAAGCCCCTCCTGAGTTCCTGCAAAGGTGTTAAAATTAGCAACAGATTCTGCAAATTGAACAGCGCTGCATAAACACAAAGCGACCAAGAGAATTTTTAGATGAAGCGTGCACATATACGTGTTATACGTATGTGTTTGTGCAAAAATCAAGATTTAATTTTAGAATGTAGGAATATTTCCAGATGTGGCATAGTGAAAAAAAATTAAAACTTGTGGGAGAGAACATCCAGATGAACGAAAACGAGCGCGATACACTACAGAAAATTGCAAACACAATTCGTCAATTATCGATGGAGGCCGTTGAAAAAGCCAATTCGGGTCATCCAGGTTTGCCCCTCGGTTGTGCAGAGCTCGGTGCATACCTTTATGGGCATTTGCTCAAGCATAATCCAAAGCACTCCCGTTGGCTCAACCGCGATCGCCTTTTCCTGTCAGCTGGTCATGGCTCAATGTGGCTTTACTCATGTTTGCATCTTTCAGGTTTTAATCTCTCGCTGGATGAAATCGAAAGATTTCGTCAGCTTCACTCACACACACCAGGTCATCCCGAATTTCGCGATACCGATGGCGTAGAAGCAACGACAGGCCCACTCGGTCAGGGGATCGGCAATGCCATTGGCCATGCGTTAGGACTAAAAATTCTTGCCACAAAATTCAATACTTCAGATTTTAAAGTCATTGATAACAAAGTTTATTGCCTAGCAGGCGATGGCTGCTTGCAAGAGGGAGTTTCTGCCGAGGCTTCCTCATTTGCCGGTCATCTTGGTCTCGATAACATCGTTCTCATTCACGATGCTAACAAAATCACACTTGATGGACCATTATCACAATCCTCATCGGAAAACGTACCAGCGCGCTACAAAGCCTATGGTTGGGACACCTATGAAGTCGATGGACATGATCTTGATGCATTGCATAGCCTGCTCACTGAATTGCGCGAGCACCAGACCAAGCCTGTTTTTATCACCTGTCGCACAATTATTGGAAAAGGGTCTCCGAATAAAGCGGGCACCCATAACGTGCACGGTTCGCCCCTTGGCCCAGAAGAGCTCATTGCCACGAAAAAAGCCCTAGGATTGCCTGAAGAACCCTTCTACGTCCCCCAAGATGTTAAGGAGCACTTTGCAGAAAAACTAAAAGCTGATCAAGAGCTAGAAGATGAATGGACACGAGGTCTTAGCGGCTGGAAAAAAGCCAATCCTCAGCTTGCAGAAGCATTTCAGAAAATGACACAAAAAACCCTGCCCGAAGACCTAGAAGAAAAACTTACCGCCATTGACTTTGGAGACTCAATTTCTGGACGTAAAGCAGGTCAAGCAGTCTTGCAGGTTTTGGGTAAAGAGTTGCCTTATCTAATCGGAGGATCAGCAGACCTTTCAGGTTCTGATTGCACCATGATGAAGGATTATCCACTCATCGAGCCCGGCAATTTTAAAGGGCGCAACATCAAATACGGTATCCGAGAATTTTCCATGGCCACAGAGGCCTCAGGACTTTATCTTACCGACATGCTTTTGCCCTATATTGGAACATTTCTCACATTTTCAGACTACATGCGCAATGCCATTCGCTTAGCAGCGCTCTCCCACTACCAAGTCATTTATCAATTTACGCATGACTCCATATTTCTTGGAGAGGATGGCCCAACGCACCAACCGATCGAGCATTATGCTGCCCTAAGAGCAATGCCAAACCTTTATGTTATCAGGCCAGGCGATGCCCACGAGGTCAAAGGCGCCTACCTAGCTGCCATCACCCACAAGGGGCCCACAGCCATCATTCTCTCTCGCCAGAACCTGCGCGTACTTAAAGAAACAAACGTATCCTATCGCGATGGCGTTAGTCGTGGGGGCTACATCGTCCTTAAAGAAAAAGGCAAATGTGATTTTTGCCTCTTTGCTACAGGTTCAGAGCTCCAACTTGCGCTCGATGTCGCAACAGAGCTTGATAAACACGACAAGAATGTACGCGTTGTTTCGATGCCTTGCTGGGAGCTCTTTGAAAAGCAAAAAGATGAGTACAAACAATCCGTTCTTGGCGGCGATTTAGGCAAGCGCGTATCGATTGAGGCTGGCGTTGCCATGGGATGGGAGCGCTACATTGGCCCCGAAGGGATCGCCATTTGCATGGATACCTTTGGCCTATCAGCACCCATGAGCGATCTAGCTGCAGAGTTTGGATTCACAGTAGACTCAATCCTATCTAGAATTATGTAGGCCTGCATGAAGAAACAACCATCACTCGTTACGTTGATGCTTTTAGCTTCCTTAGCTGCCGTGGGAGCTGTGATCTTTGCGCCCGCTTTGCCAGCAATCGCTAGTAACTTTAACGTCTCGAAAGACATAGCTCAATGGACCATGACGATCTACTTGCTTGGATATGCGCTAGGGCAGCTGCCGTATGGGCCTCTTTCTAGCTCTGCAGGCCGAAAAAAAGGTCTGTATTTGGGATTATCTCTTCAAATTGCTGGAGCATTATTTTGTGCTGTCTCACTAGCAGTAGGGCAAATAAGCATGTTGATCATCGGACGCTTGATTCTTTCAATTGGTGGAGCAAGTGGTCTTGTTCTTTCGTTTGCAATGATCGGCGATTGCTATGAAGGGCAAAGTGCACGTAAACGTATTTCATACCTCACGTTAGTTTTTGCCATTGCGCCTGGACTCTCTATTGCGCTTGGTGGCTTCATCATTAAGCATTTAACGTGGCCGTTTTGTTTTTACTTTCTTGCCTTATATGGACTAGTTTTATTAGTCCTTACCCATCGATTACCCGAAACGTTAAAAAAGTCAGAGAGAATCCCACTAAGACTCAGCACTATCTTACACCACTATACCAATAAAATTAAGCATTCACGTCTTGTGTTAGCAAGCCTTCTCATGGGGATAGCCACCTCTTTTAACTATGTTTTCGCAACAGAAGCGCCATTTTTAGCAATTGATAAGCTCAACCTTTCAACCTCAACATACGGCATGCTCAACCTTATTCCAGCAGCAGGTTTATTAGTTGGGTGCTTAGCTTCAGCAAAATTAGCTCATGTGGTTAGCTCTTTAAAGATGATCTTTTTTGGCGTGATCGGATTAATAGGCATATCGGCGATTATACTAGTGCTATTTTTGAGTGGAGACTTCGGTGTTTGGACCCTATTTTTACCAACTTTTTTCATATTTGCATTTTATGGGTTAGTCAATGCAAACGCACCGGTTTATGCCTTTACACAAGGATTAAACCGAGCTTATGCTTCGGCAACGCTGCAATCGATTAATCTATCACTTGTGACAGTTGCCATTTTGCTTCTTGCCTACCTACCATTAAAAGTTCTTAGCTTGCCCCTAGCATTTTTTGGATTAGCAATCCTTGCAATCATCTGCTTCGGCGGCTTGTCAATAGCTGTGCGCAAAACACCAGAATGACAGCTCAGTGCTCAAATAGTGCGTTTAAGGTTAGCTGTTGATCGATGGATGAAAGGTAGGGAGGATTCTTAGCAGCACCAAATGGAGTAATGAGTGTATTAAATATAGTTTTACGTGATTTGGTTGCTTCCGCAAAAATTGCTTTTCTTTGCTGAAGATGTTCAGAGTAGTCATTTTTAATACAATACAAACCCTCGCAGAACTTGATTTCGAGGAGATTTATGCAGCGGTCAGTGCGATCGATGATCAAATCAATCTGCGCACCGGGTAAATCGGTTGGCTTTTTATCCCAGTACCAAATACTTTTAGCAACGATAGGAAGATCAAGAGATTTGATGATTCGGTGGACATGCTTAATGCAGATGTTTTCAAAAGCATAACCTGCCCAGCTAAAGAATTCGGGGGATCTTTCAAAACGAATCAGAGGATCTTTGCCGTGAATCCAGTTAAGGTAAAAAAGGCAATACTCATCAACCAGTCTGTACAAACCATCTCTTTTTTTGCGGCCATAAAATGGTATGAACTGAACAAATCCTGATGCAACAAGGTCTTTGAGTGCTCCACTAAAACGGCCACTGGTTACTTTTTTTGTAGCTTCACTAATTTTGGATAGTGTAAGGCCTTTACGTGTTTTAGCAAGGGCTTTGATAATTGCAATATGGAGTTCAGAATCATCAAAAAGGGATGCTAGAAGTGGTTGGAATTCTGATCTCAGAAAGCCATGCTGAGTAAAACAGAGTTGTTGAATAATTTGTGCAGAAGATAGACCTGGTTCGGCTTGTTCTAGATATTTGGCAATGCCTCCTGTGACCATATAGAGCTCAACAAGTTGTTTGCGGTCAAGAATGATATTTTTAGCCCTTAAAAACACCTCAGTTTCGTAGAGAGAAAATGGTTGCAGATGGATTTTTTTTGTGAGCCGACCATGCAGGCCTCCTCTGTTATTTACAATTTTTTTGATCATCCAGGCAGCAGCAGATCCGCATAATACAACAATGATATTTGGCCGCTGAGAAAGGTGGCGGTTCCATAGATATTCCAACGATCTTAATAAATCAGATCGAGGAGTTGCAAGCCAAGGCAATTCATCAAAAAATATAATAACCTTTTTTTCTTGAGGGACTTGAGATAACAGATCAACCAGAATATGAAAGGCTTGATTCCAGTTTTTGGGAGGCTTGATTTGGGGGTGGGGACAAAAGGTTTTATTTAGTACTTGGGTAAAATTCCACAGTTGCTCGGAGGCTCTTCCTCTCAGCATTCCTGTAAATTCTAAAAACAGACCCGCCTCTTTAAAAAACTCTCTGATAAGGTGTGTTTTGCCTGTGCGTCTTCTGCCATATATTGCTAAAAGCTCTGATTTTGATGAAGTTAGAAGACTTTGAAGAATTTCTTTTTCTTCAGACCTGCCAATAATATTTTGCATAAACACCTCCAGATTGGCCTAATTCTATCGCAAAGGCGGCATTATCTCAACATTTTTACGAGATAATGCCCGTTTAACACGTAAAAGCGGCATTATCTCAATATTTTTACGAGATAATGCCGCTTTTAAATATATGCCTTAGTCTGGTATGCATGGTCTATGAGTCGTTTTTTAGATGCACTTCACTGCCGGCCGTGCGATCGGCCACCTGTTTGGCTGATGCGCCAAGCTGGGCGCTATTTGCCTGAATACCGAGCTATTCGTGAGAAGGCACCTCTTGAGCAGATGTTTACCTCGCCTGACATTGCTGCGCAGGTGACCATGCAGCCCATTGAGCGCTTTGGGTTTGATGCAGCGATCCTGTTTGCAGATATTTTGACGCCATGCACAGGCTTTGATCTCAATGTGAGCTTTGAGGGAGGCCCAAAAGTGAGGGGTAACTGGCAGGCATTCGATATTGAAAAGTTGGCCCATGTGAAGGAGACGATCGGGATTTTGAAGCGGGAGCTAAAAGTGCCGTTGATTGGTTTTTGTGGCGGGCCACTGACTGTTGCAAAATATATCGATGGTCCAGTTGACATGGATGTGCTTACTGATGCGAGCATTGCCTACTTAAAAATGCAAATCGCAGCAGGTGTTGATGCTGTGCAGATTTTTGATTCGTGGTCGGGGCTATTGCCTAAAGAGCAGTTCTTAAAAGAAGCTCTGCCCCATTTAAAGCGCATGGTAGAGGCTATTCACCCTTTCCCAGTGATATTGTTCACGCGCGGCTCATGTCATCTAGCGAGCGAGCTTTCAAGCTTAGGCCCAAGAGGAATTAGCTTTGATTGGGATAGACCGATGCATGCGATGCGCGCGCAGGTGCCAGAAGAAATGGTTGTGCAGGGAAATCTTGACCCAGCCCTTTTAAAGCAGCCTAAAAGGGTTATTGAGCAAGAGCTGTCTAAACTTTTAGAATCGATGCGCGATCATCGAGGATTTATCCTCAATGTCGGTCATGGCTTAACGCCAGATACACCCATTGAAGGTGTACAAGCGATGATGGACACGCTCACCATCTAGCTGTTGGAGGCATGGAGCAGAGAATTGCTTCTGGATTGCCACCTGATGCAAACCCAAACTTTGTTCCGCGATCATAAAGCAAATTAAATTCAACGTAATGCGCTCTGTGTTGTTTCTGGATTTCTTTGTCCTCAGTGGTATAGGGGAGGTCTTTTTTCCGTTCGTAGATGGGCATGATCGCTGGTAAAAAGCTATTGCCAACAGCTTGCATGATTTCAAAATCTTGAATGTATTCGAAGAATAGCCCGCCAACACCCCGCTCTTTTTTGCGATGGGGGATATAAAAATACTCGCGAGCATTTTGTGCATACTCCTCATAGTGGTTTGGGAGTGCTTTTTTTGCGGTATTGTGAAAATGCTCAGTATCACAAGGCTCATCAAAGCCCATCGGCGTGAGATCGTAGCCACCCCCAAACCAGTAGCGATCGCCAGTTTCAATGTAGCGCACATTCATGTGCACAGTGGGCATGTGGGGGTTTTGCATGTGAGTGATGAGGCTAACGCCTGTGGCAAAAAAAGGGCCAGGAAATTCCCCTGAGGGAAATTCTTCTCCACCGACGCCAGACCAATTCACAGCTGCTTTTTCAAAACAAGTGCCACGTAAAACATTCATGGAGCCACCACCAGCGCCTTTTTCGTAGTTCCATTTTGTTTCAATAAACCGAGAATTTTCTTCCAAAGATTCAAATGATTGCATAATGTCAGATCTTAGAGAATGAAGGTAGGCGATCACCTGATCGCGGAGGGAAAACATGGTGCGCATAGCTATCCTTGGTGGCGGTATTTCTGGCTTATCTCTTGCATACTATCTCAAAAAAAGAGCAAATGTCACTGTTTTTGAGAAAGAGCGCCCTGGAGGTATGATAGGAACAAGGAGCGGAGGAAGATTTTTCTTTGAAATGGGACCGCGCACCTTTTCAAGTTCTCGGTGCAATGAGTTATTAAAACTGATTGAAGAGCTAAATCTTTCTGATGATTTGATCTACGCAAAGCCACAGAAACGCTACCTATATTACAAAGGAAAATTGCGTTCGGTACAGGGGATGGCTCTTCGTGGCTTGCTTCGAGGCGGTTTTCAGGATTTTTATGCAAAGCCTGAAAAGGGCGAAAAAACTGTGCATGCATTTGCAGCAGAGCGTTTTGGCAACTGGGTTGCAGACCATATTTTTGATGCTGTGACGTTGGGAATTTATGCCAATTCCAGCAAAGAGCTCTCTCTTGACGCCTGTTTTCCAAGCCTTGTAAATATTGAAGGCTCGCTAATCTTAAAAGCTCTTAAGAGCACTCAGGGAAGCCTATTTACCCTGGAAAAGGGGATGCATCAACTTGTTGATGCTTTGAAAGAACAATGCAAAATTGTCGAAAAAAATGTCACGAGCTTAAATTTAGATGCAGATCTGATTTATTCAACGTTGCCAGCATATGAAATGGAACAATTAACGGGTGATGCTCGTTTTTTACAGGTGCGCTACAGCGGAATCACGACAGTTCAATTGGGCTATGCTCATGATGTATTAAAGCAAAAAGGTTTTGGATACCTCGTTCCAAGTTGCTATGGCCTAGACGTTATGGGAGTGGTGTTTGATTCGTGTGTCTTTCCTCAGCAGAACCAGCAAGATGGTCAAACCCGTCTAACAGTTATGCTAAAAGCAATGGATGAAAATCAAGCGATTGAACGGGCTCTTAAAGCTGTTAAGGAGCATTTAGACATCCACGAATGGCCCCTTGAGGTGCATACGCATCGTTACGAAAAAGCAATTCCTCAAATGGGGCTTGGCCACCAGAGGCTTATTGAGACGTTAAAGCGTGACCATCCAAATATCGTGCTAGCTGGAAGTTATGTCAGCGGGCCTGCGGTCAATGCTTGCATCAAACAAGCGCGTGAGCTGGCAGAGCAGTTTGCAAATGCTTCATCTGAGCGCTTGTGTGCTTTGCGCTGAGATTAAAAACTAGACCTGGTAGATCTGTTGGCATTGCAATGATCCGCTCATCTGCTAAGTCTTCAGAAAGGGATAAGGCATCGCGACTTGTCTGCAACTTAATACCCACAATATGGCTGCGGCTCTCTATAACATCATAATGCGCGTCGGCAAGACTCTTGCGCAGATCTTGACCACGCGCTAGCACCATGGCTCGCTCAGCTTCCATGTCGGGGATAAGGTCTAAAGCAGCATTCATTGCGCCTAAGCTACCGGGATTGAGGGGGTCAATGCGCTGGCTTAACGTGCAGTAGTCACAAAATAGAGATGGACCGCTCATATAGGCACCAAAAGAGCCCGTGACTTTTCCAAAAGAGCCAACAACGACATCGACACCTTTTTTCTGTGCAGCGCATCCCATGCCATTATCACCGAGCATTCCTAACGAATAAGTGTCATCGATGATGAGTAGAGCATCAGAGCCTGCTGCATGAGACATCAGGCGGCGCAAATCTAAAATGCGGCCACTTGCTGGGCAAACAGAAGGGGCAATCATGACCTTGGGCTCTGGCCCATCAGGCAAATCGCCAATGTGGTTGTGATCAAAAAAATGGATGGATCCTTTATTGTTCATGAGGCGCTTGAGAGTATGAGCTGGGTAGGCATGTTCGACAAAAAGACTAGCTCCAAGCGCAGAGAGCATTCCAAAGAGGGCATTTTGCATGGCAACAGCTGTTGGGAAAAGAAGCGTTTGTTCAGCGTTGATGAGCTGATTGAACCGCTCTTGAAGATCTGTGTGGGCTGTTAAATGATCGCATAGAGGGCGATTTGTTGTGCTGCCAGCTCCAAAACGCATGAGCGCTTCGATCGCTTTTTGCTTTACATATGGGTGTGTGGATAGCCCTAAGTAATCGCAAGTATTGAAATGGGTGAAATTGCTTTTCGGCATATCTAAAGAAAGAGCAGAGCGTAGCTGTTGATGGTGCTTTTGCTCATACTTTTTTTGAAGAGCCTTTTCAAAAAATTTTAGTTTACACATGTCAGCCTCCGGGCCAACTCTAGCGCATCTAAATTATTTAATCAATAGTGGATGTGTTTTTGTAGTGAGGTGATCGCCGAATCCGTAGCCTAGTTTCTTGAGGGCATTGGCGTGAGGGTCGAGTGCATTTTGAATGTAAAGCGGCTTTACATGTGTGTATACGACAAGTAAAAGCGTTTGAGATGGGGTTTCGACTAGCTTTTGAAAATCTAAGGGCAGCTCTGGAGAGATGAAAAGGACGCTGCCAGGTGTGTGTGGAAGGGGAATGATGGGCAAGATGAGTTCTTCGGTAGGAGCTGGGGTTGGTTCTAGAGGATAAGGAGAATTTTCTGTGGATAAATTGATGATGGCTCCACATGCAATTGAGGATGCGTTGCTGATTTGAGAAAGGGAAACGGGCTGTTTTGCAAGAGGGAGTTTTGACGTGTTTTCAACTGTGCAAAGCGCTTGGTCAAATCCAAGCTGTAAAGAGGGCGCCTCCGCTAATTTTGATGCGCATTGCACTAGGTTGCGATTGGTGATGAGTTTCTTAATGCTTGGATTTTTGCGCCAGAGGTCGCGCCCTGATAAGTAGGCGTCATCAAAACTTGCGTAATTGCCAAGGCTTTTGCGCCACGCTTCGATTTTTTCTTCAGGAAAAAAACTTTCTAGCTCAAGGTAGTGGTGCTTACCGTAAAAGTTGTGATGGGCTTGTGGCAAATCAATGGGCATAAGCACCTAACCGGTTTGTGACTTCTTTAATCTTATCCATGGTTGTAAAGGCTGATAGGCGCACAAAGCCCTCTCCGCAGCTGCCGAATCCAACGCCTGGAATGCCAAGGATGTGGTGCTCTTGTAAGAGGACATCAAAAAACTCCCAAGAGCTCATCCCATCGGGCACCTTCCACCACAGGTAGGGAGAGTTAATGCCTCCATAGACGTTTTGGCCAAGAGCTTCTTTTAGTGCGCCAGCGCACTGAAGATAGGTTTTAACTTGTGCAGAGGACTCCTCTGACTTTAATGCCTGCAAAGCGCCACATTGAACGGGATAGGAGCATCCGTTGTATTTGGTGTTTTGCCGTCTTTTCCAAAGCTTAGTGAGCCCGGTCGCTTCTGGAATTACGCTGTATGAGCAGCGCAGACCAGTAAAACCTGCGGACTTGGAAAAACTGCGCATTTCAATGGCCACGGATTGTGCGCCTTCGATTTCATAAATTGACTTTGGAACATCAGGGGATGTGATGAACCCAGCGTAGGCAGCATCAAAGAGGATGATCGCGTCATTGCTTTGCGCATAGGCAACCCACATTTCCAAATCAGTGCGCGTCATGGCAACACCCGTAGGATTGCCTGGCGAGCAAAGGTAGATCACATCAACCTTTTCGCTTGGGGGCTTAGGAATAAAGTTATTTTCTTCTACGCAAGGAAGGGTGATGACTTGCTTGCCAGCGAGAAGACTTGAGTCTCCAAAGACTGGGTATCCAGGATCAATTGTTGCGACCTTACACGTTGGATCGAAAAGGTCTGCAATGTTTGCCAAGTCAGTATTAATGCCATCAGAGATAAAGATTTCATCGACGGCAATATTGTAGTTGCTATATTCGTCAAGCAAGGCCCTGCGCAGGAACAAATACCCCTCAGCTGGGCCGTAGCCGATAGGCTTTTGGCTCATTTCTACCATCGCAGCGCTTACGGCTTGGGCAACATCAAAGGCTAGGGGAAGGGCGACATCACCAATACCCAAATTGATGAGATCATTCCCTTTAAACTCTTTAAGTTTCTGCTCAATGACGGGAAAAATGATGGGGCGCTTAAGGCGCTCGTAATGAGGATTGACTTTGACCACGTGTATCTCCTATTCTGTGCATGGTAGCATATATGAACCCATTAGATCATCTCAAATCAAATCTTCATATCATTGAGGCGCAAATTAGCATGCGCTTTAATGATCCCAATCTGTTGATGCTTGCCTTTATCCATCCCTCCTTTGTCAATGAAAACCGCTCTTTTATACAAGAAGACAACCAGCGTTTGGAATACCTAGGGGATGCTGTTTTGAACTTAATTGCTGCCGATTTTCTCTATGAGCACTTGCCAAAAAGAGCAGAAGGGGACCTTTCGCATCTTCGCTCATTACTAGTCGATGCCAAGGCCTGTCAAGGATATATTGAAAAATTGGGAGTTGCTAAGTGGATGCTCAGATCAAAGGGAGAGCAATCCCAAAGTCACCGGGGGCGAGCATCGCTCTTGGCTGATCTTTTCGAAAGCCTTATAGGCGCCCTATATCTTGACGGGGGATTGGAAAAAGCGCGTCAATTTATCTTTATGCACTTTGCTGATGAAATCGATCAAACCATTCAAAATCCGCCCCGCAATTGGAAGGCTGAGCTGCAAGATTATGCTCAAAAAAAATTCAACAAACCGCCCGACTATATTGTTGTTGAAGAAGAGGGGCCCGATCACGCCAAAGTCTTTTGTGTAAAAGCTGTTGTCGGTAAAGTTGAGGCTATTGGGAGTGGAAATTCCAAAAAGTCAGCGCAGGCCCATGCAGCGCAAAAAGCGATGGAGATGATTGAAAATGGCCAAGACTAAAACTGTTTGGATGTGTAACGACTGCGGTAATACGCATATCAGGTGGGCCGGCTCATGCAGTGCTTGTAAAGCTTGGAACACGCTTGTCGAAATGAAGGATATTGCACCGACCGAGAAACGGTACACCTCTCAAACAAGTAAAAGGCCTGAGCCCCGACGCGTGCTTGATGTAGAAGCAACAGAGGGCGAGCGCATGCAAAGTGGCATGGGCGAGTTTGATCGCCTCATGGGCAATGGACTTGTTAGAGGCTCACTGACACTTGTTGGCGGCGATCCAGGTATTGGCAAATCGACCATGCTCTTGCAGCTTTCTAACTGTCTAGCAATGCAGGGGCTGACAGTGCTCTATGTCTGCGGAGAGGAATCAGCTGCGCAAACATCGATGCGCGCACGCCGCATCAAAGCCACCTCAGATAAACTCTTTCTTCTTTCTGAAACACAGTTTTCTAATATTCACGCACAAATCGATAAACTCAATCCCGATGTGCTCATTATCGATTCAGTGCAAATCGTATATAAAGACGATATCCCCTCAGCACCAGGCTCTGTGACGCAGGTCAAAGAAGTTGCTTTAGAGTGTATGCACTTATCAAAAGGGCGGGGCATCACAACATTTCTCATAGGGCATGTCACCAAAAGTGGAGAGATTGCAGGTCCTAGAGTGCTTGAGCACCTTGTTGACACAGCGCTTTACTTTGAAGGAGATCAGCAGCATGGATATCGCCTTTTGCGCTCAATCAAAAATCGTTTTGGCCCCACTGACGATGTTGCCATTTTTCAAATGTGTGAAGAAGGGCTTAAGGAAGTTCCCAATCCTAGCGCAGTTTTCCTAGAAGAGCGCAATCAAGGATCATCAGGCTGCGCAATCATTCCAACTGTTGAAGGAGCAAGGGCTTTTCTCATCGAAGTACAAGCCTTAGTTGCCCCTTCATCCTACTCCACTTCATCCAGGCGCTGCACGGGCCTCGATCAAAACCGTCTAGCGCTCCTTTTGGCCGTTCTTGAAAAACGCATGGGTTATAAACTCCACGCCCTTGATGTCTTTGTCTCTGTGGCTGGAGGAATGAAAATCAAAGAGCCCGCTGTTGATCTTGGCACGCTGCTAGCTATTGCGTCTTCATTTTGCAATCAGCCCATTCATCCTGAGACAGCCGTTGTTGGTGAGGTGGGTTTGTCTGGGGAGGTGCGCTCAGTGCCGCGCATTGAAACGCGCATTAAAGAAGCGATTAACATGGGCTTTACAACACTTGTGCTCCCATCCAATTGCCTCAAAGGGCTCAGCTCAACCCTCACATCTAAAATTAACCTGCGCGGTATAGACGTTGTCGAAGACGCCATCCACCTGCTTTTGCCTTAGTAGCCCGACTTGCGCCCTCTTTTTCCATATTGGCTAGCTGCAGGAATCAATCTACGGCGCTTCTCTCCTCGCTAAGGTGGATCTACCTTCGCTCGTCACTCAGCTTGTATCTTGACCCCTTCGCTCACCCCCCTCTGGCAAAATAGGGCGCAAGTCGGGCTAATACCAATTCTGAGAAATCTTGCACAATTATGGAATTTGTCAAAAAACACACTATTTTCTTGCATAACACTATTTTGTCGTAGTGTAATACGAGAAAAAGGCAATTTTTGCGGAGTGTACTGCGATATTTGTTGAAGCTGATGAATGCTCCGCCTATCATTAATGGAGTGTAAAAATGGAGCCAAAAAGGTCGGAATTTAGGCTGCCAAATGAATTTGACAACACCCTCTAGAAAGGCAATGATTGAGATGGTTGATAAAAAGGTAGGCAAGGAGATTATGAATTTCAAAGGTCAATTGCAATTAAGGTGTGCTGCGAGAAGTTCAAACTTAGCACGTGCGCAGGTGCGTGAGATTGAGCAAGAACTAGGCTTGGTGTTGCAGCCCATTTTTGTCGAAACGCATGGAGACCTTGATTTGAAAACGTCACTGCGCGCTTTGGATAAAACGGATTTTTTCACACGTGAGGTCGATGCTTTGGTACTTTCTGGTGAGGCCGATTTGGCTATCCACTCGGCCAAAGATTTGCCTGAGCCTCTGCCAGAGGGCTTGGAGTGCGTTTATTTGTCCAAGGGAGTCGATCCTAGAGATGCATTGGTGATGCGAGAGAGGATGACTCTCGATGATGTATCGATTGTGGGAACATCGAGTGAGCGCAGAGATAGAGCTGTGCGTGAAATGAAGCCTGATGTGGTATGCAAAGATATTCGCGGGACGATTGAAGCGCGACTAGAGCAATTATTGGCAGGTTGGTATGATGCTGTCGTGATTGCTGAAGCTGCATTAATTCGGCTAGAATTGACACATTTAAACCGCTTATACCTGCCGGGTGATACCGCTCACTTGCAGGGGAAGTTGGCTGTCATTATGAAGACTGATAGCTCTCTTCGATAAGTAATTCTAGCGTCGGTGGGAGTAGCTTGTCCTTTGCATCGTTGAGTAATGCTTGTACGTAAGTGTTGCCAGAGGAGTGGTCGTAAGCATTCATTTCTTCTTTATCTTCGATTTCTATATCGGCGTTAAATTCCAAAAGCTGCTCGATACATTTGTCTTTGCCTTTTGAACAAGCGATCATTAGAAGCGTGATCCCCTTTTCATCTTGAGCATCTACATTTAGGCCTGCTTTGAGAAGTTTTCTTAAGTAGGGTATGCCATCGTGTTCAATGAGCTTAGTAAGCGCGAATCTTAACGCTTTTGCTTGAGCCCAATTGTTTTGATTTGCAATTAAATCATCAAAGATAGATTGGATAGTAAGCCAGTAGAGCGAGCTGTCACTTTCCAAAACTGTGACAAGCAACGTCTCCATCGAATGCCTGATAAGAGTCTGAATGATGTCAATTGTCTCTTGTGGGCAGTAAAGAGATGTCTTTGCATAGTTAGAGATTTTATCAATCAAATCTAAGGTGTAGCTTTTGCCCATAAAGTACAGAGTTTCACACTTGCGTTCTGCTGGTAAATCTTGCAGGTTGGTCTTTGTGTAAAGATCATGAAAGAAATGTGACACTTGTTGGTGAATGAATAAGACTTCGCCGTATTTCCCATACAGTGGCAGGTAGCGCCCATCTACTGTAAGCAATGGATAGAGCCCTCTGCCTATTAAGTAGTCAGGATTAACTCCGTAATGTTTTGCAAATTTGCTGATTGCTTCAGGGGCATCAAATGTGTGTGGCAAATTGCTAATTTCTTTTACCACTTCATTAAATGGTAAAGATAGTAATTGATCTACGTTTTGTATTATCATTTTTAACATCATAAACTATGATTAAAATTAAATCAATAATAATTATTATTTTAATATAAAATATTTGACAGACGTGTATGAGCAGGTTAATCTGTAGAAATGACAACGCTCTATACTGGCCTAGACCCCTCGCGCTATCCTGAGCAGGTCCTGCATTGCCCACTGATCGAAATTATTCCGCTTTTTCCTAAGCTTGATGATTTGTCGGTGTTTACACATTTTGTTGTCACGAGTAAGAGCGCAGCTAAATTGATCCAAATACCTTCATCAGCTTTTATCATCGCTGTTGGTAGGGCAACAGCCGATGCTGTCGGTAGAGCAGATCTTGTTGCAGAAGATGAGAGGCAAGAAGGGATCATTGCGATTTTGGAATCAATGGACTTAACTGGAGCTAACATCTGTTTACCGCGCTCAAAAAAAGCTAGGAGATTAATGGATCAATATCTCTTGGAAAGAGGTGTGAGCTATCAAGTGATTGACTTGTATGATGTGCAAACAAAAGTTCACAAAAAATACCCTGACTTGAGTACAATTAAAAAAGTGGTGTTTACATCGCCATCAACGGTGCGTGCGTTTATCGAAATTTATGGTGCGCTACCTGAGGACAAAGAGCTAATTGCGATTGGTCCTGTCACACGAAAAGCTATTGAAGGAGAGTGTTATGAGCCAGAGTTTTAAATTACCTGATTTACCGTATGACTACAGTGCATTAGAGCCGGTAATCAGCGCCGAAATTATGGAGCTGCATCATAAAAAGCATCATCAGGGATATGTGACAAAGCTCAACGAGGCAATGGAAAAGTATGAAACACTTGAGAGTAAAGGCGATGTCGCTGGGATGATCGCACTGCAAAGCGCTATCAAATTCAATGGTGGTGGACATGTTAACCACTCACTATTCTGGACAATGCTAGCCCCTGAGGGGTCAAGTAATCTAGAAAAAGGGGCTTTATCCCAGGCAATCGACGATGCCTTTGGGAGTTTTGAAAAATTTAAAGAAAAATTTAATACAAAAACAGCTGCTATTCAAGGATCTGGATGGGGATGGCTCGGCTATTGCGGTGAGACAGACTCATTAAAAATTGCGACCTGCTCAAACCAGGACCCACTTTCTACTCAGGGGCTCGTGCCTATTTTTGGTGTTGATGTGTGGGAACATGCTTATTATCTGCAGTATAAGAACGTTCGCCCCGATTATCTAAAAAATATTTGGCGTATTGTTAACTGGGTAGATGTAGAAAATCGTTACAAGCAGGCTTCTGGTTAATCAGAGGGTGTGGTAAAATAGTGTCTTGATTTAGTCAACTTGAGGGTTATTGATGGGATTGTTCTCACGGCAAAAGCCTAAAATTAAGGTCCAATCTACTAATAAAGATCGGTTTAGTGGTTGGATCAAGTGCTCGCACTGTAGCGAGATGATCCACTCTGATCAGCTTAAAGGTAACTACAGCTGTTGCCCAAAATGCGAGTATCACTACAGATTATCCGGTACGCAGCGGATTGAGCTGCTCGCCGATGAAGGCACTTTCAAAGAATTATTTACCCAGTTTCAGCCAACGGACCCATTAATATTTACCGATACTGAAAAGTACACCGATCGCCTTGCTCGCTCGCAAGAAAAATCAAAGCGTGATGAAGCTGTGTGCGTTGGTACTTGTGAAATTAGCGGCCGTCCCACTGCATTGGGTGTCCTCGATTTTAGCTTCATGGGGGGCTCAATGGGCTCAGTTGTCGGTGAGAGACTAACTAGCCTCATTGAATACGCCCTAACCAAGCGCCTTCCTGTTGTGATTGTTTCCGCATCAGGTGGAGCTCGTATGCAAGAGTCGACTCTTTCACTTATGCAAATGGCAAAAACATCAGTTGCACTTGCTCGTCTAAGTGATGCGCAGATCCCTTACATCTCCGTTTTGACCAACCCAACGACCGGTGGTATCACAGCTTCTTTCGCATCTCTTGGTGATATCATCATTGCAGAGCCTCGTGCGCTCATCGGATTTGCCGGACCGCGCGTTGTAGAGCAGATCACCAAAGAGAAACTCCCAGAAGGTGCTCAACGCTCTGAGTTTTTACTTGAGAAGGGGATGGTTGATTGCATTGTGAAACGTGCCGATCTTAAACAAAAACTAAGCTATTTTCTTCAAATGTTAACGGGCAACGAAAAAGCGATTAGAACTCCCAAAGAAATTTTAAAAGAACTCGCAGAGGTTTAAAGATGCAAGTAGAGGTTATCGCAGAAGACACAGAATTACTTCCTACATATGGGTCTGAAGAGGCAGCGGGCGCAGATTTGCGCGCGCATATCAAAGAGCCAATCATCCTTCAACCTGGTGAGCGCAGGCTCATTCCAACGGGCTTAAAAATCGCTCTCCCTTCGGGGTATGAAATGCAAGTGCGCCCACGTAGCGGACTGGCATATAAGCATGGCGTGACTGTTCTCAATACCCCTGGCACAATCGACGCTGATTATCGAGGAGAGATAGGCGTGATTTTAATCAATCACGGCAAAGAGGCCTTTGAGGTAACTCCCAGAATGCGGATTGCCCAAGGTGTATTTGCGCCGGTAACAAAAGCAACATTTGCACCTGTGGCAGAACTCTGCACCAGCGTGCGAGGAGAAGGCGGTTTTGGCCACACAGGGACGCATTAAAAAAGGGCTCATCGAGCGCTTAAAAGGTCACAGCAAAGACTTTCAGCTCTCTAAGTATCTTTCTGTAGAGTCAGTTGCATTTATCGACGTAAAATCAAGCGATGAGGCCATCCAGAGCCTTGTCGATCGGCTCTATCGAAATGACATCATTCATGAGCGGGCTCTTTTTGCTCAAAGCCTGCAGGCGCGCGAAGCGCAAGGATCTACCGCCATTGGAGATGGCATAGCGATTCCTCACGCTCGTATTGCCGCGTATGAGGACTTTTTTGTTGCTGTTGGCATTGTGCGTCATAACGATTTAAAATGGGATGACCAGCACTTTGGCATCCATTTTATTTTTCTTATTGGAGGCCCCGATAACCGCCCTAACGAGTATCTCCAGATCCTCTCTCACCTTACAACTGCAGTTAAAGATGAAGAAAAAAGGGCCAAATTACTGAGTTGTCAAACACCTAAAGATGTTCATAGATATTTGTTAAGTGTTAGTAAAGGGTGAAAAAACTGTGTTCAAATTTCAGTTGATGTTGTAAAAGAGTAAATATGAGCATAAGTTTATAGAGGTGGTCACAAGATGGATCTAAAGATTAAAGATGTAGCAGACCTTTTAAAGGTATCACAAACCACGATACGTCGATGGCTAGCGGAGGGAAAAATACCAGCCTACCGTCTACACCGCCAATATCGCTTTTCTCGGATCGAAATCGAAGATTGGCTGATGCGCCAGCGCCTTGGGAAGAATGGCTCAAAAGATATGCCTTTTGGACAACAATCCGGTGACACTGAGCTTTTATCAAGTGAATCAGGGACCCAACAGTTCAGCTTTTACCGAGCTATCCATAAAGGGGGGGTTCTTTTAAACCTTCCCGGAGCAAACAAGCCTCATCTTATACGCAATGCAATGGATCGAATTGCCGATAAAGCAGATTTTGATGCCGAAGTGATCACAGAGCTATTGCTTGATCGGGAAAAGCTCTCACCAACAGCGCTCAACAATGGCATTGCCGTTCCTCACACACGTGAGTTCCTCTTTAAAGGTCAAACCGATCTAATAACGGTTGTCTATCCCCAAGAGCCTCTCGACTGGGGTGCGCTCGATGGCCAGCCTGTTCACACCCTTTTCTTTCTCTTTTCTACAGATGACAAGCGCCATTTGCATCTTTTAGCAAAGCTTGCGCACTTTGCTAGTGACGAAAAGTCTCTGGCCTTCCTTCAGGCCAAGCCAGATCAGCACGAGCTGCTCAGCTACATCAAGAAGTGGGAAAGCTCGCTTAAGCATTGATTCTTTGAACCTGCCTTTTACTATCGCGTTAATTTAAAACGGGGGAAGGAATGTTTACATGGATTTTGTGGAGCCAAATTAGACAATGAAAACGTGCCATCTCTTTGAAGTTTTCTATTGAAATTGCAAACTATTGGTTTTTTAAGGTTGCGGGTTCTTTATCCAGTAGGACACCTATGGTACTCATTACCTTTAGATGGTGAGCGAGGCAAAGTCAGAAGCATTTGATAGGTGAATGCCAAAGACCCAGCACTATGGGTAAGGAAGAGAATACGCTTATTGTTGCCTGAGCTGGTCTATTAGCCGTGGTGAGTTAGAAACCAAATTTAAGCATAGGCACCGTTTTGCCAATTAGAAGCCCTATGATAGAATGGTGCATGCAATAAATAATGTAGAAGAGATTCACAGACAGTTTAGGGAAGTGTTAAGAAGTCAGCTGGCGTCCACTTTTGATGATACGGCACTCAGGCTGCTATATTTAGCAGCCCGAGACATGGCCAAGAAGTGGACTAAGCAGAGCCATCACGATAATTGCTTAAGCGCAGTGCGAAAATAGCTTTTTCATCCTCATTTTCAATCAATTCTAGGCTTTCATTTCCCTTTATTAATAAGTTGCTAATCTCTAATTGTCTATTTTTTATTGCCTTGTCTGTTAGGGGTCGATTTGGTCTGCTGAGGGCGCTATGCTTCTCTTTAATCGAGTGTAAGATGTTTTCAAGATTTCCCTTTGGGTCATTTGTCAATTCTGCTTTTGTAACTTTGCCCTTTTCTCTTTCAAGCCTTTCAGCTGCACGCTTTGTAAAGACATTTTTTTCATAATAATCCCAGAGCCGTTTTTCTTGCTCTGCTGTAATTTCATCACGGCCACCTTTAATCATAACATTTAATATTTTAACGCAAAGATAATTACCTTTCACCCTTCTGTGATACCAGTTTAAGTAATCATTGTCTTGGCTAAGCATTCCTGGAAGTTTTTCATTCTTTACCCCAATAGGAAAATCTTCAGGATTAACGCTATTAGTTTTAACCGCTTCTGTTTCTTGATATTGGTTGTTTATAAGATCATAGATGGCGCTGGATTCGATCATTTGTCCAATACCCGTAGAGAGGTTTCTGCTCACAAAGTTATCAACCGCCAAGATTAAGTCTACCAAATCCTTCTCTATTTTTTCATCGGATTTAGCATTGAAAATTGTAAACTTAGGTGGTATGGGATTTGGGCATTTTTGTTTGTATCTGCGATTAGCCTCTATAAGTCGTTGGTGTTCTCTATCAAGGCTAACTGCTTCTGATAAAATAATCCCAACCAAATAGATTTTAAGACCTGTTGATCCACCTTTGTTAACAACTACTGGGCCACCAGAATGTCCAGGCACAACAGTGCCATCAATCGTATAATAAAGCCTGCCATCAACTTCTTGTTTGGATGATATGAAGCCTTTGTGAAATGCAGGGTTGCTCATGTGCAATGGAAAGCCGCCAAAGTAAACCTCTTCGCCGACATCTAAAGTTTCATCTGGCGGCAAGGTTTCAAAATAATCCGGTGATTTGAGACCAATTACCTTAAACAACACCAAGTCAACCTTGCGAGCAACCTCATACATATAGCTTATTATGTCATTCTCATGAGGCGTTGTGGGTTTCCAATAATTGATTTCTGAATTGTAATTTTCTGTTAAATAAATAATGGAGGGTGTGTAGTCAAAGCCTACAACGTCTTCAGGTGAATTCGATGGGTGAACAATGCTGTGGAGTGTTGATACAAAAATTCCTGCATCCCCGCCATTTGTGTTTAGAAATGATCCTGTTGCAGTTGTACCTTGAGAGCAGACAAGGCACATACGTTGGCTTATGTACTCAAAAATTGCTTGCGTAGTCATAACACTTCCCCTTGGTTATAGTGTAAAAACGCTGTTGGGCATTTTAAGGGAAGGCTATTTTTATGTCTAAAAAAGAACGTGTCTATAATAGCTTCACAAAGCTAAGCAGGTACAATTAGAAGGAATGGACAACTTCTACCAGAAAAAGCGATTGCTCCCACGAATAATACTCTAACGCAACCTTATCGCGGTTGTGATGATGATTTACGGCATCAGGTTAGGTGGCCGCCCGCCTCCTTATGTTACTCAAAAGCTTTAACTCTTCTTATTGGCTATCAGCTTTTTTTCAGATGACTTTTTGACCTCTTTTTTGGAGGTCTTTTCGTTGAAGACAAGCTTGTCTTCTTTTAAGTCGACTGTAATGCATGATAGATCGTCGCCTGCAAGGAGAACTTTTTCTGCAAGAGGATCTTCGAGGTTTGTGACAATGCCTCGGCGTATTGAACGGGCACCCATCTCTGGGTTGTAGCTCGCTTTTTTGATGAAGGCCAGCGCTTCGGGCGTCACAACAAGATCAACGCCTTTTGTGTTTAGGCGGCTTTTGAGTTTTTCCACTTCGTGTTGAACAACGAGGGCAAGCTGCTCGTCTGAAAGCATGCGGAAGATCACGGTGCCATCAATACGATTTAAAAGCTCAGGCTTAAAGTGTTTACGCACGGCCTTATCAATCATCGTTTTCATAGTCTCGTATTCCACCATCCCTTCTTTGACTCCAAAGCCAACTTCAGTATTGCGGCGGATGAGCTCTGAGCCGAGATTTGATGTTAGAATAATGATGGTATTGCGGAAGTCAACTTTGCGTCCTAGTGAGTCTGTGAGATGGCCTTCTTCAAAAAGCTGGAGGAGTAGGTTGTTGACATCGGGATGAGCCTTTTCAATTTCATCGAGAAGCACAACGGAATAGGGGCGCTGGCGAACGCGCTCTGTGAGTTGACCACCTTCTTCGTAGCCGACGTATCCTGGAGGCGCTCCAACCATGCGGCTGACAGCAAATTTTTCCATATACTCTGACATGTCGATTTGAATGAGGGCATCTTCACCGCCAAAGAGCTGAACGGCGAGCTGTCTAGCAAGAAGTGTTTTACCAACCCCTGTAGGGCCGAGGAAAAGAAAGGCTCCAATTGGGCGGTTAGGGTCTTTAATATCTGCGTAGGAGCGGCGAATTGCTTTGCAAACAGTATTAAGGGCGTCATCTTGTCCAACGACAACCTCTTTGAGATTTTCTTCCATTTTGATGACTTTTTGCACATCACCTTCAGAAAGTCTGGTAACAGGGATACCCGTTTGGCGAGCGATGATTGTGGCGATGTCTTCTATGTCAACAATAGCTTTTTTCTCTTCTTTGCTCTTTTCCCATTTGACTTTGTTTTGTTGGAGTTCTTCACGTAGGTTTTTTTCATTGTCGCGAAGCTTGGCTGCTTTTTCATAGTCTTGATGGCTGATCGCATCTTCTTTAGCGCCGCGCAGGTGCTCAATTTCTCCCTCCAAGTCGTTGATCTCTTGAGGTTGTTGCAGGGTGGCAACGCGTTTTTTAGCACCGGCCTCATCGATCACGTCGATGGCCTTATCGGGAAGGAAACGACCTGAAATGTAGCGGTCAGATAAATAAACAGCGCTTTGAATTGCAGCATCTGTATAAATGCATCGGTGATGATCTTCGTAGCGTGATTTTAAACCGCCTAGAATTTCAACGGCCTCTTCTTTAGATGGAGGGGCGACGTGGATTTTTTGGAAGCGGCGCTCAAGAGCCGCATCTTTTTCAATGACTTTACGGAATTCATCCATTGTAGTAGCGCCGATACATTGGATCTCTCCACGTGACAGAGGAGGTTTCAAAATGTTAGAGGCGTCAATGGCCCCTTCTGCGGCTCCAGCGCCAACGATCGTGTGCATCTCATCGATGAATAGTAAGATGTTGCCATGTTTTTTAACCTCGTCCATCACAGCTTTGATGCGTTCTTCAAATTGACCGCGATATTTGGTGCCGGCAATCATGAGAGTGAGGTCGAGGGAAATGAGTTTTTTCTGGGCTAAATTTTCAGGGACTTCGCCCTTAACGATAGCATGGGCCAAGCCTTCAACAATCGCTGTTTTACCAACGCCGGCTTCTCCAACGAGTACTGGGTTGTTTTTACGTCTGCGGCAAAGAATAAGGATAAGGCGTTCAACCTCGCGTTTGCGGCCGATCACAGGATCGAGTTTGCCCTCGCGTGCCATTTCAGTTAAATCGTGGCCATAGGCTTTAAGAGCTGGCATTTTGTCGGTAGCTCCCGGTTGGCGCTCATTTGAAGCTTTTGGAGCGCTTGCCCCTGACATGCCCATAGGGGGGAGTTGAAGATTAAATGTTTCAAGTTCTTTAAGAACTTCCTTGCGCACTTCTTTTAAGCTGATGTTGAGATTTTCAAGAACCTGGGCTGCAGCGCCATCGGGTTGACGAAGTAGAGCTAATAAAAGATGTTCAGTTCCAACGTAATTGTGATTGAGGTTTGCAGCTTCTTCGTTTGAAAACTCAAAGACTTTCTTCACCTTGCCAGTCAGTGCCGGGTCGCCATAGACTTGAATTTCGGGGCCAAATCCAACAATGCGCTCAACTTCTGTTAAGACAGTATCGTAATCAATATTCAAATTGCGCAAGACATTAACAGCGATGCCTTGTCCTAATTTTAATAGGCCTAAAAGCACATGTTCTGTACCTAAGTAGTTGTGATTTAGTTTCTGCGCTTCTTTTTTTGCCAATTTAATGACTTGCTTTGCGCGATTGGTAAATTTGTCAAACATCATCTTTAGTACCTAATTATTAGTTATTTAATTAAAACACGAAAGTGTTTACCCCTATATTTGTATAATAAAAGGTATGCAAATTCTAGTCTATGATATAGTGTAAATCCATGACGCTAAAGATACTCGATACTGGCAAAGCCTATCCTCAAGTCAATATGGACCTTGATAAGGAGTTATTAAATAATTTAGATGACACTCCAATCCTTCATACTTATGATTGGGATGGGCCTGCTGCAACCCATGGCCACTTCATCAAACCTGAGCAGTTTCTCAATTTAGAAAAGGCGAGCGATCACGGACTGCGCCTGGGCAGGCGGCCGACAGGGGGAGGTATCATTTTTCATGTCAGTGATTATGCCTTTAGTTTACTAGTTCCCGCATCTCATCCGCTTTACTCTGAAAATACCCTTGAAAATTATCAGATGGTTAACGGCTGCGTTAAGCGTGCTGTGCAAGCATTTTTGGATCAAACGCCCAATCTTTTACCTATTGACCCCGTTCCACTTGATGAGAGCACAGCTCACTTTTGCATGGCAAAGCCCACGATCTATGATGTGATGCTCGGCCCTTATAAAATCGCTGGAGCTGCTCAAAGACGCACCAAGCGGGGCTTTTTGCATCAGGGCTCCATCAGCCTCACCATGCCGCCGAGTCAGCTGTTGCAAGATGTTTTACTCCACGAAAGTGTAAAAAGCGCAATGGGTCAAAACACATTGTCGCTTCTGGGGGATAAGACAATTTTTGAAGCGCGCTCCCAGATTGCAGATCTTGTAAAGACCGAATTTGCCCAAAAATTTGATTGATTTAGAATTCTCCAGAGAATAAACTGGTTCTACTATGGCAAAACACGGAAAGACAGCAATCACTCCAACGCGAGAAGAAGACTACCCCGAGTGGTACCAACAGGTTGTTAAGCATGCAGATTTAGCAGAAAATTCGCCAGTGCGCGGATGCATGGTGATCAAACCCTGGGGATATGCTCTTTGGGAAAATATTGTCGAGGCTCTGGACTCTAGATTCAAAGCTGAAGGGGTGGAAAACGCCTACTTTCCTCTATTCATTCCGCTAAGCTACTTAGAAAAAGAAGCGCAGCATGTCGAAGGTTTTGCAAAAGAGTGCGCTGTTGTTACACACCATCGACTAGCTCAAGGAAAAGATGGAAAGCTCGAGCCTGCTTCACCCTTAGAAGAGCCCCTTATTGTTCGGCCGACCTCTGAGACTATTTTTGGCGAGATGTATGCAAAATGGATTCAGTCTTATCGAGACTTGCCGATGAAAATGAATCAGTGGGCCAATATTGTGCGGTGGGAAATGCGCACGCGCATGTTCTTGCGTACAGTCGAAATCTTATGGCAAGAAGGGCACTGCGCTTTTGCAACAAAAGATGAAGCCTATACAGATGCAAAGCGAATGCTTGATGTCTATACTGACTTTATGCACAACGAGCTAGCAGTTCCTGTTATTCAGGGTGAGAAAACGGAAAGCGAGCGTTTTCCTGGTGCTGTGAGCACGCTGACAATGGAAGTAATGACTCAAGATCTAAAAGCACTGCAGGCTGGGACCTCTCATTTTTTAGGTCAAAATTTTGCCAAAGCAGCTGAGATTAAGTTTCGCTCTGAGGCTGATACTCAAGAATACGCATGGACAACTTCATGGGGTGTAACAAATCGCCTCATTGGGGCTATGATCATGGTTCACAGCGATGATGATGGACTTGTCTTGCCGCCTCGCTTGGCTCCGGTTCAGGTTGTCATCGTGCCGGTCATTCACAAAGATGAAGACAGAGCTCGCGTGCTTGGGTATTGCGAGCAACTCAAAGCAGAGCTGAGCGTGCGTGTACGCATCGACTCTCGCGATATGCGCGCAGGCGAAAAAGCCTGGTATTGGGTCAAAAAGGGTGTGCCAATACGCGTAGAGATCGGGCCGCGTGAAATCGATGAAGACGTTTTAAGCATTGCGCATCGCACGAAAGGGCCCAAAGATTATATCAAGCAGTCAAAAGCTGAGTTTATTCACTCAGTGCAAGGACAGCTCGACGAAATTCAAGCGACGCTTTTCAAACGCGCTAAAGCTTTTCAGAAAGAAAACATCGTTAAAATTGATTCAAAAGATGAGTTTTATGAGTTTTTCAAAGGTAAAGGCGGGTTTGCCTATGCCCATTGGAACGGTGATGCAAAAGTTGAAGAGCAGGTGCAACAAGATTTAGGTGTAACGATCAGATGCATCCCGTTTGAAGGAGAAAAAGAGCCAGGCTCCTGTGTGATTACAGGTGAGCCCAGCCCTTGTCGTGTTATTTTTGCAAAAGCTTATTAAGCTATAATGCATCCGTTAAGAGTAGTTTCAGACAAGCCTAGAGCTTTTAAGGTAAATGCAGAGGCTCATTCTCCTTCCTCCATCGTGTCAAACAGCCCCGTATTCATGAAGTCTAGTGCTGTTATTCCAAGGCTTTTAGCATTTCGCTCACTCTCCGGTAGGGTTGATATTGCCTCTTTCATTAGTTCGATTGTGCCCTCAATGGTTTTCTTTTGACCTGCTGTGAAAGAGCTCTGATTGCTTCCATCTATGCTAGAAATACTTGATGTTGTCATTTTATGCTCCTGATCTAGTATTCAAATGTTTAGCGTTTTCCATTAGCGCCTTTTGAGCTTCATTATAACTTGTAAAGTTGTACCGAGACATGAAATTAAGGACCTTTTCATGAGACACTGGTTCAGCAAAAATCGTTGGTGTGGCGCCTCTAGCAGGTTCAGGTTTTTGCTCTACTAGTCCTTCTATGCGCGATATTAGATTTAGGTCTGCTGCAGGCATTGGCTTTGTAGCGGTTGTTCTTGTTCCTGTAGAAAATCTATCTTTGAGGTATTTGGCAGCTTTCTTGGCTTCATCAACAGTGCGGAAAAGGCTATTTGCATCACTCATAAGATCAATTGCTGACATCGGAGTATAAGATCTTGTAGGTGTTAAACCCTTTCTTAGTGCAGAAAGTCGTGTATCGAATTCATTTTTCAATACGGATAGTTTTGCATCAAGGAAGGTCCTAATCTTGCTTTCCCTAATCTGCTCTTCGGTAGGAGCCTTTACAGTTTGTCTTGTTTTAAATATGTCAAATATTCTCATTTTATTTACCTTATTTATTGGTTATTAAGTTTTATAGCTTATATTATAACATATATAATAATAATTTTAAAACTATTTTACTTGAGACTGGGCGTTAACGGGTTGGGATTGCCTTATTGAGGGATTTTATGATAGCATAGAGCCACTTAGCTAAAAAATGGAAGTTGCTTATGCTCACAGTTTTACGAAAATACCAGAAAGTTTTTATTGTTGTTGTCGGCTTTTTTATTGTCGCAAGCTTCTTATTCTTTGGGGTTTCCTCGCGAATAGGCCGCATGCCAAGCAAGTTGCCAGATCCCGCTGTAGGAAAAGCTATTGATGGCTCAGATATTCATTTGCTCCATCGCGATGCGATGATGCGCTTTATTTCAGCCGATTGCCTAGATGGTCATCTAGCTCAAGTTAGGCAAGTTCCTAACTTCTTTAACGATGGTGTCTTGCGTCGTGATTTCCTTGAGTCAGGGCTGGCTGATGTGATGGGTGTGCGCTATTTTGAAGCCTTTAAAGGGGACATTGATGCAAGGCATAAAAAGGCAAAAACGTATAAGCCTTATGTCCATCCCAGATTTGCTCATTTGAGTGCTGCCAGTATTTGGAATCAATTCACCCCTAATTTGCCTGAGAAGATTGAAAAGTTACAAAATATGGAGTTTGGTCCTGAGGTCTTTAAGGCTTTATCTAGCGTATATGTCAGCACAAAGGGCATTAATGGGGAGCTTGTGCGACAAGTCCTTCAGTATCAGCAAAGGCAATTTCAAGAAGCTCAAGATCCATACCTTGCACAGGCTGATTTAAGTTTGTTTGGAGCTCATAGTTTAGAAGATTGGTTTGGCCGCGCCTTTATAGAGAAGTGCTCAAATGTGATCATCAACGGTGCTCGCTTAGCAGAAAAGAGGGGATATGTGGTGACCCGCGAAGAGGCACAAGCAGACCTATGGAATAATGGCTTTAAATTCATGAGTGCAAAAAATCGTGGCGAGGCGGTTAAAGGATCTGAAGTGGCAGAGTATTTGGATAAGCAGCTTCAGTATTTACAAATGAATCAAGAAATGGCTGTCAATGTCTGGCGTGACGTTTTACTTTTTCGCCGTTTGATGGATGAGACGGGCGGAACGCTTTTTGTTGATCCTCTGATGCAAAGGCAATTTGATGCTTTTGCAAATGATGGGGTAAAAGTTAAAACATATAGGCTGCCAGAATACGCACGCGCTTATCCTGCTCAGCTGGCTCTTTATTTAGAAAAAGTCGGCAAGTCAAGTCATGGATTGCCAAGTGCACCGCGCCCATTGGATGAAATTGATGGGCAACTGATTGAAGAGGTCTTTGAGGTGAAAGTTGCAAGCTGTTACAAGCCATCGCTTGTGCAAAAAGTAACGCTGAAGGAAATGCTAAAATACGAGCTTGATGCCGATCATTGGAGCTCTCTTGTGGCAAAATGCCCAGCTCTTGGGGGCGAGGCATCTTCACGTGAGGAGCGCCTAGTAAAGCTCGATGCTTTAAATCCGCAGCAGCGGAGCTTGATTGATGCTTACGCCAGAGAGAAAATTGTGGAGCTCCATGAAGAGTGGGTGAACGAGGCCTTAGATGAAGCAGCGATGAGTAGTGAAACGCTGCATGTTGCTAAAAGCGGAGATAGAGAGCCTCTCGAGGGAATTACGCATTTGAGTGCGTTTGCTCAGCTGCTCAAAGAGGAATCGCCAAAACTCAAAGGCTTTACTGACGATCAGCAACATTTTTACCGCATTGAGGTTACCAAGCAAAGCGAGGGGCCTAAGCTTCTAACGTTCGAGCAAGCAATCGATGCTGGCGTTTTAGATAGCATGTTAAGCAAAAAGCTCGAGCAATCATATAAGCGTGTTCGCGAGCAATCTCCTAAAACTTTCCAAGATGAGAAAGGAGCATGGAAAAAGTGGTATGATGTCAAAGATGATATTGCTAAGCTTGCTTATATTGATCCAGTAAAAAAGCGTTTAGAGGCCTACTTAAAAGAGCAGCAAGCTCTTTATAAAACAAATGCGCCAGCTGTTGAGGGTTTTGGGAAACAGTGGGAGCTCGAGGTAGCAACGCATACGCTCAAGCGATCGCAAAATCATCACTTTTTGGATGATGAGATGCTTCAAAAAGAGGCGCAGTCGTGGACGGGTGTTTTTGAGTCGAAGCAAGGGGATTTACTCTTTGCTTATATCGAGGGAAAAAATGACAACCTAGTGCCAAGCTGTGAATTTGTAAAAGCATCGCAAGAGGTTCTTTCTCACGAGGCTAGGGCTCATGTTTTTAATCAGCTACTCGATCAAATAGACGATGTTTGAAGATGTTCCTGCATTGCGAGCTGCGACTTTTTTTAAGCTGAGTTTCCCTTTGCCTAAAAGCGATCGTCTTGACGCAAAAAAGGGCCTCAAAAAGCCTTTTCTTCTGCCAGATATGAGCGAGTTTTTAGATGAGGATTCTTTTGCACGGGTTGCCATGGCATGGAATGAAAAGGGGCTTTTTGTTGTTGTTGACGTTGATAAGGCCTTTGAGGAAAGCGCATTCCCAGAATTACAGCGGGGAGATAGCTTTGAGCTATTTATCGATACGCGCGATTTAAAGTCAGCGGGAACAGTTACGCGGTTTTGTCACCACTTTGTCTTTTTTCCAAAAGAAGATGATGAATGCAAATCTCAAGAGATCACGCGCATGCGAGAAGAGGACTCAAGAGAGCTGGCAGATCCAGATGATTTAAGTGTTGATACCACCTTTAATCGAAAAAGTTATACAATGGAAATTGCCATTAGCAGTGACGCCCTTTATGGCTACAGCCCCAAAGAGTTTAACAGGCTGGGCATTTGCTACAGTGTTAATCGCAAGGGAGGCGATCCGCAATCATTTGCGGTCTCATCACATGAGTACGCCTTTTCTAAACACCCCGCCCTTTGGGCAACAGGAGAATTAGTATGAAATACACCGAGTCGCATGAATGGGTCAACGTTCAAGAAAAAAAAGGGCGCGTGGGAATCACTTGCCATGCGCAAAAAGAGCTGGGTGAAGTTGTCTACCTTCAGTTGCCTAAAGTCGGTGATGAGCTGAAAGTTGGTCAAGAAGCAGCTGTGCTCGAATCGACCAAAGCTGCCATCGATGTTTATAGCCCTGTCAGTGGCACAGTTGTTGCTGTCAACAAAGCATTAGAGGGTGATATTTCCCTTATCAATAATGAGCCAGAAAAGGGCGGTTGGCTCTACGAGGTTGAGCTCTCATCTGTGGCTGAGCTAGAGCTTCTTCTGGAGCAAGCAGCTTACCAGGCCTTAGTAACCCTCAGTCCATGAAAAGCACAACTTATTGAATAATTTGTGCAGAAACTGCACAAAAACAGCGGAAATCTGTGCAATAACTGTACAAATTTATAACAAAAGCGCCGAAAAACCCGGTCATTCATGGCCGGGATCAAATGCGCTAAGCTTTGGGATGAGATTGTTGTTCGATATATTTGCGAATTCTGAAAAATAGCTGCCTACATATGTAGCTATTGTTCAGAATTGACCAGATGATCCATGAATTATTTTAAAGAATACTTTAAGAAAAAAAAGGGCTCCTATAGACTGGTCTTAATAAATAGGAGGCCACAATGAAAAGTCTTATAAAATATGCCGTAGTAGCCCTTGCGTTGATGATTTGCAGACCAGCGATGGCGGACGAAACGGTGTTTGAAAAAACCATTTGGAAAATATTCTGGGTAAGTAGCCCAGTAAATGTAAGAGCGGTGATTATCACCGAGGATTTTGACATATGGTTCTTGCATGGACTAACTCCTAATAAACTAACGTGGTGTGAATGGATATGGCGAGAGCACGTGGCACAACCTGGTAATGAATATTTCCTAGATCGAACAAAGTGGAAAGAGGGGCAGGGAATCTCTTTTACTTACGCTCCTTGGCAGACTCGTGAATGGAAGGATTCCTATCGCAATACCACTCCCTTGCTGCAGAGTTGTGACTACTTGGCAAAGAATGATGTTTATAATGCGCACATTTTTGCAAAACCCTTTCAGATTGACGAATGGATGTCTCTTTATAATGAAATTTATAACTATGCTGATTTCTGTACTCAAAGAGGGTGTTATGGTATAGCGGTTGAACTACTAAAACAGTTAGTGAAGTTTGAAAAATTCAAAGAGCAGCTTATTAAAGAGAGAAATAAAAAAATAGAAGGGATGTCTTTTGATGCCCAATGTGTGGCATTTGATGAGAAATACGATTTTTGTAAAATAGCCAAGATAAAAATTACGGATTTAGCTGAGGTGACGAATTGATAGTGTCAACCTCAACTGAAGAGGGGTTAACACGCAAGCTTGATGCTTTTGCAAGAGCACTTGAAATTGCAAGCTTTTCACAAGGCTCTATTGTTAATTATTCTGAAATCGCTCGAGAGGCCGGCGTAGGTCGCCGGCTTATAATGGGATATTTTCATGTCATGGAGGATTTGCTTTTGACAATACGTCTGCCTGTTTTTCAAGGCGTGCTAAGCGCAAATTAGTCAGCGGTTTGAAATTTTATTTTTTCGACGTTGGTGTATATCGCTCTCTGAGGCCTACAGGTCCATTCGATCCAGCAGTCGATATAGAAGGGGTTGCTTTAGAGACGCTGTTTTTCCAAGAGCTGCGTGCTGTAAATGATTACTTTCGCCTTGGCTACAATCTTTATTTCTGGCTCACACAATCGAAGCTTGAAGTTGATTTTGTGCTTTATGGGGGTTCTGAAAAGCTTTACTTTGGTGAAATAACAGCCACCCATTTTGTTGAAGCTATGCAGACACTGCCGGCTGTTTTACGAAGTTATATCAATTCTGTCTAAAGATTCCATCCTCTACGATTAAATTTTTTCTGGTGCATTTTAGATGATTCTATTAACTGCATTTTAAGTGCCGCTCCAGCTGCAGTTATTGCGGAAAAAACTCCTAGGCCCAATAGAATTTTCATGGAAACGCTGTAAGTGCGCTCACATATGGTAATGCCAAGATCAGCCAAACACTGAGGATGAGAAAAAATCCTTGGGGGCGTGTATTTATTTATTATGAAGGAAGGGCCGATAATTGCGCCTAGTAAATTATCTATAATCGTGAGTGAGCCAGGGGCTGGTATTTTGAAGTTGGGATCAGGCTTTGTAAATATAGCTGATAATCCTAGAAAAAGTAAAATTGACACCGCAAAGCAAACAATTGATACTTTGCCAATTTTATCCAAATAAGCGTAATAATGGTCATTGGATTCTAATAAATTTTTACGGGTTGTTTGACGCAAACTCTCAGTGTTATATAAGGCGCTCATTTTAACCTCTTTTTAAAAAGTAATAAGTGCAATTCTACATAATGGATAGATTATTATACAAGAATAAATGATTTTTTAGAGCTATGGGGCGTTTAGCTCTTGAGGGTAGGTGTCGTCTGTTGAGACTTGATCGAGTGAAATTCCGGTGAAGCCCATAAAGGCAAGGGCCATGAGGCCTGTGATGATGAATGTAATGCCCATGCCAGAGAGGCCTTTGGGGATATTGGAGTAGGTGAGCTTTTCACGGATGGAGGCGATGAGCAGGATGGCAAGCCACCAGCCAATGCCTGCGCTAGCGACGTAGACGATGTTGGGAATGAGGGGGTAGTCGCGCACGGTTGCAAAAAGGGAAGCTCCGAGGATGGCGCAATTGACTGTGATCAGAGGTAGGTACATCCCAAGCGCGCGGTAAAGAGTTGGTGAGAATTTTTCTATGACGATTTCAAGAACTTGAACAAATGCTGCGATGACAGAGATATAGACGAGGAATTCTAAGAAGTTGAGATTGATATTAGGCAGCCCTAACCAAGAGAGCGCTTTAGGTCCAGTGATGTAGTGGTGGACAAACCAGTTAATGGTGCCTGATAAGGTGATGACGACAAAGACGGCTTTTCCAAGGCCGTGCGCGGTCGATATTTTATTCGAGCAGGCTAGGTATGAGCACATTCCAAGAAAGTAAAAGAGCAAGATGTTTTGAATGAAGATCGATTGGATGGCAAGTCCTAAGAGATTCAGGACAGTGTAAGGGCCCATGATCATACTTTTTTCTCCTCGATGCGATTAAAGATCCAGATCATGAAACCGAGGATGAAAAAGGCAGAGGGAGCTAAGGCCATGATGTTAAAGTTTTGGTAGGCGTCGGGGTTTTCTGGAGTGGCATACCAAGAAAGGGGAATGATGCGGTAGGAAAGCAAGGTGCCAAAACCAAAGAGCTCGCGAATCATGCCTACAATTAGCAAGACGATGGCATATCCGGTGGCAGCCCCAAGACCATCGAGGAAGGCTGGAATGGGTGCGATGTTGCGTGCCATGGACTCTGCACGACCCATAACAAGGCAGTTTGTGATGATTAGACCTACAAAGACTGAAAGTGTGCGTGCCATGTCGAAGAAGTAGGCTTTTAGGAATTGATCGACGATGATAACAAACATGGAGATGACAGCTAGTTGGGTGATCATGCGCACGTTCTCTGGTGTGTATTTGCTCAAAAGTGAGACGAGGAGTGAAGAGAATCCTGTGACAAACATCACGGACAAGCCCATGGTGATGGCAACGGATACTTTGATGGTAACAGCCAGTGCTGAGCAGATCCCAAGAACGGCGACTAAAATCTGATTTTCTTTCCAAAGCTGATCGGTAAAGTAGGTGCGGTAAGGTTTCATGGTGCTTGCCTCCTGATGAGAAATTGGCGGTATGGCGTTAAGGATTTTTGGTAGGCCTCTGATACGCCTTCGCTAGTTTTTGTGGCGCCACTGATCCCATCAACAGCGCTTTTTGCTGCAGGGCGATTGCCGATTTCTTGCTCGACAGTAGTTTTGACAACGCGTATGCCTAGTTTTGCTGTTTCAAAGTTTGTGGTTCCAGAGGGGCTTTCTTGAAAGATGAGCTTGCCAGGGAATTGTGCTTGCCATTTTGCTGTGGCTATTTCTGCGCCAAGGCCTGGCGTTTCTTTTTGCTCATACCACGTGGTGCCAATTACGGTGTCACCATTGGGTGCAATGCAGATGAAACCATAAATAGCATCCCAAAGACCATACCCATTTACAGGAATGACGTACCCGTATGGTGCCTCTGAATCTTTTTCTTTGATGATGTAAACAAGTTTGTAAGGGAGATTGGCATAACCTGTTTTTGCGTTCGTTTCCATATAGATGTCTTGGTCTAAGTTAAGTTGCTCAAAGGTAAATAGCTCTCCTCTTGCATTGGTTAAGCGTGGCTCAACGCGGCTGTTGTAGATGTTAAGAATTTGGTTTTGCGAAAGCTTTTGGTCGGGCTCGATGAGTTTTGCACTGATCAGGAGTTGCTTGCTAAGATAAAGCTTGCGCGCTTTTTCTTGGGGATTGCGCAGTACATCTGCGAGAATAGACAAAATGGATGCACAGCCGATACAAATTGCAACGATAAAGAGGGTGATATAGCGGTTTGAATCACGCATAGGTATAGCCTTTGCGATACCGCTTTAAAGCGTAGTGGTCAAGAAGTGGGCCGATGACGTTGCCAAATAAAATAGCGAGCATGACCCCTTCTGGAAAAGCAGGATTGATCGCGCGAATAATCACGGTAAGCGTCCCAATGACAAAACCGTAGATCCATTTGGACAAGGACATATCGGGAGAGGAGACTGGATCGGTTGCCATGAACACAAGCCCAAATGCGAGTCCACCCATGAGAAAATGTTTGTAAATGGGGAAATCAAAGTTGGCTGCAGCTTGTGGGCCGATAATGTGAGCGCCGATTTTTAAGAGACCAGCTGTAAATATCACCCCTAGGGCAACGCTGAGCATGGTGCGCCAAGATCCAATCCCAGTAATAAGAATCAATGCAGCTCCGATAAGACAAGCAAGCGTTGATGTCTCGCCCAATGAGCCGAGCATATTTCCAAAGAAAAGGTTAGCGTCTGAAAAGATGCCAGTGCCAGCTTTGAGTTTTGCAAAAGCCAAAGCTTGTGGGAGAGACTCAAATGAGAGATTTAATCCCCCCTCTTTTGATGGGGTGGTTAGGTATGCGGTGAGTGAGTTAAAGGTGTCTGGCCAGGTGTTGGATAAAATCGCATTGATGTGGGTGCATTTGATATCGTTTGGAGTGTTAAAGACGCCGAGGGCGGTGGCTTGTGTGACACCGTCATAGCCCAGAGCTTGATTGATGGCACTGATACTCTTTTGCATCGTTGTTGGATTGGTACCAACCCAAACGGCACCTGTCATTTTTGTTGGAAATGTAAAGTAGAGAAAGCACCGACAAACAAGTGCAGGATTTAAAATGTTGTAGCCAGTGCCTCCAAAGAGTTCTTTTGAAAGTGTGATGCCTACACCAACGCCTAAAAAAACCATCCAGTAAGGGAGCGTAGGAGGGAGGATGAGAGCGTAGAGCATCCCCGTCACAAGGAATCCTTCTGAAATGGGATGTTTGCGTACGCAGGCGAACAAGACCTCAAAAACTCCACCGGCAAAGTAAGAGATGAACATGATGGGAAGAAAGGCCCCAGCACCGTAGGCTAAAATTGTTTTCCAATTTTGCTTGGCAAACGTGAAATAGGGAGAAATCAGGTAACTTTGATAGTCGCTTACAGAAGAGTAGACTAATTTTTGAAGTCCTGTGTTCCAAATAGCCATGAGGATGCAAGGAGTTAGAGCAATCACAACTAATGCCATGATCCGTTTTAGATCAACGCCATCGCGAATATGGGGACCACTCGTTGTTTGCTGAGGTGTTTCAAAAAAAAATGTGTCAATAGCTTCCATAAGCGGACGCAAGCGATGCAGGGGTTTCCCAGGATCTGTCAATGAGATTTGATATTGAAGAAATTTTCGCAGCACCCCAATTCCTTTATGTGATATATTGAAGCAAAACTACTCATAACCAAGATAAAATTAATTGTACAGATGAAGAAGGCGAGCTTCAAAAGAATGCTTTGGTGCGGATGCGCACTTGTTTTATGTTTTTCAGCATTTTTTTATGGAAAATCGCTTGCTTTTTGGGGTTTGCAAAAATTTGCAATGCGCTTTGATCACACCGCTGTCATTAAAGCGCAAGATATCACTTTTGGGCGTGGCGGACTGAAACTAAAGTCGGTTTCTGCATCAGGCTCTTTTGGTTCTGTAGATGTAGACTCTTGTGAGGTGCTCTTTCGTTTTTCTATCAAACCATTTGGGTTTCGCCCTCACATTATGTTGGATCATCCTATTTGGAAACCTCAAGACAAGGGTGCATTCACAGAATTAACCCCCTCAAAATCGCGCGCGCTTCATCTAACGATTAAAGATGGAATCATCGAAAAAGAAAACGTGAGTCTACCTTTTGCATTTACAAGCGGCACATCTCCTGGAGATGTGGGCTTGTTAGAGCTTGATGAAGGTGCTTTTGAGCTCATGCTTAAAAAAAACAGTGAAGGATCATTTGTCATCGGGCGTTTTTTTGAAGCAGATTTCAAGCACTTGGCGCCTCTGCGCTCATTGATCAAAAATCGCCTTTCATGGATGCCTGAACAGGGAATTGCGCACGGTCATTTATCCGTAGGATGGGATGGTGATGGGGACCTTTGTGACCTTAACGGAGACATTGAAATTAAAGAACCCGCTTTTTGGCATGGGCGTCGCCAGTTAAAAGTGGGCGCCCAAAAGTTTGTTTTGAAAGGAACTTTTCCAAGTCAAGAGATTCATTTAGATAGCGGCTATTTGCTAGCACTCCATCCTAGGCTGCCTGCTCAATGGGGTTTGCAGCTAAGTGGATCAGTTATCCCAGAGAAATTCAAAACGCAAATTGCCCTCAAGGGCGCTGTTGTGCGCGAAGATGCATGCTTTCCGATTGCCATCGAAGGTGAAGGTAAGATCAGTGGTGGCCAATCTTTGCAAACAACTCTCAATATTTCCGGTGAAGGAAAAAGCGAAATCACCTTTGACGTTACACGAGGTGGCTACGGGAAAATTGAAGGCATCTTTAATCAAATTAGCTCAAAGCAGCTTTTACTGTTTCGCGATGGTTTGGCAGCGTTTTTTCCACGGTTTGCTGATCTGGAATTGGAAGGTGAAGCCTGCAATGCCCATGTTGTTGCAAAGCTTGCAAAACGTCACCTTCAAGAAGTTGCATTAAAGCATGTGTCTGCTCAATCAATTGCAGTGAAATGGCCCTCAATGAAAGCAGAAGGATGTGGTCATCATATTCAAGCGACTGCAAGATTGCCCTTTGAAAGTGGGCCACGATGGGAGAATGCTAACTGGGATATAGAAATTCAGCAGGGAGAAATTTCCACATTCCTGGCAAATCATTTAAAATTAAGAGTGAATGGAGAGGTCATTGAAGAGTGTCGCTTTGATGGAGATTTTGGAGGTTTACATGTTGAGGGAACCGGGCAAGGGGGGCTGCATTCACCATCGCTTGCCTTAAGTGTTAACGGGGACACAAAGCAGCTAGCAGATCTTTTGAGCGTTTCTTCACCTCAAAATATTCCATTTACAGCACGCCTTCTTATCGATCGTAAAGATAAAGATTGGAGCTTTGCAACGCGCATCAAATGCGATGGGAGCAGCAAGTGCGCTTTCGGCATCAAGTGCAGTGCAGATGATTTAAAAGCGCAGAATTTTGACTGTGTAAAAGGGTGGTGTGAGGCTGAGCACATGCCCGCAGCTCTCTATCAAATTCTCTTAGAAAAGCTCAAGATTCCTTGCTCCATCAATGGCGATGTGTCGCTTTCAGGTGCCTTCGATGGAAAAGGAGCGCAGATTGATTTTACAAGCCCAGAAATTACATGTGAAACAGATGGGCATGTACTGAAACTGCCGCTTCCCGCATTGAAGCAAAAAGCGAGCATCTCTTATATGCAAGGCAAGCTGAATCTTTCCTTACCGCTAGACGATGCCAAGTTGATGGATAAAGACCTCGACTTAACATTTGAAAATCTTAAAGGACTGCTCAGCGTTGATGGCAATGAGCTTAAATGCTCGAATTTAGTGGGGCAAGTAAAAGAAGTTGGTTTCAAAGGGCAAATCAGTGTGGGTTTTCATGCTGAGGTGCCAGATATCTGCTTTACAGCTGATGAAATTTATGGAGATGCCAAGAATCTTATTAAAGTGCTCGCTCACTTTGAAGCCCTTAAAAAATTAAAATTGCCGCTGAGTGGTGATATTTATGCTGTTAAGGCGCCTGCGCTTGAAATCAACACACGCCTAAAGCTATGCAAGGCTCGAGTCCAGCTTAAAAATGGTCATTATGCCTTAACAGAGAAATGCTTTGGAAAGGGTCTAGACTGCCAAATCAAATTTTCTACAGATGATGAAGTGCTTCAAATATGCGGACTTCATGGATCGCTCATCATTGTTGAAAACGATCGGCAATTTGATTATGAAGTGAGCGCGCCAAAGCTTGCACTCCGCCCAAAAAAATCCATGCAATGGGATTACGATTTGCGCATCGAAAGCCAGACGCATGATTTGATGCGCTTTACAGGATCATTGCAGCAAGATCCGCAGATGGTGTTGGTTGAACTTGACCCCAAGTATTCCCATCTTTTTGGCGCGCCTCTTCAATTGACAAAGTGTAGCTTGTCAAATGCATTGGAAGAGGTTTCCTTAATAACCCAAATCGAGATGTCAAAATTACCCACAGTTTGCCGATTTTTAAATGCCCTCGATCTCATCAAACTCACACCTGGGCTAACGCAAAATCTTGCTAAAATGAATCTGAAAGGACAGCTTGATCTTGACTGGAAACTTGCGCCATCTGGGTGGTCGCTTGATTGCGCTAGCAAGAATATGTCAATTGCAAACCAAGCCCTTTCAAACTTTGTGCTAGGTCTAGAATATGACCTAGATTCGCTCACATTATCTCATTTAACCATTGGATCATTTGAAGCTGCAGGTCTTTGTGAAAAAACAAACGACCTTTGGTCATTAAATCTTTTTGATGCTAAAGCAGGGAACTCTTCGTTTACAAGCTCAAAGGGGACCTACGATGCCCTCAGCGGCAATTTAGCCTTAAGCTTAGATACATGTCAGATCGATTTGCAGCAGTTTGTGCTGTTGCTTCCGCAGATCCCCAAGCCCTATCTAAATGGCATAGCAAACATCAACGATTGTCAGCTTCACTGGGACATGAAATTAAAAGCTATGGCAGCCAGCTTCCAACTACAGTGCGATTCCTACTCAGATGCAAACTTTACCGTGAGCTCTACAGCGCCAATTGAGATGACATTTGATCCAGAAACAGGCATTCAGCTGCATAATGCCCACTTACAGCTATCACATCCAGAACTTGAAGCCGTCGATGGAAAACTACTGATTGGATCGCTTGATTATCAGTCAAAAGAAAAGCGTTTTTCCTGTGATAACTTTCATATCTCATTAACGCCAGAGCTTGTATTTGCCCTTGCTAGAAGCCATTTGCTTCCTTATGTTGACACACTAGGTGATCAACTCACAGTCGCTCAAATTCCTTTTCGGTGGGACAACCACTTAGAAACACGGTTAGAGTTTTGTCTCTCGCCTGGGTCATTTTCTCTGCTGGCAGATCTCAAAGATGGGTATTATTGGATCGGAGATCTCAGCTGCTTTTTGCGCGGTAGCAAGATCAAAGGAACAAACAGTGGACTTTATTTTGAATCCTTCACAAAACTCCAATCTGCAGATTTTACAGTGGAGGCATCACTTCCCTTTGATAAACACCGGGATCCAAAGCTTATCTTAAACGATTCATCAGGACATGAAAATCCCTTAACAATTAAATTTTCCCATGGATCGAAATCCCTCATCGATTCAGCTGTTGGTCATTTTTGCGGGCTCGACTTAAACTTTCATGCCAAGCCAATAGATAGCGGCGCAGCGCTTGCGCTGACAGGAGAAGTCGATATCGATTGGAATGCTGCAGCAAAGCTCATGCCCAGCAAAATTGCTCAAGTTATCCAAGACTTTGATTTAGGGCGTGGATATAAAATTGCCGGGGATCTATCCATCAACTTGAAAGATCCAGAGCAGAGCACATTTGAAGGATTTTTTAAAGGCAAAGACTTTGAGCTAATAGGATATCGCTTTAAAAACCTGCTTGCCTCGACATCCTATGCACAAAACAGCTTAACACTCAGCGGATTTACCCTTGCTGACGATGCACTCAGCTTAAATATTCCACTCATTCAAGTCGATCAAAACCGCTTCAGCATTCCCGAGCTCAAAATGCTCGATCTGCGCCCTTCTCGACTAAGCAAAGCTGGCCGCAAGCCTGGGCGTTTAAAACCCTTTGTTGTGCGCAACCTAGATTTTCACAATATTGAAGGAAACTTAAGCGATAAAAAGAGCATCACCGGCACAGGCCAGCTCAATTTTATCAACACATTTAAGCGAAACGTCAGCCTGCTAGACATTCCCAAAGAAGTCCTAGGGCGAATTGGCCTAGATGTCGGTTTGCTTGTGCCCGTGCGAGGTCATCTCACCTGCAGCCTAAAAAACGGGCGTTTTTATCTTGATAGTTTAACAGATGCCTACAGCGATGGTGAGCGCTCTCAATTTTTCCTCTCACCGAAAAAAGAGAGCTACATTGACTTTGATGGGCACATGCACATCGACATTCGCATGAAGCAGTTCGTTCTTTTAAAAATCACAGAATTTTTTACGCTCTCGCTGCGCGGATCTCTTGAACATCCTAAGTATCAACTCAAGTGAAGATCCTTGACTTTCTCTTCCCTCCAAGATGCTGCAACTGCCAAACACTTCTAAAGAGGCATTATCCCCTTTGTAAAGAGTGCCAATCACACATTGAATTAGCATCTATCGAGGTCCAATCTTGCAGCTATAGAGCAATCCACTGCTTTGATCACCTCAGCCCCATCAAATCCTTGCACAGCAAGGCCTGCCACCCATCGGTGGCTAAACTCATGGCGGCTTTCCTTATCGTTCAGCTCAACCATCTTTCTCATGAACCCATCGACTCTGTCTACATCCTCAACAGCCGCTCAAAGCCCCTGGCCACCTACTGCGCTCGCTTCTTAAAGCTTCCTCTCAATCGTAAAGCTTACGAGCGCTGCATACTCGTTCCGTCTATCCACCCCATGACTCCCAAGGAAAAGCGCCGCCTTGCAGCCAAATATCCTCGCGCGCTCATTCATATCAGTCTTTTTGCGTAATAACCTCAGTTTCGGGTTCAATTCACAAAGATTTCTCTGATTTCGCCTTGCTCACCCTTTAGACAAAAAATGCCATGGAGTGAGGGTCATTAAAAAATCCATCTTTGAAATATAGTTGTTGTTTGCTATAACCATCCCTAGCAATTGGAGGATCTATGTCAGCAATTAACAGGCTCGGTTCAAACACAGTTAACTATACATCGCAAAACTGCATCCGCAAAACGGCTATTGTGGTTGCTATTGGCCTTGTAGCAGCTGCAGTCATTGGGCAAGCTGTTCGGCTAAATTGGGCGTCTATTAAAGCAGTTATTTCTCTAAGAAGCTTTGAGCCTTGGCGCATGTATCGTGCGATACAAAGTAATGACTATGTTGAAATAAATGCTATTGCAGAGCGCGCTACAAATCTGAGATCTCTGATGGAGACTGAATGCGAACCAAATGTATCTCTGAATGAAAAGCTATGGGGATGCCCAGAAAATGAAAGATACCGTGATTTTTATTTAAGACGGGTTAAAGGGATTACATCTATAGGGCTTTTGGGTTTCCCAATGAGTAGGCTAGGTGTCCAGGGGACGATACTGCACCTCGTTATTGAAAGCTGGAAAGATGAGGCGATTCAAGGTATTTTCGCGGAGATTGTCACAAAACCTAGTTTTGAGAAGTTGTTTGAAGTTCAAGACCTGAATGAAAATACGCCTTTGCACAGGGCTATAGGTAACCCAGCATATCTCATTAGACTCGTAAGTATGCTCGAATCTGGGGTATTGCGAATACCCCTAGATAAGTCTGGGAACACATTACTCCATATCGCCTGTGATAAATTAGCCAACTCTTCGTCTGATAAAGACCGTGCCACATGGAATGAAGTTGTTGATCAGCTAATACGTAAAGGTGAAGGGCTCTTTGAGATAAAGAATGTGTTTGCTCAGCTGCCACTATGCCTTGTCATTCATTGTCCGACCGTGGTATTGGATCTTGTTAAAAAAATAAAATCGCTTGATGTATTAAGTCAGTCGCTAAGTCCAACTCATGGCTCAGTTTTAGAAGAGTCAATTAAAGCTTTGGCTTCTACCAGTGAACAATGCCAAAGTCAATGGGATGAGGTTATCGATGAACTTATTATAAATAGCCCTGAAGGTCAGTTGCCTTCTAAAGATGGTCATTATGATATGCGTCTTTTCGAGTGCTATAGTCATGATCCAGTTGGATTTTTAAATCGAATTCAAAGTGTAAAATCGCTAGAGGTTTTAAAAACTCGTTTAACTTGTGTTGCTGGCACAGTGATGCAGTTGGCTGTTTTAAGTTGTAAAGAGGCAGAGGCCAAAAATAATGAAGAGCAAAGAGAGAAGTGGGCTGATGTAATTGATGAGCTTTTTAAAATTGATCCTAGTGGAGAATTGCTTTTAATTAATAGCAGGTACGATATGGAACCATTTCAGCTTGCTCTTAATAGTCCGGAGCGGTTGTTACTGCGTGTTCAAAAGGCTTCACTTAAAGTGTTAAGCCAACCAGTAAATGACACAAAGGATACGCTCTTTCATCTTGCGTGCAAGGCCAGAGCCGAATCCAAGCAAGCGGAGATAGGCGATTGGGATGCTGTTATCAATGAACTAATGCAAAAAGGTTCTAAACAGGTGCTTTTACAGAAAGAAAACTCATTCGGACAATGTCCTTTATTTTATGCAAGAAATTCTCCAAGCTTGTTCCTTACTATAGTTCAAAAAGTCAAGTTTATTGCAATATTGGGCTCGTCAGTAAACAGAACAAGAGATAACACCTTGCATTGGGCAATTCGTCAACGGGCCTGTGCTGATGAGGAAAATCAAATCATATGGGACTCCATTATTGATGAGATACTAAATAAAGATGCCGAGCAACTTTTATTTAATACAAAAAATAAAGACGAGCAATTACCCCTATATTTTGCAAAAGACAATCCACAACTGCTGTTATCATTAATTAAGAGAATTCAATCATCTGCGACTCTGGAGTTGAATCTAGGGCCCTTCTCTAAACCGCCACTTGAGCATGCACAAGAAAAACAAGCGAGTTGTGAGGGGTTAGATAAGAAGGCATGGGATGATGTTGTTTCTGAACTCAACTCCCGGTTCCCCCGGCTTAAGCTTCTTTAGCGGTGGGGGTATCGATGGAGATGGAGCCGGTGACGATGGCGCCGTCTTCGAGGGTGAGTGAGCGGGCAGTTACGTTGCCTGTGATATGGGCAGATGTGTGGATTGTTAGGTGCTCTTCGACAAAGATATTTCCCTCAACGCGTCCAGAGATTGTACCCGAGTCAATACAAAAGCTTGATTTAACATAGCCTGATTTGCCAATAGTTAGGTGGGTGCATTCTAGAGTCCCAATAAAGGAACCATCGATATGCACAGGTCTACTAGAGGTGAGCGTGCCAGAGATGGCTGTGTTGGGTGGAATCTGGGTTTTGGTAGGGCAGGCCTGATCAAGGGTGCAGGCAAGGTGGGCTTCAAAAGGATCGATGGGGGCATCGGATTCAAGTGTAATTTCTCGACTGAGCAGGTCCTTAGCATAGCGTCTGAAAACAGTATCCACTAAGTATTTCAACATTGGAGCTCCCGCCTTGCTAGTTGTACTTGTCTTTGTAGCCTCTCATCTTGTGGTAACTGATTCTTAATTTTTTTCCAAGCATGCAATAGTGTCGAGTGGGTTTTTCCTCCAAAACTTTGTGCAAGTTTTACAAGGGGGTCACTGACAAGCTCTTTAGCAAGGTACATGGCGACTTGGCGGGCATAGGCGATCTCTTTGTGGCGGGAGGAGCCTCGCAGGTCTGAAAGGCGCACACCAAAAATTGATGCAACACTTGCAAGAACACCATCAACAGAGACTTTTTGGTTTGTGTGGGTGCAAAACATCTCGCTTAAGGTTTTTTCTGCGACCTCTTCGGTCACATCTAAGTGAAGGAGGCGGCAGTAGGCGCTTAGGCGATTGATGGCTCCCTCAAGCTGACGCACGTTTGCAAAGATGTGCTCGGCGATGAAGAATGCAACTTTACTTGGCAGGCGCAAGCCTTTGGCCTCGGCTTTGGATTGCAAAATAGCAACACGCGTTTCTAAATCTGGCGTGCCAATGTGGGCGACCAAGCCCCATTCCATCCGGGCGATGAGGCGCTCTGAGAGTTTAAGTTGTGCAGGAGGTTTATCGCTTGTGATCACCACTTGCTTGTTTTGGTTGATCAAAACTTCGATTGTTGAGACGAATTCTTCTTCAAAGTTGGGGCGATTTTGGAAAAACTGAATATCGTCAACAAGCAAGATATCAAGCGACCGGTATCTTTGTTTCATCTTGTGGAGAGATTTGGATTTGAGATTGCTGACAAGGTCGTTGATAAAGCCTTCTGCAGTTATATAGAGGACTTTAGGCTTTTTCTTTGAGTTTTGTGCGTGATGGGCGATCGCTTGGAGTAGATGTGTTTTACCAAGGCCGACGCCACCGTGGATGAAAAGGGGATTGTAGCTATGGCCTGGTCGGTTGGCAACGCCAAGAGCTGCAGATTTCACGAATTGATTAGCAGGGCCTTCTATAAAAGTATCAAATGTATAGCTGCGATTGAGTTTTAGATCTTCGGTTGGTGCTTCGACTTTGGCCGCTTTGGGTTTAACTGCTTTGGGTAGCTCAGCGATTTCAAAAGTGATGGCAGGCTCACCTTTTGCATCTGTGGGGAAGAAGGTACAAAGGTCACTTTTGTAATTAGAAAGTAGGTATTCTTGCACAAAAACATTAGGAACGCTTAAGACGGCGGACGCACTATCATAGGATTTGAGGGAAATAGGCTGAATCCAATTGGCATACTCTGCTGGGCTGCATACTGTTTGCAGATGTCCCAAAAATTGGGACCAAAAATCCTGTTTGGACTCAGTTGCCATATATAAAAATTACCTAATAAATATTGCCCAGAATAGTGTCTGAGCTATGTTTTTGATTTTTCGACTGTAAACGCACAGTATCAAATCCAAGCTCTGGATGCAAGCACTTTTGTTCAAAAAATCGGCGCATTTTTGTTAAAGCCTTGAAACTTAAAAACCACGAGCTCGAATTTTTTTTCTTAGCCAAAAAGTGAACTTTAACTTATTAAAATCAAACGCGTTAAATGTAAAATCTGTGCTCTGAATACCCTCTCGACACTCTTCAGAATAGGTAGGATCGTATGTTGATGGGATGGTGCAATTTTTCTTAGGTAAGGATTGCAAAAAGGTGTAGCTCGTCGTGGGCAATCAGTTCGAAACTTTCGATGAGATATGGCCACTTATAAAATCCTATAGGTGGCCATATCTCATTGCAAAAAATAGATATGGCCACTTATAATGAATTTGTAAAAGCAAAAGCTACTTAAATTAAAAGAGTTGCAAAATATGAAAAAACAAAAACTGATCGGGCGCGGAAATGAGTTGGAAACATTGAAACAGTTGGAACGTTCAAAAAATGCAGAGTTTTTAGCGGTTTATGGTAGGCGGCGCGTTGGCAAGACATTTCTTATTCGCCAGTTTTTTTCTGGACGCAGGGTTTGTTATATGGAAACGGCCGGCTTGAAAGATGCTCCCATAGACCAACAAATCGAGAATTTTGCTTCGGCCCTATCTAAGGTGTTTTTCAATGATTTGCCGATCCGTTCGCCCAGAAGTTGGAAAGAGGCATTTACATTGTTTACAGAGCAGCTGATTAAGATTCCAAAACATAAAAAAGTTGTCTTATTCCTAGATGAGTTGCCTTGGTTGGCTACAAAAAAATCAGGGCTTATTCAAGCTTTGGATTATTTTTGGAATATGCATTGGTCTAAATGCTCCAACTTTCTATTAATTGTGTGTGGATCTGCAGCATCATGGATGTTGGATCATTTAATTTATGCAAAGGGCGGTCTGCACAACAGGCTCACTAAACGAATTCTCCTCGAGCCCTTTAGCTTAAAGGAGACGGAGATGTTTCTAAAAAGCCAGCAGATTCGCCTTAGCCAGAAGCAAATTTTGGATCTTTATATGGCAATTGGGGGTGTTCCATATTATTTAAAGGAAGTTAAGAAGGGGCGTTCAGCGACACAAACAATTGATGAGCTTTGCTTTACAAAGTCAGGTCTTCTCTACAACGAATTTGAACAGCTGTTCCAGGCTCTGTTCGATCAGGCAGATGTGAATTTAAGAATTGTGCAGGAGATCGTTAAAGCGGGGAATGTTATTTCAAGGCAGGAGCTAGTTAAAGCTTTAGATAATAACTCAGGGAGCGCGTTAAATCGTAGATTAAGAGAGTTGGAGGCTTCTGGCTTCATCCAATGTTTTGTGCCGTATGGAAAAAAGAAGAGAGACCGGTTTTATCGTATTGTAGACGAATATACAATTTTCTATATCAAGTGGATAGCGCCGATTACAGCTTCTGGAATGCGTTTGCAAAAAAGTGGTTATTGGTCAAAAATGACAGGCACTCCAGCCCGTTTGAGCTGGGCGGGCTATGCTTTTGAAAGTGTTTGTTTTAAGCATATTGATCAAATTAGTGACGCTCTGGGATTGGGTAAAGTTGCATTTAATGCAGGGTCATGGCGATATGTGCCGCCAAAAGGCTCAAAAGATGCTGGAGCGCAAATTGATTTATTATTTGATCGAGAAGATGGGGTGATCACGGTTTGCGAAATCAAGTATAGTGACAAGCTGTTTTGCTTGGATAAAGAATGCGCAAAAAGCCTCGTGAAAAAGCTTGATACTTTTGAAACAAGAACCAAGTCAAAGAAAGAACTATTCTTGTCGATGATTACCACAAAAGGTATCCGCGATAATCTATGGTCAGAAGATCTGATAGAATCAGAAGTTGTGCTTGAAGATCTTTACGAGTAAGCCATGATGAGGGCGGAGGCGGCGTCGGCAATGCTTTTTTCAGCTTTCTCTTCTAGGTAGCGCGCTTGGTCGAATGCCTGACGCTTGTAGCCAAGAAGAAAGAGGGATTTGGTGCGGTTGAGAAGGGTAGGCTCATGCTCGGGGTCAACTTTTAGGGCTTGCTCTAAATAGTTGAGGGCAGAAACGTTATTGCCCATTTGAAGATATAAAGCACCAAGGGTTTGCAGATCGTAGGCGTTATTTTTTGACAGGACAACAAGGGCTTCAAAGAAGGAAAGGGCAATCTCATACTTGCCTTGCTTTATATAGGAGTAGGCGACAAAGCGAAGATCATCGAGCTGATCTTCATTCCATCCTAAGGTGTCTAACCAATTGATCTGACTCATCCTTTTTGGTACTGCCTGCGTCTTCCGTTGATTTCGATTAGGTTTTTGTCTTTCTCGCTAAGGGAGTCAAAGAAGTGGAGTAAGGTCTCACTTTCCTTATGCTCCTGATCCTCTTCGATTCGCTCTTCCCAATTGTAGTCTTTTTTCTTTTTTTTGTCCTCGCGCATCTGCCGGATCCGGTCCGATTCAAGAATGCCAAATTCGTCTGTGCGGATATTGGGTAGTAGGTGATGGGTGAAAATGCGCATGCTCGAGCTTTCAAAGCCTTTGGGGAGGTCGAAGCGGGCCCATTGCTGAGCGCGTTGCCTGGTGCCAAGAAGCTCGTCATAAGCAGAGAGATACCCTGCGCGGCTCACAGAGATGCTTGTTCTTGGGGAGAGGCGAGCAGCATACTTGACAATGGATGATTCTTGATCTTCGCTTCTTTGAGCATAGCGCGTTGATATTTCAACGCCTAAGTTATCAATAGTTTTAAAATCCGCCATATCTTTTTAATACATAAATTAAACATTTCTATAAAGCTACATTGTAATGCGATGAATGCGAAACCCGCACTGTGAGATCAAAAAACTTTAAGTTTCCACTGATTTCCACTAAAATTTTCGTATGTTAATTCACTGTAATCAATAGAGTTGTGATAGAAGCAAAAAGTTTTTTGATCAAAATCAATTGCCACAAAGCGATTCTGGTGTTAGGATGTGGAAACAAGTGGAAAAACTGGTGGTTTTAGTAGATGGATGACTTCTCTTTCAGTGGTCTGACTCAAACAAAACTCGACGATAAGAATCGTTTTGTTTTGCCTCAGGCAATGCGCTACGGCTTAGTGGAAAAGGGCGAGCTCAAATTCGCTCTAGCTCTAGGTCTTGGTGGATGCTTGGTGATTTATCGCATGAGCGATATTGCAGCCATCATTGCTAAGTTTAAGGCAAAACAACACGTTGCTAGGTTTCAAAAGTTCTTTACCCTGTTCTTTTCGACTTTGCACTATACCACGTGCGACAAGCTCGGACGTGTGGTGCTACCGGGGTCTTTGAAACAAGCGGCGGGCATTACAGGCGACATCGCGATCGCAGGGGTGCTCGATAAGATCGAAATTTGGCCACAAGAGCGCTATGACGCTGAGCTCGCTTCATTCATGACGGGCGCAGAATCTGGCGATCTTAAGGGGATGATTGAAGAGGCCTTTTCGCTTTTGGGTGAAGAGCCAAAATCTACTGACCCAGTAGAGAAACTAGAGAGCCTTGTGTGAGTGGACACGCTCATATTCCGGTTCTTAGAAAGCAGTGCCTGCAAGCGTTTGATGGAGCTGAAATCTCCATCTTTTTCGACGGAACGCTTGGAGCCGGGGGACATGCGCAGAGTCTTTTGATGGCGCATCCCGAGATTGAGCGTTATATCGGTTGCGACCGAGATGAGAGCGCTCTTGCGCTTGCTACGGAAAATTTAGCGGCCTGGCAGGGGAAGTTAGAAACTGTGCATGGCAATTTTGCCGATATCGACGTGCATTTAGAAGCATGTGGGATAAAGGCTATTGATGGATGTTTATTAGATTTAGGAGTGTCTTCGATGCAGCTTGATCAGGAAGAAAGGGGTTTTAGCTTTTCTAAAGATGGCCCACTCGATATGCGCATGGATCAAAATGAGCGTCTAACTGCTAAGGAAATCGTCAATACTTGGTCCAAGCAGCAGCTGGCAAAAATTTTTAGTGATTATGGTGAGATCAAGAACGCCCAAAGAATTGCTGAAGCTCTATGCGATGCTCGCCGAAAAAAGCCTTTTGAGACAACAAAGCAACTTGCCGATTGGGCCTCGACTGTGATGGGACACAGTCGAAAGAAGCTGCATCCTGCAACGCTGCTTTTTCAAGCGTTGCGTATAGCTGTTAACCTTGAGCTGGAGTCTGTCTGGCAAGGGGTTGTTAAGGCTTTAAATTTACTCCGTCCAGGCGGAAGGCTTGCTGTGATCGCTTTTCATAGCTTAGAAGACCGTATCGTAAAAAACCTGTTTCGCCAAGCGGCGCGCCCTAATTATGACTGGAATGAAGAGAAAGTCGAGGGCTTGCCTGAGGTGAAATTGTTAACTAAAAAACCACTTGTCGCAGATTTTGATGAGGTGCGCTTAAATCCACGTGCACGCTCTGCAAAATTACGGGTGGTGGAGAAAATAGGGTGAAACTGAAGTTTTTTCAGATTTTAGTGTGTGTAGCTGCCCTTGGAGGCATGCTCTACTCCTACCTCGATACACAGAATGCTCTTGCATTGTGTCGGATGCGCTTGCCTGCGCTTGTTAAGGAAGTTGCTGTTATTAGTGAAGAAAATACACGCCTTTCTTATGATATCGAGCGTTTTGAAGATCCTAAGAATTTAATGCAGCTTGCCAAGCAAAAAACGTATCGCCATCTCAAGCAGCCATCGCAAGACTTGGTCATGTCTATTGAGCTTTCTGATCAAGAGTTACATCAGATTCGACTTGCCAAAGCTCCATGAACTTACGACTAGCAGGTCTTGCAACATTTGTTTTTTCTCTTTTTTCTTTGCTCATTCTTCAGTTTTATAAAATTCAAGTCATTGAAGGAGAAAAGTGGAAAACCAAGGCTTTAGCACAACACCGTTTTGCCGTATCAATTCCAGCAAAGAGAGGTCTGTTTTTTGCAACGGTTGCTAAGAAACCCAATTGCTATAAACCTTTAGTCGTTGACATGCCCAAATACCATGTCTATATCGATCCTGACAATATTCCAGTGACGCTTAAAGGGGCTATGGCTCGGGAAGTGAATGCATATTTAAATAAGGATATGCACTTTATTTCTGAGCAGTTTAATAAAAAGAGCCGCTCTAGACGTATTGCATCCTGGGTGAGCCGCGATGAGATGGTTGAGATTGAAGGGTGGTGGAAGGGGTTTGCACGGCAAAATAAACTGGCGAGCAACGCTTTATTTTTTATTCAAGACTGGCAACGCTCTTATCCTTATGGAGCTCTGCTCGGTCAGGTGCTGCACACAGTGCGTGAAAGCAAGGAGCCCACGGGCGGACTTGAACTGACCTATAACCGTGTCCTTGAGGGTAAGAACGGAAAGCGCATGCTAATGCGTAGCCCTCGCCATTCGCTTGAGCTCGATCAAGTCGCTCAAGAACCTCGTGATGGAGCTGATATCTACCTCACTATCGATCCAACCTGCCAAGCAATTTGTGAGCAAGAGATTGCAAAGGCTGTCGAAAGTGTTAAGGCCAAAGGGGGATGGGCGATTATGCTCGATCCGAAGTCTGGTGAAGTGATGGCTCTTGCTCAGTACCCATTTTTTGAGCCTAAGCATTTTAATCGCTACTACAACGATCCTGAACTTATTGAGCATACTAAAGTTAAAGCCATCTCTGATTGCTTTGAGCCGGGATCGACGATGAAGCCGATCACAATAGCCATTGCGCTTCTTGCAAATGAAGAGTTGATCAAGCGCGGGGAAAAGCCCGTATTTGATCCTGAGGAAAAGATACGCTGTGATGATGGGCGCGTTCCGGGAACAAGTCATAGAATTCGCGATGTCTCAAATCACAAATTCCTCAATATGAAGCTAGCTTTGATTAAGTCCTCGAATGTTTATATGGGTAAATTAACTGAGCGGATCATCAACCGGCTCGGTGAAAAATGGTACCGTGATCAACTTGCTAATGTGTTTGGATTTGGCTCAAAGACAAATATTGAGCTTCCCTCTGAGGCTGTTGGGATGCTACCAATGCCAGGGAAGACTTATTCAGGGGGGCAACTCCAGTGGTCTAAACCTACGCCTTACACGCTTGCTATCGGCTATAATATGCTTGCAACGAGCATGCAGATGACGCGTGCTTATGCGATCATTGCAAACGGGGGGCACGCTGTTGAGCCCACGCTGGTCAAGCGCATTTGTCAAAAAGATAAAGAGCTTTACCATATTGACGAGCGCTCCACTTTAAAGCGCAGACTGCCTCTTGCGCTCACTCATCAGCTCATCGATGCGATGAAGCTTGTGACAAAGCCTGGTGGCTCTGGCGCTCGGGCTGATGTCCGTGGATATACAGAAGCTGGAAAATCTGGGACGTCTGAAAAAATTGTCGATGGGGCCTACTCTAAAAAAGTGCACTTTGCATCCTTTTTAGGATTTGCCCCAGCGCATGACGCTCGTTTTGTTTTATTTGTCGGCATCGATGAGCCAGAGTACCGATTTATTCCAGGCTATGGAAAAACTCACTATGGAGGCAAATGCGCTGCACCAGCCTTTTGCGAAATTGCTCGCCGCACGCTTAATTATTTAGGAGTTCCTCAAGATGACCCTCATGGATATCCCTTGGGCGATCCTAGATATGACCCTGAAAAGGCAGATTCTCTAGTTGAGGTTAAGGAGCTGAAAGCTCTTTATGAATTGTGGAACCAATCATGATTTCGGCCAGGAGGGCAAGCTTGCCTTCTTCCCCACTGTAGTGAATGATCTTGACAAAAGGTAAATATACGTTTCGATCTTGGAAATTATGAATTTGAGTGTCAGGTGTAAGATGTCCCTGCACAATATGACAAGGAGTAAGGTGCAAGCTCTTTGCAAACGGATTTGTGTTCATGGAAACAGGAAAGTTATTGTACATCCGGTAATTGATCGTCCACCAATCAATAAATTGCTCCGTGCTAGGGTCGCAATGCAAAACAATTCCAAAATCATCTGAGACCTCATGTTCAAAAGGTGGATGCCAAAAGTGGCGATAATTAGGATCAGAAAAGAGACGGTATTTGTTATAGCGACCGTACAGGTGCTTGATTTTTGCGTGATGGGCATCAGTATTATACTCGTTTGGAAACCAGTTTATTTCAATACTGTGCTCGTGGATAGCGCGGGATAAAATAAGATCATCAAAGTCAAAATGTTGGGCGTTTTTTTGGATCTCGCTGATCCAAAAGTCATAGATTGTACTTGTCTTTTTTACGACATGGATGCCCCCGTTAAATTTATTGGCTTCGAAGCTGTTGCCTGACTCAGATGTATGGGCGGCTGCAAAGCCTGAGGGGTGGTCGGCGTAGGCAAACAAGTGATTGATGTTACAGCGCACGATGCAGTCGATGTCCATCCATAGTGTCGTCTCAAATGGGGAGCGTTTCATGTGGGTGATCCGCTTTAAGCATGCGCCAGCAATGTATCTTGCGTAACGTTGCTTGCATTTCACTTTGATGCTAGGGGAAGTTGTTGCATCGATGACCATTCCAATTTTTTTTGCTTGAGCAAGCCCCCAGGGGCTTAAGCCAAAATTAAGAATTGCAACAGGCCGATCGTTGTGGTTCTTATAGTAAGAGTGCCACCAGGAGAGCAGTTTTTCACATTTGTCATCTGCGCCAATTAAAACGCCTTCATGCATTTGTTTGTCCCTCATGCATTACTTGACCGATCATAATTTCTGCTAAAAGAGCAGCTCTGCCCACTTTGCCAGTGTAGTGAACAATTTTGGCGTACGGTAAGTAGACATGTCGATCCTGAAAATTATAGATGCGTGTTGTTGGCGTTAAATGACCTTGTACAATATGGAAGGGAGTGAGCTTTAGGCTCTTTTTAAATGGGTCTTTATTGATTGCAACAGGAAAATTGTTGTACATCCTGTAGTTTTTCATCCACCAATCAACAAGGCTTTCTGTATTTGGTTCAACGTGTAAAACAACACCAAAGTCACCAGATACCTCATGCTCAAAAGGTGAATGATAAAAATAGCGATAGTTAGGGTCGCAGTAAAGAAGGCATTTGTTGTAGCGTCCATGCAAATGCCTGATTTTAGCATTGGATGCATCTGTGTTGTATTCCTGCGGAAGCCAATTAATCTCAATCTTTTTCTCTCTAAGTGCTAGCGATAAAATCAAATCGTCGTAATGAAAATTTTCGGCTGCAGCTCGAGTAGCATCTACCCAGATATCAAGAACTGGAGATGACTTTTTAAAAAGGAAGACACCAGCGTTTAGCGTACCTAATTTTTGCGTATTGAGTTGCAATTTTTTTTGCCATTCAAATGCTTGTTCAGTAATTGGCGCAGCGGCAAAGCCTGAAGGGTGATGTATGTATTCAAAAAGTGGCTGAACATCACAGCGCACCAAGCAATCGAGATCAAGCCAAAGCGTCATATCGAAGGGAGATTTCTTGAGATTTTCAAGACGTTGCAAGCAAGCCGTGGCAATATCTGATGCGTAAACGATACCACATTGAACAGAGGTTTTAGGAAGCGCTTTTGCATCGATGACTTTGCCAATAGCTGTTGCCTTTGCAAGCCCCCATGGGCTCATGCCAAAATCAAGGATGGCTACAGGCAGATCATTATGTTTTCTGTAGTGATGATGCCACCACGGCAAATAACGCTCATAGTCGGCATTCGTTCCAATTAAAATCCCCTCACTCATAAATTTCCCTATATCATATAATCAGGATAATGAAACTCAAAAAATTATTAAGAGATTTGCCCGTTCATATCAAAGGTAAAGACGTTGAAGTAAGCGGTCTTTGCTCAGATTCTAGAAAGTGCAAGCATGGGGATGTTTTCATTGCCAGGCGAGGGCAAAACTATGATGGCACCCGTTTTATCGCAGATGCACTGGCCGCTGGAGCTGTTGCCATCATTACGGATATTCTAGACCCTTTTTGCTCTGCTACTCAAGTAATAACAGCTTTAGTTGGTGAAATGGAAATTGAGCTTGCTAAGCGCTTTTTTAACAACCCAGCGAGCAAGCTATGCATGATTGGCATCACTGGAACAAATGGCAAAACCACAACAAGTTATCTTGTCCGGCATCTATTAAAAGACTGCAGCTTAATTGGCACCATTGAAGCCATCATAGGTGAGCATCACTTTCCCTCGCTTTTAACAACTCCAGATATTATCGCATTGCAAAAAATGCTCAGCATGATGGTTGAAGAAAAATCTAAATCTTGCGTCATGGAAGTTTCATCTCACGCTTTGGAGCAGCGACGCGTCGCAGGTATCGAGTATGATATTGCAATCTACACAAACTTGAGCCAAGACCATCTCGATTATCACAAGACCATGGAAAATTATTTCAATTCTAAAGCAAAACTTTTTAAAGGTCTTACAGCAAAGGCGAGCGCTTTAATTAACGCGGATTGTCCTTATGCCAAGCGGATTGAAACCAAGGCGAAGGTTATCACTTTTGGGATCGATACATGCGCTGATTTGCGAGCATTTGATATTGAGATGAGCGCATCTAGCATTGCTTTTACTGTTGTGCATAAAAGAGAATCTGCACGTTTTGTCTGCCCCCTAATTGGTCGCTTCAACATCTATAATTGCCTAAGTGCCATTGGAGTTGCTCTTATTAAAGGGCAGTCCTTAGAGCAGATTGCGAAAAAACTTAAGACATTTACAGCCGTTCCAGGGCGCTTAGAGCGCATTGATAATAACCGTGGATTTCACATTTTTGTTGATTTTGCGCATACAGCTGATGCCCTTGAGAACGTTTGCTCAGAGCTGAAAAGACTTTGCAAAGGGCGGTTACTGACCCTCTTTGGCTGTGGCGGCGATCGAGACGCTGACAAGCGTCCAAAAATGGGAGCTGCCGCCTCCAAACACAGCGATTACGTGCTCATCACAAGTGATAACCCTCGCAATGAAGAACCTTTAGATATTTGCAGGGCCATTGCTGCTGGATGCAAGGTCAATTATGCCATTGAGCCCGACCGCAAAAAAGCCATAGAGAGTCTACTTGCAATGGCAAAGCCTGGGGATGTTTTGCTGATTGCTGGAAAAGGGCATGAGCGCACCCAATCCTTTGCCAACAAGACTTATCCCTTTGACGATCGGCAAACCGTAAAAACTCATCTTGCACAAACCCCCACAATTCCGGTATAAATGGGCACAATGAATCGTTTTCTACTCATCTTCCTGCCGCTGGCTCTCTTCCTTACAGGGTGCGCTACATCATCGAAAAGCGCATCTGATGTAGCGATGGAGTCTCATGGTTTTTTTGGACCCTGGGGAGATAAACATATGCCTTTAGTTGTGCTCGACGCAGGGCACGGGGGATTTGATCTTGGAGCTTGCCACCATTCCACAGAGGAAAAAGACCTAGCTCTTTCAACTACGCTCATTCTCAAGCGCTTTTTAAATGAGAAAGGCTATCGCGTCGTCCTCACGCGCAATCGAGACGTTTTTATCCCTTTGAAAGAGCGCGCACAAATGGCAAACGAATCAAAAAGTCGCGTATTTGTAAGCATTCACTACAATGCAGCGCAGAGTAAACAGGCCAAAGGAATCGAAGTCTATTACTTCAATAAAGGTGAGAAGCTGCGTATTGAGTCGTCAAAAAAGCTTGCAACCGATGTGCTTTCCAAAATGCTTCATCACACAAAAGCACCATCGCGTGGTGTTAAGCACGGAAACTTTCTTGTGATCCGTGAGACAAAGATGCCAGCCATTCTTATCGAAGGGGGGTTTATTACCCACCCCGATGAGGTTAAGGCTTTAAATAGTCGCGAGTATCGCGAAGAACTTGCCCAAGCCATCGCCGAAGGTGTTGATCACTACTTCAAATCTTAGTTTTAGCTCGATATTGAGCTTGTAATAAGTGCCCTCGGCGCGATTCGAACGCGCGGCCTACAGCTTAGGAGGCTGTCGCTCTATCCAACTGAGCTACGAGAGCAAAGATCGAAAAAGCGCTAGCCGCCCTTCGTCATCCATCTTAAGCTTTCTATTGATTGGTTTCAAGTCTGGGTGGGGCATATCAATAGGATCGTACTCAATGTGGAGTGCAGAAAGAATCGCTTTCCCTTTTCCAACTTGGCACTCGATAATAGCAGCATTCTGACCTTGATCGTCATAGGTTGCAATGACTTTGGTATTGGGATAGGTAGAGGCGTTTAAAAAACTACCGCCCCCGTTGTAATAGAGACTGAGGGGCTTATGACCCTTACAATAGACAGTGACGGCTTTTACGCCATTTAAAGATTGGTAGTCAAAGGGGGGGATATGTGGACCGCGTGCGATGCCTGAAAAGAATTTAAGCTCTCGTTTTTCATGCACCGCAATGCTTGTACCAAGAGCAAATTGCACTTCATCACTTAAATAGTAGGAGCCAGCGCAAATCCCTAATACTATTTTTCCGCTTTCGATAAAGGTGCGGATATTCTCATTACCTTTGCCATTCAAAGAGTTCTTGTAGGGGATGTCTGCCCCACCAGGAAAAATCAGTAAATCTGTGAAAGTCAATCCGTTTTTTTGCAAAATGCTTTTTGCTGTTATACGCGTGACTTGTGCATCTGGCCAAAGCTTTTGACAGGTATGTAGAGTATGGCAAAGCAGGTGCTGTGAAACCCCGCTTCCATTGTAAATTGAGATTTGGTGCATAGCGATTCCATATTATTAATGTAACGAGTGCAATTGCAACAATGACAATAGGAGTCCAATATAATTTAGTATATAGCTGACCCTCGATCTCGTTCCAGTTTTGAATTCTTGAGAGCTGAATGTCACGGGGAGTTTGATAAAATGTTCGATAACAATCTGGCATTTCGTTAAAAATGCGCTGTTGGATTTGCTCCACGCTCATCGAAAGATCAATGTCAATGTCTATCCGCTGTTGCATCTTCATGGATTCATGTACATAGGTGATTTTCATTTGTGTGTCCTTGTGTAAATCCAGTAGACTACTAATGCTTTTGCAAATTCTATCCCAAGAAAGGGGGTAAATCCCAGGCTTATTGCTTTGCTTGTGAACTGCGCTAGCCACAGCGTGCCGATGGCAAGTATTAGCCAAGCAGATGCAGTGTAAGCTGCAATTTTTAGCTCATGGGACCAGTCTGTTTTGGTGATGTAGCCAATGGATGCTGCTAAACAAGGAAAGCCTAAAAAGTAACCTCCAGTTGGTCCCAAAAGCAAATGAGCTCCTGCTGCGGTGCCAGGAAACACTGGAAGGTATGCGGCTCCTTCGAGCAAATAAATCACCACAGCAAGAGCGCCGCTTTTAGGGCCAAGTAGCGCTCCGATTAACATGATTGCAAAAGTTTGACCGGTGATTGGGACAGGTCCAATGGGGATGGCTATTTGAGAGCATATCCCAATAAATCCTGCAGCTAAGAGCATAAAGCAAGTATTTGCTAACGGCTGGGCGTCTTTGGTGATTGTTTTTGTGATCATATTCGATACCTCCAAAACAGAATTGTAGACGTGATTGAACTTTCTGTCCTGTGTGGAAAAGCACAAATCCACACTAATTTGAGGTTTGATTGCCTCAATATCAACAGCTGTGTTAGAATTTTTACAACTCCAATTTGAGGTGAATATTTTGCTAAAAGTCCTCTTCAGCAATCGAAATATTGAACGTGTATTGCTTTTTTTACTCGTGAATGAAAAGTGCTATGGGACTCAGCTGCAGACTTTGTTAGATATTCCTCTGGCCCCTGTGCAGAGAGCTCTAGCGCACCTTGAAAAAAACGGAGTTATCGTTGTGAGGCGCGAAGGAAAGATGCATATCTACCGGATGAATCCTGCCTGGCCGCTTCGCTCTGAGTTAGAGGCATTGGTCAAAAAAGCCTATTTGATCCTTCCCCCAGATGAGAAAAAACAGTACTGCTTTGTTCAAAAGACTCCAACAGATTGTAGATATCACCTGCAGGCATTTTGGAAGCGCCTTCTAAAAGTAGAGCGGTTGAATCTGCTTTCAAAATCTCAGCACATGCGGATGCAAGTGGGTAAAGCTGAAATCACATCTGAGCTTGTGAACTCAAACGTTTTGGTTTTTAACGAGAAGGGATATTGGTATGTAGACCAAGACCCGAGTATCTCTTTTTCAAGTGCTTTTCGTTGGACGTTAAATGCAAAATCGAACCTCATTACGTTAGAGCATTTGAGGCAGGGACCAAACTACCCGGTATTTCTCTTTAACTTAACAGCGAGCAGGCCTGATCAATTGGTTTCAATAGACGCCCACCTATGTGGGGAGGACACTTATTTAGGTTACATCACATGGGATCAAAGTCAAATTACCTTTCATTGGCGCATCATTGGACCTCAGAAAAACGATGAGTTGATCTACAACTACACTTGACGTTAGACTCCATATTCTCTATATCGGATACAACCGGGGAGTTTTTTTATGAGTGCAGATATTGGTTTGATTGGTTTGGCTGTCATGGGCCAAAACCTTGTTTTAAATATGAACGATCACGGCTTTACAGTTGTTGTCTATAATCGCACAACAGCAAAGGTGGATGATTTCTTGAATGGACCAGCTAAAGGTACACAGGTGATCGGTGCGCATTCAATCGAAGAATTCGTCAAGAAACTCAAGCGTCCCCGCAAAGTTATGTTCATGGTGAAAGCTGGACCCGCGGTCGATGCGCTGATTGATCAAATTGCTCCGCTTTTAGAGAAAGGCGATATTATTATCGATGGCGGTAATAGTCATTATCCTGACACACAAAGGCGCTTTGAGGCACTTAAAGGAAAGGGCATTCTGTTTATGGGCACTGGCATCTCCGGAGGTGAAGAGGGAGCGCGTCATGGTCCTTCAATCATGCCTGGAGGGCATCCAGATGCTTGGCCAGAGCTAAAGCCAATTTTTCAAGGCATTGCTGCAAAAGCGGATAATGGTGAGCCATGCTGCGATTGGGTTGGAGAGGGAGGCGCTGGTCACTATGTCAAGATGGTGCATAACGGCATTGAGTATGGCGATATGCAAATTATTTGTGAGGCCTATCAGATCATGACGCATTTGCTTGGTCTTAGCTGCGATGAGATGCATGACATTTTCACCAAATGGAATGAAGGTGAACTTAACTCTTACTTGATTGAAATCACAGCAAGCATTTTAGCCCATAAAGAAAAAGGGGAGCCCATCATCGACAAAATTCTCGACGTGGCAGGCCAAAAAGGTACAGGAAAATGGACGGGGATTAGTGCTTTAGATTTAGGCCAACCGCTCACGCTCATCGGTGAGGCTGTATTTGCCAGGTGTCTTTCTGCACTCAAGGATCAACGCGTAAAAGCTAGCAAGGTTTACAAAGGACCAGTAGAGAAATTCAGCGGAGGCAAAACTCAGTTCATTGAATCCATCCGCAAAGCTCTTTACGCATCCAAGATTATCAGCTATGCGCAAGGATTTATGCTCATGCGCGCTGCAGCGGATGAGATGAAATGGAATCTCAATTATGGAGCTATTGCTTTGATGTGGCGCGGTGGATGCATCATCCGCTCGCGGTTTTTAGGCGACATTAAAAAAGCCTACGATAAGAACCTCAAGCTTGATAGTTTATTGATGGATGATTTTTTTAAGAGCGCAATTGTTAAATGTGAAGATGGGTGGCGCGAAGTAGCAAGCACTGCTGCAACTCATGGGATACCAGTTCCTTGCTTTAGCACGGCGCTAAGCTTCTTTGACGGATACCGCTCCGAGCGTTTGCCAGCGAATTTATTGCAAGCCCAGCGTGACTTTTTTGGTGCACACACTTATGAGAGGCTCGATCATCCACGCGGTAAGTTTTTCCATACGAACTGGACAGGCACTGGTGGAGATGTGACATCTAGTTCTTACTCAGTGTAGATTATTCAGCTTTGAGAACTTCCATGAAGGCGCTTTGAGGAATGGTGACTTTGCCAATCTCTGCCATGCGTTTTTTACCCTTTTTCTGCTTTTCCCACAGCTTGCGTTTGCGGGTGATGTCACCGCCGTAGCACTTAGCTGTGACATTTTTGGAGAGGGCAGAGATGGTTTCACGGGCGATGACTTTGCCGCCAATGGCAGCTTGCACAGGCACTTTGAATTGCTGACGGGGAATGACATCGAGGAGTTTTTTGCAGATGGCGCGCCCTTTGCTCTCTGCTTTTGAGCGATGGACAAGGCACGAAAAAGCGTCAACTGGCTCATTATTCACTCTGATTTCAAGCTTGATGATATCACCTGATGCATACCCGTCTGGCTCATAGTCAAAAGAACCATAGCCCCGTGTCACCGATTTGAGTTTATCATTAAAGTCTGTGAGGATTTCGTTCATGGGAATTCGGTAGGTGAGTAGAAGGCGTGTAGCATCTAAAGATTCAGTATTAATGATCTCGCCCCTTTTTTCGTTGCCAAGGGCCATGACTGCCCCAAGGTAATCACCTGGAACCATGATGCGGCATTTTACCCAGGGCTCTTCGATGGTGTCAATGATGGAGGGATCGGGAAAATGAACGGGGTTATCGATTTGCTTGACATCACCATTAGAGAGCAGGATTTGATAAACAACTGATGGGGCGGTTGTGATAATGGCTAAATCATATTCTCGCTGCAGACGCTCGAAAATAATTTCGAGGTGGAGCAAGCCAAGGAAGCCGCAGCGAAAGCCGAATCCAAGAGCAGTAGAGCTTTCTTGGTCAACGCTAAGGGCAGAATCGTTGAGTTGAAGCTTAGAAAGAGCATCGCGCAAAATTTCAAAATCCGAGGAGTCTACAGGATAAATGCCTGCAAAGACAACGGGAGAGATCATCTGAAATCCAGGTAATGGCTGGCTGGCACTGAGCTTTGCATGCGTTAGAGTGTCACCAATTTTAACATCAGATGTTTTTTTGATTCCTGCAACGACATAACCAGCTTCTCCAGGACGGAGCCTATCGATAGGTTTAGCGCTTGGTGAAAAAATACCGACCTCTAAAACTTCAAATGTCTTATCTGTAAACATGAGCTTGATAGGTGTGCCTTTTGTTAGCTCCCCACTGATCATGCGAACATAAATCATCACCCCGCGGTACGTGTCATAATGGGAGTCGAAAACAAGGGCTCGTAGGATATCGTCTTTTGGCTCATCAGGAGGTGGAATGCTTTGAATGATTCTCTCAAGAATTTCTCGGATGCCGATGCCCGTTTTTGCAGAGCAGTGAAGGGTGTCAGAAGTGTCTAAACCAATGACATCAGAGATTTGCTGTTTTACACCTTCCGGGTCCGCTGCTGGTAAATCAATTTTGTTGAGGACGGGGACAATTTCAAGGTTGCGATCAATGGCGAGATGAACATTTGCAAGGGTTTGGGCTTGCACACCTTGGGCAGCATCAACAACCAATAGAGCGCCTTCGCAAGCTGCAAGAGACCTAGAGACTTCGTAGCTAAAATCGACATGGCCTGGAGTGTCAATGAAATTGATCTGGTAAATATGGCCATCGTCGGCTGTATAATACATTGTAACGGGATGGGCCTTGATGGTGATGCCTCTTTCCCGCTCCAGATCCATAGAGTCGAGCAGCTGCTCTTCCATGTCTCTTTGAGCGACAGTTTGTGTCAGCTCAAGCAGCCTGTCAGCAATGGTCGATTTTCCATGATCGATGTGAGCAATGATTGAGAAGTTCCGGATGTATTTTCTATCGTATTTAAATGTCATAAGCTCTCATGATACCACGCAAGCAATCCAAAGTAAAGATTGACGTAAAAAGCTCAATATTGACAATAGTGTCTAAATTTTTTACTGCAAGGAGGCAAAAGATGGTCCAAGTTCCAGAAAATGTTATGGGTCTTTTTACTACAGGCATTCGGTATGTGCGTTCTGCTAGCGAGCTTGTGACACAGCTCAACACGGTTGACAGCGCTCTAACAGAAAGGGATCAGAGAATGCAACGCATTGCCCAAGCAATTGTTTGTGGGGTGGTGGCAGGCCTTCTTTATGTAACATGCTATCCTTTTGTCAAAACCATTGATGCGATCCCTCTAATTGGCTCTACCCTCGGCCTCGTTCCGAAGCTGATATTAAATATTGCAATGACAGTCTTATTTTACTCTAGCATCGCAAATAGCTTGCCATTTTTAGCTAAATACCAGGTGCTATATAGCTGGGTTCCTCTTTTCTTGCGAGATTCAGCTATAGGGAAAATGGTGATCCCTCAGCCCATCTTGTCCTACCATGATAAGCAACGCATTGCAATGTCCGATGAAATCACTCAGCTTAATGGGATTGATCAATTGAAAGGGTTTGCTAAAGCAAAACTTGGAATTGAAATTACAGATGGGTATACGAATGCCGATGAGCTCAAGCGACGCTTAAATTCAGCTGTTACAAAAAAGACCTCTTTTGAGCAATTAAAAGAAAGGCATTTGTTTGTCGGACGGTTATTTGAAAAATCAAGCAAGGATGAAAAGGCAAAAGTTGATTATTTAGAGAATTATCTCATGTGGATCTATGTATCCTATAGCTATTTAGAAGAACTTGCTTTATTAACAAATGCAAAAACTATACCATTGAAAGAATTCACCACCCCTCAGGAAATACCAAGTGGGCTACGGAGTATTCTTCCAACAGATCTAAAGGAAGAAAACTTTATTCTGAATATTACGTTTGAAGAGATGGAAAACCCCGTGGATTTGATTCAAAGAGTCATTAAAGTTTGATGAGAAATTGGTTTTTAGTACCTTGTTTTATGATGTCGGCTTTATGCGCTGGGGATCGTGATCCAGCGCTCATTCAAGTGGGAGCCGGTGTTTTTGATATTATTCATCAAAAGCCTTTGACGGGTATGGTGCAAGTTGACTATCGCTCTGATTATAAAATCTATAAAAATAAGGTCATTTTTATCAGGCCCATGTGTGGTTTTTGGATCAACTTTGAAAGTGGTTTCTATACCTATGCCGGACTTGCATTTGATCTTTTCCTTTGGGATTCTAACTGGATTTTTACGCCGAGTATTGGGCCTGGTGCGTATCTACGAGGCAATGGTAAAAACTTAGGGTTTCCCCTTGAATTTCGCGATTCAGTAGAGCTCTCTTACCGTTTGCCAAATAATGGCCGGATTGGAGCTCAATTTTATCATATGTCAAATGCGAGCATGGGCTCGAAAAATCCTGGCACAGAGTGCCTTTTATTCTTCTACGGAATCCCCCTTTGAATGTTGCAATTTGCTAACGCAAATGGCAAATTGCAATGTAATATGCCAAAACTGTTGGCAAATTGCAATAGCAGATAATTCGTAACGCGTTGAAATAGAGTGATAACCTCAGTAGCGGATTTGCTATGAGATTTGCCAAAAACGGCACAATCTTCCACGTGAATTCTTCTAAATCACTGCGATATAAACTCGGAACTGAGGTTAATAGGACAAAAAAAAGCCTCGCATTTCTGCGAGGCTCATTTAGGCTAAAGGTCTTTATAGACTTTAGTCTTAGGTTGTCTTGGCAGCTGTTTCAGCAAGCTCTTGAGTTTTAGCTTTCGCTGTCTCAAGCTCTTTTGAAGCTGTCTCAAGCTCAGCATCTTTCTGTGCTTGCAGAGCGCCGAATTGTTTTCCAAGTGCTTTTGCACCCAACATCCATGCAGCAATGATACCGAAGAGGATCAAGGCAATATATGGTGTGATTGCAGCGATTGAGCCAAAGCCAATAATTAGGACCTGTTGGATCAACGCACCACCAGATTTACCTGCACGGGCTCCGACGACGTCAACTGCCGCCTTACCTTTGACTTTTTGCTCTTGGTCAAGAGGAATGTAGGCCATCTCTTTTGTAGGATCGAAAAGAGAGTATTTAGTTGACTTACTTGCAATGTTTTGAGCCATACCAAAGACCACTGCCAACATCAGAGGAGTTGTGCCAAAGGCTGATACAACGCCACCTAGCTGGTCGCGGAAGATGATGAATGTGAAGAACAAAGCACCGGTTGCAAGTAGGATCACCGGCGTTGTCATGGCGCCAAATGTCCAACCTTTGCGACGGATAAGGTTTCCTCCAACAAAGAGCATCATTAAGATGGTCATTGCCCCAGTAATGGTTGAGTACATGCCCATGAAGGCGCTATATTCGTTAGGGTTTGGATATTGCAGCTTAAGCTGGCTCTTCCAAGTCACTTCAACAAGGTTAATTGAGATACCGTAAGCGATAACGAGGATCGCAATGCACCCGATGTACTTTGATTTAAGCAAATATTTGAAGCTTTCACCGATCGACATTTTGGGTTTGTCTTTTTTCTTCTTAACTTCGCTAGCGTCATAGAAGCGTGGGTCTGTTAGGACGTGACGGTTGATATACCAGTAAGTGGCTAGGATGAGGACACCGGCGCCAACAACCATTGCCATTAAATAATTTAATGATACTTGCCATGGATCAACACCTTCACCTAAGCCTTTACGCATATTCGAGACGAAGATGATAGCAGGACCTGCTAGAAGCATTGAAAAGTTGCCACCTAGGCCGAATAGTGAATAGAAGCGTTTAGCTTCAGTTACGCGAGTGGTGTCGTTTGCAAATCCCCAGAAAAGAAGAGATAGGGCCACGCTGCCCCATAGCTCTGCCATGATGTAGAATAGGCTGTATGACCAGTTGCGGATCATGGCAACAACGCCCATGAAGCCGCTTGGTAGTTTTTCTTGGAGCATATCGCAGAAAGCGTGAGGGTGAAGGAAGTCGCGCATTGGGTAGATCACCGTTGCAAACAACGCAAAAAAGGCGATGAATGGGATGATTGTCGAGTAAAAGAGCGCTGTCTTGCTGAGTTTGTTGCTCAGCTTTGCGTAGACCACCATAAAGAGGATCGCAAAGGGTAAGACTCCATAGACCTTGAGGAAGGGGATGGCCTCCGCACCAGATCCAGATGCTGTTACAATCAGCGTATCTTTCGTGTCTCGCAGAATTGTATAGTTAAAAATAATTAGAAAGAAGAGAAAGAGCATCGGTAAGAGCTTTTTCAGTTCAAAGCTGTGGACGGGAAATAAGAATGACCGCCATTTGCCGAATTCTTTCGTTTGGGTTTGTGCCATAGTTTCTATCCTTTTTCAATAGCATGTGTAGAAGGTCTAAAGAAGAGTTTTTTCAGGCTCTTCTGAACTGCCAAGTATAACAGAAGATATCATTTTTTTCCAAGATAAAATTATTTCTTTGTTTTAAAGAAATGGCTTGATATTGAGGGCCTCGACGAGGCCCTCAAAGATGCTTACTGAGGTGATTCGCCGCGGCGGACCATGTCAATCATTGTCTCTTGTGCAGTGATGACTTCAACGTAGGTGTTCCAAAGTTCGTGCTCGATATCGTTTTGGCGAATGGACTGGATGAGTTTGCGTTTAACGCTTGCAAGGGATTCTTTTGGGCTGAGAAGTGCAATCATTTCTTTATCGCCTGCAAGACGCGCCATGTTGAGCATACGCTCAAGTTGAGTGCGTGAAAAAGCGACTTGATCACGACGTTTGCGTGAGCCTCTAGCCGCGCGCTGTTTTGGTGGTACCGGCTTGATTTTATCAGCGCGGATAATAAATTTTTCAATGAGTGAGCATAGCTCGGTTGGCTCTTTGTGTTTCATTTTTTTCAATGTAAAATGGTGCATGTAACCTTCTTCCATTGGAATGAATTTACACAAGTCATTTTCTTTTGTGCCGCCTACTTTTTTGATGGCCTTGGCAATGACTTCTTTGAGTTCTTCAATGTGTTTTGCTTTTCCCATTGTCATGCTTTTGTTCATTCTTTGTCCTTTTTGTTTTAACTTCTCAAGCGCCGCAAGCGCGTATTTATTAAGACTTCACAAAGGTTTAACACGTTTGTTTTTTGTGTGCAATCCTTTTTGTTTTACAATTTACAGCTTGTTGTGACTGCTTATTTAATAGATCGTACATATTAGTAAATATTTTTGCAATACTTTGTTATAAAAAATTGATATATATTTTTGATCGTTTTGAAATTCTGTATGTTAAGTAAATTAAATGTTGATATATTTTTTCGTAATATCATATGGTGCGGATTATGCCTTTAAATCTATATGAAGCCAAAGCTGCTGAAAAAGGGATTGATCAGGTGCGCCATGTTATTGGGGTCGCAGCTGGAAAGGGCGGGGTGGGCAAATCTACCGTCACAGCTCATTTGGCCCGTGCTCTAGCACGCTTGGGCAAAAGCGTTGGTGTTGTTGATGCTGATGTTTATGGTCCATCTATGCATCACATGCTCCCGTGTCTTGAAGGTCCTTCGCGCGATGGTTCGTGGCTTGTGCCTGCCGAGTCAAAGGGCATTAAGCTCATGAGCGTGGCATTTTTTAGGGGGCCGAAAGAGGCGGCAGTTGTGCGCGCTCCCATTGCTAACGAGATCATTACTCAGTTTTTACTCAAGACTCAATGGGGAGCTCTCGATTACCTTCTCATTGATTTTCCACCTGGGACTGGAGATATCCAACTTACTTTGATGCAACAATCTCAATTATCAGGGGCCGTTTTAGTGACAACACCTCAAGAGATTGCTTTAATGGATGTGCGTAAAGCTCACGAATGCTTTCGCCGTTTAAATGTGCCCACTCTTGGAATAATTGAAAATATGAGTTATCTCAATGCCGGCTCAGAGAAGATATTTCCTCTTGGTGAGGGGGGTGGATTGCGCTTGGCTCAGGAGATAGGTGTTCCTCTTCTCGGGCAAATTCCGCTCGAGCCGCAAATTTCATTGCTGGGAGATCAGGGGGAAACTATAGAAAATAGCCCTGCTGCATTGCAATTTGCAGCGATTGCAAAAAAAGTGCTGTCGCATCAGGAGTTGCGCTACTTTGAGGTTATTTTTAAACAAATGTCTACAGGATCTGTGATTGAAGAGAGGCTAAAAGATAGCCACTCAGGGTCGGGTATACAAAAAATCTTTCAAAATGGGCCTTGCGAAGTTGTAATTGAGTGGACAGATGGCACCCTTTGCAGGTATGATTTATCCGAAATACAACGCTGCTGTCCCTGCGCGCGCTGCTCTGAAAACAAGCCTCAGGCTCAGGGATTTGCAAGTAAAGCTTATAGCGTTGGTAGGTATGCGGTTAAATTTGAATTTACATCGGGGTGTAGCGCTGGGATTTACCCGCTAACTTTGCTGCGCCAGATGAAAGGATTGTTAGTATGAAAAAATGGATCTGTTTGTTGCTTGGCATAGCTTCTATTTTTATGGGGTGCTCATCGAAGGAGACTTGCTCTAAGTTAAAAACGTTTATGCAAAATAATGGCAAGCCAAAGGTTCTCTCAACCATTGCCATGATCGATGATTTAGTTCAGCAAATTGGAGGCGAGCATATCGATGCCCTCTGCCTTGTAACAGGAGAAATTGACCCGCATAGCTATGAACTTGTTAAAGGGGACGGTGAGAAATTTGAGCGGGCAGATGTTGTTTTTGCTAATGGCCTTGGCCTTGAACATGGCGCGAGTATTCAGTACCAGTTAAAGGAGCATAAAAACTGTGTTGTTTTGGGTGATCATCTCTATCGTCAGTGTCGTCAAGAGCTCCTTATTATTGACGGACAGCTTGACCCGCATGTTTGGATGGACATGGCTCTTTGGGCTCGCATCGTTGATCCGATCGTGAGTGCGCTTTCTGCAAAAGACCCTGAGCATGCCAATATTTATCAGGAGAGAGGAGCTAAGCTAAAGGAAACTCTGCTAGAGAACCACAGCGCCATCTATACACAGATGCAAAATGTTCCTGAGGAGAAGAGATTTTTGGTAACAAGCCATGATGCCTTTAATTATTTTGCTAGGCGCTATTTATCCAATCCTCAAGAGCTTTCTAAGCACGGCTGGAAAAAGCGTGTGGCAGCACCGCAAGGGCTTGCCCCAGATAGCCAGCTTAGCCCTGTTGATATATTGGAAATCATCTCACACCTTGAGCGCTACCACATCCCTGTTCTTTTTCCTGAATCGAATGTCAGCTCGGATGCTTTAAAGAAAGTGATCGATGCTTCTGCAAAACGAGGGATGACGGTTAAAATGATTGAAACGCCTCTTTTTGGCGATGCGATGGAGAGCAGCTACATAGAGATGATGCGTCATAATGCCAATGTGATTGCCAAGAGTTTGCATCATGAATGAGTCAGCTTTTGAAGCCCATGATTTATCAGTTGATTATGGACAGACATCTGTCCTTTGGGATATTTCTTTTCGTATTCCTAGGGGATCGCTTGTCGGTGTCATCGGGCCTAATGGAGCGGGTAAAAGCACACTTTTAAAAACGGCAATTGGCATGGTCAAGCCTGCCAGTGGGATGGTCCGCTTTAATGGTCGCCCCTTTTCTCAGGTGCGAAAAGCGATTGCTTATGTGCCGCAACGCACCTCGATTGATTGGGATTTTCCTATCACGGCCCTAGAAGTGGTTTTGATGGGGCGCTATGGAAAACTTGGTTGGCTAAAATGGCCGCGTAAAGCCGATCGCGATGCTGCCATGCAAGCGCTTGATACACTCGAGATGCAAGCTTTTGCAGATCGCCAAATCGACCAACTTTCAGGAGGACAGCAGCAGCGCCTTTTTTTAGCTCGAGCTCTGTTGCAAGATGCAGATGTTTATTTGCTCGATGAGCCTTTTGCTGGGGTTGATATGGCCAGCGAGCGTGCTATCATGCAGGTTCTTAAAAAGCTCAAAAAACAAGGTAAGACACTTTTTGTAGTGCATCATGATCTGACCGCTGTTGAAGATTACTTTGATTGGGTAGTCTTGCTCAACACATCGCTTGTTGCAAGCGGGCCAACCGATGAAGTTTTTACAGCTGAAAATATCGCGCGCACCTATGGGCAAAAAGGCTCTCTTCTTGCCGAGGCGACCAAACTCTTCAAGCATAAGCATGAAGGGCGTCGATGAATTATTTTCTCGATCCCATCTTTCGAGCTCCGATCTTAGGGGCGATTTTGATGTGTTTGTCTGCATCGCTCATTGGGGTCGTTGCCTACATCCGTCGGCGCTCGCTTGTCAGCGAAACGCTTTCCCATGCAACCTATCCAGGTATTGTGCTCGGAGCATGCATTGCAACTTTTGATGTGAGTATGCTTATAGGGGCGTTTGTCAGCGCTTTAGCAGCGCTTTGGCTTGTGCACGCCATGCAAACGCGTTTAAAGCTCTCATCCGACGCTGTGCTTTGCGCTGTGCTCGTGACATTTTTAGGTCTGGGCGTTTTGATCGCATCCCATTTGCAGTTTTCTGATCCAAAGCTCTACTCGAAAGTGCAGGTTTTCCTCTTTGGTCAGGCTGCCACATTAAGGGATGTCCACATTTTGATGTATGCAGCCCTTGCAGCTGTCGTGGTTTTGTTTTTAGCACTTCATTTTCACACCCTCAAGGCAATCAATTTTGATCGCCTATTCTCACAAAGCATTGGCTTGAAGATTAAGTGGATCGATACGCTGACCTTGATTTTGCTTGCTTTAGCAGTTGTGATCGGTATTCGCAGTGTTGGCGTCGTTCTTATCTCAGGAATGCTTGTGGCCCCTGCTATCGCTGCGCGCAAACTCACGCATAAGCTTTCTGTTATGCTCATTATTTCAGGGGGCATTGGTATGATTTCAGGGCTTATGGGCACGTGGTTATCGATTGAGATGCGTAGCCTTCATCTGCCCACAGGGCCGCTGATTGTCACAGTTGCCTCATTCATTTGCATACTCACAATGCTTTTTTCAAAAGAGCAAGGGTTGATTGCAAGGGGAGTGCGCGTTCTCGGTTTTCGTCGCCAGTGCAAGATCGAAAATGTCTTAAAATCACTTTGGAAGTCGGGCCAGACCGATTTACATTCGCTTTCTGGCCATTTGGGAATGCGCCCTCTGCTTAGCCGTATGGTTCTTAGCCGGCTCATCCGTCAAGGATGGTGTGAGACGCAGCAAGGAAAATACGCTCTTACAGCAGATGGCAAACGGCGGGCTTCACACATCGTACGCTTGCATCGCCTCTGGGAGGTCTACCTTACAAGCCAGCTTGGAATGACAGCCGATAAAGTGCATCGCAGTGCTGAAGAAATGGAGCACATTCTTTCTCCAGATCTTGAGATTCGACTCATTGAGCTTCTTAAAAACCCTAAAAAAGATCCTCACGCTCAACCCATTCCAAAGAAGGAGCATTTCTCATGATGAATCCCTATTTTGGACAATCATTCTTTGAATTTTTTGTGACACTCTTCAGGCGGTTGCCTCTACTTTTAATGGGGACTGTCCCTGCTTCCGATGAAGTGCAAATTGGCGTTTTCATGCTCACAGGCATTGCTACAGCGCTGCTTGGTACGCTTTTAGTCTATCGCAAAATGACGATGCTCGCTAACGCCCTTTCACACACAGTGCTCTTTGGAATCGTGATCGCCTTTATTTTGAGCGTAGCGTTTTCATCGCACGCAGAATTAACTTTGGCAAACCTAAGCCTTGGCGTGCTACTCCTTGCAGCTCTTATTACAGCTATCCTTACAAACCTGTGCACACATTGGTTAACGCGCTCGATGCGACTGCATGCGGACGCAAGCATTGGTCTGGTTTTCAATACATTCTTTGCTCTTGGAGTGATTCTTGTTACCGCACTCACGCGCAATACCCATTTGGGCATTGAGGCGATTATGGGAAATGCAGATGCGCTGCATATGCACGATTTTAAGCTCATGGGCTCAATTTGCTTGATTACCGTGGCAGCAATTGCCCTTTTTTTCAAAGAGTGGCAGATTACAACCTTTGATGCAGGTCTAGCTCACGGCTTGGGATTTCGTCCAGCGTGGATGGGTTACGGGTTGATGGTGCTCTGCGCCTTGACAACCATTGGGGCTTTTCGCGCCGTCGGTGTTTTTCTAGTGCTAGGCTTTTTAATCTTTCCAACACTCATCGCCCGCCGTTTTTGCAATCGTTTGCTTCCACTCATGGGACTGGCTGTTGCCATTAGCTGCCTCCTTTCGATCTTTTCTGTAGCGCTCTCCCGACACATGCTTTCGGTATGCAATATGCCCCTTTCGACATCGGGCATCGCCATTGTGCTTTTAGCTGGCACCTATGGATTGTCCTTGGGCATAAAAAAACCCTCCTCGCAAGCGAGAAGGGTTTTTGCAAGTCAGTAAAGCTTTTTAGCTTAGCCTCTGATTTGGTTAAAGGCAAATCGACCCAAGAAGACAGCACCCCCAAGTGCTACAGTAGAGAAAAGAGATTGAGCTGCAGTTTTAGACCAGCAGATTTTTGATTCCAACACTGGTTTTTCTTCACCTTGTGTCACCTGTTTTTCTTCACCTTCTTTGGGAGCTATTACATCGTGCTTTACGACAAACTGGTTTACTACCCAGTTTTTGGCATTGTCAAAACTAGCTGTAAGGCTAATATCTTTCAATTGGTTATATGCGACGAGCAATACCTTGGCTACTAGCGTAGTAAGGCAAATAGCTTCGATAACTTTGATAGGTTGTGCTTTCACAGCACCTGTTAATGCACCTACGTTCATTAGGATTCCTCCAATATTTTGGTTGCGGTTATTTGATATGCAGTCTCCAGCATCTCAAAATAGAGTTTTTCAATCAACAGAAAAAAATCAATGCGTAGCCATTTTTACACATATCCCTTATAATGAAGGGATGAAAAAGATTTGTATTCTAGGCTCAACTGGCTCTATTGGCACACAAACCCTTGATGTGGCCTCACATCTCAAAGATCAAATCGAAGTTTTTGGCTTAGCCAACCATAGGGGCGGTCCGTTATTTGAAAAACAAATTCACCAACATCGCCCCAAAATTGTTGCTGTAAGCGATGAGAAAGCTGCCTTGGAATTGCGGAAAGCGTTTCCAAATCTTGAGGTGTGGGCTGGAAATGAAGGGCTTTGCGCTCTAGCTGTTCATGAAAAAGTTGACACTGTTGTTGCAGCGATTGGCGGTATGGCAGCACTTGACCCTGTATGGGCAGCAGCTAAAGCTCAGAAAACCATCGCACTTGCTAACAAAGAAGTGCTCGTTTCTGCAGGAGATCTCATATTAAAGACGGGCGCAACAATTATCCCCGTTGATAGTGAACATAGCGCTTTATTTCAGTGTTTAAAAACCGGGGAGCCTGCTGAAGTGAGGCGATTGATCTTAACAGCTTCTGGTGGACCGTTTAAAAAGCATAGCTTGCAAGCCCTAAAGAATATCACGGCGGCCGATGCTCTTGCTCACCCAACTTGGAATATGGGCGCAAAAATCACCATTGATTCATCAACACTCATGAATAAAGGATTAGAGGTGATCGAAGCCCATGTGCTTTTCGGCATTCCCTTTGATCAGATCGAGGTGGTCATTCACCCGCAAAGCATTGTGCACAGTCTTGTTGAGTGGTGTGATGGCTCCATGATAGCGCAACTCTCAGAGCCAAGCATGCACCTGCCTATTCAGTACGCATTGACTTATCCAAAACGTCTTCGGGGAATGAAGCCTTGTTTTGATTTCACCAAATACTCTAAACTGGAGTTTGGTGCGCCGGACTATGAGCGTTTTGTCTGCTTGAAGCTCGCCTTTGAAGCTGGCCGTACAGGCAGATCAGCGCCGTGCTTTATGAATGGGGCCAACGAGGTGCTTGTCCATCGCTTTTTACAAGGAGCCATTAGTTGGAATTCCATTGGAGAGAAGTTGTTACAGCTCATGGAAAGCCATCAGGTGATAGACACCCCAGATTTAGAAACTGTCAAAGGCGTCGATAAAACAGCGCGCGCTTTAGCTAAGGAAATATAACATGCCATTTTACCATCTGCTTTACTTTATTCTGGCCATCTTAGGGTTGGGGTTGCTCATCTTTATTCACGAGTTAGGGCATTACCTTGTCGCCAAAAAATGCGGGATGCGCATCCAGGTTTTCAGTATCGGTTTTGGAAAGCCTTTCTATAGCTGGAAACGTGGGGGAGTCAAATGGCAGCTTTGCTACTTTTTACTTGGTGGCTATGTCAAAATTGCTGGCATGCAAAAAGAGAACAACATTCCACCTCATAAAGTAAAGGATGGATTCTACGGTAAAAAACCTTCAGCTCGCATTGCCGTTGCCTTTGCAGGGCCCCTTGTTAATATCGCCTTTGCATTTGTTTTATTCTCAATTATTTTTCTCATTGGCGGACGCATTAAGCCCTTTAGAGATCACACTCAAATCATCGGCCAGCTTGACCCTAGCTCAGAGCTTTATGAAAAGGGCATTCGGGCAGGGGACCAGATTACAAGTTTTGATGGCAAGCCATACAGTGGTGTCAAAGATATGCAGTACATGATACTCGAATCGCCTTCCACACCCATCAATGTGCGCGGTGATCAAATTGACTACTTAAAAAATGAGCGAAAGCCCTTCGACTATAACGTCACACCCTATATGGATCCCCGTTTTTTTGATCGCGATATCAACACCATTGGCATTTTAGCTCCAGCCTCTTTTCTCATTTACAACGCAGACAAAGTCCCGATTCCTAAAGATGCCCCTATGTTTACCTCTGGGATCCAGTCAGGCGATCGCATCATCTGGACAAATGGCCAGCTCATGTTCTCTCACTCTCAGTTCGTTCATGTGATTAATGAGGCAAGTGCAACACTTTCCATTCAGCGTGGCACTCACTATCAGCTCGTCCGTATTCCACTCGTGACGATTCGTCAGCTGCGTGCCTCCAGTAGCTTTAAAGGCGAGCTAAACGATTGGCACTATGGCGCTCAAATAAAATCAAAGCTCAGCGACGCTTCTTTTATTCCTTATGAAGTAGGATCAAATGCAATCGTTGAAAAAAGCACGCCCTATATCGATGACAATTCAACAGAGCAGCCCATGTGGTTAGGGGAAAATACATTGCAGCCTGGCGATCGAATTCTAGCAGTTAACGGCACACCGATTAGCTCTGGTATTCAGCTCTTGGTAGAGCTGCAAAAGCGTCAAGCGCAGGTAATTGTGCAGCGCGGTGACTCACTCGAAGCCATTAACTGGAAGTTAGCAGACCAAGAATTTGAAAAATCATTTGCTGCTAAAGATCTAGATCAAATGCTACAAGTCCTAGCTCGTGGCCAGCGCGTTGAATCTGTGGGAAATCTTCACCTCTTAAATCCCGTTCAGCCTGTTCCCCGCAAGGATTTCCCTGTATCAGAGTTCCAGAAAAAGAAAATGGCACACGATGCAAAGCTTGAAGAAGAGCAAATTGCCCAAATAGATGATGAGCAAGAAAAAGAGCAAGCCATGCGCCTTCACTTGGCTTACACCAATCGTCTGATGGTGGGAGTGCCTCTGCTTGATCACGCCGTTATTTACAACCCAGCCCCATGGACACTCTTTAGCGATACTCTATCAGACATTGGACGCACACTCATCGGCCTTTTCAGTGGCTCTCTTAGTCCCAAGTGGGTCTCAGGGCCCGTTGGCATTGTCCAGATGCTGCATCGCAGCTGGGGCCTAGGGCTCGGAGAAGCCCTCTTCTGGCTAGCTGTGATCAGCCTTAACCTTGGCATACTGAACCTGCTTCCCATACCACCCTTTGATGGAGGACACATTGTCTTTTCAGCCATCGAGGCGAGCACAGGCAAGCGCATCAGCCAAAAAACAATGGACCGCATTGCCATTGCCTTCCTCATCTTGATCGCAGGCTTTGCCCTTTACATCACCTTCCACGACGTCCTCCGCCTTGTAGGATTGGCTTGAGTCCATTTTGTGGGAAGGTTGGTTGAAAAATTACGATTAGCCTTGGCCCAATTCGTCGCTAATGAAGTATGTATCTTCCAGAACTTCTGAATCCTCTCCATCACTATTATATGGATCAAACAAGTCAGTGCCTTGCAGCGATGTATTTTGTGAAGATGCGTTTGATCTGGTGCCATCATCTGTTGCATCTTCTGGTTCAGTACTCTCATCGAAGCTTGTGTTAAAAGGGTCATTAGATTCAGGACTCAATGTAAATTTTACTTTTGGGGATTCCTCTATATTGTTTTGAGAAGCAGGAATAGGTTGTTCAGTAAGTGGGCTTAATTCAAGACTCAATGGAGGTTTTATTTCTGGGGATTCCTCTACAGTTTTGTCGCTTGTTGACAAATCGCCTTGAGCGCTAGCCAATTTAGTTAATGGAAGTCCCCCTCCTTGGCTTGTAGAGGGCGATGTTGTAGGCGATAAAGAGATGTCTGTGTCTGTCTTTACTGTTGCTGAATTTATGGTTTGACTCTTTGGCGATTTCGAAAGAAAATTTAGAAATGAGTATGTTATAACGTAAGTAGTAATTGCTACAAAAATAGTGCCTTTTGTATCGACATATCCCTCATGGTTAGCGCCGCCAGCTACAGCAAAAGCTGTTGAAGCAGCCACAGCATGTTTTCCACATTCGATCAAGGTGGTATTACTCATTTATTTCTCTTGGTTGATTGGTTTTTGCATTGAATTTATACAATTAGAACTTTTCATGCAAAGATAAAAGCAAATTGATCGCTTTATGAATTTTGCTTTTTTAAAATGTGGAACTATCTTAGAATGCTTTTCAAAACTCAAGCACAAAGAGGATTAAATTTATGGAAGCTGCAACTTATGCGCAAAAGTCATTAGAGTACATTCAAAAATCAGTGGATTGGGCTTTTCCAGAAAGCCGTAATATTGCGTCGTGGGCAAAATCTCGAATTTCTGAGAACTCAAACCACCATGTTCATGATGGTTTAGCTATTACGTTTACAAAAGGCATTAAGGCAAGGATCATTGCGGTTGCAATGCCTTTTTTTGCTGTGATGGGAACTTTGCAAAGCGTAGGGGTCTTGCTTGCGAATTGTTCATTAGTGATATTGGGAGCGGAGCATCGCCCATTGGGCAGGAGTGTTGTGGAGACAACCAAACTCATATTTGCAGCCGTATTCTCAATAGTCCTTTGGGTGCCAAGCTTGTTTGTTCCAAGTATTTATAGAAGGCCTGTACAGGTGTTCACGGAGAATGTTACAAAAGCTTCTACAATTTGTATCAAACTAAAAAATGAACCTGATTACAGACAAAATATTAGTGATGTTAATGGGTTTATCAATCAGGACGGTACTAAAACCTTAGTTTGCCGTTTAAGCACTGTTGAAAGCCGTAAAGACATAGAGGAAAAACTGAAGAGCGGGGACTCATTTGGTTTGCATTGTTTACAATTAGAGGGTTTAGGTGCTCTAGCACTAGTGTCTCAAATGCCAGGCGAATCTCAACTGAAAAAGATTCGAACGTTGGCGCTGAGAAACGATATATTATCACGCAAAGATTTGGAGATCCTGATACAGAACCATCCTCATATTAAATGCTTGGATTTGCGTGGATGCGTGATATCAGAGGATTTGAGAAAGGTTTCTGAAAATTGTATTATTATTACCGATCAAAGTAATAATATTCAAGATAAATTTAATGCACTATGTATAGCTTATCTCAATGCTTGCAGTGAAGGAATAACGAGTTCAAATAAAGGTAAGGGTCTGAGATCAAAAGCTATTGAAGATAATCCTGCAGCGCACTTTATAAATACGATTGTTATTCCTGATGGAACGGATTTGTCCCTACTAGGCAAGGCTGGTAATGAGAAAAATATTAATCGGTTTCCTGGACAGTTGAAGAGATGTTTTCCATTTCTGAAGTCTATCAGTATCACTAATAATCAAAGTCTAACTTTAGAAGGTTTAAGACAATTTGAAGTGGGCTTTGAGGAGATGATTTTAGATGGTTGCCGGAACTTATGCAACAAAAGCGACAGAAGAGATTTCGATAGTTTTGTTTCACATATTACTGTTCTGGCTTCTTCTGGATTGCGAAAGCTCGCCATTCGTAAAATGGAAGACCTTACTGAGAAGTATCGCGGGGCTATTAAGTTGATCCGTGACAGGTTCAAAAAACAAGGTGTCAACATTGTGATTTTGTGGCGAATGCCGAATGGGAATTCATAGTTTCAGCTGTGCCAAGTTGTTGCTATAAGTTGATCTTAACATATTGCATGCATAAAAAAAGCCGCTCTAGAACCTAGAGCGGCTTTTTAGGCTTGTTATTTTGACTCTTCGTCGACGACTTCGACTTCAGCCTCTTCGATGTCATCTTTCTTAGAGCCCTCTTGCTGAGGAGCAGCGCCGCCAGGGGCTGCTTGCTGCTGCTGTTGCATCGCTTCGCCAATCTTTTGCATTGTGGCATTGAGCTCATCTGATGCAGACTTGATCGCAGCTAGGTCTTGTCCTTTAAGCGTTTCTTTGACTTTGTCAACCGATCTTTGGATCTGTGAGGCAATGTCTGCAGGGACCTTGTCTTTGAAATCAGAAAGGGATTTCTCAGCGCGGAAAACAAGAGCTTCAGCTTCGTTGCGTGTGTCAACGGCTTCTTTAGCTTTTTTGTCTTCTTCTGCGTGAGACTCGGCATCTTTTACCATGCGCTCGATCTCGTCATCTGATAGACCTGATGAGGCTTTAATCTCAATCTTATGCTCTTTACCAGAACCTTGATCTTTAGCAGATACCTCTAAGATACCGTCAGCGTTAAGGTTGAACGCAACCTCAATTTGCGGTGTACCGCGTGGCGCTGGAGGGATGCCCTCTAGATTAAAGGTTCCAATCAGCTTGTTGTCTTTGACCATTTTGCGCTCACCTTGGTAAACGTTGATGGTGACAGCTGGCTGGTTGTCAGCTGCAGTTGAAAAGGTTTGCTTTTTCTGCGTTGGGATTGTTGTGTTGCGCTCAATAAGAGGCGTTAGGACGCCGCCGAGCGTTTCAATTCCAAGCGTTAAAGGCACAACGTCTAGAAGGAGAACGTCTTTGATGTCTCCGCCAAGAACGCCACCTTGAATCGCAGCACCTGTTGCAACAACCTCATCTGGGTTCACGCCTTTGTGTGGCTCGCGCCCAAAGATCTCTTGCACTTTAGCTTGAACAGCTGGCATGCGGCTCATACCACCAACGAGAACGACGTCTTGAATATCTGATTTAGATAGGCCAGCGTCTTTTAGGCAGTTTAAGCAAGGAGCAACGGTGCGCTCAATGAGATTAGCCGCTAGGTTTTCAAACTTAGAGCGCGTAAGTGTAAGCGCTAAGTGCTTAGGACCTGACGCGTCCATTGTAATGAACGGCTGATTGATCTCAGTTTGGTTTGTGCCAGAAAGCTCGATTTTTGCTTTTTCAGCAGCATCGCGTAGGCGTTGAAGCGCCATTTTATCTGTTGTCAGATCAATACCGCTCTCTTTTTTGAACTCATCGATCATCCAGTGCAAGATCACGTTGTCAAAATCGTCACCGCCAAGGTGTGTATCACCATTTGTGGCAAGCACTTCAAAAACGCCATCGCCAATCTCTAGCACAGAAACGTCAAACGTTCCGCCGCCAAGGTCGAAAACAGCAATTTTTGTATCTGTTTGCTTGTCTAGTCCGTAGGCAAGAGCAGCTGCAGTCGGCTCAGGAATAATGCGCAAAACATCTAGCCCTGCGATCTTACCAGCATCTTTTGTTGATTGACGCTGAGAGTCGTTAAAGTAAGCTGGAACGGTGATCACAGCTTCTGTGACTTTTTCGCCAAGGTAGCTTTCAGCCGTTTCTTTCATTTTTGTCAAAATCTGGGCGCCAACTTCTTCTGGAGTGAGCGTCTTGCCATCGACTTCAAAGACGACCTTGCCATTAGCGCCTGATTTAACAGGGTAGGCAACTGTTTTTAGCTCGCCTTCTACTTCGTTGTACTTGCGTCCGATGAAGCGTTTGGTCGAGTAAAGCGTGCGCTCTGGGTTGGTGATCGCTTGACGCTTGGCAGGAATTCCAACTAAGCGCTCGCCATCTTTGTAGGCGACAATCGATGGTGTTGTGCGTGCGCCTTCAGCGTTGACAATCACTTTAGCTTGTCCCCCTTCCATAATGGCCACGCAAGAGTTTGTGGTTCCTAAGTCAATTCCGATAATGTTGCGTTTTTTACTCATGGTTTTCCTCTTCTTTTTTTTCTTCTTCTTTTTTTGGTAATTTTGAAACTTTTACACGCGCAGGGCACACAATGCGGTCACCGCATTTGTAGCCACGCTGAAATTCTTTTAAAATTGTGCCATCAGGATGCTCATCGCTTTCCTCGATTTCTAAGGCTTCGTGCAGGTGAGGATCAAAGAGTCCCTCAGCATGGAACGGCGTGAAGCCATGGTTGCTGACCACTCCTTTTAGCTGGCCTAAAATCATTTCAAAGCCCATAGCCCAATTTTTTGTCTCATCAGACATCTGATCCTTAAAGCTCAAAGCCTTTTCAAAGTTATCTAAAACAGGCAAAAATTCGGTGATGGCATTTTGCACAGCAAAACGCATCATGTCTTGCTTTTCTTTTTGCATGCGCTTGGTGCGGTTTTCAGTTTCAGCAAGGGCGCGGATATATTTGTCTTCTGCAAGACGAATTTCTTCACGCATCCTGTCGATTTCGCTAATTTCTTCTTCTTCTTGTTTTACTTCTTCGTTACACATAGAGGATCCTTATTTTCTAAAAGTAGGTTTTCGCCAGGCTGTCTGTAGCTGATGCGGAACTTGTATAAACTGTTTGTTAACGTTTCTGTGATCATGGCGCTTGCGGTTTTAAGCAGCGCAAATAAGCGTGGATAGGGGATACGAGTGGGGCCGAGCAGCCCGATGGCACCAACACGCCTTGTCTGAACAGCGTAAGGGACAGCAATACATGCGCAAGCGCTCATGCGATCCTCCAAATCATCGCCAATCCAAAACTCAATGTGGTCTTTGCATTTCTCAAGCAGCTTTTCCATCGCTTCTTCATCTTCAAACAAAGAAAGACCCGATGCGAGCGTTTCAGATGTATTGAATTCAGGGTATTGCAAAAGCTTTGAAAAGCCTGTTTTGTAAAGGTCGGCGTGGCTAAAGCTTGCATGGCGCACAACTTGGCGCAGCATCACTTCCTTGTAAAAATTAAGAGCCAGTTTCTCCTCATCGTCGCTCAATTTAGGCTTATCAAGACCTGTCATGCGAAAGTGAAAGAAAGCCTCAATGCGTTTAATGGCGTGTGTGCCAAGCTTCTTTTGCGTATGCAAAAGCTCGGTATGGATCATGCCGAATTCAGTCACAAGTACAGCGAGCAGACGCTTAGAATCAACCTCGACAAGCTTGATATCGATGACAAAGTCTTGATCAAAGCGGGGCATCGATAGAAAAACTGCACATTCAGTTACAGCGCTCAACAGCTCTGCTGCTTGCTCTAAGTAGCTGTTGATTTCGCGGGTTTCAGTGATCAGGTGGTTTTTAAGTAAATTAAAATCGCTCTGGGGTAGCTGGTAAGTATTGAGATGAGCGCTTGCGTAGGCTTTGAAAGCCTTTGGAGTTGGAATACGGCCACCCGAGGAGTGCTGCTGCTCCACAAAGCCCGCCTTTTCAAGCTTTGCAAAGTAGTTTCGGATTGTAGCCGAGCTTAAAGCTTGAAAGCCTTCTGTTTGAAGGGCTTGCGATCCAATAGGCTTGCCAATACGCAAAAACAGATCGACAAGGCCCAGCAAAACGAGGCGTTCTCGATCGTTTTTGTGAGGTTTTAGGGCTTTATTTTGAATTTCTTTTCCCTTCATACCCGCCAGTATAACAGAGCTCTTCTCAAAAATCAAGCATTTTTAGCACTCAAAACGTCCAATTGCTATAAACAACTATAACATATTTACAGTTAATAACTAAAGAATTTATGCACATAAAATTCCGAGAGGAGTACAATCCCATCTGATATGGCAACTATTCAAGACCTTGTGCAAAAACCTTCTGCCACGATGGACTCTTGGGGTCTTCCCCAGCAGCAAGCACGATTGAAAGTCATTCAATGGATTGCCCAGGTGGAGATCACGTTGGATCAGGCTGAAAGGATTGTAAAAGAGTGTCGTTTAAGGCATCTACGATGTGGGGAAAGGACGGCCCTGCATGTGATCACGCGAATGGATTACACTAAAAGCTTAGGCAATATTGCCAAAGCTGTTTTTATTGATGACGCAGAACTGTACCAGCAAAATGATTCAAAGGACCGATCTTGTTTGCACTTGGCCGCAGAGCTTGGATCTGAGAAGTGGATAGATTTTTTTCTAAAGCGTAAAGTGAAAAAGGATCTAAAAACGGCAGCTGGAGATACGCCCTTGCACTCGGCTTGTAAAGGTCCTGCAATAACCGAGATCATCATTGGTAAGTTTTCTGACCTTTGCGATGCACCTAATAAGCGCTTACAGACACCGCTTCACTTTCTAGCAAGCAATACCCAAATAAAAAATAAGAAAACCCATATCCAATGCGTTAATCGTCTGAAATATGATGAGTCAGCCCCAATTGCAAGGGATAGTGAAAATCGCACACCTTTGCACATGGCAGTTATCAGTGGGCGGCACTATTTACTAGATATTCTCAACACCAAAGATGTCGATTACCTCGAATTAGCAAAGCTTGCAAAAGAGCCTAAGACAATTAAGTGGTGTTTAGAAAAATACAATCCTGGCCAAACACTGTTTAATATAGCGCTAGAGAACGGTATGGATGCTCAGGCAACGGCTCTATACAACGGTGAAACCATGCCAGAGAAAACGCTTATTGAGGCTGTGGACAAAGGAATGAAAGCCCTGACTTTGGCTTTCCTCAATGCTCAAGCATACTCTGTCAATGCTTATCACGGAGCAGCGCGTCATGGTTGGTGCGACGTGCTTAAACGATTAGAAGCTATTCGTTGGCAGCAAATGCCTTGGTATGAGCGAATAGCCGAGAATGCATGTTGGGCCTTTGGGAGGTCCCCCTGTTGGGATGTACCAGTAAATGGAAAGCGTCCCCTTGATTTAGCAACAGATGAGCGCACAAGGGACTACTTGAAAAGCTTGGGATGCAAGGACGACCTAGGAGACGGCTGGCATATGGTCAACTCCGATAACGCCGATGAAGGGTGGGAGCAAATTTAGGAGGTTTCTATCTTAAGTAGTTGGGTTGCTAAGCAATCAGCGTTGCATTGTTTGGCTGTCAATGTTACTTGTTTGGAGTCAGGATCACGGCTCGTTACTTCCAATACATGAAGGCAAAAATGTAAGCAAGCATCTCTTTCTGCAGGAGAAGGAGGTCTATGTACTATGTGTGATTTGCCTGAAACGGATGGTGTACTCATGAGTCCTCTGTGGTTAAGTCGTTTATAGGCAAAGAGTAACTGCTTAGTGTAGTTTTCGTCAATCTTTTTGCACAGCTATAAGCATGGCGGGCTAGGAAGTGTCGCATTGAAATTAACAGCTCCAAAAGTTGATACTGGGGCCCCGCTGTTAGCAGCTGACATGAGAGCAGCTGATCCTGGAGAGGCCTCAAAAAAGAATGGGCCAAATATAAACAAGAAGATTTCGGTATTTGTAAGCGCGTTTCCATCAATATTAACGCATTCGTTTTCAAGGCCAAATGTAATCATTCCGGGCGCCCCCGCATTCGGATTATTAATAACGTTGTTAGTGACTTGCGCATTCATTAGATGTTGCTGAAAAGGTAAAGGGCCGACAATCTCCATAAATACTCCAGTCGGAAGATCATAGGTCACATTATTGTTCTCAAAAATGAACTGAGTAGACCCAATTCCCAAAGCGGCATACTCAAAAAAGCGACCAAAACCAGTCGCTGACGTGAAGGTAATATCGTTATTTCGAAACACAAAGTGATCAATAAGATTTGACGCTGAATTAGCCGTTCTTATTTCAAATAAGTCTACTGATCCAGCAACAACTCTTGCATCAATAATATTGTTTTCAAATAGAATTGTGCCTTCGTCAGCAGTGCGTAGTCGCAAGACGTCGTTGGTTGCGTTGGGTGCAAAAAATGAGTTATTGGAAATAATTAAAGAACCAGAGAAGAAATCCGCAACATCAACCGCAACATTTATGTTTTCAAACAGGTTGTTCGTGATGACGAAATCTTCTGTGGCGGTACGGATATTAAGCGCCCTATCTGGAAAGTTTATGTTGTTAAATGTGCTATTGGATACCTGGCCGCCGGCAATGCCGTTTCCAAAAATGGCGTCCGTATTGTCAAAATTAAACCCGTTAACCATAGTGTGGTCGGCAAGTGTAACAGCAGGTGCTCCTGAAATAAATGGACTCTGGCCAGGGGTTTGAGCAGGCAAGACGTTAACTCCATCGATGATGAAGTCAAAGCCTGATCCGCTAAACATTTGTCCATCTTTTAGTACAAAGCCAGTATCGTAGCCAGGCGCGGTTGATCCCGTTCCAAAGTAGACGTAGATGCAGTCGCCTGGAGCAGAAGCAGCTTCGGCGCTTGCTAAGTTGTTAAAGGGGTTTTCAAAAGTACCATCGCCATTTGTAGCCAAAGAGTTGTTGACAAAGTAGCATGGAGGCGCTGGGTCGGGGACGCTTGGCAAAATCGAAAGGGGAAGGGGCTTATCTTGTTTAACGCGCACTGGAATGATTTCATCGCGCCTGATGGGTGATGTGAGAAGGCGTTGCTTGGTAGCTGCGCTCTGGCACTCAGGGCTATACCAGCTTTTCCACTTATGCCCACCACGAGGAATATTGCTAGGGCCGAGTGGAAAGCTGAAACCTAAATAGCCTTGTAGGCGACCGTGGTATTCATTGTCATAAGTCCATTGACCTCCTAGGATAAAACCATCATAGAGGCGCGCTTCTAGGAAGGTTTTGGCGCCAAGAGAGGACTTGCATGATACAATTCTTGCGTTGCGGCCAAATAGATAGTAAGGTCCAGCAGCCCAATAAAGATCAATAGGCCAGGATGAAGGGAACCAAAATCCAGCCATGGCTTCTATATGGGGCAGAGCAAAGGCAATGCGTTGCTTTAAAAAGATGTGGTAGCCAACAACTTGGTCAAACTTGATTGAGCCTTCAGACTTTGTTGTGCCAATCGGTAGATAGCCATTGACAGTGACATCAAACAGGGAGTGCAAAAGCTCTAATCCCATGCCCAGTTGGTGAGCTGCGATATGCTTGGCGCTGCGAAAGTCGTAGAAAAAGTTGCCGCCTAATGCAAAGTCACTTGGCAGACCAAAGCGCAAACCGCCACCGAGGTTGCTTGCCCATGTAGCGTTATTTAAGAAGTGAACGCGTCCATCTAGGATAGGTTGAAAGTTGCGTTGCCAGTTTGGAGTTAAGAATAGTCCTGCTGTGGTGTAGCCATGCTCATAGCCCATGCCTTTACCTTGGCGTGTGCCAATCTCTACATGAGAAGCACTTCCCTGAATGCAAGGGTTGCTAAACAAATGGATGCCAGTCAAAGTGGCCATCATGAGCAGTCGACTCTTCATGACGTCACTGTAGTGAAGTTATAAAAAATATTCAATTAGAGATTGCGTTTTTGTGATGAGGGGAAGGATGTCGGGCTATTTATAAGCATGGCGGGCTAGGAAGTGTCGCATTGAAATTAACAGGTCCAAAAGTTGATACTGGGGCCCCGCCGTTAGCAGCTGACATAAGGGCAGCTGATCCTGGAGAGGCCTCAAAAAAGAGTGGGCCAAGTAAAAGCAAGAAGATTTCGGTATTTGTAAGCGCATTTCCATCAATATTAACGCAGTCGTTTTCAAGGCCAAATGTAATCATTCCGGGCGCCCCCACATTCGGATTGTTAATAACGTTGTTAGTGATTTGCGCAGACATTAGATGTTGCGGAAAAAGTAAAGAGCCGACAAGCTCCATAAATCTTCCAGTCGGTAGATCATAGGTCACATTATTATTCTCAAAAATGAACCGCGTAGATCCAGTTCCGGGAGCAATATACTCAAAAAATAGGCCACCGCCATTTACTGATGTGAAGGTAATATCGTTATTTCGAAATACGAGGTTATTAATAAAACTTGGCGTTGAAAAATCCGTTCTTATTTCAAATAAGTCTACTGAGCCAATAATGCGGACGTTTCTTGCTTCAAGAGTATTGTTTTCAAATAGAATTGTGCCTCCATCATTAGCACGTAGTCGGAAGACGTCGTTGGTTGCGTTGGGTGCAAAAAATGAGTTGTTAGAAATAATTAAAGAACCAGAGAAGCTATCAACCACATCCACTGCAATATTTATGTTATCAAACAGGTTGTTCGTGATGACGAAATCTTCTGTGGAGGTAGTGAGTTGAAGCGCCCTATCTGGAAAGCTTATGTTGCTAAATGTGCTATTGGATATCTGGCCGCCGGCAATGCCGTTTCCAAAAATGGCGTCCGTATTGTCAAAATTAAACCCGTTAACCATAGTGTGGTCGGCAAGTGTAACAGCAGGTGCTCCTGAAATAAATGGACTCTGGCCAGGGGTTTGAGCAGGCAAGACGTTAACTCCATCGATGATGAAGTCAAAGCCTGATCCGCTAAACATTTGTCCATCTTTTAGTACAAAGCCAGTATCGTAGCCAGGCGCGGTTGATCCCGTTCCAAAGTAGACGTAGATGCAGTCGCCTGGAGCAGAAGCAGCTTCGGCGCTTGCTAAGTTGTTAAAGGGGTTTTCAAAAGTACCATCGCCATTTGTAGCCAAAGAGTTGTTGACAAAGTAGCATGGAGGCGCTGGGTCGGGGACGCTTGGCAAAATCGAAAGGGGAAGGGGCTTATCTTGTTTAACGCGCACTGGAATGATTTCATCGCGCCTGATGGGTGATGTGAGAAGGCGTTGCTTGGTAGCTGCGCTCTGGCACTCAGGGCTATACCAGCTTTTCCACTTATGCCCACCACGAGGAATATTGCTAGGGCCGAGTGGAAAGCTGAAACCTAAATAGCCTTGTAGGCGACCGTGGTATTCATTGTCATAAGTCCATTGACCTCCTAGGATAAAACCATCATAGAGGCGCGCTTCTAGGAAGGTTTTGGCGCCAAGAGAGGACTTGCATGATACAATTCTTGCGTTGCGGCCAAATAGATAGTAAGGTCCAGCAGCCCAATAAAGATCAATAGGCCAGGATGAAGGGAACCAAAATCCAGCCATGGCTTCTATATGGGGCAGAGCAAAGGCAATGCGTTGCTTTAAAAAGATGTGGTAGCCAACAACTTGGTCAAACTTGATTGAGCCTTCAGACTTTGTTGTGCCAATCGGTAGATAGCCATTGACAGTGACATCAAACAGGGAGTGCAAAAGCTCTAATCCCATGCCCAGTTGGTGAGCTGCGATATGCTTGGCGCTGCGAAAGTCGTAGAAAAAGTTGCCGCCTAATGCAAAGTCACTTGGCAGACCAAAGCGCAAACCGCCACCGAGGTTGCTTGCCCATGTAGCGTTATTTAAGAAGTGAACGCGTCCATCTAGGATAGGTTGAAAGTTGCGTTGCCAGTTTGGAGTTAAGAATAGTCCTGCTGTGGTGTAGCCATGTTCATAGCCCATGCCTTTACCTTGGCGTGTGCCAATCTCTACATGAGAAGCACTTCCCTGGATGCAGGGGTTGCTAAACAAACTGATGCCAGTCAAAGTAGCTATCATGAGCAGTCGACTCTTCATGATATCACTGTAGTGAAGTTATAAAAAATATTCAATTAGAGATTGCGTTTGAGGGCTGGGTCGTCTGTGATGAGGGGAAGGATGTCGACAATGGAAGGGCTCCATTGAATGCCGCGAGAGTAGACCATTTTTGAGGCGATAAAGCAGGCGATGATTGCTTTTTTGTGGCCATGGGGGATGTTTTTGAAGATGCGCTCTTTGTAGTTTTTAACGAGGAAGGGTGGGCAGTAGTTAAGCAGGCTGTGGTTTAAGGGGTCATCTTCTGTAATATCGTAATTTTCTAGATAGTCGAGTAGTTCGTAGGTGTATGCATTGATATGCTCAGAGATGAGCTCTGATAGATCGGTTAGGTAGACGCCGGTTTCTGTATAGGTTTTTAGTAGCAGTTGCGCTTCGTCTCGCGCTGTCTCACAGATGATGGCGAGCACTTGCTTCATGTAGGTGTCTTTGTGCTTGAGAAACTCTTCTTCGGTTAGTGTGAGGCCTGCGAGGACTTCAAAAGATGAGCAAATGACGCCACCTTTGTTGGCTGAGCTATCTTTAATGATGATCACCCCGCGCTCTTCAAGTGCGCGGCGAGCAGCTGGTGTCAGATAGAGATTGGCGCCTTCGACGATAGCTCTAGAAGAGGGGTGGCCTGTTTCGTCGAGAAACTCTTCAAAGTTGGTTTCATTTAAGGTGCGTGGGCGGCCGCCGCCAGGTACGAAGATGTCGGCTTTGGCTTGGTGGACGTTGTAGCGCAAGAGATGATTCATTTCAGAGCCAGAGAGCCAATCTTCGATGAGCTTTTTGCCTTCTTTGCGGTAGCAAAGGGTTTGTGTGGCGTAGGCTGTTTGGTCCCTTTTTTGCTGTGTATCTAAAAGGAAGCCTCCTTCGTGCAAGAGCTTTGGAGGGTAGTGATTGATAGGAAGCTCGTCGTGGAAAAGTTGGGCGAGTGTATCGAGATCAAGGCCTTCTGGATCGTAGATGGTTCCAGATACATCGATGAGGGCGACAAGTTTGGCGGTTTTTTTGTATTTTTTATGGAGGTTAAGAATCATGTTTCCTGCAACATCTCCGTCAGGTCCGCCCGTAATTTTTATTGTAAAAGGGTCGCGATCGGGGTCAATGCCTAAATAGCGCAAGACTTCTTCGACACAAACAGTGACGCCAAGGGATGTGACGCCATACTCTTTGTGGTTGATGCCAGCGGTGGGCTTGCTGGAGATGAAAGCAGCTCCTGGTTTATACCCGCTATGAAGGGAAAAGTCTGAAATCCAATCGATCATAATGTTATGCAGGTTCTCATCGGGCCCAAGGTAGATGTATTCGGGTTTTTGGTAGTAGTCGACGATGTGCTTTGCGCGCAGTGTTCCGTCGGATTCGCAATTGACAAGTGAAAGAAGAGCGTGCACGTACGCGCGCTGACTTTGATATAGGTACTGGAGTTTGGCGTCTTTGACAAATTCTTTGATGCGGTTTGTAATTTCTTCATCATCGATGCCAGCGAGTTTGAGCTCTTTTTGATAGATATCAGCCTCGACTTGCAATTGGCCTGTGGGCTCTAAGAAGATAACGCCTTTGGATCCACCCTCAGGGATATCTTTATTTTTCTTTTGTTGCGTGTATGCAAGGTTGTAGCACTCGGAAAAAACATAGTTGCGCTCAACGATCATTTGCTCGAGTTTTTTTGGAAAAACGGTGCGCAGACCGCCGCGTGAGAGGTCCTTAAAGCGGATATGAAACCCTACAAAGTGCATCCCTTTCATAAAGAAGATCGCATAGGGCATCTCCGGAAAACGCTCTTTATAATCAAAGGGAACATGCTTGAGATAATTGGGATCGAGGCGGAAGCAAAGTGCATCTTTGTTGTTGCGGTAGAAATTTGTCTTTAGAGTATGGTCGACAAAATGCATAGCGCATCTAAGCACGTTTTTGCGGCGGATGTCATTGACTTCATGGCCTGTATCGAGCTCATTGACTGCTTCTAAAAAGGCGATGCGAATTTTATCTGCTTTTTTTTCATTGTGACTTTCTGGGTGAAACTTGGCTTCAAAAATTTCGCAAATTGCAACAGTAAGCTCAGGATGGCGGCATAGCGCTTCCTCTACATTGCTTAATGAGTAAAGATTTAAGTCAGCATGAACAAGCGTTTGATGGACAAAGCTTACCATCGAACGGATAAGATTGCCTAAGTTACCCCGCACCATTTCGGAATCGACAAATGTGGATTCAATATTATCGTTGCGATCAAAATATTTTAAGGTGGCCAGCTCTTGTAAGAAGTCGTTAATGTTAGCAGCTTCCCACGCGGCTCTTCCGTCAGCTCCATGCAATCCAAGTGACATTACGAGAATGCTTTTTTTAGTGTAGGGGTCGACATATGTTGCATTCACTCGCTTGAGTGTTAAATTGTGGCGATTGATCATTTTTACAAGGCGGAATAAAAAACGGTGTTTGGGTGTGTTGCGCCAGGCAAAGACGATTTGCAGAGAGGGGATTTCGTTTCCTTGTTGCCAGTCCTCGTTATAGCGCACTTCATATTGGCATAAATCGCGCGTACGCGCTCTGAAAAACATGTCCAAAGCTAGAGCTAAGCGCTCGAGTGTCATCGATCGGACAAAGGGGGCACTGATGTGGGTTAAGAAGTGGTCGAGCATCTCTGGGGTAACATCGGCATTGCGTGGTGCAATTAGTTCGAAAAGCTCTTTTTTCTGCTCTTGGCTTAAAACCTCATTGGCAGGCTCTTCAGTCACTGTGATTTCGCTAAAATGTAGATGTGCAATGCGCAGTTTATCTTTAGCCCCTTCAACAGGGGGCGCCTCATCAGAAATAAAGGTGCGGTAATTTTTGATGCCATACATGTTATAGTGCTTGATGATATTGAGGTCGGCATCGAGGCTATCGAGGGTTAAGACGATGGCGCTATTTTTCAAAAAGATTTGAGAATAGTAGTCTTGAAGATGAAAACCCATGAGGCTATGAGAGATGAGCATGAGCTCTTCTTGCTCGACCTCTTCAAAGAAGCTTGGGGGCATATGCTTTTCAAGCCAGCGGTAGTTTTTCTCAAACTGTTCACTTTCAAAGGTGATCGCCTCTTGCAATTGCGCATCAGTTAGTTTGCCCGGTTTTTTATCAAATTTCATAATTAACCCTTAAAGTTAATTATATTATATAATTAATATTGCCACAATGATTGTATAGGTAATGCAATAAGATTTGGGCCGTAAGAGAGTGCTTTATCACCTGTATAGAGGACAATGCCTCTTTTAAAGCGAGGGCCTAGGTCTTTGGCAAATGATGAGATGGTTTTGAAAAAGTCGGTTTTAATGGTCGCAGTTGATTTTATTTCTATCGCAACTATCTGCTTTTGTGGACCTTCAATTACAAGGTCGATTTCGTTCCCAACATGATCTCGGTAAAAATAGAGGTCGTATTGTGATTCGCTGTAAGATAATTGCTTTTGCAACTCAACAACGATGAAATTTTCAATGAGTTTACCTAATAATTCCCGCGGTATGTTGGTTGAATTTGATGAAAGATGCAACAGATGGCACAGGATGCCCGTATCATTAAAATAGACTTTCGGTGATTTTATCAGACGTTTCCCACGATTAGCTAGCCATGGTCTTAATGGGTGGATGGCAAATAGCGTTTGCATGTACTGGAAGTAGCGGGTTAATGTAGATCGGGGGATATTGCAGGCGTTGGCAAGAGTAACGTAGTTAAGTAATTCGCCTGGGCGTGTTGCTAATAGTTCTAGCATATGAGGAAGCTCGTGAAGCTTCTCAATTTGAGCTAAATCTCGAACATCTTTTTCCAGAATGGTTTGCAAATAGCCATTTAGCCACAAACTCCGAGACTCATCATCAGGCAGCGTTTGCATGGTCGGAAAGCCTCCAAGGCGTATCTTCTGGAATAGGTCTTCATGAGTCAGAGGGGGCATGTCAAGGTGAGGAAGGTCGTCAGCAAAAATTACCTGAAGAAAGTTTTCTTTGTGGTTAATAAGTTCTCCCTGAGATAGAGGCCACAAGTGGTGGATAACCATTCGCCCTGCTAGTGAATCTCCTAGGTTTGGAAGCATTAGAGGATTGGCTGACCCTGTTAGCAGGAACATGTTTGGACTGCGGTTATTGTCGACGCTCAGTTTCATCGGTAAAAATAGTTCAGGTGTGCGTTGTATCTCATCTAGAATGAGTGGTGGTGGATTGAACTTGAAAAATTGGGAGGGGTCTGCTTTGGCGGATTGCAGTAGAGATAGATCGTCAAAAGACAGATACCGAAAAGCATTTTGATTTTTAATGGCTTGCACTAGGGTTGTTTTGCCACATTGACGGCTACCCACAATGAGAGTAGCTGGGCTAAACTGCATAGATTTGTGAATTTTGTTTTCAAGGTGCCTGTTATACATAATTTACATTATGCCCATTTGGTGGGCATATTTCAACCATTGAATGGGCAGAATGTAAATTATTGCGTAAGCGATTATATATCTATGACTTGAGAAGTCGTAATCCGTTGAGTCCGACAAGGACTGTGCCGCCTTCATGAAGGACAACGGCTAGCCAAAGGGGAATGTAGCCGAGCAAGGCTGGGGTTGTCACAAGGCAAATCACGCCGAGAGCGAGGGCAAGGTTTTGCTTGACGATGCTCAGTGTTTTGTGACTTTTGCTCATGAGCCAGGGAAGGAGTTTGAGATCGTCGTGTAAAAAGACAATGTCAGAGGCATCGATGGCGGCCATGCTACCGACTTTTCCCATGGCAATACCTGCTGTGGCACGGGCAAGGGCTGGAGCGTCATTAACGCCATCTCCAATCATGGCAAGACCTTGATTTTGAGAGAGCTCGGAGACAATTTTAAGTTTATCGTCAGGACGTAAATTGGCATGTACTTGGTCAATTTGCAGTGCTTCTGCTACAGAGGTGGCATTTTCGTGGTGATCGCCAGTTAGCATTGCGATGGCTAGATCGCGCGCTTTTAAGTCTTGGATAAGTTGAGGAATATCGTTGCGAATGGTGTCTGTAAAGATGAGCGTGTAGAGTTTATCTCCAATAAGAAGAAGAGAGATGAGCTGGCCTGGCTGAAGGTGAATGTCTGGGACGGTTGTTTTAGGAGAGATAAAAGGGAGGTTGCCAATGGCAACGGGAGTGCCATCATCGAGTGTGCCTTCTAGTCCATAGCCGGCAACTGCTTTAAAGTTTTGGATGGAAGAGGGTGTGATGTTTTTTTCTTGTGCAGCTTTTAGGATTGCTTCTGCAATGGGGTGTTTGGCTCCTCTCTCAAGGCCGGCTGCGATGGCGATGGCTTGGTCGGATTGAGGAGAGATGCCAACACAATGCAACTCGCCTGTGGTGAGTGTACCTGTTTTGTCAAACGCCACGATTTTGCAGCTGGCCAATGCATCGAGTGTGATGCCTCCTTTAAGAAGAATCCCTCGTTTGGCGCAGGCTGAAATGGCGCTTAAGTAGGCAGTTGGGGTGGCGATGATTAGGGCGCAGGGCGATGCAGCAATTAAAAAGGCGAGGGCTCGGTAAATGGATCCTTCGATTCCTGTATATGAAAGATGGGTGAAGAAGGGCAGGCAAACTGCAAAAAAGGTCGCTAAAATGATAATCGTGCTAGCATAGCGAGTGCCGAAGCGATCAAGGGCGCGCTGCAGTTTGGGCTTTGAGACTTGGGCTTCTTCGATCATGCGCATAATGCGGGATAGAGTTGACTCGTGACTGCGGCGGGTGACTTCAATAGTTAATTTTCCATCGAGGTTACGCGCGCCGGCCGGGACTTCATCGCCCGGTTTCTTTGCAATGGGGATGCTTTCACCTGTAAGATGAACGAGATTGACAAATGAGCTGCCATCGATCACTTTTCCATCGAGGGGAATGAGCTCGCCTGCACGTACGCTAATTTTTTCACCTCTTTCAATTTCACGAATAGAGCGCTCGATGATTTGTCCATCAGATGTGATTAGCGATGCAAATGTGGGTGCTAGGTGTCTTAAGGCGTTGAGCGCTGATTTTGTTTTGTGAGCAACCACGCTTTCCATAGCTCCAGAAATTGCAAATAGCACTAGCAATAGAGCCCCTTCCATTTCAGCGCCAATTAAAACCGCTAAAAAGGCGGCGAGTGTCATCAGAACATCGATGTTTATCTCAAAGCTTTTGATGTCGTTGAGCGTGTTGATCAAAGCGGGGGTTCCTGCAAGGAAGTAGACAAACATCAACTGCAAACGGGATATGGGAAACGAGTAAAATTGTGTGATGAAAGCGCTTAAGAGCAGTATTGCTGCGACAATGGCTGAGCGAAAAGAAAGGTGCTTGGCCCATTTGCGCCCACGTACTGTAAGGAAGGGACTGATGGCCTCAGATCGGCCGGAGGCAAAAAATTCATCAAATTGATAAGCGCTTTTCATATGAAATAAAGCGTCCCTGCAGCGATTGCCGCAATGGCAAGGTTCCAGATCAATGCGCTAAGGAGTGTGTTTTTTTCTCTTTTAGCTGAGCAAACCGCTGTAATAGCAATGATTAATCCAGAGGCAATAGCGCCACCAAGAATTTGAAATCGGATGAAAAAAGGAATGAACATTAAGACTGCGATGATAACTCCAAGGCCTGCTCCTGTGGCCTGTCGAAGGGGATGCTCATAACTTTCAAGGGAAAGGCCTAGCTCTTCTTCAAGCATGACCATGAGCAAGCGGTTGTCATCTGCCATGAGCACATCTAAAACATCTTCGAGCATTTGGCCTCTGAAACCTTTTGCAGCATACATCTCTTTTAGCTCTGCACGCTCCTGATCGCGGTGATGCTCAACTTCCATGCGCTCTTCTTCGATGAGTCTGTGCAAGCGCTCTAAGCGTGCCCACCCTAAAAGGGCAGAGCGGCCCACTTTCCACAAAAACCAGCCTGCCATAAGCGCGGCAAGCATTTGCCATGATGGGGAAAAAACTAAGGCGGTGAGCAGCAAGACGATCGCAGTTTCTTTGAGGCTGTCTGAACCTGCAGAAAATGCGCCGGATAGCTCACGTCCATGATGTTCTGACGAAACAAGGGCGCCCTTCGCGCGGGCTTCGATGAGGTGGTCTGGAACAGATTTTCCAGCAAAATGTTTTGCGTCCATGAGTATAGAGTGTACACGGTTTTGTCATTTTTTGGTGAAGCTTCATCTAAAAAATCGTTAGACGTGATACCCTACATGCAAATTTACCAGAAGGTTAAAATGTTGATGGCTGTTTCTTCTAAAACTTGCGGGTATGCACAATGTCAAAAAAGTGATGGTGTTGAGCCCAAAATATGTATGGGATGTCGTTTGGTATATTTTTGTGATAAGACATGTCAAAGCCTTGCGTGGAAAGCGCATCAAGTAGCGTGTAAACAAATTACCATTTGCAACGATGAAGATGAGTTGGTTGAGAAGATAAAGGAGAGTTTGAGGGGACCTGTTTTTAAGACAACGCACTTTCAAGTTCGGTACAAATCGCAACAGCCAGATGATTCACAGGTGAGCAGATTTTACGTCATACATAATCCACAAGGTCAAATCTTTAAGGTAGGTTCGATGTCGATAAAACATGCGAGCGTTCTAGCTCCTCAAGAGAAAGCTTTTGCAGATGAATTGGGTAGGCGCATCAGAAAGGAATGCAATATCAAGTGTTGGTTGGCAGGTTCCAGAGGTGGAAGACTTCCATCTATTTAAGTGACTATGACAACTCCGTAATATTACCTAGATAGGGGTGGAGGGCTGCTGGTAATGCAACTGTGCCATCAGCTCTTTGGTTGTTTTCTAAGAGGGCAACAAAGAGGCGTGAAGTGGCAAGGCCTGATCCGTTGAGGGTGTGGACAAGATGGGGTTTTTCATTGCCGGTTTTTGCGCGTATTTTGGCGCGACGGGCTTGGAAATCGCGGCAGTTGCTAACGGAGGAAACTTCGTAATAACGTCCCTGACCCGGTAGCCAGACTTCGATATCATAGCAATGAGCTCCGCCAAAAGACATGTCACCTGTTACAAGTTGCATCACGCGGTAATGTAGGCCGAGGGCCTGCAGAATGGATTCAGCAGAGTGAACCATTTCATCAAAAATAGCATCGCTCTGCTCGGGCTCTGTAAAGCAAAACATCTCGACTTTATTGAATTGGTGCATGCGGATAAGGCCGCGCTCGCCTGATCCTGCAGCGCCGGCCTCTCTGCGGAAGCAGGGAGTGTAAGAGCAGTATTTGCGGGGTAGAGTTTGACTGTCGAGAATTTCATCGCCGTGCATGCCATTAAGAATGACTTCTGAAGTTGGATTGAGGTAGAGGGGGTAGTCATCGTCATTGAGCTGAAAGAGCTGATCGGCAAATTTAGGCAATTGTCCAGCGCCGTAGAGGACATTGGGACGTGCAAGAAGGGGAGGAAGAATAAATTCGTAGCCGTTTTTGATGTGGGTGTCGACCATGAAGTTAAGCAATGCCCATTCTAAGCGTGCGCCAAGGCCTCGATAAAGGGGCCAGCCACTTCCGGTGAGTTTTGCGCTGGTTTCCATGTCAATTAAGTTGAGTTTTTCATTGAGTTGCAAGTGGTGCTTAGCTTCAAAGTCAAAGGTTGGCCTTTCACCCCAGCTGCGCACAAGAACGTTGTCAGCAGGGTTTAGCGATACGGGCGTATTTTCATCGGGAGGGTTGGGCAAGCTGCTGATTGCAGTTTGAAATTTTTCGAGAAGTGTTGATAGCTGAGTGTCGCACTCTGAGATTTGATCTCCAAGTTTTGATACCTCATTCATGAGGTGGCTGACATCTTCGCCACTGCGCTTTTTTTCTCCGATTGCTTTAGATTGACTATTTCGCAAAGACTTAAGCTCTTCACTCTTTGAGGTCAATGCTCGCACCTCTTCGTCGAGTCTTAACAAGGGCATGACGCTTAGGGTTGGATCTTTTGATTTTAAACGTTTCTCAATAGCGGCTGGATTTTCGCGTATTTCTTTTATGTCTATCAATTTAACTCCTCCAAGAGTGTGTTGTAATGGGGAATGAGCTCAGGTCGGTTATCTGCAAGCCAGCTTCTCAATTCATTGAAATGAGTCTGCAATTCGGCTTGGTTGGGAACTTTGCGGTCGTAGGTTAAGTTTGTAAGGTGGTTATGGATGGGTCTGCCGTCCACAAAACCGATGCTTTGAATGAAAGCGTCTAGTGGCAGCTTAAAGCGGTGGCGTGTGTGTTGCTGCAGGACAAAGTCGAATATTAGGGTGAGCGCTGATTTGGCATTTTTGAGTGAGATATCTTTCAATCGTTCTGTGCTTGGGATGGCTATGCGCTGAATGTAGTAGCTATCTTGATTTAAGTCGAGATCTTCTATTTGTTTATCGAAGTAGCTTGTAGGTTCAAATTGGTAGTAAATCAGGCCTGTTTCCAAAGGGGCGACTTCATAAGCTTTAATACAAACTTTTTGGAGTGAGGCTTTTTGTCTTTGTTGTTTGCATTTATTGCCCATCGCTGCAAACCCTGGGAGAAGGCGTCTCCAATTAGGAGCTTTAAATTTTTCCCCGTCTGAAATTTTCTTTATAAGCAGGGTGGCATCTTCTGAGATGTATGACCCATCGCTTTGTTTAATAAAATTTTTATTCACCAAATTTTTTAAATCATCTAACTTTTCTGAGCTTAATTCTGGGTGTAAGCTCATGCGGGCCAGATGCCTATGGTTGCGATAAATGGATGCAATATCCACGCTGAAAGCGATGAGGAGGATGGCGACGGGAATACCAAATAGTAATCTTGACTTCATGGTTAAAAAATATAGCCTATTTTCGTTTTTTGTGCTACACTCTAAGTTTTACTATCTTTGAAAGGATGACCATATGCCCGCTAAAGATTTGCCAACCGCGCGTCAGCCATTGATCTTGCGTTACCACCGTTTGATGGATGCGTTTTCTAAATCCGATGATGAGCGTGATTTTTATCTCGATCGATTTGAAGGCTTCATGCTTTATGTCGATGCAGATAAACCAGAAGAAGATTTAATGGCGTTAGACGCTGAATTTGCAAAAGATCCTCACCGCTTTATCCTTATTCCAAAAATGAGCTATTTTGAAAGCAAAAAGTTCATGGAAGGTTTTGTCAATGAGAAGGTTTACGATATCGATACCAAAGAAAAGCTGCTCGACATTATCAGCTCCAAAGAAGCTCGAGAAAATTTTCTAGAATACATCTACGACAATCTGACTGAGCTAGAAAAGTGGCAGCAGTACTATCAAGAGCGCTCGCGCATCCGTGTCATTGAATGGCTCCGCTTGCATGAAGTGCGATTTGTCTTTGAAGAAGATTTAGACTTAACGCGCAACGTAGTTGAAAAGTTAAAAAAACATCTCTTTGACGCACGCGTTGGGAAAGATGTAAGTCAAGGGCGTCAGTACCTAGAGAAAAAAGCGGATACTTATTATTCAAGTGAAGCTCTTAACCCAAGACCAAAAAGAGGGCGTCCGCCTAAGCAGTCTCAGAAATCAGAGAGCGAACCAGAGCTCACAGTTGATATGTATCAAACAGTCCCACAAGCTGCACGGTATTTTCTATTCATCCCAGATTTTAGTTCTACAGCTTCTACATTCTCAGAAAAATACGACAGTGAAGCGCAGCTGATCGCATCATTGCGAGGCTCTGCACGTGAGAAAGTCGATGTCCACCTTGAAGCCTTATCTCAACGTCTAGAGTCGCTTCGCCACCTTTCTTCGCGTGTTAAGGCGACTGGCTTAGAAGTGGAACTTGGCTCTCAGGAGCGCGCGATTTCAGCGGCCTTAGAAGAATCCGATGAGTTGTCAGAGAAAAAACCGTCGCGTCTTGGTGAAGTTGTTAAAGGTGTTTTGCCTAAAAAACGAGAACACGAAAAACGCGATGTTCAAGAACTTATCAAAGAAAAACGCAAGGCGGGTGTGAAAAAGGTCACTCCTATTTTGCGTAAGAAGAAGAAATAATGACCCTTAGTACATCTAAACCCCTTGATCAGCTTTTGCAAATCTCAAAATCACAGAGAAAAGAGTTTGCAAAGCGCACATATGAAAATGCTTTGCTAGCGCGCATGATGGATGACAAAATGTCAAAGCTTGTGCGCCAGAACAAGGGTGGAACGTTTTTCTTATCAGCTGCAGGCCATGAAGTGATCGGCTCTATTTGCGGGTTAAGCCTCACGCGAGAGAAGGATTGGGGCCTTCCCTACTATCGCGATCGCGCTTTTGCACTTGGCATCGGCTGCACACCCTCTGATCTTTTAGCCTCCACATTAGCGCGAGCAACCGAGCATCACTCGGGTGGGCGCATGATGCCAGAGCATTTTTCTCACAAGCGTTTGCGCATCCCATGCCAATCAAGTGTTGTAGGCTCGCAACTGCTACATGCGGTGGGCGTTGCTAAAGCGATTCAACTTGATGGGCGTAATGATGTTGTCTATGTCTCGGCAGGTGATGGCGCAACATCTCAAGGTGATTTTCATGAATCGATTAACTTTGCCTGTTTGCACAAGCTCCCTTTAATATTTGTGATTCAAGATAATGGCTGGGCTATTTCGGTTCCTGTTGCTGAGCAAACAGCTGGCGGATCCATTGCTAAAGTTGTTAAAGGCTATGAGGGGCTGCATGTGCACCATGTTGATGGTACTGATTTTGATGATTCATACACTGCGATGCAGCAAGCTATTTCAGATGCGCGAGCAGGTCAAGGCCCTAGTTTAATTGTAGCAAAAGTGCCGCGTATTGGTCCCCATTCTTCCAGTGATGATCCTAATAAATATAAAACACTCGATCATGTTGAAGAGGATCAACAGCGCGATCCTATCCCACGCTTTGAGAAGTGGCTCATTGATCAAGAAATCATGAGCAGAGAAGAAATTGAGTCTATGCGCAAAAGTGCTTTTGAGGCTATTGAAGCTGCGGCTGTAGTTGCAGACCAAATCCCTCATCCGGCACCTGAGACTGCGACATTGAATGTTTTTAAGCCTTTTGATATCGACGAAACGCCCGAGAATCCAAGCTCTGATCCCGCCGTTGTGATGGTCGATGCTTTAAACCACTGCCTTGATGAAGAAATGAGCTCTGATCCAGGCATTGTGATCTTTGGTCAAGACGTTGCAAAAGGTAAAGGAGGCGTTTTTGGTGTCACGCGCGAGCTGACGACCAAACACGGAGAAAAACGCTGCTTTAACTCACCACTTGCCGAGTCAACAATTGTTGGTATTGCAACAGGCATGTCTATGGAAGGGACATTTAAGCCAGTGGCTGAAGTGCAATTCGCTGACTATTTGTGGACGGGTATCAACCAACTTTTCAACGAACTATCCTCTATTTATTACCGATCGAATGGAGAATGGAACTGCCCAGCTGTTATCCGTATGCCGTGTGGTGGCTACATTCAAGGTGGTCCCTACCACTCGCAGAGCATTGAGGCCTTTTTAGCTCACTGCCCAGGTTTGAAAATTGCAATACCAAGCAACGCATCTGATGCAAAACGCCTTCTGAAAGCTGCCATTCGCGATCCAAATCCTGTTGTTTTCCTCGAGCATAAAGCCCTTTATCGCCAGCGCGTCTTTTCTGCTCGCCATGAACCTGCAAGCGATGAAATTCTTCCTTTTGGCAAAGCTAAAGTTGTCATAGAAGGTGATGATATCACCCTTGTAACGTGGGGTATGAGCACATGTATGGGCTTTGAGGTTGCTCAAACTCTTGCAAAAACAGGTATTTCTGTTGAAGTGATTGACCTGCGCACAATTGTGCCACTTGATATGGAAACGGTCTTAAAGTCAGTGCAAAAGACAGGTAAGGTGCTCATAGCGCATGAGGCTCCTTTAAGCTGTGGCTTTGGAGCGGAGATCGCGGCTAGCATTGGCGAGCAAGCTTTTAGTTTCCTTGATGCACCCGTCAAGCGTATCGGCAGTGCCAATTGCCCTGTACCGTACTCTAAAATTTTAGAGGATCAGGTCTTGCTGCAGCGCCATACCATCGAAGAGTCTTTAAGAGATTTACACCAATTCTAAGAAATAAATTTATTTCTCATGATTGGTATTAGCTCTCTTCTGATTTCGAATAGTACTGATAAGTTTTGTTGACCAGCTCGTGATTGAGCTGCGCGAAATAATTGAGCTTTGCATCAATTATGTTCATCTTTTTATCTTTCAATCCCAGCTCTTCCATTTGCGCATCGAGCGAAATCAAATGAGATAGTAAGCTCTCTTGCATTTTTCGTAAAGCTGCGACCTCATCGCCAAATTTTTGATCAAAAGCAATGCGGTGCAAGATTTGAACATTAGAAATTAACTGGTCTAATGTTGTTTCTATTTCGTTATATAAATGTGACATATTAAATTAACTCCATAAATTTACTGATATTATAATTGATTTAATTAATCAACAAAAAGATGCTTGCGCATTTTTGTAAAATGCCATACTCTAACCAGAAAATTTCACAGGAGATCGCAAATGGAAACAAGTACTGACTATGCATCCATAAAGACAGTTCTCAAAGAGATAAAAAATAGTGAAGACCCGAACCCATTTACAGATGAAAGGATAAAGCGTATTGCTAATAACCGGGACATTAAAATGGGAATTGATCTTTACACAAAAACCGTTCAAGAAACCTGGATGATTCGAAATGGACTTACAGTTGGTGTTGTTGTCTTTTTAGCCTGCGAGCCTTTTAAATCAAAAGCAATCATTCAAGTCGCCATGTGGCTAACAGTGGGACTTGTAGGATATTGTGCTTATAGATTGAAATTTAGCCCCCCTAACAATCTTACGAATAAGATAGGCTACGTTCGAAAGCAAAACCTTAATGCTTATCAGGCAATAGGGCAGGGTCTTATCAAAGCGGAATTTCCGCTTGAAGATCGACAAAAGGCATACGCTTCAACCATTGAATGGTGCATTGGTGAAAAAGGCTCTGTTAGAGACGCAATCCTTTATGCTGCTGTATACACAATATGTGGTCTTAAATCAGAAAGAGTGGAGCATCTTTCTCATGCTTGTGCCTATGTAAAAAATCAGGAGCAGTTTGGTCAACTTTTAAAACTGGGAGCTAAAATCACTCCAGCCAATATCGACAAGATTTTACTCAAGGCAATTAAGGACTGGAATGAAGCCTCCTTAAATCTCGTTGCTGATCACTATGCTTCTAACAATCCAGATGAACAATTTATCTCCGAGGCTGTAATCGAAGCTTTAATTGATTTAAGGCATGCCGATGAGAATCAGGCGTTATTGCTTGCTAAGAGTTTATTTTTTGGTGATTCCAAGGATCGCTCCCATTTAATTGGAGCTATTAAGCCAAGCCTTAAAGCCTCATATGGCACTTTAATTATAAACGCGCGCCAATTGGGGCCAGCTTCAGTATGAGTGGTTTTTTTCCATTAGCTTCAGGGTCGAAAGGAAACTGTTTGTTTTTGCGCTCGAAGCAGACCCGTATACTGATTGATGCTGGCATTGGTGTCAGACGCGTTCAAGCAGAGCTTGCTAAGCTTGGTGAGTCTCTCGACACCATTGATGCTTTGCTGATCACGCATGAGCATGGCGATCACGTCCGCAGCTTAGAAGCAATTGCAAAGAGAGGGGATATCCCTGTATTTGCCAATGGCGATACCGCAAAGGCCATCTGTGAGATGATGGATCAGCCTCCACGCTTTAAAATCTTTTCAACGGGGGAGTCGTTTGAGTATGGAGATTTAAAGATTCATCCCTTTTCAATCCAACATGACACGCTTGACCCTGTTGCTTTCACAATTGAGTTTAACCAGATCAAGCTAGGAATTTGCGCCGATCTTGGCTTTGTCTCGTCCCTTGTTAAAAATCATTTGCAAGGATGTCACTACCTTTATATTGAATCGAACCATGATCCCGAAATGGTTTATGCAAGCCCAAGGCCTAATGTTTATAAGCAGCGCGTTTTAGGCAGGCAAGGCCATCTTTCAAATGAAGCATGCGCTGAGCTGTTGAAAGAGATTGCTCATCCAGAGCTTAGACGCGTCTACCTGGCCCACCTTTCGAGCGAATGCAACCGCCCCGAGCTGGCTTATGAGATTGCAAAAAATGCTTTAGAATCTGTGAATTGCGCTTGTGAGCTGTTCATTGCGCATCAAGATCGCGCAAGTGAGGCTCTTATATTGGAAGAGTCATCCCATCAAATGCAAGACGCACCTGTGTATTGAGGTGGCAGTCGGCGATGACGTCGACATGGGTTTGCAGCTTTGTGTGCAAATCAAAGTCAGAATGTTGCGGATCGTGGTGTGTCACAATCCATTCATGGCAGCCTGTATGTTTGAGAAGCACAGTTGCATTTGAAATGGATGAGTGCCCCCATCCAACTTTATGCTCATACTCTTCTGAAAAATACTGCGCTTCGTGAATGATTACATCGCAGTCAGATAAGAAATGAATCAAGGGCAGGTGAGGCTCAAGAAGGGGGTGATTACGTCCGATTGCATCGGGGTGGCCGTGGTAGCCAAGCAGCATCTCGTTGTCGGTGATGTAGCCGATGGCATGCGTTGGCGAGCGGATTTTAAAGCCAAGCGTTGCTCCTGGGTGGTTTGTGTAATGAGTTTCAATATTTAGCGAGCCTACTTGAACCCGATCACCATCGCGCAATTGATGGATGTGAAACTTGGCTTGCATCTCATCTAGGCGTACCGGGAAGAAGGCATAGGCGAGCATCTCAGTAAATAGCTCGCGAGTATCTTTTTCATAGCCGACCGGTGCATACAAGTGCACCGTTGTATCTGAAGAGTACATGGGCGCAAAAAATGGAAAGCCGGTGATGTGATCCCAGTGAGTGTGTCCAATAAAAAGATGGACATTTTTAACATCCCGCTCTTTAAGGTGAAGGCCAAGGTCCCTGATTCCGGTGCCAGCATCGATGATGACCAAGTCGTCGTGGTGGCGCACTTCTAAGCAGCAGGTGTTGCCGCCTATGCGGTTATAGCGCGACCCCGACACGGGGATTGATCCACGCGTTCCCCAAAAGCGGATGTAGGATGTTGACATCGTAGGTACAGGTGAGTATCTGCCTGCTTTATTTGTGCTGGCAGGTTCATGAAAGGGTTCAGGCTTTAACGTGCCAGCAAAAAATCTTGCTACAAGCTCAAAAAAATGGCCGCCTTCAAAAGGTTTTTCCAAAAAGTAGTCAGCTTTGCCAGAGATGGAGGCGCGGTAATTTTGGATCATCGTGTAATAGCTCGTGATGATTACGCCTATTTTAGCTGTTTTCGGATTATCTCGAATCGTTTTTAAGACTTCAATGCCATGCATTTTTGGAAGCATTAACTCCACAAGGGCCAAATCGGGCTGAAATGTTTCGATGGCTTTAAGCGCATCGGGGCCGTTATCAACGACTTTTATCTCATAATCTTTAGCATTGGGGTGATTCAGAATCGCCTCGACACTTGAGCGAAGAGCATCAGCAATTAAAATCTTTTTCATACCTCAAGATATATAGCATTGTGTGATTTGGCGCTACCGCCCTTAAAATCATGTTTTAATTCGCTTAAATACAATTAGTTGAATATAAAGCAGTATTTTTTTCGATGACGTCGAAAAAAATACTGCAAAAAATATAACTGACGTATATAATTAAGGTTATGGACAAGCATTCATTATATATCCCGCGAGCAGCGGAACAATTGCTCAAAGAGTCCGTCGCTGAATATCCCGCATGCTTAATCACAGGGCCTCGGCAGGCTGGTAAATCCACTTTGATGAAGCAATTCTTAAGCGGATACACATACGTTACCCTTGATGACTTAGACGTGCGCGATCTTGCACTTAACGATCCCAAACGATTTTTACAAACTTATCCTACCCCTGTAGTCATTGATGAAATTCAATATGCGCCCAATCTTCTTTCCTATATCAAAATGGCCATTGATAAAGATCGAGGCCGGATGGGCCAATTTGTACTGACGGGGTCACAAACTTTTCAGGTCATGGATGGTGTATCTGAAAGCTTGGCGGGACGTGTGGATATTTTTGACCTTTACCCGCTGACTTGGAAGGAATTGCTGAATGATCGCAGAGTCGAAAATCCTAAAACCCATTTTCAAGCTTTGGTAGAAACGATCTTTAAGGGTTTTTATCCGGAGTTGCATGTTTTTGAAAAATCGCATGTCTCAAGATGGTTTCGTGGCTATATTAAAACGTATCTGGAAAGGGATGTCAGAGATATAAAAGCCATTCCTGATTTGAGTCGATTTCAAAAATTTATCCGATTACTTGCCCCGCGTGTAGGTCAACTTCTCAACTTATCCGAAGTAGCAAAAGAGGCCGGGATCGCCTCGTCAACTGCAAAAGATTGGTTGTCTATTCTCGAATCAACCTACATCATCTATCTTCTAAAGCCATTTCACAATAACACTACGAAACGATTGGTAAAATCGCCTAAGCTATATTTCTATGATACGGGCCTACTGTGCTATATGCTGGGTATCGAATCGACTGACCAATTGCAAAAAAGTCCTTTCTGCCCTTCAATCTTTGAGAATATGGTGATCATAGAAGTGATTAAAGGCTTAGAATATACTCTGTCAGCTAAAAAGGCCTACTATTTTCGCACCACAAATGATTTGGAAATCGATCTTGTAATTGCAGGTGTTCACATCGAAAAAGCCATTGAAATCAAGTACACCATGAGTCCTAATCGCCGTATGGCTGGAAATCTGAATCATTTCAAAAAAGCCTATCCCGATGCGTCTGTTATTCTTGCATCGCTTGCAACTGATTTTCCCGGTCTACCCCACTGCCCAGACGTTCACTGTCTGAACTGGCTGGATTTTATCATGAGCAGCTGATCTCTAACGGCCTAAAACTTGCCGGGGCTTTGCCCCTTCTTGAGGGCCGATCACCCCGCGCATTTCTAGCTCATCCATGAGGGATGCAGCGCGTGCATAGCCAATTTTAAGCTTGCGTTGCATAAAAGTAGTCGAAGCTGTGCCGGTGGATAAAACTAATGCGAGTGCTTTATCGTACATGTCATCTTTGGGCTGCTCGCCAGCGCTTTCTTCTCCCATGATCTCTTCGCGTGATAGATTATCAAATGATTTGATGAGGTAATTAGGAGGTGCTTGAGCTGTGATAAAGCTGACGACTTTATTGATTTCTTCATCGCTGATATAGGCGCCTTGTGCGCGCAGAAGGGAATGAGAGCCTGGTGGCAAAAAGAGCATGTCACCGTTACCAAGGAGGGTCTCAGCGCCGTTTTCATCTAGGATGATCTGGCTATTGACGCGACTAGATACTTTGAAAGAAATGCGCGTTGGAAAGTTAGCTTTGATCAGGCCGGTGATCACCTCACGCGATGGGCGCTGTGTGGCTAAGATCAAGTGGATGCCAACGGCGCGTGCCATCTGAGCGATGCGGGCGATGGGTGTTTCTAAATCTGATGACGAGGCCATCATCAAGTCGGCAAATTCATCAATGATCGCAACAATGAGATGCATCTTTTCAGGAACATCCATGGGAAGCTCAGCTTCCCTTTCAAAGTTGATTTTGCGCTCGTTAAATGCGGAAATATTGCGCAGACCAAGGGCTTTGAGAAGATCGTAGCGGGCGAGCATCTCTTTGACCATCCAGTTCAGAGCCGTGTAGGCGCCGTGTGCCTCGGTGATAACGGGTGCGATGAGATGGGGCAGCTGAGAATAGGGGGTGAGCTCGACTTTTTTGGGATCGACAAGAATCAGCTTCACTTCATCGGGGCGCTTGTTCATGAGGATGGACATGATGATTGTGTTGATACAGACTGATTTTCCAGACCCTGTGGCTCCCGCAATAATGCAGTGGGGCATTTTGGTCAGGTCTGTAATGACATTATTACCCGTGATGTTTTTTCCAAGCAGCAGAGGCAAGCTCATTTTCTTTCCACTTTCGTGGTGGGCTGCTAGCAACTCTTTAAAGCAAACAGGTTGGGGATAAAGAGAAGGGATCTCGACACCAACGGCCGCTTTTCCTGGGATAGGTGCAATGATGCGCAGCGATTTAGCTTGGAGATTGAGGGCAATGTCGTTTTCAAGCGCTGTGATTTTTTGTACCTTAACGCCGACGGCTGGATGCACTTCAAATGAGGTGATGGTCGGGCCGCAATTGATCTCACCGACTTTAGCTTCAATCCCAAAGCTTGCGAGCGTTTCTTCTAGAATTTCAGCTTGGCGCCTTAAATCTTTTTCAAGAGTGGGATGGTCGATGTTTACAGGGTCTTTTAATGTATTGAGAGAGGGGAGCTTATAGTGAGCAAAGTCGCCATTCCAAACGCGCTGCTCTTTGATAGCAGCTTCCCGTTTATCGTGCGCAGACCGGGTCACTTCTACAGCTTTGTGCATTTTGATCTGTTGGCTGGCAATCGGAGCAACTGGCTCAGTTTTTACCGGCTCAGGGGGGGGCTTGAAAAAATCGGTCACCTTTTTCTTGATCTGCAGATGATTGACAACTGCTGGTTTGGGCGTTGCCCTTTTTATCTGTGGAGGGCGTTTGATTTTAATTTTCTTGAGTTGCTTTAAAAGGTAGGCCCATCCTTGAATGGCCCACTTTTTCAGATGATTAAATGCATCAGTGATGCGCACGCCTGTGAGCAAAATGAGTGAGACAGCGCTTGTCATCGTAAAAATAAGAACAATGCCGACATTACTGAGCAAGTGGCGAAAGTTAAGCGCTGGTACATCGCGATAAAGCATATACCAAGGAGCGCCGCCTAAGTTGTAGCGCGTATAGCGATAGCCGGCAAAATAAGCCGTTTGACTAATCACTTTTTCATCGAGCAGTTTGACATAGGAGTAAGTTGATTCAGCAAAAACGGTGAGCAGCATGCAAAACGATATCGCTAAAACGCCGAGCGAAAGGGTCTTGAAGCCAAACATAGGGATTGCTTGACGCCTCAGCAGCTGAAGGGCGCACCAAGTTGCAAAGCCAACAAGCAGGTAGCTAACCAGGCCAAAGACATACATCAGGCCATAGGCAACCCAGTAGCCGATGAATCCTAGCCAGTTAGCCTCCATATGCCCCATGCGAAAAGAGAGCAGGGCGCACAAAACAAGAGCGCAGCTGGCAATGAGTAATAACCCCTTTGCTTCAGGGTGATGTGGGGGTTTCTTGGCCATAATCCCGAATCATATATAATAACAGAGTTAATGAAAAGAAGGGCGACCGACGAGACTTGAACTCGCGACCTCTGGAATCACAATCCAGCGCTCTAACCAGCTGAGCTACGATCGCCATATAGCGATTTCCCATCCTATCACAGGGTCCGAATTTCCAGCTAGTTATTAATCCTATTTTTTGCTAAAATTGAACATGTAGTTAAATTTAAAATTTACCAGGAGAATGTAATGAATTTTGAAATAGCAAAAGAGGTGATGACTCCGCCAGCATTTAGCAATAAGCCTGCTGTCGCAGTCTGGGCTATTTCAGCATTTACTGTTACGTTGATAGCATCTACTGTGCTAACTGATTTCGGCAAATGGGTTGATCGCCAGCTAAATGATGAGTTTCGATACAGTTCGCTCTCAGCCAACACATCAGGTACTAGTTATATGAACAAGATTAAATACGGCGCAGCTCAAATTTCAAAGGGAGTAGCCTACTGTTTCTCTAAAGCTGTTTATCTAAGCTTGGCTGTAATGTGTTTAGATGCGGCTAAATCAAATGATGTCGCTCGCATCACTGCATTGGGAGTGCTTGCATTGGGATACTTTTCCGGCCGTAATAATTTGCTATCAATTTTTAGCTGTATTTCTTCGGTCAGCATTTATAGCCCTGGCCGCTAAAGCATAAAATAGCAGTCCGCAGATGAGAATAAGAGCAAGATCTGGCGTGAGCCAGCTTGCTCTTATTTTTATGTTCAGAAATTGTGGTGGGTAGCGGATTAGATCGAGCATGAAGGTTGTCCAGAGGGCGTTGAATGCGTGCAAAGGAGCTCCAAAGGGGCCGAGCGCTAAGCCGATGATGAGACAGGTAAGGCAAACGATGAGCATTGGGGGAATGATCAGGTTGTAAAAGAGGCTTAAGGCGGGGAAGGATCCAAATAGGGCGATGGCAATGATGCTCATTGTCATGTGAACGGCAAGCGTTACGGCAATCATTTTGCGAAGGAATCCACATAGGATAAATTCACAAAGAGCGGTGTTTGAAAGTTGTGCGATTTCATGACGTGTGCGAGGCAGAAATAGCTTGCCAGTGAAGCGATGCATGGTTGGGTAAAATAGCAGGATGGAAAGTGTTGCTGTGTAGGTCATGAGAAAGCCGCGATGCAAAATGTGTGAGGGGAAAAGGATGATTTCAAATAGGGCTGCTGCGCCAACGATGTTGAGTGGATGGGCGTAGCGACCGGTAAGTTGGCCTAGGAGTGCAAGATTGATCATGGCGCAGGCGCGCAAAACCGAAGGGCTATCACCGAGCATCCAAGCGTAGGCATTAATGATGATGAATAGCAGGGGTGTGACCCATCTAAAGGGGAATGTTTTTTTTAAAAGCCAACCGATGAGCATGGCAATGATTCCAAAATGCAGACCTGAAATGGCCAGGATATGTGAGAGGCCAACCTTGCTAAAGTAAAAGCGCATGTGGCGGTTTTCAAGTTCTCCACAAAGGATGGCTGAAAGAAATTGCGAAGGTGTTTTGTGTTTGATTTTTTGCTGGATGTAACTCTTTAGCTTTTGCTTAAGCCTAAAGCGCACGCCCACCGTGGAAAAGGAGTTGGGCTCTTTAATCCATTTTGTTCCTTTATCAGGCTTGAACAGCAGGCTTGTTCCTTTTCCAGGTTTGAGTGTTCCTGAAACTGTGTAGGTGCCATCGATGGGAAGTTTGTTGCTATTGAGTAGAAGAAGGGAGACGGGATAGTTGCTAAACTTCCCGTAGATAATCGTCCCGAAGCCAAAGGGGAGCTGCGTGGGAGTGCATCGCGAAGGTGTAAACTTGCCTGTAACGTGTAATGGTGCTTTGATGTGGTGGGGTGGTGGCGCTCTTGCGTAGGCGTAAGCAAAACCTATAAGAAGGAAAGCGATCATATGCCTTGGAGTGAAGGTGAGGTAGACAATTGCGACGATGCAAAGGCTTAAGCTGAATGCGTGAAATAGAGCGCAGCCTAGTGCTAAGGCTATGGCGCAAAAAAATGCAGGCATGGCGCGATATGACATGCGCGCAGTTTACTGGTTTTTGTCTTTTTCCTCTTCGATGGATTTATGGATGAGGCGCGCTCCTCGAATCCCAGAAAAATAATGAAAAAACCAGTTAAGGCCTACGCTGAAGCGGTTGCGAAAGCCGATGAGGTAGATGATATGAATGAATCCCCACGCGCACCAGGCTAATAATCCAGCGAACTTGATCTTGCCAAAGTAGGCGACAGCTTTAGCTCTGCCGATGGTGGCCATGCTCCCTTTATCAAAATACTTAAAGGCTGGACGTAGCGGCTTTGGGATGCGCCTTTTAATGATGTGGGCAACGTAGGCTCCTTCTTGAATGGCTGCAGTTGCAACAGCTGGGATGGGCTCACCTTTTTTGCTGAGCACATGAGCAGCGTCGCCAATGACGAAAATCTCGGGTGACCCAGGTAAAGATAGGTCCTTTTCAACGATGACTCGACCTTGACGATCGAGATCGGCGTCCAGGGTTCGTAGCAGGGGTGCTGCTTGGTTCCCAGCGGCCCAGATCACATTTTTGGATTCGATAAATCCATCTTCGAGCTGAACGCCCTCGTCCGTAACATTTGTCACGCGCTTGCTCGTCATCACGCTAACACCCATTTTTTCTAAATCTTTGTATGCGCGTTTGGAGAGCTTTTCTGGATAGGGTGGGAGAACTCTAGGGGCTGCTTCAAGCAGGTAAATGCGCGCTTTTTCAGGTTTGATGCGGCGGAAGTTGCGGATCATCGTCTTATGAGCGATTTCAGCGATGGCTCCTGCCATCTCCACGCCCGTGGGACCAGCACCTATGATGACAAAGTTAAGATATTTGCTCGCCTCTTTGATGCTATCGCAGCGCTCGGCTTTTTCAAAAGAGGTCAGAAGACGTTCTCGGATATTGAGAGCATCAGAGACGGTTTTTAAGCCAGGGGCAAATTTTTCCCACTGGTCGTTGCCAAAGTAAGAATGACGCGCCCCAGCTGCAATCACTAAAAAGTCAAAATGCATGATTTCGCCGTTGCCGAGAGTGATGAACCGTTTTTCCTTATCGACATCGATAACATCCCCCATGAGGACGGTGGTGTTTTTGTGATCCCGCAGGATTTCCCGTAGAGGAATGGCGATGTCGGCCGGAGAAAGTGCCGCGCTAGCTACTTGATAGAGTAAGGGTTGGAAAAGATGGTGATTTTTTTTGTCGAAGAGGATCAGGTCAATTTTAGCCTTGCGCAGGCCCTTGGCAGCATTGAGCCCGCCAAAACCTCCTCCAACAATAATTACCCTTGTAAATCCCATAAATACTCCTCGCCGTATTTAACTTTTACCATATCTTGGATTAATTTTTCAAATTTAATATTGGTTCAAATAGAGAATTGTTTTAGGATGAGAACTTATGGACGAAAATATCTCTTTTAGTGTGTGCGACCTCTACGCGCGTTACGGCGATCGGCTAAAACTTGAACAATGGGATGTAGCTAAGCTAGATCGTCCCATTATGGTGGCAGAAGCAGAGCGGCCAGGTTTAAGTTTAACGGGTTATGTGAAAAATCGGTCAGAGGGCCGCATTTTAATTTTTGGTCGCGCAGAAGTGGACTATTTGCTCGGGCTTGAAAAAGAGACCCAATTAGATAGGCTATCTGCTGTGGTCCTAGATGATGTGCCCCTTGTGATCGTTTCAAGAGGGTTAGAGCCTCTTAATGTGCTTAGAGCTAGGTGCAAAGAGTTAGGCATTCCGCTGCTATGTACGCCCTTGCCCACTATGCGATTATTTTCAATGCTTACTGTGATTTTATCAGATGAATTTTCACCGATGGTATCAAAGCATGGCACGCTTGTTGAAGCTTTTGGTGTTGGAGTGCTCATTACCGGTGATTCAGCAGTTGGTAAAAGTGAAGCTGCACTAGGTTTGATTGAAAGAGGGCATCGCTTAATCAGCGATGATGTTGTGCGTATACGCAGGCGCGAAGGAAGTTATCTTGAAGGATCCGGTCCAGAGCTCACACGCCACTTACTTGAGATTCGTGGCATTGGAATTATCAATGTTGCACATTTGTATGGAGCTGTTTGTGTCAGCGAGAAACAGCGCGTAGATGTGATTGTCAATTTAGAAGCATGGAATGACAAAGCGTTTTATGACCGCGTTGGGCTGGAAGAAAAGCGGCGCGATATCTTAGGAATTAAGGTGCCATTTCATGTGGTTCCAGTGAAGCCTGGGAGGGATGTTGTCCAGCTGATCGAGACCATTGTGTTGAACTATCGACTAAAAGGGCTAGGATATAATTCTGCAAAAGAGTTTAATAGAAAACTGTTGGAGACAATTGCCTCAGGGCAGAAACAATATGAGAGGGCAACACCTTGAAGATTGAAAAACAGCTAAAAGTTACAAGTGCATTGGGGCTGCATGCACGTCCAGCTGCCTATATAGCGCGTATTTTGCAGCAAAAGCGCTCTCAGGTCATGTTTTCGTACAAAAAAGAAACAATCAATGCGCGTAGTATCATGGGAATTTTAGTTTTGTCAGCCCATAAAAACGCTTTGATTGATGTCTTAGTGGAAGGCGATGATGCTGAAGAAACAATGCATGCGCTTGAACAGGCATTTGCCAATCAATTCGAGGATCGATGAGTGAACGCAAGGAGTTGGTGCTGGATGGAACAGCACTTAGTGATGGCATTGCCATTGGTAAAGGGCATATTCTCAAAGACCCCTGTGTAGATCCAGTTCCTGAATTTTCTATCGAGAAAAATGATGCCGATTCTGAAATAGAGCGCTATCGACAAGCACTTGGAAAATCACGTGATGAACTGCTGAATTTGCAAGCGTGCGTTGCTTGTGAAAATCCCGACGATGCCACCTCAATTATTGATACGCATATTCAAATGTTAGAAGATCCTTTTATCACCACACACGTTGAGGATCGAATTCGATCTAGACTGCAAAATACAGAAGCTGTTTTTCGATCCGTCATTACCGAATATGAGCAGCAATTTTCCAAACAGACAAATGCTTACTTTCGTCAGCGCCTTATCGACGTGCGTGATCTTTCACAGCGTATCATGTGGCATTTACGTCCCAAACATAAACGAGAGCTTTCTTTAGTTCCAAAAAATTGCATCATCCTTAGCGAGGAAATCGTGCCCTCAGATGCTGCAGAAGCGGTGAAGCAAAAAGCCGCAGGTTTTGTTACGCATAGCGGTGGAGCAACATCGCACACAGCATTGATTGCTAAATCGCGAGGGTTGCCCTTCGTTGCAAACGTTGATATCAAATCTTTTGAAGATTTAGAAATAGATTGCGTGATCATCGATGGGAATAAAGGAAAAGTGATCCTCAACCCCACACCAGATACATTAAACAAATATACAGCTTTGCAAACAGAGCACATTAAAAAGTATAAACAGCTTAAATGTGATAACGCTTTGCCAACAGAAACACGTGATGGGCTGAAGATCGACATCATGGCTAATATCGAGCATCTCGATGACGTAGAGACCATTTTAGATGTCTCTGCAGCTGGGATTGGACTTTTTAGATCAGAGTATCTTTTTCTCGAAGAAGAATCTGCGATGAGCGAGTCACGGCAATGCGAAGTGTATAAAGCTATTCTTAAAAAAGCGAGCGGATTGCCAGTGACATTTCGCCTCTTTGACGTTGGTGGTGATAAGGATTTTTATCCAGTCAGTGGGCAAGCGACGAATCCCGCTTTAGGTTGTCGCGCCATTCGATTTTTGCTGCTCCGCTCTGAGGTCATGCGCATTCAAGTAAGAGCTTTGCTGCGTGCTGCAGCAGGTGGTGAGCTACGCATTTTATTACCCTTAGTATCTGACCAATCTGAAGTTGAAATCGCAAGGCGCATCATTCATGCAGAAAAGCGGCGTTTAGAAAAGGCAGGCCATGAAGTGCCTGAAAAAATCTTGATTGGTGCGATGATGGAAGTTCCATCAGCTGTTATGATGGCAGATCTTTTAGCAAAAGAATGTGATTTCTTTTCGATAGGTACAAATGATTTGACCCAATATTCGCTAGCTGTTGATCGGAGCGATCCCGCTATGCAAGACAAATTTCAACCGGCACATCCTAGTCTATTGCGAATGATTTATCGCATTGGCCAAGCCTCACAGAACCACCTTTTGCCCTTAGGTTTATGTGGAGATCTTGCAGCCGATCCCAGGTTTACAGAACTTCTTGTAGGCCTTGGCGTGCGTCAGTTATCTTGTCCGCCGCGCTACATCCCTCAAATTCGTCAGGCAGTGCGCAAAACAACGCTTAAAAACGCGCAAGCACTCGCTGCTAAAGCCATGCAAGCAAGCTCTTTTGATGAAGTGTTAAAAATTCTAAAGTCCGAAGGGGAGTGACCCTAGCGGTGAGCTTGAAAAATCGCCCATCGGTGAATTTTCATCGATCTTTGCGTAGGCATCTTCAAAAGCTGCAACAAGCAGATCTTGTAGGCCTTCAACGTCTTGAGGGTCGACACACTCTGGACTGATAGAAATATTCACAAGCTTGCACTCGCCATTAACAGTGGCTTTCACAAGGCCATTGCCTGCTTCACCTGTCACCTTTAAATTCTTGAGTTCATCTTGCGCTTTTTGCATCTGCTCTTGCATCAAGCGAGCTTGTTTTTTCATTTTTGAGAAACCACTACCCATAAAGCCATCCTTAATTCTTATTTATTAACATCAACTCCGATTTTTTACCGCTAAGATTTAGAGTAATTCAGGTGCCAAACTTCTCAGAATTGGTATTATTAGAGCATCCTAGCATATTTTCGGAAAAAATGGGTGTTTTTCCGCGTTATCTCAACAAAAAAGGTAGATAACGCGTAGAACTGAAAAGCACTAAATCTTAACATTTTGTAAATTAGATATTTAATGATCCGTTAAGCTCGACGGCTGCAAAACGCATCAATGTGTCGTAATGGCTCTGATGGATTGAGGGCTTTTCCATTTCAGCTGGAGCGCGGACGATTGAGGATTCAAGCCTAGGGGCCTCTTGCAAGGTGGGTTCAGGTGGCGGGGTGATTTCTGGGGTTTTATCTTCCACAGGCATTGGCTTGCCCAGGACTTCAGGCGCTACAGCTTCTGGTATTTCAGGGGGAGCAGGCTCTAAGGGCTGAGGTTCTTCCTGCTCTTTTTGTACTAAAGTGCTGGGCTCTGGAAGTTTGCCCTCGAGCTGGTCGAGGCGTTCGATGAGGCTGTCAAAGGGAATGCGCTCTTTGATGCGGATGATGAAGAGCAAGACCATTTCAAGGTCGATACGCTTAAAGGGTGATGAAGGAATTTGTTGTAGCCACTGGACGAGGTAATCGAGAATGTCAAGGCAATGATGATGAGTGTAGATGGTCAAAGCGCTTTCATAGCCAGCGCGCTCCTCCGTAGGAAGAGCTCCCAGCAAAGAGCGCTGGCCAAGATGCAAGCGGAGGATGAGGCGGTAGTGGTGGATGAGATGATCTAGGAAGTGTTTGAGATCTTTGCCGCTGTCAAAAATAATTTGAGCAAGGTCAAAAGCTGCAGCAAGATTGTGCTTGCTTACAGCGGTATCGAGTTGGAAAAACAGCGAGCGAGGGGCTAAGCCCAGCATATTTTGAATAAGGGTATGAGTGATGGGACCGTTATCAAAGCAGGTGATTTGATCAAAAATGGATTCTGCATCGCGCATTGAGCCGTCAGCTAGTTGAGCGATAAGTTCTAGGGCGCTTGGCTCGGCTGTTCGGCCGATGTCTTCAGCGATCGATCGCAATTTTAAAACGATGGCATCCTGATTGAGCCTGCTCAGGTCAAATCGCTGGCAGCGAGAGAGAATTGTTGGAAGAATTTTATGAGGCTCTGTTGTAGCAAAGAGGAATTTGACGCGTGGGGGAGGTTCTTCAAGTGTTTTGAGGAGTGCATTAAAAGCCTCTTTTGTCAGCATATGCACTTCGTCAATGATGTAAATTTTCCATTTTGACCCGCTTGGGGCATAGCCAACGGTTTCATTGATTTGGCGAATGTCATCAATCCCGCGATTGGAAGCCCCATCGATTTCAATCACATCTAAGGCGTTTCCACTGTCAATCTCTTTGCATGAGCGGCATTGATTGCACGGTTCAAATTCAGAACTTAAATTTTCGCAGTTAAGGGCTTTTGCTAAAAGACGAGCAAGTGTTGTTTTTCCAGTTCCACGAATTCCAGAAAATAGGTAACTTTGAGCAACGCGGCCGCTTTTTAGGGCGTTTTTTAGCGTTGTAACAACGGCGTCTTGATGGCAGACGGCTGCAAATGTTTTGGGTCTGTACTTGCGAGTGATGGGAATATATTTGTCCATACACACAACTATGCACGATTGAGCTAGATCTTCGCAAGGTTGTGTTTTGGAACTCACTCCATGACAATTTTTGCCAATAGGCCGGCTGTGGCTTCATCATGTGCATTTTCTTCCTCAGACATAGCGCTGGGGCTATGGCATTCGTCACTCAAATGCTCCTGATTTTGCCTCGCTTGCCCTCTAGACAAAACAAATGTCATGGAGTGAGGTTTTGGAATTTACTTGGGTAAAATTGCTGGAGGGGGTATGAAAAAAATAGTTAGGAGTATAGACTGGCATTATGGCAGACCCTCTCGATCAGCATAAAGAAAAAGTTAGCATTAAAGAAAAGCTCAAGACAGGCAATTTTGGCTGGAGACTTTTAATAGGTTTTGTTTTAGTTGTCGTTCTAACGCTTTTTCTGCACTTTCGAGAGACGCGAGTAGAAATTCTTGAACTGGATACAGTTGCAAAAAAGTACGTTGTTGCGCAGGTCGATTTTGAATTTCCTGATGAAGAGGCAACTTCTATAGACAGGCAGGATGCTGTAAGAGGCGTTGGCGCGATCTATAAAATCGATGAATCTCAAATCGATAAACGCTTTGAAGACTTTACAAACAGGATTTCTAAAGGCGCTCAGTGGTCTCGCGAGCTGCCTGGTGTTGAATTTGATGTTTTATATAACGCATCACAAACTGTTGAGGCAGCTCTTGAGCAGGCACGATTCACTGATAATCGGACATTGCAAAAAATTCGCTCATTGAAGCTCTCTTCTGCTCATTATTATCTTTATACGCCGCGATCGACATCTCAGCCTGATCCCTTACCTCAGTTGTTTTGGAACAATTTGGAGGCCCAAGTGATGCAGATAGGATCATCACCTCAAATTGCGGTCGCATATGTAATTCGCAATCTGCAAGGAGATTCGTGGCAATTAAGAGAAGATAGCGTAGCTCAAAGGCAGCTGAAACAAGTCGTTGGGATGAGCGTGCCTGTTAAGTCGACGAAAGTGCGGGCAGGTAGCCGAATTATCGATCAAGGAGAAAGGGTTACAACGCGCCATATTGCGATGCTTCAAAGCATGAAAAAAGCGAAAGCTATCGATAGCAATATCGGTGAATTGTTGCCTTTATTAGGCGATTTTATTTTTGCTGTATTAGTGGTGGTAACTGGAGTTTTGTATTTTCGAATCTTTCATAAAGACGTTTATTATTCGATTCAAAAACTTGCAATATTTGCAACTGTGTTCGTTGTGACAATCGCTCTTTCAAAGGCCTGTGAATATTTTTTACTTGAAACATCACACCACCTAAGTGAAATTGTACGCTATCCTTTGTTCGCTCCTTTTGCAGCTATTTTGATTTGTATTCTTGTTGATGATGGGGTTGCTCTTTTTACCGCCATCTTATTGAGTGTTCTGCTCACGGTGACGCTGGCTGTTGAGCAAAATCGCTTTTTAATCATGAATCTCATCACGGGAATCGTTGCAATCATCGCAACACGAGGTGTGCGTAAACGCAAAGAGGTCTTTGTTGTTTGCGGAAAGGTGTGGCTTGCCTGTTTGCCAATTTTGATTGCATTTAATTTTGCTCGAAATGCCTATTGGGATGTGCCCTTTGCCTCAGATGTGTTGAGCACAATGGCTTTTATGCTAATGACAGCCATTTTAGTTGTTGGCTTTTTACCCATTTTAGAATCTGTTTTTCGTGTAATGACAGACATCACGCTGATGGAGTTCATGGATCCAAATAATGAGCTGCTGAGAAGACTGTCGATTGAAGCTCCAGGAACTTATCAACACTCACTTGTTGTGGGAAGCCTAGCAGAGAGGGCAGCGCAAGCCATTGGGGCCAATGGGCTCTTTTGTCGTGTAGCAAGCATGTATCACGACATTGGCAAGCTTTTTAACCCCCACTATTTTACCGAGAATCAACTCAGTGGTTTCAATATTCATCAATTGTTAACACCTGTTGAGTCTACACAAGTGATTATGGCCCATGTTCCAGAAGGGGAGGCTCTTGCAAAAAAACACGCTCTTCCTAAGAGCTTTGCCAATATTATACGTGAGCATCATGGCACAACACTTGTTTATTTCTTTTATTCAAAAGAAGTTGAACAAAAAGGTGGCGATGTTGACGCTGTTGATGAAAAGCAATTTCGCTATGGCGGGCCCAAACCTCGCTCAAAAGAATCTGCCATTATCATGATTGCTGATAGCGTTGAGGCCGCATCGCGCTCATTAGACGAAGAGGTGAATGAGGGGATGTTGACAGAACTTGTTAATCGAATTGTTGCCGATAAGGCAGAAGAGGGACAGTTTGACGAGTGCCAGCTTACCTTTGAAGAGCTTGGCATTGTAAAGCGCACCATTTTAAAAGATCTTATTTTGATGAAGACAATCAGACGTCCTAAGTTTCCCAAGCCAAGATAACCCAAATGAATGCAAATTTCTTTAAAATCTAACCATTTTGGCACTGGCTCCGTTTTGGTTTTGACTATTTTAGAATACCTGTCATAATGGTTACACCGAAGTGAACTCAAAGCGCGGCATAAAATGAAAAGAAATTTAGAGTCCTGCATATGTTAAATATTTTGAACGCATCTAAGCCAATTGCCCTTGATTGGTGTTTGAGTGAGTGGAAGGCTTGGTGCGCTAAAGTGGGCTATCCCAAGTTTTGCGCAAAACAAATTTTTGAGTGGGTGTTTAAAAAAGGTGTTTTAGACCCTGATCTATTTTCGAATTTATCCAACGAGAAGCGCAAACAGCTAAAGGAAAATTTTATATGGGAACCCATGGAGATCGATTGTCATTTGATCTCAACTGATGGAACAGAGAAGGTTCTTTTGAAAACGGTGGATGGGTTGCTTATTGAGATGGTGTTAATGCCCTATGAGAATCGGGTTACACTCTGTTTGAGCTGCCAGGTCGGATGCAAGATGGGCTGCACGTTTTGCCAAACGGGTAAAATGGGGTTAAAGCGCAACTTAAGCTCGGGCGAAATTTTGTACCAGCTAGTGCTTGCCAATCAGTTGAGTGCTAAAAAAGAGCGCAAGGTGAGCAATGTCGTTTATATGGGCATGGGGGAGCCATTGGATAATTACAAAGCTGTAGTCAAAGCGTGCCAGGCTATGATTGATCCCGAAGCATTTGGTTTGAGCAAAACTAAAGTGACAGTGTCGACATCAGGATTATTGCCCGAGATTGAGCGTTTGGGCCAGGATGTGCCTGTACGCCTTGCTATCTCGTTGCATTCGGCCGATCAGGAGAAGCGCGCTCAGATGATGCCAGTTGCTAGAAAGTATCCACTCGATGCCATGAAGGAGGTATTAAAAAAATACCCTGCGCCATCTAGATATGGTGTGACATTTGAGTATGTGCTTATCCAAGGCAAAAACGATGCCATTGAGGATGCCAAGAAGCTGGTGAAGTTTTTGCATGGGATTAAGGCAAAAGTGAATTTGATCCCCATCAATTTGTTTCCAGGGGTGGAAATGCAGCCTTCTGAAAAAGAAAGCATCGAAAGGTTTCAAAAGTATTTGACTGATCGCTCTATCCCTGCGCCTGTGCGCTATAGCCGCGGCCAAGATATTAGCGCAGGCTGCGGCCAGCTAGCGGCAAAACGAGAAGGGGAGCTCGATATGGATCCGCGCGTTTTGCACAGAGAAAGAAGGCAGCAGGAGCGTATTTAGAAGAGGGACTTCATGTGGTTTAGGGTGGCTGTCAGGGTCTTATCGGCGCTTTGAGCGCTTGTGGGATGGCGGGCCAGGCCATAGATTTTGAGCTTTGGCTCGGTGCCAGATGGCCTAATGATGATCTTAATATCTCCTTCGAGATGAAAACTCAAGACATTGGCCTGGGGTAGAGAAAGTTTTTTTAGGTGACCTGTTTGTAAATTGCGCGATTTCCCTGATTGGTAATCTTCGATGCTGATGACGGGAATGCCAGCCAGTTCTTTGGGAGGCTCTGCTCTTAGCTCTCCTATTTTTGCAAGCATATCCTCTGACCCTGATTCGCAGGCGATGCTGATGAGTTTGGATCGGTAGTAGCCATACCGCTGATAGATGGCCTCTAGGCGGTCAATCAGCGTTTGGTTTTCTAGCTTAGCATCGAGTGCTATTTCGGCGATTAGGCATCCTGCAACAATTCCATCTTTATCGCGCGAGTGGGTCCCAAGTAGGTAACCGTGGGATTCTTCAGCGCCAAAAATGAAGGTGTATTCTCCTGTCTTCTCCCATTCGTGGATGAGCGCGCCGATGTACTTAAAGCCGGTGAGGACGTTGATGCAGGGGATGTCGTAAGTTTTAGCTATGGCTGGAAGTAGATCGGTGGTGACAATGGATTTGACAATGGCTCCATTTGAGGGGAGCGTGTCGTGCTGTGCCTTTTTCTTTAGAACATGCTCTGTGCAAAGTGCAGCTATTTCATTGCCTGTTAGAAAGCGAGGCTCTGCGTGATGCATGACAACAACGCCTAGGCGGTCGGCATCAGGGTCGGTTGCTATCAGCAGGTCGGCATTGGATTCTTTAAGCTGCTCGATCCCTAGTTGGAGAGAATCTGGATTTTCTGGATTTGGCAATTTGGTAGTGGGGAAGTGCCCATCAGGCTTTTGCTGGCTCTTGACGTAGTTAAAGTTTGTGAAATCCCAACACTCTAGTGCTTTGTCCATAAGCATGCCCCCGGTTCCGTGGAGAGGTGTGTAGACAATTTTTAGCGCGTGTCCATGAGCGTGGTTTTGATCGCGGCATTGCTGAAGGGAATAGATGGCTTTGAGGTAGGACTCGATGAGCGTGTTATCGGTTTGTATAAATCGGGGGTCGTCTAAGTTGCCTATGGTGACTTTTGCAGGTGAGGTGATTGCCTCTACGTGCCGCACGATGTTGCTCGCGTGAGGCTCGATAACTTGCGCGCCATCACTCCAATAGACTTTATATCCGTTGTATTCAGGCGGGTTGTGCGAAGCTGTGATCATGACAGCTGCACATGCGTTTTTTTCGCGGCATGCAAATGAAACAAAGGGTGTGGGCATGCATGTTTTGCAAAGCACAGCTTCAATGCCGTTGCCTAGCAAGACACGCGCTGTTTCTTTTGCAAATTCAGGAGAGCTTAGGCGGGAATCATAACCAATGACCACCCGTTTGGGTACTTTAGTTGGTTGTGAAAGAATATAGTTTGCTAGGCCTTGGGTGGCAAATTGAATGGTATAGATGTTGATGCGGTTGGTGCCCGGACCAACAATTCCTCGCATGCCGGCTGTCCCAAAGGACAAATCTTTGCCAAAGGCCTCGTTTAGCTCGGCCTCAGACATCTTTCTAATTGCTTGTTTGGTCTCATCATCGAAAGAGTCACTGAGCCAATGTTCGATTTTTTCTCTGACGCTTGCTCGCAACATTATCTTTCACTCATTTAAGTTTTTTTCTATCTCTGCAAAGGAAACCAGCTGCGCATCTGGATGCTCGACTCCTTCACATTCATTCTTAAGATCTTTCCAAGCCTGTCGATTTTGAATATTTTCTGGCCACCATGGATAGGTTCGGCATTGTTTAGGGCGAACGGGATAGATCTGGCATTTTTTATCTTTCAAAAATTGGCAATCATAGGAACTTACCTTTTCGTTGAGACTGCGTCTGCCATCGACAATTCGTGTAAAATTGATTTTAAAGACTTCAACAGGACATCCAAGATGTTTTGCGATGGCTTCAACCTCTTCATCCGTTACCCAAACAACGCCAGGGCCTCCCGTGCAACATTTGCCACAGCCCGTGCATTTAAATTTCAGTCCTTTTTCGTACCACTTAGCCATGAGAATGCCTCCTTTTGAATGCAGTGCCAGCCAGTGTCGTTCCAGTGATAGACATTGACATCGCAAGTGTTTGGTTTAAGATCAAGCAGGTTGAATGAGCTGAGCATGTGGTGAGCTGCGCTTCCAGAATCGAGAACGATAGGTAGGTGGGAGCTGCGCAGATCAGCCAGACAAAGGCGGTGTGTGTGGCCATGCAAGTAGAGTTGTATGCTGGGGCTGTTCTCAAGCAGTGTTTGCAAGCTAGAGCCTCTTTGCATCCGCCGTTTTTTGCTCTCATGCTGGAAAAAAGGGAAATGATTCATCATAAGGACTTTTTGTCCTTTTGGAATATGAGCTAGAAGGGTTGGAAGCTGTTTTTCAAGTGATTTGGGAAAATGCCCTTCTGATGAGATGAGGGGAGTTGCAAGTGTTGTATCGAGAGCAACAAGCCACCAACCTTCGCAAAGAGGGCCATCTGTAACGCGCGCATCAGAGAGGCGAAATGAGCTTGTTTTAAATTGGTCGGGAAAGGAGTTGTAAAATGTTTTTTCTCGCATGTTTTGGGCTGTGTAACAATCGTGATTTCCAGGAATTGCAAACCAGGCAATATGAGCGTTATCTAGTGCCTGCGTGAACTGCTTTGCCAAGGCAAATTCTTGCTCATTTGCAGTTGAGGTGAAATCGCCTGTGATTAAACACATTTGAACTTCAAGTTGCTTAAGGAAAGGAATGAGCTTAAATGGGAGCTCGTTACAGTAAGCTTTGCCTCTTCTGGTGAGCGTATTGAGATTGCCTAGCCAGCGCTTTGAAAAAAACTGCCCAAGCCCAAAGCTTGGTTTTGCAAAGTGTAGATCGGAAAGGTGGGCAATGCGCATGGACTCATACTAACGGATTTAGAAATATTTGACGAGGACGACGATGAGGCCACCGGTTGCAAAGGCCGCGATGCCAAAAGCTGTCAGACGGCGCATAAATTGAATGAATCGGGGTGGAATGCGATCGCGCAGGCCCAATACAGCTAAAGTTACAAGCGTCCACCAGCAGAATGAACCAAGGCCAACACCGAGGACTGCTCCCATAGCTTGAAAGGCAGAATATGGGGCTAAGTTGTGCACTCCTAAGAGAAGAAAAATGGCGGCAAACCCTAAGATGCGCAAGGGATAGGCTAATGCTAGAGGTAGGGCTTGAGCAAAAGCTTTAAGTTTTTGCAAAGGAACATCTTTGGGTGCGTTGAGCGGTTCTTTGCTCATTTGATAGGAGCGGAAGGCTAGGAGATAAAGAATGCTAGCGCCAATAAGCGCGACCCAGATGGGATTAAACTGGAGGCTGTCGATGGAAAGATCTAATGCCCAAAGGGCTATAGCTGACCACAGGATTTGAATTAAAGTGATTCCAAAGCCGGCCGCCATGCCACATAGCCAGCTGCGCTTGATAACAAAGTGTGCGCAATAGAGTGCGGCTGTCACTGAGACGAGGCTGTAGCAAAATCCGGCAATCATGCCTTTGCTAAAAAGTAAAAGAAATAGATCCATAATCTATTATTAACACAAATTAGAATAAATAATTTGAAAAACTATCAGATAATTGATATTATGAAGTTATAAGTAAAGAAGGTGTTGTCATGACTAATCGCAAAAAACCTAAGTCTGAATCTGATAAGACTTTTAAGGGGCAAAAAAAGCACCCTGTGGAGCAGATCTTTGAGATGCGCTGGGCTTTTAAGCAAGAGATTGCTCAACTGAAGCGATCTTTTGAAGAGGATATTAATTGCATTGGAGCTTTTTTTCGTGGAACTCAAGAAAAAGCAACTGTAAAGGGATTGCCCCATGAATATTTTAAGGGAGAGGGTCCCCGCTTTGCTCATGCCTATTATCGCCTATTTTTTAGTAATCCCGAGCTTTTCCCAAATCAAGCCGATCACCCTAGCGACTTTGAAGCTTGGTCAACTTATGAAACGTTAACAAATCCTAATTTTGATCCAAATGTTAATCAAGGCATTTTGGAGCTTGTAAATTTACGCACAGCCTTAGAGCTTTATGAGTATAAAGGGCGTTCGATGAACCAAATTATTCAAGAAGCTGAGGAAACTGGAAATTATAAGCACTTAGAAGAGGCTATGAATCAGATGGTTGCTCAGTATTATGAAGCGACCAAGAAGGAATCAGACGCTTAAGTATTTTTATAGCGTTGCGTGTTGGAGCAAACCAGCGCCAATGATTTTCTCGAACTCTTGAGCCTTTGAAATTAGGGACCCACCGGGGAGGCGTTAAAACTTCACCACTTCTCCAGCCAGGTCTCCATAACTTCATCCGTTTGCAGCAATTGGAAATTACAAGTGTTGGCAAGTGCATATTGCTAGCTAAATGACATGTGCCAGAATCGTTGCCAATGCATGCCCCAGATTCATATAAAAGAGCTGCTAAGTCCGCTAAAGAGGCCAGGTGTGGTAGCTTAAATCCAGCTTTTTCAACGGATAAAAACTCAGAGCGCTCAGCTTCGCTTACAGCAAAAATGGGCTCAAAGCCTTTCTTTTTTAGCCATTTTGCAATTTGCAGGAAGGATGCCAAGGGCCAAACGCGCGTTGTAGAGCCTGCACTTGGATGGATGATGACCTGATGGGGATATTTATTAAATGTGTAGTTGCTCGGTGCTGTTAGTCCATTATTTTTTGATATCTGCCTGAGATTTAATACGTTTGCAATCGATATGGCAATGTTATTGGCCATGGTTTTCTTTGGATCAAAAACCTGGTCCCACGAGCTGAGTCCATGGTGCTTTGAAGCTTCAAAAGAGGGGTAGAAGATGCTTGTGATTGTATCGGGGCTTTTTTTGCACTTTTTAATGATAGCATTTGTGCGTTCAGTGTTGTCATTTTGTATGATGACTAAATCATAAGTGTCTAAATCGTCAAGGTCTAGATTGGGCTCTAAGCGATGGGTATCAAACCAACTTTGTAGCTCTGGTAGATGTGGGTGATAAGTTGTTACAACATATCCTTCCATTTGTAGCCGATGAGACGCAATCATCATCAAGAGACCATCACCTATTCCATGAGCACAGATAACTGCGGCTCGCTTCATGACATCATCCTTGTCAGTCTCATAAAGGCCCGCCTAGCACGTGGAGATGAGACAAAGCGTCGCCAATAGCGATCGCGCCAGGGCATGCCAACTCCCTTAAAATTTGGGACTGGTAGATTAGGGGCTACCACAAGGCCGATTTGCCAGTTAGGGCGCCACAGTTTGATGCGCTTAGGGCTGTCGGCGATTGTCAATGTCGGAACGCCTACTAACGAGGCTAAATGCCCTAACCCAGAGTCGTTTCCAATAAAGTAGCCTGATTCGTGGATAAACTTTGCCACGTCCACTAATTTGTCAAATTTTGGAAGATCAAAGGCAACGTCCTCCCAATCTGAACGCTCATTATCTGACACTACAAACACGGGTACAAACCCTTTGCTTGCCAAGTTGCGCGCAAGTGAAATGAACTGCTCTTTCGACCATTGCTTCATTGGATTGCGACTTGTAGGATGGATGACAACTCGATTTCTGATCTTTCGATGTTGCTCTTTTTCAAGCCAACTAAGGGTAACTGATTTTGATGCTGGCAAGTCAAGCCATTTGCTGCAAGCATTAGCAATATGCTGGGCCATTGGACAAGTGTTGTCGCAGAGGTGATCAACGCCTGGTATCCATTGTTTTAATCGTTTATTCCATTTAGGAAAGATGGCATGCCACTTGTCAGAGCGCTCTTTTATCAGCTCTCTTGCTCGTCTAGAGTTATCATTTTGAATGATGATATAATCAAAACTTGTCAGTGTCTTTTTGTCTGGATAGGGCGCGAATTCGTAGCTAGGAAAAAGTGAGGACAGCGATTGATATTCATCGGTAAAAATGCGTGTGTGATACCCAGCTTCAGTTAGTCTTTCAGCTGCGATCATCATGAGCAGCCCATCTCCTAGGCCACTGGCACAAATTACCCCTGCTTGCTTATTCATCTTCCTCGTCTGAAGCATTGCCAATCAGTACCTCAGAGAGCAATACAACGGCAGCAGCAGAGCTAGCAATGCTAAGCGATTGCATGATCACTTTGGCCGGATCAATAACACCTGCCTTCATCAAATCTTCGACTTTTTCGTTTGAGACATTAAATCCAAATGCATCTCCTTTGCTCATAACTTCATCGAGGATGATTGAGGAGTCAAACCCAACCGTGCTAACAAGTTGTCTAAATGGTGCTTCGCATGCTTTTTTAACAACTTCAGCCCCCATCCTTTCATCATGTTCAAGCGTAAGTGCGTCAATAGCGCAGCGAGCTTTAAGCAAAGCTACGCATCCACCTGGTACGATTCCTTTTTCTAGGGCCGCTTGTGTTGAGTTCAAACTGTCTTCAAACATTTGCTTTTTCTGCTTCATTTCTGGTTCTGTTGAACCGCCAACATAGATAACAGCAACACCGCCTTGCAGTTTAGCTTTGCGCGTTGCAAGCTTTTGCTTTTCATAGTCATTAGTGACATCTTTAATTTGAGCGTCAATCTGTTGAAGGCGAGCTGCAATTGCTTTTTTGCAGCCTTTGCCACCGACAATCATTGTGTCTTCTTTGCTAATTTCGCATTTTTCAACTTCGCCAAGTACATCAAAGGTAGCATCTTTTAAGTGCATGCCAGTCTCTTCACTTACAACAGTAGCGCCGGTTAATGCGGCCAAATCTTGTAGCATCTCTTTGCGTTTATCTCCAAAGCCTGGTGCTTTAACTGCACAGACCTTTAATGTGCCGCGCAGAACATTGACAACAAGCGTTGACAGAGCATCGCCATCAATGTCTTCAGCGATGATAAGAAGGGTTTTCCCAGCTGCGGCTGTTTGTTGCAAAATCGGTAGGATTTCCTGGATGCTATTGATTTTTTTATCTGTGATTAAAACGCTTGCATTGTTGAGGACAGCACGCATTTTTTCGCGGTCGGTGCAAAAATAAGAGCTTGCATAACCTTTATCAAATTGCATGCCTTCGCGCATGTCGATATATGTCTCGGTCGTTTTGCCTTCTTCAATTGTGATGACGCCCTGCCTTCCAGCTTTTTGAAGTGCTTCACCAATTAACTTGCCGACATCTCGATTGCCCGATGCTGACACTGTTGCAATGTTTTCAATCTCTTCGTCGGTTTTCACTTCGTGCAGGTTTTTTTCCAAAGCCCCCAAAACAGCGCTAACGCCTTTTTCAATTCCGCGTTTGATCAGAATAGGGGAAGCCCCTGATGCGATGTGCTTGATGCCACCTGCAACAATAGATCGAAGCAGCAAAATACCAGCTGTTGTGCCATCGCCTGAGACTTCTTTGATTTTAGAGGCAACTTCTTTGCCCATAGAAATGCCCATATTGACATATTGGTCGCTGACATCGATGTCTTTTATAACAGAATTGCCATCATTGGTGATTTTAGGAGCGCCCCAACTCATATCAATGCCCACGTTACGCCCTTTGGGGCCAATTGTCACACCGGCAACATCGGCTAGAATGTCAATGCCTTCTTTGAGTTTTAAGCGCGCTTCTTCTTCGAAAATCAATTCTTTTGCATCTGACATCTTTACCTCATCGTTATACTAATGCTATAGCGTACCAAAACAACCATCAAGAATCAAGAGTGCCAATCGCGATAAAGATCTTGCCGCGATATTCGGCCTAGATCTGCTGCAATTTTTATGGCATCTTTTACGGTTAAATTAAAGCTTTGCATAAGCTCTTTAACAAACATTTTTGGCTCAAAGCTCCAATCGACTTCACCTTTCGAAATAACCAGGCAAAATTCTCCCTTTGCGTTCACACTTTGCAATTCTTTGGCAGTGCCACGCACAACTTCTTCAAATTTTTTTGTAAGCTCGCGCACAAGACAAATCTTTCTTTTAGCATCAAGTTTTTCTAGATCCGACAGTGTTTTTGCGATTTGATGAGGGGTTTCATAAAAAAGGCTCACGCCTTGGTAGGCTAAAGCGCTAATGAGCTGCATCTTTCTTTCGCCCTCTTTTTTAGCTAAAAAGCCACCAAATTGAGCTCTTTCATATTGAAAGCCACAGACTGCTAAGGCGCTTGCAAATGCACACGGGCCTGGAATAATGCTGATAGCAATGCCCCTATCATGGCAGGCATCGATGAGTATCTGTCCTGGATCGCAGATTCCAGGTGTGCCTGCATCGCTAATCAAGCAAAACGTTTCGCCCGCCTCAATCCGCTCCATGAGCTCGTCGATCCGCTTTTTTTCATTGAATTGGTGATAACTCATCAAGGGGCGGTCAATTCCATGAGCATTGAGTAAAATTTTACTATGACGCGTGTCTTCACAAAGAATGCAATCGCACTCTTTCAGAGCCTCTAAGGCACGCAGTGAAATATCTTTTAGATTACCAATTGGAGTCGATACAAGAGTTAACATAAGGTGGCACCCAGATTCGAACTGGGGATCAGGGCTTTGCAGGCCCATGCCTTACCACTTGGCCATGCCACCAAAAGAAACCCATGATAGCTGTTTGAAGGATGAGAAGTCAAGCTTTCACAATTAACAGACGCGTTCCCAATGTTTGAGTTTAGGATTTTTATTCGGAATGTGACGGATCGAAACTGTTTCTTCAAAGCCATAGTTATAGGTTCCTTCATAACCTTCAACAGTGACATTTTTTTTAGCTACTAGTTGCGCAAATAGCAGAATTTCATTTAATCCTGTGTGTTCTGATGAGTCTTTTAGGGATTGTAAATAGCGCTCTTTGATGTTGGAAGCTGCAGGGCTAAGATTGTGCCTTTCACGGAATTCGTTTTGAGCATCAGTGAAAAGGATTTGAATGTTATCTTTAATAGGATTTTGTAAGTTTTCTAAGGCGCTCTTCAATAATTCTTTTGGGTTACCGTTTGGCCATTTGTAAAGATACTTGCCTTCGATTTCAGTTATTTCGCCAAATGCGTGAAGGCCGCAGTTTCCGTCTCCATAGGTGCCGATTAGTGATCGAGTAGGGAGTGCCTTTGGCTTGATCTCATCTATGGCAATGAAGAAAGCTCTGATGTCATAGCCTTTGGGATTTGCCATGTTTTGGTATAATTCGAGGACGGATGTTTCTGTTTCTTGAGGGGTGTCAACATCAGGAGATTGGTGTGTCATTGTTTCATACGGCTTAAACATGTTTTGCCTAAATTGCTGCTTTAGTTGATCGATGAATTTGTCTCGCTGCTCGTTTTTTTTCAGCAAAGGATCAAAGACGTAAGCTTTGTTAGTTTTAGTATCTAGGATGAGGGTTGAAGTGGTGTTATCAAATTGGAAAGTCACAAAGATTTTATCGTAATCTTTTCGTCTGAGCTCTCGAAAATTTGGGGTAGAGCCTTCACTAAAATACAGGTGCTTAAAACGTGAGTTGTTTCCGATGGCTTTTTGGGCTTGTACTTCGAAATCTGACGGAGGGCTTACAATGGTAGGTTTTGAAGGGGCGGCTTTAAAGGGGGTATTGGGAAGAGGCTGGAAGTCCCCATCGTTGATCTTGAAGGATTGATTAGCGAGGTCAAAGGTGAGCATAGCCGCTTTAAGCATTTGAGGATTAAGGGATTTTTCAGCTTTTCGAATCTCAGCTAGAAGATCTGTAAATTCATGAGGGTAGACATAGGTGTGTTGCCCTTGCTTATCAAGTAGCACATATAGGCTGTCGCCTTCAATAAAAACTGATTGTTGTAAATAGTTGCTATGGTTATTTACTTTTAATGATTCTCCCATAATGTGTCTATTATAACATAATTATATGATTTTGTCAAATTTATATTACTATTTAAGTTCTTGTAAGTAAAGGGCCTTGAAGGAAAATCAGAGGTGTGATTTTATACGCCTATGTACCCTGGAAAAGAACGTGATATTTCAAATCTCTTAGGCTTAGGATGTTTAGAGATTTCTTCCTATGCAATTGATAGTCGGCTATGCCAGAAAGGGTCTTGCTTTTTTGCGCTTCCAGGCAATCAGACGAATGGGACTCAATTTTTGGCTGAAGTAGCTGATCTTGGAGGGGTTGCAGCCGTTGTTCCCGAAGATTACAAGGGGCCTGATTTTGGCCTGCGCATCAGGCGTGTAGCTGATGTAAAGCAAGCACTGCACCATGTGGCCCACCGCATCTATTCTAAGAGGAGGACTTGCGTTGTTGGTGTAACAGGTTCTGTGGGTAAGACGACAATCAAGGAGTTCACGGCTACTGTTTTGGGCGGGGTCTACAGATCGCCTGGTAGTTACAACAGTCAGCTCACGCTGCCTCTTTGTGTGCTGAATTGCCCAGCCGAGGCCAATCTTGCGGTTTTGGAATATGGCATGAGCCGCAAGGGGGAGATGCAAAACCTTGTCGATATTGCTCCACCCGACATCGCTATTGTCGGAAAAATAGCCTATTCTCATGCTGAGAGTTTTAACAGTTTGAGCGAGATTGCTGAAGAGAAGTTAAGGCTTATCAAGGATGCTCGAATCAAAATTGTACACTCAACAACTGGTGCTGAAGGTGTGATTTACGATCAGCTAGAAATGGACTTTCGCTTTCCTTTTGATGCTGCGCATTTAGTAGAGAATGCCAAAGCGGCTATTTGTGTGGCGCATCATTTGGGATTAAGTGATGAAAAGATTCAGGCAGGTCTTGATAAAATCGAAGTTATTGAGCGGCGAGGAACAATCTTTGAACATGACGGTGTCACTTATTATAACGATAGCTATAATGCAAATGTTGCCTCTTTTAAGGCGGCTTTGGATGCCTGTCCAAGGAAAAAACGGCAGATTGCCGTTGTTGGTTCGATGGGGGAGTTAGGGGCTTTTTCAGAAAGCTGTCACCGTCAATTGGGCGAAATGTTAGAGTGTATGGATGAGGTGCTCTGCATTGGCAAAGAGTGTCGTTTAATTTGCGAAATGCTAGGCTCCAAGGCGGTCTATTTTGATGAATTTGATGCGCTGAAGATTAAGCTGCATAGCATGGTAAAAGAGGGAGATGTGGTGCTTATTAAGGGTTCGAATGCTCACCAATTGTGGAGGTTACTTCCATGATTCTTCTGCTGATAGATTGGCTGCAAAATTTCACGCATATTCCAGCTGTTTTTGGCTACGTGTCAACGCGGATGATTTTGGCTGTGCTCACTCCATTGCTCTTAGTGATTTTTTTAGGCCCTAGATTCATTCAAAAACTATACGAAATGAAGGTGGGGCAAGCGATTCGTGTTGAGGACTGTCCAACACTTGCAAAACTTCATCAGAAGAAAAAAATGACACCGACAATGGGTGGCCTATTGATGCTTGCAGGGATTCTTTTAGCTGCAATTTTATGGATGGATTGGCGCAGCTCAAATACATGGATCTTAATTTTTTCTTTAGTTTGGATGGGGGGAGTTGGCGTTATTGATGACTTGTTGAAGCTGAAGTTTAAACACCCAAAGGGGTTAGCAGGGCGCAAAAAGTTTGCTTTGCAAGCAATTTTTGCTTTGTGCTTGTGCGCTTACCTTTACACGCAAGGGTCTCCCTTGATGAGCGATTATTTTGTGCCGTTTAAGAAAGGCGTTCTATTTTCGCTCAATGGATGGTGGTTAATTCTTGCGGCATTTATCACGGTGTTTGTCATCGTGGGTTGCTCAAATGCTGTGAATCTAACGGATGGCTTGGACGGTCTTGCCGCAGGGACGGTTCTTCCTGTTGCTCTTGTATTCGCTGTTTTTGCTTTTTTATCGAATCATTTGATTTTAGCGCGCTACCTTAATATTATTTATCTTGAGGGGAGTGGCGAAATTTCAATTTTCTTGTGCGCTATTGCTGGTGCATCGCTAGGATTTCTGTGGTACAACGGCTACCCTGCCCAGGTATTTATGGGAGATACTGGATCCATTGCCCTCGGTGGCATGCTCGGTGTAGCAGCCGTGCTGCTTAGGCGCGAAGGTTTGCTAGCCCTAGTTGGCGCGATTTTTGTTGCCGAGGCCCTTTCGGTCATTTTACAGGTGGGTAGTTACAAATTGCGCAATAAAAAAAGGATCTTTTTATGCACGCCACTTCACCACCACTTCGAATATAAGGGCTGGCCAGAAAATAAGGTGGTGCTCCGTTTTTGGCTAGTCGGGCTTGTTCTTGCGGCAATTGGTTTGGCAACGCTGAAGTTTCAATGATGCATATACGAGTATTAGGAGAGGGGCGCAGCGCCGCTGCGGCTAAATGTTTGGCTCAAGCTAAGGGCTATGGCATTGCGCGCGAGGGTGAGGTATGCGACTTGGCCATTCTATCGCCTGGCATTCCACTTTGTGACGAGCGTGTTTTAGCCTGCAAGAGGGCACGGGTTCCTGTTATTGGCGAGATGGAATTTGGGTTGAGACACCTGAAGGGCAAAGCCTTGGGCGTTACAGGGACAAATGGAAAGACGACGACGGTTGCTCTTTGCGAATATATGCTAAAAGCGGCTGGAAAGAGGGTTTTGGCCTGTGGCAACAATGGCTATGCGCTTTGTCAGGCTTTGGTTGATCACCCTGATGTTGATATTTATGTGATCGAGATGAGCTCTTACCAGTTAGAGACAGCGTCAAGTCGCGCGCTTGATGCAGCTGTTGTTTTGAATGTAACACCTGATCATTTGGATCGATATGCTTCGTTCGAAGATTACCGAGCCGCTAAGATGCGCATTATTGATTTGGTCAAGCCAGGTGGACGCTTTGAATGTGATTTGAGCATTGAAAAAGCTGCCGAATACTTAACAGGATTGGATATTAAATATGCAAAGGGGTTTCAGCGGCCTGCACATCGATTAGAGTTTATCAAAGAGGCAAGGGGCATTAAATTTATTAATGATAGCAAGGGCACAAATGTAGAATCTGTTTTGTATGCCGTAAAAACCCTTGAGGGGCCCCTCATTTTGTTAGCTGGCGGTCTTGCAAAGGGGGGCGATTTTACCCGGTGGCTTCACCCTTTTAAGGGGCGAGTGAAACAGTTGTATGTTTTTGGTCAGGCAGCCGATGCCATTGAAATGGCCTTGAGAATGGGTTTTGCTGTTGAAAAAGTCAACGATTTAAAAGAAGCCACAAAAAAGGCCTTTCATAAAGCAAGCGTTGGTGATACGATCGTGTTATCGCCTGGATGCTCAAGCTTTGATCAGTTTCGTGATTTTGAGCACAGGGGCGATGTGTTTAAACAATGCGTTCAGGAGTTTAGCGATGAATCGTAAAGATACCATTATCATTGCAGTGTTGATTAACGCGGGGTTGCTCGTGGTTTTATTTGCAAGCGCGCTGCGCACGGATACGCCAAACAAAGCGCCCGTTCAAGTAGCTCAAGCTGCGCAGAAATGTGAAATTGAAATGCCCAAGCGTGAGCTAAAGCGTGTTGAGCCGACACCGCCTAAGCCTTTAGCGCCTGCAGTTATTGCTAAAAAAGAAGAGCCTGCTCCGGTAAAACCTGCTGAGCCGCCTAAACCTGTGGTGGCAAAAAAGCCTGAGATGACAACCATTGTTGTTCAATCGGGTGATGCCTTAGAAAAGATTGCAAGACGGCATGGTGTGACTGTTAAGGAAATTATGGCCGCAAATCACTTGAAGTCTGCCCAATTAAAAATTGGCCAGGAACTTAAAGTGCCAGTGGCTGCTGGGAAACCCCCGCGCACTAGTGAGAAGCTATATACTGTGCGTTCAGGAGATAGCCCGTGGACGATTGCATCAAAAAATAAAATTAAGCTAGAGGAGCTTTTAAAGCTCAATGATCTCGACGAAGCAAGTGCCAAAAAACTCAAACCCGGTGACACGCTACGGATTGAGTAAAGCAGCGCTTTTCTTAATTCTAGGCGTAATTTGCCTGTTTGCGGTGGGCCTTTTAATGGTTTTTAATACCACCGCTGCTGAAGCGATCGATAAATCTTTATACGAGCAAACCCATCATGCCTTTTTGCATCAAATGCTTTATGCGTTAATTGGGACAGGGCTAGGGTTTACAACCTACTTTATAGGGTATCGCCGACTCCTTTTTCTCTCTCCGTTTTTACTTGGCGTGATCACGTTATTTTTAGTGTTGGTTTTGATTCCTGGCGTTGGACGGCAACTTAACGGTGCACGCCGTTGGATTGAGATTGTTGGATTTTCATTTCAACCATCTGAGTTTGCAAAAATTTTAATCCCGCTCTTTTTCATCCATGCCTGCGAAAAGACGAAAGGACCATTGCGGCTTTCTACTCTTTTAAAGGTATTGATGGTAGTGGCCATTCCAATTGTTTTGATTTTAACGGAACCCGACAACGGAACGGTGGCCATCATTATGATGACTTTAATGGCTTTGCTTTATTTGATGCGCGTGCGCTGGGTTTATTGGGCTTTGCCAGTATTAGTTTTGGCCTCTATTGGCGTTGTCGCAGCCATGAATATGCCACATGTTAAATCGCGTATTGCCGTTTACTTAAATCCTGAACTGGATCTTAGAGGCAAAGGGCATCAGCCCTATCAAGCGAAAATCGCTGCTGGCTCTGGAGGTATTTGGGGAAGAGGTCCTGGAGAGAGTTTGCAAAAACAAGGATATTTGCCGGAGGCTCGTAGCGATTATATCGCAGCGATTTTTGCAGAGGAATTTGGGTTTGTTGGAATATTGGTTTTGATTGGATCATTGATGGCGATGACGAGCTTGGGATTTCGGATTTCGAAGAGGGCTTGCGATCGACAAGGATTTTTCCTAGCATCTATTCTAACTTTTTTGTTATTCTTCCAAGCGTTTTTGAATCTTGGTGTGGTCTCAGGTTTGCTACCAAGCAAGGGGACCAACTTACCTTTTTTTAGCCAAGGGGGGTCGTCTCTTTTGGCCGGGTGTATAGCCTTATCGCTAATCTTGAGTGTGGAGCGAAAAAGCAACGTATATGTCGAAGAATAAAAAACTTCTTTTAGCAACGGGGGGAACAGGCGGTCATCTTTTCCCTGCGCAAGCAATTGCTGCTGAAGTCATGAAGAATATGCCAGGCGCGGAAGTGCTGTTTGCAGGTGCTGGCCTGAAGCAAAATCGATACTTTGAACACAAAGAATTTAACTACGAGCATGTCTCAAGCATGACGATCTTTCAACCGAATCTTATCAATATTGTGCGCTGCCCGTTTTTGATTTTACAAGGGATTTGTCAGTCTGTTAAACTCATGCGTTCATTTAAGCCAAATCTTGTTGTTGGCTTCGGGAGTTTTCATTCAGCCCCTTTAGTCATAGCCGCAAAACTGTGCCGCATTCCCCTTGTCTTGTTTGAACCCAATGCCTATCCAGGGCGTGTAAATCGGTGGTTTTCTCGGTGGGCGCGCTGGGTTGCTATTTATTTCCCTGACGCAGCAAAACAGCTCAAAGCGCGCACCTATTTGATTAAAATGCCTTTTTGGCGCGGTGTATTTGAGCGTGCCGAAGAAGTAACGCGTGAACAATCTCTTTCTTATTTAGGCCTTAAAGGAGACAAGAAAACGCTATTAATTTTTGGAGGCTCGCAGGGTGCTGCTTCCATCAATCAGTGGGTGGCAGAGGCAATCAGTGAGCTTGCAATTGACCGATCAGAACTGCAAGTGATACATATCACAGGTAACGCGGATGTGGCAACAAATTTGCGCAATTCCTACTCGCGCTTGAACATTGAGTCAGTTGTTAAGGACTTTGAAAAAAATATGCATTTAGTCTGGCCGGGCGTTGATTTAGCAGTTTGTCGGGCTGGGGCAGGATCGATTGCAGAGCAGATCAACTATGAAGTTCCAGGTGTTCTGATCCCATACCCACACGCAACGAACAACCATCAATTGCACAACGGTCAATTTATGGCTGAGACTGTCAAAGGCGCTAAGCTTTTGACAGAACAGGATTCTGATGCGACTAAGCTCAAAGATATTTTGCAAACATTGCTCGTTTCAAGCGGCGGTCACCCTGGTGAAATGAAAGACTGGCTTGGTGAAATGAAAGAATCGATTGCAAAGTACAAAAAGATTTCTGCACGGACTTCACTTTCATCTCTGATTATGCAAGAATTAGAAGAATGATTCAAAGAGCACATTTTATTGGAATTGGCGGCATTGGGATGAGCGCGCTTGCGCGCATTTTAATGCAAAGTGGCGTGAGTGTAAGCGGTAGTGATGCAAAGTCAACTGCGCTAACCGCCCAGCTTGAGCAGGAGGGGATGATCTTTCTTGATAATGGTATCCCTGAAAACAGCGTTGTGATTTATAGCAGTGCGATTCCACCCAATCATCCAGATTTTATGGCCGCAAAAGAGCAAAGGTGTACACTGTTGCATCGAGCAGACCTCTTGCAAAAACTGCTTGAGCAAAAGCAGCTTTATGCCGTTGCTGGAGCCCATGGAAAGACAACAATAAGCGCAATGCTAAGTTGGGTTCTTACAAGCGCTGCTCTAAATCCATCTTTTGCTATCGGGGGACTTGTCAATGCTCTAGGGGGCAATGGCGCCTACCGATCAAGCTCGCTATTTGTTGCCGAGGCTGATGAAAGCGACGGTTCATTTTTAAAGCTAAATCCCCATGCTCTTATTTTAACGAGTGGCGATCTAGATCATTTGGACTACTGGAAAACACATGAAGCCCTTTGCATCGCCTATAAAGAATTTGCAGAGCGTGCGAAAATACTGATGTGGTGTCGCGACGATTGCCATCTTGTGGGCATGCACCTTAGCGGAAAAAGCTACGGTTTTCACGACGCTAGTAATTATCGTTTAAGCCGGCTGCAACACCGTAATGGCATGACATTCTTTGACCTCAACGAGCACAAAGCTATTGCTGTTAAAGCCATTGGAAGACACAATGCTCTCAATGCAGCTGCAGTGTTTGCCCTTTGCTTAGAGCTTGGTATTGATGAAGGAAAAGTTAGGGCAGGACTTGAGACATTTCCTGGTGTACAACGGAGGCAAACGGTTGTTGGCGTGAATTCCGATGTTTTAATCATTGATGACTACGCCCACCACCCTGCTGAAATTCGAGCAACGCTGAGTGCGCTCAAATGCGCCTATTCAGATCGCAGGATCGTCACTCTTTTTCAACCGCATCGCTATAGCCGTTTAAGAGATCACTTTGAAGCATTTAGTCTTGCGTTTGCTGATTCTGATGTCACCTTCATCACGGATGTTTACTCTGCGGGTGAAGTGCCCATCAAGGGCATCGATGGGGCAAGTCTTGCAAAAGCTGCAAATGCAAATTATCTCAATCCAGAACATGTTCATGCTTTTTTACGCCCAGGTGATCTACTGGTCACAATGGGCGCTGGAGATATTACTCAATGGGGAGAAAAGCTGCTAAAAGCAGAGATTCAAAAACTAAACGTCGCGCTGCTCTACGGAGGTCCCTCCGTTGAGCATGACATTTCGATTGTCTCTGCAAAAGCCATAGCTGACCATCTCAATCCTGCTTTATACAATGTAAAGCAGCTTTACATGAGCCTAGAAAGCATTTGGAGCCATTCAAGTGGAGAGACTTGTGATATCATCGAAGAGCTGAAAAAATGCGATGTGGCCTTCCCAATCTTTCATGGACCTTCCGGTGAAGATGGCATGATTCAAGGGTTTTTGCAGACACTTAGCATTCCATATGTCGGTTGTGGGTATCGCTCTAGCAGCTTTTGCATGGATAAAATTGTGACCAAGCAAATTGCATCTCACGCCCCAGTTAACATCGCTCCTTTTACGTGGGCTCACCGCCATGAAGATCGAGAAGAAGTGATTGAGCGCATTCACAAAAAGTGCATATTTCCACTTTGGGTTAAAGGGGCACATCTCGGTTCAAGTATTGGCATATTTAAAGTTGAGCAGGCCTCTGATCTCGACGCGGTTTTAGAAAAAGCATTTAGCTTTGATGATCGCGTAATCATTGAAAATCACACTCCCGGCAGAGAAATTGAAATTGCAGTTCTTGGAAATCACGATCTATTTATTTCAGAACCAGGAGAGGTGCTAACCAACGGGGCCTTTTACGACTTTGACCATAAATATGGCCAAGAGGCAATGAAATCAACAACCACGCCTAATCTACCATCCCAAGTTTGTGAGGAAGCTAAAAAGGCTGCACGCGTTATTTATCAGCATCTAGATTGTAGTGGGTGGGCTCGCATCGATTTTCTGTATACAGAAGATAAAATTCTCTATTTTTCAGAAATCAATCCCATACCAGGCTGTACGCCCACTAGTCTTTATCCCCGTCTTTGTCAGGAACAAGGAATTACATACTCTGACCTGTTAACAAGACTTATCCGTTTGGGGCTAACACGCCATGCAACTGTCTAAAGCCCTTTTAATCATTGTTGGTTCAACCCTTATAGTTTCCGGGTCTGCATATACATTGACAACTCTTTACAAGAACAAACTAAAGCGCCGCTTGGCCGACGAAGATTACCAGATTTCGCTCATTGTACAGACAGGCCCGCAAAAGTGCGCGCTTCCAACTCAGTATTTAGCAGAGCTGCTAGACTTGTCCATTGATGAGCCACAAAATCTGTATGCGTTTTCAATATCCAATGCAACGCAAAAACTCCTTGCTTCACCACTCATCGAGTCAGCATCCATCAAACCCATTAAACCAAGTGCTCTTTACATAGATTACAAAGTGCGCGTGCCTATTGCAAAGCTTGGGAATATATCGAATACAGGCATTGATCGCACAGGTCATCAATTTCCCCTAGAGCCTTATCTTTCACCTAAAATCTTGCCAGATCTATTTTTATCGAGTACACACGATGTCAACCAAGCCCTATGTATCTTTGAAGAAGTTAACCACAGATTTTTAAATGAGCAATTTGTTCTTGAGCGCCTTGATCTATCAGAAATTGATGCGCCTAGCGCCGGGCGCCAGCAGATCGTTGCGATTTTGCTCGATGAGGGGCATCGACGCATCTTGCGCCTTTCTCCTAAGCGTTACCATCAAGATATCAATAACTACTTTAGCCTGCGCAAAACCCTTTCAGCAAAAGAGAACATTGTCGATTTGCGCCTAGCAGAAACTGCATTCATTTCTAACTAAGACCAAAAATAGCGCCATACTAGCTATAGCACTTAACCTTTCAAGCCTTCAGGTGGAGTAAAGAGTTGAATCATTTGTTGCTCAAGGGCGCTGAGCTCAATAAGACCCCAGCCCTTCTGGTGCAGAAATAATTCCAAGTGCTTAGAGATTGTTTGGGCAAGCTCGCGGCTCATTTCAGGAGAAAGGCGCACAATAATGTAGTCGGTAAATATTTTGAGTTTTTGCGATAATTCATCCGAGCGATCAGTATGGTCATGGAATGCATTGCGCAGGCGAACGAGCTGGGCAACAACATGCGATTTGGGGTTGCGCTCCAGTTGAATAAGCATCAACTCAGTTGCAGGCTCGATATCTTCCCAATGCTCCTTGCCATTTTCAAGCCCCTCGGTCAAATTCCCAAGCAGGCCCATTGCATGTGTTTCCTCCAGCCCCGTCATGAATTTTCCTGAAAGAGCGATGCTGCACACTTGTAAGATGCACTCTAAATTGCGCAAAATATTGCGATGCTCTTCTGGCTTGCGCTCTAAAGAAATCACCCAGCTCATGAAATGCTCAGTTACAGTGAAAAGGCGCTCTCCAATGACATCATCGCTGCTGCGTTTGCCAGAGCCGCTAAGCAGGGGATGCTCAGGTGACGTTGGAGGTGCATAATCTGGAAAATTGCGTCTAATATTTAAATCAGCCATATCATTCCTTTACCATATATGAGCATTTTTCCTTGCGTGATTCAAATTATTTGCATACGATGAGGCTAGGAGGCAGCTTATGAGTAATGGGATTAAGTTTGAATTAGAGGAAAAAGGGCATGTATCGCTCTTTCGATTGGAAGGACGCCTCGATGCTACCTCATCTCCTCAGCTTGAAATCAAACTTCAAGAAAAGATTGATTCCGGACAAAAAAATATTTTACTTGATTTTGGCCGTGTTGATTATTTGAGCAGTGCTGGAATGCGATTGCTTCTTTCTATGACCCGCCGTCTCAAGGGAGATGGGGGGCAGCTCGCCGTCTGTTCACTCAATGACGACGTGATGGAAATCATCAAGGTAGCCGGCTTTGAGCGCATCCTTAATATCCACCCAACAGAAACGACCGCTCTCGACAGTTTTTGATTGCATGAAATCCTCGATTAAGATATCCTGGGAGTCAGACTTATTTTAACTTAAAGGAGAAAGCAATATGATGGATTCTGGTGCAATAAATTCTGGTGCAATAAGAAATGAAGAGTTGGGGAAGCCTGAAGCTAAGCGTAGTTCACTTCAATCATTATTCAATAAATATGTTGATAAAAAGACTGTTGCAGCCATTGCGCTGCTAGTCATAGGTGGCGTAGTCTTTTATAATCGTGGACGTTTGCCAGTGAAACCGCTAGCTTGTCGCACCGATTGGATTAACTACGCGAACGCAAAAAAAGCAGGAAAAGCTGTTGCTAAAGTTGCTGTCGTTGGGGTGCTCACCCTCGCTGGGTTTATTGGTGGTGATTGCCTAGCATCTGATCTTGACGAAGAGGTACGCAGATTATGCGCAGCAGCAGGCTCTATTGGCTCTACGGGTGTTGCATGTGTCGGGTGCTATACTAATGTCATTCCAGCAACAGGATCTTTGATAGCTTCTGGAGTTGCCCAAGCATATAAAGTAGCGTCGACCTATTACATGGTGCCTGTGAAGCTTGTGGCTCTTGCTATTGTTTGCTTTAAGGTACTGCCATCTCTAGCTCGTTTCTACAGAGAGGATGTTCTTCGAGCAGAGAGATGGAAATCTAATGATTACGAGGGAAATAAGGTCTTTAGTAACGCCCGGTTGCTGCAGCTAGCATCGTTTGCTTTAGGTTGTTTTGCCCTTTTCGGCACTTGGTCTCTGCAAGTAGAAGTAGACAAGGATCTATTGAAAAAAGCTGTCGCAGTTGGCATTGGAGTCAGCATTCCCGTGCTTGCAAACAACTTGACACACCGCGGCCCTGCAAAATAGCGATAAGCTAGAGTTAGCGTGTGGCTATGCCGTGCTGGTAAAAAAACCGGCACGGCTTTTTTTGTGCTTTGTGCTATAATGGGGCGTATGAGTCAAGCAGGGGCTGAGCTGCAGCCTGAGAAAAAACGTGTTGATGAAGAGAGCTCTCACAAGGGACGTGTGCTGGTGATTTCCGGGCCGACAGGTGTGGGGAAGACAAAGCTCTCTTTAATGATTGCTAAAGCCGTTGGAGGCGAGGTGATCTCTGCAGATTCTATGCAAGTTTATCGTGGGATGGATATTGGCACGGCTAAGGTCACGAGTGAAGAGGCTGACGGAATTCCACACCACCTCATCGATATGTGTGAGATTGATGAGTCCCATAATGTTGTCGATTTTTTTCATGAAGCGACAAGTGCTATTAGGCAGATTTTAGCAAGAGGACGCGTGCCTATTGTTGTGGGAGGTACAGGCTTTTATGTGCATGCCCTTTTGTATGGGCCTCCGCAAGGGCCACCATCTGTTCCATCCATTCGCGAGAAGCTTGAAGCAGACATGATCAAGTATGGGACTGAGCGGCTTTATGAGACGTTAAAAGAACGAGATCCAGAGTATGCTGCAACTTTAACGCATAACGATCGCCAGAAAATCATTCGCGCTTTGGAAATTATTGCCATTACTGGTAAGCGCGTCAGTGATTTTAAGCCATCTGAACCAAAAGAGCCGCTTGGTGAATTTCAGTTTCACTGTTACTTTGTGCATCTGCCAAAAGAATATCTTTACGATAAGATTGATGCGCGTTGTGAGAAGATGGTGGAGATGGGATTTGTCGATGAGGTGAAAAGGTTGAAAGAGCAGGGGCTTGAAAAGAATCACAGTGCAGCGCAGTCTATTGGATATCGCCAGTGTTTAGATTATTTAGGAACAGAGCAAACGGGTCAAGATTTTGAGCATTTTATGATGTGCTTTAAACGGGCCTCAAGAAGGTATGCCAAACGGCAGTTTACCTGGTTCAAGCGAGAGACGCTCTTTCATTGGTTAGATTTGTCTAGAATGGGCTTAGAGCATGCCTCAGAGCTTATTTTACGTCATTTTCGCCGTTGAATGATTTTTTTGATGAAAGAAAAGTCAGAGTGTGATAGACTGGTAGGTCATAGTAGATAAAAGAGTTAGGTATATGAGCGACGAAAAAAGCATTCCTGAAGTGGTAAAAAACCGAAAATTAGACGAGGTTTTGGCTGAAGCAAAAGAGCCTGAAGATAAGATTAAGATCTCACTTGATTTTATGCGATGTGCCCTTTCACAAGAGGGAAGTCCTCGGTTGCGAGATTTTTGGGAAGCAAAGGCTATTTGTTTGCCACTTTTCAAGCAGCGGCTTAGTCCAGCAGCCCGCTCGTATTTCTGGGAAGAGTTTGTGTCATTGAGCGATGAGGCGCGTCGATTGAAAGATGTGCTTGATGAGCAGTCTGCTTTTGCTGCAGATGCAATCGATAAAGCAATTGATGCAATTGAGAAAGATTTTCAGCAATTAGAGACTTTTATTGTTGGCTTTAAGCCTTGCTCTTTTCCAAAAGGTGTAGAATCCCTATTGTCAAATCCTCATTTTTATAATGAGTCTTATGCAAAAATCGGCGTGCTCACAAGTTTTTCTACAAGAATTAACGGCCTTAAGCAAGAGGTTTCAAAAACGAGCATGCGCGTGCGTCAAAAAGGGCGTATTTTTCAAAAGCTACAAGAGCTACGCACTCAGATTTTACCCTTGCGTAATGACTTAGTTGGCGAAGTGAGCAAAGTGTTTTTAAATGATGTTTCAACCTTTGTCTCATTGCATGAAAACACTCCTTCCAAACCCTTTTATGTTTTAAGAGATGATATCAAAGGATTGCAAGAACTTTCTAAAATGCTTTCAATTTCAACAGAGGCTTTTGGAAAAGTGCGAGAGCTTTTAAGCGGCCTTTGGGATCAGATCCGCACGCTTGATAAAGAACGTAAAAAAGCGCAAGGAGACAAACGTGAGGCCCAACAAAAAAATCACGATGAAGCATTGCTAAAAATTGAAGCGCTTGAAAAGCGCATTGAAGAAGAAAAGCTCAATAGCAACCAGGCAAGATCTCTTTTTAACGAAATGCATAGCTATTTGCGTGGGCTAGATTTAAACCGAGATCACGTTAAACCCCTTAAAGCTAAACTTTCAGAATTGCAAGATGCCTTAGAGGCTCCAAAGCAAAGCGTAAGCGCTGAAAAAGCCGATGCTATGGACGCTAAGTCTGCTGAGCTTGCCCGAAAGCACGCAGAAGAGGTGCAACTAGTAGCAGATGCGATCCTAGAGCTTGCTGATAGTGATATCGCCAAAATAGAAGCTAAGATCGAAATGCTACAAGAGCAAATCACATCAAAAGAGTTGCTCGACCCCATTCTTGATCTGCGCATTGAGACAAAACAGGCCGCACTTCTTGAGCAGGATGAGGTGCTTGTTAGCGATGTAGAGAATTTGCTGCAGATGCGTCAAGAGCAGCGCGAGCGCTTGCGCGCGCGCGTTGGAGCTCTCCGTAAAAGCGTAGCTACTTCCAATCTAGACTTAGAGAAATCGATGCAGTTAGGCGATGAGCTGGAGCAGATGAGCGAGAATCTAGATTTGGTAGAAGATGCTATAAAGGCCCTACACGAGCTTATTGCCGATGCTTGAAATCTTTGATTTAGATCATACTTTGCTTAAATGTAACTCAGGAGTAGCGTTTTTCCGCTATTTGATGAAAAGGGGTGTTTTTCCAAGGCGGATGTGGCTTTCTGCTATTCGCCTTTACTGCGCCCGTATTTTTAATCGTATTTCTGTGGATGAGCTGCACGTGCGCTCCTTTGAGCTTTTTTTGCTTGGCCGCTATAAGGCTGAGGTCAGTGCACATGTCGACACGTTTCTTGATGAGTTTTTAGAGCGGGCCATCTGCTTTGAAGTCTCTAGCTTTTGCCAGCGCGCCATGCATTTGGGCCATACAGTGGCCATATTTTCAGCATCACCAGATTACATCGTTGAGCCTATTGCTGAACGCCTTGGAATTGAGCGTATTGTAGCGACTCGATATGGCACTGATAAAGAGGGAAAATTCTCACACATTGAAGAGGTGGTCAGTGGGCGCAAAAAAGCCTTTTATGCGCGCGAGCTGATTGAAGAGCTTAATTTGGATAAGTCCCAAGTGCGTGCCTATAGCGATAGCTTCGAGGATTGGCCATTGCTTAAGGCAGTTGGGGGTCCTATGGCCATTCGTCCTGACAAACGGCTTAATCTACTAGCTCGCCGCCGCAAATTACCCATATTGGAATAATTTGCCTATTTACTCGGATTAAAATAAATACTATATTTATAGATATGAAGGAAAGCCGACAGATTGGCCTCTTTGGGGGCTCATTCGATCCTATCCATTATGGCCACCTCAACCTAGCCCTTCAGCTAAAAAAGTTAACTTCCCTAGAATTAGTGCTTTTTATTCCAGCAGCTGTCTCTCCGTTCAAAATCGACCATCCTCCCAAGGTCAGCGGCCAGATGCGCATGGAGATGTGCAAGCTTGCCCTTGAAGGCCAAAAGGGGTGTGAGGTTTGCGATATTGAACTAAAGCGGGGCTGTCCATCTTTTATGATAGATACCGTTAAAGAACTAGCCAAACTCTATCCTAATGCCCGTTTAAGGCTTATACTCGCCGAGGATGCCTTAAGCCGCTTACACGAGTGGAAGGACGCAGAAACGCTTGTCAGACTTGCGCCACCACTTATAGGGACGCGCAAACCACATTGCTCATTCAACTTTGCCAGCCATTTCTCAGCAGAGGCTATACAGCTCATCGAAAAGGGTAGGCTAGAAACAAACCCATCCCCGGTCAGTAGCACAGAGGTGCGAAATAATCTGGCGCAGGGCAAGCTGGACCTGGAAAAATCGGTCCCCAAAACGGTTTTAAAGTATATAAAAGATCATCATTTATACATGAGGAGTCAAGATGCAGGAAAATCCCCAGGAAATTCTAAACCTCGTTGCGCAGACCATCTATGATAGAAAGGGGCTAAATGTCCTAGCCTTAGATGTAAAGGGCATTTCGTCTATTACCGATACGATCATTGTCGCAGAAGGTAATGTTGATCGACATGTTGTTTCAATTGCCAAGTCTATTACGCAAACGCTTAAGGAACAGGGGATAAATCCGGTTTTTGTCGAAGGGCTTCATCATGGAGATTGGGTGGTTCTCGATTACATGCAGCTAATTGTGCATATTTTTATGCCTGGCTACAGAGAAAAATACCAGATTGAGCGCCTTTTTCCAGAAGCAGAGCTGATTGATATCAATGTTAAGTCCGCAAAGGCTGTCTAAACGCGAGATGTACATCTCCAGGCAGGTGGGCTTGAATTGTCCCTGACTTCCAGTTTGCGTATAGATCGGGATGATCAAAGCGGCCGTAGGTACGAACTCCCAGTCCGAATATAATCGTTTGAATAGTTATATAAATGGATAGTTTTACCATCCAAGGTTTGATTTGATACAAAAAAGGTAAAGCTCTGAGAAACTGATCGGGATAAAAACCCGCTGTGATAACCAGACAGCTAAACAAGGTTGTAGCGGTGATACACAGCGGGTTTTTAATATTGCACGCAACGGCATCCGCAAAATACTGTTGGAAAGCCAAAATGCAGTTGCCAACGCGTTCAATGCGTGTTTGTTGCTGTTCACTATTGTCAAAGCCTTTAGCTATGGCAAAGTTTGACACATTGCAAAGAGAATAATAGGCCTTAGCTAGCGCGATTGGCATTTTGCTCTGGTTGTTTTGGTGATACTGGACTATACCACTTGCTCATTAGATCGCTGTTGGAGACGCGGCCATAAGCTCTCAGCCCCCAACCAACCGTACCGCTCATTAGAGCTGCGTACGCAACCTCTTTAATGTGTTTTATATACCTTATACCGATGAACTTAATTACCTGTTTAGTAAGCTCAATTGTAGAGCTCGGATAGAATGCAAATTGCACTGAATACATGCCAATTACGGTAAATACAACGACCAAAAATCGGGGCTCGTTGATCAGTGTGTGTATTTTTTTTGGTAGTTCTGTGATGTGCCACATCAGCGTACCGCCGATATTTTCTAGAGTATTCTTTTGATAACTATCTATATTTGTGTATTTTACTGCATCATAGGCAAGGGTTAGTCCTGCATGGTTAAAAAAGCCTTTACTATGAGGGTTGGTTTGTATTGTCATTATATTACTCCTAATGTTGAATGGCTTTATTGTAAATTATATATATAATTTTGTCAATTTAAATAATATAATGTAAAAAATACAGCGATAAATTGATTTTAACATGTTAATATTCAGTTTTACACTTATTGTAAATATTTTATTTGAGATTGCGCCAACTTGGAAAATATGATACCATAGGACCTCAAATGAGGTGCTTTCTATGAATCAAAAGCGACGTGTAGTCATCACAGGCATGGGCCTTGTCTCTTGCTTTGGCCAGGATATTGATACGTTTTACCAGAAGCTTTTAGATGGTGAAAGTGGTATCACGGACATTGATGCCTTTGATTGCTCTGACTATTCTACGCGTATTGCTGGACAAATCAAAAACTTTGACCCGGGAGAATACCTCGACAAGAAGCAGTCAAGGCGTCTTGATCCTTTTTTGCGCTACTCCCAGGTTGCAGGTAAGCGAGCATTGGAAGATGCCCAGGTCGATATGGAAGCGCTAGATAAGTCGCGATGCGGTATTTTGATTGGGTCTGGAATGGGTGGATTGACCACTTTTTCTGAAGGCGTTCATACGATTCGTGACAAAGGATGCTCTCGCATCACTCCATTTTTTATTCCATTCATTATTACGAATATGGCAAGTGGCATGCTATCGATCGATACAGGATTCACAGGGCCGAACTACTCAGTTTCAACCGCGTGCGCAACAGCCAACTATGCCATTATAAATGCTGCACGTCACATCCAAAATGGAGATGCTGATCTCATGGTCTGTGGTGGATCTGAAGCTCCAATTGTGCCCGTTGGTTTGGCAGGTTTTTGTGTGATTAAAGCTATGTCAACGCGCAATGATGAACCCCTTAAAGCATCCCGCCCCTGGGACAAGGGACGCGATGGTTTTATCATGGGAGAAGGTGCAGGAGTGCTTATCTTAGAAGAGCTGGAACATGCTAAAAAGCGGGGAGCCAAAATCTATGGTGAGTATCTCGGTGGCGCTATGAACGCCGATGCGTATCATTTGACAGCAACAAAACCTGATGGATCAGGTGTTGCAGAGTGTATTCGCATGACGCTTAAAGATGGCAACATTGATCCAAAACGTGTGAACTACATCAACGCCCATGCTACGAGCACGCCTGTAGGTGATATGTGCGAAGTGCGTGGTATCCAATCTATTTTTGGTGAGCAATGTAAAGAGATTGCGATGAATGGAACGAAGGCTCTTATTGGTCACTGTCTTGGTGCAGCCGGTAGTATCGAGCTGATTGCAACGCTCAAATCCATTGAAAAAGGCAAAATTCACCCGATGCCAAACCTTGATGACCCTGAAGAAGAAATCAAGGAGTTTATTGTGCCAAGCAAGGCTGTTGATCATGACATTGACGTTGCCCTGTCTAATTCTTTTGGTTTTGGTGGTCATAACGCTGTCGTTGCTGTCGGGCGTTATAAACCGTGATTGATCTGTCTTATGGTATCATTCCTTTTCGATCTACCCCTAAGGGGTGGGAAGTTCTTTTAATCCAACACAGAAAAGATTGTTATTGGGGTTTTCCAAAAGGTCACTTAGAGGAAGGCGAAGAAATGCTTCAGGGTGCTGTAAGAGAGCTTTTTGAAGAAACCCATTTAACTGTGGATAGTTTGATTTGCGATGAAGTGTTTGTTGAGCACTATCAGTTTGAAGTGGACAGTCAGATCGTTGAAAAAACCGTCACTTATTTTGCTGCGCGCGTATCTGGAAAGGTTGAGGTGCAAAATGCTGAAATTCTGCAGGCTCGTTGGTGTCCTGCTGCAGAGGCATTTGATATCATTACCTATGATGAGGCCAAAGCGCTTTTCAAAGTTGTTTTGAAAAAAATTGCATAAAATTGGCTTATTTCTTACCATTATCGCTAGGGCAATATACTGCAAAGGAGACTCCATGAGAACAGCTTATCAAAAAATTATTAGCCGCAACTGGATACCAGATATTTTGCTCGTTTGTTTTGCATCTGTGTTCATTAGCTTAATCGGTCAGTTGGCAATTCGCTTGCCTTTTTCACCGGTTCCAATCTACTTGCAAAACAATGCCATTTGCTTGGCGGGTTTTTTGCTGGGGCGAAAAAGAGGCGTGGCATGCGCAATGCTCTTTATTGCTCAAGGCGCGATGGGCCTTCCTGTATTTGCTAATGGCGGTTCGGGCCTTGCTTATTTGATGGGGCCAACTGGTGGTTATATCTTTGGCTTTATTCTATCGGCTTATATTGCTGGATACCTTGCAGAAAGAAAAGGCACGGCGTTAAACATGTTTAACGCACTGAATCTTTCTATGCTGGCTCATTATGTGACAGGATGCCTTTACTTGACCACGTTTGTTGGGTTTCCACAAAGTGTCTGGTTAGGTGTTGCTCCATTTCTTTTAGGAGACTTGCTGGTTAATATGGTCGTTTCAAAGATAGGGCGCTCCGCACGATCTTTGCTACCTCTGTAGAAGCTTTTCCGACTGACCAGTTGTGGGAGCTTGGTTTCCACAGCTGTGGCTGCACCCAGCGTTCTATGTGTCGCTTTTTGTATTCAGTAGGTGAGGCGTGACCTCTATCTAGATTTTTTTTGCTGTCTGGTCCTGGAACTGCCATCTAATACCTCTCCATTCTATTGAGTGTGCGATTACTCTTTCGGATAATCTTTTGCGCTTTTGTTGTCAACGCGGCCTTTCAAGTTTGTAACTTGTGGATGATGTTCAGCATTCTTAATCGCTTTTACTGCTGATTTTATCACATGGCATAATGAATACTTTTCAATTGTATTTTCTGGCTGATCGTTATTGTTATTATCAATTCTCATAAGTTTAATTGTAATTATTATTTTAATTATTTGTCAATTTTTTGTTTTCAAGTCGCTGGTTTTAAATTCTTGGCTTTGATACATTGGGAGTTATGTTTAAACGATTTATAGCCTTTGTTTTGCAGCGTGTTTTGGCCTTGCGTTATAGGATTCGAGTCAAAAAGACGGATCTTATTTATGATCAAGGTGTTATATTTATTCCAAATCATCCTGCCCAGATAGATCCAATCATCTTAATGGCGCATTTGTGGGCTCGGTTTAAGCCTAGACCTTTAGCCGTTGAGCATTATTACTACATGCCAGGTGCAGGCCCTTTTATGCGCTTTGTGCGGGCGCTGCCTATCCCCAACTTTGAAACAGCAACAAATGCTTGGAAGATTCGTCGTGCACACAAAACTTTCAGACGCATAAAGGAAGGGCTCGCTTGTGGGCATAATTTCTTAATCTATCCTTCAGGTCACCTGAGAAGAGAAGGTCATGAAATGGTTGGTGGCTCCCTTGTTCATCAGTTGCTTCAAGAGTGTCCAAATGCAAAAGTTGTCATGGTGCGTACATCTGGTCTTTGGGGGAGCAGTTTCTCCCGAGCTATCACCGGGACAGCACCACCATTTTGGAAAGCGTTAACTCATGGACTTTTCGTGCTGCTCAAGAACGGTCTGTTCTTTGCCCCTCGACGCGATGTTGATATTGAGCTGTGTGCTGCGCCCGACGATTTCCCCAGAAGCGGTACGCGTAAAGAGCTGAACCGCTATATCGAGAAATGGATGAACCGCTACCTAGATGAAAAGGGCCAAGAGGTGAGCGAGGAGCCTGTCAAACTTGTTAGTTATAGTCATTTTAAGCTAGATGTTCCTAAGATTACACGTCCGGAAGCTAAGCCTGTCAAAGATGTTAAAATCGATCCTAAGGTGCGTGCTGATATCATTGCGTACGTGGCTCAAATGGCAGAGGTGGATGCTAAAAAGCTCTCGAATGAAACGGATTTAGTCAGAGATTTAGGCCTAGACTCATTAGACATTGGATCCCTTTCTGCTCATATCGACCAAAAGTATCATATTGCAACGCTTTCACCAGCAAATCTCAAAACGATCGGAGATGTTTGCCAAGCTGTTAGCGGAATGGAAGAGGCATCCCAGCTTCAAATCCCTGATTTTGAGATCAAAAAATGCTGGCCCGCAGAAAAGAGGGTTCATACATCTAGAGCGCCTCACGGATTTACGATTCCTGAAGCTTTTTTAGATGTTACCGATCGCTTAAAAGACACCTATATCTGCGCAGATGCCCTCACAGGTCCACTCACGTATAAAAAAATGCGTCAAGCAGCTCTTATTCTAGCAGCACGCATTCGCAAAATGGAAGGCGAGTATATCGGTATCATGCTGCCCTCATCTGTTGCTGTATACTTGGTTATTTTTGCAACTTGGCTCGCGGGTAAGACCCCTGTAATGCTCAATTGGACAAGTGGTGTGCGCACACTTAACCATGCCCAAGATCTGCTCAATTTAAAAACAGTGATCAGCTCACGCCGCTTTCTTGATAGACTTGATGTCTTGGATATGGGCGCCTTAGAAGATGCTCTTGTGCTAATGGAAGATGTAAAACAGAGTATTTCTCTTTTGGAAAAAGTGAAAGGTGCTTTTCAAGCAATGAAGAGCAACAAGCTTTTGCTCGATGAGTTGGGTCTAGCTTCTTTGACTGGGGATGACACGGCTGTGGTTCTCTTCACATCGGGCACAGAGACGCTGCCAAAGGCTGTCCCATTGACCCATCATAATATTTTAGCGAATCAGGCGGCTGGAATTTCATGTGTTGATTTCACTTCACACGATACAATGTACAGCGTTCTGCCACCGTTTCATTCTTTTGGCTTTTCTATCACAGGGTTATTACCGATTCTTTTTGGCATACCTGTTGTCTACGCGCCTGACCCTACAGATGGTTCCATGATGGCTCGCGATATCTCGCATTGGAATGTGACAATTATGCTTTGTGCTCCCACTTTCTATAAAAATCTGTTTCGTGTGGCTAAAAAAGAGCAATTGTTAAGTGTTCGCCTGTTTGTTACTGGAGCTGAAAAGGCTCCAGAAGAGCTTTTTAGCCTTGTAAAACAACTTGGCCCAGATAAACAGATATTGGAGGCCTATGGCATCACCGAATGCTCGCCTGGTGTGACTGCTCAGCGCCCAGATTGTCTAGAAGGTGTTGGAAGACCGCTTCCTGGGATTGAGCTGCGCACTATCCATCCTGAAACACTTCAGCCCTTGCCTAAGGGTGCCTCAGGTGAGGTATGCATTTCTGGGCCCTCTGTATTTTCTGGTTATTTGGGGACTGCTCCAAAAGATCCATTCATAACCATTGATGGCGAGCGATATTACCGATCAGGAGATATTGGACATATTAACAAAAATGACTGCTTGATTCTTGAAGGTCGTTTTTCGCGCTTTGTTAAAATTGGGGCTGAAATGGTTAGTCTAACAGCTATTGAAGATGCAATTGCAAAAAAACTTCAACCTTCTGATGATGGGCCTTCCATTGCCATAGGTACCCGTGAAGGGGAAAAAGGAGCTCAGCTTGTTTTGTTTACAACAGTTGAACTGAGCAGGGATACAATCAACGAATGGCTTAGAGATGTAGGCTTTGGTCGTATTGTCAAGATCAGTGAATTAAGGCGCCTCGATGAGATCCCACTGACGGGCACAGGCAAAATTCACTATCGCATTTTGGAAGAAATGTTATGATGCTTAATCTTTATTGTACAAAAAAGCGCGCAAAGCAACCTGTCACAGCGCTAGATGGTCAATCTTTGAAGATGTATACCTGTGGCCCGACTGTTTATAACTTGGCCCACATTGGCAATTTGCGCACCTTTTTATTTGAAGATCTTCTCAAGCGCACTGTTCAAGCTTTTGGTTTGCCTGTTAATCACGTGATGAACATCACTGATGTAGACGATAAAACTATTCGTGGAGCTTTAGAGAATCATCAAAAGCTGACAGATTACACCAGGCCCTTTGAAAAAGCCTTTTTAGAAGATCTCCAAACCCTTAACATTCTTCCTGCAAGTAAGCTGACGCGGGCAACCGATTACATCCCTCAAATGATTGCACTCATTGAAACATTGCTTAAAGAGGGCGTTGCTTATCGCGGTGATGATGGGAACGTCTTTTTCTCCATTGCCAAGTTCCCGGCCTACGGAGCCCTTTCACACCTTAAATTATCTGATCTAAAGCAAAACGCATCAGAGCGCACCGCAACTGATGAATATGACAAAGATAGCGCCTCGGATTTCGTGCTTTGGAAAGCCTACGATAAAGAGCGCGATGGAACCATCTTTTGGGAGAGTCCTTTTGGAAAAGGCCGCCCTGGTTGGCATATTGAGTGCTCAGCGATGGCAATTGATGCTCTTGGCTCTACACTCGATATTCATTGCGGGGGAGTTGACAATATCTTTCCTCATCACGAAAACGAAATTGCACAATCTGAGTGCGCAACTGGAAAGCCTTTTGCCTGCCATTGGGCGCACGCTGAGCACCTCATTGTCGATGGTAAAAAAATGTCTAAAAGCATGGGTAATTTTTACACATTACGCGATCTGCTTAAGAAGGGGTATACCGGTCCAGAAATTCGCTATACTTTGCTAGCAACGCATTATCGCACTCAGCTAAATTTTACAATGCAAGGCCTTGATGCCTCACGTTCTGCACTTCATCGGCTTAAGGCTTTCATCGACCGTTTACGCCTTGTTGATGGTCAAAGTGGTCAGCATGTTGCTAAGGCACTTGAAAAGCTCAAAACGCAGTTCTATGAGGCCATGGCAGATGATCTTAATATATCTGTTGCCCTTGCCGCTCTTTTTGACGCTATCCGCCAGTTCAATGCCTTGATTGATCGATCTGAAATGAGTAAAGATGAAGCCGTGCAAATTTTAGGTATGCTTGCCATACTTGATCAGATTCTCGGAGTGCTTCCATTAAAGCAAGAAGAAGAGTCCATCCCTCCTGAGCTTGTCGATGCTCTTGAAAAACGCGAAGAGGCTCGGCGCACTAAAAACTGGGCCGAGGCAGATGCTCTACGCGACCAGATTATTCAAGCTGGATACATTATTGAAGATTCCCCAAAAGGCCCTGCTTTAAAAAAAGTTTAACCTTTCCTGACGACCATGGAAGCGGTGAATTTACCTTGCCTCACGACCATGAATATATAGAATACCAATTCTGAGAAATATATTTAAGCAGATTTTTCGAAAAATTTCATCAAAAATATGCACTCCTTCATAGACATTTGATCCAAAACTCGCGTTATTTAAATCTGAGTGCGTCAAAACCCTGGACTTTAAAGCATCTTGCAATTTAATTGTGTTTTCCTCATAATTCCATTAGTTTAGTACTAAAAATAAAGGTTTTTATGAAAAAATTGATTCTATTATTTGTTGCAGCTCTTACTGTTGGAAGTGGTTTTTGTAATGAAACGGCATCTGCTCCTGTTATTAACGATCAATATGGGTATTTTAGCCACGGTGCTAGCTTTCCTTGCATTTACTCTTTGAATGTTGCAAGGCGTGTTCAACACAATCATGATGGATACGAAATTGGTATTGGGGGTTCGCCTGTTTTGTTTGCGTATGAAGCACATGCCTTCTTAAACTACCTTTACTTTCCAAAGCCTAATTTAGATTCAGAGTTTTATTTTGGGTTAGGTGCTCAAGGTGGTTATGCGAATTTTACCACAAATAAATTTGGTAAAGGTGTTGGATTTCTTGCTCCTAATTTAATTTTTGGAAAGAGTTTTTATAAATCTGAGCATGATAGACGCTTTGTTCAAGTAAATGTAACTCCTGGATTTTATACTAGAGAGAAGTGGAGACGTGTTCCATCACTATCTGTCTCGTACGGTTACTGCTTCTAGACAAAAAATATGGGTTCTTCCAAAATGGAGGAACCCACAATGTATAAGGATCATTTATGGCTCAACCAGCACTCATACAAGAAGAACTAATAGACAAGTCTGTTGTTGATTTGGCGATTGCTCAATGCCTAGAAAATAACGATCCAGAAGGGGCTATCGATATTATCAAAACGTATGTTGAGGCTCTAAGGCTTACTCCTCAGGGCGCATAACAGGAAAGAAAAGCACATCGCGGATCGAATGCACTCCAGTAAATAGCATGCAAAGACGATCGATGCCGATGCCAAAGCCTCCAGCTGGGGGCATTCCTTGACAGATCGCTTCAATGAATTCCTCATCCATCGGACAGGCTTCGTCATCACCAGCATCGCGTGCACGCGCTTGATCCTCAAGAAGTTCACGTTGAAGCACAGGGTCGTTAAGCTCGCTGTAGGCGTTGCAACACTCGACACCTAGAATAAAACTCTCAAAGCGCTCAACATAGCCTTCTTTTTTAAGTTTAGGATCGCGGTGAGGTTTGCAAAGAGGGGTTGTTTCGATAGGATGGTCGATAATATGGTGGGGTTGAATGAGATGATGCTCTGCGTACTCTTCAAAGAGCATGGCAACAAGGTTCCCACGGGGCATATCAACAAGTTTATCGGGATTGACTTTCGACTCGAGTTTTTTTACAAGCTCTTCATTGGTCAAGCAGTCGACATCAATTTTTCCATAGGTTTTAATGGCATCTTTCATTGACATGCGGATCCATGGCGTTTTGAGGTCGATCACATGGTTTTTGCCTTGCTTATCTACTCGCTCGCCGATATTAGTGGTGCCAAAAAGGTCCATTGCAAGGTGGGCATAAAGATTTTCGATGAATTCCATGGCATCGTTATAGTCCCAATAAGCAGCGTAGGCCTCGAGCATTGTGAATTCGGGGTTATGAGTGCGGTCGATGCCTTCGTTACGGAACACCTTGCCGATTTCATAAACGCGATTCATTCCGCCAACAACGAGCTTTTTAAGGGCGATCTCAAGAGCAATACGGCAGTACATATCTTGAGAAAGAGCATTGTGGTGGGTGATAAAAGGTCGCGCTGCAGCTCCACCATAAATGTTTTGTAAAATGGGCGTTTCAACTTCTAAGAATGCATGGTCGTCAAAATATTTGCGTATATTAGAGAGAAGGCGGCTGCGAATGCGAAAATGCTCGCCAATATCAGGATGAGTGATCAAGTCTAGCCAGCGCTTGCGGTAGCGTGTACCTTTGTCTGTCAAGCCTTTGTGTTTATCGGGCAATGGAAGCAAAGTTTTGCAAAGGAGCGTAGCTTCTTTTACAAAGAGGGTTATCTCACCCGTCTGTGTTTTAAACAAGTGGCCGCGTACGCCGATAATGTCACCAAGATCAAGTTTTTTTTCGATAAATTTGATCGCTTTTTCACCCTCTGGCAATCCTGGTACTCGTGTGTGATCGCGGTTAAAAACAATTTGTATTTTAGCCGTTTCATCAAGGATTTGTGCGAAAATATTTGTGCCCATCGCTCGAAAAAGAACAATTCTCCCAGCAATGGAGACTCCCTCGGAGCTATCTTGTGCAGCCTCATCAAAGGTCTGTAAATTTTGATCTTTTAGATTCTTTACGCTAGCTGTAGGGGTGAATTTGTGGGGGTATGGATCAAGGCCAAGTTCGCAGATTTCACCTAGCTTGTCTTTGCGAATCTGAAAAGCTTCATGTTTGTGGTATTCGGGCTCAGGGATTTCAACTGGAATTATGCGATTTTCAAGTAATGAGACATCGCTTATTTCAGAAATTTCAGAGTCTAGCAAATGGAGCTCATAGCTGCCGCCGCAGAAGCGGTGCATCATCTCATGCAGCTCTTTGAGTGCCCGGGCCATCTCCGAGAGGGAAGTATGCTCAAGGCCTTCAATGACCAGCATGGCATTTTTTGTCTCAGAGGTGATTTTTGATTTATCGCACTCACGCCAGTTCCAGGCTTTACAGGTCACCTCTCGATCGTCGCGGTAGATCACCTCGCCAGCTTGGGCCAGCCCGGTTGATTCACCGCCAATGGCAGTAAATTTTTCATCGCCACAGGCAACTGTTAAGCGCAATTGGCCATCGAGTTTGTCCAGGTCGTCAGCGCCAGCGCAGATCGTATGTTGCAAAGAGACAGCATTATACAAATTAACGACGGGGCTAATGTCTGGCAGCTGATTATCTTTCAATGCCCGCCTCAAAAGGCTTTCTGCCGAGCATCTTGTAGAGGATGGCTTATACCCAAACGAGCGGTAGGCATCGCGCCAGTCTGTCAATTTTTCGACGTTGCCCAAATCAGTTTGTGCATACTTATTTTTTGCATCATGCTCTGATTTGCGCAGAAGGTTTAAAATTTCTCCGTCTTGGCGGCTGTTATCGATCCCTTTTGCTATCAGCACACCTACTTTAAGATGGGGATAGCGCTTCCAAATAACGGCATCAATCATGAGTTTTGTTTGGGTCTTTTCCATGTAGGCCATTGTACCAAACAAGTTCTTACGACACCAGAGAATTTAACTCAGGTTTCCTATTCCAAAAGCAGTTGATGAGCGTCAATGCAATGGATAGAGGGTAGATGACCTGTAGAAGAGGAGTTAACATCCTAGCAATTGATGCAAACTCAAAAATGGCAACGCAGTACGTCAGGCACAAAGAAAGGGCAAGAAGTAGAGGGTATGAAAATTTCTTTTTAAAAACAGTCGTGCGTAGAAAATCAGTGAAAGAGGTGATGAGTGCAATGGCAGTAGTTAGACAGGCCAAAGCAATTGCAGTTCTCACAATGAGTGAAGACCGGGGGCCTAACACAATCTGTGCCAGCTTTGCTAATAGCTGCTCTTGGGCAACCTCACTCAAAACCTGAGAATGGATGCTAGCAACAAGACAAAATCCCCCATAAACCAATACCAGGAGAGCGCCTCCAATCAGCCCACCTTTAATCAAAAGATGGCGAGCATTTTCACGTTTAGAAAGGAGCTGGAAGATGGTGGATGAGAAAAAAAAGGCCGCTAAAAGGTCCATGGTTTTGTAGCCTTCTAAAACCCCAAATGTAAATATCGGCCACATTTTCGGTTCATTTGATATTTCAATCGGGCCTGATAGTAGCCCCACCAATATAATTGTGACCAAAGATAGGAGCAAGATCGGAGTTAAGACATACCCAATAATGGGTAGAATTAAGCGTTTTTTGAGCGAGCAGAAAAAAATTAATAGGCAGGCAAGCAGTGCGAATAGGGGCATAGAAATTGCCTTTTCGCTAATGAGTGTTGCGTAAGAAAGAGCAATGCACCTGGGTGTGGATCCCAAAGGCCCAAGGAGGCTGATAACGATCAGCGCCATAATAAGGCCAGGTGTTTTACCAATGCGTCCAAAAAAGAGCAGCGGGCTGCCGCTAGCGCGTAGTACCCCTAAGATGCCAAGGATGGGCATAATCACTGCCGTTGAGGCAAGGCCCAAAAGGGCAATATGCCAAAGACCTTTGCTAGAACAACCCACAAAAATAGGGAAAATGCTGTTTCCTGCTCCGAAAAACATGGAGAAAATGGCCAGACCAATTCCAAAAGAAGAGAGATGTTTCATGGAGATACCTATTTTTTATTTAAGGGTGGGAAGATTCATGTCTGCGCAACAAAGCAGGTTTCATTGATGTGTGGTAGTAGCCTCATAGAGCCATTGTACGTCATAGCCCGATTATCCCCAAGCCATTTCGATTGGTCAAAAATACTAGAATGAAGGTATTCTGAGTTTTTCGTCTATAGGAAGTATTTGAATGGTAAAAACTGCGGTATTGAGCCTTGAAGTCAAAGTCATTCCAAACTCTTCTCAAAACAAGGTGGTGGGATTTGAAGGAGATGTCTTAAAAGTTAAATGCACTGCAGCACCTGAAAAGGGAAAGGCAAACTCTGCAGTCATTGCACTGCTGGCCAAGCATTACGATGTTCCAAAAAGCGCCATTGAAATCGTGAGCGGGAAGACGAGTTGTCGAAAACTCGTTAAAATCACCAAGGGAGGTTCTTAAATTGGATCAGTGCGATGTTCTCATCATCGGAGCCGGGCCTACAGGCCTAATGATGGCTTCAGAGTTGGCCCGTTATGGAATGCAATGTAGGATTATCGATAAATCTCAAGACCCGAGCGATAAATCGAAGGCCTTGGCCATTCAGCCTCGAACCATGGAGATTTTCCATTTTCTTGGCATCGATTCAGAGTTCCTTCAAAAAGGGCACAAAATCAAAGCTCTGAACATCATGAGCAATCGCTCTGCGATAGGCCATGTTGATTTTAAACCTTTGGATTCTCCTTTTCCGTTTATCCTAAGTTTGCCGCAGAGTGTGACAGAGGAAATCTTGACGCGCCACCTCATGAGCTTTGGTTTAGAAATCGAAAGGAGCAAAGAGCTCGTTGGGCTAAAAGAGACAGGTTCTGGGATCATTGCAGACATTCAAAGCTCTTTAAATAAAAGAGAGCAAATTGCAGCAAAGTGGGTCATAGGTTGTGATGGGGCACATAGCTTTGTTCGCAAACACCTAAATTTGACCTTTAAGGGAAAAGCTTTTCCTGATGTATTTTCGTTGGCAGATGTGCAACTTGATTGGAAATATTCTCATGATGAGGTTTTTGCTTTTTGGAGGCCGGAAGGGATTTTAGCTGCAATTCCTCTTCCACAAAAAGGGTGCTATCGCCTTATTTTTGAGTTGGGGCGCTGTCAAGGCAAGCCCCATCAACAATCACCTGATAACCTTCAGGTAGAAATTCCACCACCGAGCTTAGAAGAAGTTACGCAAATTGTGCATCAAAGAGCCGATTCAAATGCGGTTGTTTCAAATCCCATGTGGCTTGCAAATTTTCATGTAAATAGTCGCCTGGCTAGTCGCTATCAGGTTGGGAATGTTTTTTTAGCAGGAGATGCTGTGCATATCCACAGCCCGGTTGGAGGTCAGGGTATGAACACAGGGCTCCAAGATGCCTTTAACTTGGCATGGAAAATCGCATGGGTTCACCAAGGAAAACTCTCTATGAAAACTCTAAGCACCTATCACGAAGAGAGATATGCAACGGCTATGAGTCTTTTAAAAGGAACAGAGTTTGCTACCCATGTTGCAGCTATGAAAAAAGGTTGGCAGATTTCCTTGCGCAACGCTTTAGCTCGAATTATTTTAAGTTTTCCCTTAGTGCAGAATAAAATGATTCGCGTCCTTTCTCAAATCAACATCCGATATCAACACAATTTGATGATTAACGAAAGTGGAAAATTTCAATGTGGCCCAAAGGCTGGGTCTCGGATGTCCAATCTCATGTTCGGAATAGAGGGCTCATGTGTGCAATTGTACGACCTATTGATAAAGATCGATTCCTTTCTTGTGCTCTTCTTCATCGACGGCGATAGCGATTTGAAACAACTAGAGCCGCTTATTAACGATCTTGAGAAGTTGCCTATTCCCATCAAAACGCTCATCGTGACAAAAACACCCGTTTCTCAAAAAGATAGCTATCTTTTCGCGGATCATGCGCAATTTGGAGCAGAGAAGGGGGCGTGCTATGTTATTCGCCCCGATACCTACATTGGGTACCGGCAAACGCCGATAGATCCTGCGGCCCTTTTAAATTACTTTAAACAGGTGAGATAAAAATGAGTGAATGGTTAGCTATTTCCCTTTTGACCTTTGTAACTGGTTTCTCAATGGTTATTGGAGCATTAATCGCTAAAGTAGAACATATCAGCAACCGTTGGTTAGAAAGTGAGTTGCGCCACACAGTCATTGCATTTGGTGGAGGCATTTTAGTGTCCGCGGTTTCTCTTGTACTTGTTCATGAGGGGATTAAAGATTTAACCCCATTTTTAGCCATTCTGTGTTTTAGTGCAGGTGGAGTCGCCTTTATGGGGGTTGACACCATCTTGAGCAAGATGCATCAAAAAGCCTCTCAGTTAGTTGCGATGGTTCTTGACTTTGTTCCAGAAGTCATCGCCCTAGGAGCCCTTTATTTGCTAGATCAGCCCTACGCGATTTTGCTTGCGTGCATGATTATTCTTCAAAATATTCCGGAAGGATTTATACCGAAGGGACTTCAAAAATCGGATTTTCGGCGGCGCCAAAGCACCGCAATTCGTCGATTTTAAGTGGCCTCATATTCTTAATATTAGGTCACTTAAAATCGGCAAATTTCGAAAGCTTTCGCGTTGCCCAAAACCGATTTTTGAAGTCCCTTCGGTATAATGCCTATCTTGAACTTCGAGTGGGGGATCAATACAAAGGGCGAACAATTATCGGGACTTTCTTCGCGATGTCATTTTTAGGTCCCATAGCAGGATTGTCTGGCTATTTTTTTCTATTTCAGTATCCAAACATCATTTCTGGGATCATGTTATTTGCTGCAGGAGGGATTTTATACCTCATCTTCCAAGACATTGCTCCCTTAGCGAAAATAGGCAATCACAGAGCGCCTGCACTTGGGGCTGTCGGCGGCTTTATTCTAGGGATGCTGGGAAAAATGTTGATCACACCCATATAAAACCAGGGTTCATGTACAATGCAAGTGGGAGAAACTATGAAAAAATTGCCAAACTGCACCAAATGCGGGTCCGAATTTACATATGAAGATGGGGCTTTGCTCATTTGCCCTGAGTGTGGGCATGAATGGATAAAGGGCGCCGAGGCCGAAGAAGCGCAAAAGCAGATAGTTAGAGATGCACATGGCAATATTCTTAAAGATGGCGATAGCGTGACTGTCATCAAGGATCTCAAAGTCAAAGGAGCCTCTTCAGCCCTTAAAGTTGGGGTTAAAATCAAAGACATTCGATTAGTTGAAGAGGTAGATGGTCACAACATCGAAGCCAAAGTCAAAGGCTTTGGCACGATGATGCTCAAATCAGAATTCGTGAAGAAGTCAAACTAGTTCAAGTTAAGACAGTTTTCTTTTCAATTGAGAGGAATACATTGATCCAATGGACCTGTTTTTCAACGTGAAGAAGTGTATGGTTGACATACTGAGTAGAGGAATAGGGGGCTCCAGGATAAAACTGGAACCTGTAGCCCAGTTCAGATAGAACAAGTACGCTGGAGGACTGCTCAATGATATCAGCTTTTGCTTGGTCGATAAACATCGACTTGTCTGGAAATTCTTGGTGTCGTTTTTTTGAGTACGCAGCTTCCGCATCTATTTCTATCAAGTTACGAAAATGTCTATCGGTATGATAAAGATGCTGTACTTTGGCAAGTGCCGTGTCAAAGTGTTTATTCTGACAAATACAAGAGCTCCAATACAGAAGAGGATAGTTCATAAGACAAAAGCTATACCGTTTTACAAGAAGATTTCTTGCTTTTAAGCAATTATCAAAGGCCAGGCTTTGATATTTAATTTTCTGAGTGTGAATGTGGGCTGTATCAGCAAGTAGGATCGAAAAGTGTCCATTAACGTATTCTTTAATTAATGATAAAAGGGCATCCATTTTAATCTCTCCGTTGAGTCCTTCATGAAAATCTGAATCAATGCTAACAAGGGCTATCGAAGGTTGTGTGGTGTGTAGCCAATGCAACTCTTTTGTCTTAAAAGCAACTTTTCCTCGAACTTTTATTTTATCATTTGATCGCACACCTGAATAATTGAGTCTGATCTGGTATTTTTTCATAGAATAGATCTCCTTTCGGGACCTATTCTGATGGATATTTTTTCTAACTATTAGAGCAATAAGTACCAATAAAAGAGTAGAAAGTACTCCATAAAGATTCTTTGCTATTGTTTTCGGAAATTGTTTCTGGAAAAATGAGAATCATGGATCAATTTTTAGAAATGATGCGAATGAATCGAGCTTCGTCTTATTTTGACCGAGCAATTAGGTTTGCCGCTCCCCTGAAAGATCACTTTGGAATCAATCACTTTTGGTATTACCAAATCACCAATACTGGGGCTTATTCTTACATGGGAACTCATGAAGATTGGGCTGAATATTGTTTTGGAAGTTCTCTCATCAAGTGTTTTCCTTGCCTACGCCATCCTAATGTATTAGGAAGAGGTATTAGCCTAATGCGGTCGAACGAATCTGATGAGAGCTACAAGGCATTGCAAGAGATTGCTTGGAATAAATTCAAAATCAATTTTAACCTTAATCTGTACGAGTGCTCAGCTGACGGTGTTGAAGCTTTTGGCTTTGCAACATGTTTCAAAGATCCTAAAGCAGATGAAAGGCTTTTAAATGAATTACCTTTGTTGAAATACTTCATTAAAGCGTTTCGTAAAAATCACCAAAAGATGTTCCATGTTCTTAGAGAAAATCAAGTAGACCTTAGACCCCATATGGGGTCGGATTTTTACAAAAGATCTACAGAACTTTCCATACCTCTTGAGAGAGCCAGCTTTTTGAGCAAGTTAGGTTGCGCATCGATTTTAACCCTTACCTCTAGAGAAAAAGACCTGATTAAGTTGTTAGCAAACGGATATCCAGCCTCTTACATCGCGAGCCAGTTGCATTTGGGGATAAGAACTGTGGAGAATTATATTGCTACACTTAAAGATAAACTCAACTGTAGTTCAAAAGTCGCCCTCATCCAAAAAGCTCACGAGATTGTCTCTATTGGGTGTTTCGATACTGAGCTTGGTGCTAAAGCTTAAAAATCAAAGCGAGCTGTAACCGTTAGTCCGTTCATGTAAAGATTGCCGTTTGACAAGAAGCTTTTTCCTACAGCTTGAGCACTGACTGGTGTTCGGAACATATTTTGATCGAAGAATGCTTGAAAGCTATAGTCTGCAGAAATGTCAAAGTGGTAGCGATTGTTGCTAAAGTAGCTTCCCCAGCCTAAGCCGAGGCATAGCTCAGTATGCACACGTAAATAGTTTGCATCGTCGCGTTTTACAATATACTGATTCGCTACAGCTACTTGAGAGGTCTGTTTACTTCTTAAATCGTATTGGGTGAAGAGCAAATCGAGCTCTGCGTTGCCATAAAGCCTAAAGTTCTTGCAAAGCCTCCAATTTGAAGAAAGACCCATCCGGGGGCCTATTCCCCAAGAGTGGGACGACTGCTCGATAAAAGTGGAAGGAAAAATAAAGAAATTAGCTGGATTTTCGTTGATGTAGTCTACATCCAGATTTTGTCTGATCAGCCCATAGCGTAATCCAATGAAGTAGAGAAAGCAAAGCTGCTTGCCGACATAAAAGTTCCTTGCCAAGTCCCAATCGATTAGATCCATTCTTAGATTCCAGCTTTCTGAGCCAAAGTTGTACGAAGGATTGAGAAAATTGGGGACTTCCCATGCAGGAAAGAGGGCAATCTGTGCATTATTGGGATCTAGGCTTTTTTGAACTTTTTCGGTCCCTCTAAACCAGGTGTATTCAACGCGTGTGATCCAGTCATCGTAGGGAAAATTCACTCCAATTCCTACTTTGAATCCAGGCTTAAATTTATTGCTTAAGTCGACTTCGTACCCATTAACAAGATCTAGGGGATCAGAGGAATCGCTCACAACTCCAAGCGACATGTTTTCTTGTATGGGTTGGTAGTAGGTAAAGCTGCCCCACACAAACATATCCCACCCACACTCGGTTTCAATACGAGAAGATGCATTGTACCCTGCCACCATTTCTGGTTCGCACATCCCTTGTCCCCAAGCAAGCGAATTGGCAAGAAGGAGAGCCACGAGGCTCATGATTTTTTGTTTAGAGAATAACATGACGAATTCCTTGGTTTTTTTATTTAGGGCTTGCTCCTATAACCACACTAGCATTAGAACCCGTCGTGGTTATGACTCCTTGTCCTGGAAGGGTAGGGTGGAAAATTTGTGCCAAAGGGGCTACTTGCGATACAAATGTTTGACCACTGTAAATGCCAGCATTGTAGGTAACTTGCAGAAAAAATGCGTTCCCTGCGGCTGTAGCCGGAATTGCTCCAAAAGGGCCGCCTTCTGATGTCGCAAACTGTACAGTTGCATCTGAGGGGATTCCAACTGTGATGTTGTAAACATCTGTATCAGAATAAGGATCGGGGAAGTTTACGCCTGTTGAGCAATCATTGATGGTCACTGTAATGGTCGCATCGTCATTTTGAGAAGCTAAACTTGTAATCACAATCGTTCCATCAGCGCCTAAGAAGTCAGAATAGGCAGATGTGTAAAAAAGGTTGGGAGTGCCGATCGTTAACAGAGTTCTTGAGTAAAAATCGTACCAAGGAATGTTGTCAACGCAAGCGCAAGTATCCAGCGCACTTGTGAGAGTAGAGTTATTAGCAAAGTAGGCTGAAGAATGGTTTTGAAGGTAAGTATTATTAAGCGTAATCTGATCGGGTTTGCAATCTAGAGGGAAAAACCCTGCGATGATTGAAGTTGCAAATACCTTGAGCAGCTGCTTTTGAGTTGCACTTGATGCATTTCCTCCAATTGCAGGTGTATAATCACTGACCGCACCAGTGAAAAAGGCCTTTGAGCTTGTTGGCAACGGAAAAATGACCGTTTTCCCTGCGTCGGATCCACCAGAAACAACAAATCTAAAGCTTCCATCTTCGACCTCGTACCCTTTGGCGGTAGCTGGTTGAGAACCTGTTGTCGCATCTAAAACTAGATAAGGGATTGGCTTTCGATTTTCATAAAAGGCTTGCTTTTTGGATTTTGTCTTTCCCCTCCAGACTGCATTGAACCAAGTGCATGTGTCAGGAGAGGCGACTGACGATAAGAAGTAGTTGGTTGGGAATGAGACTTTGCTGGGGTTAGTCTGTGTTTGTGTGCTGCCCATTGCAGTAGCAGGCGCGAAAATACGAAGGTTGCAAAGATCTCCGCCGCTGGAAGGAGGATTTGTATATGTGGCCACTAGGCCACCCCAATGCGTATCAAATGGGGAAGCAAGCGAGCTTAACGATGAGTTATATTGGGTAAAAACATCATCCAGGGTCACGCTTGAAGGCATTCCTGTCACACTGCAGACATTATAGTAGGTTGAGCCATCTAAATACATGTAATTGGCTTGCACCGAAATGGGAAGACCAAAAAAATCGACACCAGTGAGGTTTAGATTTAAGCGGTTCAAGTTATTGCTTCCCAGGTCAAACTCGATTTTGTCATTGAGAATATAGTAATTGTCATCCGTTGTAAGAGTTTCAGATGGGAGCTGCAGCACTCCAAGATTATTAATAAAATAGGTCAAGGGTTGCTGCAAGGAGATGAGAATTCTCGATGATAGCATGTAATTGCTTCCTGCATCTCCTGACTTTCCAGTATTTGGAATATAAAATGTGTAGACATTAGGATCTGTTTCAAATGTGCTCAAAGGATAAGAATACTGTGACGCTGAGAGATATGTCGTGGGGGTAAAATTACTGATAGTTGCAAGTTGATAAGGGCTTCCACTAAAAGAGAGGTACTGAGTGCTTTTATTGACCAAAACCGCAATGTAGATGTCATCTGCTGAAATTCCAGTATCGTTGACGAAAGTAACTGGCAAATAGCCTGCTACCATATCGGGAGTAGGGGTGGAACAGGTTCCAGCTGGCGGTACTCCAATCGGTATTGGCAATGCAGGCAGCGGTGGAATGCTTGCAGGGCATGCAGCTTGGCAAATCCCGTGAAAAAGAATGGCTTGAAAACAGGCTAGAAAAAGCAATTTGCGCACAGTCAACTCCCTGGTTCCTGCAAAAGTATTCTCAATTATGGCGAAGAAAAAATTTAATGCAAATATTTTTTTATCGTGTGCGAAAAATCCTCAAATTGCACAAAAAGAATCTCGTCTATATAAAGATTTTTAAGTGAACTGAGGCTACATATAGCGGTTTAAATTTAAACTGCTATATAGAACGTGAGGTTATTATGGAGGTTAACATGAGTCAAATCGAGCGCGGATGGGATGCGATTGCTCAGCTTGACTTCGATGCGGCATTGGCTATTGCGAGCAGGTTATTGAACAATCCTCATTTAGATATTCGCCACCAAGCGTATCGAATGATGGGTATGGCCAATTACCGCAAAAGATCTGTTCAACAAGCTATTCCATACTTTGAGCATGCCGTTCAACTAGTTGATAATTACAAGGATCGGTTTAGTCTGTGTATGTGCTATGCCCTTTTAGGTGACATGGACCGAGCTGATCGGTTATTCCAGAATATCGACTCTCTCTGGGGTTTGCCAGTCGAGTGCTATGTTTCCATTGTGATGTGCTACACCGAGCCTAAGCATTTTCAACGAGCTGTTGATCTCTTAGAGAAGATTAAGCTCTCTTATACCTTGCTGGGAATTACCGACCAAACATTTTTGGCTATTAGAGGGCAATTAGCATTCCATTATGCCTTAGATGCGGTTCATTATGTTTTGAACATGGTTAGCGCAAGTTTTGATACCGCTAAGTGGATTAAGTCTTTCGCTGAAGAAATGGATGAGGAAGGAAAAAAATCCTTAGCTCTAGTTAGCGATCAGGTCTGTCATACCAAAGGTCCCTTTACCATAAATCAACCAAATTCTAGATTGCAATATCCTCTGCTATGCAAGATTGAGGATGTATCTCTATTCGAGGAAGAGCGTATTTTGGGGATTCGCGTTCTGTATGGAAAGTTGCATGTTGGTGATCTTGTGGCAATTTATTCGATGAGTGATAAAGCTGTAATCGGTCAAGCAAGAGCGATTGCCATTCAAAAGAGAGGAGTTAGCGTTCAGCAGGCTCAGGCTAAAGAAGTTGCAGGCATTACTCTTGATAAATGGGATGGAAGCCTAAATTCAAATGATTGGGATTGCCTCACTCATGCGGACTGTTAACCTCTTAACCTGAGTTCTGGTTTTGCCTTGCGCACCCTCTAGGCAAAAAAATGGCTTGGAATGAGGCATTTAAGGACAGGTGCCCACAGTGAAAGGAGAGCCCATGTAGGGGATAACGGCCCCAGTGTTGCCAGAGGCGTCTAGAGTAAACTCAGCAGCGATGCCAGCGGGGGGATCATTGATAAGCGCAAAGTCTGTATCACTGTCGCAGTTTTGTAGGGTCCAGCAAAAATTGCCTGGTGCCACGCCAAAATTAAGTCGAGCTCCTATGATGCCTCCTAGGCCTGCTACCCCTATTCCACAGTTTACTGTGGTGTTGCTTTGGCAGTCAGCAAAGACGTCATCTGTGTTGAGTGACACAAGTCCTATCCCCCCAGTAAACGGGGCGAGCGTTGGAGGAGCATTTCCGCAGTCTACTACTCTATTGTTATAGATCGATATAGATTTAAGTGATCCACTCATAGATTGTTGTGCGCATACAATGCCAAATTGGTTGCCTATGCCACCTGGCGCTACTGAGATACTGTTATTAACCACTTCAAAAGTCTGCGATGCTCCGCCTAAGTTAGCGAGCATTCCCAAAGCATCACCAGATGTCGACCCAGTAATGATCGTATTATTGGTAATTGCACAATTCAAATCGCTAGCAAAGAAATTGATATTAATGGATTGATTTTCATGTCCTGTGAGTGTGTTTTGATCAATTGTTGTATCAAGCGTAGAAGAATCGCTGATATTCGCCACAATTCCATTAAAAGGTCCCGTGAGTGCGTTCTGTGAAACAGAAGCAGTTGCAACAGCAGTATTGCTGCAGTTGATTGAGATGCCGCTCGATGCGTAGTTAGAGCAAGTATTGCCTGCGATGGTTGTGCTTAAGGTCGCGGTATTGCTACATGAAGTTTGAATTGCATTTGTTGACATTCCAGAGCAGGTGTTGTTTGTTATTTCACTCGTTAGAGTGCCGTCATTGATGCAGCTGATGAAAATAAGTTGTGAGGTAGCAAAAGCATCGGAAGTAAGTTTGTTATTAGAGATCGTTGATGTAATACTTGGTGATGAAGAGCCTCTTGCTGTTACGATGATTTCTGAGCTGGCGTGGTTTTTGCTGGTGTTGTTTGTGATGAGGGCGGAGGTGACTGTGGCGCCCTCATCGGCATCTAATTGAATGCCAAATGGAGCAGAGCCATCATCTGGTCCAATGGCGGTGTTTCTTGAAACAATGGCGCTCGTAAGCGTTGCAGTGCCCTGTGGATCTAGATAGATGTCGGCTTCGGTAAATCCCCCAGAAAGCGTGTTATTTTGAATAAGTGTAGACCAACTTCCTGTTGCGCCTGTTGCAGAGGAAATGGAGATTCCTTTTTGGCTGGTGCCCGCTATTCCTACGATCGTATTTGAGCTGATCGATGATGAGGCTGTTGAAGCATCTGCAATAGAGGAAGATAGTGTATAGTTACTAAAGCCTTCTAGGGTATTGTTGGATATCGATATATCAAGTGAAGAACTGCCGCTAGAATTAAACCCGATACCAATTGTATTTGCAATACCTGAGGGGCCTTGTAGGTCGTTCGAGTAAACGAAAAACTGCCCAGTTGAGGTGTCCCCAGTAAAGCAGCCAATGCTTGTATTGTGCATGTCAGTGATGGTGTTGTTGTACACTTCCCCAATAATACTTGAAGCGTTAGAGGACAAGAGTTGCACGCCGTTGCCCGATGCAATACCCCCGGTTGTAGAAAGCTGATTATTGAAGATGGTCGTAGTGACTTGAGAAGCCGATCCACGCGCAGCAACTGAAATTTCAGAAGCTATGTGATTGCGGCTGGTATTATTTGAGATTTGCAATGAACCAACAGTTGCCGTGTCGTCAGCATCCAATTGAATTCCATAGGGGCTGCTCGCTCCATTGTCTCCTATCGTCGTGTTGTTTTTAACGATTGCACTCGTTAAGTTTGAAGATCCTTGAGGGTCGATATAAATGTCTGCTTGGGTAAATCCTCCCGCGCACGTATTGCCCTCTACGATAGTTGACCATGTAGAAGTAGCAGTGCCGTCAGTATCTTGTGCAATCGCTTTAGTGCTCGTCCCTGCAATCCCCTGAACAGTATTATTGGTAATCGTTGATGAGTAAAGAACAGCTGAGGAGGCCCTGATATCGATGCTGTTGCCCTCGTGGTTGATCAGAGTATTGCCAAGGATTGAGGCAGTCGAAGCGCTTCCGCCAGGTTGTAAAGCAATTCCGACAGTATTAGCTACTGCCGCTGGAGCAGTCATCGTGTTATTTGAGATGATCGGATTCATCACAGAACTACCCGATGAAGAAAAGCTTATAGAAGCAACGGTGTGCTCAGAAAATGTGCTATTTTTTACTTTTAGCGTCGCTTGAGCTGATCCTGATAAACTGGCTGTAATTCCGTATGTGCTGGGCGCTGCGGCCATTGCTGTGTATGTATTTGAAGCAAGCACGAGCGTGCTGGAGCCAGTGGTAGAATTGATTTGTACAGCTCGATCTGTGTAATTTTCAAATGTATTTCCATGAATAAGTATGCTCCCTGTGCAATCCATTAGCGAAATAGGAAGGGTGCTAGCATCAACTTGACAAGATAATACTTGCAGATTTTTTATTGATGATCCTTCTGCTGCGATTGAGGAAGTGCCCATATGCAAACCTGAAAGGGCATTGTTATTGGCAAGTGCTACAATGGTCCCGCCTGCATTTGTAATCAATGGGGCCGTTGCAGATTGCGCTGGAATCACGATGATCCCTTGTGTTGTTGGCAATGCGTAATTGGTTCCTGATCCAAGTAGTTTTTGGCTATTTTGCAGGGTAATTCCCGCATCCATGCCCATGTCGGTTCCATCTCCTGGAAAGACGTAGATCAGATCATTGGGCCCTGATGCAGTTTGGGCTTGAAGGAGCGTTGGAAATGGGCTTTCATAAGTGCCTGCTGAGTTGCTCGTGTTATCTACAAACCATACTAAATAGGGAGCTCCAGTCGTAGGGTTAATTGCAACTGTGATGGGGCCCTCAGATGCATCTGCAATTATTTTTTTACAGCGATCAACGACGACTATTTCATTTCGGTCAGCGCCCCTGGCAAGATGAAAATCATAAAAAGTAGGAATCTTGCAAAGCTCTTTGCGGCAAGATTTCCCAAAGCTTCTTGGCCCTATCGGTACTGAAAAGGCCGCAGAACCTTGAATCCTTGTGTGAAAAAGATTGTCATAGCTTCCGATAAGTCCAAGCGAGAAGAAATCTTTGATACGCAAAGTAGCAGCTCCTTGCCCACCAGCTGCATATTTACCACAATAACCATCAAAATAATAAGGGCCTGCAGACACATCAAGAGCAAACAATTTATCTTGAGCTACTCGGAATGTTGCACTGGCATTCAGACCTTTAAAGGCAAACTCTTGTTTGGCCTTTAGAGCTTGTGTGCCTGAAAGCTGAATAAAGATCTGGTTGCCTTGAAAAAATGCAAAACGGTCTGCAGAGCTTATCCCAGTAATTCCGCTATCAAAGAAAGAAGACTGTTTTTTTCCAACTGGAAGGTAGCCATTGAAATTAACACTCCAAAAAGAGCCAATTGCTTCAAGGCCAGCTCCAATTTGGTTATAATGATGCTGGTTTGTTTTCCGGTAGTCATAATAGGCATTTGCTCCCCAAGCAATAGAGTCGATGTAGCGTAAACCAATTCCTGCATTGGACGCCAATTTGCCATTATTAAAAACGTGACCACGTAGATCGCAATAAGGGCTCCAACTCTCATAGCATCGCGGAGGAGCCAAAAAAAGCTCAAGCGTTGTGTAGCTATGATGATAGCCAACACCAGCGCCCTGGATATATCTTGCCGTTGCATTGCAAGCCCGAGATCCAATATCACAAGGAGGGGATTGAGCGTTCGTTGATGAGGAAGGGCCGTCTGTTTGCCCGCACAATAGTGAAAAATACAACAGTGGATATAAAGTTTTTCGGATCATTTAATGCTCCCTACGTAGTTTCTTCTTAAACGATGTTAAAATTTTAATCCACAAAAATGCGCCAAATGGCAAAAAAAGTTTTTTGATTGCTGAGAAGTGAAAAAATACTTACGCTAAAAATAACTTTTAGAGGAGGTTTAGATGAGACTTTTTGGTTTCTTTTCAGTTGCAATACTTGGCGTTATACAATTATTTGCCTGCACAGGAATCCTTGTGGAAGCAGAAGATCGATCCACTGTGAATGGTAGAACAGTGGAATTTGGGATCGAGCTTGACATGAGCTTGGCTGTTACTCCAAGGAAAGTTACCTTTTACGGAAAGACGCCCATGGGAAAGGGGATGCACTACATCTCCAAGTATGCAGCAGCAGGAGTATATTGCTTTGATGACCCTGTTATCATGGATGGAATCAATGAGAAGGGCTTGGTAGCAGCAGCGTTTTATTTTTCTGGGTATGCTAGCTATACGAAGGTGACAAAGGATAACCAAGCAAAAGCGCTCTCTCCAATAGACTTTCCCAACTGGATTCTCACTCAATTTGCCACAATAGAAGAAGTAAAAGAGGCTCTAAAATCCGTTGTCATCGCTCCAACCATCATAAAAAATTGGGGAAATACTCCGCCTCCAATGCACTACATTGTTTATGATAAGTCTGGTAGAAGCATTGTCATAGAGCCTGTAGAAGAATCCTTGCAAGTTTACGAAAATGAATTAGGTGTCATCACAAATTCTCCTACATTTGACTGGCAGTTGACCAATCTAGGCAACTACACTAATCTAACTCCATACAATATAGGGCCAAACCAGCTACGCAGCTTCAAATTCCCATCTTTTGGGCAGGGGTCGGGAATGCTCGGGCTGCCTGGAGACTTTACTCCGCCTTCGAGATTTGTAAGAGCAGCTTTTTTTTCAGCTAGAACTTTGCCTCCTAAAAATTCAGGAGATGCAGTAGATAAAACCTTCCATATACTCAATCAGTTTGACATCCCTTTAGGCATCGTTCGCCAAAAGGATCAGGATAAAACCAGCTATGATTATACTTTGCTGACGTCTGTGAAAGAGCCCAAGACTTTGAGATACTTCTACCGCTCTTATCAAGATCAATCCATCCAATTCGTGGATCTTAACCAATTTGATCTCAATGCAAAAACCATTAAGATGATGAAAGTGGGTGGGGATCAGCAACAATACGACGTATCCTCAAAGCTTCAGCAATAGCGCTCAACGGGCTAAAATAGCTTCTTTTGTAAGCACGCCGAAAATCCGATTTTTAAGGTCCCTTCGGTATAAACCCGGAACTGAGGTTATTAAACTCGGACTCTGAAGACAAAAAAATGCCATGAATTGAGGGCTATTTAACTACAGCTACTATTCTTATGGAGTCAAATGAAACACAGATTCTATTATTGTCAGTAACCGATTCTGGCTTTCTGCGGATATAGTCATCGATAATTTCCAAGAAAAACTGGTCTGCAAGCTTTTTCGGAACAAGTGGGGGATATGTCCCTTTTAACCAATCAATGAGTTCCTGCTTGCCAATGAATGGATCAACCGTCGGAACATCTTCAATTCGTACAACTTTAAAACCAGTATTTATAAGGAGTTCTCTATACTGAGAGGAGTCTAAAAAGACCCGTGGGACATAGTCTTTCCAATAGAAGGCCCATTTAGGATTTTGGCACGCGGCAGCGACAGCATCATCCCAATCGGAATCTTTTGCCGAAGGGACAAGGATTAAAAGCTTGCCTTCAGGCTTGAGTAATCGGTGTAGGGTTTCAAATGCCTGCCTGTGATCAGGGCAGTGATGCATAGCGCATAGAGACATAACGATATCAAATCGACCTTCGACGTTGGGTTTAATAAAGTCCCCTATATGGAACTGTAAATTCTGATACTCTCTTTGGTCATATTGCAAAAGGGCCCACCCTATCATGTCTGGGGAAGGATCTATGCCTATTACATTTCCATAAGGGGTAAAAGTTGAAATATCAGCTGTAATCTTTCCATCTCCACACCCAATATCTAGGATGTCTTCACCACCTGCGAGATCCTTTAAATGAGGGGCTAGAAATGCCATCGCCCATCTTCTTTGCAGCTCAGAGTTGTGAACGTAAGCGCGAATAGATTCACCTTCCCAATAAGAAGGGGAAGCATGAACACAAGTCACAAACAAGAAAGCGATTAAAAGCAAGCTGCTTCGTTTTTTGCTCATCAGACCCTTGGTTTTAAAGCAGGCATATGACTGCCTAGTTGGTAGCGGAAGCATCTTCACAGGCAGGATAGCGGGCGAACGAGTCTCGGTCAAACCAATAAAAAACTAAGTGCCCCTGTTTATCTCGGAAGAATCCTAAAAGGATAACAATCGTGTCGATCAACGCCCAAATACCTAGTCCGCCAAAGGTCAAAATCATAAGAATTGCAGTTCCTACTTTTCCCACATAAAAGCGGTGTGCACCAAAGGAGCCCAAAAACCAACAGAGCAAAAACGCAGTAAAACGTGTTTTAGTCGATCTATTCATTTTTATTCTCCTTCTGGGTCTACTGCAAGACTATCTTCAACGATGTTAAGTTCTCAACAAGATTATGTCCAGAAAATTTAGAAATAACTTCAGACTTCAACTGTGTTGAAAAATCAAAAGGGAAGGCTTGCTAAAAATGTAATGCATTCTTAGAATCGGTTCAGATTCAAAATAGGATCTAGTAGTGAAATTTAAAAAAAAGAGAAAAGCCATGAGTGCAAAATTTTTTGCTTGTATGTTGCTTGCTTGTACACTTTGTTTTGCAGAGCAAGTAGATTGGGGCTCAAACATACATTATGAAAAGCCGGAGCTCTACTTAGTGAATGGAAAGCAGACATTGATGAACAATAAAGAATGGAAGAACGAAATGCTTAGCATGTTTCCTAAGGAAGAGCGTTCTTTAAATCAATTAGTAGCTGTTTCTAGTTGGATCGACGATTCCTTTGTTTTTGATAAAGGACATGGAGTGACAATTGGGGTTATTACTTCTGATGAAATTTATAACTCTAAACAAATTCGTGGATCTCACGATAAAGCTTTGGTTTTTTCTTCGATAGTGCGTTTTTTGGGTTATCCTTGTATTTTTGTCGATACTACAAGCATCACTTGGTCTAAAAACTACAACGAGGGACTACCAGTTGCTGATTACGCGTTGGGGCATGTTTTTGTGGAAGTTTATTTTGAAGGAAAGTGGGTTTTATTTGACGTAGTTAAAGGAGTATTTCTAGATAGCTATGATGTTAAAAATCCTTATATTTTGATTGACTGGCATGAGTTTGAGCCAATAGGTTTTTACGTGATAGATAAAGGAAGAGATAATTGGGATTTTGGCATATACTCCTTGGAGGATCTTACAACACGACAAAAATCAATAGCTCCTTCTGTAGCGGCAAACTATGAACTTATATCCAGCAACTTACAAAAGTAGGAAGAGATATTCATTGCAAGGGAGAAGCCTATCAACATTGATGGGCTTCTACAATCTGTAATGAAATTTGTCGATTGAAAATTAACACTTTGGAGAGAAATATGAAGGATTTGAAGGGTAAGGTATTCATTGTCACTGGAGCGACTCGTGGTATTGGGCAAGCAATCGCGTTGAAGCTAGCAACTCACGGGGCAAATCTAATCATTTTGTCACAAGATTCCAATGAAAGTATCCAAAATACTAAAGAACATCTCATTTCATTTGGGGTAAGGGTTCTAATCCTAAATATTGATATTTCCGACATTAATGCAGTGAAAGAAGCCGTCGCAAAAAGTGTCGATCAGTTTGGGCGTATTGATGGTTTAATTAATAATACGAGCGCCACGTGTTTCAAAAGTACATTAGACCTTTTGCCTGAACAATTTGATTTGATGATAGCAACAAGTGCCAGAGCAGCATTATTTCTTACTCAATTTTGTGTTCCTTATTTAAAACAAGCTTCAAATCCTCATGTTATTAACATCTCACCCCCTTTAAATATGGATGCTCATTGGTTTAAAAATTATTTAGGGTTTTCTATATCTAAATATGCGATGAGTATGTGCACTTTAGGAATGGCAGAGACGCTGAAAAAAGATAAAATTGCTATAAACTCTCTTTGGCCAAAATCTACTATTGCAACTCAAACTATTAAAGATCACTTTTCTGACAAAGTTTATTCAGCAAGTAGAAAGCCCTCCATAATGGGCGATGCTGCTTATCAGCTGATTCTACGCGATTCAACAGAGTGCAGCGGACATTTTTTTATAGATGAAGATCTTCTCCGACAAGATGGTGTCCATGATTTTTCTCATTATGCTATAGATCCCAACGCTTCATTAATGCAAGCATTGTTTACACCCGCTCTGGAGGATATGCTTCCAGTCTCTGAAGATCTATTTATATAATCAATTATCATCCCATACAGTTGTATGCGCATAAGGAGTTCCAATAGCTTCTTTCGCTATGTTTCGGCGGTTGTACAAACTTCCGTCCCTGTTTACCTGAATCCACATGGGCCTTTCATGTAACACTCGATGAGCTAAAAGATTTAGCTTTTGATAAGTTTCAGGAGGATATGTCTTGATGATTTTTTTAGCGAGAGTAGTATAAGGATAATAAAATTTAAGAGAATAGGTAAAATGGGTGGTTCGCAGCGCTGCTTCTCCATCATTAAAGTCAAAAGCATTTTTTCGAATGCCAAGGATAAATTCAAAAGTTTCTTCAATTTTAATTGCAGTATCAGCATAAATCTTTCCGTTTGACCACCAATTTCTAATCCATAAAAAGACTCTTCCTGGAAAGTTAAACCAACTGTAACCTTTAAGAACTTTATCTGTTCCGGTATAAAAACTTTCCTTAAAACCAAGAACTAGACAGTTTTTATAAATTGTTTCAGCAAGATCAGCACCTTTCAACATGCGATCATTACCTTCATCTGGAAGACCATATTGAGGATTATAATTTGGGGGTACAGCATAGTTACAATGACTAAAACCACAAACGTATTCAGAATTTCCGGGGCTACTCATGATAAACCTTTTGGTAAAGTTGGACTCTATTTTTCAGTAGTTTTTTATATACTTTAAATTTTTTTCAGAGGTTGCCCCGTTTCTAGTTGAAACTCCCGTGGCCCCCATATTTCAAGCTACTTTCTTCAGGCGTTCCTGATATGCCTCAATTCTACCTCTTACTTCATTTGTCAATAACTTGGGTCTTGCCCTCTACCACACAAGTCGCAGTCGGCTCGAGATCACCTTTATAGTCGAACAACTTTACAGCCTTAACATCTGCATAAGTTGGGGCTGTAAAAAACCAAACAAGCAAAAAAGACTAAACAAAAGCGACCTGGTTCGAACTGTGATTGTATTCATGTGAAGGATTTCCTTATTTTTAGATGTATACTATCCTATATTCTTCAATTTTCTTGCAACGGTTATACCGAATGGACCTCAAAAATCGGCAAAAGCTTGCAGATCAAGCAAGAAATTTGTTAACCTTGGATGAAAATTACTGCAATTCAGGTGATTGCATGAGGCTTTCTGTTTGTATTTCTATTGTTTTTCTATGGGGTAATATGCTTTTTGCATCTCAAAATTTATCGCATGAACAACGTGAGAATTCTTTTTTGGAATCTAAACAATTGTTAATTGATAAGATTCTTAGTCGAGGGGATTTGCCCCATATTTCAATGAATGATCAATTAGACCTACTGGACCAACTCTGTGAATTTGATTTAGGGAAATTCTTAGTAGAAAGAGGGGGATTAGACGGGTGCTGGACTCAATATGTAGTTCAATATCCAGAAAAAAAAGAAGCCTTCAAGTCTACATTGGGCTCACTTGAGGCGTTTTTGTTAAATTCAGCACCCACTTGCTTAGCTACGCAGGAAAGATTTAAGATTTTCAAATTTAAAATACAATCTTTTGTAAAGGAAGGGTGTCATTTAGCTTCCATACCTTGTGGTGTTATGGGTGATTTATTAGATCTCGATTTTTCAAACATACATGAATTTTCACTTACTGGAATTGACTTAGATCCACAATCGATTGCGTTAGCTAAAGAATATGCGATAGCAAAAAACATAGATAAGCACTGTCATTTTTCAGTCTGTGATGCTTGGCAGGTGAATACAGAAGAAAAGTTTGATGTCATTGCGAGCAACGGCTTAAACATATATGAGTTGGATGATAAAAAAGTGGTTCTTCTCTATCGTCAATTTTATGACGCATTAAATGATAACGGAATTTTAGTAACCAGCTTTCTTACCCCTCCTCCAATCCCAGGAAAGCTTTCTGAATGGAAACTTAGTGAAGTGAACCAAAAGGATGCTTTACTTCAGAAAATTATTTTTGCTGATATCCTATGTGCAAAATGGCAAGTATATCGAACAGAAGCACAAACAAAAGAGCAATTAGAGGAAGCAGGCTTCCAGGAAATAGAAGTTATCCACGATAGAGCTAATTTATTTCCAACTGTGGTAGCAAAAAGAACAAGAAAGCCTTAAATTTGTCTTTTCACTGACATGTTTGGAGCTATCAGTTGCCTGCTAGGGTTTATCAAAAGTCTTAAGGCTAGCTCTATAGCTAGCAATTATGAGTAATACCATCAAAATAGGAACAAGAATCTTGAGATAGAGGGCAATAGCAGCAATTGACCCAAATGCCACTAGGAGTCCTTGCATGGTCAGTGATGGAATCGCCTTCATAAGAGGAAGTGCGATCATCTCGGTAACGATCTTTGTTTTGAACCGATTTTGATATGGAAGATAGAGATATAATATTTGAATCAAAGGGAAGAACAGAGCGCTAGCAGTACCCAAAAGAAGCCCATTGAAGACTCCTTGCCCTAACCAAGATGAAGAGAAGCTTAGAAAGATAATTCCTCCTACAAGAATCGAAAGAGAAGCATAGAGGGAGGTTGTTTTCCATCCCTTCTTTAAAATAAGACAAGTGCCCAATACCGCCCAAATAATAGAAATTGCAATTGTTGCAGAGCCTATAGAAATTGAGTAGGCACCCATAAATTTTGAATAAGATGCAGCGTCTGGGAGCTGAGTTTTTAGCTCGGATTTAAAGAGAATATCTAAAAAGCTTTTGATCATAGCAGCGCCAGCTAATAAGTAAGCGGCGCTCAGGAAAGGAAATCGAATTTGTGAAACGGAGGATCCTTGAGACTGGATCAAAGTATCCGGCAGCCTTTTCCATGACCAGTTGAATGTGAAGAAAGAACAGACCATGAGAACTATAGCTGGAATGATCATGGCCATTAGGGGCCATTTGGAGGCTCCAATCACAATTAATCCTAGGTTCGATACAATGGCTCCGGCAACGCCCAAGACAAATGCAAGTGGGATATAATATTTTATCCCGTCAAATAGGGGAGTGAGACGATTAATAAACCCCCAGACAAATAATGAATATAAGCTGAAGTTGAAAACACTCAGCACGATGTACATTAGAGATATAGGCCAGTGAGCTATTAGAGGTTTATATATTCCAAAAGCTTCTGATACCCCGTTCAGTGCCAAACGTTCTTGAAAAAACATCAACCCTGTAAGGAGAACGATCACTCCTGTTAAAGCAATTAAAGTGCCTCTAAAGACTTTTTCAAAGGGCTTATAAATTGAAAAAATAAGAAGGGAGATCGCTAGGATGACTTGCGGCAGAATAGTGGATACTTTAAGAGCTGGAATTTGGGCAAATCCCAATTGATTTCCTATAAGAGCATTTTGGGAGAAATGAAAAAGGGTGCTGCTGCAGGAGAGTAGCATCGATAGCAGCAAGGCGGGAAAGAAGATGAACTTTATGGCCTTTTGTAAGTTGGTATTTGTCATGATAAATCCTATTTTTAAGCCGCGTGTACTCTTAAGCTCATCTTTTCTATCTGATTTTCAATATGTAACCAGCTGCTCAATTCTACATTTTTAGAACGATTGTTGCAAAAGGAAGTTGGATGCTCCCTTTGAGCTTTCCTTTTTTGAAGAAAATCTTTCTTAAGGTGCCTTTGAGTTTAGCGCGGTCAAGGAGATTGCTTGAGGAATTTGACTTCGTACGCCTTGCTTTTATCAAAAAGTAGAGGCTCTATCATTCTTCATCTTTGCCTTCCTGCTGCTTACCAAATCCGCAAAGGGTTTGCCTCGTCGCAGATGAAACAAATCTAAAGAATGCTAGAGCCTCTACTTTTCAAAACAGCTCGTTGGAGGTTTCCACCCCCAACCGCGCATCCAGCAGACAAAGAAGCCCCGCCAAAGACCCACCTTTCCAACTAGCGCACCTTGGCAAACCAAGAGGTTTGCATAGCGTCTAGATTTTGATACAATCATGCAGCAAGGCAAAATCGATCCTTAAGTTACCAAGGACAAGAGAAGCCGTTGGTAATTGCCGCTTGCTTTACAGCTATGATTGCAGAGCGAATGAGTTTGGATGTCTTAATCGCCTCCGCCACTTGCTCTCCTGAAAGCCCTTCTATTTGCGCAAGTCGATTGAGCTCGTTCTGAATCTGTGTTACGTGCCCAGGCAGTCCAGGCAGGGTGGTAAAAAGCGTTGGGATCCGCTTTTTTAATAGCGTGTTGGCATAGATAGCCATATCGTGCTCTCCCGGTCGATAGGGATTACGAATGGCATGCCTATCATCAGTTTCTAGCCGATAGCGCCTGAAAATATTCATAGTTAACCTCTTATTTAAAAAATTTCAAAAAATTATGGAAAAAAATGATTATAGGGCCACAGCCCAGCTGAGGGAGCTGAAAGGAAAAAAAAGAGACATTAGGAACGAATAATCCGTAATCATGGAAAGAGTTATATCTCGAATATGAAAATAGAGCAAACACAATCTTCTTTATTGTCGGAGGCAATTCGGATACACTCAATAGTATGGTTTACTTGCATGCACTACCGCTTTTGTCCTCGTATTGCAAGCTCGTGAGCCATTAATGCTCATGCGAGGCTCAGGTTCTCAATAGATGGTTTTTTCTATGATTTCGCGATGGCCCAGCGTAATTTATATCACTAAAAACAAAAGGCTTCAGTCGTGAAACTGAAGCCTTGATTTGATTGGAGGAAACGAGAAGTCAGAGGATCCCAACTCAAAAATACTTTATCAAATTTAATTAATTAGACACTAGTATCTTAGTAGCCTTGCATGTGATTGACAAGAAATTGAAAGGATCCGGGAGTTGCTTGGAGTAGTTGTTCGATTAACCTAGGAAAAGCTTTTATGCGTCGGGCCAAGGTCTCCTCTGTCCAAGGGTAAATGCCCATATCTGTCAGAAATTGAACTGCAGAAAGGAGGAATTCTGCACTCTCAAGGGGTGCTTGGGTCTTGAATGCTCCTTCTTTGCAGCCCTGCTCAATAATCTTTGCATAAAGCGGCGCTTGTTTCATTAAAGTAGCAGCTAAAAGTCGACTATGCAAAGCATCATTAGCAGGTTTATGTAGTTGCTTAACAATCCTTTCATTTTCTTGGGAAATATTTCCTGCGCTCGCAAGTAATTCGATCTTTTTTAGGGCGCTTTCTGGGGAATTTTTAATTAACGCTTCCATTTGTTCAATATTTTTTTCGACAATATCTTCGATAACAGCCTCAAATAGGGCTTCTTTGGATCTAAAATAATGATATATAGTGCCCTTGGCAATTTTTAATGCATCCATGATTTCAGACATGGTTGTTTGGTCATAATCTTTTGTTAAAAACAAGTTGCGAGCGACCTGAAGAATCTCTTTTCTCCGATTAATAAGTTTTGCCATGTTTTCTGCCTTTTTTGATTTATTATATCACTTGACCGACGGTCGGTCAAGTGATATAATGCCGAAGGAAAACGAGAGGATCCAGCATGATTGTGAAAAAACTGTTAGTATTTATTTTATGTTTACTTCCGATTATGAGCTTGCCCTCAAAAGAGATAAATAATGACTCATTCAGCAAAGAGGAGACTATGAAAGAGACGCGTATTCTTATATCAGGGGGTGGAATCGCAGGTTTTACACTTGCCTATTGGCTAAAACAACGAGGATACTCGCCAATAATTATTGAAAAACATCCCTGTTTGAGGGAGGGTGGATATAAGGTTGATGTAAGAGGTACAGCTCTAGAGGTTGCAAAGCGAATGGGGATTTATCAGGATCTTCTTGATGCGAATGTTAATCTTAAAAAATCAAAACTGGTCACCCCTCATCTTAGTACTTTTGAGTTTGAAGGAGATATTTTAGGACATTGTTCTGAAGGGGATATCGAAGTAAACCGCTGGGATCTGGTTCAAATTCTATCGAGAACAGTAGGTGAGATTGAAGTCATTTATGATGATTCAATCACGATGATTGATGAACTTGTTCATTTTGAAAAGGGTGACCCTAGAGAGTTTGATCTAGTAATTGGTGCTGATGGATTGTATTCGAACGTGAGAAGGATTGCATTCGGCGAAGATTCAGAGTTTTTAAGAAAGTACGGGATCCATTTTTGCGTTTTTCCGTCAAACAATATCTTTGATCTTGATCATTCAGAAATAGTGTATTTTGATAGGGGTAAGTTTGTAGCAGCATATGCTGCAGATCATCATTCGTATGCATGTCTGGCATTTCGATCAGAAATGGAAATCACTTCATCTAAGAATTTAAAAGATGAATTTGAAAAACAGTTTGGTGATTTAGGATGGGAAATTCCTCAACTTATCTCTGCGATGAAAAGTTGTGATGATTGCTACTTCAATTCCATTGCACAGGTCAGAATGCCATGTTGGTCCAAAGGAAGGGTCGCTCTTGTAGGAGACGCTGCTCACGCTGCCTCAGCAATGGGAACAAGTCTTTCCATGGTTGGATCTTATGTTTTAGCTAGAGAAATTGAGAAATCAGATGGTGATTACGAGATTGCCTTTAATAAATATGAGCAATCTATTCGAAGCTTCGTTGAAGATGCTCAAGATCTTGCCGAAGCGAATCATCAGCTTTTGGCAGGTGATGAATCTTCAATGAAAATGACACTTCAGCTCTATTTGATGAAAATTTTGCCTAAAAAATTCATTCAATTTATCACCAAGAGGGGCAGAGAGCAAATGCGAAAAGTAGCGAATGGCTTTGCTTTGGAGCCGGTTGCTGAAACGGGAAAATCAGATGAGCCTACTTAAAGGCAAGTTTGAGGAAGGAGTTTTACCCTGATTTCATCTAGTCTAGTGCGTAATTGGGCTTTGTGCAGCGGAGTTTTTCGGCGTGAATTTGTGAATGTATGTCACTGAAAACAAAAGGCTTCAGTCGTGAAACTGAAGCCTTAAAATTGATTGGAGGTGGAGAGAGTCGAACTCTCGTCCAAAGTCAATTTCATATCAATGACTACATGCTTAGTTCCTTATTTATTTAAGGTTGACCTTGCCATAAGGAACCCTGCTAAGGGCCAACCTGCTCCTCAAATATCTCGATATGTCCGCTAAAAGAGCGCCTTCGGACTATCACACCAAGAAATATAACGATCGCAGTAAAACCCCTGGTCCAGTTTTAAACGATCGGTTGCTAAAAGCTGTTAGGCTTAAGCAGCAGCTCTAGCGTCATATCCGAAGTTGCCTTCGAGGACTTTAGAGCTTTTCTTTTTGCACTTATTAGTTGCACTTATAGTTTACCAGATTTTTTAAGAGGCCAACTGGCGTCCTCTGCATGCCACGGGTATGTCCTTGCTCAGTCGAAACCAATGCACCCCCATCTATCATTATACCATAGTTGGTATTTTTTTGCACCTCTGTAAGCCTCTGTTAATAAGGGGCTTGAGAATTTCTTTTGCTATTAAGCCTTAGCGACTTACTAGATCGTCTCTAATCATAGCTGATATGGTGGCAAATTTCAACTGGCAATTGAAATCTTGAATTGCTAAGCTGCCCCTTATGGATTTTGATGCATTGTTTGCTGAAATGAAACTGGGTGAATGTGATCATTTCGAAGCCAAATCAGCACGGGAAGGGCTAGGCAAAAGCTTTTTAGAGACCGTTTGTGCGTTTGCAAATGAGCCTGGAATGGGTGGTGGTTACGTTTTTTTGGGCGTGCAGGAAAAGGATGAAGTTTTCTCGATTTGCGGCGTGAGTGATCCGGAGCGTGTGCAAAATGAAGTGGCCTCTCTTTGCCGGTCTAGTTTTAATATCTCTATTAGGCCTAAAATTCAGGTCTTCTCTGACCGTAAAAACGCTATTGTGGTGCGTATTGAAGAGGCCAAGCCGCAGGATAAACCTATATACATCAAATCTAAGGGGATGCATGGAGGTGCTTTTAGGCGTATTGGCGCCAGCGATCAGCGATGTACGGTTGAGGATTTGCAGGACCTTTTTCAGCGTGGTTTGCAAAAACGTTATGAGGAAAAAGAACTGGCAGATACCTCTTGGGATGACATTGACCCAAAAGCTATCCAAGAGTACAGAAGGGTTCGCAAAGGGGTGCACGCTGACGCATCAGAGTTGGTGCTAAGCGACATTGATCTGTTGCATTCGCTTCATGCTGTAACTGAATGCAGGGGTAAGTTAGTTCTTACTATTTCAGGGCTTGTGCTTTTTGGATCTAAAATGGCTCTAAGACGGCTTTTGCCGTTGGCAACAAGGGTCGATTATATTTTAGTAGGTGGGACAGAGTGGGTTCCCGATCCTGATCGGCGTTTTCATTCTGTGGAATTTAGTGAATCACTCATTACGATGATGCCGCGTTTACTCAATTGCGTCATGCAAGACATCCCTCTGGGATTTTCCCTCGATGAAAAAACGATGCGTCGCAAAGATATCCCGTTGATTCCTTATGCTGCTGTTCGTGAAGGAATTGCCAATGCTTTGATGCACCGTGATTATTTTGTAAAGAGTCCTACTCAAATTATTCGTTATGCCAATCGGTTGGAATTTCGCAATGCAGGCTCTTCTATGAAGCCTTTGGCACAGATGAATATTCCGGGTTCAGTGGCCAGAAATGAAAACATTGCCATGGTGTTCCATGATTTGAATTTTGCTGAAAATAAGGGTACGGGGATTCGTACAATCAAAGATGCTATGTTAAAATCGAATTTATCGATGCCCCTCATAGAATCATCCCGTGATTACAATACTTTTAATTTGTGCTTACTCCCACATCATTTCTTCGATAAGAGTGATGTGGATTGGCTAGCACAGTTCAAGCAAATGAATTTAACAGATGAAGAAGCAAAAGCATTGATTGTAATCCGTGAATTAGGCGCAATCACGAATGCTGATTATAGGCAGATGAACCATGTTGATACACTTACAGCATCCCAGAGTTTGCAAAAATTTAGGGATTATGGTCTGATTTATCAAAAGGGAACGGCTGCAAAGACATATTATGTACCTACAGAAAGACTTATAAATAATGAAGCCCCCCAGACAACCCCCCAGACAACCCCCCAGACAACCCCCCAGACATCGAGCTTACCAGCTCATATCGCAGAGCAATTGAGCAAGGTAGATCGTAAAATATCGGCAATGGAGCTTCGGGGGATTATTAAGGATTTGTGTAAATGGAAGCCCCAAAAGCTCGCAGATCTTGCGGTTTTGCTTAAAAGAAACCCCAAACACTTGCGAGAGCATTATTTGACGCCGATGCTCAAATCCCAAGATTTAGAATATGTCTATCCAGATAATCCTGCCCACCCGATGCAGGCTTACAAATTAATAGAGAATCCTGTATAGTCATAGACTATGTTTAATATTTGTAAGAAAAGCTTTGCTGAGCGCGAAGAAACGGTTTTAAAGCTCTGGAAAGAGGCTGATATTTTTCGCAAATCGATCGATGGGCGGAAGGGTAAAGAGGTCTTTGTGACTTATGATGGACCTCCATTTGCAACGGGTCTGCCCCACTATGGTCACTTGCTGGCCGGCACAATTAAGGATACGGTGCTCCGCTATTGGACGATGCGTGGATTTTGTGTGCCGAGACGTTTTGGCTGGGACTGCCATGGCTTGCCGGTTGAAAACGAGATCGAGAAGGCTAAAGAGCTGTCGGGCGCGCCATCTATTGAAGCGTTTGGAATTGGCAAGTTCAATGAAGAGTGCCGGGCCATTGTTAATCGCTACGCGACGGAGTGGCAAGATACGGTGCTGCGTATGGGGCGGATGCTGGATTTTCAAGATACTTACCGCACGATGGATCCAGAATTTATGGAATCAGTCTGGTGGGTTTTTTCTCAGATTTGGGATAAGGATTTGGTCTACGAGGGCTTTAAGGTAATGCCGTTTTCGGCAAAGCTGGGTACCCCGCTCTCAAATTTTGAAGCAAATTTAAACTATCGCGATGTCGATGATCCATCTCTTACTGTAAAATTTGCTCTTCGAGATGAGCCTGGGGTGCATTTGTTGGTTTGGACGACAACTCCCTGGACGCTGCTTTCAAATTTGGCTGTGATTGTTCACCCTGAGTTAGAGTATGTGCAGATCGAACATGAAGGCGAGCAGCTTATTATGGCCGAGGCTCGGGTGGGCGCTTATTTCAAGGATGAGCCAAAGGTTGTTAAACGGATGAAAGGTTCAGAGCTTGTTGGCAAGAGCTATTATCCGATGTTTGATTACTTTTTAGAGACACAGAAGGCTTTTGTTGTGCTTGGCGATGAGTTTGTCGAGGCAAGTGATGGTACGGGGCTTGTGCATGCTGCACCAGCTTTTGGTGAGGTCGATTTTTATGTTTGTAAGAAGGCCGGCATCGAGCTTGTATGTCCGGTGGATCAAAATGGACGCTTCACGGATGAAGCGGGAGAGTTTAAGGGGCAATTTGTCAAAGATGCCGATAAGGCGATCATGCGCAGGCTCAAGGGCGAGGGCAAGGTGTTTAAACAGGCAACGATTCGCCACCGCTACCCGTTTTGCTGGCGCTCAGATACGCCTCTTTTATATAAAGCTGTAAGTACGTGGTTCATCTCAGTTGAGAGAATTAAAGACCGTTTGCTTGCTGCAAATGACAAGATCCATTGGGTGCCCGATCATATTCAATCAGGGCGATTTGGAAAGTGGCTTGAAAATGCTCGCGACTGGGCTGTTTCTCGCAATCGTTTCTGGGGCACGCCTATTCCTATTTGGCGCTCTGAAGATGGTGAGTGCATCGTCATCGACAGCTTAGATAAGCTTGAAAAGCTAAGTGGACAACGTCCAAAAGATCTGCACCGACATTTTATCGACGATATTGTGATTGAAAAAGATGGCAAGACGTTTAGACGCATCTCGGAAGTTTTTGATTGCTGGTTTGAATCGGGGTCTATGCCTTATGCCCAAGATGGCGATCGCGATAAGACCATTATCCCTGCCGATTTTATTGCTGAAGGACTCGATCAAACACGGGGTTGGTTTTATACGCTGAATGTTTTATCGGTTGCTTTGTTTGACAAACCTGCTTTTAAAAACTGCATCGTCAATGGCCTGATCTTAGCAGAAGATGGCAATAAGATGAGCAAGCGCTTAAAAAATTATCCTGAGCCGATGATCGTTGTTCATAAATATGGCGCTGATGCAATTCGTCTGTTTTTGATGAATAGCCCGGCAGTTTATGGCGATGATGTGCGCTTTTCTGAAAGGGGAGTTGAGCAGGTAATGCGCCAGGTGCTCATTCCTCTTTGGAATGCGTTTGTGTTCTTGTCGACCTATGCATCAATTTATGATTGGGAGCCAGGCAAGAGCGCTAAGCTTAGTGAGGGGATTGATTTATGGATTACCTCTAGACTGCAAGGTTTGATTGAAACTGTCAGTGACGCCATGGGGCGCTATGAGCTTGCAAGTGCTGTGTCGCCTTTTGTGCAGTTTGTTGATGATTTAACAAATTGGTATATTCGCAGATGCCGCCCACGTTTTTGGTCAGAAGAGGATAATGAAGATCGCAGAGCTGCTTTTACAACGCTGTACAATGTTCTTAAGGAACTCTGTAAGGTTGCAGCTCCGTTTGTACCATTCATTGCCGACAATATTTTCCAGGAATTGCGCTCGCCTACAGACCTTGAGTCTGTGCATCTGTGTGATTTTCCTGTTCCAGATGAGTCTAAACGAGATTTAGCCCTTGAAGATGAGATGGCAGCTGTGATGACAGCTGTGAGTTTGGGGCATGGTTTGCGAAAAGAAAATAAGATGAAAGTGAGACAGCCTTTAGCAAAAGCGCATGTTGTGTCAAGTGATCGTGCTATGCTTAATGCTCTCAAACAGCAAAGTCAGCTCATTGCAGATGAGCTCAACGTTAAAGAGGTCAAGTTTCACTCAGATGAAAGTGAATTTGTTACCTACCTACCAAAAGCTAACTTCCGCAACTTGGGCAAAAAGGTGGGTAAGCTCATGCCTCAAGTGAAAAAAGCGATTGAAACTCTGAATGCTGATCAGTTACACGCTTTGAAAGATGGCAATGAGGTGACATTGCGCGTTGCAGATACAGATATTGTTCTGGGCAGTGATGATATTGAAATTGAGCGCGCTGTTAAAGCTGACTTGATTGCAGCTAGCGCTGGAACGGTCACTGTAGCGTTAGACACAGTTCTTAACGATGCGCTCATCGATGAGGGCATGGCTCGCGAGATTGTCAATAAAATCAACACGATGCGTCGCAGCGAAGGCTTTGAGGTTTCTGATCGGATTGAAGTTGTGATTGAATCGACACCTGTTTTGCAAGGATGCTACGATCGCCATCAAGCATACATTGAAGGAGAAACTCTCATTGTCAAAGTGACGTTTGAGCCTTGCCAGGGCACGAAATGGGATATCAATGGCGAGCATGCAAATATTGCGATTACAAAGGCTACTTTATGAATGTCTCCCTGCTCTACATCCGCCTCTGCTTTGCGCTCACTCTTATTGAATGCGCCAAACAGCTCTACAGCGCTGGGTCAATGCTTTTAGGCGGGTATCACATGCTGTGGTCAATTGTTTACATTGCACTCTACGGATTGCTTGCCATATCTGCTGTGCGCATGATTAGGCATCACCACGTGCATTCAGCGCAAGCGTTGATCACACTGCGCACTGGAATCATTATCGCTATGGGCACTTATCTACTTTTACTCAAGCCCACTCCTCCAATTACAGTTATAGCGATGCGCCTTTCGTTTCATTTTTTCCAACTCTTTGTTGCTTATAAAGCAAAACAGGGTCTTATTAAGGAGTCAGCTGCATGAAAAATCCAAAATTTTATACAACCGGTCTATTTATCTTAGCTATTTTAGGAATGGCTGTAACCATCATTCCCTTTTTTCAAGGTGTTAGCTTAACTATTGAGGGCGCAGTGACGATCGCTTTTAATATATTTTTGCTATTCTTATGCTATCGGGTCTTTAAAAGTTACAATCTCATCGCAGCAAAATGGGCCCTTGGCCTCATTGTTGGGTCGCGTTTATTGTTTGTCTTAACAGTTTGGAAGATGGCATCTCCTTTTGCGCTTCTAACGCTCGGTGTTGTTAGCCTGCTTCCGATCTACTTTAGCTTTTATGCAATCAAAGCTTGCAAGCAGCTCAAAGCTTCAAGGCAAGGGAACAAGCTATGAAACCTCAGTTATGGGTTTATATCACTAACCTTTAGGCAATTCAGGGAAATCTTACCGATATAAACCCATGACTGAGGTTATGAACGTGTATGGTCGAGATTCCAGTTGTTTAGCTTCTGAAGTAGGTCCTTCCACGAAATTGCCTGGATGCGATTTGAGAGCATTTGTGGCTGAGAAACGCGGCAGACTACATATGCTTGAGTTGCGGTAGGATATTCGTTGAGAAAGACCTCAAGATGTTTGGCATCTCTGGTAGATGGTGTTTCAGTCCATTTCACTTCAATGGGTAGCAAATGACCATTGTTATTAAGCACCCAGTCGACCTCAGGTCCTGAAGAGTCTCTCCAAAAATGGACTGTAGGCTTTATCTCTTGTAAGCGTGCCCAACGAATCAGCTCTAGCCCGACAAATTGTTCGAAAAGATGGCCCATATACTTCACTGGCAAGGTTGGTTGTTCTTTGGCTGCAAGGCGCCGCAACCCTAGATCAAATAACATATATTTAGGGGATTTGGTTAGCTTTTTACGCGTTTTACTAGTGGTATAGGGTTCTATACGTTCAGCAACTAGGCAATCTTCTAATATTTGATAATAAGCCGCTATTGTTGTTCGCGCAACGCCTATATCTTGTGAAATTTTGTCAAAATTAACAATGTTGCCTGATTCAATTGCAGCAAGTTGAAGGAAGTTTTCAAAAGCTCCAATATCGCGTACCAGGGCTTCAGCTCTAATTTCATCTTCAAGGTATAAATCTACGTAGGAATCAAGTTCTTCTTCACGAATAGAAAGATCAGTTTGCAAACTGATGGCTGGCAATGATCCGTACAGCAGGAAATCTTTAATGTCTGGGTAGGGTGTTGGGATTTCTTCTAGTGTAAAAGGGTCGAGGTGGAGCTGAATAACGCGTCCAGGTAGTAGATTAATATTATTATTGTGGCGTAATTTTCGCGCAGAAGATCCGGTTAGGATGAACTGCCCCAAGTTTTTATCGATAAGGTACTGGACCCCATCCATTAAAGCTGGAACTTTTTGAATTTCGTCTATAATTATGAGGGGTACCTTCCCCTTGGTTTTTTGTAATGCTTGAACTTCTCGAATGAGTTGATCAGGATCTGCTTCATACTGGCGGCGGGTTTTGGCGATGAGCAAAGTAATTTCCAGATCTGCAGTATATTGGCTTACTAAAGTGGTCTTCCCTGTTTGCCGGGGGCCAAGTAGCAAAACACTTTTGCCTCTTTTCGTGATGCGAGACAGCTTTTCTTGTAACGTTCTTTGAATGGGGCTCATAGCTAATCTTTGATATATTGTTTCCTTAAACTCTATTTTCCTGGAAATTCGAGTTTTAATCAACGATATTCCTGAAAATATCATAAACCACTCAAAATAAGCTATTTAAAAATAGATATCAGCGTAGGGTTACGAAGGCGCACTTTTTCAGAGCTTCAGCTTGATTTGAATAGGGAGCTTAATTTGAAAAAATTTGATGTTTAGTTTTGGCTGACTCGGGATTGCTGTGTCGATATTTTCCATTTGTTTGCAATGGGCGTGGTAATAGTTTAGATATTTGAGCTCTGGCGAGTAGATGTTCCAGTAGCCTGATACTGGTTTTGCAATGTGTTGCTTAAGTCGCTCTTCGGCTTGACGGTTCAACTCAAGCGCAAGTGTGCTAAAACTGTTACCGTCTTTTGGAATATAGGAAAACGTATTCATAGTTGGGTTCATAAAGTTGGTCGCTATTAGACATAAGACGGTTGCAATCATTTGTTCTCCTTTTCTTCTTTTATTTCGGGCCTAGGCCCGAGGTCTAATGGTAACTTGTGTGTGGTATTGTGATGGCGCCAGCCGAAGTAGATGCCGATTGCAGCAAGTGCCCAAATGACGAGATTAGGTAGCGTTAACCATGGATAGGGGGGCTGTATAGGTGTGCCAAATCTTGGGCCAGGTGGCCAAAAGATAAAGCTTGGTGCGCCGCGCAAGTTGCCTTCTGGCACAAAACCAAAAGCTCTTGAATCGGCTGACATAGGGTAGTTGTCCCCAAGAGCAAGGTAGTGCTTGTCGGGAACTTTCATGCCATAGCGTTTGATGATCTCTTTAGTTGGGGCTCCTGTATCGATAAAGGGAGGGCTTCTAGAGAGTTTTTCGAATTCTGTGAAGCTCTTAAGCGCTGGATCTTCTTTTTTGATGATAGGCATGTTCATGGTGTAAAAATCACCATTGCGAAAGAAAGCGTAGCGATGGATCAAGGGGCGTTGATCTGGATAGGCGGGTCTAAAGGGCTCTGCAAACGAAATACCAAGGTTATAAAGTGTGAGGAGACGCTCAAAGTTATATTGATTTAAGGGGTGCTGCTCGCTGAGTTTTTTTGCTACGCCAAATGGGTATATTTTGTAGGCGATACCGTTTTGAAATTCATAAGTTCCGTCTGGGATACCTGGCAGGTAAGGAGCCATGTATCGGTAGTTTTTTGGTGTGCCGTAGGCATGGGCCTTACCGCTGGCTACAATAAAGCGAGCTGTGGTCAGCGACTTATAAAGTGTATTTAGGTGCGCTTGATCTAAGGGAAGCAGTGATTTTGTGAGCTCAAAATTGGGTTGGGGCTTGCCATCATAGCCCTTTATGATGTTGATATGTTTGATTGATGGGTGATGGCTGAGCTCGAGATAGGCGGGAGCTGCCCTTGTGATGAGTTTGGTGTGAAATTGTGTTGCTTGTTTTGATGTAAGAAGGCGGCACATAGCAAAGTTTTTGATGCCCCACATGTCAAAGTAATCAGGGGCATCTGCAAGGACCTCTCCTCTGCGGTTGGCAAAGAGCTTGGCCAGTGGCTCGCCGGTTTGCACAATCGTTGCCGGAGAGTAGATCCCATTGGGATTGGGCCTTGCTGGAAGCTTGATTTGACCATCAAAATCGATGAAGGGAACATGGTTGACATAATCTAATTCTGCTGGTTGGAGCTGGCTTGTAATGTCGTTGCCCTCTCGATCGACGCCGTAGATGCGGCCGCCATAAAAATAGAGGGTATCGCCTGGTAGACCCATCATGCGCTTCACATACTGCTTTTTGCCTGGGAAAATATAGAAATACATCATGTTGCTGTCAGGGATGTCCATGTCAGCTGTTGTAAAGACAAAGATGCCATTTCTGTGTGCTAGCTTAGGGTCGAAATAGAAATGTTTAGGAAGGCGTGGAATGTTGATGCCAAAGGTGGTTTTTGAAACGACAAGATGATCTTGCTCTTTGAGGGTAGGGCGCATGGATCCAGTGGGGATTTGCATGAGCTCAAACCACATCTGGCGGATGCCGATGGCAAGAATGAGAATGCCAACAAGGCCTAAAGTTGCATTGAGCCAATGTCTCCAGGCAGGTGGCGCCAAATGTTTTTCAAAGGATGCGTTTAGCTCTTTTGCACACGCTGATGCTTGAGCACGGTTCTTGGCAAGGATGGCGGCTTGCGTTTTATCCAGGTGGTCAAAAAGCTCTTGTTGTACCTGGATGGGGAGTGTGTTTTTCTTTCGCTTGTAGGATTTGAAAACGTGGCGCAAGATCTGTTTGCATTTGCGCATGAATAAAACTTTTCTCATAGGAGCTCAAGTCTAAAGCAACAGGCTTAATTTGGCAATGGCGGCAGTTCAACAAAGATATGTGGGTGGGATGAGGGCGTTAGCATGAGCTCAGCGCCAGGAGGAATTTGGCTAGGATCGATGGTGATTTCTATGAGCTCTGTGTCAATGCGGTTTTCAAGAAAATTGATTTTTTTGATTTGGTCACCAGTTGTATAAAGCTCGAAGTTTTTGTAGTAGCTGGGAGCGTTGATTTTTAGGGTATAAGATTTGCCCTGCTTCATGTAGGCGCCTAAAGTGATGGGGTAGCGCCTTGGCATGTGCTTGCGCGGTGTTTTAAAATCATAGCCAGAGTCCACTGCGCGCAATTTTTGATCAATCATTCCCTGCACCTCGACCCAATAAGGGAAGGGGAAAGCGTTGTTATCGGCATCAAAGTAAAGGTCGATTTTGCGCTTTGATAGCTCAGAGCCATCTTTTGGCCAACGTGTATTCATCACGGTAAAGTTCGCTTTTGGAGCAGTATTGCCATCGATAATTTTTGGTGGATTCCAGATTTTTCGAATGTCAATAGCATGATGTGGAGGCTCAGCGCCAATCCGCTTGCGCTGCTTTTCATCGACAGGTTTTAGGTCCAGTTGCATGAGCGTTGAAAAAAGGTTTTGACCATCTTTGGGTTTCATCCAGCTCGAATGGGTGAAGGAAAAGCATTCGAGAAGATCTGCACTTTCTTTATCAAATTCGTAAAGGGTCCAGCCTGTGTTGCCGGGGGCTTCTTTTTCTACCCAGGCTTTCCAGTCAAAATCGGTTGTAACAATGTGAGCAGGTGCTGAGATTTCTTCAATAATAAAAGTGTCATCTCTTTGGCTGTGAAGGTGCAATAATGTGTAGGATTTTTTGCTCTCTGTGACGATAAAGCTGCCTACCTGAGCTGTTTTTAGCCTCTCAGAAAGCGCATTCGAAAAAAGAGAATAAGTGCATGCAAGCAAAATCAATAACCATTTCATGACCTCTATTGTACCATACCTGCATTTATGTGTGGATTTCAAAAAAACATTTGTTATAAAGGGGCTTGAGGTTTAAGTCTCACCCGCTTATGATGTGGGCAATTATGGCAACTTTTGGAAAGATATGAGTCTACTTGCACAAGTTACACGCCCCTGTACACAGTCACTGGTGCAAGATTACACTTCAGCATCTTTTTTAGAAGATGCGGTTTTTAGCTCTTTTCATGTGATTTCACTGCTCATTTTTGCTTTAGCGATCTGCCACACCTTTTTTGCCAATAAGTTTACAGCTGTTGCTCGCCGTCTGGAGGCTGCGCATCACAAAAAAAGACGACGTGTGAAGCGCCCCACTGATAGCGAAATTTTCAATGACGTAGATATGCATGACAAAAGCTTTGTTGCTGAAATCTTTTACTTCTTGGGAGAGGTCGAAGTTATCTTTGGCATCTGGGTGCTTCCTCTTTTTATTGCAATCAGCAGCTTTTACAACTGGAAGACGGCCGTTGCCTACGTTAATGAAAGAGCTTATACTGAGCCAATTTTTGTTGTTGTCGTCATGTGTTTAACAGCAACGCGCCCTCTTGTGAGGGTTGCAGAGCAGTCCATGCGTAAAATTTCCCATGCTTTGGGAGGGTCTGTTTCAGCTTGGTGGCTTGTCATCTTAACGATTGGACCAATCCTTGGTTCCTTCATTACTGAAGCGGGCGCTATGACGCTTTCAGCCCTTCTTTTAGGGCGTCAGTTTTACCAGTATAAACCTACGGCAAAGCTTGCCTATATGACCATCGGCTTGCTCTTTGTTAACGTCTCTGTTGGCGGTATTTTGACAAACTTTGCAGCGCCCCCTGTTCTTATTGTTTCAAAGTGCTGGGGTTGGTCATCCACTTATATGTTCACATACTTTGGCTGGAAAGCGGTAACGGGGATTATCTTGAGCAATTGCATTGCTTGGTTTGTCTTCAAAAAGGAATTTAGATCTTTGCAGGCAAACAAAAAAGATATGAAGGATCACCACGAGGTGCAAGAAGATAAGGCGCCTGTGCCTTTATGGATTACCGCCACCCACGTTGCTCTATTGTTTTGGATTGTCCTCAATGCTCACTACCCACCTGTATTCATCGGGAGCTTTTTGCTCTTTATTGGTTTTCATCATGCTACAGCACCGCACCAATTTGCTCTTTCGCTAAAGCGGCCGATTCTGGTTGGATTCTTCTTGGCAGGGCTTGTCATTCACGGTGGGCTTCAAGGGTGGTGGATTGAGCCTCTTCTCGGAGGTTTGCAAGAAGGGGCTTTGATGCTTACCGGGACCATTCTTACAGCTTTCAATGACAACGCGGCTGTAACATATCTAGCATCTTTACTGCCAAACTTAAGCGAATCGCTTAAGCAAGCCATCATGAGCGGTGTGGTCATTGGTGGTGGTCTTACAGTGATTGCCAACGCGCCAAACCCTGCTGGTCAAATGCTATTGCGCAAATATTTTAAAGGGGGCATCTCGCCACTTTATCTATTTTTTGCAGCTCTAGGCCCAACCATTATCTTCTTTTCGATATTTTATCTTGCGCTGGGTTCGTAGAGTTTTCTGGCTTCTTTAGATGTTTTGATGTGGATCAACTCTGCTTGTGTGTTTAGTTGCGCAATCCTGCTTTTACGCCTGCGATAGGTTTTAAAAATATGCTTGAGTAGCCAAAAAAACTGGCGGCGTGTTTGGTAATTGCCGTTACAGATAGTTTCTTTATTCATGCTTTGAATAATGCCGCGTTTGACGATGCGCCAAAGCAGGACTATAAAGGGCAAATCTAGCCAAATAATGGTTGTAGCTCGTGGAACTGTTATATGATGGAATTTGCTATAATTACCGCATAGTATCCAGGACTCTTTCGATATGACTTGGGTGATTCGCTGCTCAAAGTCGTCTTTTTCACGCGCCTGCCAGTTGGGCAGCCAATAAAGGTCGTCCAAATCAGCGCAGGGAATGTTTAGCTTTGCGGCTAGCTTTTTTCCAAGGGTGGTTTTACCAGACCCTGTTGTACCCATGATTATAATGCGTGGCACCAGCACTCCTGAGTGTGATCGTTAACCATTCCAACGGCTTGCATGAATGAGTAAATGATTGTTGGACCAACAAACCTCATACCCCGTTTTTGTAGGTCTTTGCTTAGCGCTTGACTCTCTTGTGTCTGACAGGGGACATCTGAAAATGTTTTCCAATTTCCAGTTAAGGGCTTATTGTTGACAAAGGCCCAAACGTAACGGTCGAAAGAGCCAAACTCACGCTGGATCTCTAAAAATGATCGCGCATTTGTTCTTGCGCTTGCAATCTTAAGGCGATTACGGATAATTTTGGGATTTTGATGGAGCAGCTCGAGCTCTTTATCTGTCATGGCAGCAACTCTGATTGGATCAAACTGGTGAAAAGCTTCTCGATAACCCTCGCGCCGTTTCAAAATGATCTCCCAACTTAAGCCTGCTTGTGCCCCTTCTAAACAGAGCATCTCAAATAAGTGGCAATCGTCATGAGAAGGAACTGCCCATTCGTGGTCATGATAGATTTCGTAAAAGGGCTTGCCAGAACCAAAGCATCTTACTTTATCCATTGAGCTCATATCTGATCGGTTTTGGATGAAATGCAACAGTTAAGATCTTTGAGTAGCCCTGTGGCTATATCATAGACCCAACCGTGGACACAAAGTTTTTTGCCACTCGCCCAGGCATTTTGTACAACCGGCGTTTGGCAGATGTTTTTAACTTGTTGTTTGGCGTTGAGCTCGACGATGTATTGTGATTGCTCAGATGGGTTTGCCATGGCAGCAAGATTTTCTTTTTCATGCGCGCAGATTTTATGCACAGGATGGAGCCATTGATCAATGAGTCCATCAGCTTTGTTTTCAATCGCTGCCTCTACACCTCCGCAGCCATAGTGACCGCAGACAATGATATGCTCGATATGTAGGGCCTCGACAGCAAACTGCAAAACGGAATGGGAGTTGAGATCTGCTTGAGGAAACAAATTGGCGATATTGCGATGAACGAACAACTCGCCTGGCTGCAAGCCAATGAGCTCGGAGGCAGGAACACGACTATCTGAGCAACCAATCCAAAGGTATTTTGGGGTTTGCTTTTCTGAAAGGCGCTCAAAAATGGAGGGATCGCTTTTAATTTTTTGCTCAGCCCACCGCTTGTTATTTTCAAATAAATGTTTTAATTCTCGCATGAATACACCCTAAGTTTAGTACCGAATCATTGTAAATCGAACGCCACAATTTTAGCAAACCAACAAAAAAATTTAATGACTAACCTTAGAAATAAACTGAAGTGGGGTCGATGTCGACGACCATGCGGACGTTACGGTGGGAAGGAGGTGTTTTGTTAAGGGCGTTGTGCAAAGGGGCAAGGCTTATTCCCTTTACCAAGAATTGGTAGCGGTAGTTTTTTTTGATGCGCTCGCAGCCGCAGGGTGTAACGGGCAGGAGTAAAAGAGAGGGGGGTAAGTGCTTTGTAAGTTCATCGCGCATTGTGAGTGCGGCGTTTTGCGTTTGCATCTCGTCCATGCCTGAAAAGATAAAACGCGCAAGGCGGGTGAGGGGAGGGTAGTCAAAGAGCTTGCGCACTGATAGCTCTTCCTCGAAAAAGAGGGGGTAGTTTTCAGTGGATGCATGAACAATAATGGGGTGGTCAGGCAGCTGCGTTTGGATGATCACCTCGCCGGGGAGCTCGCTGCGCCCGGAGCGCCCAGAAACTTGGGCAAGGAGCTGAAAGGTTTGCTCAGAAGCGCGAAAGTCGGGGATGTTAAGCGCTGAATCGCTGTTGAGGACGCCGACAAGTGTTACAGAGGGGAAGTGCAGGCCCTTGGCAATCATTTGTGTGCCGATGAGCACATCAGCTTTGCCAGCTCGAAATTGTTTAAAGAGGCGATCGTGAGCCCCTTTATGACGCGTTGTATCAGCATCCATGCGCAGGGTGCGGATTTCTGGAAAAATGGCGTGTAGGGCACGCTCGATCTGCTCTGTTCCAGCGCCTTTAAATTGCATGGCCGATGGTGCGTGGCAAGAGGGGCAGGTGGTTGGTGGCGGTCTTTGAGCAAAGCCGCAGGTGTGGCAATAGAGAGTGTTTTGGCTTTTGTGAAAGGTGAGAGAGACATCGCAATCGGGACATTTGTGCGTTTTGCCGCAGGCGCTGCATTTGAGGTAGGGGTTATAGCCGCGTCGGTTGAGAAAAAGCAGGGTTTGCTCGCCCCTTTCAAAGCGCTTTTTGATGCCTGTAAGAAGGGCGTCAGAAAAAAGCGAGAGTCCTTTTTCATACTCGCGCTGCATGTCGACGATATGAACTTTGGGAAGACGGGCATCAGTGGCTCGGTGACTCAATGTGTGCAGAATGTACTTGCCATTTTGTGCGTTGAAGTAGCTTTCTAGGGCAGGGGTTGCAGAACCAAGCACGACGGGGCAGTTTGAGAGTTTAGCTCTTACAATGGCAACATCGCGCGCATGGTAGCAAGGCATTTCATCACTTTGTTTGTAGGAGTTGTCGTGCTCTTCGTCGACGATGATGAGCCCTAAGTTGTGAATGGGTGAAAACAGAGCTGATCGGGCTCCGATAGCTATGCGAATTTCTCCGCTGCGGATGGCTTGCCAGGTGTCAAAGCGCTCTCCATCGCTCAAGCGGTGGTGCAAGATGGCAATTTTGGTTGGCAAGCGTGCTTTGAGCCGCTCAATGGTTTGAGCTGTGAGAGCAATTTCTGGGACGAGCATGATCACGCCCCTGTTTTCTTTGAGGGCAGCGTCGATGGCTTGCAGATAAACTTCTGTCTTGCCGCTGCCGGTAATGCCATGGATTAGGTGCGTTTTAAACGCGCTGAATTGGGCGATGGCATCAAGTGCTATTTGCTGCTGTTCGCTTAACTTTTTTGCCTTTGTTTGAAAAAAATCAGTCTCTTGCAAAGGCGTGCGATCAATTTGAAGATCTTTTTGCTCTAAGATCCCTTGCTTTGTCAGCGTGTCGATGGGGGAGCGAGAAGTTTTAGCTTTTTCTAAAAGCTCGGATAGCAAAAGCCCCTTTGGAGCTTTGAGCATGATATCGATCACTTGGGCTTGAGAGGGGTGAGAGCGCCTCAGCTCAGCTGCTAGATCAGTGAGCTTTTCGATCGAGTAAAGGCGTTTGACAAAGCGTTGCATTTTTGGTTTGGCCTTGCCCCGCACACTTGAAGGGACCATCATGCGCAAAATCCGTCTTAAGGGGGTGCAATAGTAGCGGCTCATCCAGGAGGCAAGCTCAAAAAGCTCTGGGGGAACACTTGCTTCATCGAACAAAAGCGACTCGATGGGCTTGGTATTTTTGAATTCAGGAGAATCTTTGATGGCGATGATTGTACCCTTAACACTGCGATTGCGCAAAGGCACAAGAGCGCGCATACCAATTTGAGCATCGCTTGGAGCTAAGTAATCCAGAGGGCGGTCAACGCCATCATCTAAAAGGAGTGTAACACACTTTTCCATAGAGCCGATTTAAGCATGGGGTCTTTTAAGTAGATGTTAGGGTCGGGAAGCAGCAATAGTGGCTTGTCGTTTAAAAATCGCTTGGACTGACCGGGAATTTCCTTGAGGTAAGTGAGCAGCTGGCCAGTGAGCGCTGTATCGGGTGCAATGACAAGCTTAAGCTCAGCAGCAGTCAAAAAAACACTTGGGTCAATTTTGCTTGCTGGAATGGCGCGGCAGGGAGCAATGAGTGTATTGATTGCTTTGGATAAATTTATTAAAAGCTCTTTAACAAGTCCGCTTTCAGGGCCGAGTATCACAGCGATCACAGGTGCAAGGGAGAGCTGCCTCCAGCTTTCTTTGACATGTTTAGCCATCTGATCAGAGGGTGGCTGGATAGTTGTGATTCCAAGGGCTTCAAGTTTGCTGCTTGGAGCAGATGGGGCTGTGCGTTGGATCGGCTCCAGGGCGATGCTCGCCTTTTTTGGTTCGGGCGCTTTGATCGGTTGCGGCTCTGGTTTTGGCAGATCAAGAGTGCGGTGAGCAAAAAAAGCTGGCTTTCGCAAAGCTTGCTCGCGTGCGTGTGAGAGGGCAGATGTAATGAGCTCACGATAAGCTGAAGAGTTCATCTAAATATCCATCGGCGTCAAAGGCTTTAAAATCATCGATTCCCTCACCCAGCCCAACATAGCAAACGGGCAACTTAAGGCGCTGCCCAATGCTGAGCGCGATGCCACCTTTCGCTGAACCGTCGAGCTTGCTCAAAACGATGCCTGTCAGTGGGGCAAACTCATGGAACTTCATTGCCTGGTCTAGGCCATTTTGCCCCGTTGTTGCATCTAAAACGAGCAGCGTTTCGTGAGGAGATCTTGGATCTGACTTATGACAGACTGAGCGCATTTTTTCAAGCTCGCGCATCAAATCAGTCTTTGACTGGAGGCGCCCGGCCGTATCGGCGATAACGATATCGATATTTTTTGCCTTTGCTGATTGGATGGCATCAAAGATCACAGCTGCTGGATCGCCACCGCTCTGTCCTTTGACGATGGGAACATCAAGCCGCTTGGCCCAAAGCTCAAGCTGTTCGATGGCAGCAGCCCGAAAGGTATCAGCTGCAGCTAACAAGACTTTTTTGCCTTGGGTCTGATAAAATTTTGCAAGCTTTGCGCACGTTGTAGTTTTGCCACTGCCGTTTATGCCTGTCATCAAAATCACGTGGGGAGCGCCCATTTCTACAGGAGATGTTTCAACTAGCAAAGCTTTGGCTTTCTCGCGCATAGCATCTAAAACTTTTTGAGCTTCCACCTGTTTTTTTGCGCGCAAAAGAGGGCGCACATCTTTTAAAAGTTCTTCGATGAGTTCTGATCCCAGATCAGCCTCATACATCGTCTCTTCAAGCTTTTCGAGCGTCTCTTCATCGATTGGACGTGTGAAAAGAGATTTGACGTTTTGAAAAAATGACCTAAACATGATACGAAGTATAGCAGGGGAGAGCATATGAATACACATGAATATCAGGCAAAAACGATCTTAAAACAATTTGGGTTGCCCATTCCAGACTTTGGAGTGGCCGAAAGCTTGAGTGAAGTTAAAAATATTGTTTCAGAGCTAGGATTAAAGCAGGCTATTGTCAAAATTCAGGTGCATGCTGGCGGGCGAGGGAAAGCGGGCGGAGTAAAATTTGCCAAAACACCCGACGAAATATACACCCATGCAGAAGCGCTCATTGGCATGAAAATGGTCAATAATCAGACAGGACCACAAGGAGTGATCGCTCATAAAGTGATGATCTGCGACCCCGTCGATATTCACAAAGAGTACTACTTAGGGGCAGTCATCGATCGAGAAAACGCGCGCGCAATCCTCATTGCATCTCCTGAAGGTGGCATGGAAATTGAAGAGATCGCTGAAACCCACCCCGAAAAAATCTTAAAGCTACCCATTCAAACCGATGGGACCATGCGAAGCTATCACCTAGTTGAACTTTGCAACTTCATGGGATGGAAAGGAGATTTAGCTAAACAGGGGCGCAAAATAGGGGCGAGCATCGGCCGGGCCTTTGTTGCAAAAGATGCCGATCTGCTTGAGATCAATCCCCTTGTTGAAACATCTGATGGAAAGCTTTGGTGTGTTGATGCCAAACTATCTGTTGATGATAATGCCCTTTTTCGTCAGCCCGATATCGGTGAGCTCTATGATCCCACTCAAGTTTCTGCGCAAGAGGCTGGCGCAAAAAAATACGATTTAGCCTACATTGCCCTCGATGGGAACATCGGCTGTATGGTCAACGGCGCTGGACTTGCCATGTCGACCATGGATATTATTCAGCACTACGGAGGTAAACCAGCCAACTTTTTAGACGTTGGCGGTAGCGCAACAAAAGAAATTGTTGCAGCCGGTTTTAAACTCATCTTAGAAGATCCCAAAGTTAAAGCCATTCTTGTTAACATCTTTGGAGGCATTATGAGCTGCGCTACCATCGCAGAAGGAGTGATTGCAGCCGTGGGCGAGCTCAATGTGCAAATTCCCCTTGTCGTTCGCTTAGAGGGAACGAACGTTGATGAAGGAAAACGCCTTTTAAAAGAATCAGGACTAAAAATCGTTGCCGCAGATGATCTTGGCGATGCTGCGAAAAAAGCTGTCGAATCACTAGGGGGTAAATAATGGGCATACTCATCGATAAAAAAACGCGCGTGATCACACAAGGCATCACAGGAAAAGCAGGCCATTTTCACACAGAGCAGGGCATCAAATATGGCTCATGCTACGTGGGGGGTGTAACGCCTGGTAAGGGAGGAGAAACCACCCTTGATCTTCCTATTTTTGACACCGTTAAAGAAGCTGTTAAAAAAGTGCAGCCTGATGCCACGCTGATTTTTGTGCCTCCGCCCTTTGCAGCAGAGGCGATATTAGAGGCTGAAGACGCTGGGATTGCGCTCATTGTTTGCATCACAGAAGGGATACCCATCCAAGATATGATCGAAGTTTCCCAAGTGATGCGCCGCTCAAAATCGCGTCTCATTGGCCCCAATTGCCCGGGCATCATCACACCAGAAGCATGTAAAATTGGCATCATGCCAGGCTACATCCACAAAAAAGGAAAGATCGGCATTGTTTCCCGATCAGGAACATTGACCTATGAAGCCGTTTGGCAAACCACAGAGCTTGGGCTTGGACAGACCACATGCGTCGGGATTGGAGGAGATCCACTCAACGGCACAAATTTTATCGATGTCCTAGAGCTATTTGAAAAAGATCCAGAAACCCAAGGCATTCTCATGATTGGAGAGATTGGAGGTAACGCTGAAGAGCAAGCTGCTGAATGGATCGCAAAAAATTGCTCAAAACCCGTTGCTGCCTTTATCGCTGGTCAAACAGCTCCTCCAGGGCGTCGCATGGGTCATGCTGGAGCCATTGTCTCAGGCGGCAAGGGCACTGCCAAGGACAAAATCGCTGCTCTACAAAAAGCAAAAGCCATGATTGCAGACACACCCGCTGAGATGGGGCTGGCCATGCAGAAGGCATTGAAGTGATCCAATTTCGAGGGTCCATTCCCGTTACCATCCATTTTGCTTTTTGGATTACAGCTGGCATCATCGGCTTTATCAATTCAGCCTCAATAACTGGCACACTGATCTGGATTGGCATCATCTTAGTATCTGTCCTCGTGCACGAGTTCGGTCACGCCATTACAGCAAAAGCCTTTGGACAAAAACCACGCATCGAGCTCGTCGCTTTTGGAGGGTTTACCTACCCTGAGGGGAAGCAATTAAAAAGATGGCAAGAATTCATCGTTGTGCTCAACGGCCCTATTTTCGGTTTTGGTCTGTTCGTGCTAGCTGCAGCCCTGCTCCAACTACCATCTTTACAAGAAGGGATCACAGGTGGAGTTTTGCGAATTTTAAAAATGGTCAACCTCTTTTGGACCATATTCAACCTCATTCCCGTTTTCCCTCTCGATGGGGGTCAGCTTCTTCGCATCACCTTTGAAGGGATTTTTGGTGCAAAAGGCTTCCGCTACGCCCTTATCGTTGGCATGATTTTTGGATCAGCAGCGGCAGTCATAGCTTTCATCGTCGGCTATTTTATCATTGGCGCTTTCTTCTTCCTGTTTGCCTTTCAGAGTTTTGAAATCTATCGCCGTGCAAAAAACATGACAGAAGTTGACCGCGATGAACTTGTGACAAAAGAAGTTGAAGAGATTGATCAGCTCATAGAGCAAAAAAGGTATAAAGAAGCCATTCCCCATCTTGAGGATCTCATCGCTCGCACCAAATCAGGCATCACATTTCAGCGTTCTTCAGAATTACTTGCCCACATCTACTCCCAGGAGCAAAACTGGTCCAAAGCCTACGAGCTCTTGCTACCCATCAAAGAAGAGCTTTCACCTCCAGCGCGAATCCTTCTTCACAAAGCGGCCTTTGAAAAGCAAGACTTTGAGTTGGTTCTAGCTCTTGGAGGACCTTGTTTTCAAGATTTGCCCGAGGCAGAAATCGCTTTGAACAATGCCATTGCCGCTGCCACACTCAATCAAGTTGAGCCCGCCATCGGCTGGCTGCTCTCAGCTCAAGACCGCGGTTTGACGAATATCAAAGATGTCGTTCGCAATCCTGCCTTCGATACCATCCGCGATAATCCCTCTTTTAAAGATCTTATTTGCTAAGCCGTTTAACCTCAGTTCTGGGTTTATCGTCCGTGAAAATATGATGGACGTTATTAAAGCCATTGAATTGAATTCTGCAATTAGGAAGTTCCCAATTATTAATATAAAATGTACAAGTAATCTCCTTCCCAAGACACATGCCATGCGTAATGACGAGATGCTCAAGTGGATCCGAAGGATCAACGTCTGGGAATAAAGCGCACCTTTCTGAAAGAGCTGTAGAATTTATCGAACCCTATCCTTAAAGAAAGGATAGGGTCGTTTTAAAGATCAATTTAGCGTAACGGTGTAGTAATGGCGAATGGGGCCATTTTGCACCAAGAATGCAATTGATTTCTGGTTCTGGCTTTTTGCAAGCGCTTGGTTGAACTCTTGCATGGTGGTGACTTGATAGTTGCCAATCGAGATGATGAGGAAACCAGGCTGCAGGCCAGCTCGCATAGCAGGAGAACCAGGCTTGATTTGCGTAATGACGATGCCCTCTTCACTTGGTGAAAGGCGCAGACGTCTGCGAAGATCAGGGGTGAGCTCGCTCGCTTCGATGCCTATTTTTTGGCTTAGCTCGTGAGGCTCTGAGCCTGACTCCGAGCGTGAGCCGAGGGTGACTGGCAGATTCATCGTCTTGCCTTGTCGTTTGATGGTAAGATTGACGACAGTGCCAGGAGAGAGCATCGCGATTTCGTTGCGTAAAGTGGAGGCGGATTTAATGGGCCTCTTATTGTATGCAATGATGACATCTCCGGTTTGAAGGCCAGCTTTTGCAGCAGGTGAATCTGGAACAACTTGTGCAACGACAGCTCCTTGTGTTTGGTCGATGCCAAGCCCTTCAGCTAAGTTTTTATCGAGGGGCTGGAGGGACACGCCCATAAAGCCTCGGTCAACGGTGCCGTTGTGGATGAGTTGATCCATGACATGCTCTGCCATGTTGCAAGGAATCGCAAATCCAATGCCCATGTAGCCGCCGGAGCGGGAAACGATGGCTGCATTGACGCCAATGACTTTCCCTTCGATGTTGAGGAGGGGACCGCCAGAGTTGCCTGGGTTAATCGCAGCATCGGTTTGAATAAAGTCTTCAAGATCGTTGATATGAAGGTTGTTGCGCCCCTTTGCGCTGACAACACCAACAGTAACAGTTGCCTCAAGTTGGAAAGGGCTGCCGATGGCAATTGCCCACTCGCCCACTTCAACTTTATCCATTTCTGCAAACTTGACAAATGGGTGATCTTCTCCTGCTACTTTTACAACAGCTAGATCTGTATGGTTGTCGATGCCAACGAGGGTTGCATCAAGCTCGGTGCCATCGTTAAGCACAGCTGTGATATTAACAGCGTCGCGAACGACGTGGGCATTGGTCATGATGTAACCATCAGAGGTGACGAAAAAGCCAGAGCCTTGGCTCATTTGAGGCTTTGGAGGAGCTCTGCGTTGTTGAGGAGGAGGAGCTCCAAAAAAGCGGCGGAAAAATTCATCTTCTTGAAAAGAGTCAAAAGGGTTTTGGCCTTGATAAGGGTCGCTGGGCTGCCCTTCAACGCGCAAGAAAACAACAGCGGGCTTTGCCTCTTTTGCAACTTCTACAAAAGCATTTTGAACATTGCGCGCGCCACACATCTCACAACGCTTTGTTTGGCTGCCAAGCTTTAAATCATCGTATTTGTCTGCGATGAGCGACACGCTCATGACACATGCCAGAATAAATGTTTTCATAGTCTGCTCCTTTTATGCCGAAGTGAACCCAAAACCGAGTTTTGCGTTCACCTCGGTATAGTGTTTAATCATAGCATCAAATTGAAGAAATGTGAAGGGGGTAATTGAGTTTTCTGTTTTCTTTTTCTAGAAGTTCTTTTGAAGCGAATGAAACAAGATGGTTGGCATTGATATTCGGTGCAATTTCGGTTTGTACGACTTGCATGATTTGGTCTTTTGTCGCATTAAGAACTGTCTCTCGATAAGTTTGGCGAAACGCAAAGGATTTGTTTTCGCGTGCCCAAATATATGCTGCCATACCGCGTGAGCCTGGGTAGATAGGGGAGTCATAAGCTTGAATCAGGCCGAGCTTTGCTTCTTCTAAATCTTGCTCAGAGAAGGATCCAGAGCCGATTTCATCAGCTGCAGCGTAAAATGCTTGCAAAGTGCTTTCAATATTTGGATCGCGGAAACCGTAAAAATAGAAGCAGCCCGTGATTGCGTTGTAGCTAGAACCAGACCCATAAGCGCCACCTTGCTCTCGAATTTTGGGATGCAGGACGCGGTTGTCAAATAGCTCTGATGCAAGGCTGACAAAAGGTGCGCGAGGATCAGATGCGTCAATAGTTTTTAGCCCTAAGCTTGTGAATGCAACCGGGCTTGAGATAATGCGTCCTTGGTTTTGTGCCTGAAAGGGGGTGGGATCGAGAGCAAAAGGAGTAAATGGATGTGTTGGCATATCTTTTAGAGGTGAAAGGTCTAGGGTGCTGTAGCTTTTTTCATCGCAAGCAATGACAATGTGAGGATTTTGTAGATGTAGCAGCTTAAATTTAAGCTTTGTAAATTGCTCAACTACATAAGGGAGTTTTGCATCGATATTATTTGCTAGATCTTCAATGAATTTGAAGAAGTTGAGTCCTTGCCAGCGAGAGTTGATCGAGCCAATTTTAGAAAGATGAGATGTGGCAAGTTGAATGGCAAAGTTCATTGAGCTTTGTGTGAGGCGCTGTTGCATGTAGGTGTAGGTTTGCAGGATCAGCTCTTTGATGCGGCTTGCTTCATCGGTGCGTGGGCTGGTTGCAAATGCGCGCAATAGCGAAACGAGCTTGGGAGCATTGCGCTGCAAGGCTTTACCTTTAAGCACAAGCGCTGGCTTTAATGTGTTTGGGGATTTTGCTTGTGCATGTAAAGAGATAGATGCAGAAAGGCCTCCGACACACCCTTGCATTTCTTCAAGGGTTTGCTCATAAGTTTTATTGCCCACACCAAGTTCAGTCATGAATGAGGTGTAAAGCTGAGCATAAGGGAGCTCTTCTTCTGTAAGATCAGGCAGATCTAGAACAAGAGAGATGTAGCTGATGTGATTTGTAAAAACAGGGTGATGAAAAACGTTGTCTTCTTGTTTGAGCGCAAAATCTGGGCCCTTTTGAGGAACATCTGCAATTTGAATTTTAGGTAAGCATTCAAGATCTTGTGCTTCACTTTGGAGCTGATAAGTTTTGAGCTGATCTGCCGTGTGCACAATCGATTCGGCTTGCTTTTCTGAAAGCGTCTTTTGAATGGCATCGAGCTTTGCGCGTTCGTTTTGCTCTTCCCGGGCAGCAAGTTGTGGATCAGGTTTAAAAGTGAGCTGAATGAAATGGTTGTTGTTAAGCAGATACTTTTGAATCAGTCCTTTTAAGTATTGAGGGTTTTGTATTTTCTTTTGCAAAGATTCAAAGGCTTCATAAAATTTCAGTCCTGACTCAGGAGCGCCACCATAAGCCTTCAGGGCAGCGGAGCGAAAATAAAGATTAAGCCCAAAGGGAAGGCCGCCGCCGCCAATTTCAAGGCGTTCAAATTCAAGCTGGTGGAGAGCATTTGCTGCTGTTTCAGGATCGATTGTCAGTGCCTGGAGCGTTTTAAAAATAATTGCTTTGAGCTTTGGAACATCTTCAGGGACACATCCTTTGCAGATAATGATATAAGGGATTTCGCTCATTTCGTGGTCCAAATGTCCATCAGCAGTTTTGCAAAGTCCGCTTTCTAATAGGGCTCTTTTAAGAGGGGACGCATCGTGATCTGTTAAAATTTGGTCAATGAGTGTGAGGGCAAGGCTATCTTCTAGTTCAGTTGGAGCGCAGGTCAGCCACCCAAAAGCTGCCATTGTTTGATTTTCTGCATTGTCCTCATGAGTTGGGTAAGTTTCTTCGAGCACAAGAGGCTGAGAAAAGCGCATCTGTTTGGGCAAGTTTGGCAAGGGATCACATTTTTGTGTTTTAGAAAAAACATGTTTCTCTAAAAAATCCAGGTGCTTTTCAAGACTAAGATTTCCATAAAAATAAAACAAACAGCGAGAGGGGTGGTAATACTGAGCATGAAAAGCTTTTAGTCCCTCGTAGGTGAGGTTGGGAATTTCCTCTGGATCTCCGCCGGAGTTAAAAGCGTAAGTAAGATCGGGAAAAAGAGCTCTGTTAATGATGCGCCAAAGGCGAGAATCTGGGCTTGACATTGCCCCTTTCATTTCGTTGTAGACAATGCCTTGATAAGTCAGGGGTGTTGTAGGATCATTTGGAGTTTGAAACTCAAAGCGATGGCCTTCTTGTAAAAAACTGAGCTCTTTAAGTTGTGGAAAAAAGACAGCATCAAGATACACTTCGAGTAAGTTGTAAAAATCTTGTTCCACACAAGAAGCTGCTGGATAGCACGTGAAATCGGGTCCTGTGAAGGCATTCATGAAAGTATTGAGGCTGCGGCGCGTCATTGCGAAGAAAGGATCTTTAACAGGATATTTTTTGGAGCCGCAGAGCACAGTATGTTCCAGGATATGGGGAGCTCCGTTGCCACTGTCGGGCCACGTCTTTAGACCGAGGCAAAAAGCATTTTCGACATCATCACATGCAATATGGACGATGTTTGCTCCGCTGGAGTGTTCAATCTCATATAGCGTGCAGGAGAGCTCTTCAATCGGAATTGTTTTGGTGTAGGTGAAATTTTTGTATAACGTTGACATTAGACCTGATTGTAGCATATATCTTGATATATATCGAATTGAACTTAAAAATCTGACTTTTAAGTTCACTTCGGTATAGAACCAAGGAGGACTTTATGGCGTGGCACAATATTTTGGGATACATAGGAGTGATGCTTGTGGCTATTGCCTACGCGCCAAAGTTACACCATCTGATCACGAAAAAATGCGGAGCGAATTTGAACCTGCGTGGTCATATTTTATTTTTAGTTGCATCTGTGATGCTCTTTTTTCCAGCCTTGTATGAGAAATCGGGTGTATTCATTGTTTTAACACTTTTTCTTGCCTTTGCATCAGCTGCTCTTGTCTACTATGGGAAAAAGTATCGCGACAACCATTGCGACGAACATATGCAGAAGTAATACGAATTCTGAGAAATAATTCCTTGTCCTAAATTAACTTTTTAGTTTATCTTCAACTTCTATGACTACATATGTTGTTAAAATTCCGGGTTGTGACTCTGACTATTTTACTTGGCCGTCAGATTACTGCGCCCCTCTGTTCTCACAAAAACCTCTTGAGGGTGCTCAAGAGGTAGAAGTTAAAGAAGGTGTTGCGGGGTCTGATGTTCAAGATGGAATTTACCTTATATATAAGGCTTGGAAGAGGACTTATGAGAAGATTTGGACAAAGCTGGGAGGTGAGCCAAGCAAAAACATTTTGACGATACGGCATGAGTTTAGCAAATGGCTCAAAGATAGCAAGATCGAAGTCATGGACCTTTCTGGTATTAGTTTGTGCGCAATTGACTTGGATTTTTTAAGCTCTGCTCAAATGCTAAACACACTTATCTTATGTAAGTGCCATCTTCAAAAAAGGCATGCTATCCAGCTAGAGAAGATTTTCGAAAATAGATCCCTTAAAAAACTAGATCTAAGTCTTAATCGTTCTCTTAAGCAACTCCCTAAGTTAACGAATGTGGAAGAGTATATTGCTAAAGATTCTGCTTTCTCAGTATGTCCCAAGGGCATAAGGGTTGTGCTGAATGATTTTTCGGACTCATATGGAGAATCAGAGCCTTGTTATGTAGAGCCCGATTCCGAATCAGACGATAAGTCGCATTCAAACGCCTCTTCATAACTACCACTTGGAACTTTGACTGTTGTGCTTTCTATTTTGCGATCTAGTCGTTCTGGAGGGGTGATTTCAGAAAGTTGGTTGTAAACCTCTACTGCAGAGGGGCGCTTTTCTTTTTCTGTTTGTTTACAGAGAAGAACAACCTCGACTAGCTTTTGATAGCAGTTAATCAAACCTTCGGCTGCAGAATTATCGGTTAGTGATTGAACGTTAGCTTTTAATGATTCTTCGTTCTCGATACGGGCTAGAGCAAGTCCGAATTTCTTATTAAGCTCAATATGGATTTGATTTTCGATATTTTGCTGCAGTGACTTTCCAAAAGCCCAAATATCTGAGGTTTTTTCGAATGGGACACGTTTCCGCTTCCCATCGTCGTTGAAAAATTCTGGCGGGAGAAGATCGGTTTTTAACTTGATGTTTTCGTTGCTATCTGTGCCAGACTGACCAAAATCACAAATAGCGGCGTGATCTTTAACCAGGAAGTTGCCTGGGTGTAAATCTCTATGCAAAATGCCATTGTTATGCAGTGTGATAAGTCCTTGCGCAATGTCTGCATACCAGATGGTAAACATTTTAAGGGCATTTTTTGTCTTTACGTTTGAAAAGTCTGCTTGAAATTCGGGAAGCTGTAATCCAATAGTTTGCGCATTTGAATCGGCAACACGTTTAATAGGAAGGACTAAATGCTTTTTATCCTCTATTGAAATGTTTGCTAAAAGCTGTGCAATATCCCATTCTCTTCCTAGGCTTTTAGGATCACCTTTTTTTTCGACAAATCGAGTTGACTGGCCATCGCAAAAATCAAATCTGAGTTTTCTCTTTGCTCTAGAAAAATGTCCTGTTCCTGCTCTTTCGAGCGTGATACTAACCCCTTGCTGTTCAGGTGTAGTTTTAGCATGGATGCTTTTAATAGGCTCGCGCACTTTTGGTCGCTTAGATGTGATTATGGCAAGAGCAATATTGCTAACTGCTTCATTACTGCTTGGAGATGTTGGGTCAAGTTCGGGGTGATTTTCTAGTAGGGTAGACGTCAGCCTTGAAGTTAGTGTGCCTGGAGAGAGTGGATCTATTGGAAGATTGTTATTTGTCATGTATCTATTTTGATTTAATCTTAAATTAATGTCAATATTATATAATAAATTATATAGTTTAATATGCGTATCTGTTAGGGACTACAGATGACTGGCTATAGGCCCTTTCGAGGCGTGTTTCGGTCAGAGCTAGCCTGCTTATTTTTTGTGCGGATTTTTGGCTTGGGTCTATGTTTTCGGATGGCGCATTAAAGCTATAGGAAAGAGCCTCAAGCTCAGATATGGCTTCTTGAATGCTAGATCTGGTTTGAGCAAAGAGGAGCGAGCAATTGATCGCAATCGTTGCGTAATCGTTATATGCGCTGGCAAGATTTTGGTTGCAGTTTGCAGCCAGAAGTTTTTCGACATTTTCATTTACTGTATTTGGGCTTTGAACTGGTGTTAGATCGAGGTTAAATAGCTTATTGTAGTGGAGGTTTATTTTTTCATTGAGGGTTTCAAGCATGGCTTTTCCAAAGGCAAAGATATCAGCGCTTGGGTGAAACGGTGCGTCAATGATTTTTCCTCGCTTTTTGAACTCTTGCGGAAGTAATCGGATTTGGCCTCGTATTTTTTCTTTAGGGTCGTTAGAGGAACATCCAAAATCACCTAAAGCTGCGCTTAAATCTGCTGTTTCAGAAAAGATGTTTCCTGGATGAATGTCTCTGTGTGTATAGCCGCAGTCGTGTAGATTTTTCAATCCCTTAGCTGCAAATGTGTACTGTCTTGTAAAGAATTCAAGAGGGTTATCTACGTGATCGATTCTGTCTAAGCTGGGTCCGTATTTTTTAACGTGCAATCCACAAATTTCTTTTGTTGTAGGGTCATAGTCGGCTTTGAAGGGGAGGGCTAGGTTGCTTTTCTTGTCTTCGGGGATGGCTGATGAAACGGCCCACTCTCGCTCTAAACTTCTAACTTGATCAGCTCTGCTGATAGAGTGTTGGCTTTGGTCGCTAATTGGTTTTATACACTTGTAAACGCTAGATGCTGAATATTCGCCTGTTCCATGTCTATATCGATCGATATTGATGGCCTCAGAAAATGCGCCATTACCTAATGTTTCCCGTTCAATATAAATAGTTTCCATGCTTGGGCTTTTTCTTAGTCGAAAGCTGGAGGGGTCTTTATCGGAAGAATGCTTAAGGATTTGCTTTGCAAGAGCTTCTGCTCTTTTCGCGCAGTCCTCAATGCCATTAAAAACATTTTCGCAAGAGACTGATAATGAATTAGTTGTATTAATTACTTTATTTATTAATGTCATAGATATAATTGTATTTATTATATACAATTATAACATATATTTTAACAAATGTAAAGTATTTTATAAAATACTAATTATTAACTTTTTATTTCTTTTTTCTAAAGAAATAAAGCCCTGCAGCTCCAGCAATAGTAAAAATAACGCCACCAACATAGCAAAGAGCTACAGTTGATTTGTACTTATCTACTTCACTGTGAAGCACATCGGATACAAAGCCTTTTGCTGGATTTTTTGGAACATAGCTTGTGGCTGTATCGATATCACGGCGAGCTGAGTTCATACGGTGCGATCCATAAAACCCGCAGCTTAGTAGGGCAATCCCTACAAGTAAAACTACCAGACTACCAATTTGTTTAGCTTTCATAATAAAACCCTCCTATTTTTCTTATATCGAATAAGAGGTTTTTATGCTCAATTTATACCAATTCTGGGAAATAAATTTATACCGAACGGACCTTAAAAATTCGATTTTTGAGGTCCGTTCGGTATATTTCTCAGATTGGTATAACCCTGTGGAAGGCTCAGCTCCAGTCAAGAGATGCTGACGATTGATACTCGTTAACCCTGGTCTCGAAGAAGTTCTTCTCTTTACCAAGGTCAATGGTTTCGCTCATCCAAGGGAATGGGTTCTTTGCGTCTGGGTAGAGGGCATCCAGACCGATGCGCTCGCAGCGACGGTTGGCAATGTATTGCACATAGTCACGGAACATCGGAGCGGTAAGACCTAAGATGCCGCGAGGTAAGCACTCTTCAGCGTAGGCGATTTCTAGCTCGACGGCCTCTTTGATCAAATCGATGATTTGGCTTTGGAAGGTATTTGTCCAAGCTTCTGGGTTTTCTTCTTTAATGCCGTTGATAAGATCGATACCAAAGTTAAGGTGAATGGTCTCATCGCGCAAGATGTATTGGAACTGCTCGCCAATGCCTGTCATCTTATTTTGACGGTGGAAGGAAAGAATCATGGCAAAGCCACTATAGAAGAAAATTCCTTCCATGATGACGTAGTAACCAATAAGGTTCTTTAAGAAGATCTGTTTGCCTTCTAAAGTGTCTGTTGAAAAGTGAGGGTCGAGAATTTCGCGGGTGATTTTCATTTCAAAGGCATCTTTTTTATGAATGGCATCAATCTCGTTGTACATATTGAAGACTTCGCCAGCATCAAGCGTTAGCGATTCGACAATGTAGTGGAAGGTGTGCGTATGGATGGCTTCTTCAAAGGCTTGGCGTAGCAAATACTGGCGCGCTTCTGGATTTGTAATGTGCTTGAATATGGCCAAGACAATGTTGTTGCCAACTAGGCTTTCTGCCGTGCTGAAAAAACCCAAATTGCGCATGATCACGCGACGCTCATCTTCTGAAAGGGCGTTTGACTTCCACAGCTCAATATCGCGCGCCATTGGCACTTCTGATGGCATCCAGTGGTTTGCGCACCCATTGAGGTAATGCTCCCAGGCCCATGCATATTTTAGCGGCATTAGCTGGTTAACATCGACTTGTGTACAGTTAATCAGTCTCTTGTCTTTTGCCCTGACTCGCTTAGCGGCGCTGAGCTCTGCATCTTCAAAACCTAAAACTTGTTCTTCATGTGTTGTTGTCATAATATTACCTTGTTTTATTGGCAGCTTTCGCAGCCTTCTTCTAAGTTACAAACAGGCGCAGATGGTTTTGCGTCACGGTTGACTGTGATCTGTGCCGATGCCGAAGCGTTTTTCATCCACCGAGGCTGCAGGCCGCGTTTGTTTACATCCATTGTCGATTTCTCAACTTGGGTTGCTCCCATTGAACGCAAGTAGTAAGTGGTTTTAAGGCCTTTTTTCCAAGCGAGAGTGTACATTGCATGGAGCTTTTTACCACTTGTCTCTGCCATGTACAGGTTCAGTGACTGGCCCATGTCGATCCATTTTTGGCGGCGGCTGGCACACTCGATGACCCATTCGTGGTCAATTTCAAAAGCTGTTGGAAAACGACGCTTGATTTCATCAGGAATGCGCTCAATCTCTTGTATCGACCCATCAAAATATTTAAGGTCATCGATCATCTGTTCGTCCCAAAGTTTGAGCTTTTTCAAAGCATCGACTAGGTAGCGATTGCAAATAGTAAACTCGCCAGATAGGTTCGATTTTACGTAGAGGTGTTTATAGTCAGGCTCGTTGCTAAACGAGACGCCAATGATGTTTGCAATCGTTGCTGTTGGTGCAATTGCCATGGTGTTGCTGTTGCGCATGCCATGAGCTTTGACTGCTTCGCGCACAGGTGTCCAGTCAAGTTTTGCCGAGCGGTCCATTTCTAGAGCAACTCCGCGCTCGTTTTCAAGGAGCTGGATTGTATCGATTGGCAAGAGGCCGCGGTCCCACTTTGAGCCTTGATAACTGGCGTATGGGCCACGCTCTTGAGCTAGTTTTGATGAGCCGAGAATTGCGTGGTAAGAGATAAACTCTTGGCTATAATCGGCAAACGCGACGGCTTCATGCGAAGCGTAGGAGATCTCTTGAATATGCAGCGCATCTTGGAAGCCCATAATGCCAAGGCCAACAGGGCGATGGCGCAGGTTTGAATTGCGCGCTTCTTTAATGGGGTAGAAGTTGATATCGATCACGTTATCTAGCATGCGAATTGCTGTTTGAACAGAGCGTGCTAGGCGTTTTTCATCAAGCCCATCTTTTGTTGTGTGTTTGACCAAGTTGATTGAGGCTAGGTTGCACACGGCCGTTTCTTGCTTAGAAGTGTTGAGCAAAATCTCTGTGCAAAGATTCGAGCTGTGCACAACGCCAGCGTGATCTTGTGGCGAGCGGATGTTTGATGGGTCTTTGAAAGTAATCCAAGGATGGCCTGTTTCAAAGAGCATGCTCAGCATCTTGCGCCATAGGTCCATGGCTTTAACGGTTTTAAACAGCTTGAGCTTTCCTTCTTTTGCCATTTGCTCGTATTCTACATAACGATTTTCAAAAGCTTGTCCATAGAGGTCGTGTAGATCAGGGACATTGCTTGGGCTGAAAAGGGTCCAATCTTGATTCGCTTCAACGCGTTTCATGAATAGGTCAGGTATCCAGTTGGCTGTGTTCATGTCATGGGTGCGGCGGCGCTCATCACCTGTATTTTTGCGCAGCTCCAAAAAGTCTTCGATATCGAGATGCCACGTTTCAAGGTAAGCAACGGCGACCCCTTTGCGCTTTCCGCCTTGGTTGACAGCAACAGCGGTGTCGTTTGCTACTTTTAAGAATGGAATCACGCCTTGGCTTTGACCGTTGGTTCCTTTAATATGTGCGCCCATAGCGCGAACATTTGTCCAATCGTTCCCGATACCCCCTGCCCACTTAGATAATTGCGCGTTGTCCCCCACAACCTTGAAAATATTTTCCAAATCATCACCGATTGTTGATAAAAAGCATGAGCTAAGTTGCGAGTGATTTGTTCCCGAATTAAATAGCGTTGGTGTGCTTGATACGACATAAAATTGTGAAAGTGTGTCGTAAAACTCGATTGCAACTTCCTCTTTGTTCTCTTCGAGAACGCAAAGACCCATTGCAACGCGCATCCAAAAAATCTGCGGTGTCTCGAGGCGTTTTTGCTCGTGGTGAATAAAGTAGCGATCGTAGAGTGTTTGCAGCCCTTGGAAAAGAAAGCTATCATCGCGCTCGGGCTTGATGGCGCTTGCAATTTTATCGAGATCAAATTCATTCAACGCAGGGGAGATATGCTCTGTTTCAATGGCGTATTTAACGTAACTTTTTACGTAGTCGCGATAGACATCATCAAGGTTTGGATCGTCTGCACAAACACCTAGCACTTCGCGATAGATCTTATCGAGTAGAAGGCGAGCGGCAACTGTTGCGTAGGCAGGCTCTTTTTCAACTTGAGAGCGTGCTGCCATAATTAGGGCAGTGTCGACTTCATGTTCTTTGATGCCTTCATAAAAGTTCATGGTGGCTAGGTCATAAAGCTCATCACTTGAAACTTCTTTAATTTTGCGGCAAGCAAATTCAATCTTACAGCGGATGTCACTTTCAGCTAGCTCAACTTGCTTACCATCTTCTACTGTAACGTGGAAGATCCGGCCAGATTTTTTCTTTCTTTTAGGTTCCTCTTTTGCGATAGGCTCTGGTGCTTTTTCTATCGAGACGCGCGCTAAGATGTAGCCTTTGGCAACATTAAAGTAACCCTCTCGCATTAAAGCTTCTTCGATCATATCTTGAATTTGATAAACGTGAAGTTGTCCAGTTTTTTTGTAAAAGGCAACGGCTGTATTGACAATTTTTTGAGTGATGAAGTTGACTGCATCAATGATCAATTGAGGTGATGCACCTTCAACAGCATGTGTTTTGCGAAAGGCTTTTTCAAGGGTTTGCGAGATTTTCATCGGATTAAAGCGAACTGTGGCGCCATCAGAGCGCATGATTTTCATATTGCGAGGGGAATCTTCGCGCACGGCTTTGTGCTGATCGCGGTAAATAATGTAGTCGCGAGCGACGTCGTGATGGCCATTTTTCATGAGCGTGACTTCAACTAAATCTTGAATGCCTTCAACATTTAAGCAGACGCCTTTGCTTGAAAGCTGGCAAGCTTGGCTTGCGACTTGATCGGTAATAGAAGCGACAGCTTCCATGACATCTTCAGGTAGCAAGGCTGGTTTTGGAGTTTTCTTAGTATCGCGAAAAGCCGATTCAATCGCGCGAAAAATGCGCTCGCGTTTGAATGGGACAATGCTTCCATTGCGCTTAACGACAGTGAACTGATTGCCCATAGATCCGCTTGCATCTTTGACGCCACTTTCTTTAAGCATTGCCATGAGCTCTTGTGTTGAATCACTAGATGTTGAAAACCCTTCAGCCATATTAAAAATCCCTTATTTTATACCTTAAATCACCGCCTATCAAGACGTTGATGACTTTTGTAGCGCCTACTACATGTAGTAAGCATAACCTTATACCACCACTATATATTGTAGTTCCTACACGTTTGTCTACAAAAAAAAGAAAAAAAATTCGCCCGTTTTCAAGGCTCAGAAAACAAGGTGTTTAGGGCTGTCGTTTTTTTTGGATATGCGCTATTTTTCAGGAAAAGGGGGATGTTATGTTAGAGGGTGCTTTAGTCTTGTGGTTTTCGTTAACGCTTTTGTCTTTAATCTTTGTAGTTTACGATCAATTCACGAATACGCCATCGATGCGAGTCATGACACTTGCGTGGGCGTTGATCATTTTATACACTGGCCCAATTGGGCTGTTTTTTTATTTTCTCTCTTGTCGCCAACCCATGCCTGGCACACACGATGCATTCATTAGCTCGCATTGGAAGCAAGCACTAGGATCAGAGATTCACTGTGTTGCAGGAGATGCTACAGCGATCATCATCATGGCTGCAATCCTCTCGAAATACGATCTACCCAATGGCATTGAATCCATCATCGAATATGCGGCTGCCTACTTATTCGGATTGCTTATTTTTCAGGCGTTATTCATGCGATCGATGTTTAGTAGTTATAAGGAAGCCGTTATGCGAACTATTTTTGCAGAAACAATCTCTATGAATGCAGTCATGGCGGGAATGCTGCCTACAATTCTTATTTGCAAGCATATTTTCCCAGAAGGAGGCAACCCATCAACGCTATTATTTTGGGGGATCATGAGCTTAGCGACCTTGATGGGCTCACTTTTTGCTTATCCTGTTAACTCTTGGCTCGTGCGGATTGGGATTAAACATGGAATGATGAGCATCCCACAAGAAGGCGAGCATATGCATCACCACGAGCCTGCAAAGTTGCCTTTGCACCAGCAAATCAAATGGACAGTGTTAAGTTTCATCGGATTGTTTGGGATTGGATGGCTAGCAAGCCTTATCATTCCGCTCAGGTTTTAATTGCAAGTTCCTGGAGCAACATAAAACGATCCAGTCGGCGGGTTGAATGTCTTGAATGTGTTTGTTTCTGCTAGGCCAGCTGATGAGCCAGGTGTGGGTGATTCCAATCGTAGATTCGCTGTATTTTGAAATTCAATCTCGTTGAGCGGGGCCTGATTCCCAAATAGGGTTGCGCACATGCTCGATGAGCCTGATGGATTCATATCAATGGCATTGGTTGCGCTTGTGAAAATGGTGTTGTTTAAAATATTGATGTTGGCAGTTGCACTTCCACTAATTCGCAATTGCATACCTGTTGCATTTGTATCTGTGATGTAATTGTTGGAGATGGTGATGTTGTATGAGCCGGCTGAAGCTGGAGCAATCTCAATATTATCGCTTTGATTGTTATAAAACAGGTTGTCATCGATGGATAGAGTGCACATAAGGTCAGGATTAATTGAATTAGGCACTAAAATAAGAGTTCCTTGAAGTGGAGATCCAAAGAGCGTATTTCGATGAATTGTAACATTGGAAGTGCTAGACAACGAAGGCCCAATTTCAATTAGAGTATTTATAGAATTGAAAAGCTCGTTGTATACAACCTGTCCAGTCATGGTGCTGCTAACTTCTGGTATTAGAGATACACCGGGACTATTACCTCCAGGATTAAATACAGTATTGCCAATTTCATTTTGGCTTATTAAAAAAGACAACGTAGATGTATCTCTGGACTGCAATTGTAGGCCTATTAGGCTTCCAGAAATAAAGTTTCGAGAGGCAATGAAGGTTCCCTGGGTTGTGTTCTCTGTGTAACAGTAAACGTTATATTCATCAGTAGAGTCTAAAATACGGTTGCGCACGAGCCCAAGATCAAAAATAGCATTGAGCGTTGGGTTGAAATAAAAACCATAACGGCCATTATTGCTGATTGTATTATCGGCGCAAATGTAAGTCAAAAGACTGGGGTCTGGTGTGCCTATTGCGAGCAACCTAATTCCATCAGATCCAGAATTTGAAATCGTATTGTTAGTAATGACCCAATTCACGGGGGCAGGGTTAGCATCGTGACCGAGGAACATGCCAATAGAGCCACAATCGTGGATGATATTGCTTATGATTCTGTTTGTTCCGCCCACAGGGATTGTTGGATCATCAGAGCGAATTCCATCGGTCGTGCTGGTGATATCGAGGCCGCTAATCGTTGAGTTTATCGTGGGGATAATGGCACCCAGCCCGCTGCCTAATAGATGGGGATAATTGCCAGGAGTTTGTGCAGGGACAACAAAGCCATTGCCAAGGTCAAGATCAGCTGCAGAGCCTTGAACGGTTTGGTCTGATAGCATGGTGATGGTGGTATCATAACCGGTGGTTGTGCCATCCCCCGGGAAAATATAGATGACATCCCCAGGCTTTGATGCGGCCATGGCAATAGCCGTTGTCGGATAGGGGCTTTCAAAGGTACCCAGTGAGCTTGATCGATTGTCTACAAAGATGATGTTGCCAACGGATTGGCGCTGATTTTTCCTCTCAACGGGGATAATTTCTGATCGGTAGGGGAGTTGGTTGCGAGCTTCACAAAGGAAATTTTTGCTGCGCAGAATCTTTTTGCGTGGGCCAAGTGGCATTGAAACACCAGCGGTGCCCTGGAAAGTCCACTTAAAGATTTTATCGTAAGTGGTATCAAAGGCAAGATTGAAGCGGCTGATGAGGTCAAACACAATACGCCCCTTACCACCAACGGCATTCCCAAGATCTACGCCATTAACCGTTTTTTCAAAGAGATAATAAGAGCCAAGGGCTGCATACCAATTAACAATGGCGCAACGCGAGCCAAGTGGCACGCCAATTTCTGCATCGACAGCAGGCAGAGCAGCGCGCAGTCGTCTGGTGAAAATAGCAGAGTGGCCTTCGAATTTTTCAAAGTCTGGGCTTGACTCAGCTTGAGTGCTAGCAATGGGAGCGTAGCCGTTAGCGCGCACATCAAAATAGCGCGATAGAAATTCCAGGCCGCCGCCAAGCTGGTGAGGATTGATGTTTTGCGCTTCGCGGTAGTCGTAGTAAAAGTTACCGCCAATAGCCCATCCAGACCAATTATACCGAAGGCCGATGCCAATATTTGATGCGAACTGGTTGTTATCAAAGACGTGGCCGCGCAGGTCCAGGAAGGGCATGAAGTCATTTTTCCAAGCTGGGCATAGGAAAAGTTCGGCTGTGGTGTAACCGGTGTCGTAGCCGACTCCGTTGTGTTCGCGGTGCTTAAGCACGCCACGTGAAGCCGTAGGCTCGCTTGCAAAAAGGGCAGTTGCAGATGCAATGGCAAGAATTAACTTCATGACCATTCATATACTAGATTTTCATCAACAGATAAAGGATAAAATCTTTTATCGACTTCTGCTTTCTCAGCTTTTGTCAGTTTGACATGTTTTGCAATCATCAGGTAAAGCATGGGGTCCCAGTGCATTTTTCTTAATGAATCTAACGAAGGCAAAGCCATGAATTGGTCCAGGGCCGATTGTGGATCGGGCTCTATCATCTTAATAGGCGGAAGAGGTGATTTTGAGAAAATTCCAACGCTGTAGCGAGGGTCGGGCTGCTGAGGTCTGCAGAAATGTATGCCCGGTGTTGGATTGCAAAAATCAGACACCAGTGCGTGGAAATTAACGGGAAGGGAAAAAGTCCCATGTTGATTGAAGGTTGGTTCGCGCAGCTGCTCGAGCGTCCACATACCCTTGTCTGCGATCATGAAAGCAGCCTTAGGGAAAAGGTTTAGAAGATGCAAGGCGCTTGTTGGGTATGTGAACGCTACATTGTCAATGCTTTGTGAATAAGTGAAGTGGGTTTGACATGGTTGGTATTCCCACTTTAGCTTTAGCTCATTGATACTTGGTCCCCCACTGATATTGGCGATGCCCTCGAAAAGTTGTCCATTCTGCTTGCGGTAAAGAGCTTGGGGCATAGCATCAAAGACGTAATTGGCTATGATAAGATCAGGGGAGCAGACGGGCTGATCGTTCAAGGGATTATAGAAGTGCATCTTAGTGCGTTTATTAAGCAGCTCATTGGCTTTCCAAAAAATGATGCTTTTTTCGGAGATATCGCTCATGTGATACTCAATATCGCGGCTCAGAAGCTGCAAAAGCATATACGTAAAGCGGCCCGTTCCAGCTCCAATCTCTAAGATCGTTCTTGGCCGAAGCTGTTTAATCAACTCAGAGAAATAGTAAGCTGTGTAAGCGTTGGATGAAATTTGGAGGGGAACTCCAAGCTTTGTCCAGCAAGCGGGTCCATGATCGCTGTATGTCTTATATTGTAAGTCCCAAAGGTATGAGGCTTTACTTAATGGGCAGGGTTTGAACATATTCGATAGATTTTTCAATTAAGGAAAGGAGGGTCTTTTGACAAGATAGAATCTTCTCAGGAATGATGATGTACTCTTTCATAGTGCGGTTAGGCATAGGCTGAAACTGCTGAGCGTGGTATTCGTTGATCAGTTGCTCACGCAGATCATGAGGCAATCTCAAAACCCAGTTCTCTTCATGCAGGCCTGTAAACATGTTGCCATTGCAAAAGCAACAAGGGTAGCCAAACATTTTCTTGCGATCAATTCCCTCAAAGCCAATCATAGACTCATGGAAGTGGTCAACAAGCTCTTGCGAAGAGCGTTTCCATTTTGAACTCATGAGTGTGATGGTATGTTAAGACTAGCATTAATGGCAATGGCCTGTTTAGGCTCACTAGAGGAAAGAGTAGGGCAGTTGCTCATCGTCCATTTTCAAGGTGAGCATATCAACGATGATGCTAAGCGTTTGATGGACCAGGCGCATGTTGGTGGGTTTTGCTATTACGATTTGTGCAACGGTGAAGATGTCTCTCCTTTGAGTGAGGAGCTGCAGAGCTATTCAAAGCATCCTTTAATTATCGCAATTGATCAAGAAGGGGGACGCGTGCAGCGCTTAAAGAAAGGTTTTACATCCATTCCAAGCGCAAGCGAAATGGACAATCCATACAGATGGGGAAGGTGCGTTGGTAAAGAGCTCAAAGAATGTGGCATTAATTTAAATTTAGCGCCAGTTGCAGATTTGCAGATGGGGAGCCGCAGCTTTAGTGATGACCCTGAGGTCGTGATCCAAAAGGCGAGGGCTTTCATCCAGGGAATGAGAGAAGAGGGTGTGATGGCTTGCTTAAAACACTACCCTGGCCACGGCGATGCTGTGGTTGACCCTCACGATGGGTTGCCAACAGCCTCATTTGATGAGAGGAATCTACGCCCTTTTGACGAGCTTGCCAAAGAGGTGCCCTTTGTAATGACAGCGCATATTCGCATTCCTGAAATTGATGAAGTTCCTGCAACTGTTTCAGCCAAGTGGCTGCAAAGACTTGATTTTAATGGATTGGTGATGACCGATTCGTTAACAATGGGTGGCATTCTACAGCACTGTGGCTCGTTAAATGAGGCTGCATGTCAAGCGTTGGAAGCGGGATGCCACCTTTTGCTGATAGGGAGAAAAAGTCTATCTGGTGGGTGTGGTGAAAGTGAAAATTTAACAGAAGATATCCTTAATTTACATGCGTATCTCGTTCAATGTGTGAGAGATGGGTTGGTCGATGAGGCGCTAATCGACGAAAAACTACAAAAAAGGTATGCTTGCTTAAATGAAAAGAGTTAACCTTCTTCCAAATTTGATTACAGCTTTTGGCCTAGCTTGCGGCTTGTTTGTCATTTTTCGCACCTATACGCTCCCAGAGCAGACACCCATCTACCAGTTGCTATTCACTTCAATGCTGTTGATTTTGCTAGCGGCTCTAGCTGACGTGCTCGATGGAGCGGTCGCGCGTATTTTAAAACACGAAAGCGAATTTGGGGCGCTCTTTGATTCTCTATCAGATGCAGTCTCTTTCGGAGTTGCTCCCTCGGTACTGATGTTAAAGGCACTAGCCCCGGAGCATGGCACACCCTTAAGTTTTTTCTGTGTTGTAGCTGCTATTGCCTACTCGATCTGTGGAGTACTTAGACTAGTTAGATATAATGTAAAAGCAAATATAGCCAAGAAGAATGAGTCGACGTTGCGCGATTATAATAAAAACTTTTCGGGTCTGCCAATTCCTGCTGCTGCAGGCGCTGCACTTGCGGTGAATTTTTTCTTGGTTTCACCAAGAGCAACAGATTGGTTTGCTCCATCTGCTGTAATGCGCAGTTGGATCTTAATTGCAGCCATGATTGCAATCGGCTTATTAATGATCAGCAGAGTGCGCTTTCCAAGTCTTAAAACGCTGCATTGTAGGGTGCCATCTAGCTATCTTGTCTTCTTTACAGCGCTTGGGGCAATGTTGGTGCTGTATGGCATTTTGCATGCTTTTAGTTTATTTTTACTCATCGTTACTTGGAGCTACATTCTAGTTGGATGTGCTTTAACTGTTACGCGTCTCATTGCTGGCAAGCGAAGTAAAAAGCTTGAGGATTTTGAGCCTACAGACGACGAATGACCTCCAGGATATGGGCCCTTATAATAATGTCGTCTTTAGCAACCATTTGCTCCTCACCTGATAAGGCTACAAGGCGAATATAGGGTCCTTCTAGAGCTGTGCGCCGTAAGTGTGCATTCCCATTGATTTCAACAAGGCAAAGCATTTGATCACAGGGCTCTGTGCTTGTTGCAATTACCAAGATATCTCCCTCTAAAATGTGTTCTTGCGCACTTTGCACATGAAGCGCATAAAGCGTTTCTCTGCGTTTTGCTGTCCAGACCACAGATGTTGAGCGCACATTTAACTCTAAAGGCTTGCCTTCAGCAAAAATTCCGATGATTGGAACGCTGCATGCACCATCTTCTGTTTTTGGAAGAGGTAAATACCCTTTTTTCTTGAGCGCTGCAATATGTCCTGCGACAGTGCTGACTGATGCGTAGGCAAACTTGCGCTGAATGGTCCGGTATGAGGGCATAGCATCGCATTGTTTGATAAAATCAAGAAGCGTTCTTTGCTTTTGTGTTAATCCATGCATCGGTATGATGAACATTATGGAACTTATGATTATTGGTCAATGCCTACTCGGGATGCTAGCCTTTATTGGATGGTATAAATATATCCGCACAAAGGCAAATTTTGATGCAAATAAAGCAGCTACAGAGAAGCTGCAAGAGACATTTGGACACCTTTCCGCGCAAGCCCTCAAGCACAACAATGAAGCCTTTCTTGATCTTGCACAAAACGTTCTTGGCAACTACCAAGAAAAAGCTAAGGATACGCTTGAGCAAAAAGAAAAAGCCATTGATGAACTTGTAAAACCTGTGCATGAATCTCTTAAAGCTCTTGATCAAGAAATGCGAAATCTCGAAAAAGAGCGTAAAGGAGATCACGCAACAGTCAAGACTCAAATTGAAAGCTTGTTAAAAACAGAAAAAGCACTGCAATCAGAAACCGCTAATTTAGTGAAAGCACTGCGCGCACCTGTAGTGCGCGGCAGGTGGGGAGAGTTGCAACTGCGCCGTGTCATTGAGCTCTCTGGCATGATCAACCATTGTGATTTTTTCGAGCAAACCTCTCAATCAAGTGAGGATGGTGTGATCAGGCCTGATGTGATTATTCAGCTACCAGGTGATAAGCAAGTCATTATCGATGCAAAAGCTCCCATGGAAGCCTATCTTGATGCACAGGAAACAGATGATGAGGATGAGAAGAAAGTTAAGTTGCAAACGCATGCTCGGCAAGTGCGCGCTCATTTAAATCAGCTCGGTAAAAAAGCTTACTGGCAACGGTATGCCACATCGCCAGAATTTGTTGTGTTGTTTTTGCCTTCTGAGACATTCTTTTCTGCAGCTCTTGAACAAGATCCCACCCTGATTGAAGGAGGTGCCAATCAAGGTGTGATTTTAGCAACGCCGACAACACTCATTGGACTATTGCGCGCAGTAGCTTATGGCTGGAAGCAAGAGGCCATTTCAAAAAATGCACAAGCCATCAGCGATTTAGGCCATGAGCTTTACAAGCGCATCAACGATATGGCTACACACTTTGGTAAAGTTGGCAAAGCACTATCTCAATCTGTAGAAGCCTACAATAAAACAATTGGATCTCTAGAGCGGCGAGTGCTTACATCCGCGCGTAAATTTCAAGATTATGGGGTTAGCTGCAAAGACATAGAGCTTGAGCCCATTGAGTTTATCGAAAAGACGACTCGAAATGTTTCATCCATATCGGATCAAAGCCTACTGCAGTGCGATGTTCTGGATGATAAATAGGACCGCGAGCGCGCCGTGGCGTCATCAAGGGTGACAGGCTCTCACACCACATTTCATAAGTGCTTTTTTCTTTAGGCGTAAGACGTTTTAGCCATTGATAGCCAAAAGAGACATGGCCGATCTCATCATCCAAAATACGCTGCATCAGCTTGGCCGATTGCGCATCGCCTGCTTGCTCAAAAGAAGATTTGTAGATAGGAGCGAAGTCTAAGTTAGCCTGCTCAAGCGTTAGACACATCGTGCTGACGTAGGTTGCAGGGTCAGTGATGTAGGGAGTATGTGCCCAAAAGTGCTTGTAAAGGGGCATATCGCCAAAAGTTACACCAAGACGATTGAGCTCTGTCATATAAAGGCGCACATGTTCTTGCTCTTCTTTGAGAGTAGCTGCAAGTCCTTTACGAAAACGCTTAGGGGCATCGGGGCATGCAAGAAGTGTGTAGGCCATGATTTCAACAGCCAAAAGTTCATGACCTGCAAAACGGTGTAGGCAAATTGCGCGTTTATCGGGATCATGATGAGAGCAAAGAGGCGGCAATTTTTCTTGTTTTGAGCGGATCTTAAACTCCATGCCTGGAGGACGCGTTGGTTGTTGCCAAAGCAAGGAAGAGCCAGGATTGTTATCGGTTAATTTATCAGGAGAAAAAAGCTTTTCAGCAAGCGTATCGGCGGATAAAATACGAATGGCCCACTCTCTTAGTTCAAGACAATGGGCCATAACAGATCTACTCTGCGTCTAGCACGAAGTAGGCAGGGAAGGCAAAATTGTTATTGCTGCGTGATGATGCAAGCAATGTAACTTTTTTGCCGACGAGCGCTTGAAGATTGACATTGGTGCTATAAAGGTAAGCAGCAGGAACGCCATCTTGTCTCAATACATAATCGCCCGGTTTGCATTTAACAGGATCTGTGTAGGCTTCAATAATTCCAGAGAGCTTCACAGATTTTAGTTTTTGCGCAGCGTAGAAGTCATCCATTGTTTTTTGGTGGTGCATACCAGACCAAGTGAGGTAGATGGCCTCTTCTAAGGGCTCCCAGATTTTCATGCGATCTGTGTGAGACATCAGTTCTTCATTGCTATCTCGCGAGGAGTTAGCAGCAAAATGTTCTGCATCACCACTGGGCGACACTTTACCTATGTTTTCAGCGCGGCTTTCTAAGTAAGCAATCTTTTTCTGCAGGTATTCTTCTTGGAGCTTTGTAAGATTCTTTTTGGCAATAGCGCAATGATCGGGGAAGTCGACATAGTCGTTAATCACTGTTAGATAATTGCGAGTAAGGTAATCAATATCAATTTCGTTATAAGGTTTGCGCATTTCTGCTTGTGTGAGCAGGTTAGCTGAGTCTACAAGTTGATTGACAGTTGCGCAGCGTTTGTCTTTGATCGCTTTAAGTTCGCGCCCGCCGATATTATCGATATACTCTTTTGCTACGTAGAAATGTGTTGACGCAGGTGGATCAATTTCTAACCATTTATGGTTGCCTTCGCAGATTTTGCCATCAACTTTGGAGCCACTTGAAAGGTGACCGATAATAGGAGCTTCTAAATCAGGTTTCAAGCGGACATTGACGCGGTTGCCTTCAACATAGCCATCTAAGATGAAGCTGCGGAAAATATAAGCTTTTTGATTCGCTAGAGGTTGAACAGCGTAGAAATCACCCTTCTGCCCAGTGACAACCACAAGCTCATCTTTGCTAAGTTCAGAGACAACACTGCTTTCCAACTCAGGTCCAACACGCAAGCGCACATTGTTGCCATTGATGCGTCCAGTAAACGCTTTGTAAGAACTGTCGATTGTGTAAAGAGTTGACTGCGACTCCTTTTTGGACTGAGTCACCTCAACTTGTTTAACAGGTGTTTCAGAAATTACTGCGATATCACTCTCTTCAGCAATTAATGCTAAAGGAAGAACACAGAAAGCAAACCATAATTTAGACATAAAGCCTTCTCCTAAAATGAACGTCATTTCCCTCATTCTAGAAGACGGCTTATTTTAACGCAATGCCAATTAAGTATGGCTGGAACTAGGAGTTTCTATACCTTTTCAAGCTTGGGCATCGCTCGCATCATAAACTTGTCAAATAATGGAACAGTGAATGCCATATCCCCATAGGTGGGGCTATAGATCATTCCTTTCCTAATGAGTTTGCTTCGAACTGGTCCAAGGCTGCTAATTTTGGTATCTAGGATGTTTGCAATATCTCCCGTGCGATGTGCGCCCTGGCCCAATTCAGCCATCGCTCTTAAAAAACGCTTTTCGCTAGGGACAAGCCTATCAAAACGTACTCGGAAGAAGTTTTTGTCTAAACGAGCTACAACTGTGGGAGTTGCTTCTTGGACAATTTTGAGGGTAATTGGGCTAGCATCAGCAAAATTCCATGCCTGATAGCCCCATTCTTGTAAGAAATATGGGTACCCACGTGTTAGGAGGCAAACTTCCTCCAAGGCTGCATCTTCAAAATGAACACCTGCTGTTTTTGCAGGGTCCTTCAACGCTCTTGCAGTATCTTCTTTAGAAAGGGCGCCAATCTCAGGAAAACTAAAGAGTCGTTCCGCGTATGATTTTGACTCTCCAACTAAACCTGGAAGTATCGGCAGGCCTGCTGCAAAAAGAACCAATGGTAACTGGCGTTGTTGTATTTTATGCATCGCCATGACTAAAGCGGCTAACTCTTTCTGAGAAAAATACTGAACTTCGTCGATTAAAATTGATACTGCGCACTTCCGATCCTCTGCCGCTTCACCTATTGCGACAAACAGATTTGGTAAATCAATTTCCAGATCCCCGCTGTCAGCTGATCCGATTTCTGGTTCAATATCTAGTCCAATCGTAACTTCGCCTACGGTAACATTCAGGGCTCCGATAAAACTTCGCAGAACGGACAGCCCTCTTTTAACTCGACTCCCTGCGCCGGCAAGCCGGTTAAGGTCAAACAGAAGGCTGCGTAGATAGGGAGCGATTAAAGGGCCGAGAGCTTTATTTTCATGCGCTTCAATGAAAATTGTTCGATATCCGCTCTCTCTGGACAAGTGCTCAATTTCGTTAAGCAAAACCGTCTTTCCAACTCCCCGAAGCCCCGTAAGCAACATGCTTTTGCCGGGTCGCTTTTGCATTATTCGACCAAGAAGAACGCGAGCTTCTTCAAGGATAGGGTCTCTTCCAACAAGCTCGGGAGGTGGAGAGCCAGCTCCAGGCGAAAAGGGATTTTTAAGTGGGTCCATAAGTTTTATGTCTGGTTATACTCGGTTATACTCGAATCTGAGTATAACTAAGTTAAGATTATATGTCATATGAATTTTTGAGCCTACATCCGTACATATGAACAATTATTTTTAGACTTGGTATGAGATTGCCATGAAGACGACTAGGAATTCAAGACAGCGCGGATGTGTTCGCAATTTTTTTGACCGCACGTGCAACCAAGGGGTTCGCCCAAATAAACAGAGTAATGCTCATCTTGTTTTGCAGGATTCACAACAACATAGAGCTTTTGGTTTTTGTCGTCGGGATTAACAATCCAATCGCGAAACGTCAGTTCTGTATCAGAGACTTCTTCACAGGCCATCTCATCGAGATTGATAGCTTCATTTTGGGCATCTCCATGAATGGCGCGGGCAATTTGGCAGTAAAGGCAGTTGCAATGAGGTTCTGCAGGCGGCATATTTTCTGCTTGCTCGTGGATTCCAAGGGCCTCTGACACAGCGACAATTTTTTCGATGACTTCAGGTGGCATGTCGGGAGCATCTTTTTGCTCAAGGTTGTGCTGCATGGGCATCGCTAAATTCTCTAGGCCCTCCGCGAGTTTAAAGGGCAGGCCAAAACTCATCTCTACTCGGTTTTTTGGGGTCAAGTCAAGCTCATCGACGTCTAAAGAAGCGACATGGCCTCTAAAGACTTGTTCAATGGCGTCATCTGAGAGCCCGGGAACCTCATGACATCTTCCAGATTTCAGATGTACAAGCAGCAACCCATTCTTGGCTTCTAAGGAGGCGACCTCGCTCCAGGCAACAGATAGGTGAGGGGGTAGGCTTAAGATCTTCTTATTCATGGCTTTCTCCTTGTCCAACAAGTCTAATTGTAACAAATCCTTCAATCTGTGTCAACGCTTTTTAGCACTCTTCATCAAAGATTGCTTAAAACAGATTTAAGTAACTAAAATACAGCAATATAAACTTTAATTAAGAAAATCTAAAATCTAGGCAAAAGTTACCCTCTATCCAAAAATATACCCGGCAGAGTATGACAAAGAAAATGGTCATATTATAATAAGGTAATTCAATGTCTCGAAAAACTTTTCTGTTAGATACAAATGTATTGCTTCACGATCCTTCTGCTATCCATTCTTTTGAAGATAGCGATGTTGCAATTCCGGTCTCTGTCCTTGAAGAGCTGAGCTCAAAAAAGCACCTAACAACAGAGTTGGGTAAAAATGCTCGCTCTGTAGTGCGCTATATTGATGGTCTTGCAAGTCAGGGTCATTTACATAAGGGCGTATCTATAGAGAAGGGGATCGACTTCAAAACGTTGGTTGAAGAGCACAGCGATGACATTAGGCCTTTGAGCCCTGAATGGCAACGCCACAAAGTGCTTAACTACGCTTATAAGTTGAAAGCAAAGGGTGTGCCTGTTGTGCTTGTAACGCGGGACTTTATCACTCGAGTCAAAGCTCAGTCACTAGGTATTGAGACGCAAGATTATGCCATGGTTCAAGGGGGATACGATAATTTGTACCCTGGCTACCGCAACATTGAAGTGCCTAAATCTCACATCGATCTATTTTATAAGAATGGAACAATCGAAATGAAGGATGGGGATTATCTTGCTAATGAATATTGCATCATGAGCGCAGATCAACAATCTTCTGCGGTATGCCGATACAACGCCAAGCAAAAACATCTTGAGCCGCTCCTTAATATAAAGAGGGATATCTGGGGTATTCACCCTTTAAACGTCGAGCAGCGTTGCGCAATCGACATGCTTCTTCGCGACGATATCAAACTTGTGACAATGATTGGTCAAGCAGGTACTGGTAAAACGATGATGGCTCTAGCTTGTGGACTTCGCAAGGTTTTTGATGAAGATCTTTACAGCCGCATTTTGGTCAGCCGCCCGATCATGCCTCTTGGTAAAGATATTGGTTATTTGCCAGGATCTAAAGAAGAAAAGCTCTCCCACTGGATGCAGCCCATTTATGATAACTTAGAATACTTGTGCGAATCGACATCAGGTGAGGGTAATGGCTCTGAAACGCTTAAATTTGTCCGCGAAAGTGGTAAATTAGAGCTAGAAGCTGTCACCTATATCCGCGGACGCACACTTCCCCGCATGTGGATCATTATTGATGAGGCACAAAACCTTACACCTCACGAGGTGAAGACAGTGATCTCACGCGCTGGTAAAGGCACCAAGGTGATCTTGACTGGGGATCCATCGCAAATTGACAATCCCTACCTTGATAAAGATAACAACGCATTGACCTATGTTGTTAACAAATTTAAGAACGAGCCTATTTATGGCCACATTATTTTAGAGCGTACAGAGCGTTCTGAGCTTTCTGCACTGGCGGCTAAAATTCTGTGAGGCATCGATACCACCATCTCGAGGGCCTAGCGCGTCAGGTGATGCTCGAGCAGGGCACAGAGCCACCTGGCAGTGGGAAAGAAGCTGATCAAGAGGGCATCTATTTGTGTAAGCAATGCGATGCCCCCCTATATCTTTCATCAAGTAAATTTCATTCAGGATGCGGCTGGCCAAGTTTCGATGATGAGCTTCCAGGTGCAATAGAGCGAAAAAATGATGGTGATCGCACGGAAATTATCTGCGCGCGCTGTCATGGCCATCTTGGGCATGTCTTTACAGGCGAGCATTTTACCAGTAAGAATGTGCGCCATTGCGTAAATGCTGTTTCGATGGCGTTTATACCAGCCATTGTTGATGGGTATGAGCGAGCGTTCTTTGGTGGCGGATGTTTTTGGGGTGTTCAAAAAGAGATGAAAGCATATGCCCATTCAACAGAAGTGGGCTATATGGGTGGCCATTTTGTCGATCCTACCTATGATGATGTTTGCAGCGGTCAAACAGGGCATACAGAAGTAGTTGAAGTTTTCTTTGAGCCTGGAGAGTTCGAGAAGGTCGTAGAAGGTTTTCTCAAGGTCCATAAGCCCAATCAAACAAAAGATCAGTATCGATCAGTTATTTTTTATTTGACCTTAGAGCAAAAAGAGATCGCAGAGCGATTGGCAACGTCAATTGATGTTGAGCCAGCTAGCTGGTTCTATCGGGCAGAGGACTATCACCAAAACTATCTTTCGTGATAGACTGGACCTATGTCACATCTGATTATGGGCCGCAACTGTATTGCCGAAGTGTTGAAAGTAGATCCTGAGCGTATCTTAGAGGTTTATACTTGTCAAAAGCCAGGTGGAGATGAGCTCTACCATAAGCTTGTGCAAGCAAAGATCAAAATCACAGAGCGGCAAAAACATCAGCTGGCACAGATGGTAAACTCAGAGTCTCACCAATCGTATGTAGCAAAAGTCAAAGATCGCGAATGGGTTTCTGTTAAAGATTTTTTGAGGGAAGAGAGAGCTCAAAGCGTTGTCTTGATGCTTGACTCAATCAACGACCCTCAGAATTTTGGGGCGATTTTAAGAGCAGCCGAGTGTTTTGGCGTCAATCTAGTGATTTACTCCAAGAACCGAGGGGTAGATATCACGCCTGTTGTCTCGAAGGTGAGTGCTGGCGCATCAGAGCTCGTCCCAATTGCTTGCGTTTCAAATCTAGCTGAAACAATGAAAGCCTTTCAAAAGTCGGGTTACTGGGCGATGACAGCTGATGTGGGCGAAGGCTCGCAAAATTTATATGAGCACCAACCTGCAGAAAAAACACTCCTTGTGATGGGGTCAGAGGGAAAAGGCGTTCAGCCACTTATAGTGAAAAAATGCGATTTTCACCTTCATATTCCGATGAAAGGACAGATCGATTCTCTCAATGTTTCACAGGCAACTTCTGTTTTTTTGAGTTTTCTTTGTAGACATTAACTTTACACTCTTGCTACAAGTAAAAAATAGATTTACTTGAGAGGAAGGGTATGAACAAGAAGATCCGAATAGCACTGGGTATTTGCCTTTTCATTACAGTTGTTTCTCTTCCTGTTTTTTTTATTGCAACACACAATGTCGATGTGCTCGACCCCAAGGGGATTATTGCGGATCAGCAGCGGCATCTTTTGATCGTTGCTTCATCGCTTATGCTAGTTGTTGTGATTCCCACATTTTTTATGCTGTTGTTTTTTGCTTGGAAGTACCGCGAGCATAAAGGATCTAAATACTCTCCTGATTGGGACTTTAATTTTTTAGCAGAGATTTGTTGGTGGGGTGTTCCTTTTGTCATTATCGTGGTTTTGAGCATCATCACATTTCAAACAAGTCACTCCTTAAATCCTTTTAAGCCTTTAGAAAGCGATAAAAAGCCCATCGAGATTCAAGTGATCGCTCTACAATGGAAATGGCTTTTTATTTATCCTGAGCAAGGGATTGCAACGGTTAACTATATCGAATTTCCCAAAGATACGCCGGTCAATTTCGAAATCACTGCCGATGCTCCGATGAATTCATTTTGGATTCCTCAGCTTGGTGGTCAGATTTACGCGATGCCGGCAATGCGCTCGAAGCTGCACTTGATGGCAGATGAGCTGGGTTCCTATACGGGTGTTTCAGCTAATATTAGTGGGTCAGGTTTTGCTGGAATGAAATTTACGGCTAAGGCCACGACTGATCAAGAATTTCAAAACTGGGTTTCTCAAGTGCGTGGATCGTCAAAAGCCTTGGGGATGATGGAGTATGAAAATCTTGTGTTGCCAACAGAATATGTCCCCGTTTCTTACTATAGATTGCAAAAATACGATCTGTTCGATGCGGTTATCATGAAATACAAAATGCCAAGCAAGTGAGATTGAGATGTTAGGAAGATTAACCCTTGAAGCCTTTAAACATGACTGGATTGAATATTTAGCAGGCGTGTCGATGTTTTTAGGAGCACTCGTTGCGGTGATCCTGATCACGAAATATAAAAAATGGGGCTATCTGTGGAGAGAGTGGTTCACAACAGTTGATCATAAAAAAATTGGGATCATGTACATCGTAGCTTCTGCAATCATGCTTGCCAAGGGACTCGTTGATGGTTTGATGATGAGAGCGCAGCTAGCTTTTGCTGTCGGTGATTCAATGGGGTATTTGGGAGCTGATCATTACCAGCAGATCTTTACAGCCCATGGCGTTACTATGATTTTTTTCGTGGGAATGGGCTTGATGTTTGGAATTATTAATTTGATTGTTCCTCTGCAAATAGGCGCACGCGATGTTGCATTTCCATTTTTAAACTCTCTTAGTTTCTGGTTATTTTCTTCAGGAGCGCTCTTTATTTTGGTCTCGCTAGTTGTGGGCGTCTATGCAGGTACAGGCTGGACGGCATATCCTCCCTTATCAGGAGCTGCCTATAATCCTGGAGTTGGCGTTGATTATTGGATCTGGAGCATCCAGATATCAGGAGTTGGAAGTTTGCTCTCCGGCGTGAATTTTTTAGCGACGATTGTCAAGATGCGCACCAAGGGAATGGACATGATGAAAATGCCTATCTTTACTTGGACAGCGCTTGCAACGGTTATTTTAGTCGTATTCGCTTTTCCTATTTTAACTGCAAACTTAGCAATGCTTACCACCGACCGCATGCTGGACACGCATATTTTCACAGCGGGTCATGGTGGTAATCCCATGATGTATATCAATTTATTTTGGGCATGGGGTCATCCTGAGGTTTACATCCTAGTCTTGCCAGCGTTTGGTATTTTTTCTGAAGTTGTCCCTGTGTTTTCTAAGAAGAGATTATTTGGATATACAACAATGGTATGGGCAACCATTGGAATCACTGTGCTTTCGTTTTTGGTCTGGTTGCATCATTTTTTCACAATGGGCGCTGGGGCCAATGTCAATGCGTTTTTTGGGATCATGACAATGATCATTGCTGTTCCAACAGGCGTGAAAGTTTTCAACTGGCTTTTCACCATGTGCCGAGGGCGCGTTACCTTTACAACACCCATGCTTTGGTTTATGGGTTTTATCTTTATTTTCGTGACAGGCGGCATGACAGGAGTATTGCTTTCAATTCCTGCATTCGACTTCCAAGCGCACAATAGCCTGTTTTTGATCGCCCACTTCCATTCGACAATTATCGGGGGTGTGGTCTTTGGTTTCTTTGCTGGCTATACCTACTGGTTTCCAAAATTTACCGGATTTAAGCTCAACGAAAAGTTGGGGAAATATGCCTTTTGGTGTTGGTTTATCGGGTTTATTGTGGCATTCATGCCGCTGTATTTACTCGGGCTTATGGGAGCTACAAGGCGGCTTAATCATTACACCGAGACAAGCTGGCAGCCAATCTTTGTCTTTGCGGCCATTGGCGCGCTTATTATCGCAGCAGGCGTAGGATTTCAAGGGCTTCAGCTCTACCGGAGTATCAAAGATCGCAAGAATAATCGCGATACAACAGGAGACCCATGGGATGGGCGCACTTTAGAGTGGTCGACAACCTCGCCGCCACCCTTTTACAATTTTGCCCACCTTCCAGAGGTGCAAACCCGAGATGCTTGGTGGTCGATGAAGCACTCTAAAAAACAAATATCGGGTGGGCCTTATCACGATATCCATATGCCGAAAAACACCTCGGCAGGATTCTACATTGGGGCTTTGAGTTTTGTCTTTGGCTTTGCAATGGTTTGGCACATGTTTTGGCTAGTTTGGCTCTCTTTAGCTGGCATGATAGCCTGCGTGATTAAACGTCTCTATGAAAAAGACACAGACTATTATGTGCCCGCCGATGAGGTGAAAAAAATTGAATCTAGGAAACAAACAGCATGACACACGAGCATCATGATCCTTATGAGAAAACCATTTTTGGATTTTGGGTATATCTGCTGACAGATTTTATCATGTTCGCAACACTATTTGCTGTCTACGCGGTTTTACGCGACAGCACATTTGGCGGCCCAGGAGCAAAAGATCTGTTTAATCTACCTCTTGTTTTAGTTCAAACGCTACTCCTGTTGGGGTGTAGTTTGACAAGTGGAGTTGCAAGTGTTTATGCTCACCGGGGTAACAAAAATGGCACTTTGCTCTACTTTGCTATCACCTTTGCGTTAGGCTTTATTTTTCTATGGATGGGACTTGCTGATTTTCATCGCTTGATTGCAATGGATGCAAGTTGGAAAGTCAGTGGCTTTCTCTCCGGATATTTCTCGCTAGTTGGAACGCACACAGTCCATATTCTAATTGGACTTGCCTGGATTGTTGTTCTGCTGCTACCCGTCATCAAACAAGGGCTAAATGATGTACACATTAAGCGGATTACATGCCTTCGGATGTTTTGGCAATTTATGAACATCATTTGGATCTTTATTTATACGATTGTCTACTTAGTGGGGGTGAACTGATATGGACCAGAAAAATAATGTGTGGAACACAAGCTTTAAGCCGCTTTTTATAGGGTTTGGATTATCACTGGTTTTAGTTTTATTCGTTTATGGTGTCGTCGTTTACGATTTCTTGGAAACGAGTTTAGAATTTCCCGCAATCATCTTTTTAGGGGCTTTGCAAGCAGTCCTACAACTGATCTATTTCTTCCATGTTGGGCTTGAATCAAACTCCAAATGGAACCTTCTGATGCTGCTATTTATGATCTTTGTCGTATTCATCATCGTAGGAGGATCCATCTGGATCATGTACAACTTAAACTACGACCTTATGATCTAACCGAACTCCATGAAATGAAGTTCGGATCAAAACTCTGGCCTTTAGTCTTTTGGTGCTGGACAGGTCTGTTTCGGCTCTGAGCATGTCTTTTTTGGTGCTGGACATGTAGGCGTCTCATTCTTCTTGCAGGCACAGCCTTTGCTGCAGCCGCATACTTCTTTGCATACGCACTCTATCTTATTGCAGTCTTCTTTAACTTCTTTTTCAACTTTAGCACACCCAAACAAACAGGTGCACAATGCTATGAAAGCAATTTTTTTCTTGCATTGAATCATAATGTTCCTCCATCTTGAACATATGGAAAAAGCAATAAATATACAACTGTTTCGCACATATTTTCAACTCGCAAAACCGGGGATTGTCTTTGGAAATGCAATGACAGCTGCCGGAGGTTTCTTTCTAGCAGCCCGGGGCAGCATTGATGTGGTGACTCTGTTTGGAGCATTGATCGGACTTTGCTTTATTATGGGTTCTGGTTGTGTCTTTAACAATTACTTTGATCGAGCCCTTGATAAGCAGATGAAGCGCACTCAAATGCGCGCGCTTGTCAAAGGACTTGTAACGGTAAAGCAGAGTATTATCTACGCTCTTATCCTGCTTGCACTAGGCATCCTTTTTCTTGTGAGTTTTACCAATCCGCTAGCCCTAGGCATTGCCTTAGTTGGCTTTGTGATGTATGTGGTTGTCTATACTTATCTCAAGTATCGTACAAGGCACGCAACTTTAATAGGAAGCATTGCAGGAGCTGTCCCGCCCTTAGTTGGTTATTGCGCAGTCAAAGGCTCACTAGATCAGGCAGGGCTTCTTATTTTTACCATCATGGTGCTGTGGCAGATGCCTCATTTTTTTGCGATCTCTATCTACCGGCTAAAAGAATATACAAAAGCTAAGATTCCGTTGCTGCCCGTTGTCAAGGGAGTTAAAGCTACGAAAATCCAAATGGTGATCTACGCGGTTGCATTTTGTATCGCCATGGCGATGTTATCCGTATTGGGATATACAAATAGGCTCTATCTGATTGGAACTTCATTTGTTGCCCTCTATTGGCTTTTTCTTTGTGTGCAAGGCTTTAAATGCGCAAATGATGTCAAGTGGGCTCGCAAAGTCTTTGGCTACTCGCTAGTTGTCGTTATGACATTTAGTTTAATGATCCCTTTTTGTTTAAGTTAATTCCAGGAGGCTGCATGAGCGAAGTAAAATTCAAAGGTAAACCGACAAGGATTGTCGAGGGTTTTCCAAACATTGGAGATCAAGCCAAAGACTTTGAGCTTTTAAGGCCCGATTTAAGCACTGCTGGACTTAAAGATTTTGATGGCAAGATCAAACTGCTCAATATTTTTGTGAGTTTGGATACACCGGTCTGTGCAAAATCAATAACAGCCTTTGACACTGCCTCCAAAGCTTTTATGGATCTCATTGTACTGAACATTAGTATGGATTTGCCGTTTGCAGCTTCCCGCTTTTGCATATCATCACAGATGGAGCAAGCCGTTACGTTATCTACATTTCGTAGCGCGTTTCCTGATGACTATGGAGTGAGAATCGCTGATGGTCCGCTAAAAGGGCTCTGTGCTCGAGCGATCATCCTTTTAGGAAAGGATAACCGTGTGATCTACACCGAGCTTGTCGAAGAGATCACACAAGAGCCAAACTACGGCGCTGTTTTAGACGCAATCAAGCAGGTGGTCTAACCGCGGCCGCGTTTTTGAGGGCCGCGCCTCTTTTGGAAGCTTGACTTAGGGGCAAAAGATCGCTTGTTACCACCACCACCGCCACCTTTACGAGGGCCTTGTGGTTTGTTGTTAGACGGGCGACGCGGGCCTTTATTGCTGCGTGGGCCTTGTGAGTCTGATGCCTGCTTAGGCTTTTTACGTGGCTCAAGTCCTGGTACTTCCACAACGCTAATTGATTGACCCGTAAATTTTTCAATCTGTCTGATCAAGCTAGCATCACGTCCGCCTGCAAAGGAAAGGGCTATGCCTTTTGATCCAGCTCTGCCTGTTCGACCAATGCGATGAACATAATCTTCGATGTGGTAGGGAAGGTCAAAGTTAATCACGTGGGTGATTGATTGCACGTCAATACCTCTTGCTGCAACATCGGTTGCGACAAGGGTCGTGATTTTTCCAGCCTTTAGCTGAGCAATTGTCCTTGTACGCTGACGCTGGTTCATGTCACCGTGAAGGGCAGCTGATAGGTGGCCTTTGTCTTTTAGCTCGCTGACTAAGTGGTCAGCATGGCGTTTGGTTGATGTAAAAATGATGGTGTTTTCAACTTCGTCAGTGTTAAGGATGTGGTCCAATAACTTGTTTTTATGGTTGATGTCATCAACGTAGTGAAGCCTTTGCTGGATGTTTTCATGCTTTGCATGTTTGGCATGGATGGCAATTTCAATGGGGTTATCCATCAGCTCTTCTGAGAGCTTAATGATCTTTTTTTCTAGCGTGGCTGAAAAGAGTAAAACTTGTCTCCCTTTAGGCGTAGCGTTGACAATCTGCTTAACAGGCTGAATAAAGCCCATATCAAGCATGCGGTCTGCTTCATCAAGAACGACCATTTCAACAGACGATAGATCGATCTTTTTACGGGTTAGGTAGTCGATGAGTCTGCCAGGTGTGGCAATGAGAATCTCGTAGGGGCGAGAGAGTTTGCTCAGTTGTTTGTGGTAGGGGACGCCTCCGCTCACGCAGACAGTTTTAACGCGATTCAAATATTTGCTATATATTTCTGCTTGAGTAGCAATCTGCATTGCAAGTTCACGTGTAGGAGCAAGGACTAAGACGGTGGGTCCCTTGCCTTTTCGGTGCTCAGTTTTAGCCAAGCGGTTCATAGCAGGCAATAGAAAGGCGGCGGTTTTACCGGTACCTGTTTGGGCTGAGGCTCTTATGCTGTGGCCTGCCAGAATTTTAGGGATAGCTTCTTTTTGAATTTCTGTGGGCTCAGTGTAGCCAGCTTCAGAAATCGATTGCAGAACCTTTGGGTCTAAGTCTAAATTATCAAAAAACATTCAAAACTTCATTGTTGTATTGTTAGTGCTCTCTATCGTATCACAGCTTGGCTATTAAATGATAGACATGGATGAGGATTAACGAGTCTAGCAGTTGGAAATATGTCTAGCTGTTGAAGTGTTAGGCTGATCAAACTCATTAAGGATTAGAGTGTTATCATGACGTTCGATAGAGGGATCAATGTTAATAGAGGGATCAATGTTAACAGAAGAATCGCTATTGCTTGGGATAGGAGAGTTTGCAAAATGAAGAAACTGAGCTCCTAAGAGGTTTATAGCATGAGTTTGCTCTATTGAGGCCAGCTTATCATGCATTAGCACGACGGCAATGACCTCTTGATCAGAGAGACTGAGCTGTTCAGAGCGAGTCTGGCGATGGTGGCTAGTAATATTTACAGCAAAACAGAGGACCATGTTTGTGGTTCTGTCCTGTACCGAAAATCCCTCTACTGCTTGGCTTGGAGTTTCTAGATCTCTAAGAAGTGCCTGAGCAAGTGTAATCGGATTTTCAGGAGCAAGGGGTTGATTAACTTGTAAGTATCTTGGCATAAAACTTTAGCGTGCAATTGTTTGTTGTGAATCATTAGTTGTAGATGGTGCATATTCAAGTTGTCGACAAGCGGCCTCAAAATCACATAGATGTTTAGGAAACTTATCTTGGAGTGCCCGAGCAACGATCTTAATGGATTCGCAATCCTCAACACTAAGCTTTGGTTGTTGTGAGCTAGGCTTTGGTTGTTGTGGGCTAGATGGTATTATTCTTTCTGAATAAAAGTCCTTGCGGCCCTTTCTTGTAGCTATGAAAGTGATGAAACTAGTGGCGTATAAGCTTACAGTCTTATCTGTGGCTTGCGTCCTAATAGCTTTCTCCAAGTAATTTGCAAAAGCTAGGGGGCCAGCTCTTTCAGCTAGAAAGCGAGTGCTTAATCGATCAATATTAGCTGCCATATCAATTATTTATTTAGTTTAATAAGTTCATTATGAACAAATGGAAATTAAAAGTCAATCATTTGTATTTGTTAGTAAGGTACTGGCGGTAGGGTTGTGAAGATAGTGGTGATCCAGTGACGATCTGACAAAGTTCAGGGGCGCTGTAGAGGCGGCCGTGGCTGTGAATTTGCTCTTTAAGCCAGGCGGTGATGAAGCGCAGATCGCCTGAGGCGATGCGGCTGGTGTAGTCAGGGTAGGTTTTCGTGAAGGTGGCAAAAAATTGCGCTGCGTAGAGATTCCCTAGAGAATAGGTGGGGAAGTAGCCGACATTGCCGCATGCCCAGTGCATGTCTTGCAAACATCCCAGGGCGTCATTTGGGGGCGTGATCCCAAGATAGTCTTGCATTTTAGCATTCCAGGCGTCGGGGAGGTCTTTCGGATCAAGGGTATTGGTGAGCAGCTCTTTTTCAAGCTCATAGCGCAGGATGACGTGGAGTGTGTATGTAATCTCGTCAGCATGGACGCGGATTAGCGAGGGGTGCACGCGGTTGATGGTTTGGTAGAAGTTATCGAGGGAAAAGTTTTGCAGTTGGTTGAAAGTCTTTTGAAGTTTAGGGTAGGCATATTCCCAAAATGGGCGGCTTTGTCCAATGATGACTTCCCAAAAACGGGATTGTGATTCATGAATGCCTAAGGAAATGGAGTCGCAAAGGGGAGTTCCTGCAAACTTTATTGGCAGGCCTCGCTCATAAAGACAATGGCCGCCCTCGTGCATGACAGCTGAGATGTTTGGAATAGGTGTGTCTGTTGTAACATGGGTTGTCATCCGCACATCTGTTGGATCAAGGGTTGTGCAAAAAGGATGAGCTGACATGTCCAGGCGCGTGTGATGAGGCTCGAGTCCCATTTCTTGGATGAGATCAGCAACATAGCTCATTTGAGCCTCGATGGGATAGGGGCCTGGTGGGAGTGATGTGGGATTGGATGTGCTGCTGCTTGTCAGTTCGATAAGAAAGGGTTTTAGCTCATTAAAAAGTGTGTCAATTTGCTCTGCAGTAGCATTTGGCTCATATTCATCTAAAAGAGCGTCGTAAGGGTGCTCCTTATAACCGAAATGCTCGGCCCTTTCTTGAGAGAGCTCAAAAATGGTTTTTAGGTGAGGACAAAAGGCTTTAAAGTTGTTGTTTTCACGCGCAATTTGCCAGGCGTGGACTGCTTCAGCACAGGTGGCTGTCCACTTCTCTACAAATCGTTTGGGAAGTTTGGTCGCTTTGTCAAAATCGCGCTTCCACAAGTTGGCAGCAGCACTTTCTTCTTTGCTTAGATCTTTACAAGCGAGTAGTTCACTTAGAGCCTGCTCAAATTGAGGAGAGATGCTTTCTTGATGTCGAAGGCCTGCAATGTATTCTTTTTGGGCAGATCGCGCTTTGATCCCAGCTTGAGGCATATGGGTTTCTTGATCCCACCCAAGTAGAGCGCTGACCTGATTTAGGATGTAGGCTGGGCGATAGGCTGCTTTTGTTTTCTCAAAGAGCTTGTGCATAACGTTTTCTCAAGATGAAGTTAAAGGTAGGCGTGCAATAGACCCATGCGCATAAGATGAGGGCAACGGTGCCGCTGCCGATGATGACATCTGTCATCCAGTGAGCTCCAGCGACGAGGCGGGGAAGGCAGTAGCATCCTTCAGTGATTAAAGCTGCAAATCCATAACGCTTTCCAAAAAGAAAAAACATGCTGCATGTAAAGAGCCAAGCGGTGATGCCGTGGTCGCTTGGATATGAGGACAGGGAGTGATCTTTGACATAGATCCAGTCGATGACAGATGAGAGGCGAAAGGCTGTTGGATCAGATGCTGTTGGACTGAACCTTTCTATTTGGAGTACTTTTGGAAAAAGGGTTTTGCCAACAAGTGTAATGGTTGCAAAGATGAAGAGGATCATGAAAAGAATTTTAATAACATTGTGGCGACGCATTGCAGTGGGTGAGTTGTAAAGAATGAGTGCAAAGAAAACTAAACGGATAAGGTCCATTGCGTATTCTGAGCGTTTATAACCTGCAAGAGCCCAAAACTTTTGCCAGAAAGGATCGCTATGCACAAAGCCGTTAAGGGCGTTAAAGCATACTCCATCAAGGGCATTCCAAAGGAGGCGAGTGGGTTCAAATAGCCAGCTAATGAGCAAAAGTGCAGCGATGCCGTGCAGTAAAAAAAAACGTTTTAAAGCCAGAAAAAGCGTCCTCCAAAATATGTAAAAAGCGCAGCTATTGGCAGGCCAACAGCAAAAACAGGGGGCACTACGCGCGCTTCTCCGATAATTACAGCCGCATTTAAGACAGCGCAAACGGTGATAAAGCCCAACAATGAAAGTGTATAGATCAGAAAGTTGTTTGTAAAGCGTCGATAGCGCATAGCGGGCTTTAATACAGCCAAAACAGCAATAAGCGCTAGCATGGGGCAGAGCATTTTATAAAATATTTGAGATTCAATAGCGCTGTGATTTTGCTGGTAGTAAACACTGGGGGATTTTAATAGTTGGTTTAGCTCTGTGATTGATCGAGCGGAAAATGGAGTGAAAAAGTTTGTTTTAGCAAGGGTTTCAATGTGGATTTGAGGCATAGGGAGAAACTCATGTGTGTCAGTTAGCACAAGATTGTTGGAGGTGTCTCGCTTGAGATGATCGACGTGGTAGCCTTCAAGGCAGTTGGGGAGGAGTTTAAGCGATTGCATCCGCCAAATCTCATCGATGCTTTGCACCCAGATGACATCGCAAAGTGCCATTGTTTCAAGTGATTGATGGGAGTAGTAAAGTTTAGAGCCATCTTCAAGGGGGATTGTATAAAGGTGAGGGATCCTTTTTTTGATTTTATGTTGCCGAAGGCCTGTGTAGGCATCGATATGGGAGAGGGCTTTAGGCATCCAGGCCTGGGCGTTGATGCCAAGCAATAGCGTGCAAAAAAGCCCTGTGGCAAGGAAGGGGCGGGCTAGCTTTTTAAGAGACAGGCCTCCAGCCTGCAGAGCGATCAGCTCGCGTGTTGTGCTCAGCGATGTGAGAACCTTAATGCACGCAATTAAAAGAGAGATGGGGAGCAGGTGCACCATGTATTTGCTGATGTGGCATGCGTAGTAAATAAAAAGCATGTTCAAAGGCATTGCTGTGCCTTGTGTCATCTCACGCATGTGGAGGGCATAATCTAAGAGGACAAAAATGGCAAAAATGCCTCCGAAGATCAGCAATAATGAATTGATGAGATTTTTAAGAAGCATGCGCTCATAGATAGGCAAAAAGTTCATTCCACTCCCTGCTCTTTTAAGTTTTTATAGCGCCACGCAAGGATCCACGCGATAGGATGTGGTAGGTAGTAACAAAGGGCAGCTAAAATAGGTTTTGTTTCAAAAGACTTGCCCACTAAAACGCTTGCTAACAGCAGGGCTGTGAGGCAGGTGGCCAGGACAAGCGCTCGCTTACGTCGATTACGGCCGATCTGCAATCCAAAGGAAAGACCTATTAGGGAAAAAGTCAGAGGACTCATGCCGTATGATGTTCGACGCACGCATTCATATAGGAATGCGTTTTGATAGCGTTTGTTCCCGATATCAGATACGGCCTTAAGGCGCATTTGTCTCCAAGGCAAACTATCATATGCGATACGCACAGAAGGGTTGCGCAAAAATAAAGAGAGATTTTCTGCAGGTAGATCGGTTTCCTGTTGATTTTCAATGAGCAGATGGTCGAAATTGTCAGAGGGCAGATAAGCCAGCTGAGTGAGGTTTTCTATTTTGAGCTGGCCATTTTTGACTTTAAGGTCTTTTGCAAAAACTGCAGATAGCCTGTCTGCGGATTTGTTAAAAGTTATGAACGTGAGGTTTTTGGCGTGTTTATTGGCTTTAACTATTGATAAATCAATTGAGGTATCAGAAAGACGAACGTATTTACTCTTTTTGAGAAGAAAAAGCGGGTTTCTCGTTGTTGTTTTATGGACAAGTTTGCGCGTTTGCATACGGGAATAGGGAGTGAGCTCAGAGGCGAGCATAAAATTTACTCCTGATAAGAGCAGAGCTGCGCAAAGGATAGGCGTGTGAATGTTATTAATGCTGAGAGTGCCAGCGCGCAGGGCTGTCATTTCAGAGCTATCGCAGAGTTGACGCATCGTGATAAAGGCAGCTGTTAATGCGGCAATGGGCATGGCTAATGGCAGGATATAAGGGATCTGATAAAGCATGAATAGGGCAACAGTGCTCCATTCGTTGCTTTGCGCAGCAAAATGAGCGATATCGCCAAGTCGCATGACAAGCAGCAATGTGATAAAGCCACATAGCGTTAGAAAAAAAATTTTGATAAACTGACTGAGGCAGTATTTCCAAACCGTTGGCATAAGACAATAGTACCTGAAAAGCCGTATTTTGGTATACTCGCACTATGAAAGACAACTGCCTTAAAGTTATTAAGATATTTGTAGAGCGCTATCGGGTCGATCATAGACCAATTATTTTGGCGATTTCTGGTGGGTCTGATTCAATGGCGCTTTTGGAGTTGATGCAAGCGGCAAAGCAATTTTTTCCATTGGATTTGCATGTGGCACATGTTGATCATGGCTTTAGAGAAGAGAGTGCAGATGAGGCCAAGCAGCTTGAAGAACTCATTGATCTCCCTTTTTATATGACGCGTCTTGACCCAAAGCAGCGAGTGGGGAACTTAGAAGATTGGGCAAGAGATCAGCGCTACCAATTTTTTGCAAAGGTTGCAGCAAAAATTGATGCTCAGGCTGTGATGGTGGCCCATCATCTAGGTGATCAAGCCGAAACCGTGCTCAAGCGTGTCTTGGAAGGTGCTCAACTAGCTAAGCTCGGAGGGATAGCGCCAGAAACTATTATCAATGGAATAAAAGTCTGGCGGCCGCTTCTGTCTCTGCAAAAAAAAGAACTTGAAGCTTGGTTGAAGAGTAGATTTTTCAACGATTCGATGAACCAGGACCCTAAATATTTAAGAGTACGGATGAGAGAGACCATTTTGCCGAGGCTTGAAGCTCAATTTGGCAAAAACATCGATAGGTCTCTTGGTCGTCTTGCAGCGCGCGGCCATGATCTAAGTCAATACTTAGATCGACAGGTAGCGCCCTACTTTGCTGCGCTCGAGGGAAGGAAAATCGATTTTGGGCCATTTTATCCACTAGAGAAGGTCGAAGTTATCCATTTTTTATCAAAACTTGCCAATTCGTTAGGTCAGACGTTAACGCATACTCAGCTAGAGACATTATTCAATCTTTTAGCTAATCGGTTGCCAAAAAAGCAGATTCAATCAGGAGATCTTCTATTTCAATGTCATCTTGGCTATCTTAGCGTAGACAAAGTAAAAAGTATGTGTTAGTATCCAGCCTAAGTATAAGCATGTTAACTTATTTGTTTATTAAAAAAGCAAATAAGTGTAATAAAAAGAAATAGGCTAAAATATAATCCAAAATTAATAATTATGTCACAAAATAATAATGATCCACAGAAAAAGAAGGGGTTCCCAGGCGGATTCTGGCTCTTCGTGCTTGCAGGTATACTCGTTTACCTAACAATGAGCAGCATGGGCTCGGAAAAGCATGCCAAAGTTGCCTTCTCACACCAGACAGAACATTTACAAAACCTTGATCTCACTCAAAAAGAAGAGAATAAGAAAATAGCAATTAACGACAAACTTGTGACTTTTAGTGGAAAGTTTAAAACACAGCTAACTGAAAATGCCAAATCGCGATATAGATACCTCGAGCTGCTCAACCAAAATCATGAACTGACAAGATCTAAGGTGCGATTTTCAAGTGATTTAGATGCGTTGCGTGGCAATATTATTGAGGCTGCAGATACCTATTTGCACCTTAGTGGAATGCAGATTCCCCAAAAGGGCTATGTCGTCGTTGATCCTGTTTACAATACGCATGAGCGCACAAATAGCATCGTGATTCAGCAATTAACGGGCCGGCAGACACCGTCTATCCCCAGTGCCTGGTCCACTTATGAAAAAGTTGCGGCGAATCCCAACGCATCCGATGCTCAAATCATGGGTCGAGATGTTCAAAGTCTAATCGCAGCTTTTCGCTCACCGACACTTGGTATCGGAGATGAGTCGATAAAGACTCAACTCAAAGAACTTCAGGCACAAGTTGAGGCAGCCTCCAAACAATCTCCTGTTGAGCAAATGGGCGTTTATAAGTCAGCGCTTACAGAGCTTGGAGGTGTTTCTAAAGCGCTCAATGCTGAAAAGCAGGGCGTGCGATTATTGCAACTTCGTTCTGTTCGCACTTACGTCGAAGATCTTAATCAATACTCAGCTGTGAGCGAGTCTTTAATTGATAACACTGCACTTTTAGATACTGCTCGCGCAAAAGTTTCTGATGTCATCTGGTTTTACAATAATCAAGAGATGTCGACACGCACGCTAGAGCAACAAAACCCTGAGCAATTTGGTCAATGGTTTGCTCAAGCGCAAAAAGAGTATACAGCCTTTGCGCAGAACCGGGGACTCGCTTTTAAAGCACCTGATCAACCACGCAACACTGTGCTTGACAAGACTTACACAAACGAGCAACCATCGCCTAACTATTTTAGCTATTTCATCACATTCTTGCCGATTCTACTAGGATTGTTCTTGCTCTATGTCATCTTTTCAAGGCAAATGAAAGGGTCTGCTGGCGGAGCTATGAGCTTTGGTAAATCACCAGCTAAAATGTTGACACGTGAGCAAATCAAAGTGACATTTAAAGATGTTGCGGGATGTGAAGAGGCAAAAGAAGAGCTCGAAGAGATCGTTGAATTTTTAAGAGATCCAGCAAAATTCACAGCTTTAGGGGCACGTATCCCTAAAGGCGTGCTTTGCGTAGGTTCGCCTGGAACCGGTAAAACGCTTGTGGCTAAAGCAGTGGCAGGTGAAGCGGAATGTCCATTCTTCTCTATTTCTGGATCGGACTTTGTTGAAATGTTTGTCGGTGTCGGCGCAAGCCGTATTCGCGATCTATTTGAGCAAGCTAGAAAAAACGCTCCATGTATCATCTTCATTGATGAAATCGATGCCGTTGGGCGTCAGCGTGGCTCTGGTATGGGCGGCGGGCATGATGAGCGTGAACAAACACTTAACCAGCTTCTCGTTGAGATGGATGGATTTGATACCAAAGAGGGGATTATCCTAATTGCAGCAACAAACCGCCCTGATATTCTCGATAAAGCCCTCTTACGACCTGGTCGTTTTGACAGACGCGTTGTTCTTGATCTGCCCGATTTAAAAGGACGTCTTGCCATCCTAAAAGTCCATGCCAAGAAAATTAAACTAGCAGACGATGTTGATCTCATGGCTATTGCAAGGATCACACCAGGTGCATCGGGTGCAGATTTAGAAAACATGCTCAACGAATCAGCTCTAATTGCTGCTCGTCGCAATAAGACCGCTGTTTCTAACGAAGATGTTCGCCAGGCGTGTGATAAAGTGCGGTATGGAAAAGAAAGACGCAGCCTTGAGATCGATGATAAAGAAAAGCGATTAACAGCCATTCATGAATCGGGGCATGCCGTTGTAGGGCTTGTTGTTGAAAATGGTGATCTCGTTGATAAAGTTACGATCATTCCACGAGGTATGTCGCTTGGTGCTACACACTTTATGCCCAAGAAAAATCGCACGAATTACTGGAAAAAAGAAATTGTCGATCAGCTCGCAGTCTTGATGGGTGGTCGCGTAGCAGAAGAGCTCTATGCTGGAGACATCTCTTCAGGCGCCCAGATGGACATTCAGCAGGCAACAGGCCTTGCGCGCAACATGATTTGCCGCTGGGGAATGAGCGATGAGCTTGGGTTAGTGGCCTATGAAGAGCAAAACGATGCCAACCAGTACCTTGGCGGTATGGGCATGGATCGCAACTACTCTGAAGCCACCGCAAAAAACATTGACGAAGCTGTTAAAAAGCTTTTGCAAGAGGCACATGATCGTGCAATAGAAATTCTCAAAGCTAATGAAGCAAAAGTATTGCTTATGACGGACATGCTCATGGAATTTGAGACACTTGATAAAGAAGATATGAAAGCGATTATGGAAGATAAGTGGAATTCTGAGGAGAAGCGCAAAAAGCTAAAATTTGATGCTGATCAAAATATCCGAAAGGAACCTCCGCCGCCGCCAAAGATAACACGCCCTATTGATCCTAATCCATCTCCTGCGTAGCCGTAGGTTTGCTGTTGATGATAAGGCTCATTTTGCTAAGCGTCTGATCATCTACTGTCCAGTTTAGCTGTTCAGTTAGCGCTTGATACTCAGATCGGATTTTCTCGGCCTCCTCTTTTGTTTTAGCCTTTTCTACCCGCTTCTTAACATGTGTCAAGAGTATTTTTTTGGGATCAAAATCGACTTCAAGCGTCATAGGTAGACTTTCTAAAGGCGAATGCTCATGCACGGGATCTATTTTGGCGCTTTCAAGAAACTCTTGATATTTGCCATAACTGAATACAAACGCGAATAGGTTTTCCTCTTTGAGATTTTTTTTCATAGCTTCTCTAAGCTCAAGGAGCCTTTCCTGATTCTTCTTCTTTATTAAATCTGCGTAGGGGTCATTGCGAATGTCCATTAAACATTCAATATACTCGAAGGTGTCTTCTGGGTTGTCCTTTTTGGTTTGATCAATAGCTTGTTCAACTCGCTTTGTTTTAATGAGCTTTTGATCAGTAGTTCGAAGAGAGGTTCCTCCTAGGATGGAGGTAAGCGTATTGATTATATCTTGATTAACATTTAGATCTTTAAGGGTTTTGGCAATAGATGCGAAGGGTTTTCCTTCAAATAGCGGGGTGCGGTCATCTATATCAATTTTTTCCAGCATAGCCTCAACCCTTGTTATTGAAAAACCTTCAAACATAAGGAAGAGGCCCTTTTGCCAAATTTCTGCTTCTACTTTAAAAGTAATACCCTCAGTGGTTGACCAATAATCATCGGGGTAGTGCTCAGCAAGGAGTTCTTTAAAGTAGTCAATTTCTTGAGCATAAAAATGCTTGATAAAGCGCATGATGGCAGAATCAATCGCTTCCTTAGAGACAGCCTCTTCAAGAGCCTGCCGGTATTTAAAAGTCATCAGGACTTCATCCTTGACCAATTCAATGAGGCCCATTGCCATTGGTTCTGTGCTTACATGTCTTAGCAATTCTTCAACAGAATCATATTCGGCTTTGGTGACGAAGACGCGAGCGTATGCCCGAATTCGCGCGAGAAAATCTGGTGTCAATTTAGTTCGTTGCAGTTCAACTCGCTTTGATTTAATGAGCTGTTGATCAACAGGTCGAAGAGAATTGCCTTGTAGGATAGGGATAAGCGTGTCGATTATTTCTTGGTTAACGTTTTGATTTTTAAGAGCATTTCCCACAGATTCAAAGGAATGCCCTTCAAAGAGAGGCGTGTGGAGTTCTTGACCAATTTTTTCCAACATAGCCTCAATGCTTGTTATTGAAAATTCTTCAACCATCGTGAATAGGGCGTGTTTCCAAGCATCCGATCCTGTACTAGAAGGAATGTTCTCGTTTTTGAGTTTATAATCGTCGGGGTAGTGCTTAGAAAGAAGTTCTTTAAGTTGGGCAATTTCTTGAGCATAATAGTGCTTGATAAAGCGCATGATGGCAGAGTCGATTGCTTCTTTAGAGACAGCCTCTTCAAGCGCCTGCCGGTATTTAAATGTCATTAGGAGTTCATCCTTAACTAAATTAGTATAGCCCAAGGGCATCCTCGGTTCCTTGTTTAAATGGCCCAGCCATTCTTCAGCAGAATCATATTCGGTTGATGTTGTAAAGGAGCGAGCATATGTTCGAATTTGCGCGATAAGATTTGGTGTTAATTCGGTATGCCGTATTGACTTCAACTTGGCTAGCAATTGTTTTCTTTGTTCATGTAGTGTTTTCACTTTGTTGCAACATTGAAGCAGAGCGACTTCCAGAGGATTGTCAGGATCTGCAACTACACCCTTTAATTCGGATAACATGTTTTCAATTGTGAAGTTAGGCTGCGAGACAACTTCCATAAGATTTTTGATTAGGAAGCTTACTTGTCTACTCGCAACTGTTTTGGGTTGGTCAAAAAATTGGCTTTGTCCGAAAATAAGCATAGCCAGACAAGCGATCGGCCCGAATTCGGAAGGTTTGAAAGCGGTTGTAAAACTGTTTCCTGTTGGAATTGAAAAGGCAGGTTGCATCAATAATCTCCATATTTAGAGACTATATTCTCACCATATGCTTAATAAAAGGCAAGTAGAACTGCTTAGCTATAATTATTGAGCTTGATGCTTTTCAATTCTTTGTAAGTATCTTCTGCCGTGGGACGCATTTTTGGATCTTCACTGATCAGGCGCTGTGCTAAGTTTTCCATCTGCTTTAGAACTGGAGAAGCGTTAGAGCTTTTGAGCGGCTCGATCACTCTTTGAATTGAAAGACCAAATGCATACATATCAGAAGCTTTCGTATGTATGCTTGACTCCTGAATTTCAGGAGCAATGTAGTATTCTGTTCCTGGAAAGGTGTTTTCAGAGTCGTTGTTGATGTTGTGCAACTGTCCAAGATCAATGAGCTTGGCACTGATTTTACCATTTGACTTGTTGGTGTACATCATGTTTTCAGGTTTAATATCGCGATGAACAAGGTCATGTTTGTGCAAATAGTTGATCGATTTAGCGATATCAAGCATCGCTTGAAGTCGATCTTCCAAGTCAGTGAGTTGATCGAGGGGTTGTAAATAGGGCTTAATGATGTACTGGTTAACAATGGGTACGACATCAGGGTTTTCTTTGTGCTTTTGTAGAAGAGCAGGGTCATAGGTTTTACCTGTATAAAGTGCTGCAGGCTCTAAGTGAGTATTGTTGCATTGAAGGGCCTGTACATTTTCTTCATCCAAGGTAATGTCGTCGAAAGACATTTTATATAGGGGCCTTAAGACTGCGACTTTTTGAAGTTGGTATTTTGCTAAATGGTCGATCTTTAACAAAAATCCAAAATTGACAAGTTTACCGCCACCCTCGCCAATTTTATTGCGTTCAATTGCAACTGTCTGATGGTCCACTTTTATGACATGTGAGTGGGATAAGTTGTTTGTAGATGTTGGTGAGTTGTCATTCCAGTCCTCATTAGACGCTTCAGGGCCAACAAGATAAAGGCTCCAATCTAGAACTTCGTAAGCTTCTTTTAATGAGAGAGTTGGGTCTAAAGCTTTTAGTTGAAGAATCGTTTTAAACTGTTCAAAGAGCTCGATGAGAGGCGTTAAGCACGAGTGTGTAACCTTCTCAACCTTAGCGGCTAAGGTCTCCAAGGGGCTAAGGACTTTATTTTTAAGTGATACGATTGGATCAATTGTTTTTGCGCTCAAAGTGGTTTTAAATTGCCCGAAGAGTTTTGGAAGCTGGTTGAAGCAATTTTTTATAACCTTTATAACCTTAGTGGCTAAGGTCTCTAAAGAGTTAAGTGGTTTACCTTTAATTGATAAGATCGAGTCGATTGTTTTTACATGCAGAATAGTTTTTTGCTGATTAGATGGCTTAGAAAGTGGTTTTAAGAGGGTTGTCATAACCTTCTCAACCTTAGTGACTAAGAAATCGATTGAGTCAAGTGACTCAAAATCAAAAACATCAGAATTTAAATATATATCTGAATGGTTATTAATTTTATTTAAATAAGTCATAATATAGCTCCCCGTAACTACTATTATACCATATTTAAAATAAAAAGTATATATATACCGATTTTTGAGCTCACTTCGATATAGAATTAAGCCCCTTAAATAGGGGCTTAATAATTAGCGCTTTAGAGGTGGCGGAGCTATGATGTTGAGGGGAGTGGGCTTACGATCTCCACCTCTATCATCTGAACGGTTGCCGCCATCTCTGCGAGGGGGGCGAGAATTGCGATCACGCGGTGGGCGTGGCGCTCTTTCTTGCTCTACATAGCCCTCAGGCTTAGGCAGCAGCACCTTGCGAGATAGACGCACGCCACGGTCTGTTTTTTCAACGTATTTCACTTCGAGCATTTCGCCTACTTTGTAGTGATCTTGGACGTTGTCGATTCTCTCGTAAGAAAGCTCGGAAACGTGACACAAGCCTTCTTGGCTATAGATTTGAACGAAGACGCCAAAGTCAGTTACAGAAGTGATCTTGCCTGTGTAGACTTTACCAACTTCTGGCTCAGCAGTGAGGTTATGGATCATCTCTTTGGCTTTTTCCATGCCTTCTGCACTTGTGCAGGTGATGCTGACAAGGCCATCGTCATCGATATTGATTTCAGCGCCAGAGGTTTCGGTGATCTCACGGATCATTTTGCCTCCTGGGCCGATGACGGTTCCAATCTTGCTTGGAGCTACTTTAACAGTTTCAATACGCGGGGCGTATTTAGATAGACTCTCTGAAGCAATTGGGCAAGCATGAAGCATCTTGTTTAAGATGTGAATGCGACCCTCTTTAGCCTGCATCAAAGCCGTTTGCATGATTTTAGGGGTGATTCCTTCTATTTTGATATCAAGTTGGAAGGCTGTGATTCCTTTTTCATCGCCAGCAATCTTAAAGTCCATATCTCCGAGGGCATCTTCCATTCCAAGGATATCGGATAGCACGGCAAAGCGCTCGTGGCTGTCCAAAATCAGTCCCATGGCAATTCCTGCTACAGGTCGTTTGATGGGCACACCAGCTCGCATTAGGGCGATACATCCACCGCAAATAGAGGCCATTGATGAAGATCCATTTGACTCGGTGATGTTTGATTCTACACGGATTGTGTAGGGGAAGACTTCGCGTGAAGGGATCAACGGAGCAAGAGCGCGCTCAGCAAGCTTGCCATGCCCAACCTCTCGACGTCCGGGAGCGCCCATGCGGCCTACCTCTCCAACGGAGAACGGAGGGAATGAATATTGCAGGTAGAAATGTTGCTCGCCTTCTTCTTCAAGGTGTTCAAAACGTTGGGCCATATTGCCACCGCCGAGTGTACAGACGGCAATCGTTTGCGTTTCGCCTCTAGTAAATAGAGCACTGCCGTGAGTACGCGGTAGGAGATCGAGTTCGATGTCGATGGGGCGAATCTCTTCAGAGTTGCGGCCATCAGCGCGGACTTTGTCGGTTAAGATCATGTTGCGCATTTTTGATGCGACATATTTCTTAAAGGAGATGTTTGCATCCACTTTATTGAATTTTGCAACTTCACCTTCTGGAAAAAGCTGCGCCATTACATCTTCTTTGACTGCAGCAATGGACTCATCGCGCAAAGCTTTTTGCTTGATGCGCACATGTTCATCAATTCTGCCGCCGCAAATTTTTTCAATCTCTGCGTGTAGCTCTTTTGGTGGAATGCGGAAGATATCGCGCATTTTTGGCTTGCCAAGCACTTTTTGCCAGTCAGCAAGTTTTTCGCAGATGGTGCGAATGGCTTTTTGACCTTCATTGACAGCCTCTAGGACTTGCTCTTCTGTTAAAAAGTCGCAAAATCCTTCGATCATTAAAATCGCATCTTCAGTTCCTGCGATTAACAGATCGAGTTTTGACTCTTTCAGTTCAGTCACTGTTGGGTTAATCACAAAATTGTCATTGATCATACCAACGCGTACTGCACCTACGGGCTTAATGAGTGGAATTTCTGATAGCACAAGCGCTGCTGAAGCTGCGCAAATAGCTAGGGGTTCTGGAGCGTGCTCGTTGTCGTAGGATAGTACATAGGCCAGCACTTGTGTTTCGTTGTAATAGCCCTCTTCAAACATTGGGCGTAGAGGGCGGTCGATCAAGCGGCTCACTAAGATCTCGCGCTCTTTTGGTCTCCCTTCTCGTTTAATGAAGCCGCCGAGAGTTTTGCCAGCAGCTGAAAATTTTTCTGTATAGTCGACACGAAGAGGTAGGAAGTCGATGTCATCGCTACCTGTGGGGTTTGCACAGGCTGTGCCCATGACGATTGTTTCGCCGCAACGCACGAGGACGCATCCTCCAGCTTGGCGAGCGATTTTGCCAGTTTCGAAAGTCATTTCACGGCCAGCAATTGTGACCGAAAGTGTTTCGCGTTTTAGTTCCATTTGATTTCCTTTATGGTTTATGGTGGTAGGCAATCAAATTTTTATCCCTATGATCTGATCTAATCAAGCTTAAAGCAGGTCATAGACATAAATTCCGATTGCCTAAAGAGTCGATTCTATCAAATGGTCCTTTTCAAGGCAACCCAACTGATATGAATAAGTCAAAAATTAATAGAAAAAAGCCTTCCGAAGAGGAAGGCTTTTTAGAAAATTACTTACGGAGTTTGAGGCGCTTGACCAGAGTTTGGTAGCGCTTAGTGTCTGTTGAGTTAAGATAGTCTAGTAGCTTGCGGCGCTGCCCAACCAGTTTGAGGAGAGCTAGACGTGAGCGGTGATCTTTCGGTGATAGTTTTAGGTGATCTGTGAGTTCAGTGATGCGCTCTGTTAAAATTGCAATCTGGACGTCTGCAGAACCTGTATCTTTTTCATGTAGTTGAAACTTTTTTGTAATTTCTTCTTTTGTACCTTTGTCTAAAGACATGGGGCTCTCCAATTTTTACGTATTTGTTTTACCTATGCTATCCATTGTATCACGTGGGGGTAATTCGATCAAGCCAACAATTATTTGTTTGTGTTAGGATGGTTGTATGAGATTTATGAAAAGAGCTTTAGAGCTCGCTCAAATAGCTTTTAATGAGGGCGAGGTTCCTGTTGGCGCTGTGATTGTCTGTGATGAGTTGATTGTTGCAGAAGGGTATAACCAAACAGAATTTTTACTTGATCCTACCGCACATGCCGAGGTATTGGCGATTCGAGAGGCTTGCGATCTGCTGGGCAATTGGCGTTTGAGCAATTGCACCTTGTATACAACACTAGAGCCTTGCGCGATGTGCGCAGGTGCCATTTTGCAGGCGCGGTTAAAAAAAGTTGTATGGGCAGCCCCCGATATTCGATGTGGCGGTGGCGGAAGCTGGATCAATGTCTTAGATGGGGGATTTGAGATCCACAAAGTCGAGATTGAAAAGGGCCTTTTAGCTGATGAGGCTTCACAGCTAATGAAAAATTTCTTTAAGGAGCGACGCAATGCTAGAGGAGATGATCGAGCAGCAAAGAGCCAAGCTGTTGAAATTGGGGCGGGAAATTATCCCTCATTTGACAAGCGATGACATTTTGCAACCGAATGACTTTCCAGAGCTGGAAAATCATCCGGTCTTTCGTTACGAAGAGGGCATTTTAGCTGGTTTGCTCGCGGCTCAGTTAGGGCTTGTCCGATAAAAAGTGGTTTTGATCATCGCGTGATCTGAGATGTCGTTGTAATTGGCAAACTCACTCACTTTTTCTGTAACCATCTTATGAGAGCCTGGTAAGCTGACGATGTTGTCAACGGCTTCTGGATCTTCACCAATATCTTGCTGGGTGTAATCACTTGGGCATAATTGGCGCGGGCTTTTATCTCCAGCACGATAAAATCCATCTTGCAACGCAGGGTTATCGGGGTGAAGGATACTCATTTCACCATTTACGAACGTGTCGTCTGGATTTGTGCGATCGACGTTGAGATCACCACCAAAGGCGTTGATTTCGGCCGGTTCGGTAGCGTTTAGCTCTTCGAGCTTAGCAATGATTTCGCGCGCTTGTAGGTCTCGAATTTGAGCAGATGTCAAAGTCGCGCCCTCTCGAGACACTTCCTGCTCTTTGGTGGCTTTTCCTGATTGCAGGTGCGTGTTGGCAATACGCATGATTAATTTATCGTTGTCATCGCGGATTGAGAGAATTCCAAAGCCCTTATAGACGTATTTTCTGTCTGCGCCTCCATCGATTGTGAACGGATGCATTTCAAAAGAGGTGTTTTTATAGCGTGTAGCTACTAGAAGGCCTGATCCGAGCACTTTTTGACCACGGAGTGTGTGGGTGTAGAAGGTGGAAAATTGATCGTTCAGCCCGTTGATGATGGTCTCATCGATCTGGTTGCCCTCATCGTGAACTTCTTGAAGGAGAAGGATGTCGGGTTGCTCTCTCCTGATGGCATTAAAAATTTTACTAATACGGCTATCTGCGTCTTGGACAGGATCTAGGAAATGGGGGCGTTTTTCTCGATCTGTTTGCTGTTTAGGAAAGCCCAAGATGTTGAAGGATAAGATTTTTGTATTGTCTTCAATGACAATGCTTTGCGCGGATCCCTCATGTGTTTGAAACGGGGCCACTGACGCCAGGGAGATTATTAAACCTAATAAAGCATGCTTGAGAATTGTAAACATGCAAGTAGTTTAGCATAAGCAGATAAAGATGTCAAGTCTTTTCTGGAGCAGGGTGGGAGCCGCTTAGAGCTCGGTCACAGGTTTCGCAGGCCACGTAGCCTAAAACGACGGTGACTACCGTATAGACGGCCTTAACCAATGGTGATTGAGTTGTGACGGCTGTGTAGAGGGTAGCGCTTGCAACACCTGTACAAGTGATGGCTTGCGCATAGCCCAATGCTCTATCAAGGGATGTCATTGTAAACCTCAAAGTTGTAGATTTTTGTTTTTTTGCCACGAAGGCGATGAAGAAAGCGCTCAAAAGAGCGCAACCGAGCAAAGGGAGAATGAGTCTCCCAGGCGATGATCGCATACAGGTAGCCAAAAAGGATGGCCGTGAGACTGGCGATAAATTGTAGGTAAAGACCCGCGGCGACATCTAGGTAGAGTGTAACGGCAGCAGCTCCGAGTATGACCCATTTGATGGGCATGGGGATGGCAAAAAACACGAGGACGCGCCCATGCTGGTTAGCGAGCATCCAGCCTATGAGAAGCCCGTAGAGGGCTGGTGTCCAGCCGGCTAGATGTCCAGTAGTATGCGTAAAGGTCAGCGTTAGAGCGGCGCAAGCTCCTCCAAAGACTCCACTGCCAAGGAATAGGAGCCAAAAATCTCGAAGAGATTTTTGATGTGTGAGAGTTTTACCAATGGTCCAAAGGAGGTAAAGGGTAAATCCTGTATTGAAAAGAAACATGAGAGAGGCATCTGCGTCGGGGGTTGGTAGAAGAATATAGGTTGCAATTTGCCAAATAAAATATTTGTGCATACCCCAGTCGGATAGCCCAAGCCACATGTGTGGGTCATACCACTTTAGCCAGGTGGGAATAGGGCCTTTGAATATAAGCGAGATGGCCGTTGTCGCTGCTAAAATGATCAATAAATATTTGACCGATCGCTCTTTCATCATGCCCCTTGCGTTTAATTAAATTTCTCGATAATCTTAAGTGTTTAGTAGTACAGTTGTCAACACATCAGGAGAAACAATGAAAAAAGAAGGCCATCCCCCATACCAAGACGTCTTATTCGTCGATACGGCGACAGGCACCAAATTTGTATGCGGCACAACCTTGCAGCCTAAAGAAACAGAAGTTTTTGAAGGTAACGAGTACCCCGTCTACCGCGTGCCGATTTCATCTGCATCGCACCCTTTCTTTACTGGAAGTCAGCAGTTTGTCGACACCGAAGGACGCGTCGATAAGTTCCGCAATCGTTATACAGCGAAAAAACCTGCTGCTCCTAAAGTAGAAGAGCCGAAAGAAGATAAAAAAGTCGCAGTTAAGGCAAAGAAAGCGCCTGCTAAAAAAGTAGCCGTCAAGAAAAAGCCAAGTGATTCGTGAAAGATAAGGTAGATGCGCTTCTTGCGCGTTTTAACGAGATTGAAAGTGCTCTTGGTGATCCTGGGGCGCTTTCTGATCAAAAGCGATATAAAGAGTTAACCCAAGAGCACTCCTACCTATCTAATGTTAAAGATGTCCATGATAAGCTGAAGAAGGCGAAGGAGCAGCTTGCTGAAAATCGTGAGTTGCTAAAATCAGAATCTGATGAAGAGTTTCAGGGCATTATCAAAGATGAAATTGAAGTTTTAGAGACGCTTGTTCCTAAACTTGAACAAGAACTCGAAAGTCTACTTGTTCCGCCAGATCCCCATGATAATAACAATGTGATTTTAGAAATCCGTGCCGGTACCGGTGGCGATGAAGCGGCTTTGTTTGTAGGGGATTGCGCGCGCATGTACCGCTTATATGCAGACAAAAAGGGATGGAAATCTGAATTGCTGTCAGCATCCCACTCAGAGCAGGGTGGATATAAGGATTTTAGCGTTGTACTCTCAGGGCCTAACGTGTATCGATTAATGCGATTTGAGGCTGGTACACACAGAGTTCAGCGCGTTCCTGACACCGAGACTCAAGGACGTGTGCACACTTCAGCGATTACTGTGGCTGTATTGATGGAGCCTGACGAGGAAGAAGAAATTGATATTGATGAGAGTGATCTAAAAATCGATACCTATCGCGCTTCTGGGGCAGGTGGCCAACACGTTAATACTACAGATTCTGCAGTACGTATTACACATATCCCTACAGGAGTTGTTGTCTACTCACAAGAGGAGCGCTCGCAGCATAAAAATAAAGCGAAATGCTTGCGCCTACTCAAGGCTAAAATTGCTGATGAACAGAGGCGCAAATCAGAGGCGAAAATGTCTTCTGAGCGTCTATCGCAAATCGGCACTGGAGATCGATCGGAGCGCATTCGCACTTATAATTACCCTCAAAACCGTGTGACTGATCACCGCATCAACAAAACCCTTTATAAGCTCGACCAGGTGATGGAAGGGGATCTAGATGAATTCACTGAGGCCTTAGTCGCGGAAAACTATGCCAGACAGCTTGCCAACTGAGATTGATTTCCTAGACTGCCGCATTCGGTGGAATAATTCAACGTTGCTGCCTCGTGTAGAGACAGAATTTTTGCCCGAGCATGCTCTGCCCTATTTAGAAGCTGGGAAAGTTGCGTGGGATATTTGTTGTGGCACCGGGTGTATCGGGCTTGCAATTAAAAAACTCATGCCAAGTCTTCATGTGACATTATCAGATATTGAGCCTCGGGCTGCTGCGTTGGCAAAAAGCAATGCTCAGCTGAATAATCTCGATGTTACGGTTCTATGCGGAGATCTTTTTGAGCCCTTCATTGGTCGCTGTGATTATCTTTTTTGCAATCCTCCGTATGTGACTGAATTGGAATATGGCGCATTAGAGCCAAGCGTTTTGAGTAACGAGCCAAAACTAGCATTGGTTTCAGGGCCGAGCGGACTGGAGTTTTACAAGCGGATTCAAAAAGAAATGGGGCCGTATTTGAATCAAAATGCAAAATTATTTTTTGAGATTGGCACAGGTCAAGGGCCTGCTCTTCAAAAGATTTTTGGCAGCGGACAGGTGATTCAAGATTTAGCTGGTCATGATCGTTATTTCATTCTTGTAACCTAGAATGTAGTATGCTATACTGGTGCAGATGTTTGGTAAGTTAACTGAAAAGTTTAGTGATCTCTGCGCTTCCTTGCGTGGCAAGAAGCATTTAAGCGAAGATAATATCGCCGATGCTGTGCGTCAGGTGCGCCTGGCTTTGCTCGATGGCGATGTCAGCTACAAGGTTGTGTCGCGCTTTGTCGCTCGCGTAAAGGAAAAAGCATTAGGCGCCAACGTGTTGAAAAGCGTTGATCCAGGCGAGCAGTTCATCAAGCTTGTTCACGACGAGCTCGTTGAGCTGATGGGAAAAGATGAGGCGAGTTTGCGTTTAAATGGCAAGCCGTCGGTGATCATGGTTTGTGGGTTGCAAGGATCTGGTAAGACAACCACTTGCGCTAAGCTTGCAAATTATTTGAAGAAGCAGGGCAAGAGCGTGGCAATTGCAGCGCTTGATTTGCAAAGGCCTGCGGCGATTGATCAACTCGAGACGCTAGGTAAACAGGTTGGTGTCAACGTGATTGCAATGCGAGATAGCGATCCGGTCACCGTAGCTAAACAGGCGATGAAAACAGATTGCGATGTGCTGATCTGTGATACAGCTGGGAGATTGCACATTGATGAAAAATTGATGGCTGAGCTCAAGGCTGTCAAAGAGGTGTTAAAGCCTCATGAAGTGCTCTTTGTTGCGAGTGCTGCCATTGGGCAGGATGCTGTGAAAACAGCCAGCGAATTTGATGAGCAAATTGGAATGACGGGTTCGATTTTGACAATGCTCGATGGCAATGCCAGAGCAGGTGCTGCGATCTCAATTTTGGATGTCACTGGCAAACCTCTTAAATTTGAGGGCGTTGGTGAAAAGATTGATGATCTGCAACTATTCAATCCGCAGTCAATGGCTGATCGGATTTTAGGGTTTGGCGATGTGATCAACTTGGTCAAAAAAGCTGAAGCGCACATTGATGAGAAGCAAGCCAAAGAGCTTGAAGCGAAAATGAAAAAGGCCTCATTTACGTATGAGGACTACTTGTCGCAAATGAAAATGATGCGAAAAATGGGCTCACTTAAAGGTCTGTTGAGCATGATGCCTGGAGCATCGAAGCTCGGCGATTTGGATTTGCCTGAGAAAGAGATGCAACGCGTCGGCGCAATCATTGAGTCGATGACGCCGAAAGAGAGAACGGGAATTGATGAGCTGCTGCCGCCGAGAAGGTTGCGTATTGCAAAAGGAAGTGGCACAAATATTGACCAAGTGAATAAACTGGTGAAGAGTCATAAACAAATGAAAAGCCTGATGAAAAAAACGAAAGGCATGAAAAATCTAATGAAGATGGTGAAGTAGGAGAAACAATGTTAAAAATTCGTCTTAGACAACAAGGTGCGCGCAATAGCAAAACGTACCGACTCGTGGTCACAGATGCGAAGAAGCCACGTGGTGGCGCTTACATCGAGTGCGTAGGTTCATATGCACCACAGTCAAAAGAAGAGAAAAATGCTGAGCTAAATGAAGAGCGTCTTTGCCACTGGATTGGCCAAGGGGCTGAGCTAACAGAAAGTGCTGAATCGCTTGTGAAGCGCTATGCACCTGCTGCGTATAAATTACGCCGCGAGCAAAAGGCTAAGTAAACGGTTTGGATATCGACATTTTGTCGCTTTTTCCTGAGTACTTTGAAAGCCCGCTCAGCGTAAGCATGCTCAAGCGGGCAAGAGAAAAGGGACTTGTAAACATTGCGTGTGTTAACATCCGCGATTTTGCAACCGATAAGCACAAGACAGTCGATGATCGCCCGTATGGGGGAGGCCCTGGCATGCTTTTAAAAGCAGAGCCGGTGGTTAAAGCCATTCGGTCGAGGAGAAGAGAGGGCACCCATGTTGTCTATCTTTCTCCACAAGGCAAGGCGCTCAATGCAAACAAGTGCCAAGAGCTTGCTAAGTGCAAGCACTTAGTGTTGCTATGTGGCCATTATGAGGGCGTTGATGAAAGAGCGATTGCCGCTGAGGTTGACGAAGAGATTAGCATTGGCGACTATGTCCTGACAAGCGGGATGCCGGCAGCAAATGTGGTCATTGATGCTACTGTGAGGTTTATACCTGGAGTGCTTGGCCACGAAGAGTCGGCAAGGTGTGACACATTTGGCGAGGTGGGTTTTGACAGCCCCCACTACACACGCCCTGAAGAATTTGAAGCTGTCAAAGTGCCCGAGGTGCTTCTCGGTGGCAACCACGCCCAAATTGAAGCGTGGAGAAAAGAGCAAGGATTAAACAAAATGTCGCAAGTGAGGCCGGACCTGCTTGCAAAGGAGAAACAAACATGAATGCAATCGTAGAAGAGCTTGTTCTAGAGCAGCTCAGAAAGGACATTCCCGAATTTGAAGTGGGTGATACAGTGCGTGTGCACGTGCGAATCATCGAAGGTGATAAAGAGCGTATTCAAGCCCTGACTGGGACTGTGATTGCGAAAAAAGGAAGAGGAATTTCTGAAACCTTTTCAATTTATCGAGTAGCCTATGGAATTTCCATGGAGCGTGTCTTTCCTCTTCATAGCCCACGTGTTGCGAAAATTGAAGTTTTGCGCAAAGGTAAAACGCGTCGCTCTAAGCTTTACTTCCTCCGTGGAACGCAAGGTAAAAAAGCTCGCTTGCAAGAGCGCATCTTGATGAAAAAAGACGGTAAAGTTGCACCTGTCGTTGATGAAATTGAGGAAGAGATTCCTCCAGCATCTGAAAACGACAATCCTGTTGCAGAATAACTTCGAGCGAGAGCTAAATGATCGGGGATATCACCTGGTCGCAGGTGTTGACGAAGCTGGACGAGGGCCTTTAGCAGGCCCTGTTGTTGCAGCTGCGTGCATTTTGCCTCTCGACCTCAGAATAGAAGGTCTTAATGACAGCAAAAAGCTCACCCCAAAAACAAGGGCTGAGCTTTTTTTATTTCTTACCAGTCATCCAGCTATTCAATTTGGTATAGCCGAATGCTCTGCTCAAGAAATTGATGAGATCAACATTTTACAAGCCTCCCTCGAGGCGATGAAACGCGCTCTTTTGCAGCTCAGTCTAGTCCATTACGCTCTTATTGACGGAAACAAGTGTCCCAACATCCATATCCCATGCCAAGCCATTATCAAAGGAGATAGCCTTTCTCCCTCAATTGCCGCAGCCTCGATTTTGGCCAAAGAGACCCGCGATGCCCAAATGCTGAAATATCACGAGCAGTACCCCCAATATAACTTTGCTAAGCACAAAGGCTACCCAACCAAGGAACACATTGAGGCTCTTGCGCAGCATGGGCCAGCCCCAATTCATAGACGTTCTTTTGGTCCCGTCAATAAATTGACATCATCTCTATGACCTAGGTATAATCAGTCCATGGCAAGACGCAGCATGACAGCATATGGTAGGGCAAGTGGGGGTGGCTATCAAATTGAAATTCACTCCGTAAATCGCAAAGGCCTTGAGATTAACCTCAATGTGCCTCGCGAGCTTTTGTTTTGTGATATTGAGATTCGCAATACGATTAAAGAATATATTCACCGTGGAACCATTTTTGTGCGCATCAGTCGTGAAAAAGGGGAGTCGCTTGATTGCGAGCTGCCGAGCAAGGAAGCTTTAAGCGCCATTTTCAAGCACTTTATCAAAATAGGTTTTGATAAAAGTGAAATCACACTACCCTTTCTTTGTGAGCGTTACAGTGAAGCGAGTATTGCTCCTTCTGAGCCAGATAGCAAAGCGATTTTGAAAGGAGTATCCCAGGCAATTAATCAGCTTATCCACATGAAACAGAAAGAGGCCGAGCATCTCGTTGACGACATCAAAGAGAGGCTCCATGGATTGCAGTTGGGTGTCAAAGCTCTAAAAGAAGCAGCCCAAAGCGCCCCAGAGGCGCTCAGGCGAAAGCTAGATGATCGTTTAACAATGCTTGGCATTCCTCAAGAAGATGTAGCAAAAGAGGTGGTTCTATTTGCAGATAAATGCGATGTCACAGAAGAAATTGTGAGGCTCTGCTCTCACTTTAATCAATTTGATAGCCACCTTAAATCAAAGGAAATCTCAGTTGGCAGAACACTTGATTTTTTGCTTGTTGAAATGATGCGTGAGTTGAATACCATTGGGGCAAAAGCGATTTTGCACGAAATGACAGATGCGATCCCCATTTTAAAAGCCGAAGCTGAAAAGATCCGTGAACAGGTGCAAAACATTGAGTAAGGGAAAATTATTTGTAATTAGCGCTCCCTCTGGGTCTGGGAAGACAACACTTGCCCACATGCTCGTTGAGCGTCACCCCTCGAAGATCGAGCAGAGCATCTCTTGCACAACAAGGCAGAAAAGAGATGAAGAGATACACGGTCGGCACTACCATTTTGTAGATCGCGATGAGTTTGAACAAAAGCGCTCCCAAAATGCTTTTCTAGAGTGGGCAGAGCTTTATGGCAACCTCTATGGAACGCTTAAGAGCGAAATAAAAAGAATCACCGATAGTGGCAAGCATGCGCTGCTTGTCATCGATACACAGGGCGCTGAGCAGCTCATGAAAAGCGCCGATGCGACCTTTATTTTTATCGAGCCGCCTTCTATGCAAGAATTAGAAAGCCGCCTAACTAAGCGAGGAGCTGAAAAGCTCAGTGAGAGGCTGTGTCTTGCTAAAAAAGAGCTGGAAAAAGCCAAGCTTTACGACTATCGTATTTGTAACGATGAATTAGAAAGCGCATGCCAAGAATTAGAAAAGATCATTTTAGGAGATGAAGCATGAAAAAACCAAAACTCACAAACGAGATTTTGACAAAACTCTTTCGCAATAACTTTGAGCTTGCTCTGTATGCGATGGAAATTGCACGCCGCAACATCAAAGCTGGCAAAGAATTTACACTCGAGTCACTACTTACCGAGGTGCAAAATCACCCGCTGAAAGGTGATTTAGAAGAGCTTTTGGCTTCAAATAAACGAGCTGATGAAGCAAAGGCCGCTGAGGATGTTGCCTAAGAGGGTTCTTATAACAGCCGCTTTGCCCTACGCAAACGGCCCGCTGCACTTTGGACACATTGCCGGTTGTTATCTGCCAGCGGATGTGCATGCGCGCTTTCAGCGCATGCTGGGCGTGAAAACAGCCTTTATCAGTGGATCTGACGAGTATGGCGTCGCAATCACCTTAAGCGCTGAGCAAGAGGGGCGTAGTCCCCAAGAGCATGTCGATATCTATCACAAGATCAATCAAAAACTGTTCGAGCAATTGAACATTTCATTTGATCACTACTCTCGCACAACCACACCCATCCACACCAAAACAGCCCAAGAATTTTTCCTCACCCTCCATAAAAACGGCTACATTGAAGAAAAAGAAACCGAGCAACTTTTTTCCGAGGCTGATAATCGCTTTTTAGCCGATCGCTATGTTATTGGGACTTGCCCAAGATGCAAATACCCTGAAGCCCGGGGTGATGAATGCACATCTTGTGGGGCTTCATACGAGGCTACAGATCTTATTGATCCTCGATCAAAAATCTCGAATGCACCACTCATCCTCAAAAAAACGACCCACTGGTTTATGCGCTTTGATAAATTTAAAGATCAGCTACAAGAGTGGATTAAAGATAAGCCCTGGAAGAATAACGTTTTAAAATTCGCTCAGCACTACATTGATAACCTTCAGCCGCGCGCCATTACACGCGATTCAGAGTGGGGTATTCCTGTACCACTCGAACATGCAAAGGGCAAAGTCCTCTACGTGTGGTTTGATGCGCCCATCGGTTACATCTCCATGACCAAAGAATGGAGTCCTGAGCATTGGAAAGACTTTTGGCTTGATCTCGATACAAAACTGATCAACTTTGTTGGCAAAGACAACATCCCTTTTCACGCAATTTTCTTCCCAGCAATGCTCATGGGCACAAATGAGCTTTATAAACTCGTCGATGATCTTCCTGCTAATGAATTCTTGCAGCTCGAAGGACGTCAATTTAGCAAATCAGCAAACTGGACCATTGATCTTAACCGCTTTTTTCAAAACTTCACAGCCGATCAAATCCGCTATGTCCTTGCTGCAAATGCCCCCGAGTCTCAAGATAGTGAATTCACTTGGATTGACTTTAAGAATCGCTGTAACTCTGAGCTAGTTGGCAAACTAGGCAATTTTGCCAACCGCTCGCTGACATTTCTCAATCGCCAGCTCGAAGGCACAGCGCCAAAAGCCACCCTCTCACAAGAAGACGAGACCTTCCTATCCCAATGCCATGACCTGCTAAGCCAAATCAAAGATTCCTATACTCACTATCATCTGCGCAAAGCCTCTCAGCTTCTCATGGAGCTTGCCCAAACCGGCAACGTCTATTTTGACCACAAGCAACCCTGGAAGGACAAACAAAGCGATGCCACCAAAGCAACCCTTTATTGCTGCCTGGAGTGTCTCAAATGTCTAGCGATCGCCGCCTATCCCATCATGCCTGTGGCAGCACAAGGCCTTTGGAAGCTTCTTGGATTTACATCTGAAATGACCATCTGGGATCAACCACCATTTCCCCCAGGCCAAAAACTCCCCGAGCCATCAGTCCTCTTCCAAAAAGTCGACGACGACCTCATCGCCTCCGAAATCGAAAAATTACATTTATTTCTTAACTAACTGTAAAACAATATGTTATCTAATGATGCTGAAGAGAGTTCTTGACATTAAATATTAACCATGCATAATTAAACTGTCTATAACCATAAAGGAGATCGCCATGCCAATAAATTACAAAGTCGCAACATATAATACTGCATCAAATAGTGATTATGCGCTCATACATGAGCAGAAGTATTCTAGAGATGCAAAATTGGGCCAAGTAGCATTTCGTGCTTTAGCAGATATGGGTATTGATTTCTTCTGCCTGCAAGAGGCTACCACATATGAAAAAGGCGATGTTTTTTTTGAAAAAAGCTCATGGATAAAAGATGATATACATTCCTCCCACACTAAAAGGTATGACTATATCCATAATACAAAGGGAATAGCTCTTGTATGGAATAATGAACAGTTTACCATAGTGGATAACTCAGTAAGGCGAAAGCAAGACTACCTTGTTGCTGATTTTTATGATAAAACAAATCACAAAATCATACGCCTTGCTTCTATTCATATCAGCGGTTATTCGTTTAACGACCATCTTGGTAAGCAAAAATCTGAGAAAGAGTTTCAGGAGGATTTAGCAGACCAACACAAAACTGTTAGTCAGTTAATTCAAGACCTTAAATCAGATAACCGAGCAGATTTCACAATTATTGGCTCAGATACGAATTCAATTCCGGCTATTTATCCTGGACTACACCAAGCATTTGAATCGTCTGGGTATTCGTATGATAAAGAAAATTTTGAGCCAACAAATTATTTTGCTTTTTCGGCGTCTCCTAATAATAGTTGTTATAGAAGACTTGATTATATTTTTAACTCGTGGTTTCTGACTGCAAAACAATTAGATAGGCCTGATATAGGTTCATTTAAGCTTAAGGACACCGAAAACCCAAGTGATCATATACCCGTTATTTATTCGATGACACAGAGTTTCATTTCGAGGTTGTTAAAGGTCCTTTGCGATTTTTTTACTTGGAGGCCTTCAGTTGAAATTGAGCAATACAAAAGTTATAAAGATGAAACGCAGGGTTATAGCAGTATACTGGACCCCACAATGAGCTTTGTTGATGGACATGTGTCTAAAACTATAAAGATAAAGAGATAAGTATATTACTTTAGCTTTTTGAAGTTTGGCATAGGTCTTCTCTTATGCCAAAACTTTACATCTGACCTGATCCGCTATGCTCTCGCTACCAATGTGCCTGAATCCCCAGATAGCAGATTTATCTGGCTTTGAGTGCGTTGGCAAGCTGGGCAACGTCTATTTTGACCACAAGCAGCCTAGGAAGAGGAAACACAAGCGATGCCACTAAAGCAACTCTCCATTCCTACGACGACCACATCGCCTCTGAAATCGAAGAGCTTCGAATCAATTAAGCTATTCGTGACCGTCTGCTATAATGAAAGGCATGGGATTCCCACCAAAATTCACTCTTTCTAAGCCAATTTGAAACTCTTTAAAATTGATGAGTATAAAGGACCAAACTGGGCGTCGTATGGCACTAACTTCTAACATCAATCGGACCGTGGGGGGCTGGAAACTTGTCTCAAGTTGTGAAGATAAGAGAATAAGACCGCTTAGGCTTTTTCAAACAGGCGTGTGTTAATGACTATAGCCGGTTGAGAGAAGGCGGCTACCATTGCAATCGAGGATCAGAAAGCGGTGAGCTTCTGTAGGCTGAGGCCATTGAAAACGCTCTAATTGTTTGTTGATGACTTCTTCTGCAATGGGGTGTTTTCTCGATTTGTTTCTCTTGCCTAGCTCGATTTTGTTTGGATGGAAGACAACAAGTGTGACTAGAGCATGATAATTTTCAGCTATGCGAATGATTTTTTCCCTCATCTCGCGTCGAAGATTTGTTGCATCCCAGACGATTCGTTCTTTTTTACGCAGTTTTTCTTTTAGGCTCTCCATAGCGATGTTCAAAACTAGCGCGTTATTGCTTTGGTCTCCACGGTTTTTTGAGTGTAGCTCGCGTAGATCGTCTAGGGAAATTAAAGTGTGATCGGGAAGGGTTTGTTGAGCCCAAGTGCTTTTGCCTGATCCTCCTATTCCGCAGGTTAGAACTAACTCTGGATGGTGCTCTAAGTGCGGATATGCACGGGCAACAGCCTCATATGGAGTATGGATTAATCCATTTTCAAAGTCTTTAGCTCCATATCCTAATACATAGTCTATCAGCTCTGTAGAAGAGTTGGGCAACTCGTTTTTGATGGTGTCAGGCCATTCGCTATAAGGCCCTGCTTTTCCCCAAAGGCCATACTCTTCAACATAGAGCCGGAACATATCGATATGCCCAACTTGCAGCTCTTTATCAATACATAAACGCCCGAGCATGTCAGCTTTTGTAAGGTAATACAGAAGTTCGAGGTCGGCTTGTCGAGCTAGCTTGTAGTACAAGGGCTTTCCAGCACCAGTAATGACTAGACGTTTTGGCACGATGTGGGCTGCTACAAGCTGCAGAATTTGATAGAGAACCCTATATGGGAGCCCACAATCTAGCAGGAGGGGCGCCAAATAAGAAGCTCCCATTTCCTCATGGTGTGGTGCCACAATACGCATCTGGCCATCTATTTCTTTTTCACGGGTTGTTAATGGTTTTGCGATATCATGAAAAGCTGTGGCCAGTATAAGAGCTAGCCGCCTCTGTGGCGTCAAAACAGCTTGTTCTTGGTTGAGAAGCTTGTAGAGTTCTTGAAGAACCCAGGAAGTGTGAACATAAACATCACCCTCAGCGTGCCAGTGAGGATCTTGAGATGTGTCTTTAAGCTTGCATAGCAAGGGGATAAAGGGAGAAAAGGTCTCTACAATTTCTTCTAAGGAAGGATTTTCACCATTGCTTATTCTATTTAATAAGATTTTAAGCATTTGGGTCCTTTAGCTTGTTAGGCACAATCTCCAACTCCATCCAGTGTTTGTTACTTTGTACATGGCCTTTTCGAACCCATTTAGCTACAGACTTATGAAAATCACAATATGAAAATGCGTCTCGTATTCGCACAATGTATCCTTCGATCTCTTCGGTATTGAAATTCAAATTTCGAATTAGCTGCTCATTCCACACCCCTTCAAAAAGAGTTCTTGGCGTCGGGATTCCTAAAAGCTGTGCCCATTCTAGGGTTTCATCCCAAGATAGGCAAATATTTTTCTCGTTCCAAACTGAAAATAAATAAAAGAACCCCTCCAAATTATCGTAGGCAATCGAATGTGTGGCATAAACGTTTTCACCACAGAGGCGCCAATTGTCTGGGATTTCTTGTTGAATCCGGGCGTGGAGTTGTTTGGCTAGGCTTCTTGAAGGGTGATGCCCGCTGTCAATTGAGCGAGCATGCATTCCATCTGTGTAGAGGGTTGTATTTTCTCCATCGAGCTTTTCGGTAATGACAACTTGCTTATTTTTAAACTGATTTGTGTGAGTCATCTTGATGTCGTCATCGGTATTTCCAGGCGACCAGGGAAGATGGGGTGTTCGCGGGTATTTCCACCTCATATTGTGTTTGGGTTCCATACCAACATCACGCTGAATCAACAGAGGCGCTACAAGCAGACAGATCAAAAGAAAGCATAAGCTTGTCCATAAGACCTGTATGGCGCAAGAAGGCTTCGTTGTTTTTAATGGCAATGGCCAGGGCTTTTTTGGTGCCAATGAGAATCACGCGTTTTTTGCCACGGGTGATGCCGGTATAGAGCAAATTGCGGTAAAGAAGTTTGAAGTGGGAAGTATGCACTGGGATCACAACGCAGGGGCACTCGCTTCCTTGGTACTTGTGAATTGAAACAGCGTAGGCTAAGACAAGCTCATCGAGCTCGGAAAAATCATAGGGGACTGTGAGCCCTTCAAAATCGACTTGGACCTCTTGATCAACCGTGTCAATTTTAACAATGCGTCCCACATCTCCATTGAAGACCTTTTTGTCATAGTTATTGCGGATTTGCATCACCTTATCCCCAAAATGAAAGCGGCGACCCATGCGCATAAGGGGGTTTTTGGAAGGGTTTAGCGTTGACTGAAGCACATGGTTGAGATTTTCTGTCCCAATAGGGCCTTTTTTCATAGGTGCAAGAACTTGAATATCATTAATAGCATCATAGCCATATTTTTCAGGAATACCTTTAGACACGAGGAAGTTGATTTTAGCTAAAATTTGCTCGGGCTCTTGTTCTTCGATAAAGGCAAAATCGCTTTTTTCTTCATATTCAAGATCAGGAAAGTAGCCTTTGTTGATGCTGTGGGCGCTGCGGATGATTTTTGAGCCTCGGGCTTGGCGAAAAATTTGAGTCAGACGTGTAACAGGGAGGACTTGTGACTCAATAATGTCTTTGAGAACCTTACCAGGGCCAACGCTTGGCAGCTGGTCAATGTCGCCAATAAGGATAACGCGCGCATTATCTGGGACAGCTTTTAGAAGGCTATACATCAACTGGGTGTCGATCATCGAAGCTTCGTCAATGATCAACAGGTCGCATGAAAGAGGATTTTCGCGGTTGCGTTTGAAGCCACCTTGTTGAAAATCAACCTCAAGAATGCTGTGAATGGTAAAGGCTTTACGACGGGTGATTTCGCTCATACGTTTAGCAGCGCGCCCTGTTGGAGCTGCAAGGATGACCTTGCTTGTAATTTTACTCAATATGGCAAGAATAGCTCGAGTGATCGTGCTCTTTCCTGTACCGGGGCCTCCAGTTAGAACATGCATCTTTTCACTGACGCTTTTTTTCACACCGTCGACCTGCTCGGGGGCTAAGTTAATGTAGAGTTTCTCCTGGACCCATTCGATGGCCTTTTCAATATCTAGATCACGGATAGAGCAGGGCTGGTCTGTTAAACGCTTGAGTTCGCGCACAATTCCAAGCTCTGCCATGAAAAGCGGCTTGATCCAAATTCGGCCTTGATCTTCAATAATGTGCTCATCTGTGACGAGTTTGGGCAAAGCATCTTCCACAAGCTTTGATTCAACTTCTAGCATCTCGGTGACCCGCTCTAAAAGTTCATCTTTTGGAAAGCAGGTGTGGCCATCGCTACTGAGTTCCCAAAGCATATATTCAATGGCAGCCTCGATACGTACAGGTGCATCTTTTGGAACGCCCAGTTTTTCGGCGATGCTATCTGCAGTTTTAAATCCCACGCCGTGAATTTCACGCGCTAGGCGATAGGGGTTATCTTGCACCATATCGATGGCATCGTCGCTGTATTTACGATAAATTTTTTGCGCAAAAGAAGGGCTAATGCCATGGCCGCGCAAAAAGATAATCACATCGCGGATTGCTTTTTGCTCGCCCCAGCAATCTTGAATTTTTACAACGCGCTTTTCGCCAATGCCCTCAATTTCAAGGAGGCGGTAAGGAGTTTGGTCAATCACCTCCAATGTTTTTACACCAAAGGCTTGCACGATTCTTTGGGCATAAACAGGCCCAATACCCTTCACCATTCCCGATTCAAGATATTTTTGAATTCCGATTACATCAGCTGGATAGTCGACCTCGTAGCTTGCAACTTCAAATTGCCTCCCAAAGGTAGGGTGGTGTTTCCATATGCCCTTTGCCCTTATCTTTTCGCCTGGGATGATGCCTGGCATAGGGCCGACAACACAAGTGAGATCGGTGCATCGAGGCTGCTTTACGCGAGCTACGGTAAATCCTGTGTCCTCGCTAGAAAAAACAATTGATTCAACAGAGCCAAAAAGATCATCCTGTTCCATGGGCGTTACTGTACATGAGCGCAAAGCCTATTGCAATAAAAAGTGATTACTGGCAGAATAAATGAATATTCCGGATTAGCTCAGTTGGTAGAGCAACGGACTGTTAATCCGTTTGTCGCTGGTTCGAGTCCAGCATCCGGAGACTTCAAGCCCCTCGCCCGAGGGGCTTTTTATAAAAATTTTATTATGAGTGCTTTGCTGTTTTTTAGCGTATCTTGACTTGTCAGCATAATTCTATAAATGAACAGATCGATCATCCAATAGCCGCACATAAAGAATGGTGCATGAACTTTTAGCTACTTTCTCTTTAACTTTGGATTTTCTGTTAACAAACCAAAATCGTCAATCTTATAGCTGTCATACAACTTACGATAATGGGCTCCATTAGGAACATCCTCCGAGGCCTGCCGAACAGACTTATTAGCAGCCTTTTTCTTCGGCTTCTTATTCTCTTCACGGAAATAGGGTTTTCGGTGCGACCTGCTCATTTAAACCTCTTTTTAAATTGCTATTTGTAGGGTCACAAAGCTTTGAAGGGTCTTTTTTTATTTTTAATTCAGACCTGTGATGTTAATATAAAATGCTATGCAAATGAAGTGAGGAAGCCGTATTCTTGCAGAATGGGCATAAGAACGGTTGCAATCCATTCAGCAAATCACTTATGATCGTCCAAAACAACTTTAGAAGGCATGCTAAAAAAGAAGCAAAGAGCTCAATCCAGGCAGTTGTCTTATTTAAACAAGAAGTAGAAGATGAATCAAATTTGCTGCCGTAGAAAATATATATTTTAGTTTTAACAGGAGTTTTTTTATGATGAGCCTAGAAACACAGCAAGAAAGAGTCAGAATTACGGCCTACTTTCAAGGTGAGACAGAAAATCAGAAGTCTTCTCTAACACTTGGCCGTGTAATTCTCCAACTTCCAGATTCTAAAACCAGAATCACCCTTCTACTCCCAAAGGAATCCGTTCACGAGAGATCTGAACCTCTCAAATTTTGTGTGAAAAGAGAGGGGAATTGGAGGGAAGAACAACTTGAAGGGCTCCGACTCACCGTAGAAAAAGCAAATCGCTTTGGTATGACCATTTATGTTTTCAAACATGGTGAAAATGTAGGCCCGATGATCCGACATCAAGATGGTACTACCTGCCAGCAACCGACAGTAAAACGCTCTGAAAGTAAAGTGCAGGTTACGCGACCTGCGAAAATCGAACCGGGAGCTCATTATCGTTTGGAGATTACTTCCACAAACGGATCCAGTGCTGAAGCCAATCTAATAAAGATTGAAGGACCAATTCAAAAATCAAAAACTATGGGTGATGATTCAAAACTTTTCCGGAACGTGTATCCATCCATTATGGATTTACTCCGCCAGAAAGTTTTGGATGCTGAGAATCTCGTAAAGAAGTCCGTAGACTACGCCGATACTATTACCTTTAAATCAAGATTTAATGAAGAATTAGCAAAACAATCTATCCTTACTGCAATAAACGGACTACACAGCGAAAAACGTGGTCAACTTGAGAAAATGTGCGAAACAGATAACTCAACACAAAATATTCCACTTGGCAGAAAGGCAGTCAGCCTTTTTCTTCTAGCCCTAGAAAGGACTGATATTGGACAGTTGCTGCAAGATCAGCTAGAGGCTGCGGTTGGTAAGGATTACCCTATTCTACTTGGAATTGTCTACAATGATATATTAGTACCTTTTATTGATGAAATCAAATTCATGGCTAGACAATATGACAACGAAATCTAAAGGTTGCCCGCAAAGCAAACCTTATGATGATTTCTTTTGGGCTACTTTTTGTCCGGGCATGACACTAGGGTGAGGGGTTGTATAGATAGTCGAAACTTGTATGCACTATAGAGAGTAAAGGAAATAGCTGCTGCAATTTCCTTGGAGCTCCCAATTCTTTTCATGGGTATGGCTGTCATGCAACTTACGATAGTGGATGCCATCATGAACATCCTCCGAGGCCTGCCGAACAGACTTATTAGCAGCTTTTCTTGATTTCTTGTTCTCTTCATGAAAGTAGGGCTTAATGAAGTGAGAAAGCCGTTTTCTTGCAGAATGGGCATAAGAACGGTTGCACCCCATTGAGCAAATCACTTATGATCGCCCAAAGCAACTTTAGAAGGCGTGAAAATCAAGGAATCAAAAATGTGTAAATTTAGACCTTTTTTCTCGATGTTTGTTTGTCTAGTGGCCTTTTCGGTAAAAGTAGTAGGGGCAGAGAGCCACACGTATCAAGATCAACGGAAGCAGCTGGATTACGATGAAGAATATTTTGAAATCAACGAGGGATTTGAAAAGCTCCGTCATATTTTGCTGCATTTGATGAAATCAACTGGTAAGATAGCAGCTTATTGTGAGATAAAGGAGCATGGAAGAGAAGTCAGTGAAACCCAACTTCTTGATGAGGCGCTTCCAGATTTGTATATGCATGCTTTGCAGATTGCTAATTTGTTTGAGTTGGATCTAGGCGCCAAGTATGAAGAGCGAATTGCCAGTAACATTGCCCGCTTTGGAGGTGTGTCGAAATGAGCTTAGTCCGTGATTTTAAGAAGGTTTTATGAACATAGTTAAATCCAAGCGCTCGATCAGAATCTTTACCCTGACAATGATTAACATCGCTGCTACTTGCAGCATTCAGAATTGGCCTTTGACGGCCGAGTACGGCTTTTCTTCCCTATTTTTCTCTTTGCTCAGCGCTTTGGTTTTCTTTATTCCTGTCTCTTTGGTGTCTGCAGAGTTGGCTACAGGCTGGCCAGAGCGTGGAGGCGTTTTCACATGGGTCAAAGAAGCTATGGGCCACAGGATGGGGTTTTTAGCGGTTTGGCTTCAATGGGCAGAAAACGTTATCTGGTACCCGACTATTTTATCCTTTATCGGGGCTGCTATTGCTTATAGCTTTAATCCTGCACTAGCAAACAACAATGTCTATATGGGAATTGTGATTATCGCAGCTTTTTGGGGTGCTACGCTGATGAATTTATGCGGCATGAAAATATCGGGGCTTATTAGCTCTGTTGGTGTTATTGTTGGTACGATCATCCCAGGGGCGCTTATTATTTGCTTAGGACTCATATGGCTATTTGGAAGCCAACCCCTGCAAATCGAGCTGAGCTGGGATGCGCTTTTACCAGATTTAAGCTCTCCCTATCAGCTTTCTTTGCTAGTGGGAGTATTAACTGGTTTTACTGGGATGGAAATGTCCGCTGTGCATGCCCGTGATGTCATCAACCCCCAGAAAAATTATCCACGAGCGATTTTCCTATCAGCACTCATTGTTCTCTTTTTGTTTGTTTTAGGAACACTTTCTATTGCATTTGTTATTCCACAGAAGGAAATCAGCCTTGTTGGAGGGGCGCTGGAGGCGCTTTCCCATTTTATGCGTCGTTATGGACTTGGCTCATCGGTTCCCATTCTAGCTATTCTTGTTGCTTTTGGAGCGTTAGGCAGTATGAGCACTTGGGCAGCGGGGCCAATTAAAGGGCTATTGGCAGCTGCGCAAAGCGGGGAATTCCCTCCGATTTTGCACCGTGTTAATAAAAATGACATGCCAGTAGCGATGATGATTATGCAAGGCGTCATCGTGTCTCTTTTGTCACTTGTTTTTGTCTTGATGCGCGATGTCAATATTTCATTTTGGATTCTTTTGGTTTTGATGTCGCAGCTGTATTTGATTATGTATGTGTTGATGTTTGTTGCAGCGATTATTTTGCGCTACAAAAGGGCGAATGTGCAACGGGCTTATACAATACCTGGAGGGCGGCTTGGCATGTGGTTTGTCGCAGGTGTAGGGGCTTTAGGTTCACTAGCTGCGCTGATCATTAGCTTTTTTCCTCCACGTCAGATCAATACAGGTAATGTTCTTTTCTATGAGCTATTTTTGCTGATTGGCATCGTGACGGTCTGCACGATACCGTTTGTGATTCTGCTCTTTAAGAAACCCAGTTGGGACAAACCCTAGCGCGTGGCATTGGCTTTGAATATAGCTGTTTTATGTCATTTATAATTAGGCGTATATAGATTTATAACTCATAAATGAGCTATAACATGAGTTATATAAGAGAGGTTTATGCATCATGAATTGGAATTGGAAATTACCTAGTTAGCCAACTTTTTGCTATGGTCCATCCAAGGTTGCCGATTTAGAAAAGCAATTTCATATGGAAATTGGCACCACTTTTGCATATCTCAAAATCAGCTCAATCTAGAATGCTGACAGCTCCTGTGTGCATGTCGTAGTATCCTGCGTAGACTTTGAGGCTGCCTTTTGATACAAGGTTTGCAATCGCCTTTGTTTTTAAGAGGGTATTTTTCATGTTGATGGCGTTTGTTTTAATGGCTGCTTCTAAAAGTGGGCGGGAGCGTTCTTTTTCGACTTTTTGCACGGCAGGCTCTATGAGTTTTGCAATTGTGGGGATGGTTTCTGTTGTATCTTTGATCACAGCATCTACTGCGCCGCAGTTTTCGTGTCCAAGGACAAGAATGATCGATGAGTGCAAGTGAAGAGCTGAGTAGTTAATGCTTTGTAGTTCAATAGGGCCTATCACATTGCCGGCAACGCGTACGACGAACAGATCGCCAATTCCTTGGTCAAAAATAATTTCTGGAGCAACGCGGGAGTCAGCGCAGCTGACGATAATGGCAAAGGGCTCTTGGCTAGCTGTGAGTGCTTGGCGGCTTTCAGCTGTTCGATTGGGATGCTCGAGAGAGTCTTGGACATAGCGTTTATTCCCTTCCATTAACTGCTCTAATGGAGTCTGTGCGAATAATCCAAAACTAACTAATCCAATAAGAATTATCCTCATATTTTTTTTAATAATTATTTTCATATAAATTGTCAAATTGTCTATGAATGGAATAAAGGGGTTTTATGCAGAAAAAAGATGATTCAGATAAAGGGCATGCCAGTACATATAGCTCTCGTTATTTTACCAAAGACATTCCAAAGCATAAAATGCCTGTGCAGAGCATGCCTGCTAATGCAGTCTATCAATTGATTCATGACGAGTTGAATATGGATTGTAATCCAGCTCTTAATTTGGCAAGCTTTTGCACGACGTGGATGGAGCCAGAAGCGCAGCAAATTTATAAGGAAAATGTTCACAAAAATTTTATCGATCACGACCAGTATCCTCAAACAGAGGTGATTCATAAGCGGTGCATCAATATGCTTGCTCATTTGTTTAATGCCCCAGATGATTGCAAAACGATTGGGTCTGCAACGATTGGTTCATCAGAGGCGATTATGCTTGCTCTTTTAGGCCACAAATGGACCTGGAAAAAGCGGCGCGAGCAAGAGGGAAAAGCAACGGACAAGCCTAACATTATTTTTGGTGCAGATGTTCATATTTGTTGGGATAAGTTTGCCAAGTATTTTGATGTCGAAATGAGAATTATTCCGATGGAGAAAGATTGCTATGTCATTTCAGCAGAAAAGGTGAAACCTCTCATTGATGAAAATACAATTTGTGTAGGAGCAATTCTTGGAACAACGTTTACTGGGCAGGCTGATCCTATTGAAGAGATCAATAACTTGCTGTTAAAAGTGAAAAAAGAAAAAGGCTGGGATATTCCCGTTCATGTTGACGGTGCAAGTGGAGGCTTTGTCACTCCGTTTACACAACCAGATCTTCTTTGGGATTTCCGCCTTGAGCAGGTCAAATCCATCAATGTTTCTGGTCATAAATTTGGTCTGGTTTATCCTGGGCTTGGCTGGGTTTTATGGAAAGATGAAAAGGATTTTCCAGAGGATTTGATTTTTCATGTTAATTACCTGGGTGGTTCGATGCCGACATACACGCTCAATTTTTCTCGCAATAGCGTTGGAATATATGGGCAGTATTACAATTTCTTGCGCCTTGGAAAAGAAGGGTATACCCGCATCATGAACAACTGTCTGGAAAACGCTCAGTACTTAGCAAAGAAGCTTTCGGAATTGAAAGAGTTTCACATGATCAACGAAAGCCAAATGCTGCCCATTGTAGCTATCCGTTTGACTGACGATGTAAAAAATTACACAGTTTTTGATCTTTCTCATAAGTTGCGTGAGCGAGGATGGGTCATCTCTGCATATACCTTGCCTGCTAATGCTCAAGATACGGCCATCATGCGTATTGTTGTTCGCGAGCATTTAAGCCGTGATATGGTAGAGATTCTTTTTGCCGATATCCAAAATGCGATTAAAGCACTTGAAACCGGACAGAAAACAACTGGTAATGGAAGCTCTCCTCGAAAAGGCCAGCATGTTTGTTGATTTGACAACTTTATCGCTTCCTTGTAGGATCTCATCTATTTAAGCAAAGGAGGTTTTATGGTTGTGGAGGTATTGTCTTCAAGTGGCGAGGGATATGTTTCAGCCTTTGAATGCTCTTTAGGATCTTCCGGTGAATTTGATCCTTTAATGTGCCTGCCAAACCTTTTAACTCTGGAGCAGCAAGAAGTAAAACGTGAATATTATCGGTCCTTTCCTGAATGCCTTAAAAACCTGGATGCTTACCGAAATGGCTGTGACGCATTAAAAGGATATGGGTGCAAAATTACTGATTGGCCAGATTACGCTATTTTAAAGTCTCAGTGTGAGGAAATACCAACTCTATTAGAGCCATGTAAAAAATTTCAAAAAGTTTCAAGGGGACCGCAACATGTCTTCGGGGAAAAAGAGCTTGCCGAGTATAGTTACAACCGGTCGCAAGGGGCTGAGATTGCTGGCAGCTACGTATGGGTCCCTGGCAGTGAGGAAGCGGAGTTAATGATTTTTATGCAGCGACCCAAACTTTTGTATATTCAGCAGTTGAAGAAATCGGTTGCATTCCATAGTTCACATGTCGTTTGTCTTGCAAGCACCAATGATGCTCCAAAGGAGAAGCAATGCGAAGTATACTGGGGAGATGCCAAGGGCACGCTAGTTATGGAAGGGGGTCTTGTCCAAAAGGGGCATAAGCAACGACTCTATAAACGCACTTTGGTGGATGCAGAGGGGCGATTCTTTACGCAATTGCATATTGATTACTGGTTTGATCATGATTGCAAACCGGACCTAGATGTGCTATTGGAAGCTTTTAAACTTGTTGAGGAATTAGAGTGCAAGACTCCACTGCATATCCATTGCGCTGCTGGAATTAATCGTACAGGGGCTTTTGCTGTTCTCTACAAAATATGGAAGCTTTTGAAAAGAAACCCAGCCGCAACAATTAACCTGCCTCTTATTATTTTTACACTTCAGTGGCAAAGGCAGTACGCTTGTTACAGTGCGCTCAAGTGGTTTCATGAACTCATCCCTCAAATGGCAGAAAATATAAAGGCTAACCAACCATGAAAAAATGGATTATTTTCACAGTGGTGCTCATTGCGGCTGCTGGTGTGTATTTTATAGCGCAAAGTCAAACAGGCAGAAAGCTTTCTGCATTTACTCCATGGTCGAATGAGTATAAAGAGATGGAGCTTACTGAGCAGCAAAAAGCGGACATCGCTAACCTTCTTGAGCCTTTGGCGACGTGGGGGTATCTGAAGCTTGCCTTTAACCAAAGTGAGATTGAGGCTAGAGGCGATAAAATCCGGCCGATCCCGTTCATGAAGTTTTTAGCCTACATCTTCTCAGATCCTCAAATGAAGGCTTATATGACAAAGATTCGCTCACGAGGATCAATTTGGAGCCGATTTGGTGCAAGCTTGCGTAACTCATTAGCTGAGCAAAAAGCTGATGGAAATTTAGAAAAATATCTTAAGCCATTTTCAGAAGAGGTGGGTATTAGCGAAGAGACCTTTATGCCTTATATCGATAGCCAAAACTGGTCTGGTTTTTTGAACGTATTGTTTACAGCGCCTCGCGCGCCTAAAGAGCTAACCGCCGAATAGTCCCTTTAGAATACCGGTAGCAGCTTTTTCAGGAGCTTGGATGACGCTTTTAAACATGTTTGATAGCCCTTGTAGGGAAAAGATTTGCTGCATGAGTTTTTGGATGATGATCTCTGTGATCTCTTCTACTGGGAAGCCCTCTTCAGTGCCCACATTTTCAAACTCAAGTCGGGGGATAGGAGAGAGGCGGTTGACGTCTTTACCGTAGAGCTTTAGGTCGATGTTGATGTTTGTCATGACAAGCTTTTTAATCAGAACGTTGCCGCTGGGCTGTTTATCTTGGCTGGATCCAAATTTGTTATTGGAATCAAAATTATCGATAAGAACAGTCCAGTTGCCGTCTGTATTGCCCTTGTTATAAAACTCGATGCTCGCATAAATATCGTCGAGCTGGATCTGGTCAATCACGATGTTTTTTTTAAGGTAATTTGTAAGAGGAGCGTTGACAGAGGTTTTTGCGACTTTTAAAGCTGTAGGTAGTGTAGATTGCTTGGGATTGGAAATATCAATGCCTTGAAGCAAGATCATATTCTTATTAACGTCGATCGTGTTTACGTGCACGGGGACTTGGAATTTTTCGGACAGGTTTTTGGATAGATAGTAGGGAAGCCGTGGGTAAATATAGAAAGAAGCGCCCACGCATAGGAGAAGAATGAATAGGACGACGCTAATTAACCATGCAAAAAATCTCATGCTTTTTTTTGTATCAAATATTTGATTACATGATCAAGACAAAAAAAAAGCGCCCTTTTAAAGGGCGCTTTTTGCGTAAATGAATAGAGCTTCTTAATAGCCGCCCATTCCACCCATAGCAGAAGCTGCAGGGGTTTTCTCATCTGATGGCTGATCAGTGATGATTGCTTCAGTTGTGAGCAATAGCGCTGCGATCGATGCTGCTGCATCAAGTGCTAGGCGCACAACTTTTTTCGGATCGACAATGCCCATTTCAAACATGTCGCCGAAGCGATCTTCACGCGCATCCCAACCCTCTGAGCCTTTTTGCTCGCTGACTTTTTGGACGATGATCGATCCTTCAGAGCCTGCGTTTTCAGCAATTTGGCGCAATGGGAATGTGACAGCTTTAATCAGAATTTCAATGCCCATCTTGGTATCGCCACTGCTTTTTTGCGCAAGGGCTTTTAGAGCGGGAAGTGTGCGAATGAGCGCGCTGCCGCCCCCTTGAACAATGCCTTCTTCAACAGCTGCTTTTGTGGCATGCATAGCGTCTTCAACGCGGTCTTTCTTCTCTTTAAGTTCTACTTCTGTAGCAGCACCGACGTTGATTTTGGCAACGCCAGAAGTTAGACGTGCTAAGCGCTCTTGCAGCTTTTCGCGGTCGTAATCAGATGTGCACTCTTTGATTTGATTGCGGATAAGCGATGCTCGCTTTTCAATCTCTTCTTTTTTGCCAGCGCCTTCAATCAAGGTCGTGTCTTCTTTTTTCACGATCACTTTTTTAACCTGGCCGAGCATTTCAAGACTTGTATTTTCAAGCTTCATGCCCAAATCTTCGCTGATGAAGGTAGCTCCAGTTGAGATGGCGATATCTTCTAGCATGGCTTTGCGGCGATCGCCAAAGCCAGGAGCTTTAACGGCAACAACTTTTAGGCCAGCGCGCAAGCGGTTTACAACAAGTGTTGCAAGGGCTTCACCTTCGACATCTTCTGAGATGATCAAAAGTGGGCGGCCGCTTTCTGCAACAGCTTGTAGCAGGGGTAGGAAATCTTTCATTGCTGATATTTTCTTCTCATAAACAAGCACAAAAGCATTTTCATAAACAGCTTCTTGCGATTCTGGGTTCGTCATGAAGTATTGAGAAAGGTATCCGCGATCAAAATTCATACCTTCAACAACATCTAGGGTTGTCTCAAATCCTTGGCCTTCTTCAACAGTGATGGTACCATCTTTACCGACGCGCTCCATTGCTTTAGCGATGATCTCACCGATTTCGGTGTCACCATTAGCAGAGATTGTGGCAACTTGAGCTATTTCTTTGTTGCTAGCTACAGGTTTTGCCATTTTTTCAAGTTCTGCATTAACTGTTGCAACGCCTTGCTCGATCCCTTTTTTCAGCTCCATTGGGTTTGTTCCAGCTGTGACTAGGCGAAGGCCTTCTGTGTAGATGGCTTCTGCTAAAACGGTTGCAGTTGTCGTTCCATCACCGGCTTTGCTGTTAGTTCTTTCGGCGACTTCTTTAACCATTTGAGCGCCCATATTCTCGTGCTTGTCTTCAAGCTCGATTTCTTTAGCGACGCTGACTCCATCTTTTGTGATGTGGGGTGAGCCGTAAGATTTATCTAGAACAACGTTGCGCCCTTTGGGGCCGAGAGTGACTTTTACAGCTTTTGCAAGTGTTTGTACTCCAACAAGCATTTTCTGACGGGCATCTTCTTTAAATTTGATATCTTTAGCCATAATTTTTAAGCCTCCGTAATTTTTGCAATAATGTCATCGCCGCGCAAAATCGTATAGTCAACATTGTCTACACTGACTTCTTGACCGGCGTATTTATCCATAAGAACGAGATCACCTTCTTTTACATCAGGCATATCTTTGCCTGTGCCAACAGCGATCACCTTTGCTGTTTCCTGTTTCTTTTTTGCAGAATCGGGAAGGATGATGCCGCCTTGCTTTTCGTCTTGCTCAAGGCGTTGAACAATCACGCGATTCCCGAGGGGTTTCAAGGTTGTTTTTTTTGCTGTTTGTGTCATTTTGAACTCCTTGCCAAAATTAATGCTTATAAGCTAGATTGTACACGAGTTGCGATTAAGGCGCAAGCAAAATTAGCAGAATCAGGCACAAAGTGCTAAAGGAAGGGATATGACACAAGAACGTAGTGCTGTTGCCGCAGAGCATACCTGGGATCTAAAGATTCTATACGCAGATCTAAAAGACTGGGAATCAGCTTTTGAAGGCGTTAAAGAAAAATTTTGGTCGGATATTCAAGCCTTAAAGGGTCAGCTAGGAAATGGGTCTGTCATTGTAAAAAAATTATTTGAAAACACATACGCCCTTCAAAAAGAGTTGATGACTCTTTATACATATGCTCATTTGCGTCACGACGAAGATGTCTCACAAGAAGACCATAAAAGTGCCCATGATCGGATTTCAGCACTTCTCTATAAGTTCAGCGAAGCGACATCATGGATCGAGCCTGAGCTTCTCGCGTTGCCTGCACAAAAACTTGAAAAGCTTCTTCAATGCCCCGAACTTGCCGATTACAAAATGGTGATTGAAAAATGTGTCCGTTTAAAACCTCATACTTTATCTGCACGAGAAGAAGAGCTGATGGCGCTCTCAGGTAAAGCATTTGAATCTTCTGAAAAAGCATTTGGAGCGCTTAACAATGCAGACTTGAAATTCCCAGATGTTAAAGATGGAAAGGGCAAGACTCACAAACTCTCCCACGGTCTTTATCAAGTCCATCTAAGGTCGACAGATAGAGAGCTTCGTGAAAATGCTTTTAAGGCTTTTCAAGGTGCTTTTCTAAGCTTTGAAAACACACTTTGTGAACTTTTAAATGGCAAGGTGCAAGCCCATATTTTTAACGCAAAAGCGCGCTCTTATGACTCGTGTTTACAAGCTGCGCTTTTTCCTCACAACATCGACACGGCTGTTTATGACTCTTTGATTAACGCAACGCATCGTAACATCAAACAGCTGCATCGCTTTGTTTCTCTACGCAAAAAGCTTATGAAGTTGGATGCCTTGCATGCCTATGATTTCTATGCGCCTGCAATCGATAATGTTGAGATGAAGTTTGACTACGATAAGGCTGTGGATCTCACATTGGAGGCGGTAGTTCCCCTAGGACCTAGTTATTGCCAAGTCTTGAAACGTGGCCTTAAGCAAGAGAGATGGGTTGATATTTATGAAAATGCTCGCAAGCGATCAGGCGCCTATTCCAGCGGTTGTTATGATAGCTATCCCTACATCCTTTTAAACTATCAAGGCTTTTTAAATGACGTTATGACCTTAGCCCATGAAGCTGGACATAGCATGCATACATACTTTAGCAATCAAAGCCAGCCCTATCATGACTCTCACTACTCGATCTTTGTAGCAGAAGTTGCCTCTACCTTTAACGAAGAGCTGCTGTTTCGCCACCTGCTCAAGAATGCAAAAACAAAAGAAGAGCGCATCTACCTTCTTTTGCAAAAGCTCGATGGCATTAGAGCGACTTTTTTCCGTCAGGTTTTATTTGCAGAATTTGAAAAGCAGATCCATGAGCTCGCCGAAAAAGGGGTTCCGCTTACACCAGCGACGCTAAAAAAAACCTACCGCGAGCTAAATACTAAATACTATGGGCCAGACTTTGTCAATGATACCGAGCTTGATATTGAGTTTGCCCGTGTTCCTCACTTTTATTACAATTTTTACGTCTATCAGTATGCTACAGGAATTAGCGCAGCTTTTGCTCTTGTTGAACAAGTCCTTAAAGAAGGGCCAAAGCGGTATCTTGAATTTTTATCAGCTGGCGGTAGTGATTATCCGGTCGAGGTGCTCAAAGTTGCAGGCGTTGACATGTGCACTCCAGCCCCCGTTGATGCGCTTTTTCACCGTTTCAGTTTATTGATGGATGAGCTAGAGGCAGAGTTATAAAATTCCCCTTGCTTTGAAAAAGGCTTTGGAGTATTTCTAGATTGACGGATGGCTTCAGGGAGATTATGCCAGGTAAACGTAAAAGTCAAGATGCATTTATTGTGCTTAACGATAGAGGCCTTCACACACGCCCTTCTACAGAGCTTGTGAAGTGTGCATCACGCTTTAAGTCACAGGTTACACTTTATTATCATGATTTAAGCGTGAATGCAAAGTCCCTGTTGGGTATTTTAATGCTTGCTGCTTCTCGTGGGGCAAAGATCCGTATTGAAGCAGATGGTGAAGATGCCGAAGAGGCTGTTAAGGCCATCTTGCTTTTGGCAAAAAAACGATTCAATATACGTTACTGATTGTGGACAGTGATCAGCAAAAGAGAAATGCAGGCCAGCGCGCAGCACAGCTCATAGAGCCTGGCATGCGGGTGGGGCTTGGCACTGGCTCAACAGTTTTTTATTTTGTCGAAGCGCTTATTGAGCGGTGTCGTGGGGGACTTGAAATACAGGCGGCAGCAAGCTCAGAAAAAACGCTAGAAATGGCGCGGGCAGGGGGAATACCACTTTTGAAAGCGTTTGATGCCTTGGATATCACTGTTGATGGAGCCGATGAAATCGACCCTATGAAGCGGATGATCAAGGGAGGGGGCGGAGCATTGCTAAGAGAAAAAATACTCGCCTTTACCTCATCGCGCATGGTTGTGATTGTTGATGAAAGCAAATGCGTTGATAAGCTGGGCAAAGCAAAGCTTCCACTAGAAATTTTGCCTTTTGGACATCTTGCAACGGCAAAAAACATCCCTTATAAAGGAGAGTTCCGCAAAAGGGGCAATGAGCTTTTCATTACGGATAATGGCAACTACATTTATGATGTGCACTTTGCAAAACTCCTCGATGACCCTGAAACCATCGATCGAGAGCTCAGGGCAATACCAGGCGTTTTGGAAACGGGATTTTTTTTCGGATTGGCAAACGAGTTGATTGTGGGGGTTGAATGACAGATACTTTTGTTCCGCTCAGTTTAAATAAAATCATGCAGGCACACACTTATACTGTTTTTGTGCTCAAAGGTGCAGATAAGCGCTTTGCCATCTACACAACACCTGGAATTGGGCAAACGATGCAAAAAACACTAAACGGTCAGAAATCTGAAAGGCCATCGACACATCACTTGATGCATTCAGTATTTAAAGCGCTCAAAATTAAGGTGCAGCAAGTTGTCATTTGGGATGTGCATGATACGATCTACACGGCGCGTCTATTTTTGGAACAGGAAGGAAACGGCCAAAAGCAGATGCTTGAAATCGATGCAAGGCCAAGCGATTGCTTAAGCCTAGCCATGATGCACCATGCGCCAATTTTGTGTCGCAATCAAGTATTAGAAAAAGTGATTTGCATAGAGGACTAAAATGGTAAAAATAGCACCTGAAAGTGAAAAAATCAGACGAGCGCGTGAAAAGTTAGAAAAAAAACTATCTAAACTTGATGCGCAGGTAAACAAGCAAGCTCTTATGCGGAAAAATCGCGAAATCCATCGTTGGATCGAGCGCCATGCTGCCTCACGTATCATTCTCCAGAATAAATCTATAGCCCTTTTTGATGAAAACCAATCTCCTGCCAAACTCAGCCGTAAGGTCGAGGGGGTAGCTGCGACTCTTCAAGAGCTGCTAAAGCAAGCTTGATTTTGGACGGGCTTATAGTTGCTTTAGGTGCAATTCTACCAGAATAGCATAAGTCTTGGTATGAATTGGAGAATAGTGCTTGCTGCTTAAATCATCCTTTGATAATCTTTTTAGTAGTTTTTGAAGAGGAATCTAGGATGATAAAGGAATGTTTGGCCTCAGCTACGGCGACTGGTGCTTTCGTTGGCTTGTTTACAATAAGGGTTAGGCCAAAGACATCATCAGCTACTTTAGTTGATATGGTTGCAAGTGCGGCTATAGCGAGCTTTCTCATTCATTTAGCAGCATATGCCATAGTCTACGGACGCTTTTCTGAGACAGACAATAACTGGAAGTGGAGCGTGCGTGTTCTTATCCACACAGCCATTGGATTGATATTTTTTTGCTACATGGGTTTTGTCGTCAATGCCGCAGCAAAGAGGACTGCTAGATGAATGAGCATTTGCTCGATGTGCTGAAAAAGCGCGGTTTTATCGATGCAGTGGCAGGCGATGAGCTCTATGAACACTTGAAAAGCCCACGCAAAATTTACATTGGTTTTGATCCGACTGCCGATAGCTTGCATCTGGGCAATCTTGTCGGGATTATCGCGCTAAAGTGGTGCGAGAAATTTGGCCACACCCCTGTTGTTCTTCTTGGAGGTGGCACAGGTAAGATAGGTGACCCTTCTGGTAAAGATAAAGAACGTCCACTCCTTCATGTTTCAGAAATTGATGCTAACGTTCAAGCCATCGAAAGGCAACTCACAAACTGCTTAGAAAAACCTTTGGTTTTCAATAACGATGAATGGCTATCAGGATATGGGTTGATCGCGTTCTTGCGCGATGTTGGTAAACATTTTCGCATGGGTCCAATGCTTTCGAAAGAGAGCGTCCGCTTAAGATTGAATTCTGAAGAGGGGATGAGCCTGACCGAATTTAGCTACCAGATGCTGCAAGGATATGATTTTTATCACCTATTTAAACATCATCAAGTGAGTGTCCAAATGGGTGGATCTGATCAATGGGGCAATATCGTTGCAGGCATTGATTTAACCCGCAAGATGTCCTCTGAAACAGTTTTTGGCTGCACTTTCCCATTGCTTGTTCGAAGTGATGGAAAGAAATTCGGCAAGAGCGAAAGCGGCGCTATCTGGCTTTGCAGCGAAAAGGTGTCTCCTTACAAGTTTTACCAATACCTCTATAGCATGCCCGATGCAGACGTTGGCAAACTGATGCGCCTGCTCACTTTCATGGATCTTGAAGAGATCGTGGACTATGAAAAAGGCCTAGCAGAGCCCAATAGAGCTCAAAAGCGTCTTGCTGAAGAGGTAACCCGCTTTGTGCACGGTGAAGAGGGGTTGGAAGCTGCAAGGTCTGTCACGCAAGTAGCAGCGCCTGGAAGCGATGCAGATTTGAGTGTCGAAGCAATTGAAGCAATTGCAAACGACATGCCGAGTGTCCATTTCACTAGAAATGAAGCGCTCAACGTTAAAATTGTAGAATTGATTGCAAAGGCTGGATTCTTATCTAGTCGAAGTGAGGTAGCAAGGCTCATTAAAGGTGGCGGTGCATACCTCAATAATCAAAAACTTACAGATCCCGCTGCTGTCTTGCAGCTAAACGACTTGATTGCCGATCGCTATTGTATTTTTGGCGCAGGAAAAAAGCGCAAACTACTCATGGTGATTGATTCTTAAAAACCATATCCAGAGCCAAATCTGGAACAAAAAAATAACGAATAAGAAAAAAGTACTTGCTTGAAAATCAACATCTTCCAACAATGGGGATAAGAGAAAAAAGTTGTTTGAAGAGCTTAAGGAGTGAAAAACTATGACGACCGTAACCAAAAAAAGACTGATACAAAAGATTTCGCAAAAAACTGGACTTCACCCAAACGAAGTTCGTAATGTTGTGCAGCAATTTTTAGATGACATTACTGATACCCTTGCATCAGGTGATCGTTTAGAATTTCGCGATTTCGGAGTATTTGAGATTGTAACACGAAAACAAAAAATTGGCCGCAATCCGAAAAATGCCCAAGTGCCGATTGTAATTCCAGAGCGCAAAGCTGTGAAATTTACACCTGGGAAGAAAATGAAAGAAGTTGTTGAAGATGATAAAGGGCCAGGTAGAGAGTCTCAGCAAGAGCATACTTCATTTACGATGTAATGATGAAGCAGTTGTCGCTTTTAGCTGATCAAATCATTGATGAGCGCTTAAAGAACCCTAAAAGTGATTTTAGGGCTTGGCGCTCGAATGTCGATACTGTCGATGAGTCCCAGCTAGCAAAAGCCTATGTTGCCCTCATCCAAGCTTTGCAAAATAAATCCGTTGATCTCAGACCCATCGTAACAAAAGCTGGGGCCCCCCTGCTCTCTTTAGGACTTGACCGTCCGGAGCAGGCAATTTGTCATCCAGCTAAAGGTTTAGAGTTAGCAACACTCTGGCAGTTGATTGGATGTCTTGCAAAAGATTCTCAACTCTTCCAAATAGGGGTAAATGCTGAGCAATTTATCCGCACCTTCACCGATCGCTACAAACGTCCTTTTACAGGTATTTGGACGCAAGAGGGGGATGTGAAAACCTATATTCCATCACCGTCAATCACGAGACTCTTAGAGAAATCCAACATCAAAAAGCAACCTGAACTCATGAGGTGCTCTGATCCAGAATTGGGCTGCGCTTTGCATCATGGAAAAGACATGAGCATGGCCTTCACGATGACAGGCTGGGGAAGTGGGGTTGGAAGCATTATGCGCCAAGATGTCGGTATCATCGCAATGGGGCCACAGGCAGCTCCCTTTGAAGATGCATCTCGATTTGGCATTCACTTTACACCTGCCGTTGTTGGCGATGTCAGTGAGCATAACCCTTTGCCTGGTACACGTGTCGATGAGCGTGGTCATCTATTTACCTTCAACGGATGGACTCGATCGATTTTTGATAATAATCACCTTTGGTGTCATCTATCTGCACAACTCGATAAAGTGCTAGATTTAAAAATGCAATTTCTAGATCTTAAAGGATCAGAGGTGAGCATTGCGATGGCTGTAAAAGCAGATGCCGTTCGCGTAGGTGATAAGCTGGAGTTGATGACAGGATCGCTTAAACAGTACCGCGGGGATGTGGTTCCTGTTGCCTTGGAGGGTAAAAGCTCACAATTGGTGATGCTTCCCAAAGGCGGCAGTCAAATGCGTATCGTACCCCTTGCTGGTGATGAAAGTTGTTGGCAAGCAGATTTTTTAATTCTCTATCTCCTTGATGGAGATAGACCAGAGATCAGCTGGACTATAAACTAAATTTTATAGTTCCTACAGCGTTGAAAATTAAGTCAAAATATGGGAGAATGTAAGACATGAAACGAACCAAAAGATTTTTACTCATTCTTGTTGCAATCGGAGCTGTCATGGGGTCAGCGACTTTGATGAAAAATAGGTCAGAGCCGACTTTAGTCGTTGAAGCTGAAGAGGTTTATGAACCTATTGCGCTTGCTGTTGAAGAAGATAAAAGAGTTGATCGTATCCATGAGTTTTTTACCACAGGCATCAATAAGCTCCCGATTGTTAAAACCGTCAGCTATAGTCCGCGTGTTGATTGGCTTGAGGGGCGTGCCGCATGGATTGCAGACTATGCATCCTACTTTGGAACATCTCGCCATTTTATTGCACGGAGTCTAAACGGTAAAGCCGATTACCTGACCCAGAAGGTGTCTCATGGCGATCGCTTCAATGTTCTAAATCCGGATAAAAATTTTGAGTTTAACCTAAAGGTTGACCTTTCAAAATGCGAGATGCATTTTTACTACACTGATCTTGATACTGGGGAAAAAACTCTTTTGAAGACCTACCAAGTTGGCCTTGGACGCGTTGACCCAACATCCCCAAGTGGCTATCTAACACCAACCGGTAAATACACGCTCGGCGAAAAAGTGGGTATCTATAAGCCAGGAGCTACTGGCCTTTTTCAAGAGAACGAAGCTGAAATGATCCAAATTTTTGGCACACGTTGGATTCCATTTGGAGAAGAAATAGAAGGGTGCTCTATGGGAGCTAAAGGCTATGGATTACATGGAAATCCATGGCTTCCTAATCCAGAAACAGGTGAGTTAGAAGAGTGTCGCGATACCATAGGCCAGTATGACAGCGATGGATGCATCCGTTTGAATAAAGAGGATATGGAAGCGCTCTTTTCAATCATTGTCAGCAATCGCCGCACTGTTATTGATATTGTTCCATCTATAAGCGAGGAATCTCATGTCAAGTGACCAAAAGCGGATTGAAGAGTATGAAAAAACGCTCGAGCGCTTAAAAACTCAGCACGATAGCGATGGGATCTGGTCAGATGAAGAGATTCATAAGCTAGAGAATAAATTACACGAGCTAAAGCAGCAGGTCTATTCAAGGCTATCAGCCTGGGAGCGCGTTGAGATTTCTCGCCATCCTGATAGACCACGATCCATTGGATATATTGAGCATGTCTTTGACACTTTTGAAGAACTATGCGGAGATCGTCTATATCGAAATGACGATGCTATCATCGGGGGATTAGGCACGATAGGCGAGAAGAAATTTGTAGTTATTGCTGAAGAAAAAGGAAATGATACAGATAGCCGTATCAAACGCAACTTTGGCATGCCGCATCCAGAAGGGTATCGCAAGGCCCTTCGCCTTATGAAACTTGCCGAAAAATTCCACCTGCCCATCATCTCGTTTGTCGACACTCCAGGGGCTTATCCAGGTCTTGATGCAGAAGAGCGTGGTCAGGGTTGGGCAATTGCAACAAATCTTTTAGAAATGGCACGTCTTAAAACACCATTGCTCGTTCTCCTCATCGGAGAAGGGTGCTCTGGGGGTGCTTTAGCAATTGGAATGGGTGATACCATTGGTATGCTTGAGCACTCTTACTACTCAGTTATTTCACCTGAGGGGTGTGCTTCGATTCTTTGGAAAGATTCAAATATGAGAGAAACCGCAGCAGCAGCCCTTAAGATGCATGCTGAAGATCTTATTCAATTTGGCATTATTGACCATATTATCTATGAACCGCTCGGTGGAGCGCACAACGACCCGTCTGTCATCTATAAAAAAGTGAAGCAGTACATTTTGGATGAAACAAAAAAACTAGGCGATATGCCCATCGATGAGCTGTTAGAAGCTCGCTACCAAAAATACCGCGTCCTAGGCGCATTGGAAACCACTTGTGAAACTCCTTCTTAAAGCAGCCCTTAAATCACGTAAACATTTATATCTTCTAGTGATCACATTTTTCTCGTTGGTGCTGCTGACAGTTGCATCTCAGATGGAAATGTTTTCTCTTGGAACGCTGATGGATCGCAGTGTTGTAACATCTTCAACACCTTTGCGTGGTAATCCTATTCAGTTCTTGATCGAAAAAGCTAGGTCGTTTTTTTCATTTGGGGATAGTGGCGTTGAGTTGCTATTAGGTGTCATAGCCATTGTTGCTGTTTTCAAAGCTGTCATGTTATTCATCTCCCGCTTTGCAACGCAGGTCCTTTCAATTCGCATCAGTCGCGATCTACGCCACCACTACTTTGAATACATCCAATACTTGCCGATGAGTTTTTATCAAAAATATGATATCGGTACGCTCGCATCTCGCGTTGCTTCCGATGCCTCACAAATCGCTCAATCTGTCAATGCATGGATTACAAACTATTTGCATACGCCTTTTACGCTCGTCACAACCCTTGGGGCATGCTTTTACATCTCCTGGCAATTATCCATGGTGGTTTTTCTTGGAATTCCCTTAATTGTTATACCGATTGTGATTCTTGCCCGAAAAGTCAAAAAAGTTACACGCCAGCTACAGCGCAATCAAGAGAAATTTACATCGGTGCTCATCGATTCGCTTGCAGGGATCCAAACGGTTAAAATCTTTGGAATGGAGCAGTTTTCTCTTGAGAAGTACAAACTACAGAACGAGCAAATGGCCCATTTAGAAACAAAAACAGCAAAATACGATCTGCTAACGCGTCCCATTTTACATACTATCACAACCATCTGTCTTGTGCTTGTTGTGCTCTCGGGCCTCTATGTTTTTAAAATGAACATTGCCGAGCTCTTTAGTTTTTGTGGCCTGCTCTACCTTGCCTATGAGCCAATCAAGAAGTTTGCCGATACCAACACCAATATTCAAAAAGGCGTTGTTGCCGCAGAGCGCCTCTTTGAAGTTCTAAATATCAAGCCCGATCTTATCGACGATCCAAAAGCCATTTCCCTAAAATCCTTTAAAGAATCGATCAACTTTGACAACGTCTCTTTCCGCTATGGGGATGATTGGGTTTTGCGCGATGTCTCATTCAGCGTCAAAAAAGGTGAGACAGTGGCCTTAGTTGGTGCAACAGGTGCTGGTAAATCCACCATCGTTCAGCTCTTACCACGCCTCTATGATGTTCAAAAAGGCAAGATCTCTATCGATGGAAAGCCCTTACAAGCCTACACACAAAAATCCTTGCGTGAACAAATCGCTTTTGTCTCACAAAAGCCATTCCTATTCTACGACACCATAGCCTCTAACATCTCTTTTGGCCGCAACTTTACCCGCGAAGAAATTATTGATGCTGCCAAGCGCGCCCATGCATCAGAATTTATCGACCAGCTCCCCTTAGGCTATGATACACCCCTTGCGGAAACTGGCAAAAACCTATCCGGTGGCCAGCAGCAGCGTCTTGCCATTGCGCGCGCACTCGTCAAAAAAGCCCCCATTCTCATCTTGGATGAAGCAACATCCTCACTTGATGCTATCAGCGAGCTTCGCATTAAAGAGGCCATTCACGAGTTGCATGGCGAAGTGACCCAAATCATCATCGCTCACCGCCTATCTACCATTGAGCACGCCGATCGCATCATTTACTTTGAGCATGGCCGCAAATTAGCCGAAGGGACTCGCGAAGAGCTTCTAGCCACTTGCAAGCCCTTCAAGCTGCTTTGGGAGACCCATTTTCGTCGCCTTGAACCCGCATCGTTATAGTATCCTCATTCCAAAGGGTGTTTTGGGCAAAAGCCTGCCGCTTTGATCTGGCTGTTGTCTACGATTTGGTTACAGCCGTGTCTGAGCGGCTTTGAAGAGTCAAACTCGACGTTGCCGTAAAGCGCAGCTCTGGTTGGGTGGTCATCGTTGCAGAGATTAAAAACGCCGCTAAGGTGGCGATCAATAGCAAAAGCAAAAGCGCTAGCAATATCATCCACATGGATGTGGTTTGTAACCTCTTTGCCGGTTCCAGGCATAATGGGGCGGATTCTCTTGGCGATTTCGCGACCTGGGCCAAAAATTCCAGCGCACCGAAAAATGCAGACTGTGATGGGAAGGCTTTTCAGCAGCTCTTCTGCGTTAGCGTGCTCAATAGAGCGATTGCAGTTAACCGATGTGCTGCTTACAAATAGGACCTGTTTGCAAGTAGCAGGGAGGACTTGGCAAAGGCTATGAGCTGGTTCTGGAACGGTAAGAATGATGGTGTCGCAGTCGTGTAGATATGGTTTTAGAGCTTGGGGACTTGTCGCATCGCAAGCGTGGGTGCGCGTGATCCGCACCACCTCGTGATCATGCAATTTATCAGCAATAGCAGATCCGACATAGCCGCAGCCGATGATGGCAATTTTCATAACATCTGCATTTTTTCAAGGGTGATTTTCAGCTCTTCGTTTTCAGGCTTGTCAAATGAGCCTTGCTCTTTAAGCCACGCGATGTAGCTTTTTGGAATTTCACTTAAAGGTTTCCCGCGGTGTTTGCCAAATGGCATCGTGCGCATAAGACGAGGAGTGGAAAGGAGCTCTAGGCAGTGCTTAATGGGAAGATCATCTGTCATGCGCTTGAATACTTCGTGCAAAACAATCACATCATCAAGAGCTCTGTGGGCGTTGTTGGCGGCAATGCCATAGACCTCGCGCAAGTGCTGCAGGGAGTGTTTTGGCAGATCGGGACGGTAGCGGCGTGCCCATTTGAGGGAGTCAAGAAAAATCCATTCGGGAAAAGTCAGGCCATGGCGAGAGAAGCTATGCTGTAGAAAAGGAAGGTCAAAGGCATCGTTGTTGTGAGCGATTAAAATGGTGTTGCCTTCACAAAATGCAGCAAACTGAGCGCCGACTTCTTTGAAGGTTGGCTTATCCATGACCATCTCATCGGTAATTTTGTGTACAGCAGTCGCTTCTGGTGGAATGGGTCTACCAGGATTGATCAGCGCTTCAAAAGTTGTGTCATTTGTGGGGTCGTAGGCAGCAATTTCGATGATCTCTTCGCGGTCAGGTCTGATTCCAGTGGTTTCTGTGTCGTAAAAGATGGCGCGCATGTTTTCCCTTGTCTTTTTCATCCCAAAATAGCAAGCTAAAGGTGTTTTAAGCAAACGGAGTTTTTATGTTCTCTTTGTGTATTTTTCTAGCCCTGAGTGTCCAGTCATTTTTGACAGGTCATGAAAAAGAGCTGATTAAGGCAATCGATGATGAAAAAACACACATCCAAGTAGCCATCTACACTTTTACAAACAAGCGTATTGCAGAGCACTTAATCAAAGCACACACAAAAGGGGTTGAGGTTGAGGTTTTTATCGATCCATTTTCACAAAAGGCTGGGGGAGCTGTTGATTTGCTTTTGAAAGAAGGCGTTCCCGTTTATCGCTATACACCCAAAGAGCAAAAATGCTGGACATCAATCTGTCATCACAAATTTTGTACTTTTGAAAGCCAGCAAGGCGTTTGGACAGGATCGTATAATTTTACCTATAAAGCGGAAAACTCAAACCGAGAAAATGCCGTTTATATCACTGACGATAAAGCATCTTATGAGCAGTTTTCAAAAGAGTTTGATAGCCTTAAGGCTGTAGGAGAGCGCTTGAAAGTTATAGAGGAATCGCCTACAATAAAGAACAATGGATAAATATAACTTTTACAAGACCGATACAAAAAAAGTTTTGAAGTCTCTTCCAAAAGAGACGCTGCTCAGTGCTCTAAAGGAGATGATCTTAATACGTGTATTTGAAACACGTGCAGAATCAGCTTATCAGCATGGGCTTATCGGCGGTTTTTTTCATGCCTACACAGGCCAAGAAGCGATCCAGACAGGTTGTATTCATGCACTGGGCAAAGACCATTGGTATGCCACAACCTATCGCTGCCATGCCCTGGCGCTATTGCTTGGCGTAACACCCAATGAGATCATGTCAGAGCTTTACGGTCGTGCTAATGGCAACGCTCAAGGGCGGGGTGGCTCCATGCACCTTTATTCCGATCGATTGCTTGGCGGTTTTGGAATTGTAGGTGGCCATTTGCCTGTTTCAACCGGTGCTGCTTTTTCCATTAAATACAAAAATCAAAAAGATAAGCTATCCCTTTGCTTTTTAGGAGAAGGGGCTTCAGTACAAGGAACATTTCATGAATCTTTAAATCTAGCCTCTCTTTGGAACCTACCCTGCATTTACGTCATTGAGAACAACAAATGGGGCATGGGTACAGCTGCAACCCGCGCGATTTGTGTCGAGCCTGTAGCAGAGCATTTTGCCAAGGCCTATGGCGTTGAAAGCTACACACTCAATGGAACCGATTTCCTCCAAACATATGCAGCATTTAAAGAGATCGGCGAAAAAGTGATCAAGACTCAGCGCCCCATCATCGTTGAGGCAGTTGCAGAGCGTTTTCGAGGCCATTCAATCTCTGATCCTGGCTTATATCGCAGTAAAGAGGAGCTTGAAGAGGCTAAAAAAGGGGACCCAATCACGATTTTATTTAACTATCTCAAAGCTGAAAAGATGATCGATGACCCAGGACTTGATGCTCTCAACAAAGAAGCCAAAGAGATTGTTGTTGCAGCCATGGAACATGCTGACAAGAGCCCATGGCCAGATCCTCTCACACTTGAGGAGGGTGTCTATGCCTGAAATCGACATGAGAGAGGCCCTGCGCCAAGCAATGGATGAAGAGATGACCCGCGATGAAAACGTCTTCATCATGGGCGAAGAGGTTGCAGAGTATAATGGCGCCTATAAAATTACTAAAGGGATGCTTGATAAGTGGGGCGATAAACGCGTTATCGACACTCCCATCACCGAGAGTGGATTTGCAGGCCTTGCAATTGGCGCTGCGATGACAGGGCTGCGCCCTATTGTCGAGTTCATGAGCTTTAACTTCTCATTTGTTGCTTTCGATCAGCTTGTATCTAACGCTTGCAAAACCTATTACATGTCAGGTGGCAGATTCAAAGTGCCCATAGTGTTTCGTGGACCAAATGGAGCGGCAGCCCAAGTCTCCTGCCAGCACTCCCACTGTGTGGAATCACTCTATGGCAACCTACCAGGCTTTATCATCATCGCACCATCAAATCCTGCAGATGCCAAAGGGCTGCTTAAATCAGCCATTCGCAACGATAATCCCGTTCTTTTTTTAGAGAGCGAGCTTGATTACAACCTCAAAGGTGAGGTGCCAGAGGGCGAGTATCTCGTGCCCATTGGTAAAGCTAAAATTGTTCAAGAGGGCAAGCACATCACCCTTATTTCTTACAGTCGCATGCTCGGCTTTTGTGTAAAAGCTGCCGCAGAGCTTGCAAAGAAGGGGGTTTCTGTTGAAATCATCGATCTGCGCACCATCAAACCATTGGACATAGCCACCATTGCCGCATCTGTTAAGAAAACAAGCCGCGCCGTGATTGTTGAAGAAGGGCACCTTTTTGCCGGTATTGCATCTGAGGTAGGTTTCCAGATCAACGAGCACTGCTTTGAGTATTTAGATGCACCGCTTATCCGCGTTTGTCAACGCGAAACGCCCATGCCCTATTCGAAGGGGCTCGAAGCAGAAACATTGCCGACCGTCAAGCGTATCACAGATGCGCTCAACCAAGCTATAGCAGGAGTTTTTTAAGATGCCCAGCACACTCACCATGCCCAAACTTTCACCAACAATGGAAGAAGGGACAATCGTCAAATGGCACAAAAAAGAAGGTGATGCAGTTAAAGCTGGCGATGTTCTGTTTGAAGTAGCCACAGATAAAGCGACCGTTGAGCACAGCGCTTTAGACGATGGCATTCTTCGCAAAATTCTCATCAATGAAAACGCAGAGGCCAAAGTTAACCAGCCTGTGGCTATCTTTACAGAATCTGCCGATGAAAGCATTGAAGGGTATCAGCCTGAGGGCATCCATTCAGAGCCAAAAGAAGCAGCACCAGAAAAGTCGGCTGAAGAAAAACCCGCCGCTGCTCCAGCGCCTAAATCTGGCGGCGTTGTCGAGCCAGGCTTTGCACCTGAGCCGCCTCTTGAAGATTATACCTTTGAATTTTCCACCTCACCGCAAGCAAAAGCCTTTGCATCGCCCTTGGCCAAAAAACTTGCCAAGGAAAAAGGTCTTGACCTTACAGGTGTGAAAGGTTCTGGGCCCGGTGGGCGTGTCATGGAGCGCGATCTTAATTTAGCGCAAGGTGGCAGAGCGACCTTTGGCTCGACCAAGGCTCCAACGCTTGCTCCGGGTACATACGAAGAAGAAAAACTTACGCCTATGCGCAAAGCCATCGGCGCACGTCTTCAAGCCTCCAAAACATTTATTCCCCATTTCTACATTCAGCAAGAGGTCGATGCTAGAGCGATGGTCACAATCCGCAAGCAGCTCAAAGCAATGGATGTCCATGTGACATTTAACGATTTTGTTCTTCGTGCTTGCGCCTTAGCGCTTCGCGAGCATCCTGTTATTAACAGCGGGTTTAACTCTGTAGATCAATCGATTATCCGCTTTAAAACCATCGATATCTCAGTAGCCGTTACAATCGATGAAGGCCTGATCACACCTGTAATCCACCACGCTGATTACAAAAATATGGGCCAGCTCTCAGCAGAGGTTAAACTCTTAGCATCCCTTGCTAAACAAGGAAAGCTCAAGCCTGAGCAATACAAAGGTGGGTCATTTACCATTTCCAACCTAGGCATGACAGGCATTACAAACTTTACCGCAGTGATCAACCCTCCCCAAGCAGCCATCCTGGCCATCGGTGGCATCGTTGATAAGCCAATTGTTGTTCCCGTTGAAAACCTTGACGAATCCCAAGTCGTGCCCGGCAAAGTGATGGAGCTCTGCCTTTCTTGCGATCACCGTGTGATCGATGGCATGGATGGAGCTAAATTCATCAAGACGGTCCAGCAGTACCTTGAGAACCCCGCTGTCTTATTAATTTAGTTTTGAATTCCTTTCCTTATAAGCGGTTATTTGTTTGACTTTTTAATTCTCTCTAATTTAAAATCAGCCCATAGTTTTCTCAATAACTAGAGGATTTATGAGTAGTGTTGGCCGATCAGAAGTTCAGTTTTATGCGCAATACATGTATATTGCCGGTGACAAGCATCATTCTGACAAAGAACGTTTACAAAGCTTAAAAGAGATTGCTGAGCATGAAGTAGAGCCAGCCTACGAGGAAATTAAAAATCAGCTACTATTATACACTTTAGATTCTCTAGCTGCTCACTATAAAGATCGTCGTTCTCTTAAAGATAAGTTTAACGAGAACTGCGTTAACCTATATGAATTATCGTTTCAAGAACTATCTAAAACCATCAGCATTTCTATTCTTGTAAGTGAAGTTGTCAAAAAAATATTCGAAAATGGAGTGAAAGATCAGCCTCAGCTGGCAAAGGATACCAAGATTCTTAAAAAGACCACCTTGGAAAAACTGGAATTGATGGTCGAAAATATGTTTGCAAAGCAAGTTAGTCCAAACAGCAAAGCTGAAATTGACGATTTGATGCAAACGGTTAAAGAAGAGAGAGATAAGGTTTCAGGACTCAACAAAACGGTAAAAGATCTTACCGAGCATAATAAAGATCTGCAGACAAAAGTTGATGAACTCACAGAAGATTGCGAAAGACGATTACAAGCAGAGGCTAAAAAAACAAATGAAATAGAAGAACTAAATAAAAAACTTGCCGAATATCAAAGCAATCCACAAAAAGCAGGCACTTCTGAACAACCTGAAAAATTCAAGCCTGGAATTGATTCGAAAATCGAAACACTCAATCAAGAAATTCGCAGTAAGAATGAAAAAAAAGATATAGAAATACAAGCTAATAAGGATAGGTTGGCTCAAGTTCAGTCGGATAGTCCTCAATCTGCAGGCCAACAAATAGAGCATGAAAGACAAATAGCCGAACTAAACGAAACAATTACTAAGCTAACAGATGAAAAGGCTAAGGAAACTGCTCGTTTGCAAAGTGAAATTGATGATCTTAAAAAGGAACATGAAGTAGCTATGCAGGCATCAAAAGATGAAAACGAAACACTCAATAAAAATCATCAAGATGAAGTAGCCAGGCTGCAAGAAAGAATAGATACTCTTACAAGTGAAATATCACAGTTAAACAAAGATAATAAATCTTTGGCTGATCGCTTAAAAAAATTAGAAAAAGAACTTGCTGATTATGTTCAATTACTTGGACCAGAGGGTGAAGTTCTTACGCATGAGCAAAGAATTGAGTCGTTGGCGAAACGGCTTGAAAATATTAAGACTAATGCCGATTACACCTGTTTAGTAACTTTAGTCAGAGAAAACCCTTGGGCCTTCATTTCTGCTAGCTTAACGTTGCTCAGTTTTGCGACTTTATTTGGAGGAGTGCTTGTAGGCTATAATAGGGGTGTTGTTGAAAGTTTTAGAGCCGCCGATAAAGCCCTACAAATCTACAAAGCTGAAAAGTCTGTTGAAAACTTAGCGATTCTCACATCAAGCTTCAAAGCTGCAGCTGCAGCTGCAAAAATAGGGCATGTGTATAGTGGAGAAAAGATGGTGGCCTTAGCAGCATCAGTAACTATTTGTTCTACGTTAGTAGGTTTGTTGGTAGATCGTAAGCAAGATAGCAAACGTCAACAAGAGAAAATCTGAAGGAAAATCATTTATGTCTACCCCACTAAACTCTGCAATAGCAGCGGACCTTGCAAAGCAAATTAATTGTATTAGCCTTTCTCAAACTACTCCACTTGCTAAGGCCAAAGCATTTCACTCAATTAGCAGCCTCGATCCTAAAAACATTCCTTGGGGATTTACATCCATGGTGTTAATTTATGGGTTCAATAAATTGGAAGATCAATCCCTCAAAGATCTTATTAATTCAAAAGCAATAGAGATTTTGAAGTTAAGCGATAAAGGGTTTTGTGAAAATCTTAAGCTGATAACTTCAGCTGAAAAAGTAAATTCATTATTCATAATAATTACATTCATACAAATTCAAAAAGAAAGTAACTCTCCTGCAGATCATTCTGAGAAACTAGTACCATTATCAAAACCAAGTATTGAGAGATTTGAAGCTACTATTCAGCTGCTTTGGAAACAATATCAACTTGATGAAGCAAAAATCTCTCATGATAAAGCTTCTCCCGAAAGTTCAGGCTTAACGCAATTAAAAGAGTTGATTGAGACTTTAAAAAAAGAAATAAAAGAGCTGGAAAGTAAAGTTGGTGATTATTCAAAAAAAAATAAAGCTGAAGCTAAAGCAAATGAAGAGAATAGAAAAAAAATAGAAGACCTAGAAAAAAAATTTGAAGCTGAATGTAGGAAAAAGCCCAAAAATTTTATAGAAGCGCTTGCAGCTGGAATTGGAAAAACAATCACCCAAGAAACGGGTTGCGAACCAAGCATAAACTTATCAGAGTTTTTCATTGAGAATGAGGCTTATACTGACAAAGAAAAAGCGATAGCAGCAGTTGCTGGGGTAGTTGGCGCATACATTGGCAGTAGTGTGGGAGGTGCCCTCGGTGCTGCGGGAGGGACCCCATTAGGGCCTCCTGGTGAGGTTTTTGGTTTGATTTTTGGTGCAGTTTCTATGGGATATAAAGGTGGGCGTGTTGGAGCTTCTATAGCCATTAATACAATGGATCAGATGAAATAGTGGTTATCTATTGAGCTAAATTCATCAAGACGGTCCAGCAGTACCTTGAGAACCCTGCTGTATTGCTGATTTAAGCTGCTGGAGTGTTGGAAGATTGTCACTCAGGTTGGATTCCGTTCCAATAAAAAACTTCGCCATTCTGGTAGAGACTTTTATTGATTATTGTACCCATGAGTAAAAATAGGGCATGCGCTCTCTCTCCAATGGCGCGGGTTTTCTCGTCTGGGTTGCCGATGACGGCCACGTTCCATTTGCCAATGTTTATGCTATTCGTTTGATTCCAATCAGGCTCGTTTGGGCTGTGCGCAGCAGTTACAGAGCGGAATACAGATACAGACTTGGAAGTGACGGTGCACTGGATTTCTAGTGTCTTTATTATTTTAGCTTTCGAGTTTCTAGAAGCTTCCTCAATAGATCGAACGGCTACAAAACAGCCACCTGTTGACTCAATCTTGATAGCATTATCTGTTACAGTGAATTCGACTTCCACATCTCCAGTGTTTAACTTGGCATGGCCCACCTTTTGTAATGTGATTCCCAAAGCTGGCCATCTAGAAATTCCGGTGATGGGTTTTGTGTTAGCAATGAACCATCCGAAGAAATCAGCATCGTTAGGTTGAGGTTTCTCTGCATTGTTTCTAGGCAGAATACTTAATAAGTACCCTGGCATATCGATACCGGGGCAGCGGATAACGACTTTTAGGTAGTGGACGTTGATAATACTCTGATACGGGTAATCTCCCCAATCTCCCTTTGAGGTTTTGGTCTGTCCATCGATGATAGGAACTCCATCGTATCTCTCCAAAGTTAACTGCGGGAGCGATCGATTAGGATTTTTAAAGCTTATTTTGGGTGAAATGGGTCCCTCTTTGACTACATGAAGTGACCACTTGAACTAAGAGGAAAGTCTAGCAATAAACAGTGGCGAAAGATTATCTCGAGGGTATTGATCCTCTGGGTGGCTAGTTCGATATGATTGGGTGCTCTATGATCGTATGATGGCAGCGCTTGCATGTTAGCCTCCGCTTAAAATTATTCGTCGATATCTATAGCCATTTTTTGCGATGGAAGATGTAGGCGGCTCCAAGGGAAATGGCTAGAGTAAAGACCATGATGCCTGCAAAGGCAAAGCCGCTTTTCTCGAAGGGGAGTGCGACGTTCATCCCGTAAAGAGATGAGACCATGGTAGGTAGGGAAAGGATAATGGTAAGAGCTGTTAAGAGTTTAATGGTTCGATTGAGCTGGTTGGTGAAAATGATTTGATAGGAGTCGCGCAGGGATTGAATTGAGCGCAGGTTCACAGCGCATATTTCTTCTGATTGGAGACATGCGTTGAGCAGATCCTCGAGTAGGTCTTGGTCTTTTTCATAGAGCATGGTGAAACGGCCAGAAGTGATAGCTTCGAGCACGTTGCGCATAGGAACAAGGGAGGAAAGGTACTGGTTAAGATTTTCTTCGTGGATGGTTAAGCTTGTAATGTCTTTACTGCCAACTGAGGGCATATCTTTTTCTTGGCGCAAAACTCCAGCGCGAATTTTTTTGATCTTAATCGTGTATTCTTGAGTGATTTTTAACAGAATATAGATGAGGAGCTTGCTGGTTTGATCGGTTGTGAGCTTGGGCTTTTGGCTGATAAAGGCTTCTATTAGGGAGCTTTGCTGAGGGCAAACAGTAATAAAATAATCTTTTGTCAAGATGAGGGTAAGCGTTGTGGTGTAAAGGCCTGCATCTTGCTTGGAAGGGTGGCGTGTATAGATGACGATATGATCATCCAGTCGTTCGATACGGGGGATTTCGTAGCGATCTAAGCAATCGTGGAGGTCGGTATACTCGGTATCGATGAGCTCTGCAAGGCGCGTCACATCAGTCGATGTTGCTTCATCGATGTGAATCCAGCAGCCTGGCTCGGGCTGGTCAATCTCGCGAAATGTCTCATCCGCCTCTAATTTTTTATATATCGTAAACATACTGCGAGTATAACCTATCGGTTATTAAGACGAAAGAATTTCGTTGAGCCGTTTTTCTAGGGCTTGAAGACGCTTGGCATAGGAAGCAATTTTACGGATGTGGACTTGCATGATATTAAAATCTTTCATTGGCATAACAGGGCCGCCACCGTAGATGCCGCTTTCGGTAATGTCTTTGCTAACGCCGCCACGAGTGGCGATTTGAACATTATCGGTGATTGTGATGTGGCCGACGATTCCGGCTTGACCGCCCATGAAAACGTGGCTGCCAGTTTTCGCAGACCCTGCGATTCCCGACTGAGAGATGATGAGGTTATGCTTGCCAAGATCGACGTTATGGCCGATTTGTACGAGGTTATCAATCTTGGTCCCTTGTCCGATGCGCGTTGATTTGAAGCGAGCTCGATCGATGGTAGTATTGGCGCCAATTTCAACATCATCTTCAAGGACAACATTGCCAATTTGGTCTAGCTTTTTATGATGACCTTGGGCGTCCATGACATAGCCATAACCGCAAGATCCAATAACAGCGCCAGGTTGTAAGATGACGCGGTTGCCAAGGATGCAACCTTCGCGAACAGTAGATTGTGGATGCAAAAGGCAATTTTCGCCGATTTGCACATCGGCGCCAATCGAAACATGGGCACAGATTGTGGTGTGCTTGCCAATAATGGCTCCACGGTCAATAACAGCAAAGGGACCTATGGTGACTTCATCTGCAATTAGTGCATCAGGATGGATGCAGGCTGATGGATGGATCCCCATAAATCCGCTGGTGCAGGCTTTAGAAAGATATTCTGCTATTTGTTGAAAAGTGCGTGATGGATCTTCTGAAATAAGAAAGTTTTTATCAGTAGGTAGGTTGGGATGATCTGCAATGCAAATCACCCCGGCTTTTGAGGCTTTCATGGCCTCGAAGTAGCGCATATTTGCAAGAAACGAGGCATCTTTTTCTGTAGCGGTCTCCAAGCCATCAACAGCGCATATTACAGCGCTGGGATTTCCTTTAAGGATTGCTCCAGTTAATTTGGCAAGCTCTTGCAGTAGTACGCTTTTACTCATTTGTCTCTTTTTGTTTTGGAGTGTGTTCTGCATCAAAGTTTGCATCCAATTGAGCGAGCACTAGGCTTGTGATGTCGTCAGTATAGGCAAAACAGGCGTCCTTGTTTAGGATGTCTGTGTAGTTAAAGTTCTTCTTTACTGCTTCTGCAGCAGCAGCAACGCGTGTTTGCATGGTTTGCACAACTTTCATGTTGGCTTGTTGCAAAACTTGATAGTACTGGTTTTGGTATTTCGACATTTCTTGAGAGAGCATTTGAAACTTGGTTTTAAGTTCTTGCTCGCCTTCAGGAGAAAGGCTATCTAGGTGCTCTGGGTCTTGTAGCTTTTCAGAAACTTCTTTGAGTTGTTTTTCAGTGTCTTTGACAAGGTCTTCCATTTGCGTGCGCAGTGTTTCGAAACTCTCTTGCTCTTGTTTACCAAATTTTGAATTCGATAAGCATTCTGTGAAGTTGACAACCCCGATCTTTTGATGTTTTTCTTCTTCAGCAGATACGATACTTGTAAAAAGTAGAGCGATGCTAAGAATCCATGCTGATTTTTTCATGTGTTTGACTCCTTGTGATGATTGTTAAAACTGGGCTCCCATTGAGAAGAAAAACCCTTGTTGTTGAACTTTTCTTTTTTTGGGATTAATAGGGTATCCGTATCCGAAGATAAATGGCATGCGGTTTGCAATTTCCACGCGTGCACCGCCTCCGACTGAGTACTGCATTCTTCCAATGTGTCCTTCAACAATGGAAGCAGCACCGCCATCGACAAAGACAAATAGATCCAGGAAGGGAGGTAAAACAGTGTGCAAATATTCAACAGAAAGGAGGGTTGATGTTGCGCCACCAAGAGGATCAATGTCGTCTTTGCTACTTTTAGTTCCCTCGCTCTCTTCGCCTGGGAATGTAGGCCCAATAGAGAATTGCTCATAACCGCGAACAGAGTTTTCACCACCCATCATGTAACGTTCTGGCATTGGAAGCAAATCAGGCGTTCCCATACCAAACGTTTGAAGGTAGCGGAAGTCAAAGCGTGATTTAAAAGTTCCGCGTGTGCCAATAGGCCAATAGAATGTATTGAGGTAGGCAAATTTAGCGAAAGGAAAATAACGGTCATCTGAAGAGTGGCGTCGCACTCCGCACATTTCGCCCTCTATAAGTGATCTAAAGCCCATGCGGGGTTTATAGGGTCTATCTGTTGAATCATAAACAAGAGATCCGCCAAGACCTAAAACGATACCGCTGTTGCGTTCCTGACGCTCTTTTTCATCTTTCCATGCGCTTGTTACTTTGTCTTGCTCGATCTGAATTTGTTCTGGTGTCTGGTTTTCTTTTGGCTTTACTTTTGGGATATCGTTAGAAACTTCTACAACGGCATTCCTCGCACGCATTTTCATGGTACCTGTCCAGTTAGCGCTGAAAGGGTATGAGGCAAAAATGGTGCCTCCGCCTGTGTCGATGTCAAAGTTGTCTGAAACTGTGGTGCTGTGTGTGTAGTTGGCTTCAAAACCGATGCGCCAGTTGCTGTCTTTAAAGTGGGGGTCCATCCAGTTGATGGTGTACTGGGTAGATTTTTTTCCGATCTGGATTTTTGCAGAGGCCATCTCGCCCCCGCCGCGCAGATTAGAAAGACCTTTCCAGAAGCTTGTGAGACCTTTGTGATTGAAGTTGTTTTCGCTGAGGTCTAGTCCGCCAAAAACGTTGTCAACGGAGCTAGCTCCAAAAAATAGGCTGACATTACCAGTTGTTGTTTCTTCGACTTCAATGACAACGTCGCGATAATTCGGCCCCAGTTCTGAATCGTATTGGGACTTAACTGGGTAGACGTTTACTGATTTAAAATAACCTGTGGAGAGGAGTCGGTATTCGGTAGCTTTGAGTTGATTGCTGTTAAATGTTTCACCAGGCACGAGCGTGTTTTGATGTAGAATCACGCGTGTCTCTGTGCTTACGTTCCCTAGAACGCGAATAAGACCGACTCGGTATTGCTCGCCTTCTTCAATATCAAAGTGAACGTTGTAGATGGGCTCGTTAGCATTAAGAGACAATTGATAAGTGACGTTGGTCTCAATGTAGCCGCGCTGTCCATAGAGGTCCTTGATGTTTTGAACGGTTTGCCTTAGATCTTCTGGCGAGTAGACTGACTCTGGCTTAATGGTCATGATGTCTTCGACTTGACTATCTGTATAAAGATGATTGCCACTGAAAGTTACGTTGCCAAAATGAAATTTCTCTTCACGTTCAGCGCAAATCAACACGATCAAGCGAGAAGGGTCTGCAGGATCTTCTTCTAGCTCGATCTGGACTTGTGCATCTGCATAGCCTTTGTTTTGAAGATAGTTAACGATGATGAGCTTATCATGATCAACCATGTCGCTGCGGTAAACGCCTGTACCTGTCAACCAACTCGCAAAGAAGTTGTATTTCTTTGTCACCATCATGCTCAAGATTTCAGACTGCTCTTTTTTACTAAAGCCTTTAAATTGGAGGCTTCCAATGCGGCCAGAGCGCCCTTCATGGATTGTGATTTCAATGTCGATGCCACTCCCAACGCTAGAAGGCGTGATGGTGTATGAGCCACGTGCTTCAAAGTAGCCTTTTTTAACATAAAGCTCTTTAACTTTCATGAAAGCTTTGTTAAAACTGTCACGATCAAAAACCTCGCCTGGTTTGATTCCGAGTTCTTTTTTCAGTGTTGAAGTTTTGATTTTTTTGTTGCCGGTCCACTCAATTTTCTTGATGATGGGCTTTTGCCAAACCTTAACGGTGATTGACACCTGCCCTCCACGCACCTCAATGTTTGGCTCGATGCGATCGTAATCTTCAGAAAGCATTTTTAAATCGTTATCAAAGGTCACTTGATCAAAGGGGTCGCCTTCTTTTGTGCCCATACGCGATTTGATGCTAGTTGCATCGAATGGAGCGTCAGGTGTTTTCATGATCAGAGTGATTTTAGAAACTGTTTTGTTTTCAAAGGTTTCGGTTGTGGAATAGACTGCAAATAAAGGAGGAGTTGTGATTGTTGTGATCAACAATGCTGCTGCGATTCGGTAGATAAGATTGGTTTTCAAAAGGGTTTCCTTTCTGTCTGAAACATGAGCTGCTCATTATGTCAGAACTGGAAAATTAGAGCAACCCAGATTAGTAAAAAAATCTGGGTTGCGATCGAATATTAGTAACGTCGGTTTCCGCCGCCGCCGTTTCTGCTAAAGCCGCCGCCGCCGCCGCTGCGGTTTTCTCTTGGACGAGCGACATTAACTGTCAAAGCGCGACCTTGCACTTCTTGCTCATTTAGAGCTTCGATTGAAGCTTGTGCTTCAGCATCTGAAGACATCTCAACAAAGCCAAAGCCTTTTGAGCGTTGAGTATCGCGGTCAACGATTACTTGAGCTGATGCCACAGTTCCGAACTCTTCGAAAAGCTCTTTAAGTTGTGAATCATCAATTGAGTGAGGCAAATTGCCTACAAATAGTTTTTTTGACATGGTAGATCTCCTTAATTGTCATTTCGTTCTCCAGTCTGAATGACGAAAAGACCTTGATCACCGACCAACTTCCTCGAGCATTTCCGAAAGAACAACACCATTGTACGCGTACATGTAAAAGCAACGCAAGCATTATTTTTTCTTGGCGTCAAAAAATTTCTTCTGATATGCTAATCAAAATTTTATGATCAGTTATTCAGAATCGCAAGCCAGCGAATTAAAAAAAGTTTAGCAGACCCAAATGGAATTGGTGCCACACTCTGTGGTTTTTTGAACTGCCAAGAGGTTGCTCGGCTCGTTATTGGTGTTTCCCCGCAGGGAAGCGCCTAGGTATCCACGTTGCTGACAAAACCCAGCAAGAAATTGCTAATATCATCAGGCAAATCGAGCCTTGTCCGACCATCGAAATGGCAATAGAGCCTCTGGATAGTGGAAAATCGATTGTAACGTTAAAAACCATTTCTAATTTGGAGAATAGCGCCAAATAGCGCCAAATAACGCCAAATAACGCCAAATAGCGCCAAAAAACTATATAACGCATATACAAACAATGGCTTAAGAGGTTTTATTGTTTGGCGCTATTCCATTTTTAAACGATATGCACTACGGGTTAAATTCTGGGATGTGATACATTTACGGCGTTTGCTTGGGGTGCCTGAAAAGGCTGAGAATAGACCCATTGAACCTGATCAAGGTAATACTTGCGAGAGGAATGCAATATGAAAGTATCGTTTATACGCAGGAATGCGCGTTTCTTAAGTGGTTGTTTTGGCAACCTTTTCGACCATTATGACATGGCGCTCTATAAGTGCTTAACACCATTTTTAGCGCCATTATTTTTTCCTGAAGAAGATCCATTGACTGCTCTCATGTATGCTTATGCGATTATTCCTTTGGGAATGATTGCAAGGCCTGTTGGGACAGTGATTTTTAGCTTTATCTGTGACAGGCGGGGGCGGAGGCATGCGCTATTTTTATCATTGATGGGCATGGGAATTCTATCGTGCCTTATTGGGTGCTGTCCAACTTTTCAACAGGTGGGCTACATAGCGCCCGTAATTTTAGGTGGAACACGTGTTTTGCAAAATCTGTTTGGGGCAGGAGAAACTTTGGGAGGATCTATATACATTTTGGAAGGCGTTCATGAAAACAAGAGAGATTTGCTAGGAAGTTTTTACGGGGCGACAACGATGGCAGGTATTTTGCTCGCATCGCTTGGCGTATCGTTTTTTTGCTCGATAAACGCTGTTCATCAAGGTTGGCGCTTGCTGTATTTTATCGGAGGTGCGACTGCTCTTTTTGGATTATTGGTTAGGCGTCTAGATCTAGTTCAGGCAGATACTCCTGCAGTGAAGCGCTCTTTAAAAGATTGTGGAAAGTTATTGGTACAATATCGACGTAGGATTGTACAAATAGCGTTTGTGAATGGGTTGGGCTATGCGTGCTATGTCATGGCGCTTGTGATCCCTAATGGGCTTATTCCTTTAGTGAGTGGCTACACAAATGAAAGCATGAGTCATGTTAGTATGATGATGCATGTATTTGATTTTGCCATTATCCCAGTCTTTGGGCATCTAGCTTCAAGGTGCTCTAGAGAAAGAATCATGCTTTTGGCAGCTGTGAGCATGGTTTTAATTTCAATGCCGTTATTTGCCTTGATGCCTCACGCAAGCTTTTGGGGCATGATCGGGATTCGTGCAACTCTTGTTGTGATTGGGGTTGCATTTTGTGCTCCCATTCATGTCTGGTCTCAAGAAGGGATTCCAATTGAGGATCGATTCCTTGTAATTGCTTTTGGATCTGCGTTGGGTTCCCGTTTATTAGGGGCCTCATCTGCTGCCATTTCACTTTGGATTTATAAGAAAACGCAAATCGTTGCGCTGATTCCATTGTATTGGGCTCTGCTTGCTGTCGGTGTTGTCTACATTCTAAGGTTAAAAAGTGCGTCGGCCGGTGAGGGCGAGAGAGAGGGTGCCCTCGTCGATGTAGTCAAGGGTGCTGCCAACGGGCATGCCGAAGGCTAGGCGTGTAACGGAAAGGCCTAGAGTGTCAAGGTGGTTTTTGAGAAAGAGGGCTGTCGCATCGCCTTCGAGTGTTGAGTCGAGCGCTATGATGATTTCTTTAGTTTCTTTGTCTTGAATGCGAGCGGTTAGCTTGTCCAGGTCAAGCTGGTCAGGGCTGTGGCCATCTAACGGGGAAAGCAGCGTGTCAATGACGTGGTAAAGGCCTAGAAAGGAGTGCGTCTCTTCGATTGCGTAGGCGTCTTTTGGGGATGAAATGATACACAGCATCGAAGGATCTCTTCGATCGCTACAGAAGATGCAGTGGCCTCTGTCAAGAAGGCATCCGCATGATGAGCAGGGTTGTATGCGTGTTTTCAGCGTCCCAAGGAGTGATGAGATATCAACTAAATCTTTTCCTTTCCAATTTAGGAGCGCAAAAGCATAGCGCTCAGCGCTCTTACGACCAACGCCTGGCAGCTTTTGTAACAGAGCGATAAGAGTTTGAAGATCAGAGGGGTATTTCATATATGGTCTATAGGGCTTCCTATTTTCTTATCGTTATGGTACAATTTTGGAGATTATGAAGAAAGCTAGAATTATTGGGACCGGCTCATATCTCCCTGAAAGAGTATTGAGTAACGCCGATTTAGAAAAAATTGTTGATACTAACGATGAGTGGATTGTCTCACGCACGGGCATGAAAGAGCGCCGTATTGCAGCAGATGATGAGTTCACATCGGATATGGGAATACAAGCTGCAAAAGCAGCTGTTGCAAGTGCAGGTATTGATATCACTTCCGTTGATTGCATTATTGTGGCGACGCTGACACCTGATTACATCTTCCCTAGTACCGCAAGTTTGATCCAACAGGGACTTGGACTTGAAGAGATCCCAGCAGTAGATATGCAGGCAGCTTGCACGGGCTACATTTATGCTCTGGCTCAAGCAAAAGCTTATGTCGAATCGGGGATGTATCAAAATATTCTTGTGATTGCATCTGAAAAACTCTCTGCAGTTACAGATTACGAAGATCGCAATACATGTGTGCTTTTTGGCGATGGCGCGGCAGCTTGTGTTGTTAGCAACGCTGGAGCTGGATATAATATCGATGCGATCACACTGGGGTGCGATGGCACGCAGTCAGAGCTTCTTTATCAGCCAGCAGGAGGTTCTCGCAAACCAGCTTCTATTGCAACAGTAGAAGGGCGCGAGCATTATATTAAAATGAATGGCAAAGAAGTCTTTAAGCACGCTGTACGTCGCATGGAATCTGCCTCTGTAGAGGCTTTAGAAAAAGCTGGTTTAGACAAAACTCAAGTCAGCTGGCTAGTCCCACACCAGGCAAATACGCGTATCATTGAAACGCTTGCTAAGCGCTTTGAAATTCCTATGGACCGAGTCTTTATGACCATCCATAAATATGGAAATACCTCTGCATCAGCTGTGGGAATTGCCCTTGATGAGTTAGAAAAAACAGCAACTCCTAAAGTCCATGATCACATTTTGCTTACAGCTTTTGGAGCGGGTCTGACATGGGGCGCTGCAGTGCTGACTAAAGGAGAGGCATGAAACAAGCATTAATATTCCCTGGACAAGGGGCTCAATATCCTGGAATGGGAAAAGATTTTTACGAGAATTTTCCCGTAGCTAAAGAGGTGTTTGAACAGGCCGATGATTTACTCAGTATGCGTCTTTCTAAGCTGATGTTTGAAGGGCCGCAAGAGGTGCTTACGGAAACAAAAAATAGTCAGTTGGCAATTTTTGTAATGAGTCTTGCCCTTTATGCAGTGATCGGTGAAAAACATCCCGATACTTGCGCAGGTCTTAGCCTAGGTGAATATTCGGCACTTGTCGCATCTAAGCGTTTGTCTTTTGAAGAAGGGTTACTGCTTGTACGTGACCGTGGCCAATTTATGAATGATGCTTGCGAAAAAACGCAAGGAACCATGGCTGTTGTTCTTGGGCTTAAGGAGGAAGATGTAGCAGCTGCGCTATCAGGTTTAAAGGATGTGTGGATTGCTAATCTCAATTGCCCAGGTCAAGTTGTCATAGCCGGTTCTAAGATAGCTATTTCATCTGCTGAGGCTCCTCTCAAGGCAAAAGGTGCAAAGCGCGTGCTGCCCTTGCAGGTTTCAGGTGCGTTTCACTCGCCATTTATGCACTCAGCTCAAGAGCGTTTGGCTCCTAAAATTCACGCAGCAAATTTTAAAGACAGTGCAATCCGCTTGGTGATGAATGTGCCAGGTGACTATGTTGAGTCGTCTGAGGATGTCCGACAAAATCTCATTGATCAAGTGGTGCAGCCTGTGCGTTGGGAAAGTGGCGTGCACGCTATGGAGCGCGAAGGGATTGAACGCTATATTGAAATCGGGCCAGGCAAAACGCTTTGTGGCATGAATAAAAAGATTGGCATCAGCGCGCCATGCATTAATATTGAAAAAGTAGAGGATCTTGATGCAGTATTTGCTTAAAGGTAAAAAAGCAATTGTGACAGGTGGTACATCTGGCATTGGAAAAGAGATTGCTATTGTTTTTGCTCAGCACGGAGCAGATGTTGCCATCGTTGGCACAAATGAAGAACGAGCCAAGGCGACACTTGCCGAAATGCAAGAGAACAAGGTTAGCGATGAGCAGAAATTTACTTACCACATTTTAGATGTTGCAAACACAGCCCTTGCTGAGGAAGCTGTAAATGCTGTTATTAAAGAATGGGGACAACTTGACATCCTCATCAACAATGCAGGTATCACGCGCGATACACTCTTAATGAGGATGAAGGAAGAGGATTGGGACGCTGTTATCAATACGAATCTGAAATCAATCTTCAATTTCTGCAAGGCAGCTGTGCGTCCGATGATGAAGCAGCGGAGCGGGAAAATTGTTAACGTCTCATCAGTTGTGGGCTTGACAGGAAATGCCGGTCAGAGCAATTATGCAGCTTCGAAGCTAGGAATGGTTGGATTTACCAGGTCTTTGGCAAAAGAAGTCGCAAGCCGTGGCATTAATGTGAATTGCATTGCACCTGGCTACATCAAGACACCGATGACAGGCGCGCTTAACGAAGAGCAAACAAAAGCCATAGCCGATAGCATCCCAATGGGGATGGGCGAGCCAAAAATGATTGCAGATGCTGCGCTCTTTTTGGCCAGCGAAATGTCAGATTATATAACCGGTGTTGTTCTGCCAGTTGATGGCGGGATGACCTGCTGATAACCTCAGAGCTGAGGTTAACAATTAGACAAAAACCCAAAAAAGGATAGGAAACATGTCCACTAAACAAAGCGTGATCGATATTGTCACTGAGCAGTTGGGTGTTGATGCTGCTGATGTGACAGAAGATAAGTCGTTTGTCGACTTGAATGCCGACTCTTTGGATATTACTGAGTTAGTAATGACTTTCGAAGAGCGTTTTGGATTTGAGATTTCAGAAGAAGAAGCTGAAAAACTCAAAACAATCGGCGATGTTATTTCATACATCGAAAGCAAACAACAAGCTAACGCATAGAAGAAGGGGGCATGCCCCCCTTTTTTTTGTTCGAACGCGTATCTGCGCTGTTCAGATTTAAATTGAATGTCTTAGAATCAGCATAAGCGAAATGCTGAGGTGAATAATCAAACAAAAACCCTAAAAAAAGGATGGCAAGCATGTCCATAAAACAAAGCGTGATCGATATTGTCGCAAAGCAGTATAGTCTTGATGCTGTCGACGTGAAAGAAAATGATTCGTTTAGCGACTTGGGCGACTCTTTAGAGGCTACTGAGTTAATAATGGAGTTGGAAGAGCAATTTTGTTTGGGTATTCCACAGGAAGAGTCCGAGAAGCTTAAAACAGTTGGCGATGTTATTTCATACATCGAAAGCAGGCAACGAGCCAACGTGTAGAAGAAGGGGGCATGCCCCCTTTTTTTATTAGGGCGCATGTCATTGCGCATTCGAATTTTCTATGAGCTCACTCCTTCTAAGGATAATCTATGGGCCAATAATCTGCATCGTCTTCCTCTGACTCAAGCTGGCTATCAGAAACAACATAAGCTGGATTGGGAACGTGCTGGTTAGTCTTGGATTGGGTTTCCATTGCCACAAGCATGATGAGAGCTCCAAAAGCTACAAAGGGATTCTCGCTGTGATTTTCTACGGCAGTATTAGCCTCAGTGATAGCTTCGTCAGAGATTGTCATGGGACATTCTTGGTTAGTTAATTTTCGAGTAATTCGATTCATGGCATCTTTAAAATTACCTTTTTGATTTTCTAATACCTCTTGCGCCATGCGGTTTGATTCGTCGACCATGCGCAGAGCGTTGACTTTTGTGAACGGAGTGCCAGGGCATTCAGGGGGGTGGTTTCTTGTGCATGGAGGAGTGCGTGGCGGCGTATGCGGTGGGGTTTGCTGAGTTACGGTTGGTGAGTGAGGAGATCGAAAGTAGTAAATAATGGCGCCTAGGGTTGCCGCGCCAAGCAGAAGCCAGGGGTTATTTCGGATAAAGCTGCAGGTTTTTTCTGCTAGAGTTGTGGGTTTGTTAAAGATGCGTGTTGTGGTTTCTGAGATGAAAGGTCCGATTCTGTTCATTTTTTTACTTTCCTTTGGCTTGTTTTGGAAGAGAGTAAAAAAATTAGGTGTTTATTTGCAAGTGATAACTATAACGTAGGCGTGATTGCCTTTGAAGTATTTGCAATGGGGTGAAACAGAAACGGGAATGGTGTGTTCGTGAAAGTCGAGGAAGGGGTCATTGATGACGAGATTGCGGAAGGGCTCGTACTGATAAAGCGATTCTGTGTGCTCAAGGTAGCATGAAAATCGGCCAGATGGACGTAGGTGGTTACGAAGGGCAATTTTTAAGAATTCGATGAGTCGATCGCCGGGACCGCGATCTTGCATGGGTGGCTGGGGCGTAATTTTGAGCTGGGCGAATATATAGTTGTACTGATCATGTGTGATTTGTTTGTCCTTGAGGAGTTTGGTGAAAAAAGTTTCATAAAATGAGGCGGGGAGTTTGTCTGCACCTTGCATATTATCTAGCAGGTATTGGATGTCTTGGTCTGTATAGGAGGAGGGTTTATATTGAGCTGTATCAGAGGCGATTTTAGCAAGCTCCTCAGCGTGTGATGGAGCTGTAAGAGTTAAAGGATAATCATCAAAAAATATGGTGTCGTATTGGCCGAGTGTTGGCAAAACTTCTTGCCAGGTGCCGGCGATGATTTTTACGTTAGGTTTGGTTTTGGCCCAAGAGCGTGCGCGAGCAAGAACGGTCTCATCGCATTCGATGATGGTGTGAGAGTTTATTGGGTAAGTTTGTATGCGATCTGCTGAGTAGCCAAGTCCAAAGCCGATTTCTAAGACGTCCCCTGAGGGCTGAAGAGCATCAATGCAAGCATGCATGTAGGGCTTTTCCCACTCCATCATGACTTGGTACTTTCCATCTTTTAGAAGGAGCTCGCCCCCATCTGGGTCTTTTGTATACTGCATTTTCATGATTTTACATCGACCCAAATTTCTCGTAAAGCTTGTTCTGGAATCAGGATGCGGTAAAAGTGAAGCTCATTGAAGCGCTTGAGGGCTTCAGCGTGATTTTTAAGATATTCGTCGTTGATATCGGGAAGGTGGCCTTGGATGGCTGGGAAGGTGGTTACATCGCATGAGCGTTTTGTCATAACATCTGGTCTATAGATATAGTTTAGGAAGTGGTAAGCTGCAGCCTTGTTTTGTGCGTGAGTGGGAATAGCAATGTTTTCAACGGTGATAAACGAGCCCTCTTTTGGGATGGCAAAGCGGATAAAGGGAAAGTCTTTTGCCATGCGGTAATGGAAAGATGATGAGGTTACGGCCAGGGGGCAGTTTTTTGTAGCAATGAGGTATCCAGCTCGGTAGTTGGCATATGCTTCAACGCGCTTTTTTTGCTTTTTCATAAGAGCGCGCGTTGCTTGGACTTGGTCATCGCTTAGATCATTTTGGTTACCATGCAAGTAGAAGCTGGCAATATTAAAAGCTTCGATGGCATCGTTTGTCATGGCAACGGTGTAGGGTTGATCTTCGAAAACTTGTTTCCATGAAAGGGTTGTATCAAAATATTCGCCATCATAGCTAAGTCCATAGACGTCCCATTGCAGCGGAAGGGTGTAGGTGTTTTTGGGATCGTAGTCGTGGCCTAAAAGAGAGGGCTCTAGAGTTTTTAAAAAGTCGAGTTTTGATTTTTCAAGGGGTTGGATCATCTCTTCTTCGATGAGAATTTTAACAGCATAATCTGAAGGGATAATGAGATCATGGCCTTTACCTCTCATCGATTTGAGTTTGACTAAGAGCTCTTCATTGGAATCATAGAAATTGAGATGGACTTTGATTCCAGTTTCTTTTTCAAAGTCGTGAATGAGCTCTTCTGTGAAGATATCTCCCCAGGTGAAAACGTTTAGGGTGCTTTCGGATTTGGATGTATTAAATTTGGGGATGTAAAGAAGCGAGAAGATAAACATCACCCACATCAAGCAGAGGAAAATACGGATTGAGAGTCTTGGGTTTTTATTCATTAGAAGATCCTCGTGCGAATTTTCGGTGAGAAAAAGAGAGCGACAAGGCCACAGCTGAGCAGGATCAAGATTGTGGATAGTGCGTTGACAACAGGGGTGAGGCCGCTGCGGATGAGAGCGAGTAGATAAAGTGAAAGGGTTGTAACGCTGGACCCTGCGCAAAAATATGAGAGAATGAAGTCATCAAAGGAGATAATAAAAACGAGCAGCCCTGTTGCAATCATTGAAGGGCGCAGCAAAGGTAGAGTGACTTTGAAGAAGGTTTGCAAAGGGCTTGCACCTAAATCAAGAGAGGCTTCTGTCAGACGTGTGTCAATGGATAGGTAGCGTGTGTAGAGCACAGGAATGACAAAGCCAAGGCCTAGCACAGTATGCGCTGCAATGAGTGTAGGCATTCCAAGAGGAACGGATAACATCGTAAAATAGCCGATGAGACCAACGGCCAAAACGGTCTCAGGGATGATCAGATTGCCATAGTAAAGAGATAAAAACTTACCCACGCGGCCACCGCTTGATCTGTAGAAGATGAGCATGACCCCCATAGCAAGGCTAATGAACGTTGAGGCAATTGCAATAATCAGTGAATTGGAAAGGGCTGACCAGAGCTCTGACGATCTGAAAAGCTCTCGGTACCAGTGCATTGTAAAGTTTGCCCACGGGGCGGGGAAGCTTTTGCTATTGAAAGAGTAGGTAACAAGAACTGCAACGGGAGCATACAGAAACAAGTAGGTTAAGGCAATAGGAGCGCGCTTGAGCCACTTCATGCAAATCTCCTGATGAGAAACGCTTTGATTTTGTCTATGGAAAAATAGAGAATACCAGCCCAGATAAGAAGGAAAAGGCAACTGAGCAGTGTAAAGGCTGCTCCAAGTGAGACGGTGGTCTCGCCTAAAATATACTGTGTGACAACGCTACCCACGAAATAAAACTTATCGCCACCCATGACCTCTGGAATGATGAATTCGCCAAATGCTGGAATGAAGACCAAGAAAAAGCCGACAACGACAGCTGGCATAGAAAGGGGTAAAATCACTCCTAGAAAGGTGCGCCTGAAATTGGCTCCCAAATCAAGAGAGGCCTCGATCAGGTCTTCATCAAAGCGCTCTAAAGCTGAATAAATGGGCAATACCATGAAAGGGAGGTAGTAATAGATCATCATTAGAGCAATTGCAAACCATGAATTGAGCATGTGCAGGGGCTCCTTAATCAACCCCAGCGTCATCAGCATGTTATTGATAAATCCTTCTCTTTCGAGAACGAAAAACCAGGCCGATACATGCAAGAGAAAGTTTGTCCAAAAGGGGACAATCAGAAAAAAGAGCATGATGGTTTTGAAGCGGCCTGCGCGAAAAGCAATAAAATAGGCTAGGGGATAGGCGATGACAAGACAGATGCAGGCTGTTGAGAGTGCAAGAAGAAGCGAGCTAAACATGATGCCAACATAGGTGCCGTTGAGCAAAGGTTTAAAGTTAGCTAGTGTGAGCTGCTCCCAGCCACTTGATTTTTCTGTGCCAACAAAGCTTGAGATGACAAGAATACAAAGGGGGATATAGAAAAACAAAAGCTGCCAAAGAATGGCTGGGCTACCTAGGGCAAAGGGGACGTGGCGCTTGAGTTGCTTAAACATTTAAGCCTCCAAGAGAACGACGTTTTCTTTCTGCCAATAGAGGTAAACCTCATCATCATAGTCGATGTGCTCTTGAGGGAAGTGCTCTTCATTTTGCTCAAAGACCTGCACAAGCATGTTGTTTGGCAAGTTGATGTTATATTGGGTGGATCTGCCATGGTAGACAATTGAGTGTACAGAGCCTTTGACAGTGTTAGAAAAATTATAAACATCGGGCTTTTTGGAGATGAAAATTTTCTCAGGGCGGATACTCATTGTGATTTTGCCACCATTGCGCATCCACTCTTTTTTCTGGGGTGCAAAGATTTGGAACTGGCCAAGCTCTGGCACTTCGACGCAAGGCTCTGTATCGAGATTGCGCAGAAGGCCTTGTACAATGTTGGTTGTGCCAACAAATTGCGCAACAAATGAATTTGCTGGAAACTCGTAAATTTCTTTTGGAGTGCCAATCTGAACGATCTCGCCTTTGTTATTCATAATAGCCATGTGGTCTGCGACGGTAAGGGCTTCAAATTGGTCGTGCGTGACGTAGATAAAGGTCATTTTTAAGTCATCTTGCAGCTCGATGAGCTCAAGCAACAGGCGCTCGCGCAGCTTAAAATCGAGGGCTGATAAGGGCTCATCCAGAAGCAAGACGTCGGGCTCGTCTAAAATGGCCCTGGCAATGGCGACGCGCTGCTGCTGCCCACCAGAGAGTTGCTTGGGTTTCTTATCCACATGGTCTTCCAGGTGAAACGCCGCCATCAAGCGATTGACCCGTTTTTGGATTTCAGCTTTTGGTAGCCCTTTGACCTTTAGGCTATAGGCGACATTGTCAAAAACCGATAAATGGGGAAACAAAGCATAATTTTGAAAAACGGTGTTTATACTGCGCTTATGAATGGGCCAATCGGTGATGTCAGTATCGCCGAGCATGATAACGCCCGCATCGACCTTTTCAAACCCTCCGATGAGCCTAAGCAGAGTCGTTTTGCCACAGCCACTGGGGCCGAGCAGTGCAAAAAACTCACCCGCTGGGATCGTCAAGTCGATCTCATCGAGGATACAGTTGGTGCTAATTGCTTTTTTGACACCCTTTAGCTGAATACTTCTCATTAGCAATGATTATAAGTTATTTTCTGTTTTTCATAAAGAAAAAATGCCGATTATAAAGGAAATTTTTGACTTGAGATTTGGGACGAATTCAGGCACAGTGCTCTATTCAAGGAGAGTGCTATGGAAAAAAGAAAACTTGTCATTATTGGATCGGGACCAGCTGGCTATACAGCCGCCATTTATGCAGCTCGAGCTAATCTAGAGCCACTACTTTATGAAGGTTTTTTTTCTGGTCCTGCTGGTGGGCAGCTGATGACAACCACCGATGTCGAAAACTATCCCGGATTTCCAGACGGCATTACAGGCCCTGATATGATGGAAGCCTTTAGAAAGCAGGCTCTAAAGTTTGGCACAACGATTTTAACTGAAGACGTTAAAGAGGTCGATTTTTCCAAACGTCCGTTCATCATTAAAGGAAAAACCGAGGTAGAAGCTGAAAGTGTGATCATTGCCACGGGAGCAACTGCGAAGCGCTTGGAGATTCCTGGAGCTGGTGATCAAGAGTTTTGGCAGAAGGGAGTGACTGCGTGCGCCGTATGTGATGGCGCTATGCCTATCTTTAGAGATAAGCATGTCATCGTCATTGGTGGGGGAGACACTGCCATGGAAGATGCACTTTTTATGACAAAGTATGCTAGCAAAGTGACAATTGTGCACAGACGCGATGCATTTAGAGCCTCTAAAATCATGGCTGAGCGAGCGCTCGATCATCCTAAAATTGAGGTTGCATGGAACAGTGTCGTCACAAAAATTGAGGGTGGCAATGTCGTAGAAAAAGTCACAATTCAGGACATCAACAAAAAAGAGGAAAGGTCTGTTGAGGCTTCAGGCGTCTTTTTTGCCATTGGTCATAAGCCAAATACCGATTTCCTAGCAGGCCAGATCGATCTTTATGATAACGGCTACATCAAAGTAAAACCTGGGCGCACCACGACAAACGTTGAAGGCGTTTTTGCTGCAGGTGATGTCCAGGACTTTATCTACCGCCAGGCAGTTTCGGCTGCCGGTAGCGGATGCATGGCAGCGCTTGATGCAGAGCGCTTTTTGGTTGAACACCCCCTTTTGGTGGCTCGATGAGGTTGCTGGCTTTCCTAGCATTAACGGGGAGTCTTTGTGCATTTGAATATAAGCCGTGGTTTGGCAAGCTCTGGGAATTTGAATTTCGACCCGCTTACACATTTCGTTATTACAATGATGTCCAAAATGGATTTAACCCCAGAGACTATTCATCAGTAGATCAGTGGATTGAATATGGTTTAGGACTATCGCCTTGGCAAACAATCGATGTGCAGGTTGAGATGAACTACGCAGATACCCATCGCCACGCATGGTCATATTTAAGCACAGCAGTGCTGTTTCGTTATTTAGCATGGGATGATATTGCTGGCGATCCAGTGAGTTGGACCTTAAATGCTTCAATGCGCTCTGTGAATGGCCACTTTTTAGACGACGTTTCCATTCCTTATCACGCAAACCTCAACCTTGATTTGAGCACGGCTATTGGCAAAGAGTTTGATAAGCTCTACAACTGGGTTGTGCGGGTTTGGGGGCTATTTGGATTTGGCATTGGTAACCGCGGCGCACCATACCTAACAGCTTTAGCTCGAGTTGAGGGCAACTTGAGCGATTGCCAAAGGCTTGGGATTGTCGTTGACAGCTTATGGGGACTTGGCGGTCAGCAAGGAGTGAATGTCGATCGCTTCAACTCGTATGCTAACATTAATCATCAATCCGTTGATGTTGGCGGGCGATACACCTATCAATTTGGCGTGTGGGGCGATTTATCGCTTAGCTACACCTACCGCGTTTATGCGCATAATTTTCCTCAAAATGCTCAAACGGCGCGGGTTGAATACCGTATGCCGTTTGCGGTGTTTTAATGAGCCCTGTGTTGATCAACGCAGACTGCTGGGAAATAATTTTTCGCTACTTGGACGTTAGCGACTGGCGAAATTGCTTTGATACATGCAGATACTTCCGTTTTCTTTTGCAAGCAATGATTGAGCTCAAACAAGGTCAAAGACAACTGGCAGAGAGGTATCCCCAAATTGCCTTATCAGATACAAAGCCTGGTATTGAAGAGATAAGGCGCATTGCTTGTCGCTCTTATTTTAACCAATCCCCAGACACGCCAATTGTTAACTGCTCTTGGTTAGACTTGTGCCAATTTGAGCGCCAAAGCCCATTGGTTGATGCTCGCTTCTATAAGTCTTTCACTAGTTTTAACTATTCTGAGCTGCTCGCTCTTGCAAAGAGCGATCTAATGAAAAATCCAACACATTGCCTGAAGAGGTTGCTCTGCTATATTTCAAAACATGTCCGCATGCGCTTTATTCCATGTTTTCCCAATCAGTGGCCACTGGTCCATGCGCTAGCGTCCATCGTGAGACATCTGCCAAAGCCTTTAATGGCAAAGATGCTCAGTGAGTTAACTGCATTTGAGAGAATTGAGTTGATTAAAGTCCTTTATCCATTGCGATTCTCAATAGAGGCATGGGCCGAATTAGGTTTGGATGTAAGTAGAGCGGGTTTATCTCGCATTGTGGTCAAGCAAATGATTTGGCTCAAGCGCGGATCAATGCAAGGCGTGCAAGAAGTTTGGCAACAAGCTGCCTATATCAATAGCGGTCTTGCTATTCAAAAGTTCTTGGACCATCGCCTCAAAGAGGCTATGGAGTCAGTAGACATCCAAAGGCAAATAGCTTGGGATAACGACAAGGATAATCTTACCCACGGATTAGGGGAGTTAGACGGTCTATTGAGAGAAGGCGGGGACGCTATCTTAAAAGCTGAGAGATGCCTATCGCTCGTTTCAATTTTTCACCAAGTGATAAGGCGCAGCTTTAAAGATCAAAAGGCATTTAAGAGAAGAAGCAGTGAGCTTACTAAGGATCTTAAGCAAGTAATAGCTGACAGCATTGAGATAGCGATTAGAGATCTGCGATGGCTCGGCAGTAAATCCTTACTCTGTGAAGCAGACTTGGAGTTGATCCAAGAGAATGAAGGGTTATTTACTAACGCAGAGGTTCTAGAAATTGGGATGATTTTCAATCCTTTGAGGGCATCTTTAGAAGAGCCACCGCACTTGCGTGACTCTTGCAGTGACTTACGGAAATGTCAATCGTTTGCTTTTGGAAGCCACTCCCGACAAATGTCGCAATAGGTTTGCCCCGCCCATCGTTTGAAATTTCAATATCAAGCCAAGATAGGTCTTTGCCAAAGCCTGTTCCTAAAGCCTTTGCAATGGCCTCTTTCGCTGCAAAGCGGCCAGCTAGGCGCACGGCGTTTCCCGCGCAGTCATCTTGCTCTTTTTTAGTAAAAATACGGTCCAGAAAATGCTGACCGTGATCATCAATGGCTTTTTTGATGCGATCAATCTCAATGATGTCGATACCAATCATTCTTCACCAAGAGCATTGCAGAAGATCATTCTCCCAGAAGATGTGTGCTTGACAGAGAGTACCTGGGCGTCGACCACTTCTCCGATATAATCTCCACCACCGTTGACAACAACCATTGTCCCATCATCGAGATAACCAACGCCTTGTCTTGGCTCTTTGCCGGGTCTCTGTATTCGAATTGAGAGCTGCTCGCCTGCTTGCATAAGGGGTTTTAATGCATTTGAGAGGGCGTGAATATTGATAAAGCGCACGCCTTCAACCGAGGCAACGTCAATGCGAGAAATATCTGATGTAAGAACATTGGCATCAAGTAATCGCGAGAGGCGAATTAACTTTCCCACATGATCCCGAGTCTCAGGAAAATCAGTATCATTATAGCGCAGATTCAAGTGAGATATCCCTTCTAGTTTTTTAAGAACGTCCAAGGCTCTGCGCGCGTGAGCTTTTTCATGCTCGTCGCCCGTTTCTGATTCCTCATACAGATGCTTTATGATGAAACGTGGGACAATGAGGTGATGGTCGATGAGACCTGTTGCACAAAAATCGATTAGGCGTGCATCGCTCAAAGCGGATGAATCAATGACCAAGTCTTTTTTCTGCTGGCTAGAAGGTGCTAAGCGGACAAATGGGATGCTAATATAGATTTCATCAGCAGAGCGCAGTGTCATCAAAGTGCCCAGATACAGCCCAAAAATAAAGAACCCGATTTTAATGATCTCAACTGTTGCAACATTTAAATTGTCAGTGATCATCGTAAAATCTAAAAGCGCACCAAAGACTAGGACAAGGGCCTGTCCCATCAAATACCCGATGAAGAGGCCAACGATTGCGATATTGAAAGAACGCAAATTAAATTTACGGAAAATCGTATCAAAGATCATCAAAAGACCAATTAACGCCAAACCACCAACAAGTCCAATCAAAAGACCAAAGCCCAAACTAGTTTCTGGGAGGGCAACAGCGTAAACGGACAGAAAAACAACGCATAAAATCGCAAAGAAAATGCGCGTAAAAATCAGAGAAATATTCATCTTACATCCTTTGAATAAAATATAGAATAATGCAAGTTTTTTGTCGACGTGGCTCTCTTTTTCAGATATCATGCCGCATATGAGTCTAACACATATTAAAGCAATTTTTATCTCAGGGATGACTTGGCTTGTTATTGGAGCCCTTTTGCTCTATAAAGGTCTTTATTACTTGGTCATGTGTCTTTTTGATCAGCCCAAGCCACTAACGCACCTGAGCGGATGGGTAGGTGGCGTGCAAAATGGGATTTTACTTCTAGTTGCACTCGGTCTTGTCATTGGTTTTATGAAAGGGCGCTATGTCTTGAGTAAGACGGTGCGCAAAGTAACCCATAAGATCATATTGCAGCCATCACCACTTCACCTCAAAGATGTTTATTCTAAGCGTTACCTCTTGCTAATAGGCTCAATGATGATCCTTGGCATGACCATGCGCCTTGTCCCGATCGGCAACGATATCCGTGGACTTATCGATACGGCCATTGGCTTTGCGCTCATGAATGGCGCGCTTCTTTACTTTCGCCTGGCACTCGCCCTCAAAAATCAGACTTGATTCTTCATTTTTGCTAGCTTGATTTCCGCTTCTATATTTTATGGTAACTAGAATTTTTGAGGATTTGGGTGGCGCGGTAGATTTGCTCTAAGAGAATCAATCGGGTCATCTGGTGGGTGAAGGTGAGGGGCGATAGACTGATGAGATGAGAGGCTTGGGCTTTGATGGGAGCGGGCAAGCCTGTGGCGCCTCCAATGAGAATGTGGCGGGGAGAGTGGGTTTCAAAGAATAAAGCAAAATCTTCACTTGTCATGGACTGGCCATTGGGATCGAGGGCAATGAAGCTTGAGAGCTTGGCTGCGGCCGCGTAGAGGCTCTCATCGTCTTTATAAAGTTTCCATTCAATGGGAAAGGGTAAGCGCTTTTCGTATTCGGCAAGGGCCGCAATGAGCCATGGCTCTTTGGCTTTGCCTGTATTGTAAATCTTGATCTTTGCCATGAAACCATGGTATCATAAAGTCATGTTTTGGGACCCGCCAAGAGAAATATTTACGATTCCGCTGATTGGACGGCCCGTTGTCTGGTACGGCTTGCTCTTTGCTGTAGGCGTCTGGCTGGGCTACCAGGTTGCCCTTTGGCGTGTGACTAAGTTATGCGGCGATAAAAAGAGGGCAGCGCAGCTTTGTGAGCGCTTAGCTATGCATGTCATCATTGGGTGCGTTATCGGGGCAAAGGTAGGCCACGTCCTTTTCTATGAGCCATGGGCTTTGATTAAGTCTGATCCGCTAATGCTCATTAGATTTTGGGAAGAGGGATTGGCTAGCCATGGAGCGGTTATTGGTATCGCAACGGGGTTGGCTATTTTTGCCAAGAAAATCAAAATTGGGGCTTTGGCCTGGATCGATGTGCTTGCTGTTCCAGCATGCATTGCCGGAGCTTTTATCCGGTTTGGAAATTTTGTTAATCAAGAGATTTTGGGTATTAAATGTCGCTTGCCATGGGCGGTGACCTTTGGCCACCCCATCGATGGGTCGATGCCAGTGGCTCGCCATCCCGTGCAGCTTTATGAAGCTTTTGGCTATTTGGCAATCGGCTATCTGATCTCTTATGTTTGGCAAAAAGAAAATCGTCAGGGCTTTATTGCGGGCCTGTTTTTTGTCTGTGTATTCGCATTTAGGTTTTGCATGGAGTTTTTTAAGGAAAGGCAAAGTGCACTTTTAGGCGATGCTAACTTATTTACGATGGGGCAGTACTTGAGCGTTCCACTTATTGCGGTAGGAATTTATCTTATGCGCAAAGCGGTGCGATCCGGCGCAAAGTTGCACGTAGCTTTTGACTGATTTCTTTTTTGGGAAGTTGGGGATGGAGCGCTTCAAGGCGCCGCGTGTGCCAGGCTTTGAGCTTTTGAATCGGAGCTTCGCTTGATTTGTAGTGGTACCACGCATTTTTGCAAATAGCAGTGATTCGTTTTTTGATTGGAGCCTCAAAAGGGCGCATATGGGGATTTGATTCAAAGTAGCGGTCAGCAACAACCAAAGAGAGATCCCTATCTGTGATTTTTCCATCGAAGTATTTGTATTTTTGAGCTGTTTCTAGGGCGATTTTATAAAGCTGTTCTTCTTTATTAAAGCACGTCCAGCGGTGAAGCATATCCCCTTGGATTGTCCAGACTCTTAAGTGAGTGCTTAAATTTTGTGTGTCGACAATGTGTTTATCAGCTCGAAGCGTGGCTATGGTTTGTTGAAGCAGCTCGTCAAAAGATATTTGTGGATTGTTGCAAAGCGTATCGGCAAGGGACAGTTCAACCAGAGGGATTAAGACTTGATTTAGCTGAGGGTTGGCTTGAGCGATGAGCTCATGCCACAGAATGGCAGAGGCTTCTTCAATGACTGGCAAGTCCTTGGCGCATGCAAATAACTCCAGAAGCAATGCGGTAACATCTTCAAGTGTTGGAAGAGGTTTTTGACCTATGAGAGCAATGACTTGAGTATTGAGCAGAGCATAGATAGAGGTATCAAGAATTGGGCAAGCTGGAAGGGTGCGGCCACAGGCAAGAGCATAGGTGTAGTTAATGGCAATTTTCAATTTTTCTTCGCAGATGCTTTTTGGCAGCTTGAGTGCAAGTGGATAAAGCGAGCAAAGACGCCTGCCGACCTCTGTGATATTGCTAAAGCGAATTTGGCATCCAACAAAATTCCTAATTGCTTTTTGTTGAAGATCAGTCATTGTTGGGGCTTTAGCTCGTTGGTAAGCTTCGCTATAAAGATGGGCGGCGATAAGAGTACAATCTTCAGAAAAAGTGTCTGCGGGTTGATCTTTCAAGCGATTAAATGTTTGGTAGAGTTCGTTGCGCAATTGGCGCTCTGAAATGATCTCTTCGCATGAGAGGATAGAGATTTGATGCTTGATGATCCATCGATCCATTTCATCAATTTCGCACGGCTGTAAATTAGCAGACGGATTGCAGATGTTTTTATAAGCTGCCCAGATGCGCTTTTGTAAATGTTCAAGTGAGCAACGGCGTCCCTCAATGATAGCGATCCATTCACTGACTTTAAAGGCGATATGCATGGCCACTTGCATTGCAGAGCGGGGCTTGCGATCGCTGCGTTTTAAGTGGTAGCGGATGATCGCATCCAAATCAAGCGTTCCATTAGGCGTTAATAACCTTTGATGTTGCTCAATCAACTCATAAAAATAGGAGACCTTTTCGTAGACTTTTTGGATGACGGGGCCGCTTAAATGGCGATTGGGAAATCGTTTTTGAAACTCACTTTTTATCGATGAAATAAGCAAAGATTGCAGCTGGTACGACCAAGGCTCGCATGATTTATTATCCCGTAATAGTTTCGAGATTTTTTGCGATAAAAACAATTGGACATCGCTAAAAGTATCGTCTAATTCATCTATTTTTTTCATATAATTTTATATTTATATTAATATTATTTTTTTAGCTAGAAGTGAGGGAAGAATTTTTTTGTTGATGTTATGAGGCAGTTGATTCATAATGGGGAAAAATCCAGATTGGAGACTGTATCATATGAATCATTTAATGCTTGCCGGACATTTAGGAACTGATCCTGAAGTGCGTTACACATCTGATGGAAAGAAAATCACAACCTTGCGACTTGCTGTTAATACGCGTCGTAGCGGTAAAGATGATACCATGTGGTGGCGCCTGACAATTTGGGATGAGCAGTTTGATCGCATGATGCCCTACCTGAAAAAAGGTTCAGCATTGATTGCATTTGGTGAGATCAAACGTCCAGAAATTTATAACGATCGCGAAGGCAAACCACAAGTTTCACTTGAGATGTCTGTCAGTCAACTTTCATTCCCACCATTTGGACGCGGTCAAAGCGCAGAGGGTGGAGCACCAAAGCAGCAATCTCACAGCCAACCACAAGCTGATGAGTATGCAAGTGCTAGCGCACCGACATATGGCTCGGCGCCCGCTCAGCAGCCTCAAAGCTTTCCAGATGATGAGATCCCATTTTAACCCTTAGTTGAACGGACAAAATGAAAATTACATTTGCTACTATAAGTAAACGTCCTAAAGCAGACGTTATCGTTGTTCCTTGTTACAAAGACAAAAAGATCAGCGATCCTAAAATCAAAGAGGCTGTAGCTACTGCGCTTTTAGATTTTAAGGCAAAGCTCGGTCAGTGCATGCTCGTTTATGCAGATGTGCCCGAGGAGCGTATTTTACTCCTGGGCCTCGGAGAGAAAGATGAGAGTTGCCCGCGCACAGCGTTTGCTGCAGCTTGCAAAAAGATTCGCTGCCTTGAGCTTAAGTCTGTAAATTTATGTGTTGATCATGTCAATCCTGATCAAGCTGTAAGCGGTTTTTGCTTGGCAAATTACGCTTTCGAGCAACTTAAATCTAAAAAAGAAGCAGTTTTAGTTGAGTCAATTGCCGTTATCGGAGCTAAAAAATCGGTTGAAAAGGCATGTGCTCAAGAGGTGAAAATTGCCGAAGGTGTCAATTTTGCACGCGATCTCGTCCACGGAAATGCCGATGATGTTACCCCCCAGTATTTGGCAAAAGTAGCGCAAGAGCTTGGCAAACATCCAAAAGTAAAGACCCAGGTCTTTGATAAAAAGCGTATCGAAAAAGAGAAGATGGGCCTTATTCTTGCCGTGAATCGCGGCTCTTTTAGGGATCCGCATCTGCTCATTGTAAGCTATCGCGGGGCGCCATCTAAAAAAGACCACACAGTTATTGTCGGTAAAGGCATTACCTACGACACCGGCGGTCTAAATCTCAAGCCTACAGGATCTATGGAAGAGATGAAAACCGATATGGGTGGATCTGCTGTGGCATTAGGAATGATTAAAACGGCGATTCTAACTGGATTAAAGGCGAATATCACAGCTGTTGTCCCAACAACTGAAAATTCAATTGGCTCACGCAGCTACAAACCTGGTGATGTCTACACATCTTATGCAGGTAAAACCGTTGAAATTTTTAATACCGATGCAGAAGGGCGCCTTGTTCTAGCTGATGCAATGGCCTACGCGGTCAAGCATCTAAAGCCAACGCGTATGATCGACTTTGCAACACTTACAGGAGCCATTGTCATCTCGCTTGGGGAAGAGCGATCAGGACTTTTTTCTAACGATGACAAACTTGCAAAAGCTTTATATCAAGCTGGAGAGGAGAGTGGAGATAAAGTTTGGCGCTTACCCCTTGATAAAAAGTATCGCGAGCTGCTGAATTCCAATATTGCAGATATCAAAAATTGCGCTAAGAGGCAAGCAGGCTCAATTACTGCTGCTAAATTTCTAGAAGAATTTGTTGGCGATGTCCCTTGGGCTCATATCGATATCGCTGGCACAGCTTACCTAGATAACCCTTGCGGTGTGCATTCAACACAAGCAACAGGAGCCGGGATTAGGCTTCTTACAGAGTATTTCAACAAACATGCTTAAAACAAAACAAATCGTTAAATTTACCGTATCTCGCTTTGATGAGGGCGTCAGGCTATCTAGTTTTGTGCGCGCTCATGTCGAAGGAAATTACTCTTTATCCGCTGTTAAACGAGCGATTGATCGATGTGCTGTTCAAGTCAACGGCCACACAGAATGTTTTTCGTCTTATAAAGTTGCTTATGGTGACGAGCTTTCTTTAGATTTAGAAGTTCTTGGAGCCGCTGCGGAGCTAGCACCCATAAGAGCGCAGCAGGTATTGTATGAAGACGAGCAACTGCTCATCTTTGACAAAGCGCCTGGTGTTGTTTGTGATGAAGAAGAGCTCTCAGAGCTGTTCCCAAATACGCATTTGGTTCATCGCTTAGACAAAGAGACTAGCGGAGTGGTTGCTTTAGCAAAGACCCCTCTTACAAAAAACTATATGGAAGAGCTCTTTCGCAAACGCGAAGTTAAAAAAGACTATTTGGCTATTGTCGTCGGCGAGATGGGTGAGGATCGTGGCGTTATCGATAATCCCCTGCAGAAGATCGTTTCCTATGACGGACAATCCCTTTGGGGAGCTGCACCAAAAGGGCGGGGCTTAAGAGCTGTGACCTATTGGCAAAGACTCAAATGGGGTGGGGGACTTTCTTTAGTGCGCTGCCAACCCAAGACAGGCCGCACGCACCAGATACGCGTTCACCTAAGCCATATCGGATACCCCCTACTTGGCGATCGCCAATATGGACGTGATGCCGATACCTCTTTTGTTGCAGATCGCCACTTGCTCCATGCCAAAGGTCTTTCCTTCATCCATCCCGTTACAGGCGAGCTGATCAGAGTTGAGTCAGCTGTACCACCTGATATGCAAGCTGCTATTGAGACCATTGAAAATTCACTCAAAACATGAATGTTTTAATCGTTAAAACATCGTCTTTGGGCGATCTTTTGCAAATTTTCCCTACACTAAGTTATCTCAAAAAGCGTGGTGCTACCATTGACTGGGTAGTTGAAAAGCGCTTTGAGGAGCTGGCCCTTGCGCATCCAGATATTAACGCTGTTATTACCATCGATTCAAAAGCCTGGCCCAAAGGCCTCTTAAATTTACGAAAAATGCCACATTACGATCTTGTGATCGATCTCCAAGGCAATTGCAAGTCAGGGCTGGTTACATTCTTGGCAAAGGCGAAACAAAAAGTTGGATTCACGCTTAAGACATGCGCTGAATGGCCTAATGTCTTTGCAACCAATAAGCGCTACTGCCTTGACTTATCTGCAAACGCAGCAGAGAGCTACTTGCAAGTTGTGCAAAAGCATTTTGGTGATACTGTGCCTTTTGTCTACCGTGGTACAGAGCTCAAACTTACCGATCCTGTCCCTGATGTTTCAAGCGAAGCGTTCATGATCTGCTCAGGATCGGCGTGGCCAAGCAAGCAGCTTCTGCCAACCACCTGGAAAAAAATCGAAGAGGCTTTAAACGCCCCAATCTATATAGTTTCTCCCGATCAAAGGCTCCCACTCCCCGTATGGCAAGCCCTTATGCGAAAAGTCAAAGGAGTCATTGCTCTCGATTCAGCGGCCTTGCACCTTTGTGCAACAACAAACACTCCTTCATTTTCCATCTTCGGCCCCTCAAACCCCCATGTCTATAAGCCCAAAGGCGATCATCACCAATTCTTTTGGGGCACATGTCCCTTTAATAAGCAGTTTGAAAGGCGCTGTCCAATCCTGCGCACCTGTTCTGCTCCCTGCACAAAACAAATGGATGAGGAAGCTCTCACCGATGCCCTTATCCAGTGGTTAAATTGCAGATTTTGTTGAAATCGACGTTGGCTTCAACAACTTGGATGGCCTCTTGGATCTTTTCAGTATCTTCCAGTTGGATCTTAGCTGTGTACGAAGTGATCATTTGAATCGCTCTATAGCTGTTGATGGGGGTAAAAAGCATCGGAATGTCAGCGCGTTTGAGCTTTTCGATGATTGAGGTTGGAGGTACATCTTCTCCAGTCAGGATGAAACCTGTGCCAAGGTCGCCATGCTTTTCTTGGTATTTGATCGTAGATTCGATGATGTCAGTGCGCGAGCTGTGTGTGATGACAAGTTGCGACGGTCTGATCAGCTTTTTATAGGTTTCTAGCGGGGTTGCAATGAGACGTGTGTGGCGGAAATGGCGCATATGGTGGTGCTCGCCAGAGAGCAAGCAGGCGTTAAAAAGATTTTCAAAATCCTTCATCGATGGATTACTCAAGAAGGGGTCGAAAGGAATGCACCCAAGCAAGGGAATATCCCATCGCTTTAAGGCTTTTGCCATGTAGTCTGTAATCATCTGCCTTTTATCATCAAGAACGCGATTTAAGATAATGCCCGCAATGCGCACGCCATGTTGATCACATAGGGCTTTATTCACAGCAATAGCATCAAAAGATGAGCCGAGACCACCCGAAGCGATCATGATCATATCAGTTCCAAGATGCTTGGCAATGGTAGCGTTGTTAATATCACAGATGGAGCCTACGCCCGTGTGGCCTGTGCCTTCAACAAGGACCATGTCATTATGAGCGGTCAAGTCCTGATGGGCTAGCTCAACAGCCTGCAGCAGCTTTTGGGCATCGATTTTTCCATCGAGGTAATCCCGTGTAAATCCTCTAGGGAAAAGAACAGGGCTCATGCTTTGCAAAGAAGCCGTAAGTTCAAAGGTTTTATGAAAAATTAAGACATCTTTATCGACACGGATGCCCGTGTCCGTTAGGACATGCTCCTGACCAACTGGCTTAATAAAACCCACTGATTGAAAGCGTTTACGCAGACCCGCCATCAGACCAAGGCATGTCGTTGTTTTGCCCACATGTTGGCCTGTCGACGCGATAAAAATCGATTTACTCATATTGAGCTAAATATAGCGGAAGCTGGCGAATAAACCAATTCATAAAGACTGGATGCTTTGGAATCATCATGGCTTCATTAGCAGTAAATTCAATAAAGGTTCCGATTAACCAGGCCATTTGTTGAATGATCACGTCATCTTTGGTCTGTCCAATAGGTTGGAAATTATAAAAGCGAATTGTTAGGTTTTCATTAGATTTCACATCCATCAGATTCTTCAGAGCTTCAACATAGCTCTTTTCCAAATCCGCCTTTGTAGTTTCTAAGAACGCCTTATGCTCTTTGAGAAGTATGTCCATTTGATCGAAACAAAATTCAACAGTTTCAAATCGAGTTTGAATCTCCCTGTGACATTGATCATATTCGATTTTGTGGGATTTATAAAAGGCTCGAAGCTCTTGATAAGCAGTCTCCAGCGATTCTTTGTCTTTAAATGGCTTAGTATCCATTCCTAGCTTCTCTAAACACGGTAACAATGTTGCTTCTTCATGCTTAGATGCTTTATTTTCATTAATACGAGCGTCTTTGCAGCGCGCTACAATGGTAGTAATCGTCCCGTCATTTAGCTCTACTGACTTTGATTTAAACAACTGGTCTAGAATTACTTTCTTTTTTTGTAGTTTTATAAATCTAGCAAAGTGCTCTTTTCTGCAATGATGTAAAACATTTCCTGCCATGACTTGAAAGCTGGAAATTAAGCTGACAAATTCCTCATGAGATTTTGGCATGGGCAGATCTAAGCGATCAGGGCGAGATGCTGTCTCGTCGTGGTCGGCTTTTCTGTGGGCTTGAAATTTAAGGCACGCTTGACGGACATTATCCAGATGAGCCACCTTGCATTTATCGGTAGCCTTCGTAAGAATTTCACTAAATAGGCGATGACGGGCAGGATCCAGTGTTTGTTTAACATCAGGCCAATGAAGCGTAAGCGTATCTTCTGAATTTGACTCTGTAAAACTATTTAGTTGTTTCTCCATCTTGGCTTGTTCAGCTAGATGGCGATTTGTGTCAATTAAGGCTTTCACTTTGTCTTGGAATGCGATCAGAGCAGCTACGTAAGCTTTTCGGATGTTGTTTGCAGCTTCTGCTGCTGACCGGGGTGCTAAAGTGTCATGGACTTTCTCAATTCTATTGATCTCATCTTCAATCTCCTGAAAAAGATCTTCTAGGCTGCCGTCCGGCTTTTCCGAATTTTCATTTACACTTGCTTCACTTTTCAACTCGGCTTCAAAATTCTTAGCACGCTCGCTATCGAGCTTTCCAAGCGCATCAAGTGAGCGTTTGATTAACTCTGCGATAAAATTTTCGCGAAGTTTTATTAATTCCCGACTAATATCATCGGAGGTTACTTTGTTAGCTCGGTGCACAGGTGGACCTAGGGACTCGAGTGCAGCTTTGTAAACGCCGTGCGTAACTGAAATTTGTTTTGTTGTATCGCTTAAGGTGTCTTGATACATTTGGCCAAGCAAGCCCACAATGCGCTCTAAGATCCAAGTCTGGCTGCCCAAGACTCTCTGCTTAATATCGAGCTTCAACGCATTTTCAACAGTTTCTCTTCGATAGTTTTTCACTTGAGCTAGATGCATAAGTTTTAAAAAGCTAAAGATACACTTTTCTACATTTGTATCTACAAACTCACTTTCGGTGCCGCTTTTTAATCTCTTCTCTTCAGCAAACGAAGTTGCATTAAAGTTTTTTAAGGCGTCGTAAACAAGTTCTAATATTTTTGGCTGGAATTGTGATTGATTTTTTTGTGAATCTCTAAAGTCAAAGGCCTTTTTAGCTATTCCACTCATCCAAATTGCTTTTTTTGCGCTTGTTGTAATGACTGTATTCAAAAGCCATCCAGAGGCTTTAGCAAAACCTGTAGCAGAATACAGCGCCATTTGCGTAATTCGACTAATTGCCAGTATAGGATATTTTGTTAGGCTATAATGAGGAGCACCTTCCCATTGTGCAACCTGCAAGGTCATTTCATCGAAAAAATGCTCAAAAATGAATGGAGGGAAAATAATATCGACAGCATGATCTATGAGCTTTTTGATAAGCAGATCACGTGGCATTTTGCCGTTAAATTGGTCTATAAGAAGATTTTCAAGAAGTTCGTCTTCGTAAGTTTGTCCTGCAGCATGCTTAGCAACCCAGTGCTCGTGGGCTCCTATCCAAACCTCTAAAACTCTGTGGACGTTTTCGGCACCCCAGATAGTGTGGGGATTACTCTGCAGTTTTTTGATAAAAATTTGAGCCTGGTCAGCAAGGCGAGCATGGACTGACTTAATAGCAACATTAATCATCTTCTCAAACGGTGTGTAGTTCCACAGAAATTGAGCTAGTTTTTTACGAATAGGCGAGCAAGTCGCATTATGAATAGCAGTTTCAATAGAGACATCGTCATCAACTGCTTTTTTGGAGTCGTAGTCGCTCAACCCGCATACAAGTTCAATCAGGATGTAGTGAAGGGCAACCTTTGTTCCTGTTTCTTCGATGCGTTTTTTATATGTTTCAATTTCTGCTAAGAGCTCTTTTGTGCTTAATGTTTTTTCCAGCGTGGTGCGTTCTGCAAAGCCTTCTGTGTCAGGTATCCTTGAGTGAGTGCCAGGAATTCTCATCGGCCCAACTTGCATGATGCGTTGGTTCATGAAATTCTTCAAGCCTTCGCTTACGCCCACATTTTGTATGTCTTCAAAAAGTTTGTCGAGCTGGTCCTCAAATGCTTTTTTAGTCGCCTTGTCTGGTAAGCTGTCTAAGATTGTTGGTTTTACGTTTTGCTCGAAAAATTGTCTGAAACCTTCTTGTTGTACAAGTCCCTTAGAGGCGTTGATGTGCGCATCAATTGCTTTTAAAATTGATTGGACTGCAGCCTTATCCGACAATTCACTTTTGATTAAACGATCAAAGCATTGAGAAATATTGTCTGGCCAAACAGGAAAGCCATAAAACCGTGGAGATTCTTTAAAAGAGACAAGGGCTTGAATTACGGTTTGTTTATTTTGAATATCGACATCTTTTAACAGGTTGCGAAGCTCTTGACAAACTTTAGTGATCTCGGCGTGAATTTGTTTGCCAAGAATCTTGGCTTTCAATTCTTTTGCAGATGTCGGAATGAATTTTCCGATCAGGTCAAGCAAGTTGTTTGCAAAAGCGCTTTTTGTTGAAATAACGTTGTAGACAGCAGCAGCAGCTTTTCGGCTCTCATCGGTTAATGCATCATTTTCTAAATTCTGAATGATGCGCGTTATTTTTGAGAGCATTTCCTCTTCCCAACTTGGTAGGCCAAATGCTTTTGGGTTGTTTTGAAGCTCGTCTAATTGCTTAATAAGATTGGCCTTATCTTTAATAGGGTCGTCGCAGTCGCCGCAAATGATTTGGTCAAGACAGGTTAAAATAGGGCGCATGCTTGGTGACATAAGCTGGCTGACTGCGTTTGGCAGATTAGTGATCTGGGTAGGCAATATGCCTCCGCAGGATATGATGTGGTCAGTAATCACATTGTGGATGCGCGTAGCAGCTTGTTTAGATTCCTTAGTATGAGCGCTGCCATCTTTGCTGATTGTTTCAGAAAGGGCATCGATCAGATTTTGGTCAATATAGAGATCAAATTCATTAAGCTTAGATAATTTTGAAGAAAACCTATCTCTATTTTCAGGTATCTTATTGTATAATATGATGGATACTAATCCATTCAAAACCTCTTGCAAGTCGGGATGAACAGTTTTTCCGATTAAGGCGTCTCTAACTCGTTCACATGCTTTTTGCAAAAGACCTTTCGAGCTTGCAATGTGATTGTCGAGCTTGCGGAAAAGAAGCTCTGCAGCACCTTGACCCCAAGTTGCATCTTCTAAATTTTCAAAAGCTCTTATATGTTTTGGCTTTAAACTCAAGCCATAGTACGCAGGGTCATGGGCTATGCATTTGAATAAAAGCTTGTCTGCATCGGTAGCACTTGATTTCCCCAGACTCATTTGGAGCAGGAGATCTCTGGCGGTATTAAGGTTCTGATGAACAGTTTTTCCTACAAGCTCTTGTATGAGTCCAGGATTGAATTGGCTTTTAATCTCTTGGATAATAAGGCTAAAGCCCTCTTCTGTAATTAATTTGATGTCATCGACTTTTTCAAGGGGGCCAAAGGCCTCATACGATTCCCTTGACCATTCCCTTAAGCCAAGTGAACTTGGAATTGCTCTCAAACGCAACAAAAGTTGTAAACTTTTTTCTTTGTCATCTGGGGATAAAACAAAACCGCTTTTTAGCGTTTTGAGAAGCGTTAAATAGGCTGAAATATTTTCATCAATGAGCTTAGGCTTTACCTGGTCTATAGCTTTTGTGCCCAAAAACGAAGCTGCTGTCGCTACACCTCTTGCTGCGACTGCAATTGCAGGTGCTGCTGTTTTAGACCAAAGGGCGTCATTGAGTTGATCCCAGACAGTGACCTTTGGTAAATTAAATTCTGCATTGCCAACTTTAAATGCCATTGATTTTTCCTTGAATTTAGGCTATGATGTTAACTTATTATGATAAAAAAGTCAATGAATGAATTCAAAGAACTCTTAGAGGTTGCTGATAGGCTCAATGGACCAGATGGGTGTCCTTGGGATGTTAAGCAAACCTTTGAATCTCTGGCGCGGTATGTGCTTGAAGAGGCGCATGAGGTTGTTGATGCTGTCTATAACAGCGACGATGAGCACATTCTCGAAGAGCTCGGAGATCTATTCTACACGGTGATTTTTTACGGAAAAGTTGCCGAGAGGCAGGGACGTTTCACAACAGATCAAGTCATCGAGCAATTAAAAAATAAACTGATAAGGCGACATCCTCATGTTTTTGGCGATATCAAACTCGAGCATGATGACGATGTTGTTGTCCATTGGGAGCGGATCAAAAAGGAAGAGAAGCAAAAGCGACCAACAAAAAATTTATTTGACGACATCCCCAAAGATCTACCGATATTAATGCGAGCATCCAAAGTGATTAAACGTTTGCGCAAGCACCACCCGGAATTTTTACCCCAGGAAACAACGGAGAATGTGGGTGAAAGGTTTTTGCAGTTGGTTGTTGAAGCTCAGGAGGCGGGGATTGATCCAGAGTCGGCCCTCAGAGAGACTTTGGCAAAATACGAAAAAATGCCGGAGGGATCAGCTTAAGCGTGGCTGGTATTTCTTAAGGCTGCTACGTTCCCGTCCTGACCTGGTTCGAAAACAGCCACCTCAAGCGTCCCCCCGGCAATGTACATTGTATCACATCTTAATCTTTTACGTTAAGTTGTGATAAGGATAAACCCCTTAGTAGGTCAAGTTCTTCCCTTAAGTGCTTGACCTCTTGAGCTAGTGAGTTTTTTTGCAACTCAGAGGTATTTGTCTTTGCCTGTTCTATGTTGAGCTGGGTTCTTAATTCAAATGCATGATGGCTTTCCTCCAACGCACTTGCCTTAGCTTGCTCAAGCTCTTGCTTTAGGAAGGCGTTTTGAGCTGTAAGATCAGAGATAAGCTTTTGTAGATTGGCAAGAGTTTGGGGGTCACCAACAGCTTCATGAGAAACTTTCATTAAGCTCACTTGCTTCTCGGCGCCCAAAGCTTTTAAAAGTTCTTTTTCGTTTTGTTGTCCATAAGCAAGGCCAATTGGTGTTTGCATATGTATATCGGGAGTGATCTCAGCTCCTCGCCTTCGCAAGTATTCAACCATAAATACATTGCCACCACTTACAGCTATGTGTAGAGGTGTGCGAAAATTTTTATCCCAAGCGTTAACAGACATCCCCTTGCGAATCATTTCATCAATTTGGTTAAGACCTGGACCTTTTTTATTCGTAAATTCTATTAGGTAAAATAACTCTTTTAGGCGCGTTCGATAATCAAGAACTGTTTGGCCTATTTCACGACAGTTCCACGCGCAATAGTAATAACCGGTGTCATAACTGTTATACATCACATTTGCTCGAAAACTTCGATATTTTTCTGGTATGAGTAAAGACTCACCCAAAAGCCTATCTTTTGCGCTTTCAAATGGATTTTGACTAGTATCTGGTTTGAAATAGCGAGGTTGGTAATCTAATAACGTCGTATTGCTCTCAAGGGCTTTTTCAAATCCCTCAATCCAACCGTCAGAGTAATTTTCATAGCAATGTCTTGCATCGAGATATAGATGGCGTAGAGATGAATGACTCCCAATCAGTGAAATTAAAGGACATTTGGACGGATCTGAAGACCCTAAGAGGTAATCTAAACAATAAAATTTTAGGCTGTTAATAGTACTTGATGATTTGCCCCTTGTAGATACACATCTTGTGATTTCGGGTGATGTTATGGTGTCTGGACTGTGGCAGGAAAAAGAGAACTTTTCGAACGCCCTTCCTCCCATATATCCACGTAAAGTTCTTAGAGCCTCATCATGTGGTGTTGCTGTTTTGGGACCGTTGCAGGAAACACAGTGGAAGTTGGACTTCGAGCCTTCAATCAGCTGTTTTGTGGTTTCAGATAATGTTTCAGTTTTTGGATCGAGGCAGAAAAAACCATACAGCTCCATGGATTTATTACTTGCCAAGGCCTGAAAAATCTGCCTAGCGCATAAAATAATAGATTGTTGCTCTTGTTTCAACCGTTTGGATTCTGGTTCTTTAAATGTAGTTTGCCGAGAATTATTTACGATATGGGTCTCTGGTTTATGGTACTCTTCATGGCAGCTATGGGAAATCTTTAAGGAGGCTAGTTTAGAGCTATCCCTAATTAAGTTACAAAGAGGTTTGCAAAGATCATGGTTTAAGACAAATGACTTTAAACTGAGGCTTTTTACGTTTTTACATGCGCCGAAAAATTGGGTTATCAGATTGATCATGTCAGGTTCTGCCTCAGAATGCCCCAGCAGACACTCATTACGCTCTCTCCATTCTTTGTATTCAGAGTCGCCGCCGTAATTATAACCAAAGTCAGTTGGACAAAAAATGCGTTTGTTAAAGTCTAAAACTACTTTAACTAGATTAGGTAACTCGGCAATTTTACGAATAACAGGCTGAAAACTACTTAAGCTAATCGTTGAAGATCGGCCATTCTTGTCTACGCAATAGAATAGGCAGATCTTTAAGCGCTGACAGCGAGCACCAATGCTAGCAGTAGCACTGGCGATCGTTTGTGGAATGCTCAATCTAGCTTCTGGATCAATGTTAATTGTGCTCGTGACTAATCCCATACAACACCTCCATGTTTGAGAAATTAGGATTCATTCTTTTGGAAAGGCTGCATTTATTACAAGAATATTTTTTAGGTTAGATGAATCCTGACAGCGTGTCTCTTGCACTGGATGATTTGGTCGCCGACGGCACCTGCTTCTGGGCCGAGATTAATGCTGGAATCAGCATTGGCAATGAGAGTAATTTTATCAAGCTCTCGGATGGTTGCGATTTTTATCAAGCAAGGATGGAAGAGGAGCCATCGTCTAAGCGACGGCGCTTTGGAGGAGCGATATCTTCTTCTGATGACGAACTCAAATACTCTTCTAATTCGGCTTTAAAGGGATACTCGCCATCAAGGACGTGAAGTTTTTTTGGAGACAGCGCTTTAGCAATAGGTATAAAAGGTTCAAAAATGTCTTTATTGCTTGCAAAATCGCTCGATATTTGAACATATCGAAGACATAAGAGCAGATAGTTATCTTGTTCGTCAGAGAGCGCCCCGATATTATTCAAGTCTTTTGGGATTACATATACTTTGGAGAGTTTGTGTAACGCCTTTATCACGTCCGTGACTAGATTTGGGTGATCTAAAACTTTGATATCCTTTTCGATTGTGTCACGGGCAGAGTCGCTTTCAGATCGATCAAATATGAACAATCGCTCTGTCATAAACTTTTCAGCAACTTCTTTAGGTCCATAAAGCTCCAATTGATCTAAAAAATCTTGATAAAAAGGTGAAGATGTCGGTCGTTCCATTTTATCTAAGGCTTGAGCTAGGTCTTGAAGATAATAGGTTGTAAACAAGCTAGTTATTTTTAAAGCTGTCGTTGTTCCTCTAAAATAAGTTGCCCCACATTCATGTAGCCAAGTTATCCGTTCTGAGAACTCTTGAACGGCATCTAAATTGATTGACGCTGAAGTTAAACCCCTTCTGTAATTAGAATCACAATCGGTATAATGTGGGACGCATAATTCAAATTCAGACATGTAGTGCAAAAGTATTTTCGAAGGATCAATTCCTAGCTTGACACGGTTTTTAAGATCTTGCTCAGCAACCAGAGGCTGTTTTGTAAATATTCTTTTTAATTCTCGCACTATTAATAATGGGTGGGACTCTTGCTCCAATTTGGCTTCAACAGTGGAAAAACAATCGTAACCAGCAGCTTTAACTCGGTTTATAAGACTTTTTACGACTCTTAACTCATCGTACCGGCTGAATGTGAAGATTCCAGATTCGATGATTCTATCAAGGTCATCGAAACTTTTTTCGGCAGCAAAGCCCCCAATAGAAGTCATCAGCTTCTTTGGTAGTGTTGGTATTGATCCGCTACTCATAATATAGACAACCTTATGGGTATTTATTCTGAAAAATTAGTCTGCATGTTGTATTCATGAATCAATTTTGTATCAAGAGCTAATTTATTTCAAACAAAGTATTTGTTTTAAACGTGCAAAATTCGCGATAAGTACTTACCGGTGTAGGAGGCTTTGCACTGGGCGACTTGCTCGGGGGGGCCGGTGGCAACGATTTGGCCGCCGGCTGCGCCTGCTTCTGGGCCGAGATCGATGATATAATCGGCGTTGGCGATGAGCTCAAGGTTGTGCTCAATGATGATAAGTGTGGCCCCTTTATCGACAAGGGTATGGAAAATGGGAAGAAGGTTAGCGATATCGCTGGAATGTAAACCGATGGTGGGCTCATCGAAAAGGTAGAGGGTTTGGGGCGTGCGGCGTGATTTTAGCTCACGAGCAAGACGCAGGCGCTGGGCTTCTCCTCCTGATAGGGTGACGACTTCTTGGTTAAGCTTGAGGTAACCAAGGCCAACGGACTTTAGCAACTTAATGAGTCTTTCTACGCGCGGAATTGGGGGGAGGTGCTCAAGAACTTGGTCGATGGTCATATTGAGGATGTGACCCAGATGCTTGCCTTTGTAAGTTACGTCAAGGGCAAGGGATTTGAGGCGATGGCCGTGGCAAGCAGAGCAGGGGACTTTGACGGGTGGAAGAAATTGCAGCTCGATTTTTTGAAAGCCAAGGCCCCAGCAGGTACGGCACATGCCTTGTTTGGTGTTGTAGCTGAAAGCGCGCGGCGGCAAACCTTTGGCCTGGGCAGCAGGCAGGGAGGCAAAAAACTGACGCAAGGGAGTGAGCAGGTCGCTGTAGGTGGCGATGTCTGCGCGGATGGTATGGCCAACGGGGTTTTGCGTGAGAGCGATCACTTTATCAAAGGTGTCCGAGCTTTCTGCCCAAGGGTGAATGACCTCATGCATGAGTGTCGATTTGCCTGATCCTGAGAGACCGGTTAAACAGGTGAAGGCTTTGAGGGGAATATTGCAGGTGATGTTTTTGAGGTTGTGCACGTTGGCATTTTTGATGCAAAAGGTCTCTTTGGTTGAGCGTCTTTTTTTGGGAATGGGAATGGAGAGCTTGCCGCTAAGATATTTTCCTGTCAGGCAATCTTTTTCCTGAATGCTTTTGTAAGTGCCAGAGGCAATAAGCTGTCCCCCGCGGTTGCCAGCTGCTGGTCCAAAGTCATAAATTTGATCGGCGATTTCCATGGTGAGTGGGTCGTGCTCGACCATGATCAGGGTGTTTCCGAGGGCTTTGAGTTTTAACAGGGCTGTGTTAAGCAGTGCGTTGTTGTGGGGGTGCAGACCAATGGTGGGTTCATCGAGCACGTAGAGGCAACCTGTCAGACCAGAGCCTAGCTGGCGCGCGAGCATGATGCGCTGGGCTTCTCCTCCAGAAAGGGTCGGCGCAGAGCGATTTAACGAAATGTATTCGATTCCGATATCGATTAAGAATTGCAAGCGTTTGAGAAGCTGATCATAAACCTCGCTCAGGTGCTTTTCAGGAGCGATACTTTCGATGAAGGGGCGAGCATCGCTCAAGGGTAGGGCGCAAAGTTCTGGAAGTGTTTTTTGATTGACCTCAACGTGGCGTGCAAGGGGGGAGAGGCGATCTCCATTGCAAGATAGGCAAGTGGTGGGCTTCATGAGCGGCGTTAAGAATCGGCGGATGTTTGAGCGAGCAGCTTTTGCAGCTTTTGCAAAAACGGTATTGAGACCTAACCATTGAAGTGTTGCTCCATCGAATGGGGTGGGTTTTTCTGATCCGTGGAAGAGCACTTGAAGCTGTGTGGATGTGAGCTCGCAAAGTTCTGCTTTCGGTGGGATGTTATGGGCCTGTAGCATTTTTGTGAAGTAGGCAAGAGAGGTGCGTGAGAGTGTTTCGCCCCATATTTCTGCGATGAGCTCTGGCGCTGTGTAATCTTGCAGGTCGGGCATTTTTTCAAAATTTGCACCCCACTGAAAGCCAAGTCCTGTGCAGTCAGGGCATGCCCCGATTTCTGTGTTGAATGAAAATGTATTTGGCGTGAGTGGAGGATATGAGCGTCCTGTTTTTTCAACGGCAAAGGCGAGGTTGAAGAAATGGTCTTGATCAGGTGTTGCTGCAATGAGCTGACCTTGGCCAATTAGGGCGGCAGCCGATATGGCTTCGAGCAGGCGGTTATCTGCGCCTTCTTTAACTGCGATGCGATCGACAACGAGCTCTAAAGTGTTTTTACGGCCTGTCTGGAAGGGAAGATCCTGACCAAGCTCAAAGTATTCCCCATTAAAGCGCACGCGCAAAAAGCCCTGACGTTGTAGCTTTTTGAGCAGAGCTTCAAAGTCGATGCTCGCCTTTAAAGGGATAGGAGCTAGGATGTGAAGCTTGGTTTTTTCGGGTAGCTCAAGAAGCTTTTTGAGCACGTAGGTTTTACTGATGGCTTTGATTTCATCTCCTGTTTCTGGGCAGTAGGCTTTTCCCATATGCGCGTACAGGATGCGCAAGTAATCGTAAATTTCTGTCATGGTCCCAACGGTCGATCTGGGATTGCCAGCATGGTGCTTTTGTTCGATGGCAATCGCAGGGGAGAGCCCTTCGATGCGGGCAACTTTGGGTTTGGGCATTTGGCTGACAAAGCTGCGTGCGTATGGCGATAGGCATTCGATGTAGCGGCGCTGGCCTTCAGCGTAAATGGTATCGAAAACAAGGGATGTTTTTCCAGATCCAGAAGGGCCTGTGCAAACAGAGATTTGTCCACGAGGGAAGGTGAGGTCTACGTGCTTAAGGTTGTGCTGAGCAGCTCCCTCGACAGTGATTTCGTTAACAGCGGTGGATGTGCGGGTAATAGGCTTTGGATCGATGGGTTTTGGGTTTATAGCATCGAATAGGGCCTTGCCAGTTGGCGTATTGGCTTTTACGATTTGCTCTGGTGTGCCCGTGGCAATGATTTGACCGCCGCCAGCGCCTCCTTCAGGACCCAGATCGATAACGTGATCAGCAGTCTTGACAAGCTCCATGTTATGCTCGATGACAAGAACAGTGTTGCCTTGGTCGACAAGGGTGTGAAGGACTTTGCAAAGGTTGTTGACATCTTCAAAATGCAGCCCTGTTGTCGGCTCATCGAGAATGTAAAAGGTTGATCCAGTTGATGGGCGGGTGAGCTCTTTTGCAAGTTTGATGCGTTGAGCTTCGCCACCTGATAATGTAGTGGAAGGCTGACCCAGCGTAAGGTAATCAAGGCCGACGTTTGCTAGGGTTTGGAGCATGTGAAAAATGGCAGGAATCGATTCAAAAAAGATCAGGGCATCTTCGATGGTCATGCAGAGCACATCGTAAATCGATTTGCCTTTATAGGTAACGGTGAGTGTTTCTTGATCGAATCGTTTCCCTAAGCACTGCTCGCATTCTTTCCAGACAGCTTCCATAAAGTCCATATCGATCTTGATAAGACCGCTTCCTTTGCAGTAGGGGCATGAGCCTTCTTTGACGTTGAAGCTAAAGCGCCCCGGTGCATAGCCTCTAGCTTTGCTTTCAGGGAGCTGGGCAAACAGATCTCGGATAAGGTCGAAAAGCTTGGTGTAGGTAGCCGGGTTTGATCTTGGAGTGCGGCCGATGGCTGTTTGGTCGATGGCAATGACTTTATCGACATTTTCATAGCCTGAGAATTTGGAGTGGCGACCTACTTTTAAATTAGAGCGCATGAGCTCATTGGATAGAGCTGGGTATAAGATGTCAGAGATGAGCGACGATTTGCCTGATCCAGAAATACCTGTGACTGCGATAAATCCACCTAAGGGAATGGTCACATCGATATTTTTTAAATTGTGGTGAGCAGCACCTTTAATTGTGATACCAGATTTGAGTAATTTGCGTCGTTTTTTGGGTAGAGCGATGCTTTTCTTTCGGCTTAGGTATTGACCGGTGAGAGATTGTTTGGCTTTCGTGATGTCGTGAGCGGTTCCACAGGCGATGATCTGGCCGCCTCGGCTACCTGCACCTGGGCCGACATCAACGATGTGGTCTGCAGCGCGAATGGTATCTTCATCGTGCTCAACAACGATCACAGTATTGCCGCGATCGCGCAGCAAGCAGAGTGTATTGAGAAGTTTTTGATGATCGCGCGGGTGTAATCCAATAGAGGGTTCATCGAGGACATAGGTGGCACCAACGAGGCCTGATCCGATTTGCGAGGCAAGGCGCACGCGCTGGGCCTCTCCACCCGAGAGTGTGGGCGATGTGCGATCAAGGGTTAAGTAATTTAGGCCAACATCTCCCAAATAGGTGAGCACACGAATGGACTCTGCAATCAGCTCACCACCGATGAGGGATTCTTGGTGTGTGAGTTTGATGTTTTGAAAAAAAGTCAGCGTTTCATCGATGGGCATTGAGCACAGCTCGGTGATCGTTTTGCCACCGAGTTTTGTAGCGGCAGGATAGGCGCGTATTCTTTTGCCTTCGCAGTCAGGGCAGAGCATTTGGGTCATGAGCGCTTCAGCTTTTTTGCGATAGAGCTCTGATTTGGCTTCTTGGTAGCGTTTTTTAGCATCGAAGAGCACTCCACGCCACTGCACATAGTCATGCCAAACTTTGCCCGTTTCCGGGTGGGTGAACTGCATGCGAAGCCATTTTTTACGTGTTCCATTTAAAAACAGTTTTTGAGCGCGCTCTGGAAGCTTTTTCCATGGGGTGTGCACATCAAAATCGTAGAGCTTGGCCAAATTGTCATAAATATTGCCCCAGCGTACTGTTTCGTAAGCTCCAGCGACTAAACAAGCGCCTTCAGCGATGCTCTTTTCAGGATCAATGATTTGATCGAGATCAAAATCAAGCGTTTGTCCAAGGCCCTGGCATGTTGGGCACATACCGCTAGGATGGTTGAATGAAAAATCATGGGGCTCAAGAGGGGGGTACGATTGCTTGGACTTTTTTGCATAGGCCGTTTGAGAAAAAAGCGTTTCGCGCTCACCAATGAGAACGCTCATAACCCCTTTACCAAGCTCTAGAGCATTTGTTGTCGCTTCTCGAATTCTTGGCATTTCATCAGGGTTGATCAGAACGCGATCGATCACCAAGTCGATATCGTGGGCGGTTTTAGGATCGACAGAGATCTCTTCGTTGAGATCAATTAGCTGATCGTCGAGGCGAATGCGCATAAAGCCCTTGCGCAATAGATCGTCGAAGGTTTCCTTGAACTCACCCTTTTTACCTCGGGCGTATGGCGCTAAAAAAATAGCTTTTGAGCCCTTTGGGAAGTCTGCAATTGCGCTGACAATTTGTTCAGTGCTCTGCGGCAAAATCCTCTCGCCGCTGATGGGGCAATGGGGCACGCCAATGCGGGCATAGAGCACGCGCAGGTAATCGTAGACAGAAGTCAAGGTGCCAACCGTTGATCTAGGGTTATGTCCAACAGTTTTTTGCTCGATAGCAATCGTTGGAGAAAGGCCCTCGATGCTTTCAGCATCGGGTTTTGCTAATTGCTCTCCCAAAATCCTGCGGGCTTGATTTGAGAGCGATTCGACATAGCGCCTTTGCCCTTCAACAAATAGAGTGTCAAAAGCAAGCGAGGACTTGCCAGACCCAGACACGCCTGTAAATACGATCAGCTGATTTGGATTAAGCTCCAAATCGATGCCCTTGAGGTTGTGCACACGCACATTTTTTAAAATGATCTTATCTTTTTGCATGGATATGATAGAGAGAGTGCAGCTCTTTTATAAGCTCTCCAGATGGATTAATAATACGAGCTTTCCAATCTGAAATATTGCGCGATTTTGAATCAAAATTTACGCCGATAACAGCTAGCGTTTTACCGCTTTTGGTGTATTTTTCAGCATAGTTTTTCATTTGTATCTGCTCAATTTTAAATTCGAAAATATAAATTGTTTTAGCAAGTTCACAGACCAAATCAATCCGCCCTAAATTTGTTTGTTCTTCTGCTCTAGTTGGGATGTTCATGCATTCTAGAACGCTCAAGAAAATGGCATGATAAAACCCTTCCTTGGCGTGTTGCGATAAATTGTAGGGGATTTTAGCAAAGTGAGAATTAACGGTGGCAAAAAAAGCTTTAAGGTTGTGCTCTTCTAAATCTTTAAAACACTGCTTAGCACTTTTAATCACGTTTGAAACATCAATCTGCGCAAAGCCTTTGATTAGGGAATTAAAAAAAGCGCTTCGCACTTCTTTGTTGGGAAAGTCGAGTAGGTAAAGTTGTGTTTGAGAATCGTAGGATCGAATTGTGAGGTAGCCGGTTTGCCACATCAACGCTTTTAGATCGATGCTGTCGGTATTTTGAATATCCAGCAGCTCACTGGCTGTTGATACAGATCCGCTAAGTTGAGTTGTTACTTGAGGGAGTTTGCGAATTTGCTCGATCAAAAACGAGGGTGTGCCTGTCCTGTACCAATAGCCTTGTGTTTCTCCCTCATCAAGGTAGCTGAGCGTAGAAAATGGGTTATAAACGGGTGTTCCATTTGCTGAAAATTGGTATCCGTTGTACCACACGCGGATTTGGTCTAGCACAGCATCTTTGGATAGGAGACTTTTTTCTGCGATAGCTTCTAAATGGGGGTTGAAATTATCGATGAGCTCTTGTTCTGTGTAGCCGAAGAGAGCAGAAAATTCTGGGCGGAGTGTCATGTCTTGCAAATTGTTAAAACCTGAAAAAAGAGATACTTGAGAAAATTTGCTAACCCCAGTAATGAAAACGATTTTTAAGTAGGAATCGAGCCCTTTTAAGGTTCCAAAGAAGCGGCGGATGAGGTCTCGATTACCACTGACAATCTCATCATCTGCTAAATTATCAATGATAGGTTTATCATATTCATCAACTAAAATAGCGACCTTGCCAGCTACCGATAACTGCTCGATTAGACTTACAAGTCGCAGTTGCAAAGATGTTCCCTTCAAAGAAAGTTCATAAGATGCAGCAATGTTATCCATCGTCTCTCGCAGACCTCTTTCAAGATCGGCTGTTGACTCAGTGGGGATTTGCGTAAAGTCAAAATGAACAATGGGGTGTTTTTTCCATTCATAGTCGCTGGAGTAAATGTGGCAACTTTCAAACAGCTGGCGATTCCCTTTTAGGATTTCTTCCATTGTGCTGATCAGGAGAGATTTTCCAAACCGTCTAGGTCGGGACATGAAGTAGTAGCTACCCTCATTGAGGAGTTTATAAATGTACTCTGTCTTATCGACGTATACATAGTTATCTTCGATGATTTTGCGAATCGACTGAATTCCAATTGGCAGCTTTTTTCTCATATGCCAATCTTAGCAGATCAGGAAATTAATTCCTGCAATCGATGCATGAGGTAGAAGGGGATTGAAAAGATCTGGCCATCCTTTTTCAAGGGAGAACTTGAGATGATCCGGGTCTTCTTACCACTCAGTTAGGGCTTTGTCAATTTTTCTCTTCATATTTCATATTATGCAGAAAAAAGGGGGTTATTTTATGCATATTGTGCAGATAATAGCCCCCTTTTTTCTGCAAATCACTCATAATCAGATTATTGAATTTATGCTGATTGGATTTGGAAGAATTCAGGGGGCTGCATTTTCTGGCGAATTCCATAGCAAATCCGCTAAAGATAAGCAGCATGAACTCTTAGATTGCTGGGTCTTTTGTTAACGAAAAAGGTGAACTAATAGCGTTATCACAAACAAGACAACGAAAATGAAGAACAAAATCCGTGCAATTGACATGGCGCCTGCAGCAATGCCAGTAAATCCGAACAAAGCCGCAATGAGGGCAAGAGCTAAGAAACAAAGAATCCAAAAAAGCATAAGGTTATCCCCTTTATTTTGTTAGATAAACGATTTACTAATTTTTAAGCACCAAATAAAAGGGGATAGTGCGATATAGTGAAGATATGCATAGAAGAACAAAAATGATCTGTACAATTGGACCTGCGGTGGCCTCATTTGAAAAAATGCTGGCGTTAATCGATGCAGGCATGAATGTAGCGCGCCTCAATTTTTCGCATGGAGCCCATGCAGATCATCAAAAGAGCATCGACAACTTAAAGAAAGCGCGCGAAATCAAGGGTTTGCCACTTGCCATCATGCTCGATACAAAGGGGCCTGAAGTGCGCATTGGGAAAATGCCTGAGGGTGGCGTTGAGCTTAAGGCTGGGCAAAAAGTTAAACTTGTCAAAGATGGGCAAGGCAGTGAAAAGCAGCTGCCACTTTTGCCTGCGCATATCGTTGATGATCTCGATGTTGGCGTCGTTGTTCTCATCGATGACGGTTACATTGCCTCGAAAGTTGTAGAAAAAGCGGCTGACCACGTCGTGATACAAATTGAAAACGATGGAGTTGTCTCATCCTCAAAGGGAGTCAATATTCCCCATGTTGATCTGAGCTTGCCATCTTTGACAGAGCAAGATATTGCAGACATCACATTTGGCGCTGATAACGGCATTGATCTCATTGCCGCTTCCTTTGTGCGCACAGCAGACGATGTGCTAGCCATTAAAAGCCTGCTGCGGAATCTAGGCAAGAGCGAAATTTTGGTGATTGCCAAAATTGAAAGCGCCATGGGCGTTAGCAATTTTGATAGCATTTTGCAAGTGGCTGATGGCATCATGGTTGCTCGTGGTGATCTAGGAGTTGAAGTGCCACTCACGACAGTTCCCATGCTGCAGAAAATGATGATCAAAAAATGCTACTCATCTGCAAAAGCTTGCATTACAGCCACGCAGATGCTCGAGTCGATGATTCACAACCCGCGTCCAACGCGCGCAGAAGTTTCTGATGTTGCCAATGCCATCTATGATAGCACCTCAGCTGTGATGCTATCAGGAGAGACCGCCATTGGTAAATACCCCATTGAGTCTGCTCAGATGATGCACAGCATCGTTGTGCAAGCCGAGCATGATTTTGATTACGAGTCATTTTTTACACACGACATCCACCACGAGTTCAACGACATTTCATCATCAGTTGCCTTAGCGGCGGTTAAAACTTCTTATAGCGCTGATGCAAAAGCGCTTTTCACCTTCACAAGCTCAGGATATACAGCACGTGTGATGTCTAGATTCCGTCCCAGAAGTCCTATTATCGCTCTGACATCAAACGCTAAAACCTATCAACAACTCGCTGTTAACTGGGGGGTTGTACCAGCATTGACCAAAGAATCTAAAGATGTTAAAGATGCGTTCGTACATGCCAGCTGCTTTGCAATTTCTCATAACAAGGCCGAGTATGGGGACCTCGTCGTTGTGACAGCAGGCTCTTCTTTTGGCATTACTGGAACAACCAATACCATGATCGTGCGCCATATTGGCGACGTTTTAGTGCGCGGCCATACCGGTCAAGGGGAGAGAATCTATGGCTCAATCGCAATCGTCCTTGCAAAGGAAGAGGCTGTAGACACCCAGGGCAAGATTGCTGTGATTACATGTTGTGAAAGCTCGACGCTTGAAAAGCTAAAAGGGGTTAAAGGAATTGTCTTGCAAAATAGCATTGACGATGACGGATCAAAAAGACGGTTAGAGCAATTTGCATCAGAAAACAAGGTCTCTTATATCACACGCGCTGATGGAGCAACCTCTCTTCTTGAAGATGGCCAGTCGGTAACTCTTGACCCAGCTCGTGGGCTTGTTTTCAAAGGTTCGATCCCATCAGATGATGAGATTGTTGCTCGCGTATGCCAGCGCACTTAGGGAAGGTGCCAAGAATAGCATTGAAGTAGCCATAGCAAATTTGTAGAGGGTATCCTGTAGACATCCGTTCGTCTTTCTTTTAGAGAAGGAGTGGCAACTGTATTACAATTAGAAGGCGTTGCTATTTCATTATCTTCTTCATCCAATTCCATAGAGCTTGTATCACTATCGGAATCCAGAGGATCGTGTGAAAAAGTCTCTGAACCAACATCCGATGCATTGCTTGTGCCATCATCAGCAAGTGGAGGAATCTTCCAAAATATATCTAAACCAACATCCGATCCAGAGCTTGTATCGCTGTGCATATCGCCATTGCCGCCAATTTTAGGGGATGATGTGTGTCTTAAATCAATCTCCCACTCCACATTTTCGTACAGGGGCTTTGCATCATAGATTTTAGTATCTGAGACGGGGGCGCAGTGCTCATCTTTTGACTTATTTGTAGGCGTGCTTTCATGAGGTAGCTGACCAAAAGCTATTTTTTGAGTGCGGTGTAAAATCGGAGAAGCGGCATCATCGGAGAATCTCTCGGTATCTGACTCAGGTTCGGTTGTTGAATACTCTTCGGCTGTGCCAACTGGCCCTACTCTTCCTAAATCAATCGCTGCCATATCTTTGCTCCAAATCAATTGAGAGTGTCATAGTAGGAAAAAATTAACTATACGTCAAGTGGCGAATCATTTTCAGTAGCGCAAAAATTGTAGCTTGAGCTAATATTTTTCATATGGAACACGTTAATAAAATTCGAAAGCAGTGGCTGATAGCTCTGCTGTTTTTCTACGGAGTTGTGCCAATGGCTGCTCTGTGCGGATGCACATATTTGGTGCTAAAAGAGAATTTAGGCTCCGAGGCGTTTCTTTTCCTAACGATAGGAGATCTTCTTTCACTGGCCATAGGGTTTTCTTTATATAGGTGCTCATATCTTAAACAAGGAACAAAGTTTTTGAAGGTTGTGACAGTATTCTATCAATCTGGATTAGCTTGTTCGATATCTATGTTTGTCGGAAAAGATATCAATATTGGGTGGTATGCGTTTTTGTTTGTTCAGATTGCTCTGTGTGTCTGGTGGTCTGTGAGTAGCTCTCGTTTGATGAAGGCAAACAAACAGGTAGCGCATACAGCATAATATGGCTGTTTGGAGGGCAAAACTGTTAAAGCTATTTCCTGAGGACAAGCAAACCATTGAAAAAGAGTCTTTGTACTCCATTTTCATCTTATGCTCAATCGCGTGCATGAAGCCCATATTGACCGTAATTCAGCAATGTTATCTAAGATATATGGATTTGCCATGTGGTGCGCTGAGCAAGAGTCTAAGCTTTTGTGGAATCCTGCAGGGGTAAGCTTTTATGAGCATTTATTTGATTGTGATCAACAATATTGGAACGATGTGATCGCTTGGCTGCATCCAAGCATAATCAGAAACCACCAAAGTCTTTGGGAGTTTATGCTTCCAAAAGATCGGTACCAAGAGCTCTGCAAACTGCTATCTGTGCACCTTAAAAAAGGCAAAGTTAAGCAAAATTGCCATTCAGAATGCTCTTCTAAGTGAAAGCTCTGGCATAACCGATAATCGAATTTTTGAATGAATATATTAATTAGCATTGCGTTATATCAAAATCAATTAACGAGATAGGTCCAGTAGTCCTCCATGAATCTTTGTTGATCTTGGCTTAAATTTTTGATCACAACGAAGCTCTCATCATTTCTAGAAAATGATGAGCGGGACCAATTTGCCGAGCCGTTGACTAAGGTGTGCCCATCTACCCACATCCACTTGGAGTGCATCAGTGAGGAATGGCGATGTGCCTTAACGGTAATGCCTGCTGCTTTCAATTGCATCGGGACAGGGTCCATATAGCTTTGCATCAAAACTTCTACCGCGACACCTCGGCGGTGAGCCTCTAAAATTGCGCTGGCAAGGTCGGTATCTGTCCAGGCCATCATGGCGATGCGAATATGGCTTTTAGCATTATTAATAATGGCTAGAAGGCAGTCTTTTCCACTTTTATTGAGCATTTCTTCGGGATTTTTTCGGTTGGGATTGACATGGGGTAGTAGGTAAAGCGAGATCTCTTGATTATTGAGCATTTCAGAAAAGATAAATCCACCATCTCTTTTTCTAATGCCCTCAAAGACTCGGGCTTCATCGCGTATGGCGCAGGCTAATTGCTTACTTTCAAAACCTGCAACTAAATTTTCTTGGTCTGTAAAAGCTGTCGAGGAAAAGTTTGCAGAGCCCAGCCAAACAGATCTGTCATCCACGACAAGAATTTTATGATGGATGCGGCCATCACCAGGTGGGCGTGTGAGCATTTTGACTTTTGGGTTTCGATGGCGTAAAAGAGTTCCTGAATGATCAGCGTTAATCACAACAGTGACATCTACACCAGCTTCAGCTTTTTCATTAATAAGGCGAATCAAATCGTGGTCAGAAAATGTAAAAGTGAGGATTAGGATGGACTCTTGAGCATTTTTGATCGCCGATTCGAAGGTGGCTAGCAATCGTTTGTCAGGTTCTGAGCTGTGGTAGAGTTTGATGAGTTGGTTTTGCTCACGCGCGCAAACTTGCGTGCTTAACATGGATACTGCTAAGAGGAGCGCTATTAATGTTTTTTTCATTGTTTACCCCATATTTGATTAAGTTTATTGCGATATTCTTCGACCAGATTGACATCGTAGTTTGCATTACAGATGCGCTCTACAAGCTGTTTATTGTACTCTTTGACAATAGAAGTTTGAGTTTTATCAAAGCGCTTAATTACCAGCGGCGCATTTGGATTTAGCGTCCAGGTATCTGTGAGCAGCATCCGTATTTCAGATGGGTATTGGCCGTTGCTATACAGGTTTGACACCGTTTCGTTTTTACGAGGAGCGCTATTGGGAAAAGCTGCATAGCAATGGGCATCTGCAAAATCAAGCTTTGTTGTGTCAAAAATTTGCAGCAAGATGCCTCTGTCGTTTTTTAAAAGTGTTTTGCCCAACGCAAAAAGCTCATCAGCCAATTGATGATCGATTCCAAGAGCAGTAAAATAGAGTTTGATTTCATCTATGTGGTGTTGGGAAGGTTTGTAAGAGGTATTTGTGGTAAAATGCATACCTGGAGAATACCCAAAGCAATTGTGGTTTGCGTAAAGCGATGGGGCAATGGGGAAAAGTTGATGCTCAATTTTGGAGTTAAAATAGACCTTCGGCAGAAAAGATTTAGCGACGTCTTCAAGGCTGCCAATGCGTTGATTATAAAAGCCAGGGATGCATAAAAAATGAAAATTTTCAGGAACTTTTATTCCAACGATATTTTCAATCACGGCTTTAATGACATCTTGGTAAATGCGGTATTCTAAAGAGCTGCCATGATATCCAATAAATCCTTCTTTTTCATTGAGTATGATCTTGTCAAACAGCTCTTTATGGACAAAATTTGCAGAGTCTAAATACCAATGGTACTTTATTTCAGATGGAGGATGCTTTTCAAGATATTGCATCGTAGGTGAGGCTGCATGCAAAAAAATGGTAGCACAAAATAGAGGTAAGCTACAGAACCTGATCATCGATGACCTCCCAAGCACAAAAGAGCTCTTTGCGGTATTCTGCAACCTTTTCAGGATCTGGAGACAGCCCTTTAATGAAACTTCTAAGAGCCTGCTCATATTCCGCTGATACATTTGGATCCACTGTGTCATACCGCTTAATAATTAAGGGGGAAAATGGGTTTAACGTTCCATGATTAGTCATGAGCATTCGGCATTGGTCATAAAACAAGGAAGGATCGTGGCCTTGATACAGAGATGATAATAAATGACCCTCCAGGCCCGTTGAACAAAGCTTATCAGAGAAATCATGGAGGGGCGTATTTTGTGGGTGAAAGTGAGAGATGTCAAAAATTTGAAAAAGCACGCCCCTGTTTCCTTCCAAATAATCCTTCCCGATAGCAAATGCCTGATGGGCTAATGAGGTGTCGAGTCCTATTCTTTCAAATAGCCAGCCTAAATAAGCCTCCTGACTAGTAAGCGATGCAGAAGAGTTTGTAGAAAAGTAGTAATAAGAACAGCAGGCCATAAAGCGAAAATTTCCATAAAGGGCATAATTCATGCAGACGAAATGGGCCGGGTGATAGTTGGCCCATGCAGACCCATAGTCTTCAAGCGATGTATGGTGGTAGTCGGGATGGGCTGGTATTCTAAAAAAATGAAAATCTTCTCTTATGGGAATACATAGATGCTCTTCTAGGATTATACGGATAATGTCTTGATAAATACGGTAATTCTGCGTGCTGCCATGGTAGCCGACAAATCCAGGTTCTTCTCGTTTCCATACTCTATCAAATAGGTTTCTATGGGCCATTGAAAGGCCACATTCTTTAAGCCCACTGGAGATAGTTTCCCATCCGTTAGCTTTGATATAACGCTCCGTAGGGCGTGTATACGGAATTTCGGCTCTGGCGCATACAAAGAAGAAAGCAGTGAAAATGAATAGACGAATCATGGATAACAACCTTTGTTTATCGTTATCCTTCAGCATTTTAATGTTCTAACTCTCTTGAAGTCAATAAAATAAAACATTAGCAAAACTATATAATAAATAATTTAATTAACTTATATTAAATAACTTGCGTTTTAATAGTTGTTAATTTAAAATATCTACAATTAAGTATTAAAAGGTGTGTGATATGTGTTTATTGGTTAATCGGCTTGTTAAGTCGGGCATTCAAATCGGGTGTGTTAGTAGCGGGTCTTTTTCGACTGGAATGCAGTTAACTCGTTATTCTCAAATGAGTTGCGAATCATTATCCAAGATGTATAATAAACCCAGCATAGCAAATTTTGCGCAGCTAAGCTATCCCTTGCTAATGCTTGGCAGTTCGACTTTTTTTGGCCAATATGTTGGAATGCTCCACGATATTATCGAAATTGGCACGGATGTAAAGCAAATAGCTACCAAAAGCTACTCCCATAAGAAGGTGCTCCAAATTGGTGTAAACGTTTTGTCCTTAACAGCTCAAGCAACTGGACTAGCCCATTTAAGAGTGGCTTTGCTTGCAATCACAACCTTTAGTCATCTATACCAAGCTCGAGAGAACTTCAAAAATACGAACTACATAGAAGCAGCCACTTCGATTCTTTGTGCATCGATCCACTTACATAAGAACAGAGAGTTTCTAGCAGATTATGCCAATCAGTGGAACGTAAAAGAAGTTGAGCCAGAATTAAGAAGCGAGGGCATTGAGCGCCGACTCGCAATTGACGTCGGATCAGGTGGAACAAAAGTGATCATTGCTGATGTTGATACAAAAAATAACCGCATTGTGCAAATTGTGCATAAAACATCAATTCCTGTTGCTTATCAAAAAGATCTAGAAAATTCAAAAGACGGCTGCTTTAGCAAGCAAATTCAACAGCAGGGGCTTGAAACATTTGAGCAAATCAATGAACTTGCACGCCAGCATAGCGTAGATAGAGTGCACGCAGTTGCAACCGCCGCCTTTAGAACAAGCGAAAACGGGCAAGAGTTTGCTCAAACAGTACAAGAAAGAACTGGCATCCATCTGCAGATCATTCCTCAACGTGAAGAAGGGGTATTGGCCTACGAAAGCGTAAAAGGTGCTGCTGATCTGCCTTCTGAAAATTATGTTTGTTGGGATATTGGAACAGGTAGTTTTCAGATCACATCGCCAAGTGATCAAAAAGAATACGATGTCTACATGACAGAAACAGGTTCTGTGCCTTTTAAAAATCATGTGATTAGCCATGCAAAAGGTCAAGATCCGACTCGTATTGAGACACCAAATCCACTCACTCCAGATGCCACAAAAAAAGCTGATAGCTATGCACGTGCAATTGGAAGGGCAGCCCTAAAGCCAATTAAAATCCGTGTAAAAGAAAACGTTGGAAGAGTGGTGGGAATTGGAAGGCTTTTTCAAAACTCTTTGTTGCCTTTAGCAGCAGGTGATGAGATCAAACGCAAGGACTTGCGCAAGTTCATTCGCAATGCACAAGGTAAAAGCGATGAAGACCTCAACAATCCTTTTGCAAGCGTAGATGTTCCAAACGCGATTTTGGCCCTCGGCGTGATGAAAGCCTTGCATATTAAATCTATCCAAGTGAAAGAAGCGACATCAACAGAAGGGATCTTGCTCCACAAAGAGTATTGGGAGATGGGCAGTGCATAACCTGAGTTCAGGTTAACAGTCTATGGATTGCTTGAATTTAGAGGGCTTCAGACTGGGGCTTCTCTTTTTGCAGAAGTGAAGTCTCATTGTCATAATTTACATTCATTCTTTTAATATTAATAAAACATTTTTACAATTTGAATTATTATGATTTTAATGCATAATATAAGCAGTTGAATTAATGTAAAATAACATTTTGGAGAGAAACACGATGGCTACACCAGTAAATGGGTCTAATAAGGGATTAATAATCGGTCATGGTGATCAGGAAAACACTGTCGATGTTGTCACTAAACTAGTGAATGCAGCAATTGGTCAATCCTTGCTATCAAAAAAGAAGGGCACTCCTAACGTGAACCCCATTAGGGCGATCCGCAATGCCGCTACTGGCCTAACAAATGTGAGTAAAGCACTATCTGTAGTTGGAAGCGATGATTTGATGAATGCTGTGTATCTAAGGCAAACTGAAAAAGTGCCCTCATTTTTAGAAGGTGAGAACAATAAACGTGAATTGCTCATACAGACAGCTATTCGCATTTCCACAAATACCCGTGATCGGGACGGAGTAAATTTGTTTGCTAATGAGTATAAAACAACAGCGGCTGAAATAGACGTAAGGGATTATTATGACGAAGATGACGAAGATGACGAGGGTAACGAAGAGAACGAAGGTGGGATGAATGCTCTATGTTGTGCCGCGCTTGCTCCTTTTTTACAATTGAAATTTTTGTAAAATATAACAAAGTTAAGATAATGAATTACGGAGAAAAATGATGGCTACATCAGTACAGGGATCAAAAAGAGAGGCAATAAATCCTCAGGAAGATCAAAAAAAAACTAACAACGTTGTCGCCAAGCTGGCAACTACAGCGGTTGCTAGACGCAGGATTCCAGGAAAACAATGTACCCTTCAGGTGAATCCCATTAGGACGATTCGCAACGTCGCGTCTGGCCTAACAGATGTGAGCCACGCCCTACGTGCAGCGAGTCTTGATCCGGTAAAGGGCGTATATCTAAGACCACTTTACGACACACGATCGTTGCTAGAAACTAAGAAATCTGAGTTGAGTGCAGGTGACTTTAGTTTTCTGCGCGGAATAGCTCTACACTTTGCTTCAAGCGATGGTTATGCGACAGAAGTGATGTTGCTTCGTGAACATGGAGAGAAAGCGCAGAATACCGAGTTTGGTGGAAATAGCCTATTGCACTATGCTGCTGAAAGCGGTCAGGTTAAATTGGTTCGCTTCTTTCTTAACAAGGGAGCAGAGAAAAATGCTCGTAATCAAAACGGAGAAACTCCGCTCCACCAGGCAGCGCGCAACGGGCATATAAGAGTGGTGCGTTTGTTTTTGAAAGAGGGGGCTAATGTGAATGAGCTTAATAAATTTAAAGCCACTCCTTTGCACCTTGCTGCTGAAAATAATCAGGTTGAAATGGTCCGTTTCCTTCTTAATAATCAAGCTAAAGTAAATGCTCGTAATCAAATCGGAGAAACTCCGCTCTACCGCGCAGCTTGTAAAGGTGGTATTGGAGTGGTGCGTTTGCTTCTTGAGAGTGGAGCGAATGTAGAGGAAAAGACAGGCTCAAAGCTTACTCCATTGCATGCGGCTGCGCGCTGCCAGGAAGATCCTAAAATAGCGAAGTTGCTTATTGACCGCTGTGCAAACATAGAAGCGACTGATGAACATGGATTAACACCGCTTCACTATGCTGCTGAAAGTGCAAGAGGTCAGATTGTGCGTTATTTGGTTAGAGCAGGAGCGGAAATAGATCAAGCGGACAATAATGGATTGACTGCATTGCATCACCTAGCCAATAAAGGCGCACGGGAGGATATAGAATTTCTCATCGCAAAAGGGGCAAAGGTTAACAAGGTCGACTCTTTCGGGAGAACTCCGATGCACTACGCAGCTGGAATGAGTAATGTGGAAGCGGTGCGCTTATTGATTGAAAAAGGATTAGATGTAAATACAGTCGATAAAAGAGGAAGGACTCCTCTACACCATGTTGCGGAGCGGCGATTGCCTCTTAGGCTGGAGCAGAGTGTTGTTGTAGCGTGTAAGAGAGAGATTGCGGGTCTGCTCATTGAAAAAGGGGCGCAAGTAAACCAGGGCGATGAGAACGGATTGACCTCGTTGCACTATGCTGCGCAAAGTGGCTGCTGGGAGATTATGGATTTGCTTATCCGTACTGGAGCAGATGTAAGTGCCAAGGATACGATTGGGTCAACTCCTCTGCATCGTGCTGTGGGGTTTGGAGACCTTCTTGGTGTTGAGTTGGCTAATATTCAGCTGTTAATCGATAATGGTGCAGATTGTAAGGCAGTCATCCATCGCGGTAAACATGTTGGCAAAGCGCCTATTGATTTTCTAGCTCCGAGCAGTCCCATTGGTTCTATATTTGAGGAAAAAAGAGCTGCTATTTATGAGTATCTTCAAGGAAAGATGAGTTGAGCTTCAACGAAGTTCTTGTCTATTAAAGGTAAATTACGTACCCTTCTGCCAAAAAAATGGAGGTACAATGGTTTATCCCGCAACATTAAGGTCCAGATTAGGAAGTCCCCCGCCTGAAAATTCTGTAAATCAGCAGGAGGAAGACAGGCCATCTGTTGACGATTTGACGAAAAGAATCATAGCTGTGGCTTTTATCTGTCTTTTGATAACCGCTGCTTGCTTTTTGATGTTGCCTCCAATTGCGCCGAGAGGGGCTGATCAATCGACTTCTATCTCAGTGGCTACGGGAGCAGATCAGGTCACTAATCAGCGGGAGGTGGTCGAGCCTGTAGGCAATGGTACAGCTGTCGAGCAGGTCAACAGAGTTGTTATTGATCAGCAGTACCCTTCTGTGCGTGCAATAGCAGACAATTATCACCCTCATCTTCTAAAAACAACACTCGTGCGGCTAGTTTTGAAAGGTATTTCAGAAGTTGAGTTTGATGAAGCAATAAAGATTGCTTACCAAAAAGGTTTAACAGGGGTTGTCGCTCTATTAAACCGACTTCGGGACCCCGCTGTTTGCCTTTTTGAAGCAGGGCAGCTGCAATGGGATGATGAGCAAGAGTTTTACCAGTTGCGACAAGCCTACATTGATAGGCACCTAGAATCCCTTGCTGATGTGCGTTTTTTGAGAATGTATTTAGGCAGGCGAGGGTTAGACTTTAGTAGCTTGAGCACAGAAGATATTCGCTTAGCAGCAGCAGAAGTGAAACAACGCCTGGGAGAAGTTGATGTTTTGAATTTATGTGGAGCTTCACAAATACTAGTTACAGATGTTTTAGCCCATTTAAATCCGCGAAGAGTGCTCATTGATGCTTCTCAAGCTCATCACCTCATCCCAAGGGCGCCTACATCTTCACCGCCCTCAAGGAAAGAGCTTGAGGTTTCGTTACACAAAAAGCTAAATGTTCAGGTGTCAATTGCCCAATACAGTGAAAACGACCAAGCAGGCAGCGCTCAAAGCGTATACGCTAATTCGCCTATGTCAAATTTTAAGTTTTTTGAAAACCTCGGAAACCAACGTATAGAGCGTTTGCATGTATCGGGAGATACTGTTGACCAAATAACTCTGTTATCTGACAAGCTAACGGATTCACATGTCAACTACTTGAAAATTGCTGGTCAGAAAATTATAGACGATTTTTCCATGCAAATTCTGGTCAAAGCCCTTACTAAAACGCCCAGTCTGTACTGCTTAGATCTTTCTCAAAAAGTACTCACGCCAGAAGCTATGTACACGTTAATGGAAGCTCTGCCTGCAACAGGCATTAGAGAGCTTAAGTTAGCGTTCGCTAAGGGTGAGGCGTCTACTCAAATGAATCTCCTTGCTAGAAAACTCGATCAATTGCCGCTTTTAGAGCTTGAGCTGTTTGCCCCATATGATCAAAAGCAGTCAATCAACGTATTGGCAAGTAGCATAGCATCATCGCGCTTAGTAAGCCTAAGGTGTCAGAGTTGTAGCATGGGTTCAAGAGAAGACATGTTAGCTTTTTGGGGCGGTATTGCTAATTCCAATTTGCGTGCTGTTAGCCTTATAAATTCGGATGTAGCTGACCGTGAATCGCTGACAAGAGTTGTTGATTCGATCATGCGTTCCAGATTGAGGCATATCAATCTAAAGGGCTCCTTTGCAAACTTTGTTCGCACAGAATACAAAGGTGGAAAAAATATTTTATCGAAATTAGATCCTGGGTTTAGTCAATTTAAGAGAGTTCTTTTCAAACCTCAAATTGAATCTATAAACTTGTCAGGGGCGCCTGTTACTGACGAATTTTTAAGTATCCATGATGATGTTATTTATTCCTACTCGAGATCTCCTGACCTGTATGGTGCCATGCATTCCTCCTTGAGATCTCTCGACCTTTCAGTTAGCGGGGACCACCTCACGTATAAGGTTAGTCATTCAGGTGTTACGGCTTTTGCAAACCGTTTCAGGTTCTTAAGGTTGAATTATCTTAATTTTAAGGGGCACAAACTAGAAGATTCAAGTTCACAAGCTCTTGTACGCGCAGCCGTAGATGCCAATATTGAGTTTTTAGGCATTACCTTTCAAAATTCACAAAATGTTTGGGCTAGGGGATTTCTAGAAGACAAACAGATTAAGCTTTTAACCTGAGCTTATACCAATTCTGTGAAATAAATTTAAGCCGCGAAATAGACATTAATTCGGTATATTATAAGCAGGCGGTTAAATAACTGCAGGCGACGATGGCTGCGGTTTCTGCACGCAGTGTCAGCGGGTGGAGTGTGACGGGGGTAGCTTGTAGCTGCTTCTCTTCGTGGGCGCTCCAACCTGCTTCAGGACCAATGTAAAGCCGCTTTACATGGGTGTTAAGAAGGTGGGGAGGATTTCCCTTTAGAGTTGCGTAGGCGGCATCTTTTAAGATGGGCACCTTTGAATGAATGTGAAGCGTAGGCAGATAGAGACGACCGCATTGTTTTGTCGCTGCAATGATGATGTTGTGCAAACGCTGCAGATTGTTGTCTGATAGGTGATCACGCTCTGATTTTTCTGCAGGAAAGAGGTGGAAATCTGTGATACCAAGTTCTGTGCATTTTTCAATGACAAGTTCGAGTTTTGGTTGTTTGATGAAGCTTTGCGCTAGGGTTGTTTCTGGTGGGGGATTGTGGTGCTGTTTTTTAGAGAGGGCAATTTGCGCACTTTTTTTATCGATGGCTAAAACGGTCCCATGGGCAAGCGTTCCTTTGCCATCGATGAGCTCAAGGACGCTGCCCTCATGAGCGCGCATGACCTTGAAAAGATGGCTATGCTCATCACCTGTAATGGTGATCTCAGCGGGGTTTAGATCTGAGTGAAAGAAGCGGTTATGGGGCACGGCAGACTGCCTTGGTTAAGATGTCGGAGAGATTTTCAGCTGGGCGCCTGTGGGCAGCGAGGGCTCTTAGATCATCGAGAGAGAGCACTTCATAGGCTGCAAGGTTTGTGTAGTGACTTTTTGCATTGGGTGTGTTTGCTAAGTCATAGACAAGTTTAAAGCGGTAGTCATCACGCAAAGGTTTGGATGATAGGACTTCGACTTCGGGTAGATCAATTTGTGAGGCCAAAGCTTGAGGAGCAATGATGGTCATATGAGCTCTAGGATAGATTTTGCGAAATGTTTTTAGATGGGGTAGGTGATCAGGATTGCTGACGATGACAAGAAAAGGGTCTTTACGAAAGCGATAGTAAACGTTATGGGGTGTTTCTTGTTTCCAGCGATTGTGCTGCCAAAGCCACTGGCCTGGGTGCTTTGCAATGCTCGCCTCTAGGTGTTTGAGAGCGGCATCCATGAGCGCATGCGTATCTTGGTTGGGATCGATAGGATTGGAGTAGTGGATGCTGTAACGCCCCTTTTGACGGACGATGGTCGCTGTTATAAGAGGCGCGCCGGTGCGTTGAGCGAGGAGTGCTGGCGCTGTTGTTGTGAAGGCCCTTGTGCCAAAAAAGGGATAGGAATAAGAGCTCTCTGGCATACCCTGGTCGCCTACAATGCCTAAGAATTTTCCTTGTCGCAGTGCGCGCAGCCCTTCTTTGAGGGCGTTTTTTGGCTCGATAATGGTTCCACCTTGTGATTGGCGTATTTTCTTGACCCATTTGTAGAGGATGGGGTTTTTAATGGGGCGGCCGATGGCAACGCCGGGCATGCGAGAAGTGCCTTCAATAAATAGTAATTCCCAATTGGCTTGGTGACCACAAAAGAAGATAACGCCTTGCCCGCGGTCGATGTAGCTTTGTGCTAGCTCGGGATTTTCACAGGTAACAAGGCGGTGGATATTTTTTTCAGAGGCGAGCTTAGGATATTCAAGGCAGGTAATGCAAAGATTTTGGAATGATTCTTTTGCAAGCTTGCGGATTTGGGGGTTGGTGAGCTTAAGGGTTTTAGCAAGAGCAAGATTTGAAAGGGCTCTCTTGCGGAAGTGGGGGATGCAGTGATAGAGAAGCAGACCTAGTGCATTTCCCAAGGCATGAATAGCTCTGTAGGGCAAAAAGCGTAAGGGAAAGGTGAAAAAGAAGATAGCGTAGGCAGAAAGGTAGTGTTTCATGTGGCTATGAGCACCTCAGCGTAGGCATTGAGCTGATTTGCAAAATCTAGATGTTGGACAGAATTTCGAATAGCATTGCGATCCCAGCGTGTTTGCAAAAATTGATCCAGAGCTGCATGCAGATCGGTTGACACGATGCCGTTTGTAGCATTGATGATCTCAGAGCCGCCATTTGTAGGAGTTGTGATAACAGGCAATCCCATGGCCAGGGCCTCGACTGTGACGTTTGCAAACGGGTCGTAAAGCGTTGGCAGAATTAAGGCGTGGGCACGTTGATAGTAGGGCAGAGCATCGGTGTGCCCTGTAAAGGTAATGCGCTTTTCTATCCCATAGCGCTTTGCTAGTTTTTGATAGTAGGGTAAGTGGCGGTCATGGCCAATGACGGTGAGCTGCCATGAGAGGCTTTTGCGCTGAGCAAGGGCTAGAAGAAGTGGTTTTAGGCCTTTTCTGCGAAAGTCTTGTCCGACAAAGAGAAAGTGCAGAGTCTCATCTTTAACTGCGCTCTCAAAGGCAGGTTGCATTTCGCCCCACTCAACACCATTGTGAATGGTCGTTATTTTTTCAGGATCGTAATTGTAAAGCTTTACAAATTCTTGTTTGACCATGTCAGAGTTGGTAATAATATGGCGCAAAGAGGTAGAGGCGAGCATCGCCTTTTCAAAACAAAGCAGTTGGCGGTGACGAGGCATGAGAGAGGATAAGGGGCGATTGCGGTGCTTGAGATAGGCTGCATGAACGCCATTTCCAGCTCTATGATGGGTTTGGCTTAGCGTTCGATCAATTCCTAAAATAACATCGAACCCAGAAGGATTGTCAACTTTTGGCAAAAGAGTGACCTGGCAACCGCGCTCTTTTAGAGCATCAAATAGGCGCCGGGTCTGCTTTTCTAATCCTCCACGCGCTGAAAGATTTTGTTTAACTATGGCGATTCGCATTTTACATTGGGGTCTGTAATGATGATCTGAGATCCTTTGCGGGTGATAAAAAGCTCAAGGGGTTTGTCGTTTTCTGTGTAAAATTCAATACGGCTAATGTAGCTTCTGAATCGGTTGCGCAAATATTCTTCGCGCATTTGAGGGTGGAGGCTGGATAGCTCTGGATTGAGTGAATCTGCAAGTGAGAGTTCGACGTAAGCGTTTTCTAGTTCTTTTGCGTTTGCAACTTGGATTGACCAAGGCATCGACTCGCCCTCCTTGACAGGTGTTGCCACAACGACAATCTCAAGGTAGTCTTTGACAATTTCGATGAAGTTTTTGCTGACACCTTTTGCAGAAATAGGCTTTCCAAGAATTTTTGTCCCATTTTTTACAACAACCATATCATTTGTGCTCAAACGCGCTTTGCTTGGGTTTAGCTGGTCAGCAGTGCGAGGTAAGAAGAAAAGGTCAACTGGGACAGGTGTTGAGAGTGGGATTGCATCAGTTCTTTGGAAATCAATGCGTAAATATTTTGCGTTCGTATCATCGATAGTAATTGGCTCATCAGAAAGCTCGGGAATATAAACTTCTTTCCAATGGCTGTTTACGGGATAGGTGACAACATCATGGCTTTTGCTTTCAATTGCCAATAGATCTGCTCGAGTGATATCGCTTAGGTTAAACGTATGCCTTATTCCTTTTTCTCTTAAGCGGTCGATTACGTGTTTAGGTCCTTTGACAGTCATGTAAAGGCGATAAGGCCAAGTGTCTAAATAACTATATCCTCGAGGAGGGATGCCAATAGGTTTGGTGATTTGGACTGGTATTTTTTCGCTCACAAGCTCTTCCGTACGCAGAATGAATTTTTTATATTCGACTGACTTGATCGATTTTTGAATATTGACATCGGGGTTTGTTGCATGCAAATTTTTACAAGAAATCGTTGGGATCCACTCGCCGTTTTTGTTTGTTGCATCAATGACAACTTCGAAATCACGTGAAGAAAGTTTGTTGAGAATATGGGCATAGCCAGAAAGGGTCAGTTCGATTTTTTTAGAGAGCTTGCCGTTAGATGCAATACCTTCAATGGTGCGATCTTTAGGCAGATTGATCACACGCATGCTCACTTGCGAGATTGCCTTTGTAGTTGTCAGAGATTGATTGATGACGAAATAGACAATAAAGGCTAGAATCAAAGAAATTACTTTGCGTGGCCAATTGTCTATGAAGATTCTTTTTAATAAGCTGATCATCGTTTAAACCACCCCCAGAAGCCGCTTCCACTGATTGATTTTTTTGCTGGCGGATTGAAAAGAGAGCGAAGCACGCCTTTGAAACGGTCAATTTTTACACCTTGTCGCATGATGCCGTCTCGTGCAATTGAAACCTTGCCTGTTTCTTCAGAAACGATGACCACCATACTGTCTGTCATTTGCGAAGCACCTAGACCTGCACGGTGGCGAGTTCCCATCGACTTGGTGAGTTGGGAAACATCTTCTGCCAGAGGTAATATCGTAACAGCTGACACAACCGTGGTATCGCGGATGATGACAGCCCCATCATGCAAAGGTGATTTTGTTGCAAATATCGACTCTAGAAGCTCAGATGAAAATATTGCATTGAGCATGATCCCTTTGCGGGCATACTCATCTAAGTTATCTTCGTTTTCCAAGACAATGAGCGCTCCAACTTTTAGCTCTGCAAGTTTGTAAACCGAATTGGCCAGTTGATCTAAGAACTTATCAAATTCAGTGATTTCTCTGTATCGTCTGCCTTTAAAGCTAAGGCGAGAGAGGGCAACGCGTAGCTCGGGCTGAAAGATAATCAACACAGCGATCACAGCAATGCCAGCGCTCATTTGCATGAGTTTATGGATAACGGGCAAGTTGAGGTAGGCAGAGGCTCCAAAAATAAGCAAAAAGGCGAAGAAGCCTAGGACAAGGTCCATGGATCGCGCATTCCAAAAGAAAGAGAGCAAGTAGTTAATCATGACAGCGATGAACATGATTTCGATAGCAGGAATGATGTAGAGTGTGTAATCCATAAACTTCATTCTACCAAAAATTATCACCTAAAACAAGGAAAGATTGACAAAATTTATTTATACTGTAGGATCATAGAAACTCGGAGGATTGTATGGATGTCTTAACCCTGTCACGTATTCAATTTGGCCTGAATAGCACTTTTCACTATATTTATCCGCCCATGAGCATAGGAATCGGGCTTATGCTTGTGATTATTGAAGGGTTTTACATGAAAACCAAAAAGCCCATTTACAAACAGATGGCAAAATTTTGGACAAAAATCTTTGCCCTAACTTTTGCACTTGGCGTTGCCACAGGGCTTGTTCAGCTCTTTGCCTTTGGGAACAACTGGGCTCGATACTCCCGCTTTGTTGGTGATGTCTTTGGAAGTGCCTTAGGCGCAGAGGGGATATTTGCCTTTTTTCTCGAAGCAGGCTTTGTGGGATTGATGCTCTTTGGCTGGGACCGTGTCAAGCCTAAAATGCACTATTTTTCAACCATTTGTGTCGCAGCAGGCGCGCATTTTAGCGCCGTTTGGATTGTGATCGCAAACTCATGGATGCAGACACCTTCGGGTTATAAAATCGTTGGTCAAGGCGAAAAAGCTAGAGCTGTTGTTACAGATTTTTGGGGTATGATTTTCAACCCATCAGCCATGGATCGTCTTGCGCATGTTCTTATAGGATGTTGGCTGACAGGAACATTTTTAATTGTGAGTGTTTCGGCCTACTATATTATTAAAAAGCGGCATCTTGATTTTGCTAAGCGTACCATGAACATCGCCTTATGGATCGGCGGTGTGGCCTTGATTTTGCAGCTGATTTCAGCAGATAGTACAGCGCGCGGAGTTGCTCGCAATCAGCCAGAAAAACTGGCAGCTATTGAAGGTGTTTATAAAACGGAAGAATCCACACCGATGACACTTATTGGATATGTCGATACAAAAGAGCAAGTTGTAAAAGGGATCAAAGTTCCAGGTCTGCTTAGCTTTTTTGTATATCGTAACTTTCAAACTCCTGTTGTTGGTCTCGGTGAGTTCCCGTCGACTGACTGGCCAAACGTCCCCGTTGTCTTTCAAGCCTATCATTTGATGATCTACATGTGGGTTGCTATGGTTGTGGCAACAGTTATGGGCTGGTGGCACTGGAAGCGTAAAAATATCGCTAAGGCAAAGTGGACTCTGCGGCTGCTTGTTGTTTCCATTGCTTTTCCAATGATTGCAAACACCGCCGGCTGGTTTACAGCTGAGATGGGGCGCCAGCCCTGGGTAGTTTACCATTTGCTTCGCACAGCTGACGGGGTTTCTAAATCCATTGTCGCTGCGCAAGTGATTGGATCACTGACCATGTTCTCTTGCCTCTACACCCTTTTGCTTGGTCTGTTTTTATTCCTACTCAACCGCAAGATTCAGCATGGGCCCGAAGAAGAAAAAACTGAAGATGCCATTTATCGAAACCCTTATGCAGCTAAAGGAGGCGCAGCATGACACTTCCCATCTTTTGGTTTATGATCATTGTTGTTGCCTTGATCTTTTATGCGATGTTAGATGGTTTTGATCTTGGGGTTGGAGCCCTACACCTTTTTGCAAGAACCGATGAAGAAAGACGTATTTTCCTCAATGCTATTGGCCCTGTTTGGGATGGCAATGAAGTGTGGCTTGTGATTGTTGGTGGAGCTCTTTTTGCGGGATTCACTCCTGTTTATGCCACTATTTTCTCTGCTTTTTACACGCCTTTTATGGCCATGCTTTTTGCTTTGATATTGCGGGCTGTGGCCATTGAGTTTCGCTCAAAAGTTGAACATGCTAGGTGGCGCCATGTCTGGGACTGGGTCTTTTCTATCTCCAGCATTGGAATTGCTTTTTTGAGCGGGATTGTCTTAGGCACTCTTGTGCAAGGAATACCTCTTGATAATGATGGCAACTACCTTGGTGGCCTTTCTGAATTTTTCACCCCATTTTCGATCGTTCTTGGAATCACCGCTGTTGCACTCTTTACCATGCATGGCAATGTTTACCTTTTCATGAAAACCGAAGGCAGTTTGCACGAGCGGCTGAGGCGTTGGGTGCACTGGACAATTAGCGCATTTATCCTCATGTATGTGCTTTTAACCATCATGACATTGCTTCAGTTTCCTCACATGATCGCTTCCATGAAAAACTACCCGATCCTGCTTGGCGTGCCGCTTCTTACCCTTGGCGCCATCAGCGCTATTCCCATCTGTGTGCACAAAGGTTATGATGGGTGGGCTTTCATTAGCTCTTGCTGCTCCATCCTGTTCCTCTTTGTCCTTTTTGGCGTGGGGATGTTTCCGGTGATGGTGCTCTCAACAGTTAACCCCTTGCAAAATAGCCTCACTGTTTTCAACGCCCATTCATCAGATCTAACGCTTAAAGTGCTTGCGATCATCGTAGCCATTGGCGTTCCGCTTGTATTGGCCTATGGCTTTTATATCTACCGCGTCTTTCGTGGCAAAGTGCGCCTTGATGAATCGAGCTACTAAAAAATGGCCGTATTCACCGTAAAATGGCCGTATTACTTAAATACGGCCAAAATTGCTTGATTTTTGGCCGTATTCAGGTTATAATGGCCGTATAAGGAAAGAAAGGCGGCTGTAATGAGTTTGCGTGACAATAAAATGGCCGTATTAAGGCAGTTGGGATTGGAATCGGAGCCCATTAGCTTGCCGGATTTACTGGCTAAGCTGGGAGATGGCTTTAAGGAGCGTTCTGTTAGAAGGTGGCTCGATTTACTAATTCAAGAGGGGGCGGTTACAAAAATTGGCCAAAAGCGGGGAACAAAGTACCTTGCTACTGGACGAGCGCAGGAAGCCGATAAAGGAATAAGTAGTTGCTTTAGCTCAGCAAGTATCAAAGTTATTGAGCTCATTAGAAGACCCATATTTGAACGAGAGCCGGTAGCTTATGCAGATGAATGGTTTAATAGCTACCAACCTAACTCCGACTATTATCTTGATCAGGCACTAAGGGAGATGTTGCTTATGTCAGGCCAGCGCGCAAATGGCCATGATAGAGCTGGAACGTATGCACATCAGATTTTCAATAGATTGATTATTGACTTATCTTACAACTCCTCACGTCTTGAGGGAAACACATACTCGCTTCTTGAAACTGAGAGGCTTCTTATTCACGGGAATACAGCAGAAGGTAAGCTTGATCTTGAAAAAGCTATGATTTTAAATCACAAGGAAGCTATCCGCTACCTTGTTGATAGTGCTCCTAAATTAGAAGTGAATCGCAATGTGATTTGCACTCTGCACTATCTTTTGTCAGATGGTCTTGCAGAGCCATCAGAAGCAGGCAAGGTCCGTAAACATGGTGTACGCGTTAGCGGCTCAACATACCTTCCCTTTGAAGAGCCAAAGAGACTAGAGCAACAGCTTAAGAACATTGTTGAGAAGGCGGCATTAATCAAAGACCCATTTGAGCAAAGCGTATTTCTTTTGATTCATATCAGCTATTTGCAGGCGTTTATCGATGTAAATAAGCGAACCGCCCGCTTGTCTGCTAACATACCTCTTATCAGGGAGAATCTCGTTCCACTAGCGTTTAGCGATATTCAAGTTGAAGATTACATGGCAGCTATGATTGCAATTTACGAATTGCAGGATACGCGTCCATTGATTGATCTTTACGTTTACTCTTACATTCGGACTTGTGCAGCTTATGACTCGACAGTAAAGTCCATGGGGTTTGATGAGGTGCGTGTGCGATATCGGCAGGAAAGGAGAGAAGTGCTCAGAAGGGTGATTGTGAAAGGGTTGAGAAAAAATGAGACCCGGCAATTTATCGTTGAGCAAGCTAAAGGCCTGATCCCAAAGGCAATTCAGGAAGAGTTTGTGCAAGACGTTTTAGAAGATCTTGAGCAGATAGACGAAAACCGGCTAGCCGGATTGGGTATTACTCCTGAGCAATTTTTGGCATGGAAGGAAGAAGATTAATCCAGTTCCATGTCAGTGGTAGATGATAGCTCTGGGTTGATTGGGGGGATATTTTCAATGCAGCCCATTCCGCCTCTTACTTTGTCAGTCTTAGCAGCGGACGAATCTATTATAGAGTCGGTCTTAGAGCGTTTTGCATCCATTAGAGTGCGATTTTCTTCATTCTCATCTTGCGAGGAGCGTGGACGTTTTGAGGATGATGGGCATTGTTCACTATCCGTCTCCATAAAAAGACCCAATACGTCATGAGGGGACTGCTCGCCTGTATCCATATCAGGTATTAAACTCTCGGCACAGGTCAGGGTTTGTTGTCTTGTTGTTTTCCAGTTTCTTATTGCTGCCATTTCAGCGTTACGAATCAGTACGACTTTTAACAAGCTGGGTCCAAATGCTTTATAATAGTCTGCTAATGTATGTTTCACTTCGGCGCTGTCTTCGCGTTGGCTTGATGGTGCAAGAGGAGATGTCATGATGATGTGCCCTCCGTATACGGACGAAACCGCCGACAGCCTCTATAAGTGGGCTCTTGCTCGCTCCTCACTTGGAGCATGATAGCCCTTTCTAAGGCAAGCCTTTCTTGTTTATAGGCATGCCATGCGGGATTTTTTTCGATCTTAGATTTCAAGAGTTTAACAAGTATTGGTAAAGACATATTAAAAACCTCTAATTATTTATGATAATTATGTATTATATTAACAATAATGTCAATTTAAATTAATTACTATTAATATAGTGAATAATTCAGAGATTAATAATAAACGCCGAGAGTTGGTTTGGAAAGATGTCGCTGATGGCCTTTTTCAGTTATCTATTCCAAATGGGCCACTTACCATAATCTACTTGCAACACGAAATGGTGCCTCCGCTACTTTTGAGGCCAAAGAGTAAGTGCCTTTAAGTGCGCAAGTAACAATCCGTGTTAGGTCCTGCAAAATCACATTCGGTGTATTTGTAATTTGTTCTATGCTAACATAAGCTGTGGCGTTTATGCTATCGTGTGTGCCCATTGTTAGAAAGGATAATGCAACAAATGGTACTGCTAGACCAAGGTGGATAAATGCTTGTGGAATCGTTAAAACCAGATTTGAAATGGAGTGAGCGATTGCTTGAAAATGACAGTGTTCGCTTTCAGAATTACGAGCATTAATAAGGGACCTACGAGCTTTGTCATCTAGCCAAGGGATAACAATGGCTTTGCTAAAGAGTACTTTTGCATTTGTATTCATGATCTTCAGTGGCATTATGTAACAAATATTAATGAATCCCTTGCTCGCCTCATACATGTGCATCGATCTATAGGCCAGAACTTTATCTGAAAGCCCCAATGTGGCGACTGTTGCAATGATTCCAGCTGCAATGTGTGCAATTTCTGGCAATAGGCTTAAAGCGCTGCTCCGCCAGCTAGAAATGTGTGAGCCCTAGAACCAGATTGTACGACTTCAGTTACGACTTCAGTTAGGCCTGATCTCATCCGCCGAGGTTGTTTTAAATGGTGAATGTCAAAATAGCTGTTAGCTGTTTGCATTGGTTTTGTTAAATAATTAATCATTACGCTCTTATTTGCTTTAAACATGACTAATGTTAATAAAATATTTATTTAATGTCAAGTATTTATTTATACAAGAGAAACCTCAAAAATTGGATTATGGATTCATTTAAATCTAAGCAACTTAAATCCAGATCTCAGGTTATCTAAGCTTTCCAGCCCAGCCTAGCTTGGTGCGTAGAGTCGAAAAGTAATCGCGGCGTTGTAGGTTAACGAGTTGGAAAGTGAGCTTAGACTTACGAAGGCGAAAGCCACCACGCATACCATAAGGTTTTTCAGCCTTAACCCTACTTAAAAGATGTCGACATCAAATAAGTAGGGTTAAATGGATGCGGGAAATTACTTTTTGAGTAACCTATGCAGCTGCTTGCTGTTGTCGATGCATGCTTTGATTTGTCTACCCACTAAGCTGGTTTTAGTATTCAAATCAAAGTGCATATAGTACTGATTAATTTTATCGGCAAAGCTATTAGCTTCTCCTGTATAAGTCTCTTTGATGATCTTTAAGTCACTGGTCAGATAACTATCGAATGCATCAATTAGATAAAACAGACCAATTTCTACACTACTAAGTGGCGATCTGACACCTCGCGTCTGATACTGATTATGCAAGACATTTTGAACTGCTACATTGATATCTTTCTGGCTAGCAATATATAGCTTTACTTTTTTTTCATATTTAAATAATCTTCCAAAAAATGATGGTTCAGGGCTACCGACCAAACCATTTATAGGGCGAGGAGCTTCCTCTTCAAAGCGCTTTAAAATAATATCCATTCGTGATAGTAGAGAGCTCGCATAGCCAAATGGGCGTTCGCACATTAAAATAGATTCTGCAAGTCGATGCCGTCTGTCTATTTCTAATTCGCTTAATCCAAAATCTCTACCTTCAAGCGAATGATTAAATATTAAATTTGTACTCATATTATATCCTTATTGATTTTTGTTAATTATAAATATTATAACATAATATAAATTTCTTTTACAATGTTTTTTTTAATTGCTGATTATTAGTTGTTTATGATCTGGGATGGAAAGTGTCGAAAGCCGAATGGAGACGATCCTTAGAAATATGCGTGTAACGGTCGGTTGTGGCCACCAAGGCATGACCTAACATCTCTTGAATAATGTGCAAGTCTGCCCCATTTTCAAGCAAATGGATGGCGAAGGAGTGGCGCAAGGTATGGGGTGAAATGGGCTTTTGGATCCCAGCGTGTGCGCTGTAAAACTTAATGCGGCGCCAGATAGCCTGGCGATCTATACGCCGATTCTTACGAGAGAGAAACAGGGCTTTGTTGTCATCTTCTCGGTGATAAGGCAGGTAGTGATTAATGGCTTTTATAGCTGGCTGGCCTATGGGAAAAAGGCGCTCTTTGGACCCTTTGCCTAGCACGCAGATGGCGTCTTTGCCCACACAGGAGGGGTTTAAATGAATTTTTGTCGTGTACTGAGGGATTATAAGATTCATTTAAATCTAAGCAACTTAAATCCAGATCTCAGGTTATCTAAGCTTTCCAGCCCAGCCCAGCTTGGTGCGCAAGGTCGAAAAGTAATCGCGGCGTTGTAGGTTAACGAGTTGAAAGGTGAGCTTGGACTTTCGAAGGCGAAAGCCACCACCTGTATTGAGTTTGAAGATTTGGTGGCCATCGGCGACAACCTCAACGGGATCGTAGTCAGATAGGTATTGGATTTGAAGCTCAATATCGGCTGGAAGGATGAGGGGGCGGTTGGAAATGGTGTGTGGGGAGATGGGTGTAAGGACAAAAGAGTCGAGCTCAGGGGTGAGAATCGGGCCGCCTGCAGCTAGGGAATAGGCGGTTGACCCCGTGGGTGTTGCAAGAATAACGCCGTCGGCTTCAAAAGTGTTGAGATAGGTTCCGTTGATGTGAATGGCAATTTCAACTAGGCTTGGGTTACGGGCTCTATGGATGACAAAATCGTTGATAGCCAGGGCTTTTTCGCCTTCTAGCGATTCTCCTTCAATCATGACGCGTTTTTCGATGGCATAGTGGCCGTTGAGAAGATCTTGCAAGCTAGGGTAGATGTCGTCAAGCGGGATGTCGGCCATGAAGCCTAACTGGCCAAGGTTAATTCCCAGAATGGGGATTTGAGCACCTGCAAAGCGGTGGGCAAGGCGCATGATGGTGCCATCACCACCCATGGAGATGATAAAGTCTATTTTATTGAGGTCAACTTGGGAGAGGGGCTTTGCACCGATTAGCTTAGCTTCGTTATCGTCTGAGACGACCGTGACTTTTTTGCCGTTAAAGAACTCAACGATACCTAAGGCGATTTTTTTTGATTGCGATTTGGAGGTGTTTGGAAAAATAGCGATGATCATATCATTTGAGCTTGAGTTTCTAGTATTTGATTGGCGATTGAGGCCGCATCTAGCCCGAGTTTTTGCAAAATAGTGGAATGAGAGCCTGGGTGAATCGGTTCATCACTGATTCCAAGATTAATGACAGTGGTGTCTTTGCATCCATTTTGCGTGACATATGAATTAATAAGGGACCCTAAACCGCCTGTGACTAGGTGCTCTTCTAAAGTGATAAGGGTAGAATGAGTCATTGCTAGGTTGTGCAGCAGATCTGTGTCGAGGGGTTTGATAAAGATGGGGTCGACAACGGTGATGTTTAAGCCTTCTGCTTGCAGTTTTTGACGCGCCTCTAAGGCAATATCACACATGTGGCCGAGGGCGATGATAGCGATATTTTGACCCTGCGCTAGAATTTCTCCACGTCCTTTGGCTCTATTTTTGATGGGGGCTTGAGCAGGTGCTGTGGTTAAGTTTGGATAGCGAATAGCAACGGGGCCACCGTAGTCAAACGCGCTTTGCATCAGCTCGCAAAGGACTTGACCATTGCGGGGCTGAGCAATGGTTAAATTGGGCATGGCGCTTAGGAAACTGATATCGTAGATGCCGTGGTGAGTGATACCGTCTCCGCCTGAGATGCCAGCTCGATCGATTGCAAAAATCACAGGGAGATTTTGGATGCAAACATCGTGAAAAACATTGTCAAAAGCACGTTGTAAGAAGGTAGCATAAATAGAGACGATGGGTTTTTTCTTTTGATAGGCAAGGCCTGCTGCAAATGTCACAGCATGCCCTTCGGCAATGCCGACATCATAAAAGCGTTCGGGAAACGATTCGCCAAAAGCTGCAACGCATGTGCCATGAGGCGTTGCAGGGGATATGACGCAAATTTGATCCTCATGCTCAGCCATTTCCTGCACGTGTTTGCCAAAAACTTTAGGAAAAGTTGCACAGGCTTTGCTGGGGGCGAACTCGCCAGTTTCTGGATCAAAGGGTTTGGCTCCGTGATAAGCGACAGGTGCTTTTTCAGCGCTAGGCATTCCAAAGCCTTTAACGGTTTTAACGTGGATAAGCGTTGGCTTATCAAGCGATTTGACCGATTCGAGTGTTTCGATAAGCTCATCGATGTTATGCCCATCCACAGGCCCTACGTAGGCAAGGTTAAAGTGCTCAAAGAAGGGAGCTTCTGAGTTGATCAATGTTTTAGCGCTTTCCTTAATTTTTTTTCCTGCACGAGCAAGCGTTTCGCCAATGCTAGGAATTTTGCGCAAAAAATTAGCAGTTTCATGGTAGAAGCGGTTTGCGTTGGGAGCATTGAGCAGACGGGATAGGACCTCTGAGATAGCGCCCACATTTTTTGCAATGGACATGCCGTTGTCGTTTAATATGATGATGAAACGTTTTAAGTCTTGCGGGATGTTGTCTAGAGCTTCATATGTTAATCCGCAGGTGAAGGCAGCGTCTCCGATAATGGGGACAGTGTAGTTATCGCCGTTAGCACAGCCCAGGGCAAGAGAGAGGGCTGTTGCTGCATGGCCTGCATAAAAATGATCGTGCTCTGACTCATGAGGAGCGGAAAACCCATACAGCCCATCTTGTTTGCGAATGCCCTCGAACTGATCAAACCGCCCTGTCAGTAGCTTGTGAGTGTAGATCTGATGGCTGGTGTCAAAAATTAGCTTATCATCAGGAGAGTTGAATACTTTGTGTAGAGCAATCGTGAGCTCAACAACACCGAGGTTTGATGAGAGGTGACCCCCATTGACGGAGACAACTTCGATGATTTTTTGTCTAAGCTCTGTTGCAAGTTTTTTTAACTCGGAGCTATTTTTTTCTTTGAGGTTCATGCATCTCCAAAGGGCTGCATTTCTATTTTGCCTTCGCGGTTTTTGACCATCATCTGAATTTTTTCTTCTGCTTGAGTCAGCAATTTGTTGCAGCTTGTGATTAAACGGTCTGCTTCTTCGTAATATTTTAGCGAGTCCTCTAAGCTGACTTCGCCATTATTGAGTTTGGATAAAATTTGCTCGAGCCGTTGATACCCTTCTTCAAATGTGATTTTCTTTTCCACTGACTACCTCTGCGCTCACGCTGCCGTCGGCAAACTGCATGCGAACTTGATCTTTTTGTGTTAATGACTTAGCCGACATGATAACCGAATTGTCTTTTTGACTAAAGACAATTGAGTACCCTTTTTGTAAAAGATTTTTTGGGTCGATCGCTTTTAAATGTGATACCAATCGCTTTAGATTTTCTCGCTTTTGAGCAAGCCTTTGAGCGGGGTTAATTGCCTGCATTTGCTTTTCCAATCCGCTGATTCGTATACGCCGCGTCATCACTTGCGTTTTGAGCCCACGGGCGATGCTCGGCCCTATATCGTCCATTTTTTGCAGCAATTGCCCAATCAGTGCGTATGGATCACAAAGTAGGGGCTGACGAGTGATGGCTAGCATTTTCAAGCGGTGATGGTTGACATTTTGCTGAAGGTGCGTGATCAATCCATCGCGCATCACCTTCAAGCTTTCGATGAGTTTGGCTTTCTCGCCCATTGCGATCTCGGCAGCGGCAGATGGCGTCGGTGCGCGCACATCAGCTGCAAAATCGCAAAGAGAGACATCAGTCTCATGGCCGACAGCGGAGATGATGGGGATGCGGCTGTTGAAAACTGCGCGTGAGACAATTTCTTCATTGAAGGGCCACAAATCTTCTAAGCTGCCACCGCCTCTACCAACGATAATGAGGTCAACAGATCCTAAAGCATTAAACTCTTCGATGGCTTTTGCAATTTCATTGCTTGCACCCTCTCCTTGTACTTTAACAGGGTTTAAGATCAGTTGAAAGCCTGGTGCGCGTCGCCTTAAGACATGGATGATATCGCGGATCACAGCACCTGTAGGGCTTGTCACAACGCCGATCGTTTTGGGAAACGAGGGGAGGGGTTTTTTGTGAGCAGTGTCAAATAATCCCTCGCGTGTGAGCTTTTCTTTGAGCAATTGGAATTTGAGCAAAAGGTCTCCCACACCACTGAACTGAACTTGCCGCACAATGAGTTGATAAGACCCGCGTGGTGCATAAACAGATACCTCTCCAGTGCAAACCACCTCGTCGCCATCTTTTGGCGTTCGAGCTAAACTTTGGGCGTTACCGCGGAAGAGGACCGATGAAATCTGAGAGCCTGCATCTTTCAGAGTGAAATAGAGATGGCCAGAAGCTTGTAACTTTAAATTTGAAATTTCACCCTTGATTTGGACATGAGGGAATCGCTGCTCTAGCTGCCCTTTAATGGCTTGAGTTAGCTGGGACACAGTTAAAATCGTCATAAAAACAATTTATACGCTATTCACACGCTTGTCAATCTTTTGAAATTCTGTTATGATGCTCCGTTATGAGAAAAGAGCCGATCATCATTGGAAATTGGAAAATGCACAAAACGCCCGCTGAAGCTGTGGCGTTCATTGAAGCACTGAATTGCAAAGCCCATTTGGCTGTGCCTTTTCCAGCGCTTCAGGCGGCAAGCGAAGCGGCTAGAGGCAAAGATATTGAGATTGGTGCTCAAGACTTATGCGAGCATTCAGCTGGAGCTTTTACAGGTGAGGTCTCGGGTGAGATGATTCGTGCTTGTGGGGCAAGTTTTGTGCTCGTCGGCCATTCCGAGAGGCGCCATATCTATGGCGAGAGCGATGAGCTTATCAATGCTAAACTCAAGCAGGCGATAAAAGCTGGCCTTATGCCAGTTCTTTGCATTGGTGAGACTTTGTCTGAGCGCGAGCTTAATAAAACTGAAGAAGTGCTAGAAAGGCAATTGACTCTCGGACTAGAGGGTGTCGATGCTCCTTTTATCATCGCTTATGAGCCCGTTTGGGCGATTGGAACCGGAAAAAGTGCAAGCGCACAAATGGCAGAGCAGGCGCACGTAGCGATTCGCCGTTTTTTAAAAAATATAAAGGTGCCAATTCTCTATGGTGGTTCGGTGAATCCGAGCAATGCAAAGGAGCTACTAAGGCAAGACAACATCGATGGAGCCCTTGTGGGCGGAGCATCGCTTGATGTTAAAACATTTACAAGTATCATCAGAGGTTAAGATGGGTTTTTTATTTGGATTTTTACTCTTCACATTTTTGGTTGTAGCACTCCTTTTGTGCATGATCATATTGGTGCAAGAGAGCAAAAGCATGGGTCTTGGCGCCTCATTTGGCGGAGATAGCGGCGAGTCGCTATTTGGTACATCAACAGCAGATGTTCTCAAGAAAATGACTGGCTATTTAGCAGCTGCGTTCATGATTCTTTGTGTTGTCCTCTCTCTTTGGACATCGGCAGTCGGACGCAAACGCAATATCGTCATTCCAACGCCTGTGCAAATTGAGGAGACAGAGGCATTGCAATGAGGCGAGAGCTTTGTTACTACGGCAATCCAATTCTGCGCACACGCTGCAAAGAGATCACTGATTTTGAAAGCGATGAGGTTAGACAGCTTTTTGAGGATTTGATAGACACAGTAAATTCCAAGCCAAGCCTTGGGCTTGCGGCTCCGCAAATCGGCTACACCTACCGCGCTTTTGCCATTACCTACACAGAGCTCGATGATGAGGGCTATCCCATAGTAACCGAGCACCCAAAAATCTACGTTAATCCAAAAATTACCATCTTAGACGATGCTCTTTGGACTCACAATGAAGGGTGTCTGTCTCTTCCCCACCTCCTAGTTGATGTCGACCGCCCCTGGAAAATCCGCATTGAGGCGCAAGATATCCATGGTCAGCCATTCACTGAAGAGCATCAAGGCTGGATGGCTCGCCCACTCCTTCACGAGAACGACCATCTCAATGGGGTATTAACCATCGACCGCATTCCCAAAAATGAGCGCCGCGAGGTTGAGCCCGAGCTAAAGCGCATCAAAAAGAAGTACAATTAAATTTATTTCTTAGAAATGGTATTACATGCCGGTATGGACTCAAAAATCGGTTGTAGACACCGTTGGTTTACAGCCTGCTCCTCAGCTCATCCTGAGTAGGCTTAAAACTGATTGCTTAGGGTCAATGATCCGCTGAAGCCGGTAGGGAATTTGGTGCGCATTGTCCAGCCCATGGAGGCTCTTGCGCGCCAGCTTGTGGCTAGAGCATGGAGGATATCAACACGCCCTTCATTATACCCCGGTTCATTTTTGCGTCCCCAGCCAAGGTGCATCTGTGTGCGAATAATCCACTCAGGGTGGACCTTGAATTGAAAGCGCGTTAAAAACGTGTTGCGACCGTCAGAGATGGGAGTATCCAATAGCTCATCGATTGGGCGCGTTACATCAAGAATGTAGTTTTGATGATTGTCTTTGCGCCAGTCAAAGCGGGAGCGGTGGCGAAATTCTGTGTAAAATGCAGCGTTCTCATTCAATGTCCAAAGAAGCGATAAGTTCGAGTAGTCGAGGACAGACTCTTCAAAATTCCAAGCTAAATGCGCGCCAAATTGTAGCCTGCTGATATTCCAAAGAATATCTGCGTAGGTCTTTGGGACGAGAAGGCTATAGGTGCTCGCTCCGAAAAAGGCATTCCCATAAAGATCTAGTGAAAGTGTTGGCATCAAGGCGCAAGATGAGAAGAGATCGTTTTTAAGGCCCAGCGTTAGCTGATTGAGGCGGTTATAGCCATCGGCAAGGCCAAAAACATAGTAGTTGTCGACGCTGGTAGTGGGCCTTGTCAGTCCTTTGTAATTGAGGTATGGCTCAACATTGTGGGTGTATGAGGAAAGATGTCCTTGAAATTTGGTGTTTAAAAGCCCTTCATAGCGGAAGATGGCTTGGCCAACATCACCCTCTGTGGGGCTGTGGTTATAGAAAATGCCTGTGAAGCCCGCCAAGGGCGTAAAGCTGAAGAAAGGCGTGTGGAAAGAGCGATAGATATTGTTGTCAGTTTCCAGGCGCAGTGATTTAAAATCTGGTAATAGTCCTTTAATGTCATCTGAGTAGACATAGTCGTAGAAGCTTGTGCGAAAATTGTTTTCAAGCATGACGCTCGAAGAGCCAAGAGCAATTGGGCGCAAGGAAAGATTGAAAGAGGGAATTTCTTGCTTAAAGCCTTGAAAGCTGTTGATGCGTGGGCGCACATAAAGAGACGAAATTGAATGGTTGCTCATGAGGCGAAATAGCGCTTCAGTCCGTTTAGCGGTGTTGAGCTCAAAGTCAGGCATGAGAAAGGTAAGCGGAAGGTTTTTGTCGTTAAACCAGTCCCAGTTTGACTGAAAGAGCTTTTTGCTATCTTTGCTTTGAGCCTTCCAAATACCTTGGACGCGAAATCGGAAGCGATCATCACCTGGATCTGTGTCATTAAAAAAAGTGTCTTTTTGAACAAAATTGCGCGAGACAAAATAAGTGCTTGTAGCTTTTGGGTCATAAACAGTGTCTAAAGCGCCTGAAACACCGACTTTTTGAAAATCTGGACGAAAATCAAAGCGAGAGGCAATCGACAAATCCTCCCAAGAGTAGATTCGGTAGCGCATTGAGATACGCGGTCCTTGCCCTTTATCCCAATAAGCCGCGTAGCGAACAGGGGAGTCAGTCATCGGTTTTAAATTAGCCCGCCATGCCGGTAAAGCCAATAGAGGCACATTTAAAAAGCGCATCGTTACTTTTTCAGCGTAGGCATAATTATCTTTTGTAATGAATGCACGCCTAGCCTGAATATCAAAATCCCGTTCAATATTTTCACTTGTTGTAACAAAAGGTTTTTGGATGACAAAAGTGCGATTTGGCTTAAGCTCTATGAGCTCTCCACCCATAAACCACAGGTCAATATTGGTGCGTCCATTGATGACTTTCCCTGACTGGGTCAAAAAGTCATATTCCAAAGCATCACCAACAAAAAAGCGCCCCCCGTATTCAATCATGAGGTCGCCTTTTGCTGCCACTTTATGAACATTTGAGCGTTTTGTGTACTCGATCATACGGGCCTGAATGCGCAAGCCCTCTCCAGAGATTACACCGCCATTAATCGTTTTGAGCATGCCATCTGTGTAGATGGGTTTGAGCAGGTTGATATCCAATTCCTTAGGAGGCTCATTAGCAAGGGCTTTTACAAAAATAGCAAGGGCAATGAAGAAAACTTTGCGCATGAGGGCAGTATAGCACCCAAGGGGAATTTTTCCCCAGCAGTGCTTTTCACTGTCAATCTAACAACCATTTCCATAATTGAACAATTTGATTTATGAGGCCTGTTATTGTGAGCTCCTGTATGAAATCAAAAGCTTTGATGTTGCCTAAAATCTGTTTTTGAGCTCATTTCGGCATCCAAGCTCATGCATTTAGCATTTTTTATTTCTCAGAATTGGTATATAAATGGGTATACTGAGCTGCAATACCCAAACCTTGCGTTGTCAACGCATGGTTTTGCTATGGTTCAATCATTGCGAATGCAAGTTTTTCTTAAATGCTTAAAAATTAGTCTTTATTGCAGTGTTTTGAGGAGGAGGCCGGCTAGGGCGTAGCGGTTTTTTGGGTGGCCTTCGCCGATTGCTTTCAATAAGATGTCAATGCTTTTATCCTCTTGGCGGCTGGCTAGGGTTTGGTAGGACTCAACGAGTAGCTGGGAGGTTTCTTCAGGAGTGAGCGAAAAGGGGGTAAAGGTTTGCTTGGCCCCTTTTGGAGCAGAGGCTCGGAAGCGTATGAGCTCTGAGTCTTTTAGGCGGGTGATTTCTTTGATGACGAGCTCTTCATAGGGCCCCTCAACGCCAAGGCGTAGCAGACCAAGGTTGCAAAAGCCGCGCATGAGCGGTGCTCCGGGTGCGTTTGCGAAAACTTTGAGTAGTTCGATAGCCTCGGGGCTTTTGTTGTTTTCAAGCAGGTGGACTAAGGGGGGGATGAGAGGTGTAACGCGAGCGCTAAAAACGCTGCGGGCGATGTCTAAAAAGGCTGGCTGGGGTAGATCAAGTGTTGCTTGCAGCACGCGGTACTTTAAATCGAGTGTCAGCGCAAGGACATCGGTCTGGGCAAGTTTTGCATATTTTTCAGAAGAGGTAGCAAAAGACCAGGCAATTTGGGCGCGACCTGTAGAGAAAATGGGTTGGCAGCCGAGCTCATGAGGATAAGATGTGAGAAATTCGGCAATGTGAAGGGTGCAAGCGGGACTTTTGCGTTGCAAGAGGGCAAGGGCTGCATTGAACTGAATGGCGCGATCCTTGCTACTGAGCAACTTTTCAAGGGTTGGTTCGCTTCCTTCGATTGACCCTAAAAGTAGAATGGCGAAAAGATCGCCTTTGTTTGCCATTTCGATGATTTGACTTTGAACGTGTGTCTCCCCAAGCTGATAAAGGGCTTTTAGGGCCGCTAGACGCACGTTTTCGTAAGGGGATTTGGAAAGCTGCTCAAGGCGCTCTCGCTGATGTGTATCGCCGAGCATGCCCAGTGCTAAGGCGCAAATCTCTTGTTCTGCTGGATTTTTATGAGTGGCAAGGGCGCGAATATAGCTGAGCAAATCGTCACGGCCGTACTGAGCCGCGCTCATGACAGCGCTGCTGCGCACCATGAGCTCTTGATCGTTCATTAACTGCCTTAAAAGAGAAATGGCTTTTGGGGTGCCGATCAGGGCAAAAAATTCTGCAAAGTGAACCCTAAACATTGGTGGCAATTTATACATGAGCGCTTCAATCTGGTCTGTTGCATGGGGGTTTTTGCGCCTTGCTAAGTGGTAGGCAGCTTCCATGCGCACGCCAAGATAATCGCTGCTGCAGCAGCGTGCGAGCAGCTCTGATGAGCGGTCATCGATGAGCTCGCCAAGGTAGTGAATAGCTGCAAGCTGAGTAACTGGATCGCGGCTTTCAACGCCTGCTTCAAAAATGGTTAAGGTGTCTGATTTTTGAGCAATGCCTGTTCCATAAATGCTAAGCAACCGCACCTCTGGGTCGCTTGAAAATGCGCCTTGATCAAGAATGATTTCACCGATTTGTTTTAATGTTTCAAAGTCATGAGCGCCCGCTTTTTCTTTATAGCTTACGTATTGCTCAATGCCCTCTTTGATCAAGCCTTTTTGCACGAGAAAAAGCGCTTGGCTCTCAGATGAAAAAAGAGGCAGGGTTATGAGGAAGAGAGTGAGAGCACGTAGTCCCATATATCGATCTCCATTTGCTTTAGTAGTTCCATAACAAGCTGCATGGGTAGCCCGACAACGTTGTCATAAGCGCCTTCGATTCGTTCCAAGATGAGGGCTCCAATTCCTTGGGCTGCATAAGCGCCAGCTTTATCCAAAGGATTGATAGCCTTATGAAAGGCTCGGATTTGATCATCTGTTAGCGATTTAATTGTCACATCAGTTTGAGCAACACCCGATACAACTTTTGCATCTTGCCTGATTGCAACACCTGTGAGCACTTTGTGAGTTCTGCCTGAGAGTTTTTTTAGCATTTCAAAGGCATGAGATGCATCGTCAGGTTTTCCATATACCTCATTGTCTAAAACAACAAGGGTGTCAGCACAAAGAATGGGCTCATTAGGAAATTCGCCAACAAGTGATGCGCATTTTTCTTCTGCAAGGAGCTTTGCCAGTTCATAAGCGTCGCCCGAATGCACAAATGCCCTTTCATCAAAAGGAGGTGTGCAAGCTGTGTAGGCGATCCCAATCATATCGAGCATTTCTCGCCTGCGTGGCGAACTAGAGCCTAAAATCAGTGTCATGCACCGAAGTGTAGCAAAAAAAAAGAATATTTGTTAGTCTTTGCGCATGAACGATTCTGTGGCAAGATCAAGCTTCCAACGCACTTTCGATTCAGCAAATCAAGGCGATAATCTGCTTGTGACAATGGTGCATGCTATTTGCGATTTCATCAGCATGGTTTGGAATTGGATTTTTCCGCTAGCTATAGAGCAGAGAAAAGAAAATTGCATAAGTAGTAAGCCTATAGTAGTAGAAAAAATCTCTGAATTTATGAAGGATCTTGATGCTTACATCGACCGCTACCTTAAGCTTAAACAGTCTACTATTGAAAACTATCCAATGAGCGAAGAGTATTGTAATCTATTGACTTTAAGAGACAAACAACCTCGGCCATTTTCTACTCTGGAAGAATTTATTCAGAGTAGTTACCTTCTTAAGGATGAAAAAATAGGTAGCATTAGGGAAATAACTAGAACTATCTATGCCGTTGTGTTTGCAAAAAATCACCCGAAGCTAAGGGTAATTAAACCGGTCAAAAGCGCAAGTGAAATAACAATTGAAGAAATGCTAGAAATCTGTGCGTTCTATAAGCCTTACATCTCTGCGCAGTCTTTGGCTGGCAGTATACTTGGGGATTCATTTCAAAATGTGGGCGAAACTGAATTGAAGGTGCCAAAGGATGAGTCTGAATTTGAAGAGCTCATGAAGGATAGAATTGATGGGGCATTCATTGAGCTTGAATGTGATGAGCTTAGGAAGGGTGGAATTGATGGGGCATTCATTGAGCATGAATTTGAAGAGCTCATGAAGGGTAGAATTGATGGGGCATTCGTTGAGCTTGAATTTGATGAGACTAGGAAGAGTAGAATTGATGGGGCATTCATTGAGGCTTATTTTAGAGGTAGTTGCTGGAAATATGTAAATTCTGAGGTCAATGAAGCTCTTTGCAATGCTTACGTTAATGGGTACGGTAAAGGAAAAGATCAAGAAGTTATTGATGAGTGGACAAAAGTGATGGAAGGTTATGCTAAGAGTTGCAGGAGAAGTGAGGCCGCCCCGTGCGTCTCTTCCAAGTGATGGTGTTTTAGGAGATGAGATGACAACGTCTGTCCTTATTACACCTGCCAGTAAGGATACGATCAGCGGGCCAGTGCCAAATAATATTCCTTTGCTGAAGTGGCTATGGGATGGGTTTTGGAATTTTCTGTATTCTGCCTGGGATTTTTGTGTCACTGCGCCCCATCTGCGGAAAGCTAAAGCAACGATGGTAGCTATTGGTAAGAAAACTGACCCTGAGCCGAGTGAAATTTTACAAGCAGCCAAGACTGCGCTCGACTACCCAAATGAGCAAGAAATTCAAAATAGGTTTACCGAGATTAAAGGCAAGATCAAGCCCATCGTATATCAAAAGTGGAATGTCGATCATAAGCCTGAATTCAATGTTGTGTCTGCAGAGGTGCAGGACTTCATAACGCTATTAAAAAACTACATCAATTGGAAGAGCGAAGATGGCTAACGCTTTTTCTTGCCGCAGATTGAGCATTCCTTTTCTTTTTCTTCTGGCTTGCCGCAGCGCTTGCAGCTGAGCTTGTTTTTCCCCGTAAGTATTTTACCAATAGAGAGCCCTACAAAGCAAAGACCGATGATTCCAATAGCTATGATGAGTGTCATTTTTTGCGTGGCTTTTTCACTGGGGTTGTAGCTTCAGGGGCTGCTAGATCAATCCAAATTGGAGATGTCCAGCCCATATGGCCATCTTCTTGGATGACACGCATGTAGTAATAGACAAAGTTAGGGCGGTTATCTGGTGATTTTAGAGCGATTTTTTCAATGGGCTCGCTATCGTCAAGCTCGATTTCAAAAGAGGGCTCATGGGGGTTGTAGGTGTGAAAGATTTCACCATTACGAATGATTTGTATTTCTTGAATGGGCGCTGTGCCTGCTACATAACCGGTGATATGGCGGTTATAGACAAGGCCAGGCTTTGCTTCGGTGTTTAGCTCTGAGCCGATAGGACGGTTTGCAATTTGCATCCCAAGAATCATTCTTGCGCCAGTTGTTGCATAGGTAGCTCTGCGGTGAAGGGCTGATATGATGCTGTCGCGTGATTGGGCGCCTGCCATAACAGCTGTGATGCCAGGGCTATATTGTATTTGGTCTGAGTGGTAGAAGTCGGCATAAATGCCTCGGTCATCAAGGCCACCTGCAACAAAGCCAAAGCGGCAGTTGCGATTGAGCGCATCGCGAATAGATCCAGCAGGATCTTCTGATATGCCTTTTTTGCTCGTTGCTTTGATCGGTCTTAGGTTGCCTTCTTTTTCTGTACACTCGGAGCATCCCCAGCTGTTGTAAATCTCAACGACTGGCTCATGCTCTGGATCGAATTCTTTAAAGTCACAAACATAGCCCTTGGCCATTGTGAAAGAGGGGATTGCAATGAGATCTTTTTGTGTGAAGAGCTTATAGATTTTTTTGAGCTGATTGCTTTTGGAATCTTTGCTCTTTAGCAAAGGCTTGTTGTCTTTTAGGTGGAGTATTTGACGCACGCCCTCTGAACCTGCCCATTGAAAACCTAAATAAGTGACAAAGCGGTCCTCTTCGTTAAATTCTGCAACCTGGTTACAAATGAGTTTCCAAATTTCATTTGGAGTCTCAGAATCGCTTTCAAAAGATGAAGTGCCGTAAAATTGCATGGCGTGGTCGTCGCGGAAATGCCTAAGAGCGGTTTCGATATTTTCACCCGTATCAACGCGCGATGACTCCCCATGAAATGTCCCCCAGTAAATTGAGGTGACATCTTGGTCAAAGCATTTGATGGGGCTTGAGTAATACTTTTGTTTTGCGTCGGGGTTGTTTAATTCAAGTCGATAGAGTCCAGCTTCACTAAAATATAGATTGGGCAAAGCGATGAACCCTGTTTCGGGAACAAATAATTTCCAACTTAAGTTGTTGCGCAGTTTTTCATAGCTAAGCTCAACAAGCATGCCTTCTGGAGCATTTGATGTTAAGTTGCCGTATTGATCTTCAAATCGTACAACGATGTCAAACCGTTGATTTTTTGTGACTACCGATGGTGAGATGACTCGTAGTGTGTGAAGGGGGCCTCCTCGAACATCAAGGGTAAAAACTTCAGGCTCTTTGTAGTTTCCTTTGCCTTTGGTGTCGATGAATAGGTTAAAAGGGCGTCGTCGATAGACATATTGTTGAGCTCTTGAGCCTCCCTTGATGGGATCGTCGCTTTGGCTGCCAAGAAAAATGGCAAGGCTCTCCCCAGCTTTAATGTCATCGGGCAAGGTGAATTCAAAGTGAGGAGTCAGTGCTTCTTTGCTTTGCAAGGATGCTGGAGCAAGACTTTTTCCGTTTGGAAGTTCCATCCATATCAAGTTTGATTTTCGCTTTGGATCAGAGCTTGGCACTTCCCATTCGATATCTCGCCCATTGCTCATAAGATCAAATTTACACTTGGTGCCTTTTGGTAGAGATGAAGCTGTTGTGTAGATAAACTTCCAAGTTCCTTTTTCTCCTGCAGTTGCAACAGCAGGTTCTGTATAGGCAATCGATCGGCGCATATCAAATTTCTCCTTGTAATGATGCCTCAGTATAACACAAGGTTGACTATTTTTCTACGGGTATGATGCGTATTTTATTGATAGCGCGTGGGCTGGAGGAGAGAACCTCTAGATCGAAGGACTCGTGGTGGATGCGCCATCCTTTGGCGGGGATGGATCCTGCCCGGTGAAAGATGTAGCCGCCAATGGTGTCGTACTCAGGGCTGTCAGGGATGGCGATACCTAGCTCTTTTTCTATGTCGATGATGCTCATTTTGGCGTCGACGACAATTTTACCATCATCATGTTGCTTGTATAGAAGCTCATCGTCGGTGTCGTATTCATCTTCGATTTCGCCAACGAGCTCTTCGAGGATGTCTTCGATGGAGACGATTCCTTCGGTTCCGCCATACTCATCAACGATGATGGCTAGGTGATTTTGAGCTTTGCGAAACTCTTGAAGGAGTTTAGAGATTTTTTTAGTCTCGGGGGCAAAAAGAGTGGGCTTAACAAGGTTTTCAATAGACTGATTTAGAAAGTCAACACTGCCATTTTCTGCGTGCTTGATGTATAGCTCTAGAATGTCTTTATATAGGAGAACGCCTGTGACTTGGTCGACAGTGCCACTGTAAACGGGGACTCTTGAGTAGCGCTCAGTGATGAAGGCTTGGGCGGCCTCTTTGATGGTGGCTGTTTTATCCAGAGCTGTGACGTCAATGCGGGGGACCATGATTTCGCGAACAATGCGTTCTTGGAAGGTGGCAATGCTTGTTAAGAGCTTTACTTGAGCAGGTTCGAGGTAGCGAGAGAGGTCAGAGTCTTGTACGAGCTCCATGATTTTGTCTTTGGCCATTTTAGGAGCGCTTTCTTGCTCTTTTGATTTGTTGGAAGGGAGAAAGGCTTTAGAGAGGAAAAGTAAGGTGCTTGTGATAGGCAGGAAGATCACGCAATAGAGGGCTGCTGGAAAAAAGGTGGTTTTGACAGTCGCTTTGGGCCAGGTTTGGCTAATTACGCGCATGCTTGCATCAAAGAAAAGGACGATAGACATTGTAATGATAATGGAAAGAAGTAGGTCGTTGAACTCGAGGGAAAAGACATTTTTTAAGAGGTATAAACAGGTTGTGATGGCAAAGAGGAGGAGCAGGATGTTTTTTGCAAAGTTTAGGACAAAAAATAAATCCTCCCACTCAAATCGCTTGTGGAGTTTTTGTAGCAATGGGTAAAGAAAAAACATGCCTTGATGGCTATTGAATAAGCGCTTACTGCGGATGCGTCCAATATTTCTAAGCGATGTCAGGGCTGCGGTTACAAAGCTGCAACCTACAAGGGCAATGATAGGGACAATGAGCAAGAACATATTTTATATTTATCAGTTAGGAGGTGTTAAGATCAAGTTCTTCTCGCGCAAGTGATCCATGATCTCTTTTTCAGCAGCGCGCATTTTAGCGATGTCAGCACTTTCAATATCATCAAATCCTAGCAAATGTAAAATGCCGTGGACAATGTAGAGTGAACATTCTTCATAAACATCCAATTTATGGCGTTTAGCATAGATAATTGCTGTATCTGGACAGATAAAGACCTCTCCAAGAATTTCGCATGAAGGGCCGGGATCATCGATGGGGAGTGTGATGCAGTCGGTTGAACTTGAATCATCAAAATGCTTTTTATGCAGTTTTTTGATCTGGTCAACCGATACAAAATGGATGATGAGCTCATCGCACTGCACGTCTTTATAGTGCAGAACCTCTGTTGCTAAAGCTTCGACCTGGTCCAACTCGATGGCTAAGTCGTCTTGATTATCGAAAACCGTAATTATTTGGGGACTGGGGTTTTGGGTAAATTAGTCACACGCTTGCTTTCAGGACTCCAACGATCTAATTTGCGTAGAACGTCGATGCGCTCAAAGCGCTTTAATACGTTGCGTTTTTTTCCAGATTTGCTCGATTTTCCGTAACTTGGGTGTCTAGACATTTGATAGCTTCCTTAAATCTTAGGGATATAGGCCGTCTGGCTTGATAAAGCACTAAAATGCTCTTTAAAACCTTTGGGCAAATTATCTTTTTTAGTGCCTGTTTTAGGCGCGGGGAACTTGTTCTTTTTAGGGCAACGCGCGCGGCGCTCGCCTTGTTTACTTTGGCGTGTCATAATACCTCACATTGATTCAAAAGCCCATTATAGGCAGAAGTCTGCTTTATTGCAAGGCTATTGAGAAACGTTTGGCTTTATAGGCGTTATAGCGAGTTTTAAAGGCCTGTTGTTTATGCTCAGATGTCTGATCATCAAATTCATAGATCATACCGCGCTCGATATCGGTTAGCGGCTCAGATGTCAAATTAAAAATTGTTTGTGTCTCTTTTGGTAGCTCTTGTGAAATGCTTAAGAGCTCGCCACCATGTGGCAAAAAGCTCTCTTTGGGAGAGCTCCAAAGCAGCTTGTCGATGTAGCTGGCACTGATTTCGTTCTCAACGAGGAAAGTGATTTTTTCATTTCTCTCGAAGTAATATCTAGCAATTTCTACGATTTTTTGTAGTTTTTCATGGTTTGATTTGACGGGGATCAGAAGAACTTGAGTCATGTTTTTCTCCAGGGTGTACAGTTCCGCATGAAACTAAAAACTTTAGTACATCTTCTGCTGAAATATCCAGCGGAATGATGTCTTTGTCTCGCGAAATGATCACAAAACCAGAAATGGGATGGGGCGCTGTTGGGATAAAGACCGATTTTAAATCGCTTCCACAAACAGCGGGAGCTTCTCCGGTTTTAAAGCCCATAGCAACTGAATGGCCGTCGGGAAATGGAATCATGACAGGGTTGCTGAAGGGTTTGTTTTTACCGGCGAGGATGGACTTTGTGATTTCCCGTGTGACTCGATAAATCCGACGCACAAAGGGGATGCGCTCTAAGATTTTTGTGACCGTAGTGTGAATCCAGCTAAAGAAAAATCGCCTAGCTAAAAAACCGAGCAAAAAGATTGAAACTATCATCAATACAAGCACGCAAACACGTCCAACGAATAGTAAAACTTTGGGGTGCTTTGACATCGGGCCTAAAAAGCTTTTAAAATGGAGGAAAAGGGCTTTGACGATATCGACAAAGGGTTCGGTTAAGATGTCTAGCAAAAACATCAAAACCAAGATGGTGACTGTCAGTGGCAAAATCAGCGCTAGCCCTGTAATAAAGTACTTCTTCATTTTTTTGCTGGGTGCTCAGGTGTAATAACGCCGCATGAGACGATATATTTAATGGCGTCTTCAGGGCTTAGATCTAAGAAAATTAGATCTTTTTTCTTGTACATTAGCAAAAAGCCGGTTGTTGGATTTGGGGTGGTTGGAACCAAAATAGATAGTAGATCAGATCCCACTTCGCGCTCGCATATTTCAGGGGACTCTCTTGCAACGAGCCCTAAAACGTAAGCATTGCTGTTGGGGAATGGTGCCATCACCACTTGCCTAAATGAATTCTTGTCTGATGAAAAAAGGGTTTTAATGATCTCTTGCGTTGTCTTATAAACTTTATTCACTAAAGGGATGCGATGTAAAATCGTATCGCTCAGGCCGATTAAGGATTTTACAAAAAACCAGCGTGCAAACATCCCAATAAGCACCATGATGAAGAAAAGACCTACAAGAATGATGAGTTGCGATCCATAGCGGATTAATTGCTCGGGACTTAAAAATAAGAAGCCGCGATTGACGAAATGAAATTTCATTAAATATGCAGAGACCATCCCAATAAAGGGTTTGGTCAAAAAATTCACGATAAAGGCAATAATCCCTATCGTTAACGCAAGCGGCAGTAGAATAACCAGGCCCGTGACGAAATACTTCTTCATTCCATCATCATAGACGAAATGGCATTAAACCGATAGATCGAGCTGCCATTTGACCTCTGACTTGATCAGATCAATGAACTCTGGATAGACTTTGATTTGATCGCCCAGTCGAAAGCGCTTTCCATGTTTTGTTTGAAGCATAGCTTTTTCTCTATCGTACTCATAATAGTCTGGAAGCTGACTTACGAAAACAACACCTTCGATGGCATAGACATCCACTTCAAAAGCAAAGCCCATTGGGAATACTTTTGTGATGGTGGCTGTAAAGGTTTCTTCTTGATGTTTTTCTAGATATCGCAGTTTTTTCAGCAGCTTGACGCGATTTTCAGCTTTTGCGGCATTGCGCTCGCAATCTGAGCAACGTAGAGCCAGGGTATTTAAACTCTGTTCTTGGCTTGATTTTTCAAAAAGTAGGCGGTGGATGATGAGGTCGGGATATCGGCGGATTGGGCTTGTAAAATGGGTGTAGTAATCAAGGGACAACCCAAAATGCCCAACATTTTCAGGGGAATAGACGGCGAGTTTCATCGTACGGATAAAAGAGATGGCTAACTGTTGAGCGTATGGGGTAGATTTTGCCTTTTCAAAAACAGCCTGAATATCTTCAGAGGTTGGGGTCTCTGGTAAATGAAATCCGAGTTGATGCACAAAAAAGAAAAAGTCAGCCTGCTCATCTTCTGTAGGTGCTTGGTGAACGCGGTACAAAGACTCTTTACCCTGCTTAGACAAATGGGTTGCAACAACCTCATTGGCTTTGAGCATAAATTCTTCCACAAGCTGGTGAGTGATATCATACTCGACAACTGTAAAACCTCTTGGAATGCCTTTTTTATCGACGTTAACAACCGTTTCTGGAAGCGCTAGGTCGATGCTGCCTCTTGCTCTGCGAAGAGCCTTTAGCTTCTCACAGAGTTCAACCATGAGCTCGAGTGTCTTTTTGTGGGGGCTTTCAACCTGCCCATCTAGAACCTGCTTGGCCCCTTCATAAGTAAAGCGTTTTTGACTTTTGATAAACCCTTTTTGAATCTGATAATTGATTAAATTCCCATCGATGTCTAAGTCCATAACAACGGAGGCCGTGAGGCGCACAACTCCCTCTTTTAAGGAACAGAGCTCATTGGAGAGCTCTTCAGGAAGCATGGGGACGCAGCGACCGGGAAAATAAACAGAGTTACATCTAGTTGCAGCAAATTGGTCTAGAGCTGTTTCGGGGCGAACATAATGAGAGACATCTGCGATGTGGACACATAACCTGTAGCCATCTTTTGATTTTGTAACGCATAGAGCGTCGTCGAAATCGCGTGCGGTTGTTGGGTCAATTGTAAACACTTCGTCTTTTGTGAAATCTGTGCGTCCGTTTAGATCGTTTTGGGTGACCTCTTTACCGTAAGCTTTGGCCTCATCGATAGCGCCGCTTGGAAAGTCGGTGGGAATTTCAAATTCAACAATAGCGCAATCAATGTCAATGCTTGGGTCTTCAATATTTCCCAAAATCTTTTCGATGTCACCGCGTATTTCGCCTTTGCTGTTTTTCCAAGAGGTGATCTTAACGAGCACGCGCGTGCCCCAGTCTACTTTAGCGCCTTTGCTCATGACGATGATAGGGTTTTCAGGGCCGAGCATCGGGGCGTAGATTGTAAGGCGATTTTTGTGATAAGCGTCAGAGACGATGCCTGCAACGCTCTCTCTTGCTCGCTTTAAAACTTTTGCAATGCGCCCTTCTGGTCCACGTTCTGGTCTTCTTGGCTTAGCAACAAGGGTGACCTCAACATGGTCACCTTGGACGGCATCCTCACAATGGCCAGGAGGAATGAAAATGGTTTGCTTGCACTCTTGGTCGTCATCAGGTGTCACAAAGCCAAATCCGCGTGGGTTTACATGGATTGTGCCGGTGACAACGGTTTCATATTCTCGACCTTTTAAAGCTAGGCGATTTTTATCGACAACGATAACTCCATCTCGAATTAACTCTCCGATGACATTTTGGGCTAAATCTTGCTCTTCTTTGCTAACTTTAAGTAGCTTAAGCAATTGCTCTTGCAGCATGGGGTAGTAATCATTTCTTTTCATAGTCCGCATGATGCGGGATTCAATTCGGACTCTTGGGTTCTGGTTTTTTTTCTTATTTGCCATAAAGTTCATCTTATCAGAGCGCAACATTCAAAGCCAACGATACTCGGTTGACATCTCAGAGTGCTTTAACTATAAGCTGGGTATGGCAAAGGTTTTATTGAGCCGTTTGTGTCGAGCTGTTGTTTTTTCTATCATTCCTCTTTGCCTATTCCCATATGGGGTTTTGGCGTATCATGCATTTTTAGTTTTAGACTGGGAATTTTATCGCCATACAGGCCTACACCTTCAATGGCAGTGGCTTTTCTATTTAAGGGAAAAAGCTGCACTTAAAGGTTCTGTCTCAAAATCGATGGTGCTCAGAGCTCTAGCATCTGTGATGATCGTGATGGGTATCGAACTAGTTTTTCTTTGGAATTTTACTCCTTTGCCTAAAGGGTTGCTCATCGCTCCAGCATTGTTGCTTCTTTGGAGACAGCGTTTCCGGTTTAACAAAAAAAAGAGCAGCTACAAGGTTGATGTGCAAAATGAGGATTATTACAGGATCGATTCCAACTACCCGTTGCTAAAGTACACAACAGGTTTTAAGGGCAGTGAGCTCTTTAGCTTTCCTGTCGATGACCAGCCTCACCTTATTTTTATTTCTATGGAGTCATTTGCCTCATCACAGCTTCGTGTTGCTCCCTGCTTTAATGCTTTGAAAGAGCAAGGGCTCTACTTTGATCAATTTTACTCTGTCTCAACACGCTCAACCCCCGCGTTGATTGCAAGCCACTATGGTATCCCAACCCATCCGCAGAAAATGTATGATCGACAACTTGTTTCAAGCGGCTTTATGGGGCTGCCCCAGATGTTGAAAGAAAAAGGGTATCAAACTGCATTTGCACATAACGGCGATATTACATTCGAAAAAAATAAAGCGTTGTTGCAAAGTCATGGATTTGATTCGGTTTGGGGATATCAGCAAATTGTGAACGCATACCCAGATGCTACGCAACAAGGCTGGGGGATTGATGATGAGCATTTGTATGCCTATTGCTCCAACTGGCTGCAGAGTAGACAATCTCCTTGTTTTTTGTCTTTAATGACGCTCACTAACCATCATCCTTGGCATTTGCCTAAAACCTACTCTGGCCCAGAGTTTGAGGATGCACCAAGTGATGATCATCGCCGATTTTGGAAAACGATGCATTATTCAGATGCAGCGCTACAAGCGTTTCTAGATGGCCTCAAGCAAAGTGGAATGGATCAACGTTGTGTATTTTTTATTTTTGGCGACCATGGACAAGCTTTGGGCGAGCATCGCCAAAGCTTGATTGGACGTGTTGATTTGTTTGAAGAGAGTGTGCATGTACCACTTCTTATCTTCGCTCCAGGGCGTATTGCTCCAAATGTCATCTCAACACCAGCATCGCAGCTTGATATCCCTCCTACAGTGATGGATTTATTATCGCTGCAGGGAATGAACTCATTTGTTGGATCTTCTTTGCGCAGACCGTTGACTAATCGGCCTATTTTTTTCTCAGCCCCCTTCAAAGAAGGTCAGCATGGGATGCGTATCAATGATACAAAGATTATCAATGATAGAAAAGTGAACAAAACATTTAGCTACGATTTGAGCAAAGACCCAAATGAGGCCAATCCGCAAGAAATTCAACCTTGCTTAACTTTAGAGGGTTACCATGCGCTGATTGCACAGCTTCATGATGAAATGAGGGTTTGCCCTAAATCCGATTTAGATGATCTCAGCATTCAGGATGAGTTGAGTGTTGTAAAGGATCATACTTTTGGTGATTGTGCTTTAGATGAGTGCTCTGGTCAGATACAGGGTCTTAAATTGCAAGCGACTCAAGTCACAGACGTGGGACTTAAGAAATTTATTAGCAGACAGCCTTGTTTACACTGTTTAGTGATTGCAGATATGCCTCAGATTACTCCTGAGGCATTTTCTCTAAAAAAGCCCCATCTTTGCCTTAGATATTTTTATTTGCTCTCGTTTCAATTTTCCGATTCCGATCTTGATATTTTAAAACATTCATTTCCAAATCTCAATCACTTTGCTATGAACATCAAAAATCTTTCAATTCCGAAGCTCCTTGCGTTTTTTGCTAGCTTGCCTAATCTTCGCATTATAACGTTAGAAGGGTGTTATGACTTGTGCGATGATGATATTGATCAGCTTTTACGTAACCAAAAGCATTTGAAGATTTTGGAAATCTACAAGGGAAATAGATTAACAGATCACACTTGCTATGCGGTTGCAAAGGCCAATCTTGTGTCTTTGCACATTGATGGCGCACTGATTACAAACGCTGGCCTAAAACGGCTTCTCAACACCAACCTACATACCCTAAAAGCTACAAATTGCCCTCTTCTAACCTCAGTTATGGGTTTACATCGGTAAGATTTAACGGAATTCAGGGGAAGATTGTACCATTTTTGGCAAATCCCATAGCAAATCCGCTATGGGTGAGGCAAAAATTGTGCAAGATTCCCCTGAATTGCCTAAAGGTTAGTGATATAAACTCATAACTGAGGTTTCTAGATGAAGCGGCGCATCTTTAAGACATTGCGTAAATTTTCAGGATTTGTGTAGTGGTGAGAAGAAAGCCCATTCTCGATGGCAACTTTTGTGTGGTTAGCGACATCATCGATATAGAGGCAATCGGTGGTGTTAGCCATGCAGAGCGCCATTTTGAAAATTTTTGGGTCTGGCTTGCGCATTCCCACTTTATAAGAGAGTAAAAATCCGTCGAATTTTTTCAAGAAGGGGTAGTTTTTTTCTGCGTATTGAAAATGGGCCTCACAGGTGTTGGAAAGTAGAAGGAGACGTACGCCTTTGGATTTAAGCTCTTCAAGAAGATCAATTGTTTGAGGAATGGGCTCAAAAATAGCCGACGCTGCATGCATTACGTCAGCAAAATTAAGAGGTTTTTTTGCTTCGTGGCAAAGCTTTAGATATAGGTACTGGCTATCAATGAGACCTTTTTCGTAGAGCTCGCCCAAAGTGTCAGTGAAAAAGACCTTGTGGATGCGCTCAGGCTCCACATCACAAATATTTGCGAGTTGTTTGCACATCTGTTTATGGCAAAAATCAATGAGCACACCGCCCAGGTCAAAGATGGCTGTCTTCATATTCCTTAGCATTGACCCAAACGGTAATTTCTGGCAAGCTCATCTTCAACTTTTCTGCAAAAGCTAAGGCTTGCTCAGGTGTTTCAAAGACCATGAGTGCTGTTGCTAACGCATCAGCTAGGGCGCAGCTTGGGGCTTTCACTGTTACCGATGTGATGGGGTGCTCAACGCTTAACGCATTGCCACTTCTTGGGTCAATGATGTGTGTTTTGCCGTCATAATTCTGCTCGTAGGTGCCGCTTGTAGCGAGTGCTCCATCAGTAAGATCAATACTCAGTTCTTCTTTGCCTCGCACAAGAATGCGCCAAGGGCGGTTTGCGGGATGACTCCCCATTGTCCGGATCTCTCCTCCCCACTCAACATAGATGTTTTCATAGCCCATGCTTGCAAGTTTTGCAACGATTAGATCAACAGCATGTCCTTTGACAATGCCATCAAAATCAAGATGGACATCTGTTGCTTTAACCAGCTCTTTGTCAACAATGAGAAGTTGATTCCAGCCGTAATTACCTCTATCTTTATTTTCTTTGAGCGCTTCGATGAGAGACCCTATAGCTGGATCGAAATGTCCCTGAGTGATTACATTAAGCGTCGATGAGAATTTTATGAGCTGCATGAGCTCACTTGAGGGTTTAAAAGCGCTCATTTGTGGGTGGGCATTGAATTTGGAGATTTCTGAATCGGGGTTCCAGTGGTTGAATGTTGTGTGTACTTGCGTGAAAATGGCTTGAATGGCCGAAGCAATGTCTTTTTCTTCTTCTTCGGTGAGCTTGGCTCCAAGTTGAATGTGGTAGCCAATTTCAAACGCTGATCCGGAAAAATGCGATAGAGGAGCTTTTGGGGCCTTTTGACAGGCGCAAAGACAGATCAGAGCGGAAAGGAGCCACTTCATGACAAGTAACTCTTCAGTGTGTTGGAAAGGAGCATCGCAATGGTCATCGGGCCAACACCGCCGGGCACAGGAGTGATCCATGAAGCTTTTTTGCAAACTTCATCGAAGGCAACATCTCCAACAAGTCCGCCGTCGGTGCGCGACATCCCTACGTCGATAACGACAGCGCCAGGCTTGATCATGTCTGCTGTTATAAAGTGAGCCTTTCCCATGGCAGCAATAAGAATATCTGCTGTTTGGGTGACGGCCTTTAAATTCTCTGTATGGCTGTGCGCAAGTGTAACAGTGGCGTTGGCACCGAGGCGTTTTTGACAGAGCATTGCAGCCAGTGGCTTTCCCACGATGTTGCTTCTCCCACAAATCACAACATGCTTTCCAGCAGTTTTAATCTCATAGGTTTTAAGCAAGTGGACAATACCAAGAGGAGTGCAGGGGAATAAGCCATTGGTATGACCAAGCAATAATTTTCCCATGTTAAGAGGGTGAAAGCCGTCGACATCTTTGCGTGGATCGATGGCTTCTACGATTATATCTGTGGTGATTTGCTTAGGGAGGGGTTGTTGGACTAAAATTCCATCGATTTCACTTTTAGAATTAAGATGATCAATCTCTGCGAGCAACTCACCTTCAGTGATTTTGTCTGATAATTTGAGAACGTGGGAATGAATGCCGACTTCCTCGCACCCCTTTTTTTTCATGCGCACATAAGCGATTGATCCTGGGTCCTCACCGATTAAAATGAAGGCCAGGCCTGGTTTGCGACCGGGCAGGGCAGAGATCTTTTCTTTGAGTTCTGCCCGGAGCTGAGCAGCAACGGCTCTTCCATCTATCAATTGATTCATATCATTTAAGATTAACGCACTTGCCTCCACTTTGCAAGTTTGCAGTTGAACCCCTCTCGCCTGAAAGCGAGAGAGGTTCAATATAGAGTTTGCAAACCATTAATAAACAGCAAGATAACCATTGATATTGACTTTACTCAATACATTGAGTGAAATTACTCAATAGACTGAGTAAATAAGGAAGCCTGTATGCAGCGATCCATTTTTGAAAAATTGCTGGAGAGAGCAAAAGAACCTCGTATGTCGTGAAGGTGAAAAAGAGGTAGATTTTGTCCTCAAGCATGGAAAGACAGTTGTCGCCATTGAAGTTAAACGCTCAGCTAAAAGGCAGAAATTATCGGGGATGTATGCTTTGAAAAAAGCGTTTAGAGGGTGTTGACAATTAGTGATTGCTGAGATTTAGCAGGAGATTTGTGTTAGATGCAACGTCTCGACGCAGGCCATATTTGTAAATATGGCTAAGGAGAGAAAGGAGGCAGATGACCAAATATCCCAGAAGATCAGTGATTAGAAATTGTCAACACCCTCTTAATCCAAAACGGGTTTTGATTGTGGGTGGACCTGGTATACCTTTGGAAGAGTTTTTTCTAACGCCTCTTCAGGACTACCTAAGAGATTCTTGAAAATAGGTGTGCAAGTGCTTATTGGTGGCAAGAACGTTGCCCTCTTGCCAATCATTTAAGGGCGCGCCGTTATAACGCGTTGCCATTCCACCTGCCTCTGTGACCATCAGCATGCCTGCTGCATAGTCCCAGGCATTAAGAAGGACTTCCCAGAAAGCGTCGAGGCGGCCTGAGGCCACGTATGCTAAATGTAGAGCTGCTGAGCCAAGCAACCGAATGGGCAAGCCTTGATGACAAAAGTTTGCAAAGTGATCGATACATCCTTGAGGATTTTCGTTTGTGCAATAGGGGAATCCCGTTGCGGTCATCGCTTCTTCCAAACTGGTATTTTGCGTGACTTGCAGGCGCTGGCCATTGAAAAATGCTCCTTTGCCCTTTTCAGCTGTGAACAGCTCATCAGTTATGGGATTATAGATGACACCAAGCTTGACATCACAGCCTTCGGCATAGGCGATGCTCACGCAGAAAAAAGGAATTTTATGGGCGAAATTAACAGTTCCATCAAGCGGATCAATAATCCATAGATGATCGCTGCTATCGGTGCTACGGCCACTCTCTTCGGCCAATATTGACGCATTTGGGTCTTTGGCTTTGAGGAATTCGATGATGAGCTTTTCACAGCGCACGTCATACTCTGTCACCAAATTATGGCGCCCTTCTTTATTCTGGATCGTACATACCTTTCCAAAACCACTTTTGAGCAAAGCTCCTGCAGCTTGAGCTGCCTCAATTGCTAGTTGTAATCGCATATTGCGCATTCTATCTAATGGGGGGCATGACTTCAAGAAGAGCTTGACCCCAAGGCTGTCTTAAATGTACATTAGTCCCATGTTAATTGGATTCTTAGGCTTCATTGCAATGCTCTCATCAACGCTGTGCCTTGTTCCTCAGATTGTTCATACGTTAAAGAGCAAATCTGTGGGTGACCTTTCAGGCCTGATGCTCGCCAATTACGTTATTTGTTCTGTAAGCTGGGTAATTTATGGATTGTTGATTAGTGCAAGGGCAGTCTGGATTACAAATTTGATCTCCACAGGTTTTTCTGCCTTTTTGTTTTATTTAAAGCTGCGCTATGCAAAGAAAAACCGTGATCAACTCGCATAAAAGCATTATTTTTCTTAATGGAGAGCTGCCATCGGATGCATTTCTAGATTTAATCAACACAGACGTTCCGCTGATTGCCTGTGATGGCGCTGCAAATAGGATGTCTCTAGAGCCTACCTACACGATTGGAGATTTTGATTCGATAAGCGCTCAGCTGGAAAAGGTCAACGTCATTGAAGCTGCTGATCAAAACTACACGGATTTTGAAAAATGTTTGAGTTTTGTTAAAGAAGAAAAATTAGCGCCTGTGCTCATTTTAGGCGTCAATGGCGGAGAGGTCGATCATATCATTGGCAATGCTCAGGTTATGGCCAAGCATGGGGCAGATGTGCCCTGCTATTTTTTAGACTCTTATGCCAATGGGATTAAACTGGGACTTCCCTTAGTTGAACATCTCAGCTTTAACGCTCAAGTAGGAGCGACAATATCCATTATTCCTTTTGAGACGACTTGCTTAACAACAAAGGGGCTCAAGTGGGAGCTTTGTAATGATGTGCTCTGCTGCAAAGGTACTTTAGGCTTGCGCAATGAGGCTGCCGTTGAGCAGATAGACATCGACGTTAAGTTTGGTCATGGTGTTATCATTATTGATTTAGGTCTAACCTTGCTCAAGGGTAAGTTGCTTTAAAATTTTGCGCAGGTGACGGTAAATGATTATGGGGCAGGTGTAGCCTAGAAAGGCGTAGATGCCGTCGATACCTGGCATGATGATGAGGTCAGAGAGCAGGCTTTTGAAGGTGATGGGCATGTTTTTGCAAGCGATGAGTAGAAAAAGAGTTGAGAGTAGCGAAAAAGCGGAGGATAGAATCGCTAAGGCGATGGGTTTGTGGGCGAAGAAGTGGCGGCGTACTCGAAAGAGAAGGAGCGTGACTAGGATGTAGCTAAGGGCGTGGGTGCCGAGCTGGACATTTGAAGAGAGCAGATCGATGATCATTCCACAACCGAAGGCACACCACAGAGCATTGATGAGGGAGGTGCGTGTGAAGAGAATAGTCAGGAAAGGGGCAAAGGCACAAAGGCGCATGCCAGGCAGGATGATGGGGCCTGCGATGGCGCAAAAGAGTGAAAGGCAAAAGACGACGATTAGTTTTGGCTGCATGCAAATTCCCAAGCTGATTTAAGGATTGTTTCGAGATTGGAGTTTTCAGGTTGCCAGTTGAGCACGGCTTTGGCTTTTTCGGCACTGGCATAGAGGATGGATGGATCTCCAGTGGCAGGAGATGAAAAATGGGTTTGGATGGTCTGCTTTGTTGTTTTTTCAAGATGATAGATAGTTTCAAGAAGGGAGTGACCTTTGCCGCTACCTAGGTTAAGAATTTGCCTTTGATCGCTGTTTAGAAGGAGCTGTAAAAGGTGAACGTGTGCGCTGGCTACATCTTTTGGGTGGATGTAATCGCGAATGCATGTCCCATCGTGGGTCGGGTGGGTATTTCCATAAAGGGTCAACGGCTTGTTTGTGATTATTGCTTGCATGGCCTTTGGAATGAGGCGATCTGATTGGTAGATGTCCTCGCCAAGCGAGGCTTCTGCGCCTGCGACGTTAAAATAGCGCAAGATCCCAACCCGGGGATAGTTTAGATATAGCTGCTCAGCTAAGAGTTTAGAAATGCCGTAAGGGCTGATGGGATTTGTTGGGGTTTGCTCTGTGATAGGCATGCTTTTAGGCGATCCATATACAGAACAGGAGCTTGAAAAAAGGCGAGCTTGAATGGATGAGTTTTTTGTCGCTTCTAAAAGCCTATGGGTGCCGTAGGTATTGATGTTGTAATAAGTATCAGCTTCTTTCATTGAGGCGCGTACGTTTGCAACACCTGCTGTGTGAATAAGGGCGATAGGGGCGTATTGATTGCAGATACCTTGAATGAGCTCAGTGTCAAAGATGTCGCCTTTAACAAACGGGCCCCATTGCACTCTTTTTTCACGACCTGTCGATAGATTATCCAAGCTGATAGGGCAGTATCCAGAGTCATAAAGGGCTTTGCAAATATGGGATCCGATGTAGCCAGCTCCACCGGTCACTAGGACTGCGTTACTTGACATGCGAGATGAGCTGTTGAACTGTGGGCATGTCTTGGGATAGTTTAAGGGCTGCAGATTTGTGCTCGCTAGCCAGCGCAAGGGTTTTGTCTTTGCCAAGTGTTAGACAATCGTTGTCAGCAACATCATCAAAGAGTTGATAGGCAAGGCCAAGCTCTTCTCCAATTTGCGAGAGTAAAGCGCAGTCAGCATCAGCAATGATACCTCCACAAACAAGGGCTGCTTGACACATTGCCGCGGTTTTATCGAGATGGATTGCTCTGAGCTCATCCCATGAAAGTGCTGTGACATCGGCGTGTAAATCGCGTGCTTGACCGCGCATCATAAAGTGCACAGCGCGTGTTAAGGTTGTTAACAATGCGCATTTTTCTTTGTCTGTGTAGTGCGGGCTTGCTAAAATTGTCTCTGAGGCAAGGTTTTGCAAAAGGTCACCGCAAAGCAACGCTTGGCCTTCGGGAATTACTTTGTGTAGTGTGGGTTTGCCCCGCCTGAAATCATCGTCATCCATGCAGGGTAGATCGTCATGAATGAGTGAAAATGTATGCATCATCTCTATGGCGCAAGCGGCATCGAGTGCTTTTTCAATGGGGGTATTGTGGTCTTTACAGACGGCTATTGTGAGTAGAGGGCGAAAGCGTTTACCGCCGCTGAATAGTGCATAGCGCACACCTTCATAGGGATGGATGGTTTGAGACGAAACGAGCGATTTAAGATGCTCATTAATTGTCTCTATGAGTGTCAGGGATACCAATGGCATGATAGTCAAACCCTCTCTTTTTCATCTCGGTTGGTTGGTATTGATTGCGTCCGTCAAAAAATGCTTTGTTTTTTACTTTTAGCTGATCAAAATCAACGAAGCGAAATTGACGCCACTCAGTGACAAGAGCGATAGCATCGGCATCTTCAGCGCTGTCGTATTCGCTTTCGCAGAATTCGATATTAGCATTGGTGCCAAGAAGTGCTCGGACGTTATCCATAGCAATGGGATCATAGACTTTGACTGAAGCGCCTTGGGCAAGAAGTTTTTCTATGAGTTTGAGTGCAGGAGCTTCGCGGATGTCGTCAGTATTTGGCTTAAAGGCCAATCCCCAGATGGCGATTTTCTTACCCTTGATGCCACCCTTGGAGGCAAAGTAGTCATTGATCTTCTTAGGAAGGACCTCTTTTTGATTAACGTTAACGGTGTCTACAGCATCAAGCAGAGGGGTTTGAATCCCATTGTCATTTGCAGTTTGCTTGAGCGCGCGAATATCTTTAGGAAAGCAAGAGCCTCCGTAGCCCACACCTGGATAAAGAAAGTGGTAGCCAATGCGTGCATCTGAGCCAATGCCCACGCGAATGTTGTTTATATTAGCGCCAACTTGCTCTGCAATGCGTGAAATCTCATTCATGAACGAGATGCGCGTTGCAAGCATGGCGTTGGCAGCATACTTTGTCATTTCGGCGGAAAGGACATCCATGACAATGAGACGTTCATGGTTCACCATAAAGGGTGCATAAAGAGCTTTCATCGTAGCTGTTGCTTTTTCGCTATCGCTACCAATTACAATTCTATCTGGTTTCATGCAATCCTGGATTGCAGATCCCTCTTTTAAAAATTCAGGATTGGAGACGACATCAAAGGGGTGATCGCACACGTTTTTGATGACAGCAGTGACCTTTGCAGCCGTGCCAACAGGAACTGTTGATTTGTCGACAATGAGCCTGTAACCATCCATATTTTGAGCGATCGATTCAGCAGCTTTTAGCACATAGCTTAAATCTGCAGATCCATCTTCATCAGGAGGTGTAGGAACGCAGATAAAGCAAACGATTGCCCCTTTGACTCCCTCGCTATAGCTTGTTGTAAAGTCAAGTCTGTGTGCAGCTGTATTGCGTTTAACAAGTTCACTTAAACCTGGTTCATAAATTGGGATGATGCCATTTTTAAGGCCCTCGATTTTTTTCTCATTGATATCAAGGCAAGTAACATGGTGTCCCATCTCAGCTAAGCAGGCACCCGTGACAAGTCCGACGTAGCCGGTTCCAACGATTAATATTTGCATGTCCGCATCTTAACTGATTGCTATTTTTTTGTCAGCGTTAGTGAACGTTGGCAGCGATTAGCGACTTTAACATCGTGTGTAACGATGATAAGGGCTTTATCTTTGCAGACCTCAAAAAGCAAATCGCAAATAAGTTTAGAGCTGTTGCTATCGAGGTTGCCCGTGGGCTCATCAGCTAAAATCAGATCGGGATCATTGCAAAGGGCTCTTGCTATTGCAACGCGTTGCTTTTCACCACCAGAGAGAAATTTAGCCAATTGATGCTCGCGTCCTTCAAGTCCAACGCGCTTAATCAAGTCCATGGCCCGAGCTTTGCTATCTTTGCGTGCTATGCGCGCTGGCATGATTACATTGTCAAAGACTGATTCTTCTTCGAGTAAGTGGTAAGATTGAAAAACAAAGCCAATATGGCGATTGCGCAAAAGTGCGTGATTTTTTTTCTTTGCTGGTTGGCTGCAAATTTCAATTTCGCCTACATCAGGAGTGTCGAGCAGGCCAATTAAGTGCAAAAGAGTGCTTTTGCCGGCGCCAGAAGGGCCTATAATAGCTAGGCTCTCTCCTCGCCGAAGCTCGATATCCATTTGATCGAATAGCTTCAGTCCCGGATAGTGTTTTGAGAGTTGATGTGCTTTGAGAATCATTCAGACCTCAAGATTTGAGCGGGTTGCATGCGGCACGCTTTAATAGCTGGGAATAAGGCTGCTATCAGGGAAATGGCAGGCGTTGCAATGACAATGAATTTGATAGATCCTGCGCTGAGGGTAGAGGGGAGTGAGTTGCCGTAGAAAATTGCGTTAAAGGCATCGTGACCTTGCACCCAACTTAAGAAATGGACGACATGATCGATATTATGCAGAGTCAAAACAGCAGCAGCAGCTCCAATGCATGTAGAGATGATACCTATCATGAGTCCGCAGATCGAAAAGATAAGCGCGATGCTTTTTTTCGATGCACCCATCGATTGCAGAATGCCAATTTCTTTTTTCTTGTTGTTGACAAGGAGCACAAGCGATGAAATAATATTGCTTGCTGCAACGATCAAGATGATCATGCCAATGAGGGTGAAAAGGAGTTTGTCGCTTTTAAATTGCTGCAGAAGGTCTTTTGCAAAGTCGTAGTCATGGTAGCTTGTTACTGACCAGTAATCGCCAAGCCCTTTTTCAGAAAGTTTTGCCTGTAGTTTTGCTTTGACATCATGGGCGTGATCAAGGTTGGAAAACCAGACCTGCACTCCGGTGCTTTGGCATGGATCAAGTGTGTATGCATCGCCGCTTGTGCGGAGCATGCCTGCAATGTGCGCAGGGGCAAGCACGCACTTTGGGCCAATTGACATAACACCTGGGTCATAGAAGCCTGCAACGCGAATATCAAGACGCATTTCCTGGCCACTGGTAGCTCCGCTACCGCCATATCCAAGGAAACCGCGATCGCCAATGGCAACACCTTGATCTTTAAAAGCCTTTGGGAGCAAAACTCCAGTAGCGCCGCTTTCATCAATTGTAAGATCAACCTTGCTCTCTAGTAGAGCTTGTACTTGTGGGCTTTGATCGGCATAGCTTGCAACGTAGGCCACTTGAGATAAAAAGCTATGGTAATTGCCTCTCACAAGTTTAAGTCTAAGCAGCGCGCCGCTGATGTCGAACTCTTGCGCAACAAGCCCTGGCTCATCAAGCTCATCAATTGCACTGAAAAGATCCTTCACTAAATCCTGATCTGTGTACTCCCAGTCCATCGGGACTGTAGTATCGATCTCTTCATTATAAGGGTTTGTCAATGAGGCGATCTTTTTTTCGCCGATAGTTTTTAAAGAATAGTTAGAAGCCGATGATATGGCATCGACCTGGTAATAGTAAGAGCTGAAATAGCGGGGTGTCGGGTTGACCTTTAGGGGGGCGTTAAGAGATGTGAGCTTGTTCAACCAGCTCTTTTCGATGCCGCCCATGACAGATAAAAAGGTCATAAGCAGCCAGACGACAAGTGTGATTACAAATATAGATAATAGACATATTAGCGATACAGAGAGCTGACCGCGTTTCGGTACGAGATACTTACGGGCTAGCCCAAATTCAAAGCGCACAATGAACTATTTCGATTCTTTGTACTGCACGTGACGGCGCAAAGTTGGATCGTACTTGCGGCGCTCCATGCGGTCTGGGTTTTTTTTCTTATTTTTGCGAGTCCAGTAGCAATGTGTGCTTTCTGAACTTTTTAGTTTAACTGCTTCTGTTACTTTCTTAGCCATTTGAAAAATCCTTTTCGCCCATCATACATTAAAATGGAATTCGTGGCAAGGCCTCGAGTTCAAAAGAATCAGCACCTTGTTTTTGATAGACATGATAGCCTAGACCAGCAATCATTGCAGCATTATCCAAAGAGAGTTGATGGGGTGGAAAATGCACTCCTTCAATATTAAATAATTTCCTTAACGCCTTATTCGAAGTTACTCCGCCGCCAAAGTAGATTTCGCTTAGGCCAAGTTCTGTTTTCGCTTTCATTGTTTTATCAAATATATCAGAAAAAGCGGCCCTTTGAAAACTTGCGGCAAGGTCACAGCGCTCCTGCTCATCAAGCTGAATGGGGTCTCCTTTTTTTGAGCCTTGGCCTTTTAACGTATAAAGAACGTTCGTTTTTAAGCCGCTGAAGGAAAAAGCAAAGGGGTTTGTTTTAACGGTCCCAGCTTTTAGATCAAAGCGGTTAGGATCGCCTTTTAGGGCGAGCTTTTCAACCTCAGGGCCGCCAGGATAGGGGAGATCAAGCAGCGAGGCGACCTTATCAAAGGCCTCACCAATAGCATCATCAACTGTAGAGCCAATCTGACGATAGTTTCCTAATCCATTAATTTCCAATAAATTAGTGTGCCCGCCTGATAGCACAACGCCTAATGCAGGGAATTGAGGGTCGTGATCCATCATGGCCGCATATAGGTGAGCTTCGACGTGATTAACCCCTATAAGCGGAACATCCCAAGCTAAGCTTAAGGTTTTAGCCGTGTGTATTCCTATTAATAGAGCTCCTAAAAGACCTGGTCCTCGTGCTACAGCAATTAAATCAATTTTTTCGAGTCCAGAGTCTTTTAAACATCTATCTATAAGGGGGATAAGGATGTCGATATGGCGTCTGCAAGCCAATTCAGGAAAAACACCCCCATACTGGCTATGTAAATCACATTGAGAGGCCACAAAATGAGACAAGATCTCTTTGCCATCTCGAACAATTGAGACTGCCGTCTCATCACATGTGGTTTCAATCCCTAAAACATCCATGAGCTCAATCATATCACAACTTCTAATATATTGCAAACAACTAAAGATAAACAATTAAAATTAATAATTAACAATAAATAAAAAATATGATATAATTAAAACTGTAAAAACAAATAAACAAGGCTAATAATATGGATGCTGTAAATTTTATCCCAATAAGCAATGACACACCTTTCACGAGTTCGAAAACATCTGATTCGCTCCTAAGCAGAATCAGTCAGCTTGTAAAAGAACTTATGAGCAAAATCCACCTCTTTCTTAATAAAGAATCGGAGGAGATTAAGGATTTTCGCAAGATGTATGATCTTCCAATGAGTGTAGATATCGTCCACTTGCAGTCTATAGTAGCCAACACTTAAACTTTTCCCCAAGCGTCTGTGTCGCAAATCCACAGTGCCCTGCGCCCGTCTCTCCCCACTCGGCCCGCAGGGTATTTTTCTGCCCTGCGCAGAACCTGTCTGATCATCGATTTCTTTTCTTTCCCAAAAACATAGAAAACGATACCGCGTGCCGAATTGATGTAGGGGATAGTGAGGGTAAGACGCCAGCTCTTTTTCTGAGGCACGTAGTTAGCAACAACGGATTTTTCATCTTCGTCTAGCGCTTCAGTATCCGGAAATAGGGAAGCTGTGTGGCCATCATCTCCCATGCCTAAAAGGATTAAATCCATCATCTGTGGCAGGACTTTTGCATAGCGCTCTGCGGCCTCTTCAGGGTCGAGCTCACCTTCCATGCGATGAATCTGCTCTTTTGGAATAGGCAGCCTGTCAAAGCCAGCATCCATGGTCATCTTGTAGTTGCTCTCGCTATCGGTTGGTGGCACGCACCGCTCATCGCTCCAATAAAGATGGACCTTTTCCCAGTTGACTTTGTCTGCAAAATGGTCTGATGTAAGAATGTGATAAATGGCTTTTGGGGTTGAGCCGCCTGAGAGGGCAACGTGAAAAGCTCCGCGATCTTCGATGCACTGGCTCGCGCAACGAATAAAATGTTCAACGCAAAAAGCAAGGGCAATAGGGCGCCTTCCAGGGACGGCTAGATCTCGGCGTTCATCAAATTGTTTCAGCATGGTAATCCTTCTTGAGTACGAGCAAGGAGCTCAAGCGTTTTAAAAAAATGCTCGCTGGTGCCCTGATGGCAGATCTCATTAACAAGGGACTGGCCCGACTCGTACTTGGCAAACATGAAATAGGTAGGCAGGCTGCAGAGCTCTTTTGTCGAATGCTGAATCACGATTTGGTGAGCAGCTTCAGGGCTGCGCTGCAAAAGTAGATGATCCCCATCTTTTGCTGATAATTCAAGCGTGACAATGCGTCCTGGGGCGAGTTGCTCAAAATTAACTGGCTCTAATGTGATTTCACAGGTGTCATAGATCAATGTTTTGCATCGATCATCTGTGTGCAGGCTCTTTAATTTCCAGTTCAGGCAAGAGGCAATCCACGCCTGAAGATAAAGCGCTTGGATGCGCGTATGAGAAAAATAGGGCGTTGTATGGCTGTTGTAGGTGATGTGGATTTTATGCGTTTGCCTCAAAACGCTAAGTCTATCAGGAGTGCGGTAAAGATTTGAAAGGGCAACGCGCCACCCTTCTATGCGCGCCCAATTTAGATCAGCAATCGGCTTACTAGGTGTTGAAAGAGCACCTTTAGCAAAACGGTTCAAATCATCGCAGCTTTCAGAGTCATAAATGATGCGGGTAGCAAGCTTTTGCAATTGATTGGCAATTGGATCATCTTGCGTTGGATCATTTGCCCAAAGAACATATGTGGGAAGATCGCAGATAAGGTGGGGCATGATCATAAACGGGATTAGTTTGTGATCTTTTAAAGGCAGCACAAAATCGATGAGATCGCAGGCGATGCTTCCAGAGCGCGCCACAGAGACTTTTGTGGATAATTTTTCTCCTCCAAGCGTAACAAAAATCATGCGAGAAGGAAATTTTGCAATTGTTTTCTGTGCAATTTCTTGTAGGTAGGGCAAACGCTCGCACTCAGAGCTATAGATAATTAAGTTGAAAAGGCAAGCTCGCATCGTGCCTTTCTCTTCAAGCTCAGCCCAAATAGCATCTAGCTCTTTTTCAATATCTTTTGCAGCAATTTCTTTCAAAGGAGTCTCCATTGCATGCCATCTTGAGCAAGCATTTTATCAGCAGCCTCAGGTCCCCAAGTCCCGCACGGATATGTTTCAAGGGGGGCATTTCCCTTTTCCCAGTACTCTAAAATAGGGGAGAGGATCCGCCATGATTGAAAAACTTCATCTTCGCGAGCAAATAAAGTTGTGTCACCTGCCATGCAGTCGCAAATCAGCCTCTCATAGGCATCAGGAGGAGTTAATCCAAAAAATGAGCTATAGCGAAAATCCATCTTTACAGGCTGAATGGGGCTAGCTGTTCCAGGAACTTTGCAATTGATTTTAAGTGCAATGCCTTCGTTAGGTTGGATGCGAATAGCAAGCACGTTATTTTCTAACTGATTCCCATTTTCAAACAAATGTCCAGGAGTATCTTTGAATTGAATGGCGATTTCTGTTGTGCGTTTTGGCATCCGTTTTGCGCCCCGTAAATAAAATGGGACGCCATCCCAGCGCCATGTGTCAATGAATAGACGCAATGCAGCATAAGTTTCTACCTTCGAGTTGGGATCGACATGTTCTTCTTCTCGATAACCCTTTTCAGCTTTCCCAGCAACAGTGCCGGAAGCATACTGAGCTCTTACAACAGAATGTTTAATATCTTCTTCGCTAAACGGTCGAATTGCTTCGAGAACTTTGACTTTTTCATCGCGCACAGCTTCTGCAGACAAGTTTACGGGAGGCTCCATAGCCATCAAGGTAAGCAATTGCATCATGTGGTTTTGCACAATGTCTCTAAGCAGTCCCTGATTTTCAAATAACGCGCCCCGAGTGCCGATGCCGATATCTTCTGCTACTGTAATTTGCACATGAGCAATGTAGCGATTATTCCATAGGGACTCAAAAATTGAGTTCGCAAAGCGAAACACCAAAATATTTTGGGTTGTTTCCTTACCCAGATAGTGGTCGATACGGTAAATTTGCTTTTCAGACAAGTAGCGTGTGAGCTCATCCTGAAGCTGTTTTGCAGATTCCAAATTATGCCCGAATGGCTTTTCAATAATGATGCGAGAGAACTTGTCAGTGACATCCTGGCCATAAATAAGGCCTTGCTCATGCAATTTTTCGATGATGAGAGTGAAATGGGCGGGCTGTGTTGCTAAATAGTAAACACGGTTACCTTTTGTGCCAGCCTTTTGATCAATTTCTTCGAGGTGTTTTTTTAATGAAGCGTACCCCTCACTATTGTCAAATTCCGATTGGTGGTAGTGGATTTGTTTTGAAAAGTTATCCCAGACATCGCTTTCAATGGGCTGTACACGTGAGTGCTCACTCACGCTTTTTTGCATTTCCTCGCGGAAAACCTCATCGGTCTTGTCTCTTCTAGCAAATCCCACACAAGCAAAATTTGTAGGCAGTTGCCCCTCTCTTGCTAAATTGTACAACGCAGGCATCAACTTTCTTGCAGTCAAATCACCTGTCGCTCCGAAGATCACAATAACGCAAGGGTCGACGACGCGAGAGCCTTCTTCTAGGGGATGCTCTTGATCCATTTTTTTTCTCCTCGTATCCTCTTTGGTATACACCATGAAAAAATTGACCGCCAATAAATTCTAACAGCGTCGATGAGTTGCGCAACGATGTAATGCTCCCCATTTTGCAAGCAACAAAGGGCACAGCGACGACACGCTCACCCTCGACATCTCCTTCTACTGGCAGTACCACTTACGCAAATATCTTGCAAACAACTCACATTAAAGTACTTACTTAGATTTCAAAAAATTAAAATAACTTAATTATGCATTTTGCGAACGAAATTTAACCCCGAAATTGGTTCGCAAAACATCTATTTTGGACTTTTGCGAACGAAATAACTTGCCTAGAATGGTTCGCATTATTCATAATAAGGGAAGTTGCGAACCAAAAGAGGTATATCATGGAGCGCGAAACTTTTGTAGGACGCAAAGATGAACTACAACAACTGCAAAGCTTGCTAAAAAAGAAATCAGCTAGCTTCGTAGTTGTCAAAGGAAGACGGCGTATCGGAAAAAGCCGGATGCTTGAGGAATTTTCCCGAAACAAAAAGACTTATAAAATAACAGGTTTACCTCCAAACGAGGATACCACAAAACAAGAACAACTAAACGAGTTTGCAAGACAATTTGCTCTTGCTACAGGACTGCCTGAAGTCAGCACCGATGATTGGAGCAAAATGTTCGCGTTGCTTGCCCATGAATGTAAAACGGGAAAGATCATCGTTATCCTAGATGAGATCTCTTGGATAGGGTCAGAAGATCCCAACTTTTTAGGAAAGCTAAAAAATGCTTGGGATGATCAGTTGAAGAAAAATCCCAATCTAATGCTGATTGTCTGTGGTTCTGTGTCAATGTGGATTGATGACAATATCTTAAATAGCAAAGCCTTTTATGGACGCATTACATGGACCCTAGAGCTGAGCCCTCTACCTATATCCGACTGCAATCAACTCCTGCTAATGCAAGGCTTCCGAGGTTCTACTTACGAAAAACTTAAGCTATTGTCAGTAACTGGGGGAATCCCATGGTATTTAGAACTAATGCAAGGAAATTTCAGCGCTGACGATAATATACAAAGGCAGTGCTTTTCGAAAGGTGGTGCTTTATTTGATGAGTTCCATAAAATCTTTCATGATGTTTTTGGTAAACAAGACAAGATGTACAAAGCAATCGTAGAAATACTTGCCAAAGGAGCTGCCACATACAAAAGCGTTTCAGAGAAAACTGGCTACAAGAGTAGTGGGCGATTGACAAAGTACTTGACTGATCTTGAAAAAGCAGGCTTTATAAGCAAGGATACAACTTGGTCAATTAAGTCTGGCCATGAAGGAAAAATCTCCTATTACCGCTTGAGCGACAACTATATGAGATTTTATCTAAAATACATAGCACCAAAATATAAACTTATTAGCAAAGGACAGTACAAGAATCGCTCCTTGTCGAGTTTGAGTAACTGGGATACCATAATCGGGTTGCAGTTTGAAAATTTGGTTCTAGAAAATCGTTCTCAAATTGCCGACTTTTTAAATATCAGGGCAGAAGATATAGTTGTTGACAATCCCTATATACAAAGACCCTCGAAGTCTCAACAAGGTTGCCAGATCGACTATCTAATACAAACGAAAGCCAAAAACTTGTATGTATGTGAGATAAAATTTTCAAGAGACAGCATTAGCTCCAAAGTCATCAGCGACGTTCGGACAAAAATAAACCGACTGAAGGTACCACGAGGCTATTCTGTACTGCCTGTACTTATCCATATAAGTGGCGTTAGCAATCATGTTGTTGAATCAGAATACTTTTATGAAACCATTGACTTCAGTGAATTTCTTTAATATTCATCTATGGCGAGCTGTCGAGGTAGCTTTGGAGGATTTCTCGGGCGGCGAGGGAGTCGACAAGCTCGGCGCGCTTTTTGCGATTGAGACCATGGCTTTGCATGGAGCGCTCAACTTGAGCTGAGGTGAGGCGCTCGTCCCAAAGGATAACAGGGATGTGAGCTGCTAATTCTAGCTTTTCAGCAAAGGTGCGCGTGAGCTGTGACATGGGGCTGTCGCGCCCTGAAAGGTGTAGGGGTAGGCCGACGATGATTTTAACGATGGGGCCCTTTTCGGAAATGAGGGTTAGAAGGGCTTTGATGGTGTCATCGAGGGACTTGCTTGCTTTGAGGAGCGGTAGGGGTGTAGCAATTGATTGTGTTGGATCTGAAATGGCTAGGCCAAGGCGCACTTTCCCAAAGTCAATTCCGAGTATGCGCATAATGGATAAAGTCCTTGAATAGTGGATGGGGATCTGTGGGCTTTGATTTGAACTCGGGATGAAACTGCACACCTACCATCCAGGGATGGTTTGTGACTTCGGCAATTTCGCAAAGCTTGTGGTTGTGAAGTGTTCCTGAAATATTCAGGCCGCATGATTGAGCTTGTTTAAGATAGTTGTTGTTAAATTCAAAGCGGTGGCGGTGGCGCTCGTGGATGAGCTCTTTTTTGTAGGCTTGGTAAGCGCGTGATTCTTTTTTTAAAGAGCAAGGATAGGCACCAAGGCGCATCGTGCCACCGAGATCTTCAACGTTTTCTTGCTCAGAAAGAAGTGAGATGATTGGGTGGGGTGTTTGAGGGTCCATTTCGGTGGAGTTGGCTTCTTTAAGCTCCATGACATGTCGCGCAAAGTCAACAACGAGCACTTGCATTCCTAAGCAAATCCCAAAATAGGGAACATGGTTTTCTCTGCAGTATTTTGCAGCGGCAAGCTGGCCTTCCCAACCTCGATCACCAAAACCTCCTGGAACGAGAATTCCATCGCATTTTGTAAAGTCAGATGGATCATAGTTGTCTGATTCGATATTGAGGATTTTAAGTCTTTTCTTGTGGGATATCGCTGCGTGATGCAGGGCTTCGAAAACAGATTTATAGGCATCTTTGTGCTGCAGGTATTTGCCAACGATGCCAATGCAAACGGTATCTTGTGCATCGCGCAAGTTTTGGAGCATGCCCTCCCATTTGGAGAGATCTTTTTGTACTTGTGGAAGGTCTAAAAGTCTGCAAATGGCATCATCGAGCTTAGATTTATGCAGTTCAATGGGCACTTCATAGATGCTGGTGGCAATATCGGGCTCATCAAAAACATAGGGCAGTGGGACGTTGCAAAATAGGCTGAGCTTTTGTTTGATTTCGTCTGGAAGGGGATTTTCTGAGCGGCAGATGAGCATATCGGGAATAATGCCGATTTCGCGCAAAAGCTGCACAGAGTGTTGAGCAGGTTTTGTTTTCAGCTCTCCAGCAGATTTTAAATAGGGGACATAGGCCAGGTGAATATTAATACAGCTGTCTGTGTGCTCGTAGCAGAATTGACGAATGGCTTCCATAAAAGGGCGTGATTCAATGTCTCCGACGGTGCCGCCGACTTCCACAAGTGTGACATTGGTGCCTTCGGTTGCAGCATTTTGAATGCGGTTTTTTATTTCATCAGTGATATGAGGTATGACCTGCACTGTGTTACCCAAATAATGGCCCTTGCGCTCGCGTTTGATCACGGTGTCGTAAATTTGGCCAGAAGTAGCATTGGTGTTTTGAGAAAGGGCAACGTTTGTAAATCGATGGTAGTGTCCTAAGTCAAGGTCTGTTTCTGCACCATCATCAGTCACATAAACCTCTCCATGCTGGAAAGGATTCATGGTGCCAGGATCGACATTGAGGTAGGGATCGAGCTTTAGCATCGATATTTTGAGTCCTCGATGCTCTAAAAGCATAGCGATTGAGGCAGCCGTTAGCCCTTTACCAAGTGATGAACAAACCCCGCCGCTAATAAAAATAAACTTACTCATCCCTTGAGTGTATCAAATTTTGCAGAAAAAGCCAATGACTTGCTAAAGTGGATCATTACAAGGAGTGTGACGTGGATAGCCAATTTCCTTTGATAGCTGCAAGGCAGACTTATCAACCAAAAATGCCGAGAATGTTACAAAATTTATCGACAGTTGTTTTTGAAAAGGGCGAAGATACAAGCTGCCAGGGGGATCAACACGAAGTTGAGCAGGTTTTCCCTCATACATTTGGACAGCCAATGGCAGAAGCCAATCTGGGTGAGCATCCAGCTTTCCACCCGTTAAGAGTCGGTGTTGTCTTATCTGGAGGACAAGCTGCAGGTGGACACAATGTTATATCAGGCCTATTTGATGCGCTTAAGAAAATGGATCCAGACTCCATGCTTTATGGTTTTCTAGGAGGGCCAAGTGGTATCATCGAAAATAAAACTACCGAGATCACTCATAATCTGATTGCTCCATACCGCAATCAAGGTGGTTTTGACATGATTGGAGCTGGCCGCACTAAAATTGAGACTCAAGAGCAGCTTGAAAAAAGCTTGGAAACAGTTAAAGCTCTCGAACTTGATGGGCTTGTTATCATTGGAGGCGATGACAGCAATACAAATGCCGCTGTTCTCGCTGAATACTTCATAGAGAAAGCCTGTGAAACCAAAGTTATAGGGGTTCCTAAAACCATTGATGGAGATCTGCGCACCGAAGAGATTGAGCTCTCTTTTGGTTTTGATACGGCGACAAAGATTTATGCTGAGTCTATCGGCAATATTGCTAGAGATTGCCTGTCGGCAAAAAAATACACACACTTTATCAAGCTTATGGGACGCTCAGCTTCTCATATCGCCCTTGAGTGCGCCTTAAAAGTCCATCCCAATATCACTCTTATCAGCGAAGAGATTCAAGAAGAGGGGAAAACACTTTCGCAGATCACAAGTGATATTGCTGACATTGTGCAAAAGCGCGCGGCTGCTGGAAAAAACTATGGCCTGGTCCTTATTCCAGAGGGACTTATTGAATTCATCCCAGAGGTCAAACAGCTCATATCTGAGCTCAATGAGATGCTTTCAAAGGGGGGCGATGTCATCTCATCTTTGAGCCCTGCCTCTAAACAAGCCTACAGTTCACTTCCAGAGAGCATTCAAAAGCAACTACTTTTAGATCGAGATCCTCATGGCAATGTGCAAGTTTCTCATATCAATACTGAAGCTCTTTTTGCTGAAACAGTAAAGCTAGAACTCGAAAGGCGCCGCTTTGAGGGTAAATTTAGCCCTGTTCTTCATTTTTTTGGTTATGAAGGACGATCTGGCCTGCCGAGCAATTTTGATGCACAATACTGCTATGCTCTTGGGCATGTGGCAGCTTTGCTCATCGATCAGGGCTTTACTGGCTATATGAGTGCTGTGCAAAACCTGCACCTGCCTGTCGAAGAATGGATAATCAAAGGGATTCCTATTACGAGCATGCTCAATATGGAATTGCGCAAAGGAAAACGCAAGCCTGTCATTCGCAAAGCCCTAGTCGATTTGAAAGGAGCAGCATTTAAAGATTTTTGTGGAGATCGGGATGCGTGGGCCCTTGAGGATCATTATCGCTTTCCAGGCCCCATGCAATTTTTTGGCGATCCTAGCATAACAGACATAACCCCAATCACTTTGCAGCTAGAAAGCAAACATTAGGAATTTTTTGCCTCTTACTTGAGTTGAGGAAAATCGTGTAATGTTAATATATGCGATATAAAAATCCTCACGTTGGCAACATTCGCCGTCGATTATTCGATGTGCTCCTATGGAAAACGGGCTATTTTGGGCATGCTGAGCACTTGAAAAGCATGCCTAAATCTTTTAGCTATCCAAAGAAGAAAAGCTCACTGAGCAAGGCAAAGCCTTTAGTCACTTGGATTGGACATTGCACTTTTTTAGTGCAAATCTATGGGCTTAACATTTTAACAGACCCCGTGTTTGGAGAGCGCTGCTCGCCTTTGCCTTTTTTAGGGCCCATAAGGCGCCATGCTCCAGGTATTCCTTTAGAACAACTCCCACCAATCGACATCGTTTTGATCAGCCATAATCATTACGATCATCTTGAGAAAAAGACCGTTTTAGATCTCAGCGAGCGTTTTCCTAAAATTCAGTGGATTGTCCCAGAAGGGGTTGCTCCTTGGTTTAAGAAATGTGGCGTAAAAAGAGTCAAAGAGCTTAAATGGTGGCAGGAATTGAGCTTCAAAAAGAAAAAAACCAATACCAAGATCACAGCAGTACCAACCCAGCATTTCTCCGGGAGATTCCCGCTCGATTTTAATCGCTCATTGTGGGCGGGGTTTGTTGTTGAGGTGCAAAACGATAAAAAACAAAAGAAACGGCTGTATTTCACAGGGGATACCGGCTATAATAAGGTTGATTTTAAGCAGATAGGAGAAAAATTCCACAAAATGGATTTAAGCTTAATACCCATTGGCACCTACGAACCACTGATCTTCATGAGACCTGTTCACGTAGGCCCAAAAGATGCAGTTAAAATCCACCAAGAGGTTCACTCAAAACTTAGCGTTGGCATGCACTGGAAAACATTTAATCTTTCTGACGAGCCCCTAGAGCGTCCTCCTTACGACCTTTACCGTGCAATGAAGCATGCGAAACTTGACCCGTCCACATTCATTCCTCTACAGCCTGGTGAGAGCATCAATTGGTAACAGAGTATTATCAAGATCTGGAATTTAAAGCCATTGACAAAGCTCTCTTGGGAGAATACTGGTTTTCCAGCCCCTACCGAATAGCAAAACGTTACTATTTAGAGCTCGGAGAAGATCCTTACGTATACGGAGAGACGCCTTTTGAGACTTTCATGCAGATTGGTCATGCCCTTAAGCTTAAGCCACAAGATACCCTACTGGAATTAGGATGTGGCAGAGGGCGTGGGGCTTTTTTTCTTAATCATTTTTTTGAATCTAAAGTTGTTGCCATCGAGCAAATCCCTGAATTTATCGAGAGAGCCCAGCGCGTCCAAAAAAACCACTCCCTAAGACGCATAGAATTTCGATGTCAAGACATGCTCAAATGTTGCTTTGATGGGGCAACAGCAGTTTTCCTTGCTGGGACTTGCCTTCAAGAAGATGTCATTGAGAGGTTGACACGCAAGCTATCGCAGTACAATCTTCGGATTGCAACAATCAGTTACCCCTTAAAAGGCTTCAAAGTCAGTCAAGAGCTAGAAATCGCCATGCCCTGGGGCACAACTAGCGCTTTTATTCACGAAGGTTAAGAAATGACACACCAGTTTATTTCTTTCAATTATCTGTCTTGCTAGCAAAAGCATAGTTTGTGACCAGCCACATCCCATATTTATGCAAGATTGCTTGAAAATTTGGGTGGGGTTAGCTAGACTGGTGGCATGGAAAAATTCTCTCAAAAACAATGTTTACCTTGCGAGGCGGGTCAACCGGCTATTAAGGGACAAAAAATTAACGAATTGCTCTCACAACTGGATGGCTGGAGCTGCGTTGACGAGCACCATTTGGTGAAAAGTTATAAATTTAAAGACTTTAAGCAAGCTTTAAGCTTTGTCAATGACGTGGGCCACCTGGCTGAAGAAGAGGGGCATCATCCCGATATTTTGCTCTCTTGGGGGCGTGTTGAATTGAAGATTTGGACGCATAAGATTGATGGTTTGAGCGAAAATGATTTTATATTGGCTGATAAGTGTGATGCAGCGCATGTTGGGAGGTTTGGATCATGAGACGAAAGACAAGAGAGGTAATGGTTGGCAACGTAGGCGTGGGTGGAGATAATCCCATTCGCATTCAGTCGATGACAACTTCGAGTACATCAGATATCGATGCGACAGTTGAGCAGATCATCCGCTTGGCAGATGAGGGGTGTGAAATTGCTCGCGTGACCGTGCAGGGAAAAAAAGAGGCCTATGCATGCGAGGGGATTAAAAACGCCCTTGTTAAAAAGGGGTACTTAATTCCATTAGTTGCTGATATCCATTTTTACCCTCCAGCAGCCATGGTTGTTGCTGATTTTGTCGATAAAGTACGCGTAAATCCAGGCAATTATGTCGATCGTAGGGCTGATTTTCGCGTGTTGGAATATAATGATGAGACTTATGCAAAAGAGCTTGAGAAGATCGAAGAGGGGTTTGCCCCTTTGGTTGAAAAGTGCAAGAAGCGGGGGATCTCAATTCGGATTGGCACAAACCATGGATCTCTTAGCGATCGCATCATGAATCGTTTTGGCGACAGCCCAGCGGGAATGGTTGAATCAGCTGTTGAGTTTACCAATGTCTGCCGCAAATATGACTTTCACGACATTATCTATTCAATGAAGGCGAGCAACGCTGTTGTTATGATCGAAGCGTATCGTCTTTTGGTCAAACGAATGGATGAGTTAGGCTGGGACTATCCTCTTCATTTGGGAGTCACTGAAGCTGGCAATGGAGAAGAGGGGCGCGTTAAATCAGCCGTTGGTATTGGTGGCCTGCTTTTAGAAGGTTTGGGCGATACAATCCGCGTTTCGTTAACAGAAGATCCATGGCATGAAATTGACCCTTGCAAGCGGATTATTGAGCATGCCAAGGTGCGCTCTTTGCCCAAAAGGGAAAAGAGAGCAAGGAAGCCTGTAGAGGACCCTTTACACCGCGATGGCTCTGTTATTATTGCAATTGATACTGAAAGTGTCTTGCATCCCGATTTTTATGAGTGTGTTGGATGCGAGGTGCAGCTGGCAAGGCCCCAGCGCACTGAGAGAAGTGCTGATGCATTTTTGCTTAAAGAAGAGATTACAGATTCCCAGGCTCTTAAGAAAATTGAGCTAACAGGGATTCCCATTCTTAAGGAAGAGGATTATTGCTTTTATTATTTAGATGGCCCGCTTCCAATAACAGATAAACCCATTATTTTATGTTATGAGGGGAGCGAAGATCCTCTTATTCGCGCGAGTGCAGAAGTTGGGGCTTTGCTCACAGATGGGTGGGGCGAGGGGCTTTGCCTTATGAACTGTGAGAATGCCTTGAATCTTTCGTTCAACATTTTGCAAGCAGCGCGTATGCGAGCGACTAAAACAGAATTTATTGCCTGCCCAAGTTGTGGCCGCACGCTTTTTGACCTGCAAACTGTTACAAAGAATATCCAGGAAAAAACAGCCCACTTGCCAGGTGTTAAAATTGCTATTATGGGCTGTATTGTCAACGGACCGGGTGAGATGGCTGACGCCGATTTTGGCTACGTGGGTAGCCGCCCTGGTATGATTGACCTATATGTCGGTAAAACGCGTGTGGAAAAAAATATTCCTTCGGATAACGCGCTTGATCGCTTGATCGATCTGATTAAAGAGCATGGCCGTTGGATTGAACCTAAAGAAGTAGCCCTTGCAAAATAATTCCTAGTCGCTAAGATGAAGAATTAGGGGGAATTCTTTATGCAAGCAAGATCTTGGAAAACTATTGGCGTTGTTATAGGTGTCTTTGCGCTGGGGAGCGCTATGGGCTTTAAAACAGCTGGAACTCAAGAGCGAGTTGTCGAGGCTGAAAAAATCGTATTAAAATCAGCACATGGGCGCACTGTTCTTGAAATGAGAGTTGAAGATCACAAAGCCGTCATTGCTCTTTGCGATGAGAGAGGAAAAGAGCGCTTGCTACTGGAGGGGGGTAATACGCCTGGCATTGTTGTTAGAAATCGCTCTGATAAAATCATCGCTCATTTAAGAGATTTTAAAGAAGATGGCTCTGGGTTTGTACTTTGCGATGATAAAGGCTCTAAACGTATCCAATTTCAAGGAGGCTCAGCTCCTGGTGTTTTTGTTTTAAATGAAGATCAAAAAGTAATCGCCAATATGAGTGCATCAAAAACAGGGTATCCTTCCATTGCTATTCGCAATGGTGCTGAAAAACCTCAAATTTCGCTAAAAGGTGGCAATAACCCAACTTTAGCTTTCTTTGAAAATGATAAGTCTCAAATTGAAATGATTTCATCGACGCATGGCCCTATTGTAAAGCTTAATAACCATGAAGGGGCTCCACTTGTTCAGATGCAAGGGGGAAGCTCAGCTGGCGTCTTTTTGCGCAATCAAACAGGTGAAGTGACTGGCTCACTTGTTGCATTAAAAAGCGGCGGTAGTGCTCTGGCACTTGCAAATAACAAGGGGCAAATCGCGACATTTTTAAGAGGTGGGGATAACCCGTCTGTTAGCTTTTTTCAAAATGGCGATGCCCCTGATGTCGTACTGGGTATCTCAGAAAAAGCTCCACACATGTTGATGTCTAAATCATCTGCTAATGAGGGAATGCTCATTTATGGCGGCTCACCAAGCAGTGTGCTGTTTATCAATGAAACAGGGCAAGTCCCTGTGATTTTATCTAAGCACGGACTCATGCAGGACAAATCTGCTGCAAGCCGTGGTAAGAAAGCTGCTCCGAAGAAGGAGAAGTTCTACTCTTGGGAAGAGTTCAAAAATCCCCTTGAGGACCTAGAGAGCTTTAAGCGGTAGCAATCGCTAACCAGTAAGCGACGCCTACCCACAAAATGGATTCGTCTGGGTTGAAATAAGGGGTATGGTGGTCATAGCCAGGACCTTGTTTTGCGCCTAGCATCCAGAATGACCCTGGCTTTTTCTGGGCGTAGTAGGCAAAATCTTCCCCAGAAAAAAGCAGTGGACAATCACCTGTTTTAAGTTTGTGGGAGATGAGAAGATCTTTTGTGGTTTGATACGAGCTATCATCATTAATGAGTGCTGGGAAACCTGGCAGATATTCAAACTTTTTCAGTTTGGCTTCCGGATAGATTTGGATGATTGATTCAACCTGGTGGCGCAGGCGCACTAAAAATGTGTGCAGCTGCTCAGGTGGTAAAAAATTGCGAATGGAGTAGCCGATGTGGGCATGATTTGGCATGATGTTTTCTGTATCGCCGGCTTTTGACACAGATGGAGTGAATGCAATTGTTTCTGCGGGGCCGACAGTGCGCATGGCAAAGTTTCTAAGTGCCATGTGGATATCAGTGATGATATCGATGGCGTTTGAACCGAGCTCAGGATGCATGACATGGCCTCCTGTACAGCCTATTTCCATTTGGATGTGAGCTGCATTAGCCATCATAGAGCCTGGGCGTGATAAAAGCGTGCCAGCCTCTCGAGGTGTTGAAAGGTGCAAACCATAGACTTTTGAAATGTTATCTGTAACACCCTCATCGACAAGGGTAGCTCCACCTGATTTTTGATCAAATAGCTCTTCGGCGCGTTGCCAGATGAATCGGATGTTCTTCTTTGGAACTGTTCCTGTCGCCAAAGAGCGGAAAGCTCCAAGTAGCATTGCAGAATGACAGTCATGTCCGCATGCATGCATAAGGCCTTTATGCACGGAGGCAAAAGGAAGGCCTGTCAGCTCCTCGATGGGTAGTCCATCTACATCTGCGCGAAATAAAATACGCTCTAAGTCTGGGTCAATTGTAACATCAACGCAAATGCCCCCTTTGTATTCTTTTATCTGCACATCGAAGGGGATGAAAGGAGTCACTTGCTCGATTTGGTTGAGGATGAAGTCAATTGTTTTTGACTCTTGCCATCCAAGTTCTGGGATCCGATGCATGATACGCCTTGCATTGACCACATAATCCTGTTGCTTTTTAGCAGCAGTTGTCACATTGAGGGTATCTTTCTTTTTCGAGTGGACTGGTGATTTTACAGACATTTGTCCTCCTTAATCATTGCTTTAACAAAAACCTTGCCACTTCTTGCCATTTATTGGCAATCTTTTATTTTCAACCTAAGGATGAGGCGTTTGCGCTTGATTTTTATTATAACGTAAATAAAAAACATTTAATTTACATTTAAATGAATTAATGTTAAATTAAAGTTGTGGGGGGTATTCTATTTGAGACGTATTATTGAACATACACTTTGGCTATTCATGCAGAGGGCATTACGCCTATTGTTATGGCATTCTTCTGATTGCCTTTTGCATTCTACAATCCGCGTCTCAAATCGCTCAGGTAAACATGTCTCTTATAGAGACGAAAGAAAAGATTAGATGCTGTGCATCGTCGCTTTTAAACCTTGAGTTGTCAATAAAGCTACCCTCCACCTTTTTTTAGCTTGGAAAAATAGCGTAAGCGCTTTTGCATTTCTCTTTCAAATCCACGCTCAACGGGTGTGTAAAAAGCTGGACTTGCCTCTATCTCTTCTGGAAAGTAGTTTTGCCCGGAGCAGCCACTTTCTGTATCATGATCATAGATGTAGCCTTTCCCATAACCTTGATTTTTCATAAGCTTTGTCGGTGCATTAAGAATATGCTTTGGTGGCATGTAGTGCGTTGTTTCTTGGGCTAGGGATTTGGCAGCTTTAAAGGCTGTGTAGGTGGCATTTGATTTGGGAGCAAGAGCTAAGTAGATAGTTGCCTCAGCAAGTGCGAGTTCACCCTCGGGTGGTCCCATACGCTCAAAGGCTTGCCAAGCGTTCAAGGTAATGGTTAGAGCTTGAGGATCTGCAAGGCCGATATCTTCTGCTGCCATGCGCATAAGTCGGCGAGCAATGTAGTTGGGATCTTCTCCGCCGACCAGCATGCGAGCGAGCCAGTAAATCGCAGCATCTGGGTCGGATCCCCGTACTGATTTGTGCAGCGCAGAAACCAGATTATGGTGGCCATCTGCATTTTTATCATAAGTTGCGCATCGCTTGGTGATAAGGGATGGGTCGTTATGGGCTAGAAGCGTTTCGATGGCATTGATAAAGTGGCGGGCATCACCTGCGCTATTCTTGAGAAGAGCTTGAGTAGTTTCTGGCGTGGGGTTTAGTGGTGTTTTGGTTAAAATTTGCAAAAGATGTTCATCTTTAAGTGGCTCGAGTTGAAAGACGCGAAGTCGGGAGAGGAGGGCGTCGTTGAGAGAAAATGAGGGGTTTTCCGTGGTCGCACCGATTAAGATGATGGTTCCGTCTTCAATATAGGGAAGAAAAATGTCTTGCTGGGCTTTATTAAAACGGTGGATCTCATCGATAAAAATAGCTCTTCTCTTAGAGAATAGGGGATTGTCTTTGATCTCTTTAAGGAGCTTTTTGATCTCAACGCTGCCAGAGTAGGCGCCGCTAAAGGTGAGAAAGTGAGGGTCGAAAGCTTTGGCATAAAGACGTGCAAGGGTTGTTTTCCCGCAGCCAGGTGGCCCCCAAAGCAGGATGGAAATAGGCTGAAGTTTTGCGATGCTCGCCTTTAAATGGTAGACGGTGTGCTCTTGCCCAACAACATCATCAAATGTTGTTGGACGAAGAGCGTCTGGAAGGGGGGTCATTGCCATTCTGGTTTTTTAAATGCATGCATGATAAGAGGTAGGGCTATCATAACAGCTAGGCCAATAAACAAGAAGAGCTCGTAGAATAAGAGGTTGCCAACGTGAAGTTGAGATGGTGGCAGAAAGGTAATAACGATGGCAAACAGAGATGAGATGATTCCAAGTGATGCAACCAGCCACATGCCTTTATGGGGATGGGGTATTTTATAGGCGCGTGGGACGTTGGGTTTGGTATAGCGCAAGGAAATAGCCGCTACAAACATTGTGAGATACATCACTAGATAGATCTGTGCGGATAGGGCTGTTAGAATCCAATAGGCGCTGCTTGCCGTGGGCATTAAGAGCAAGACAACAGCTGCGCACGTTACGATGATGGCTTGAAAGAGAAGTAGATTTGTGGGCATTCCGTGTTTGTTTATTTTTTTGAAGATCGGTGGGAGGTTACCGTGGGTTGTGGTGGTGTAAAGGGCTTTGACGGGACCAATGATCCAAGAGTTAGTTTCAGCAATGGCTCCAAAAATAAGCAGAAAGGCCAGTATTGGGATGAGCCATGCAAGGTGGTAATTGGTTAAAAAGAGCTGAAAAGCTTCCATTAGACCCGAAACAAGGCTGATTTCTGTTTTGGGGACAACAATACTGATAGAAAGCGATCCGCACAAAAATAGAAAGAAGGTGATAATTGCCGCAATGATAATGGCGCGTGGATAGTTTTTCTGTGGATTTTTGACTTCACCGGCATAGCCAGCTGAAACTTCAAGTCCTGCAAAGGCAAGGAAAAGCCCGCCCATAAATACAAGATTATTGGGATCTGCAAGATTGGGAATAAGAGGCTCATTTGCTAGGCTGATTTGTATCGGGTTTCCGCTTGATAGCCAGGTGATGCCAAGAAAAATAATAAAAAGGCCTGGAATAATTGTTCCGGAAATTACCCCAATGGTGCTAAACATGCTAGACGTTTTAATCCCGAGATAATTTAAAGCCGTCATGCCCCAGAATCCGACTAGGATTACAATAAATAGGAAAAGATTATTGTTCGCAAGGGCTGGGTTAAAGATATAGGCTAGCGTTGCCGCAACAAAAGAGAGGATGGCAGGAAACCAAGTGACATTGTGAACCCACTGCATCCAGATTGCAAAAAACCCCCATTTATCACCAAATGCCTCACGCACCCAGACATAAATACCTCCAGATTTTGGCCAACCTGTAGCAAGTTCTGCGGAGACAAGGGCGGCCGGAAGGAGAAATCCAAGAGCGACGACAGCAAAAAAGAAAAGGGATGTAAAGCCTAGCTCGGCAACAAGGGGCAAGTTCCTAAGGCTTGCCATCAGCGAAACATTGAACATTGCAAGGATGAAAACAGGGATCGAACGCTTTTTATTAATATTCATGTGTATTTAACCACTCAATGATTGCGTCTGACTCATAGAGTGGTTTTCCGTCAATGAATAGGCAAGGAACTTGCGCTTTACCGCCAGTTTGCTCTAATTCATCGCGGTCGGCAGGGTTTTTGCCGATATCTGTAGTAGGCATTGAATGTTTCATTTCACGCAATACCTTGTGACAATAAGGACAGCCATCCTTAATGAATAACTTAAGTTTTTGAGGCTCAGCAGCAAAGAGCGAGCAAGCAAAGAGTGATAGTAGAAGTAGTTTTTTCATGAATCCAACTCTTTTTTGTATGATTTAAGCCAAGCGATGATTTCATCAGACTCATAAAGGGCTTTTCCGTCTATAAATAGACAAGGAACTTGAGATTTTCCGCCTAGATGCTCCAATTCATCTTTGGCATCACTAGTAGCGTTGATATCTTTTAAAGGCACAGCAATAGACTGCTCATCGATGAAATCAAGAACTTTCCGGCAATAGGGACAGGTGGTTTTGTAGTATAGCAAAAGCTCTGGTGTGTTTTCTTTATCCATTCTTTCCTTGATACCCTATTTATGAGTATTGTTCCAGTAATTTTGTTAAACTCTTAAAAAAGAGTGTGTTGCGTATTTAATTTGCAAATCAACATTTCTTAACTTCAATTCCTCTAACATCCAATCAGATGCTGATTAGTAGCTTAAAGGAGTCAGTTATCAAAAGTTTTTTTAAGGTTTTGATAATTCTTTTAATTACAAAATCACTATGAAATTTAAATAATAACATAATAAAATTTAAAAATAAATAAAAAAATTATCTTTTTTAATTCAAATAATGTATATTAATAATTAGAAGGAAGAAAAGTCGCAATTACGGATATGGCGAAGTCTTCAAAATATATTTTGTTAATCCCAAGGAAGGAGCAAATCATGGCAACAAAAAAGAGAAAAACAGCTGCTAAGAAGCCAGCTGCTAAGCGTACAGTACGCAGAAAAACAGCTGCTAAAAAGCCAGCTGCTAAAAAAACAGTTGCAAAACGCAAAACAACTGCTAAGAAAAAAACAGCTGCTAAGAAGCCAGCTGCTAAGCGTAAAACAACTGCTAAGAAAAAGCCAGCTGCTAAAAGAAAAACAGCTAAGCGCACAACTCGCAAAAAAACAGCTGCTAAAAAGCCAGCTGCTAAGCGCAAAACAACTCGCAGAAAAGCTGTAAAGAAGTAAGCAATTACGCTTTTTTCTGAATGATGCGATCGGGCAAGCCCTCTAAGGCTTGTCCGATTTTTGTTTTCCAAACCATCAAATAGATGATGTAGGCAATTAAGCAGCTTCCTGCTATATCGGATGCAAAATGCTGATGCAAAATAACGCGGCTTGAGCTTAAAAGCGCCGAGATAACGAATATAGGCACTCTCCATTTTGGAAAATGCTTGGATACGATAAAGGCTAAAGCAAATACAGCATATGAGTGGGATGATGGAAATGATAAATAATAGCTATCAAAGGTGAAAAACTTGCACGTATAGATGTGTTGTTTAAGCCACAGCTTCGGGCGGGAGCGGCCAACACACATTTTGATGACTCGGATAAGCAAAAGTCCAAACCCCAAACTTGCACACGATCTAATCCATTTATATTGATACTTTAAATCAAAAGCGATCATGATCAATGTTATCATGATAAATGAAGAACATATCCAAGCAGGATTGATGCAAAACGTTGCTATTTTAGCATAAGTTGCCAGCCAAAGAGAATGCCATCCACTTAGCCATTCAGCGATTGGTTTGTCAATAAATAGAAATAGGGCTGGCAAAAGCCAGCTAAATGATCGCCACTTCATGGCTACGGAGTCTATTTAATATCTAAAAATAAATCAAGCGGCCGGTATGACGAGCTGTCTGTCTGAAAAATCGTAGCGCATTGGCTGGATATAAACGATTTTCCAGTTCTTAATTTGAGGTGGGTTTTTGTAAAGTTCTTTTGCCTTTCTAAAGCACTTGCGAATAAAAATAGGCACAAGATTTTCTTTTCTAAATTCCCATCCGCGGCTACCTAAATACCCAGCGCTTATTACATACCGGGCTGTTCCAAAGAAGGTTGAAACTACTAAAAATGGGAAGAAAAAAATTGCTGGGATAAAGAAAACAACAGCTGCAATTCCACAAATGTTGGTAATAACAAGCTTCTTAGTTTGCTCATCTGTAAGCTTTAAGAGGCGGCCAACAAGGTTGTATGCCTGATCTTTAATTTCTTTATCTTCGTGTTTTAGTCCGTCAATGATCAAGATTTCTGAATCCTTGATTTCGGCTGCAAGCCATGGTTGAATACGGCGACCAAGGCGTTTGAAGTTAGCATGTCGAATTGAATTAATGGCATGATCAAACTCATCTCGGTACTTCCCAGCAAGTTCATCGCCCTTTTCGGCATTAGTCTTAAGGGCTTTGGAATAAGCATCGTTGAATTTTTTGCTAATGTAAGAGATTTGCTTCTCTGAGGGGTCGATAAAAGAGGCGATGTACTGCATATTTTTTCTGAATAGAGGTTGCCTTACTTGAGTGTTGAGTTTATTTAGAGCCTCTTCAAATATTACGGTTCTGATATTGTTGATTTTAATTGTTTGTATGTACTCTTTTCTTCCAGCTTCTAAAAGCTCAGTGAAGGCGTTAAATGAATCTGCTCCCATCATCTGAATTAATTGGCTCTGATATTTTGAAGATTTTGCAAAGGCTAGGGTTTTTTCAATTGCGTCAAGTAAATTGGCAGGACGTTCTTCAGCTTTTAGCTCATTTGCAAGCTTGTTGATGCTCTCTAGCCGTTCAACTAGATCGTAGTTCATATCGCTTCGAAACGTAAGAGTGCGTTTCAAAGAGATGCATTCAAATATCCCTTGAAGTATACAAACCAAAGAGCCTAGCAGTCCAACGCCATAAGAGATAAATTTAAGAGATTCACTGCGAGCTATTACAGAGAAAAACAGCAGGGCAGAGTCCACGTAATGGGCAATGTTAAATATAGAATAAAAAGCGTTAAGGGGTTGAGCCAGGAATTGGATACCAATGTCTAGTAAGCTTTCATTGTCTTTATTTTTGTAGGCATCGTGAACTTCTTGCGTGGCTTCATAAAGGGTCAGTGGGCTACTAATAAGACCGAAAGTACTAGGGACGTTAGCCGGGCCTGCTTCAGTGAAAAAAGGTGTTTTTAAATTAAAGCTAACCAAGTCAGGTTGGCTACCTTTTACTGGTAAATATGAGCTGTAATCATTTGTTTTCATAAATTGTCCTATTTCACATAAAATTATATCAAAAATTTTAATTTAATTCAAGTGGTTTTAAACCACTGTAGATTAAGCGTTTAAAAATTTATTACATATTTTTCTAGCAAATAATATTTAGATTCGGTTAAGATGAAGGGCAACAAAATAACATCCTAAACTGGAGAGGATTATGAAAAAAGCATCCATTGTTTTTACCATCGCTTGCACCCTAATTGGGACAGCCCCTCTATCGGCCAGCTACTGGTCTGAGATTCAAGAATACCTGCCGCAATGGGGGGATTTCATCCCTACTTGTGAGAAAAAGCAGGTAGAAGAACCATGCCCTGTAGAGGTAGTGGAAGAAGTTGCTGAAGCTATCGTAGCTGAAGAAACGCCCGCTGAAGAAGAACAAGTAGTTGTAGAGAGCAAAACGGGACTAAACGTAGCGATTGGCATGCAAAATCTTGTGAAAGCGCTTAAAAAAGAGCCATTCTTTGTAAAAGGGTCCTACCATATTGCCTCAGAAAGGGGAGCGTTTTTGCTGGTCCAAAATTTGGCCGCATACGCAAAGAATAAAGAAGTGCTTGTGGCCTTTAAATCTGTTCGTGTTGCAGGCTTTAAGTTTTTTCAGAAACCAAATCTAGGTGCAAGCCAATACTTTTCATTGCTTGAAAAATTTGCTCAAACACCTTTAAAACTTGATGAGGCATTTGTTTTGAATGAGCTAAAGGCAATTGCGCTTAAAATGAGCAACAAAAAACTCAATGCGCATGCAACATTAGGCCATCTTTGTGCATTGCATGCTCTTGTTGATAGCCAAGATGAGGACCTTGCTATAGAGATCGGCGCTGTCATCTCGAAATTCAAGAAATGCAGGCATAAGCAAAACCAAGTGGCAGCTCTTGCCTCAAACTTGCATAAAGTGATAAACGGAAGAGAAAAGAGAGCGTAATATGCTAAAATCGGTTGCTGGACTATTATTCATGGTAAATTGCTTTGCAAATCCCATGCAACCGTTTGCACCTCAAGATGGAGCGGCAGCAATTGTTGCTCCGTCTTACTACCAGACCAAAGACTTCTCTTACCTTGAGAAGAGTGTTAAAGGGCTTAGCCCAGCGCTTATTCGCATGCATATTCAGCTCTATCAAGGCTATGTAAAAAACACCAACACGTTGCTCACAAAAATACGAGAGGTCGCAGCAGATGGCCAAGATCTTTCGATCCTGTATGGCGCTCTTAAGCGACGCGTGGGCTGGGAGATGGATGGAATGCTTTTGCATGAGGCGTATTTTGAGAATCTGGGTATGTCTCAACCTCTAAATAGCAGCAGCGCGCTCTATAGACAAATTGAAAAAGACTTTGGCTCTTATGCAGCATGGGAAAAAGACTTTAAAGCGACAGGCTTAATGCGCGGTATTGGGTGGGTAATTCTCTATAAAGATCCCAAAAATAAGTGTCTTCACAACATCTGGATTAATGAGCATGATACAGGTCACATCGCAGGTGGCACGCCGATCCTTGTCATGGATGTTTGGGAGCATGCCTATATCACAGAATTTGGCCTTGATCGAGCAAAGTATATTGACATCTTCTTTCAAAATATTAATTGGTCTGTTGTTGAGAAGCGTTAGCGCTTATTCTGAAGTCCGACAAGAAGAGCAGAAAGAGTTAGTAAGCTCATCACCAATATCATTCCGGCGGGCATCATCTGCTGTGTTTTGAAAAAACGATAGGCAAATAAAGCGGCTATGCCTGTAGTAATTAGCATTGCTGTGTATAAAGCCCAGGCCTTACCCTTAAGCATGATCCATCCACAAGCAACCAGAGTAATCCCAAGCCCGCACCCCATAACCAGTGAAATATAGCTAGCCGCACGCGCCCAGCCCATAAAACCGCCTAGGATCAAGGTGAGACCAAAGAGAAAAAGAATCGTTGCTGAAGTGCGCATATCGAAGGTATAATGGATCTGAAAAATGAATGTCAATTTGAATCAAGCAATTTCTTACCTTTTAGAAGGGAGTATCGTGGCCTTTCCAACCGAGACCGTTTATGGTTTAGGTGGTGTTTGGTCCAATCCAGAAGCTATTCAAAAAATTTATGCCCTAAAAAAACGCCCTGCCGACAATCCACTCATCGCTCACATTAGCTCTCTTAAAATGGCTAAAGACCTAGCGCGGCATCTTCCAGACTCCTTTTATGAACTAGCAGAGCGCTACTGGCCAGGCCCGCTCACCCTAGTTGTTCCAGGTAAAGCTCAACCTAGCATTGCGCTGCGCATGCCCAATCACTCCATGGCCCTAGAATTGATTTCGGCTGTCGCAGAGCCCCTTGCTGCACCTTCTGCAAATCTTTCAGGACGTCCTAGCCCTACCTGCGCCGCGCATGTTGCTGCTGATTTTCCCAATTTGCCCATTCTCAACGGAGGTGCTTGCCCTCTAGGGATAGAGTCAACCGTGATCTCACTCCTAGGCGATAGCCCAACGATATTGCGCCCTGGATCATTTGAGATAGATTTGCCCATTGAGCAAAATTCTCATGCCTCACCAGGAACCCGCTATCGCCATTATGCGCCAGCGGTTCCTCTAACCCTCTACACATCCTTAGACCAACTCATTTCAGATGAAAGCCGTCCCTCAACGATCCTTTCAACGCAAGATTTGCCCTTAGCCCACATCCGCATTACACCCTCTAATCTCTATGCAACCTTGCGCTCGCTAACTCAGCCTGCTGCTGTGCTTTGCATAACAAAAAATTTAGCATTACACGATCGGCTTATTCGCGCTTGCCAATAATAACTAACTCACTTAGCATTGAAGCTAAACTTAACATGGATTACTGATATGGGTATAGAAGCCAAAGAGCCTAATTTTTTGCATTACATGCTTCCTTATGATGCGCTAAGAACTCGCGAATGGTTAAAGCATGGTATTGAAACTATAGAAAGCAAGGATTCAATTCCATTGCTAGATGCTAGACGCTTCACTGCCTTTGTAGATGGAATTGCGCTCGCTTTTTTCTCTGCCCTAAATGCTTGCAGTTATGCGGCATTGATCGTAGTTGATACCCTTGCAGATCTCATTAAGGCTCATCCCATCGATGCGTGTTATTCAGCATCGCAAAACTTAGCAAAATCCATCGGGTCGATAGCTGGCATCTTTTTTGGTATATACGTTGCCTTTAGTGGAATTGCTGCTTCGCATGACCGCCTACAGGCCTACCTTCCAATCAATCCAAAAACTCCGGATGAATTACAGGAATTATTAGACAAAGAGCATGCAGAGTTAACAAAAAAACTCACTGAATCACTGGAAGTTGCAACTCAACAGTTAGCAAATTTAGACGCTGAGAAAACTCTATTAGAAGAACAGAAGAGAGATTTGGAACAGAATCTAGTGCAAATTCTTCAAGCGCACCAAAATCAAGTAACAGAATTTGAAAATCAGAAAGATGAGTCTGAGCGTAGCCTCGAAGAGGTAAAGCAAAAGTTAGCAAATCTAGGCACTGTGAAAACTGAATTAGAAGAGCAGAAGAGAGCTCTAAACGAAGAGAAAACTCTTCTTGAAGCTAAATGTGAAGCAATGCAAATGCATATGCACCTTTTAGAACAGAAACTGGAGGTCATGTTACTTAAGTCTGAAATCAAAAGACTTGAAAAGCTAATAAGCGAAAGCCTGGTTCAAGACAAAGTAGGTAAGTGCGAATTAATTCGCTGCTTGTTTAATAGCTCAAACTTAGAAAATTCTGCTGCAGCTGACAGTGGCGTCGATCAATACACATATGTTGATGTTTCTCAAGACAACGAAACACTTATTAGAAGTCTTATACGCAAGAAAGCGCTCCTTGAGGCCCAATTTCAATACCTTGCTTCCGCTGATTGTAATGCCACTTTATTGAATAATAAAGCGCGCTTTGCATCGCTTAGTTATGGTGATCCTTGCAAAGACCACAAGTTTACAGTTCATCTTGATTATATTGCTAAAGTGGTTGGCCATGAAGAAATAAGAAAAAAAATGGGCATAAGTCCACTCGCAAAAGCACTGCTTGAGCCTCATAGCTTTTCGAGTCCTGCAGCTAGATATGCAGAGTTTGTAGAAGCCTTGCGTGCGATTCTTTTTGACATAATGAATCCTTGCCAAAAACAGATCTTGTTAGTCCATATGTCTGGAGTAGTTGATCACGATTATCTGGTGACTCTTGTTAAGCGAATTTTGCAAAGAAGCCCAACTGATCACCATGATAGCTTGTTGGCCTATTTGCTTTATGTGAATAAAATCGTTGATGACGCACCGGGATTTTTTCTGGCAAGTTTGTATGAAAAGAGTTTAAGCCAAGCAGAAGGAACTATAGGAACAAAAGATTTTCTAGGCGTTGAGGGTGGCAATCTCCCAAACTTAAGAGGTTCGATTCAGTTTGCGAGCCACTCGGTTGCTTTCTTAAGAGCTCCGACCCCATCGATGCCATGGTCAGATAAACTATTGGTGAAGTGGGCATGTGCACTTGGGAACATGATTTACAGCTATTTTGCTGATACCAATAATGGTAATGGAGAGATGTTGTCCCCAGAAGAACTAGCATTTTGCCGTGTACTAGAAGAGCGTAACGAAGCAATGTTGGTTGCTGTGCATGAGTGTCTCTTTCCAAATGTTGAGCGTGGCCGCTGCCTATTAAGAACAAAGCTTGAAGAAATAACATCATCCTATCAGGCCTTATTTCAGCCTTATGATGGGCCTCTCTATAACAAGATTGCCGAGGACGGTACGTTTGGCGCTATGGAGGAAAAGTTGGTAGAGGCTTACTGCCATAACGACATTAACAATCAATATGGATGCTTACTACCTCTTGCAATTCGTAAAGATGATGCGTTTCTTAAAGAATACAAAGCTGAATTAAGAAGAATAGTGGGATATGTCAAAAAGGTCTATTTTAATGATGCTCGTAATGAGGAAACAATACAGCTAAATTATGAAATTCCTAGCAGTCTTAGGAATAACCATTACAATGAAGCGCTAATGGGGCAAAGGGCCTTTTTACACTTTTTCTATATCGCTCAATCAGAGCATATGATGGTCTGGTTAAACGATAAGCTAGGCGCCAAAAAACTAACTCACTTTAAATCTCAATGTAAAGATGCCCAAGATCGCACAGGCATGGAAGCGCTTGTTCAAGAAACACAGTACGCGATGCGTAGTCAATCAGATGTCGATTTAAATCAAACGATTGCCCATATCATTGAAAAGAATGTTGGTCAGTGTTTGGCAAATAAAGGCATGGCATTCCATGGGCAGCGCTTCACTCTTGGAGCAATCGTTTTTGGATATTTATTGAAGCATTTTAAAAAAATACCAAAAGCATTCAAAGACTGCGAACACCTACCAGCCAATGAAAAGATCAGCGGAATGAATGTGAATCTAACTCCAGGTAATGTTGCTGAAGTTACCCACAAAAGTGCTAACTGCATTTCTTCATATCTAGATGCTCTTAAATTCTATTACCATACAGACGTTCGCCCGGTTTCTATGAAAGGAAGCAGCGAGCCCTCAGATGAATTTAACTGGAAGGAGATCGATTCATTTATTACTAGTGATGTCAGTGAGCTGCCCACTGAGCGCAAGTATGTATTGAATGGCACTCCATCTGAAAGGGGGGCAGTCCAGGCCCCAGAAGAGGATATGATTGATATTAAACGCTATATGTCCATAGCTTCTGAAGATAAATTGCTGAAGCTAATGCAAGAAGAGCTCAAAAATGAGATATTGGGCATCCAAGTCAGTTTGTTAAATCCCCAAGACTGTGTTTATTCCTACAGGAATATTCCGGGTAAGCGTGCATTCGTTCTATCTATGCCACTTGCAATCAAGCGCGGCGAGGAAGTGATTATGGAAGCAGAAGCGTACCTACAGGTGAATTTATCGATGTTAAAGGAAAAACGGGCTAAAAATGGCTCTTATAAACCGCCAATTGCACTAATTCGCTGGGCTTGGAGGCTTAAAGACGTTGATAATCAAAAGCCTACAGATTCAGTTCTCGGCATAGAAATTTAATTTAGATAAATTGGCTTGCTTGCTGAAAAAATCTTGATATTAAATTTTCATTGATATATAATCTTCGTAAATTGAAGGAGTTTTGTTAAATGGCAGATCTAAAGGAAATCACATCAGCTAATAAAACCTACACCAAAGAGATTCTTTTTGAAGATAATAGACAACTAAGTGAACTAGATTGCACTGCGGGGATCGTTGCTTTGTCAGTATTTACGTCGCTAGCAATCAGCTGTTTAGGATTTTACAAGAAGTGTTCTTATAGTGTGTGTGCACTAGGCATAGCTGCTCTAGGGTTAGTTGCTTACTTTGGACTTAGATTTTTTAAATGCAAATATGTTTTGATTAGCGAAATCATAAAAGACCCAAGTTTTCCTCAGGTACACCATTTTCCAGTGAACTTCGGGCCTGAAGTCAAAAACATCCCAGAAGTGACGCTAACACTAGAAGAACTAGAAAAACAAATTGCTAGAGATCTTACAGGGGGATTCCATGTCTACATCAACGGTGAAAAAATCGAAAGTGCTAAGCAGATCATGAAACTCTATGCTAATGATTCCGTGATCCTAGATCAAATGCATCAAGGAGCAGCTTCGCATGGAACAATTAGGCTTACCGATTTCTTAAAGAAGTACGGTGATCATGGTTGCACGCCTAGATTCGAAGCACACCAACTAAGTCATCATAATGATAAGGATAACAATCTATGCTCAGTTGAAATTTACGCTGACATTTCTAAAGACACAAAAACTGTTACGCTAAAAAACTATTGGGCAGTTAGAGATATGTCTAATGATGGGAAGTTCGTTAAAGGCCTTGTGTATGAGGCAATCACGCGGGTTGATGTCCTTAAAAAGACTTATACTACTGAGCTCTTAAGAGTCCCTAATGCTTCTCAACTTTTAGCGTCAATTCGTTAGTGCTTGATAGTAAAATACATAAGTCAGTATCTTTTTGTAATCTAATAAGCTATTTATTTTAATTAAAAAATGTGCTACAATATTTGGTGTTATGGGACATGAAATTGATTATTCTAGCTATGGTAGAGGCTATTCTTTAGGAGAGGTTCTTGGGCCCCGGTTTGTTACTCTGGATTCGAGCATCCCTGGCTATTGTGAAACTCCACTAAAGCAGCTATCATCTTTGGATAAACGCTGTATGTATATTGCTTTGGCTGCCTTTACTATCTTAGCAATTAGCAGTTTAGGCTTTATCATAGGTGCAATCGCTGGAAGCGTTTTGCTAATAGGTGGTACGGTAGTAGCAACTACGGCTATTGCCTATATTGCATTAAATTTGCATAAAAAAAGATCAATTAATAACCAGCTGCAGTTTAGAGCCGATTGTTTAGAGCAGACCATGCAATCTACTCGAGTCGAAAAATTTACTGAAAAGGATATGAATGATTACCAGAAGCATGATCTGTCTTATCTTAAAAATGCGGTTCAAATAGATGTCCAACGGGGCTTAAAAATAACCTACAACGGTAAAGTAATGGCAGATGCCGAGGAGTTGGCAACGGCCTGCAACAACGATAAATTGATCCTATATAACGCTACTCAGGCTATTACAGTCGAGCCCATTGGGTTTGCTATAAAAATGGCGCAAGAGAAGATTGATCGCGCTCTGGTTGCCACAGGGGGTGGCTTCAAGCAAGAAATCGAAATCGCTCATAATGAGAGTGAGGGTGTAAAACAATTAGTCAGTAGGATCGGCATTTACTTGTGCTCTGCTGCTCAATATCATTGCTGGTGCCCTCTGACAGCAACGGCAACATTGGATTTCGCTAAAGGAACAAGAACCATTGAACTTAGCCCTTATCTAGGCTCTTCAGGGATTAGAGCGATTCCTACAAAATAAGCGATTAAGACGGGGAAAACCCCTGTAACAAATAAGGCTACAATCAGCGTAATCCGAATCACTGTTGGATCAATCTTTGTTAATGTCGCAATTCCACCACAAATGCCCGCAATTTTTCGATTGGTGCGTGATCTGTATAGGCGTGGATAGGTTGGCTCGACTTTAAGCTTGGGGCCAAGTGGCATGAGCAGCCAGGCAACGAGATAGATGATAATCATCGGCAGGAGACCTGTAAGGATTGTCAGAAGGACGTAGACGATGCGGAGGATGGTCGGATCAATTTTTAGGTATTGGCCAAGACCGCCGCATACGCCACCAATTTTCTTATCCCAACGATCTCGATAAAGGCGTTTCATAAGTTTTCTCCAAATAAGGATGGTGGAGTTGATATAAAATGCATCGGCTTTAGTGTCGTAGGATGCACAAAGCTAAGTGTTTTTGCATGGAGGGCAAGTCTGCCAAAGGGATCCGAGTCGGATCCATATTTTTTATCACCAATAACGGGATGGCCCAAATGAGCTAAATGGACGCGGATTTGATTTTTTTTGCCGGTTTCTAAGGCGAGCTCTAAAAGGGTTGTTTTCTTGCGCTTTGCAAGTGTTTTGTAGTGGGTGATAGCTCGCTTGCCCTGGGTTTTATGAACATGGACATTGTAGTTGGTATCTTCATAAAGAAACGTATCAATGGTGCCAGTTTCGGGCTCTATTTGGCCTTGGATGAGAGCAAGATACTCGCGCACAATGTCATGGGATGAAAACTGCTCTTTGAGGGAGTGAGCGGCACTTTCAGTTAATGCAAAGACCATAGCGCCAGAGGTGTCTCGGTCAAGACGGTGAACTGGAAAAACTCTAGAAGGGTAATAGGCGCGCTTTAAGATAGCGTGAACGCAGCGATCGCGTATGCGGGGTGTCTCAACGCTGAGTAGGCCTTCGGGCTTATCAATGACGACAATTTCCTGGTCGAGGTAAAGGACTTGGACGCCGTCTGCTAGAGGTTGGGGTTTTTTAGGTGTTAAGCAAATACTTGAATCTTTTTCAACCACTTGATGGGGGGCTTTGGCTTGAATGCCATTCACCTCGATTCTGCCTGATTTTAGCCACGAACGCAGGGTGCTTTTAGAGCTGTCTGGGGACATGGCCTCTAGCTGTGTGAGTAGGGGGGCTGGTTTTTGAGTGGTATAGCGCATAAGAATAGTCTATCATTTTTTTCTTAATTTTGCTACCTTCAGAAAATTATTTGATTCAGGAGGTATATGAAATATTTTTTATCAACTCTATTCCTGGCTTGTTCACTTTTTGGCTACGAATTTGCTGGAAATCATTTTGTTGCAAGCTATTATGACTGCGATGGGCAGGCCTTAATAGATGTTCAACGACTTGAGAAGGTGATGCTTGAAGCCTCTATAGCATCGGGCGCTCAAGTGCTAAATTCTATTTCTCACCATTTTGATGGGCAAGGGCTAACGATGGCAGTGCTCCTTTCTGAGAGTCATGCGAGCATTCACACTTATCCAGAATATCGCGCTTGCTTTGTTGATCTATTTACGTGTGGTGAGCATTGCGATCATGAAAAATTTCACCACGTGCTTGCTGAGTATTTGAAGCCTAGGCATTATTCCGGCGATCTTTTCGACAGGAATTAAGCAGAGCTGTAATCAGTGTGAAGTTGATAAAGCTGAGCATTGGAATTGTTAAGAATCCAAAAAGTTCGAGCATGACCTCTTGGCAGTTATGCCCGGGGCCGCAAAGTGGCAAGGGTGCAAAAGCTGGTACTTCTTGCATAAGCACTTGAAGGAGGGATAAGACCATTCCCAAAATAGGAAGTGCGATCACGTAAGATGCAATTTGGTTAAAGCGTCGATAGGCGGCTATGCCTAAAATAATTGCCAGTGGAAATAAGCAGATGCGCTGATACCAGCACATGTCGCATGGAGTAATTTCAAGCACCTCGCTTATGTAAAAGCTACCAAGTGTTCCAATCAATGACAATACCCATGCAAAGTACAAACTGTAGCGTTTCAAAGGGTGTCTCCTGATAAGGCTTGATCAATGGCATTTGAAACCGCTGTGTAGCTCGGCTCTTTGACGCGATAGCCATTCACAAAAATTGTCGGGGTTTCAAGTGTGCGCCCCATCGCTTGTTTTGCAATGTCTAAATTGCGATCGACATAATTGGAAGCTGATTCGCTCCCTAAGCACTCGTAGAGTTTTTCTCTGTCGATGCCTTCTAAAACGGGAAGGCTTTGTGTGTCAAAGGTTTTGCTAATGTAGGTCAGGCTTGCATCCCTATTTTGCTCGCGTGTGCAGTAGTAGCCCTCAAGTAAGTGGGATGATCCGCTTAAAAATGAGATGGGGATTAGCGTGTAGGCGATTTTGTCTGTTTTAATGTAGCGACGTTCAAGCAGCGGAAAGATTTGCTCCTCAAATCGTTTGCAGGCATAGCATTTAAAGTCTAAAAATACAATAACATGCACATCGGAGCGTTTGTTGCCAAGCGTCATTTGCCCTCGAGTGTCTATCTGCTTGTGTTTGGGTTTTGTGCCGTCGTAAACGCCAAAGCCCATGACTAAAGAGGCTATCGCAAGAGTTGCGATGACTAACGTCTTATTTTTCCACATATTCAACTATATATTGAATATAGTTGAAAATGAAAAGCTTTTATCTTATGTATGGAAATATGAAGGATAGACAAGCAAAACTGGTTGTTCGTGTTGCCAACTTCGGTTATATGATCGCATCTTTGATTCTTTTTGCTATTGCAATATGGATTGTGATCGCATCTGTTGTTAATATTTGGGCTGAAGTAAGGACAAATGGATTCACTGTCTATGGGCTCTTAGATGAAGTGGCCTTAATCGTGTTTGCTTTTGCAGTGATCGATGTTTCTAAATACTTAGTCTTAGAAGAGGTGCTCAGGGCCTCAAAAGATGCTAAGCCAAGAGATGCTCGTAAAGCGCTTCGCAAACTTGTGGTGATTATTTTTACAGCTTTATCGCTAGAAGGTCTTGTTTTGACAATTGAGATGGCCAAAACAGATGTGAAAATGATGGTCTATTCGTCCATTCTAATTTTCGTTGCAACCCTCTATCTCATTGGGCTGGGGGTATATCAGTGGCTTAGTTCGAAGGCTGAAAAGATTTCGTAAATAGCTCTTGAGCAGCTTTAGCTTCGTCTCCGGCTGCACCGTTTGCTTGCAGCTCAATCTTATATAAGCGGTCATTGACAAGCATCATACGCCCTAGGACGTCATTGCCTTTGCTTTTTAAGACATAGTCAATTGCTTGAATGGTTCCGTGCATAGAATAATTGCGGGTGACAAGGTCAGTGCTGTCCATATTTTCTGCCATATTTACAAGGGCATGCTTGATGATCAGCTTATCGCTATATTTTAGCCACTTTTGGGGCAGCTGTGTATAGGCAACTGTAAATGTGCCTAACTCTTTGTGAACAGAGCTGTGTTCATTAAGGGCCAACGGTTGGTCGCCTGGAATTGGGAGTTCACTTTCGTTGGTGTCAGACTTCTCAGGGAAATAAATACGAAATAGCTTGTCGTCTGATTCAAAAGCTGTCCAGCCTTTGTAATCTTTAGGATCGATGTGCACCATGGTGATGTTAGCGCTGCGGTGCCAGCGATCCCATCCAATTGGGCTGCTTATGAAAGCTCCAGTCAACACGCATCCAAGAACAACTTTATGCCATTTTTTCTGAGATCCAAAAAAATATTTACCTAAAGATAGGCGGAATAATTTTTTTAATAGTAGGTCCAGCAGAGGCACAACAGGGATTAAAACTACGATTAGAGTCCAGCGACTTAAAACATCAATCTCAGCGCCAATGAGATAGAGAATAGAAAAAAGCAACGAATAATCAAACAGTCTTCTAAGTAATTTCATGATGATTATTGTAATAAAACGACAATAAAATTACAACATATAGTATTTATTATAATATGCACGAGCATAATGTGAATAAAGGAATTGCGCTGACCGCAATTTCTACTATTTTTGCAGCGATGATCAGTTTGTTTAGCAAACTAGGAAACGAGTACACGTCTGTGCCTCTTACTTTGTTTTTCCGTTTTGCTATGCCACTTCTCTTTGTTTTCCCTGGAGCATTCAAACTCAAAGCGCACCTTTTTGAATGGCCTACTCTGAAATATTTTCTTTTGCGAAGCTTTCTTATTTTTATGACGCAAATTTGCTTTATTTTTTATCTCTCTTACGGCTCTTTGCTCGATGCGGTTCTGTTGATGAGCACAGGTCCGCTTTTTATGCCGCTTCTTGCACGCATATTTATGAAAAAAGAGCTGAAGCGTAAAACGATTTTTTGTTTGCTTATTGGCTTTGTAGGTGTAGCGTGCATTTTGAGGCCAACCAATGGTCTTATTGATTGGCATGCTTTAATTGGGCTCTGCTCAGGATTGTTTCTAGCAAGCACGCAAATCGCGCTCCATAAAGTTACGCGGCTTGCTACCGTGATGCAGCAACTATTTCTTATTTTTCTCTTTTCAGCCATGATGGCCGGATGCTTTATGCTGTTTTTTTCAAGCACATATGATCTAATTCGTCAAATTACGGACACCACAGTGTTATTTATTTTCATTGGTTTTGCTATATCAAGTGTATTTAACCAAGTTCTGCGCAGCTTAGCCTATCGCTATGTGCACAACCCTGCAACTGTGGCTCCCTTCATGTATTTCTCACTTGTCTTTGCAATGATTTTACAATGGCTAGTCTTTAATCAACTGCCTAATTTCATGAGCATTATTGGGGCAGCCCTTGTTGTGTTAGCAGGTCTTTTCATGCGTCCGTGGAAGCGCAAAACTCAGATTGGTATTTGAGATCATGGCGCCACCCAAACAGGTTTGGCCATCGTATAGCACAATGGACTGGCGAGGAGTGATTGCGCGCTCTGGCTCATCAAAGATGACGCGAAGAGTGTTTCCAATGCTTTCTACCGTGCACGGTCTGTCAGGAGATCGGTAGCGCACTTTTGCTGTGCAGCGCAATGGAAAATTGGGCACATCGGCAATCCAGCTCACATCTGTTGCGATGAGCTCTTTGGAATAGAGCAAGGGATGTTCTTCTCCCTGCACTAAGGTGACCTGGTTACTCTCGACATCTTTTTTTGCAACAAACCACGCATCACCTGGGCCTCCAACTTTTAAGCCCTTGCGTTGACCGATTGTATAAAAGCAAGAGCCATCATGCTGCCCAATTGCTTTTCCATTTTCATCGATAAACAGCCCTGGTTTTGGCTTGATGTAGTTTTCCAAGAATGCTTTGAAGGGGCGCTTACCAATAAAGCAGATGCCCGTGCTATCTTTTTTTTCTGCAACAGGCAGCCCTTGCTCTTTGGCGATGGCGCGCACCTGAGACTTGTTTAAATGCCCGATGGGAAAGAGCACTTTATCTAAGACCTGGGATTTTAGGGCATAGAGGAAGTAGCTTTGATCTTTATTGGCATCTAATCCGCGCAGCAAATGGATGCCATCCGTTTGGCAGTAATGCCCAGTAGCTAGATAGTCGGCACCGAGCTCCATCGCTTTTTTTAAAAAGACATCAAATTTGATCTCGCGATTGCATAGAATGTCAGGGTTTGGCGTGAACCCCGCTTTAATCTCGCTTAAGAAATCAGCAAAGACGCGCTCTTGATACTCTTTGACAAAGTTGACGCCATAATAGGGGATATCGAGCATCTGGCACACGCGCGTGACATCCTCAAAATCTTGCTCAGATTGGCAATGGCCGGAGGCGTCGACATCTTCCCAATTTTTCATGAAAAGACCAATGACTTTATAGCCCTGCTTTTTGAGTAAATAAGCACTTACAGCAGAGTCAACTCCGCCTGATAGCCCAACAACAACAGTTTTCATGAGTAATATATTATCACAAATGGTATTAAATAACGGAATTCAGGTGGAAAATTGTGCAAGATTTCCCTGAATTGCCTAAAGGTTAGTGATATAAACCCATAACTGAGGTTAAGTAATGAATTTTAGGTAGTTAGATTCGTTAATGCACTCGAAGGATGCATTACTATACGTAGAAAGCCATAGCTTTGGCGCTTTTGCAATGGTATTTCCCCATTTAATCTCATACCCAAAAAGATGCCCATCTCGTTCTTCAACCCAGTCAATTTCTTTTTGATCATAAGTGCGCCAAAAGTAGTTGTGACTCCACAATTGAGTATACTCCTGCTTTTTTAAACGCTCGAGTACGATATAATTTTCCCAAAGTGCGCCATGATCATTGCGTTGACTAAGAGAGTTAAAGTTGTTGATTAGAGCGTTGCGCACACCAATGTCATAGAAGTAATAGCGGGATGTTTTGCTGACCTCTTTGCGCAAGTTGCGGCTAAATCCTCGTATATTGATCAACACGAATACCTGCTCTAATAAGTCAAGATAACGTTCGACGGTCATCTTGCTCATTCCGAGCTGGGAAGCAATTTCTGAGATAGAAACTTCATGACCGATTTGAAAGGCCAAAAGGGTTAGTAAATCTATTAGCTTTTTGGATTTTTTGACACCATCAAAGGCGAGGATATCTTTAAAGAGGTAGGATGAAACGAGATCTCTCAGATATTCCTTGCGCATCGCATCATTATTGTGAGTGATGATTTCTGGGTAGGATCCATAGATTAGCCTTGCTTCAAGTTGTGCTTTTGTTTGAGCAGCATTTTGTATTTGGTTGAGCTCAATTTGAGCAAGGGGATAAATGCGAATGGTAAGCTTACGCCCTGTCAAGGGTTCTCCCATTTCTTTTGCCAAGTCAAAAGTTGATGAGCCTGTTGCGATAACCTTGACATGGGGAAGATGGTCAACAATGAGTTTTAAGTTAAGCCCGATATTTGGGATGTGCTGAGCCTCGTCAATGACGAGTAAATCATGATCGCCGATGAAGGCTTTGAGCTTTTCTATTGAGCCACTTGTGAGGGCTTCTCGAGTAAAAATATCTTCTCCAGTCACAAAAATATGTGGGCCCGCATCAGCTAGAAATTGATGAAGCAATGTCGTCTTGCCAACTCGACGTGGGCCAAATATGACAATAACTTTTCCAGGTTGTACTAGGGATTTTAACCTTTTTAATTGTGCCTGAGGGACATACATACAAATTTCTCCAAATTAGTAACTTTATAGTACCTGAATTTATGTTAATTTGTCCAGTCAAGTGGCTGAATTTTCATTAATTCGGTAACATTTAATATAACGCATTGATTGCTAATTTGTTGGGTTTCCTTCGGTATAAATCCCAGATAGTGTATTAGATAAATAATGGAAAAGATGCTGGAAAGGGAAATTGCCCAAGTGGCAGACGAGCTTTTAAAAAAGAGCTTTGTGCCATCGGCTGTTTACCGCCTGCAAATGAATGCTGATTTTCCCTTTTTAAAAGCGGCTGAACTGGCTCCTTATTTGAAAGAACTTGGCATCGAAGCCCTATACGCCTCGCCCTATTTTGAGGCAGTCCCCGAATCAACCCATGGCTATGACGTTATTGCTCCAAATCGCCTAAATCCCGAGCTTGGCACAGATGCTGATTTCGATGCTTTTTGCTCTGCTTTGAGCGATGCTGGTATGGGCCACATTTTGGACTTTGTTGCAAACCACATGTCTGCTTCTTGCTACAACCCTTGGTGGGTCGATGTTTTAAAAAAGGGACCAGATTCTGAGTATGCTGAGTATTTTGATATTGCCCCAGGCAAGAAAATTCGATTGCCGATTTTAAAGAGGGGATTGCATGAGGCTATTGAGCAAGGGGAGGTTGTGCGTGATGGGAATTGGATTGTTGTTGATGTACATCGCCTGCCTTTAAAAGAGAGTAGCAACCTTTCAAAGCCTTTAGATAAGCTTTTAGATGAGCAGCACTATGAGCTTTGTGATTGGAAAGAAGGCGGGAGCTACCGCCGCTTTTTTGATATCACACAACTTGCTGCCATTAGACAAGAAAATCCAGAGGTTTTTGCCCATTATCATCAATTAGCGCTCGAGCTTGCTCTGCAGGGCAAAATTCAGGGGATGCGCATTGATCACCCAGATGGTCTATATGAGCCTGTGCGCTACTTTGACGATTTACAAGCGCTCTACTTTTTAGAAAAACTCATCCATGAAATTGAACATCGCTATCCAGGTAAAGAAGTTGATGTTGATGTGTGCTTAAAAGTGATTTCAAAAATTGATCTCAACCAAAAAAAACCGCTCTATTTACTCGCTGAGAAGATTTTGCATGATGATGAAGAGTTGCCAGAGGAGCTGAGTGTGCATGGCACTGTGGGCTATGATTTTCTCGTACGCCTCTCTGGGCTCTTTGTAAAAAGCGATGAAGAAAAGGAAATGGATCGTATTTACGCTGAATATTCACACGAAATTACGCCGCCAGAAGAGATGCTATACCATTTGAAGAAAACGTTTTTACTAACCCACATGGTGGGAGAGCTTAAGCAATTGACAGGCTGTTTTGAGCGAGATTATGAAAAGCAATTGATCGAGCTTTTAGCTTCATTCCCAGTCTACCGAACCTATATCAATCATCACATCTCAAAGCGGGATAGCGCTATTTTAAGTCGCGCTTTTGAAGATGCGCAAAAGCGGGCTCCTGATTTAGATTTTGACTCGCTCAAGGAAATCTTTTTCAAGGGACTTAACCCAGAAGGTGTATCGCGTTTCCAGCAACTCTCAGCGCCGCTGATGGCCAAAGGGCAAGAAGATACGATGTTTTACATCTACAATCGCCTTATTTGCCTTAACGAAGTGGGTGGCAATCCTATGCGGTTTGGCACGAATATCGAAGAATTCCATCGCCACAACCAATATAGACTCAAGCATTGGCCTTATGGGTTGATTTCAACTGACACGCATGATACCAAACGCTCGATGGATGTGCGCATGCGCATTGCAGCCCTCACTGAGCTCACCTCAGATTGGGAAGCTTTTATCAAAGCTGCGCCTGAAGCTCCCGATCCTAATTTTGGTTATCTGTTCTACCAAACTCTTCTGGGTGTTTATGAGCCCGATGCAAAGAATCTAGAGCAGCGTCTCATCGACTATTCCATGAAGGCTGCAAAAGAAGCTAAAGTCCATACCTCATGGAGCCAGCCAAATATAGCCTTTGAAGAGGCTATCGAGGAATTTGTCAAGCGGGCCCTTAAGCATGCGCCCTTTCACACCTTATGGGAAAAAGTGGATGCCCTTGGGAAACAAAACAGTCTTTCAGCGCTGATTTTACAAATTGGCGCTCCCGGCGTCTTTGATCTTTACCAAGGGTCTGAGCTTTGGAAGTACAATTTAGTAGATCCAGATAACCGCGCACCTGTTGATTTTGAGCTTCGCCAAAAACTCCTCCACAAAGGAGGACATCCCAAACTTGCAATTCTGTCTAAAGGGCTTAACTTTCGCAAAGAGCACAAAGATCTTATTCTGAACGGCAGCTACATCCCCTTAAAAACGCCTTCTGAGCATACTGTGGCTTTTGCCCGAGAAAAAAATGGCCAGCGCATTATCGTTGCTGCACGCCGTTTGTTTTCCGAAGATGCGTGCATTGGCTTTACATCGCCTCCAGGCTGGGATGGCCCCTGGCAAGATATTTTTACTGGCAAACCTTACAAGAAAGAACTTTTTGACCAAGGTTGCCTTTTGATTCAATCTCACATTTGACGCATTGTATTGGTTTTGAGGGATACTATCTCATGAATCTTACTGAAAATTCCCATAAGATTGGCTTCGATATGAACAATATTCTCAATGCCATCTCCTAAGTAATCTTCCCAGGATAACTGCGACAATTTCTCAAGGTCGTCACATGTTAAGGCTCTTTCTTGCTTCACTGCAGCTTGAAATTTGTTGCAAAAGTGTTTATGGAGTGCAGCGCGTTGAAACGCTTCTCGCATTTCTGGTAAAAATTCATGCAACAGCAAACGCATCTGGCGAATGTGTTCCAGCATCCCTTTTGTTTTTAAAAGCTGTAGCTCTTGCCTTAATGCGCCTTCTAACTCGCGATTTCCCTTGAGTTGGTCTTTTATATCTTCTTTTTTTAGTATTTCGATTTCTTTTTTTACTATTTTAATTTCTTCATTCACGAATTCATTCACTGTTTGGGCGTTCGATTCAACCATAGCCCAGCTGTTGGTGAGAGAAGAATCTTTTGTCATTGAGGCTGCCAGAGCTAGCCCAACTCTTTCTTCTTCAAGTTGCGCAATAAGTTCATGTAGCCGGTTGATTTCCTTTTCATGGGCCTGGTTGCTTTCGAGCATTGATTGGGTTAAGCTTTTCTGGTCAGAGAAGCGTTGCTGTTGTTCTTCAAAGGCGGTGTCTAAAGAGTTCTTTTTAATAGCTAGGTCCTCTACTTGATACTTGAATTGGGCAGCAAATGAGATGAGAGCGCTCTTAGCATTTACGCGATGAATAAAGTATTGCGCAATGGCTCCAAAGGCGATGAGTGAGGCGGCAAGGGTGTTGATTTTTCCCATAATTCTCAATGCAGCTGCACTAAGGCACAGCGTTGCTGTCAATAAGAGCGGAGTTGAAGTTGAAAAAGGCGAAGATGGAATGGGAAGCATGGTAGCCATAACGGGAGACGGTAATGCAAATGTTATTTTTTAAGCAATGGGGATGAGATGAAAAGGCCAGAAATAATAAGCGCTGCTCCTAGAAATGTTACCCAGGTGAGAGTTTCTCCAAGGAATAGGTAGCCAAGGGCTATGGCTACAATTGGGAAAAGCAAGGTTGACATTGAGAGGTAGCTTGCGCCAACGCGCTTGATGACGTTGTAGTATAGGGCAAATGTGAAGGCTGTGGAAATGGTTCCAAGAGCAATGATGGCTGCAATTGAGTTCGTTGTAGGTGCAGCTAGTGCAAATGGGCGATCGAAGATCAAGCAAGTGGGAATAAGAAATAAGGCTGCAAACACTAACTGGCCTGTTGGTGCAACAAGAAACGGCATTGAGCAGGCATGGCGACGTGCATAGCACATCGCAATGGCGTAGCATATTGTAGCCGCAATGGCAAATAGCATTCCCCACTCGTTTCCAATTTTCTCATCGATGAGAGAAGGCAAAAAGATAATGACAAGTCCAGTGACCCCTGTGATGATGCCCATGACTTTTCGAAATGTAAACCGATCGTCATGGAGCGTGTAATGGGCTAGAATGGCAGTGAAAATGGGGGTGGTACCATTGATAATACCGGCAAGGGAGCTGGGTATGAGTTTTTCTGCGTAAGGAAAAAGGCAAAAGGGGAGGGCTGATGCGAAAAAGCCCATGACTGCAAAGTGCTTCCAGTGCTTGAGGTGGGGGCTCAAGCGGTTGCCACAAAGGCGCATGGTGATGTAAACAAGCAAAGCTCCAATGGATACGCGCAATGTCGCAATTGTGATCGGTGGAAAACTGTCTAGGCCAATCATCATGAACATGAAAGCTGGGCCCCAGCAAAAGCCAAGAGCGATAATGAGCAGAAAGTTTTTAGCTGACAAGATGGTCCCCTACACGCAACGCATTAGCAATAATGGTCAGTCCTGGATTAACTCCAGAAACTGATGGAAAGAATGATCCATCAACAACGTATAAGTTGTCAAGATCATGTGCTTTGCAATTGGTGTCGAGAACAGATGTTTTTGGGTCGGTACCAAAACGGCAGGTTCCGACTTGGTGAGCAACGCCTGCAAGGGGTATTTTTTTTCGCAGATAGAGCGAATTAGGAAAGATATGCGTTGTCGGTGAGGAAAGGTGGATGATGTTGACCAGCTTTTCATAAAGGCGTTTGTGGGCCTCTAGGTTGTTTTCTGTGTAGTTTAACTGTATCTGGCCCGAAGGTGAAATGGTCACGCGGTTTTCTGGATCGGGCAAATCTTCAGAGGTGATCCACCATCCCATGGCATGGTCTGCCATCTCTTCAAGGGCTATGCCAGGAGTGATAGCTGGTGCATCACCTTCGAGCATTTCAGGCTTAACTTTTCCAAGCAGTTGGATATGGCCAAGAGGGAGCTCTGAGTCGTCTGCACCGTAATAATAATCATTGATCCCTAGTGTTTTTTGAAACTGTGTGGGATTTTTTTCTTTGGAAATTGCAACGATGGCTGAGTTGTTATGGCACATGTAGTGGCGGCCAACCATCCCTGAGCTATTTGCAACGCCAGATTTAAGCAGAAGCGCTGAAGAATTGATGGCTCCACATGAGAGGATGAATGTGGCCGCAGAAAACCGCTCTTTTTTCCCGTCTTTGATAACTTCAACAGCGACTATTTTGCCATTTTCCTCGATCAGCTTTTCTGCTTTGGCTCCTGTGATCAAAGTGACATTTTCATGGCTTAAGGCTGGGCGGATGCAGGTTGTGTGCGCATCAGCTTTGGCATCGACCATACAGGGAAACCCATCACATGTGTCGCAACGGATGCACTGGCTTTTTTCATAATTTTTTTCGTTTAATCTGATGCCAACAGGAAGATGAAAGATAGTAAATCCATGAGGTTTTAATCGGTCGATCAGCTTTTGTACAGGGGGCTCATGACTGACAGGATCGCAGGAGTAGGGCTCTTTTTCTGGTGGCTCCGTTGGATCCTCGCCTCGTTTGCCGTGCACAGAATAAAGCTTTTCAGCCTCCAAGTAGTAGGGCTGAAAATCTTTGTATTTCAATGGCCAGGCAGGGGAGATGCCACCGTAATGTTTCACCTCTTCGAAATCTTTTTCGCGCAATCTAAGAAGCGCAGCGCCATAGAATTTTGTGTTGCCGCCAACGTAATAATGCGTGCCAGGCTCAAATTCTTTGCCGTCTTTATCAAGCCACATCTCGCCGGGATTGTAGTGCCCCTTAACAAAAACTGCCGCTGGATCCCAATTTTCTTTGGCGCGCTTTAAATAATTACCGCGCTCTAAAATGAGAATTTTTTTTCCTGTAGGAGCAAGCTTATGGGCAATTGTGCCGCCGCCAGCTCCCGTTCCGATAATAATGTAGTCATAATCCATACTTTTCTGGATAACAAATCTTATATTTAATAAATAGAAGATATGGACAAAGAACGAAAACGGATGGAAGAAATTAACCATCGAGACCCTGTGCCTGCTTGGCATAAGTGGGGCCCCTATGTCTCTGAGCGCTCTTGGGGAACTGTACGTGAGGATTATAGCGGTGATGGGGACTCATGGAAGTTTTTTCCACATGAGCATGCAAGATCGCGCATTTACACCTGGGGAGAAGATGGGATTGCAGGTATCTGTGATCGCTATCAAGTCATGGCTCTATCATTTGCTTTTTGGAATGGCAACGACCCAATTTTAAAAGAGCGCTTATTCGGGCTAGCTCCTTTTGAAGCCAACCACGGCGAGGATGTCAAAGAGTATTACTATTATCTCGATTGCACCCCCACCCACTCTTACATGCGCTATCTTTACAAGTACCCTCAAGCTGCTTATCCCTATGACGATCTAATCAAGGAAAACCAAAGGCGTTCTCTCAAAGACCGTGAATACGAGCTCATTGATACTGGTGTGATGGATGATAATCGCTATTTCGATATTTTTATCGAATATGCCAAAGCTGGACCTGAAGATATTTGCGTGCGCATGGAAATTCACAATCGAGGCCCAGAGGAGGCGAGCATCTCAGTTTTGCCGCAATTGACGTTTAGAAATACATGGCGCGCGCCTAAAGGCAGACCTGAAATCCCTGTTATCGCTCGAGGTGAAAGCAGCGATACTTTTTGCTCAATCGTTGCAGACGACAGCCGCAGCGAGCCGATTAAACTTTTGAATTTTCCCTATCAACTTGGTCGTAGATATCTTTACGGTGATCCTTGTGATGAGACTCTTTTTACAAATAACGAATCGAATAACGAACTTCTTTTCAAAACACCTAACGAAACAAAGCATGTTAAAGATGCTTTTCACCGCTATGTTATTAAGGGCGAAAATTGCGTGAGTCCAGAACAAAAAGGGACAAAAGCTGCGCTTTACTATAAAAGCATTAAAATTCCAGCGGGGAGCTCAAAAGTCATTCGCCTGCGCCTTACTGATACGTCCACGAATATGCCAATACAAGATGTCGATCAGATTGTTGATACAAGGCGCAAAGAGTGCGATGCTTTTTATGAAAACATTCATCCGAAAGGGGCGAGCGAAGATGATAAGCGTATCCAGCGCCAAGCCCTCTCTGGCATGCTCTGGAGCAAACAGCTTTACATGTATAACGTGCATAAATGGTTTGAAGGGGATTGCATTCACCAAAATGTGCCTCCTGAGCGCAAAAGCATCCGTAATTACCATTGGAAGCACCTTTTGTCTAAGCGGATTATTTCCATGCCAGATAAATGGGAATACCCGTGGTTTGCTGCTTGGGATTTAGCTTTTCATACAGTTTCAATGGCCCTTGTTGATATGGATTTTGCTAAACGGCAATTGGGCCTTTTGCTCTATGACCAATTTCAACACCCCAATGGACAAATTCCCGCTTATGAATGGGAGTTTTCTGATCTTAACCCTCCTGTTCAAGCTTGGGCAGCCTGGCGCCTTTATTCCATGGAAAAAGAAAAACATGGAGTTACCGACAAAGTCTTTCTAAAGCGCTGCTTTCACAAACTCATCATCAACTTTTCATGGTGGGTTAACAAAGTTGACTCGAAAGGAAACAACGTTTTTGAAGGGGGTTTTTTAGGTCTTGATAACATCACTGTTTTTGATCGCAGCGCGCCCATCCCAGGCGGTGGACGCCTAGAGCAGTCTGATGGTACGGGCTGGATGGGTTTTTTCTGCCTTATGCTCATGCGAATGGCCCTAGAGCTCTCTAAAGATGACCATTCCTATCAAAACCTAGCCGTTAAATTTTTCGAGCATTACGTCTACATTGCCAGCGCCCTAGAATTTTCTGAAGAAAGAGAAGTGCAAATTTGGAATGAAAAGGATGGGTTTTTCTACGATGTTCTTTGCATCCCTGGTAAAATGGAAGAGCAGATCTATGTTCGATCGCTAGTTGGCATCATCCCCCTTTATGCTGTCGATATCATTTCAGAGGATGAGCTTGAAGAACTGCATGAATTTGCAACAAGTTTTCGCTGGTTCTTAAAAAATCGTCTTGATCTCACCCAAAGGTGTGTGACTCCCATTGGTAAAGATGGCAAGATGCGGTATCTCCTTGGTCTGATGCATCCTGAGCAAATGCAGCGGGTTCTTGCCCGCGTTTGGGACCCAGAAGAGTTTCGCTCAGAGTATGGTTTAAGAAGTCTTTCTAAAGTGTATGAAAAGCATCCGTATGAGCTTCTTGGTAACACGATTAACTATGAGCCTGGTGAGGCATCAGTTCTCTTAAAAGGGGGCAATTCTAATTGGCGGGGTCCGATTTGGTTTCCAACAACTTACTTGCTCATCGAAGCTCTTCGCAAATTATCAGATGTTTTGGAGGATGACTTAAAAATTGGAGATGTGACAACCAAGCAAATGGCAGAAACATTTGCAAACGGCTTAATCAATCTCTTTCGCCGCAATAAAGATGGCAAACGCCCCATCTATGAAGACGTTGATCTTTTCCAAAACGATCCCCATTTTAAAGACTTAATCCTCTTTTATGAGCACTACCATGGCGATACAGGCCGAGGCCTTGGCGCTTCTCACCAAACAGGCTGGTCAGGCCTTGTTGCTAACTTAATCGACGAGTTTCTAAATTAAATCGCATTAAAAATTTAAATACCATAGAGAAATTTATTTAATATTGCTTTAAATTATTGCAATAATTAAAATGTATTCATACGCATAAAATACTTGGAGTAAATAAAGAATGAGCATAGCCTGTGTTGATCAAAGAAATCCTGCCAATTTTTCATTTAGTGGTTCAAGAGTCAACCTATTGCTCGAAAATATGGAGAAATTACGTGTATTTAAAGCCGTCGCTGAAGGTGACGAACACACAACAGAGCGCTACTTGTGGGGTAATCTTAGCCAGCGAGTCTTGACAGTTTTGAAGGGTAAAACGCTCTTGCATCAAGCTTGTGAATTTGACCAAACAAATATCGTCGATTTAATATGCCATGATTTACCTAATAAGGCTTTCGACGAAGCTATGGATAATGTTCTGAAGCAACTATTTTACGTAGATTATCAAGTGTATACAAGTATGCATGATAAGTTATCTGTAAGAATGAAGAATAAATTTTTGTTTAAAAATACAAAAAATAAACTATTAGATAAAATGGAAAAGCAGAAAGAGCTTTCATTTGACGACATGTCTGAAATTGCTTACCTTTTTAAAAAAATTCAAGACAAAAATTGCCCATTTTTATCGGAAAATACTTCTATTAAGCTCCGCGATTTTTTCATTCGTTTTAGGAATAAAAATGGAGAGCAACTGATACACCTCGCAGCAAAAGAAGGTCACTTGCACCTTCTCTATAATCTCTTATTTATCGATAGCTCTTTGGTCTTTGCAACAACAGATAGCGGTGAAACACCCTTGGAAGTGGCTAAAGCTAATAATCAAAGCAAAGCCATTCCCTACTTGCAAGAGCTTGAGCGGCTGCAAAAGGCGTGGATAATTAAGCGGCCTCACACACTACAGGGAAAATTAGAAAAGACATCTGATCCTATTGTTAAGCTACTGGAAAATCGCGCTATTCTTTTGGGTGCAAAAACTCCTGACGGGGAAATGGCAATTCATATTGCTGCTAAAAATGGAAATGTTCAGATTATTGAAAGCTTGCTGGCTATAGATCTCAGGCTTATTCACATTAAAACTCCTGACGGGGAAATGGCAATTCATATTGCTGCTAAAAATGGAAATGTTCAGATTATTGAAAGCTTGCTGGCTATAGATCTCAGGCTTATTCACATTAAAACTTCTGACGGGGAAATGGCAATTCATATTGCTGCTAAAAATGGAAATGTTCAGATTATTGAAAGCTTGCTGGCTATAGATCTCAGGCTTATTCACATTAAAACAGCTGATGGGAAAACGCCTTATATGATTGCTGTTGATAAAAAACAGGAAGAAGCGGCTGCCTATCTTTCAAGGATTCTATGTCAACCCTCACCTAGGCTTCTTGAAGCCCTATGCCTTGAAGAAGATACTTATATCACCGACGAAAGAAATAGAACGCTTGAAGCTCTATCCCTTGAGATCGACTCTTTTATTCTAGGAATAGATTTGCTTGAGCATGAGACTGAGCTCAATCCAACAACTTTTGATCCATTTACCGATATCTTCATTTGTCCCAAAGATTTCCGTGCTTGAGACGCAGCAATAGTCGCATAATCCCATCTACGGCAAGGTTTTCAGACCTTGCCTTGAATTGGCATATGATGTCTTGACTTTTTGGAAAAACTTTTTATAGTAGCAATTACTATACAAGGAGTTTTCTATGTCCCCTCGTCTCAAGTTTTTGGCTCTTCTAGCCGCTTCTGCTGTCTGTTTAGATGCTGTTGTTGTGAATAACGCAACAGATATTCAAAATGCGATCATTAGCGTTAACAATGGCGGTGGAGGGAACATCATTCAGTTTGGCAATAGCATCAGTTATGCCCAACTCTTCCAGCCTCTGAATGCTGACAACGTGCTTCAGCCCCTTTCACTAGCATTGCCTTATACGATCGATGGGCAGGGATTTACCTTAAGCCAAACGGGAACATCACGCGGTTTTTTTGCACGCGGCAGCTCTAGAACAGTTACAATTCAAAACTTAACCATTGATGGTGCACAGTCAAATGGCGGTACCGGAGGTACGTCAAATTCTGGCGGCGGCGGTGGACTTGGCGCTGGTGCTGCAATATTCGTCAATACTGGGGCAACGGTCATTATCGACAATGTTAACTTTACTAACAATCAGTCGACTGGTGGTAATGGAGGCGGCACAACGCTTGCGACGCTTTTTGGAGGTGCTGGTGGCGCTGGGTTTGAAGGCGCGGGAGGAAATTCTTCTGGGGCTGACTCATCTGCTGGAGGAGGAGGTGGTGGCTTCAATGGATCTGGAGGTAGCATCCCGGCGGGCGGTTTTCATGGTGGCGGCGGTGGTGGTGGCTTCAATGGAAATGGGGGAACTAGCACTGGCACCGGTGGTGGTGGTGGTGGTGGCGGTGGCTTTAATGGTGGGGATTCGGATAACACAACCGGCGGTGGTGGCGCTGGAGATGCACAAGATGGTTTTCTCAGCTCAACTTCTGGAAATGGAGGAGATGGAAGTGGGACTGGGACAGGTGGAGCTGGAGTAGCCGCAGGTGGCGGCGGAGGCAGTGGAGCTGTCCTAAACACTAGCGGAAGTGCCGGTGGCCCTGCTACTGGCGGTGCTGGCGGGAGTTTGCCAGGTGGTGGTGGTGGTGGTGGCGCAGGCGCCCCACTCAATCCTGGTGGCGCCGGCGGAACTGGTGGTTCTGGCTTTGGCGGTGGCGGTGGAGGCCAAGGAAGCCCTGCTGGCGATGGTGGCAGCGGTGGCTTTGGCGGCGGCGGTGGTGGGGCTGCTCGCAATCCCGATACACCTGTTGGAGCAGTTGGTGGAGCAGGTGGTGATTTTGGAGGAGGCGGTGGCGGTGCATCAAGTACAGGTGATTCAGGCAATGGAGGGCCAGGCGGTTTTGGAGGAGGCGGTGGCGCTGGTGGCGGTATTGATGCCCCTCCTTTTGTAGCTGGGAATGGTGGCGATGGCGGTTTTGGAGGAGGAGGCGGCGGTGCTGGCGATGCTCTTCAAAGCCCAGGCACTGGAGGCTTTGGCGCTGGTGATGGGGGGTCTGGAAATTTTAAGAATGAAGGCGGACCTGGAGCGGCGCTTGGCGGAGCGATTTTTATCCAAGATGGTGGAACGCTTAATATTCAAACAGCCGTTTCATTTTCAGGAAGTGCTGTGACCGCTGGAACAGGAGCTACAGTCGCGCAAGCACTTGGAACGGATGTGTTCATCATGTCTGGAGGGTTGCTGTCAGTTGATAATCTTTCTGTTGACTCTGAGGTGCCAAATCCTATTGCTAGCGATATTGGTGCTGGAGGTGGTTCTACGAGCGCAGGCGGCCTTACAGTCGATTCAGGCAATACGGCCATCTTTACCATTAACGGAGCCAATACTTACTCAGGAGTCACAACTGTTAACTCCGGGTCTTTGTATGTGCAAGGGTCGGTGATTACACCGGTGATTGTCAACGGCGGCACATTTGGTGGCAATGCAACTTTGATTGTTAATGGCGCTGTTCCTAATTCTGGTGATTTGACCGTAAACGGCGGGCAACTGTCACCAGGTGGAGATAACTTGATGTATGGCTTCATCAATGTTGGAAATAACCTTCTCTTTAATGCTGGATCAACTTTCTATGATGCTGAAGTCGATAGCGTTGGAAATACAGACATCATCAATGTTACAGGGACTGCTACGCTTACAGGTAATTTAGCTGTCCAAGCCGTTGCTGGAAACTTCCTTGTCGGAGACATTGTGACCATTTTAACAGCCAGTGGAGGTGTGATCGGTACTTTTAGCAACCATATCATCCCGAATAAACCAGATGGAACGCCGCTTTTTGAAGTGATTTATTCCGCGAATATGGTGCAACTTTTGGTGATTGATAACATGCTGTTTATGCATCAGAATATCGATCCAGGCAATCCGCAGCATGTTGAAGATAATATCACTTGTAATCTACCTATCGCTTCTGGTTCAGACTTAGGATTTGCAGTGAATGTTTTAGGACTTCTCTCCGACGAAGAGGTCAATAAAGCATTAAATTTAATGCATCCAGCAGCATACGGAACGCTTGAATGGATGAACTTAAATAATAGCCGGCAAGTGTTAGACATTTTATCGGCGCATACCAATGAGCTTTCGTGCTCAGTCCGTGCTTGCAGATCGAATGCGCCCGGTGGCAAAAAAAATAGTTTTTGGATTGCACCATTTGGAAATTGGAGCAGCCAAGATCAGAAAGGGCAATTGCGCGGCTATAACTCTGACAGTGTCGGATTTGTAACGGGACTTGACCACTGCTTCTCAAACATGACTTTGGGTTTTGGGGCAGGTTACACCTATACAAATTACCGGTGGAAAGGCTCAGCTGGAAAAGGAATGATCAATCAGGCATATGGCGCGCTATACGGTAGTTACTATACAGATTTCTTTCAGGCTGATCTTGCGACAACGCTTGGAGGTAACAACTACAATGCAGATCGCTATATTCGCTTTGAAGCAGATGGCCATCCAGGTGCGGTTGTCGATACAACTGCCCACGCTTCCTACACAGGAATGCCATGGTCGTCTCGATTTGGCTTGCTGAGTGATTTAAACTCCTGGTCAATTCCCTTGCAGCTGTTTACGAGCGTCGATTACTTCTATTTGCACCAGCCAGGCTTTAGAGAAAGTCGCGCTGGCGGGCTTAGCCTCGATGTTGGTTCCAAAACATCCAACATGCTCCAAACAGAAATTGGAGCAAGCTTGACACATACCTTTACCTTTACAGGAGGGTGTTGGGCTCCTTATGCAAGTATTGGTTGGGTTGCTAAAATGCCTTTAAGCGGCAGCACCTACGATACAAGATTTAGAGGACAGCCGTGCGAATTTAGGGTTAATACAACGAGCAAAGGCTTAAGCCAAATCTCATCTGCAATCGGCGCTAAAGTGACGAGTGCAAAAGGCTTTTCTCTTTTGGTGGATGCGCAAGCAGATCTCAATGGCAGAAACAAAAGCTACTTCGCTAACATGAGGCTTGAGTGCCCTTTTTAAGGATATCGCCAAACTCTCTCATGCGAGCTTCTTGAGCTGTGTTCATGTTGATTTGTGGTCGGTGAAGTTTGACGTATTTATAAATACTATCGTAGCTCATAAATTCATGCTTCATGAAATATCCGATTACAGCCATCGCTGAGCGCCCACGACCTGCTTTGCAATGAACGTAGACGGTTTTCCCCTGTGATATCCTGGTATGAATTTCTTCGATAGCTTTTTCCAGGTTTTCAATGGAGAGAGGCTCGAAATCTGGTGTTTCGATCAGGGTTCTTCCAGAAATATTCATGGGTGTTGAGAGTGGGGTTGGTTCCAGTTCACTCCTCTCAACTAATGATATATATTCTGCATTGCTGGGTAACTCATCACCTAATAAAGGCAGCCTACCAAGAAAAAGAGTTTCAGGATTGGAAAGAGAAAAGGGTATTGCGTCGTATGTGTTTCCAGATGATAACTTCGTCCACTCTAAAGTTATCTCAAACTTTAGCCTTTTCCACATAACACAGGCTATGCCGAGATTGAGAAGAGCGCCAACACATAAGCTTGCATAAAAAGTTTTAGGAGAAATTTTCCCACAGGCTCGAGCTACTGCAAAAAAAGATGCTGCAACACACGTTGTTGCTATAGCCGCTATGGGGCTATGTGCAAGTGTTGAAGCGTATGATCTTGATTGTACTGGCTGCATAGAATGCTCTATATTTTGTTTACACATATTTTAATGTAGTTGATAATAAAATCCGAGAAAAAAGGGAGAAAATCTCATGAAAACAAAAAAATACGCTAAAGGGATCACGCTCAGTGCGATCACTGTCAAAAATTTAGAGAAGACAAAGCACTTGTTTGTCGATTTGTTGGGCTTGGAGCTAAAAGACTACGCTCCTGAGCATAAATGGATGGAGATTGGAGGTGAGGTTGGAACGCTGCTGGGCGTTGGGGAATCATCAGGTGAGTGTGGCCCGGTAGAAATTCAACAAGCACCTGGAGAAAATGCTTGGGTTTCAATCACTGTCGATGATGTCAATGAGGCAAAGGAGCATTTAGAGGCACATGGCATTGAATTTCTTGGAGACATCTTTGAGGTGCCAGGGCATGTGAAGATGGCATTGTTCAAAGATTTTGATGGCAATCGCTTTTGGCTCACTCAAATGCTTGACTAGTGCAGAAGTTTGTCGAGCTGGAGGGTGTAGTCGCGATGGGATGGAAGGTGGTCGTGATCGCCACCCTCGATAGAGGTTAGATGAGCTTTGCTTTTGATTTTGTTGAAAAGGCGGGTTGCGCTGTGATGGGGTATGAGCTTGTCTTTTGTACCATGAAAGATATGAACAGGACAAGAAACTTTTTTAATTAGTTTGTCTGTGCGAAGGTGATATTTTAGTATCCAGGAAGTGACAAAGGTTGGAAGATAAGAGGCAGTTCTTTGGGCCATGTCAAGCATGCTGTAGTAGGGACACTCTAGGATGAGCTGGTGTGGATTGTGTTTGGAGGCGACGTAGGTAGCAATACCTGTTCCAAAGGACATGCCATAGACGGTGATTTTGTCTTCGGCATAGCGCTGGGAGAGGAAATCATAGGCGGCATTGGCATCGGTAAAAAGGGCTTTTTCTGAGAGGGGGCCGGTGGATTTGCCAAAGCTGCGGTAGTCAACGATAAAAACGCTATAGCCACGTGCAATAAAATCGTCTGGGTGGGCACCCCGTTTTTTGGAGCCTAGGTTCCAACCACGCCCATGAAAGTAGAGCACGGCGCCTTTGGGATTTTTGGCCTGGAAGTGAAGTCCGTGGATGGTGGCGTCTTTGTCTGTACGTATAAAAACTTCTTCAAATGGATAAGGGTAGAGGGAATCAAAGGCAAAATCTTGCGGTAAGGCCTTGGCTTTGAAGATCTCACGCTCTTGCGTATTATATATGTCTGCAACTGTAAAGCTGCACAACGCAAGGGCAAAAAGTGTTATAAAGTAGATAATTTTCTTCATTTTAGTAAAACGTACCCTAATTGTTCCATAACACTGAATTCATTGTCCATCTCTGTGATATGGACGATACGATTATTTTGAATGGAGAAGATGGCAAATTGGCGGATCTGGATGGGCTTTCCTGTCGGCTCAATGCCTAAAAAGGGGCCTTTTTGTGTGCCGGAATAGGCGACATAGGCAAAAACACGGTTTTTCTCTGCGATGAGCTCTATTATTTGTAAGGAGAGATCGGGGAAGGCTTTATGCATGGCCTCGCAGCGTACTTTTTGGTTTTTGCTCATGGATGGGTGGAGGTAAAAGCTGCTGTCATAAATAGCATTGGCGTTTACTACGCCATATTTTGGGGTTAGGGTTTTTAAGAGCTCTGATGTGTTGTTTTCTTGAAAGGCTTTGTAGTAGCGCTGAACAATGAGTTTGTTATCATTGACAACATCGGCTCCCTGGGGAGTAAAAATGCTTGTCGCTGTTTGCTCAATTTCGTTTGCACAAAGGGATGCACAAGCCACAAGTAGAAGACTAAGGATTTTGCGCATCACTCTTCAACTCCGGTTGTTGTATTGAGTAGCTCATCTTCAGAAGACTCGTTTGCTCCAAATAAGCTTTTTAGTCCGCCAAAGACGCCGCCAGGTTGGTTTGGATTGAAAATACCTTGGATCATGTTTTGGATGCCTTCGCGATTAAAGACTTCTTGTAGCATGGATCCGATGACTTGGTTTGTGATGGCTGCAATTGGCAAGCCGCCTTCTGAGCTCACGTTTTGGAGCTCCATACGCTTGATCCCTTTTAAGCGCTTCGGCGGTTGGTTGGGATTGTCGCGAAAGGCCATTTCGATGTCCATATTTGTGATGATCAGTTTCTTAATCAAGACGGGCTTGCCACCATCTCCTTTGGTATTTCGATCGAAGTTTCTCATGATTTGCGTCCAGTTGCCTTGCTGGCTAAAGGGCTTTTCAAACTCTAAGCCTAGATAGATGTTGTTGAGCGTTGCTTCGTTGATGACGATTTTGTCTTCAAAGTATCGATAAAAGGGTGCTTTGACTTTGGTTGTGCCAACGTAAAGGGCTTTGGATAGGATAGAACCTGGAGGGTTGCCCATGGTAAAGTCGGAAATGGTGATGGACCAGGGTGTAAGGCCAACTGAACTAATCGAAACGGGTACGCCAGATTTTTGTGTGAGCTCTTTTGATAGCATACCTGGCACAAAGCTCCAAGCAAACAAAATCACTGCAAGTAGAACGATAAATAGAGCAATTAACCACTTAACAAACGACTTCATAATAAAACCCCTTTTTTCCTCTTTATTAATTATTGGGGTATTTTAATCAAGGTGTGATTCATGATGAGGTGGTCGGCAAGAACTAGCTTAAGCATGGCTTTGCATACGAAGGCTCCACGAATGGCAACGCAAGGGTCGTGACGGTGCTCTTCAGAGAGCTTAAACTCTGTGGGATCTCCGTTGATGGTGGTTGTTTTTTGTGTTTTTTGAATTGAGGAGGTGGGCTTGAAGGCAATCCGGCAAATCAAGGGCATTCCTGTGGAGATGCCGCCAAGTGTTCCGCCTGCGTGATTGGAGCTGGGACCAAAAGCATCAAAGCCATCGTTGTGCTCTGAGCCTTTCATGTCAGCGGCTGCAAAGCCGTGGCCGATTTCAAAGCCTTTTGTTGCTGGAATGCTTAGCATGGCCTTGGCAAGATCTGCCTCGAGTTTATCAAAGATGGGAGCTCCAAGGCCGGCGGGAAGGCCGCTTGCCTCAAGTGTTACGATCCCTCCAACGGAATCTTTAGGCTCATGGTTTTTTTTGGTGACGGTGACTTGTACATCAATGCCATGCATGAGCAAAAGTTTATGCGCAATTGCTCCTGCTGCAACACGGCAAGCGGTTTCTCTTGCTGAGGCACGTCCGCCACCACGGTAGTCAAATCTACCATATTTTTGCAGATAAGTGTAGTTGGCATGGCCGGGGCGCAGTAAATCTTTGATGGCTTCATAGGGCTCGCTATTGGCATCTCGGTTCCAGATGATAATGGAGATGGGAGCGCCGGTTGTTTGGCCTTCAAAGACTCCAGAAAGAATTTGAGCTTGATCGGGTTCGTTGCGGGGTGAAACTTCATCGCTTGTTCCAGGGCGACGCTCATCAAGGGCTTTTTGAACGTCGGCGACGTCTAGCTCAAGGCCGGCTGGACATCCATCGATGACAACGCCAATAGCAGGGCCATGAGACTCTCCCCAAGTTGTTATCCTAAAGATGTGGCCAAATTGATTGCCCATGCTACTTGCTCTTCTAAGGTTTTTTCTGCATCAAGTTTATGAATGCTGAGTGTCTCATAAATGGGATTTCTTTGCATGAGAAGTTCAGATAGATTCACTTGCATGGCGCGCTGTGTTTGAGTAAAGCGTTTTTCTAGTGTTTGGAGTGAGCAGTGCATGTAGATGAGCTGGCCCCTTTTCTTTAGTTCATTGACGTTTTGACGTTTCAAGACGGTGCCACCCCCAACTGCGATGATTGAAGGGGAATAGGGGAGCTGCTTGACAACTTTGCGCTCAAGTATGCGGTAGTAGATGGGGTCTTTTTGCCATAACTCATGCCTTAATTGATTGGATTGGGCTTCAATGAGCTCATCAATGTCAAAAAATGGGATTTCAAGTTTTTGAGCTAAACGTTTGCCAAGTGTGCTTTTTCCAACGCCGGGCGGTCCGTATAAGATGAACATCTCATAACCTCCTTTATGAAATTTGGGTAGCTTTTTGCAATGCATGCAGTGCCTGTGAGTGTTGATGGAGACGTTGCGTTTAAGGCTGCAACGATCAAAGACATGGAAACTCGGTGATCTGCATCTGAGTCTAGGTTGGCGCCATGCAACGTCGAAGGATAAGCTGTTAGGCCATCTTCGTGCTCTTCGATGTGCGCTCCCATTTTGCGTAGCTCTTTGGTGATTGCGCTGATGCGATCGCTCTCTTTTTTTCGAGCGATGGCGCCGTTGAACAAGGTCAAAGGGCTTTTTGCAAAGCATCCTAATACAGCTAAGATGGGGATGCTGTCGATGATGTCGTTGACATCGATAATGCCACCTGCAAGAGGATCGAGGGTAAGGAACTTGGCATCGCCTTGTGCTGGATCTGGACAGAGGCCTGAGAGAGTGATATCATGACCTAATTGCTGCAAGGCCCAAGGAAAGGCTGCGCTGCTAAAATCTGCAGGCACTGTGTATGTGAAACCTGGAAATTTTGCAGGACCTGTAACGGTGTATTTTTTGTAATTTTCATTTGTATAGGTGATGCCCAGGCGGTCAAACCAGGAAAGTGTCATGCCTACCCAGGGTTTTTCACCAGGGTTATCGACACGAAGGGTGCTTACGCCGTCGCGAAAGGCCATAGCCATGAGCAACCCTGAGACGGGTTGTGAATCAGCTCCATCGATATGGGCGTTGGGTAGTTGCTCAAGCCCGTCAAGGAGGGGTTGAATGGGGCGGCGTGTCATAATGGAGGTATCGCCGACGATTTCGACTGGGGCTAGGGCGCGAATGAAGCGGTAGACTTGTCCCGAATTCCCAGCGTCGATGGGCTCTTTAGGAAGAGTCCAAGGATGGGGAGTGACCTGCCCATTTGCGATGCTCGCCCCTAGCTTACTCAGGGCATTGATCATGGCATTGGTGTCAGGGGAATCGAGCAGGTTCTTGATTTTAGAGGGGCTTTGGGCCTTTGAAGCAAAGATGAGAGCGCGCATGGTCTGAGATTTTGATGGGGGAATGGCAAAAGTGCCCTTAAGGCGCTGGGGATAGATGCTGATAGAGTCCATCGTATGTCATCTCTTTTAAAGTTTTGTCTGCTAGGCTAACGGCATAAAGTTTTTTCCCCGCGCTTTTTTTATCCCATTGCATCACGCTCCAAAGCTTTTCAAAATCAGTATCTATCTGAAGGTCGAAACCAAAGTGGTTTAAGCCATTTTTGATTTCAGCATCGTAGCCCTTGCTCCAAAGAGTTTCCAGCCACATCCCTTTTGCAATGGCCATTCCATGCTTCATTTTGTGAATCATTTCTAAAGCGTGGCCAACGGTATGCCCAAAGTTTAAAAGGTCGCGTTTACCTTTCGCAATAACATCGCGCTTGATTTCGAGGTTCCAGTCGATGCATTTTTCTAAAAAGTTGATATCGCGGCTTTTCCATGCATCAATGGAAGCGAGCATCCAATCCCAAAGATTGGGATCCCAAATCAGGCCATGTTTTAAAATTTCTGCTGTGCCACTGAGGTACTCATCATCTGGCAGCGTGTGCAAAACGTGGGGATCGATTAAAAGCTGATCGGGCTGGTAATAAGTTCCTATGGCATTTTTTCGCTCGCCAATATTGACTCCATTTTTGCCGCCGATGGCAGCATCGCACATGGCCAGCAATGTAGTTGGAATGACAATTAATTTAGCCCCTCGACAAAATGTTGCAGCGACAAAGCCGGCAATATCACTGACAACGCCACCACCAAGAGCGATGATTGTGACATCAGATCCAAAGCCTGCAGTGAAAAGGGCATTCTCTAACATCTCTTTGCTCGCTCTTGTCTTGCACTCCTCACCGCCAGCCACAGAAAACAAGGGGCAAGCAAGCTGCCTGGCAAGGGCATTGCCATAGAGCCTAGCAACCGTGCGGTCTGTGATGATCGCTGCAGGTCCCGAGTGCTTCCAAGTTTGTAAATCTATTCTTGTTTGCATCTTGGCAAAACTGTAACATAAATTTATGCTAATTGCCTCTATAAAAAAATCACCAGAGACCATGCCATCTTGTGTCGACGCTGTGGAGTTGCGTCTGGATCTTAACCCTTCGCTGAGATCGCTGATACCATTGGTAAAAAAACCGCTTATTTTAAAGACAAGGGATACAGAAGACTTAAAATACAAGCCTGCCTATTTTGATTGTGACTGGCAAGATCGACCCATTAGAAAAGGTGGTCTGATCTGCTCGCGCCATATTGATCATACCCCAAGTGACTTGCTGCAAACCTTTGCAGAACTGATGGAAGCGATGCCAGCTGACATTTACAAACTGGCAACCATGGCCCATTCAACCCTAGATGCGCTGCGCATGCTCATTGCAACGCGTACTTTGAGGGCTCAAGGCAAAAATGTGATTGGACTTTGCATGGGGGAGTTTGGGCAAATCACGCGCATTGTTTCTGAGCACACCTATGCTTACTTAGGAACGCCTACAGCTCCAGGCCAATTATCTGTTGATGAACTAACATCCATTTACCGCTACCCGAGACAAGAGGAAAAATGGTACGGACTAATCGGCGATCCCGTTGAGCAAAGCCCATCGCATATCACACATAACGAGCACTGTTTGTTTTTAAAAATGCTAATAAAAAAAGATGAGCTTTCTGAGTTTTTTACTTTGGTAAAACAGTTACCTTTTCATGGGCTTGCTGTCACAATTCCTCACAAAGAAGCTATTGACCCAGGTAAAGTGATCAATACGCTGCTTAAAAAAGATAAGGGATGGCAATCCTTCAATACTGATGGCCAAGGTGTTTTAGATGTTCTTGGGCCTTTGGAAAACAAGCGCATTGCTTTGCTAGGGGCTGGGGGCGCAGCAAAGGGGATTGCTCTAGCTCTTGAAGGCATGGATCTTGCGATTTATAATCGCACGCCCAAAACAGTCTGTGGGCAAGCAACGCAATCGCTAAATTGTATTGCTCCATACGATATCCTTATCAATGCTACATCTTGTGGCATGCTATCGGAAGATTGCCCACTCTCTTTCGATTGCATTTTGCCCCATACAACCGTATTTGAAACGATCTGTAAGCCTGAAGAGACAACTTTAGTCAAGTATGCAAAAGCAAAACAATGCCGTGTGCACTATGGCAAAGAGCTTTTTCGCGCGCAAGCCAAGCGTCAGTTTGACATATGGTTTGCAAATAAGTAGTCATTTTCATACCATGGTTTAACTTTTAACCTAGGATGATCGTTATGAAAAAGTTTCTGATAGCATCAGTTGCGATTGCAAGCAGCTTGCTCGCTTATACGTATGATGAAGTTAATCGGGTCTATGAGTTTGATGCTGGCGAGCGCTTTGAGCTTAGCTGCGAGTTCAAAGGAAAGCCCTTAAATTTTACACTCGATGATTTTGAATTCACTTGTAAAGAAGTTACCTACGTAAAACTAGATGAGTTTGGAGGCTACATTTTTAGCACTGATATCAATGCTGAAAAAGATGACTGGGTGGGATTTGATGAAGCTATTATTGATTGCGTAGGATCGGGAAGTTTTGAATTGATCCTTGATGCGTCTAGCAATAACTTAAATATAAATATCGCTGTAAACCGCAAAAATAAGGGAGCCTAATATGAAAAAGCTATTTTTATTGTTGTCTGTTGTTTTGTCGCAAATGTTGATCGCTAGCACGGTTGCTACGCAAGAAGAGCTGGGAGAGAATTACGACTTTATTGACTGTCAAAGTGGGGATTGCTTTGAGCTGAGCTGTCAGCTAGAAAGCAAGCTTTTTGATATGAAAATCGGCAAGCTAAAGTGCGCGATTAAACAGGATGTTTGCATTGCATTTGGAGATGTAGAGCAAGGAGATGTCTTGTTTAGTTATGACAAAAGGGAGTGGTTTACTCTTTCTGAGGTCATGCTGCACAATTCAAACGCCCTTACAATTTCAAAGTATAGAGGAATTTAGACTTTAGCAGAACGAGCAAGTTGTTTGCGGCGCTCTTTTTGTTGTATTTCTATAAAGATTTCATCGATATCAGTGCCAAAATAATTTGGGTCGTCACGTGTTTCTCGGAGCATTTGGAACAGTTCGATGGACTTGTATGACCCGTGCTTTTCAATCCACTTCGATATGGACTCATTGAGTTCTATATTTTGCCACTCAGTTTGGCCTGCAAAGAATTGAGCGATTGCTTCTAACTCAATAAATTTGGAATTTTGGTGAATAGAGGCGGTTGTTAGCTCAGATATCCCGTGCTCTGAAATCACGCGTGTGTGAAGGTGATAGGTGAAAATTTTTGTATTGGCTGGTAAAGCATGCGGATTCCTCAGTTTATTTTTCCAGTAGATGTGGTCATGCATATCGCCTAAGATAAGAGTGGGTTGGTTATTCTGCATGATAACTAAAGCGTGGAGAACGGGCTTTTTTCTATCAGCAAAGATGTCTATGGATCTTGGACCTCTTCTCATGAAGGAAGGAATGATATCAAAGAGAGAAACGCTTGAAACAGTTTCTGACAGCGACTCAAAATATGACCGGCTCGAAGTTTCTCTCTCAATGAGTTTTGATGGATTAATAACAGGAAGGAAGTTGTTCGAGCAGAGCAGAGTGTTTTCCGGCAACATGCCAGCAAATTTAGCGAAGTCGGGGTGCATTTTAAAGGCTTCTTGAAGGGGAAAGATAGGACAGCCACAAGGGGGTTTAAGGACTGCTTCTTTTTCAATAGAGGAAATCCAAGAGCTAAGGGGTGTTCCTAAATCAAAATCAGGATTCCAATCTATGCGATCAAATGGAGTGAAATCACTTGAAAAAGTTCGATTAGGTGTGTCAATGGATCGCTGACTTTCTTGCTCGGTCTCGTTTTCCGTTTCGTTTTCTTGATCCACTTCAACTTCACATTCTTGTTCTGGTATTAAAATGAAGCTATCCCTTTTGTTGTTGCACGTCACGGACTCAGGGTAAAGAGCTCCCTCCCCAATAGGTTCAATAGCTTCTTGTACACATTTTCTGATGTTACTATCTGAGATTGTCTCAAGTAACTTATCTTTTAAATTCTTGATTTGCACATAGGGATCAACTTGCATTTCAGTGCCACCATATAGTTTAGAGGGGTTCACTGTGAATTGTGGCATAAGGATATCCAGATGCTTCTCAAATGCATAGGCCATCATTTTTGGGGATTCCCTATGGGATAAGATTCGGTCAAGAATGGCTCTTCTGCGCATAGAATAGATTTTTTTTCCATCAGCTATGTAGTTACTGGGTAAAGCTTCATTCGTTTCGTTTTCAGCGGCAATATGAGTAAGATCATGCGAAACTTTAATCGGCATGTCCTTTGGATATGCAAAGATAACCCGTTTATCATCGCGGTCGGCTCCACGCAGCATGCGTCCTACAGCTTGTACCACTCCACCTTCAAGCGTAGTGGCTTGCTTATGATCAATTGTGACAAGTCCCGTGCTATTGGCAGGTTGTGGGATATCTGCTCCAAAGCATTGACGCTCGCCAAGATAGGAGAACCTTTCATTTGGTAACAAGGTGCTTTCTGAGAGGGGGTAGGGCTGCACCTCTTGGCGCTTGAGCATCCAAGCATTACCCTCTTCATCATAATAGGCAACCCCTTTAAATTTTTCAGGCAAATGCTTCAAACAATAGCGTGCAACGACTTTTGCATTAAGGCCTCGCAGCAGAGCTCCTTTGTCGTAGATCGCTGTGCAGCCCTCGACAGAATTAACAATTTTTAATAAGTCATCGAGCATGGGCTTGCCATAATTAAGAGAATCTAAGGGGTATAAGCCTTGAGCCTTTGGACAAGATTTTTGAATTTTTTGCAGCAGCTCACCAAGAGTTCCAGGCAGATCGTAGATCTTTGTTTGGGGGTAGTAAAGGCCTTTTTTAGGGTGAGCAGTACCTGTTAAGCCGCGCGTTTTATCAAACATTGAGATACAGTCCATAGAATTGCTTACTGCAAGCCGGTCAAAGAACTTGATTTGGTTGCTGTTTATTTGGGTGTATAAAGCTATGGCTTCTGGATCATTTCTGAAAGCAATGGTCAATTGTCGGTGATCTTTTGCTGACAAATTATAGAAACAGTAGTTGGGGTAGTATGCCTTGCACCATCGGCCATTTTCAGTAGTGTTCCAAATCTGGGGATTGACTCTAGCAGCTTTTTCTAAGGTCTTTAACAAGCGTACAGCTTGTTGCTGGGTGAGGCCACTTTGCAAGCGCATCCAAGTTGTTTTGATGAGGGCTTCGTGGGGATTTTTGATCGTTGAATTTTTTGCAGGGGTTTCATTTCCTTCGTACTGAACGGCTACTTCAGATTTTGATGCAACACCATAGTGAACTTGTAAAATACGGTCCCTGATAATAGGCATTAACTTTGTGCAGATACCTTTGATTAAATTAATCTTCTCTTTCAAGGGGTTTTCGTCTAACCAATCGGGGTAAATGGTTGCTCTTCCACAAACGTAATCATGGGCTTCACCCCATAGTTTGGCATCCAGTGATAACGGAACAAGCAGCTCTGTTGCTAAATGATTGACATCAAAACTTCCGTTAGCGCGATGTAGAATAAGAGCTGCTTGGACGATCATGTTAACGTCTTCTGGATAATCAGCTAGAGATTTTGAATGGCCAAGGGGATAGCAAAGCTCAACGGTTTCTTTTGAAATTTCGTGAATTTCATCGATCATTGCAAATCCAAGGGAACGCATCATCTGTAAGCAACGTGCAAAATAGACGAGCTTTTCGCCTTCTTCAGCGCTTTTGGCGTTCTCATCAGCTCCTTCGGCATATTTTTTTAATGCTAATAAAAACGAGAGTTCGAAATTTTGAGCATCGCGATCTGTCATGTTAACCGAGCCACCAGAGTGCTGAACTCTTTTTAAGATCATGTAGAAGGCCCAAAGTAAACGCTTTGTATAGGGTGTATGGCGTGTAAATGTAAAGGTGCTTGCAGGTTCTTTATGAATGGACCTTGTTTGTTGTGAAATGGTGCGAATATTAGAATTAGCAATGTTTCGAGGGAAAAGATTGATCGAAATATGGTGCCCCTTACCACTGATCACAGAGTTGCTTGTTGGGACTCCAAAAAAGGTTTTTCCTGAGCCTACGACCGATTCCATGACCAAGTGTTTATCCTGACTTTCCAAGACACGGATGAGCAAGGCCGTTGGTTTTTCCCAAACAAGTGTGCTAATGCTGACTTCAAAGGCAATCAACGATCGCAGAATTTCCAACGGGACACTATCAAAGGTGTAGGCGCGCTGTTTTCTAAGCTCTTTTGTTAATACAAGGGGCTGATTGATACAACTTAAAAGTCGATTAAGGTGCTGTAGGTGTGTTTGTGCAATCCAGTGATAGAAAAACGCTTTCTCTAAGGCAGTACCCTTTAGGTCACCGGAAATAAATTGGTGTGCGAGCTCTTCAAAGGTGAGAGATACATTTGTTTTAAGTTGCGCAAGCTCTAGCACTCGATCAGATTCTGACGCTAGTCGATAATTTACAGCTGTTAGAAGCTCTTTCTTACTTGATTTCAGTAGAGTTTCATAAGAAGACTTCATGCCTAATAGTTGCGCTTTGAGCTGATCAATATCTCCGCTATACGGACGCGCAGATTTAGAAGGAGTGAATGCTTTAAGCTCTTTATTCAACCTCATTATTGTTTGCTTGACTGCATCGCTTCCCTCTACGGGATATTCTTCATAATTAAAAGCGTTGTCATCAGGAATTATATCAACGCTAGGGAGCGCGCTGAAAAATTGATGGTCAAAGCTTGCAAATAGAGACGCAGTAGCTGCATCAAGGTGCGTAAAATCGGGCTGCTCTGTTTTCTCTTCACTTTTGAAAGCTTTCTTGATCAAGTGTCTACCGATCTGATAACCAAATTTAGCGACTCTTACAACAGTTTGTAACTTTCTAGACTGGAGAGGATCAGATTCTCTTACATACGAATTAGCAACATGGCCAGCTACATTAAGGAGAAGGTTGGGTAGTCTACTTTTTAGAGAAGACCAAGTCTTATCAAGAAAAAGTGTGCTGCGCGCGGTTGTATAAATTGTGCTTATTTGATCCTTCAAGGACAGCCCTTCGTCTTTGCTGTTAAAATGAAGAAAATAACAGTCAAACAGATCAGAGGTGCTGGGAGGGTAGTCAATATTATCTAATAATTTCATTTCATTAGGAAGGCTTTCCATGAGTCTAATACGGTTAGCCTCAAAAGCATTTCGTTGCTCTGGGCTAAGCTGTGGATTAATGTCGTTTATATACAAGGCATAGTAGAAGGCAAAGTTTTTATGAAACAATTTCGGATGAATACAAAGCCCGGGGTCACAGACTAGGTTAATAAACGAGTTCCAATCAGTACTCTTCTTGTGATTCTTCTTCCAGTGATCCAGAAGAGAATTGTAGCCCTTTCTTAAGTTCGTTTTTGCCACAGAATTAAACACTGAACGAGCGATAGGCATCAAAATAGGATCATGTTTATTAGCTGAGCAAAGACAAAGCTCTTTACAGTATGATTCTAAAAGTTTTTGTGGATCAGGAAAAAGCCTTTGGTACCCATCAATTTGATTAAGGATAGCTAAAAGAGTTGTAGTCTCTGGTGAGTAATCAGCGTCCAGGAAGGGGAGGATAGAAAGCAGTTGCTTGCGCTTAGCATCAAAGGTTTTAAGCTGCTCAGTGTCAGCTGTAAAAGGGGGTTTCCCCATCAATAAGGAGTAATAAGCTATAAAATAGCGTTTGATTGCAAGAGGTGTTACCTCAGAGATTGTAAGTGGAAGCTCTGAGGTTTCATCTGTCAATAGCTTTAAAATGCCACCATCCATAAACGCTTCGATATTTGACTCTTCTAAAGACTTAACCAGAGTGATTGCCATTGTGGGCGCATCACATTTGTTGAAAGTAAACGGATGATTGATAAAAGCAATCACTTTTTCTAGGCCTAGTGAAAGATATTGTAGATTGTTGTTTTTCTTACCCGCAACCTGCTCCTGACTTGAAGAAGTGAGGTAGTCTTCTATAAAACCGATTTCCTCTCCGTGTTTTTTCCTTAAATCCCTGTAGCGCTTCGCAACACTTGGCATCAAAATCTTTGCCTGAACAAAAACGTCTAAACCGATCCTATTGATTAGATTTTGGAAGAGCTCAGGTAACTGCTTGATAATTGGCTCTATGAAGTTAGAGGTCGTTGTAACTAGTCCTTGCAGAAGAAAAAGCTCATGATATTCATTTAAGCGGTATCGATCTAGGTCTGAAGCATCTTGTAAATAATTCTGATAGTGAAGTTGAGCGGCGATCCAGCTAACATAACGGGGCTTGCATGCTTTATCAGGTTCAACAAACACGCATGTGTTTTCGCAAATAATAGACTCTAACTTTAATAAAAGCGATCGAACATTTTTGTCTTGGGTCAAAATAAAGGCTAATTGAATCAGTTCGGCTGTTCGAGTCAATTCTCGATGAATTGGACCTAGCTGAGCTGCAGACTCTAACTTTGAAAGAGTTTGCCTTGCTTGCTTGATACTGCCTTTACAGAGCTGCTGATAAAAAAGATAGGCTAGGCTATCTGGATCTAGGCTTGTTAAGCTCTTCTTCTTATCTAGAGTGTAAACGTAGTAGTTCAATCTAGCGCGACGGAAAATGATATGATCTGAAATATAAGTCTCTATTGTGCTGCTTAGGTAAGGGGACAATAGCTTTGGAATGGCACTTTGAAGGGCTGCTGTTGCTAGGGAAGGGATAGTATCATCACCTGGAATGATAACTTTAACTTGCCCTTCGCTGTTGACCAACTTTAGATAGAGCGGGTATTGAAGCAGAGCTGGGTCAAATTGGTCTTCAGCGATCCAAAAACCAGGGAAATGATCATGGTCTCTGGCTTTGTAGATGCCTTCAACACATTCGACTTCAAAAGAAAGATTTAAAAACGGGAACATGATTTTGGTGATATGGTGTTCATTGGCCATGACCTTCATCTCATTTGAAAACCAATTCAAAGACCCAAGCAGTGTGAGATATTTTTCCGGAGCGATCATTGCGCTTTCAGTTTCAGCGATCAATTGCTTCTCTTCAGTGACTCGGTAGGTGTTATCCCGCACTAACTTGGTCGTAAGCTTCTTAACAACCTTTAGATCTTTGACGATGAGCATTTCTGATTTTTCGTTGTTCACCCACGGAGAATCGGGCTGGTGAGTATAGGTATAGCTTGTTCCTTCAAAGGCAATTTGCATTTTGTATTTGCACCCAAGTTGACTTTCCCGAACATAGGCATGAGTGCCCAGATCAAGGAGATCAAAGCCTTTTTGCTCACGTTCGACGCAGATAGTGATGTCGCTATCTACTACCTGATACACATTGGTTGAAAGAGCAATAACTTCCACACTTCTTTTCAGTTGTTTTTCAGCCCAAATCTCTATAGAAGTGGCAGATTCAATGGGGGTTGAGATTTTGTAGAGTGGTTTGCCATCTTGCATCTTAAAATGATCACCCTCTACTTGAACCTCAATACCCAATGCTCGACTTATTTCGTCAGCATCCATCTTTATCTCTTGAACTTTAGACCCTAAGAGGAGATCAATATGAACCTGACCATTCGTATAGAGGGGGAAAGAGCCTGACCAAGCTTGCTCTTTGGAGGTTTCAATACGCATGATTTTGGCTAAGCTGTTGAGCGCCTCATCTCGCGCTCTTTTGCATTCAGGCAGATCGATTCTATCCTTTATTAACGGGATCAGTTCTAGTGCAGTTTGGAAATCTAAACTGTTAAACAACGTCATGATGATCGGTTTTAAAGAATCTTGAGCTGTAGTTCTTCCCTCAAAGGAAGCATAAAATTTTGCAAGCTCTTGGTATTCTTTCCTGTCTATAAGCTCTTGTTCGAAATCTGGAAACTTCTCAGCAGAACCCGGAATACAATAGACGCAGAATTTCTTCAATTTAAGGCCCAGTATATAAGACTTTGCATCGAATGGAGAGTTGAATAGGGTCTCGGTCACTTTTTTAGCTAACAGATCAACAATTTCACGATTTGATTTCAAAGCGGCAATGAGTATACCTGCACTAAAAAGGCTCTCTAGATTAACTTTTCTCAATCCTAAGGAGTAAGCAATATAATCTTGGAGCTCAACATCTTTAGCCTTATTTTCAAAAGATTGGTCATTGCACTTTATGGAATAGATCAACTCGTCTTCTGATACAGGGTTGCAGGTTATGGGACGATTTGCAACGGAGACATTTGATTCAAATTCCGTTTCAGGGTTGGATAGGGAAAAGTAGCGGTATAGAAAATTTTGTTTTTCTTTTGAAGTAAATTCTACAGGGCTCTCTGCATCCAAGGGACGATGCCCGTCGAATTCGTGCCTTATCCTTAACATTTCATCTCGTACGATAGAAACATCTTTTGGAAGCATTCGTGCATCTTTACTCCAGTAATTCGATGCTTTGATTTTAGAGATGCGCCTTAGTTCAGCAAATGCTTTTATACCTAATGGGTTTTTCTCCAGCTTTTCTAATTGAGCTTGATAATTTTGTTGTAGAACAACTGCCTGATTGAGCAGATTTTTAGTTTCTTTTTGAAGTTCTTGATTCAATTTTAGCAGGTACTTTTTTTCTGCTGAGTCAGGTTGCTGTAAAATCTCTTCTTTTAGTTGTTTCTCCTCGCTTAGCTGCATTTCGCATTTAGCTTGAGATGTAAACTTTGTCAGCTCTAGATTTTCCAGGTTTTTCTCTATGGAGAAGAAAAGTCTTAACTTATTTAAAATGAATTCACGATCTTCAATGGAAAAGTCTTTAAGGATCTCATTCTGGTGACTTTTCAAAGAGTTATTGAGCAGCTCATTATCAAAGAACACTCTAAATGCTAATAGGTTATACTTACTCTGACCATCATCTGTAGCTGATGTATGGAGTTTTAGCTTGTTTTGATAGTTTGGACATTGAAGAAGAGCCCTGTAATAGCGAGCTTCTTCGCTAGAATCGGTCAATGAGTGACTATAAGATCCCGACCAGATTGTTGAATCGGGAATAACCATGGAATGTGAAAAGAGCGAGCGATTTTTAAGCTCTTCAATTTCTTCACGGGTGTAAGCGTGGTGTGGGTCCAAATTGAAGTAGCTACAAAGCTTGAAATAGTACTCTGCGACTAAGGGAGATTCTATTTGCTGATGAAGAGCAAAATTAGCCAGTTCCCATCCGTTCATTTCAAAGCCATCAAGGTGGTTTTCAGGGTTTAGTTTTGCAAGCTTCCACATAATGGCAGCAATATGGATTTTGACGAGGAGTTTAATGGGGCTAGGGTAGTTACCGTTTGCATTATTTTGAATTTTTCGACTTAAAGCTTGCAACTTCTTAATCTCTGTACTTGGATTTTGCACAGTTTTGCAGTATTCATCTGGCATACCCCACTGAGTGATTGATAGGATGAGATTGTCAATGGTATTCGGTGTACTTTGATGCAACAGGGCATACCTTGTAGCATTTGCCCTGGGATTATATTTTAATTCAGCAGCCAGAGAATCAGCAATTTCAACGAACGAAGAGGCAGGTCGGCGAGGAATTTCAAACGAGAGGATTCCACGATGCAGTAGTTGATTGTCTAAATGCTTTAATTGCCCAAGAGCCGATTGCACTTGATCCGGAATGATCTGGCGTATGCCTGAGGCAAGATAAGATCCAATCAGACCGGGGATTTTGTTTAACGGCCAAGATTTCATTAAAAACTTGAAGACAGCATTGATAATCAATCCTGTCACAATTGTTTTTGCAGACTTTTTTATATCTCCAAAGAGAGCAGCACTGATTAAGCTTGCAATGAGCATGGAGTTTAGGAGCACAAATTTCAAGAGTTGTAAAGCTACGGCTTTAGCTCCCCACTCAAATGGAGGCGCCGCTGCCATAGGCTGTAAATTCTCTATCTCCAATTCGTTAAAAACGTGGTCTATGACAGGAGCAATCTCAGGTCCAAATAAGGGGATAAGAAAACCTTTTAAAGAATCGGCATGCCTGCTTGTCATGCCCACTTTTTTTAACACAGAGGACAAAGCATCAAAAAGCGTCTGCGGCAAAACGACAGAATTTGTTGCTCTATGCACCAAACTAGGATGGGCTTTCTGATAGGCTGCTTCAATTTCAGCAAGAGTAGAAAGGAGCGCCATTTTTTCTTCATCTTCTAGCTTGAGCTCCAAAGCTTTTCTGACGAGAAATTGTGCTGATTTTAAAAGGGTGCTTATATTTTTGTCCCGATCGCTATACCAAAAATCAATCAAGGCCTGTTTGCGTAAATGATAAAGCTCTAAATCTGTTAAAGGTTCCTCAAGTAGGGGAACAAAGGAGTTTGAAACATTAATTTGAGACATCGTATCCTTTGAAAACGATGGCGAGCGCTTCGATTTGTGGCCTGAAAGCAGTTTTTGGTGCAATGCTTTAACATGTTTTGCGCTGTAGCTGATTTCGGGGTTTGAAAGAGGTTGTGTATAATATGATAACCATCTTGTAACAAGCTCTTCAGAGAACATTTCAGGCTTAAGAGACTTAAATTCAATAAGCGGCTCGCCTTGATCTCCGATTCGTAGCATAAAAATCTTAAGATTGTACAGCCCATTTTGACCCTTTTGAATTTTATACCATACAGGTTGCTTCGTTGAAGAGATATTAAGCGAGTCCATTGCAGTCTGAACAAACTGTGGGATATGGGCTCGCATAGAGCTTATCACTGTATCAAAGAGTCGAGCCACTTGCTTCCAATACTCTGGGCTATTTTCATCATAAAAATCCAAAATGCCTTTTTTAAAACCACTTCTTAAAATATGGGCAGCAAGCTCGCGAAGTGCTGAGCTTATTTTAGAATTAGTTAGTGATTCATCCAATGCATTGGATAGCTCCTTGCCGGGAGAAAAATAGTTCTTCAGCTTTTGAATGGTTTCTGGAAGGATGCGATCTCCACTAACCAATTTGGTAAGAAACATACGAAAGGGCACTTTAGAAAGCCTTTCTCCAAATTCTGTTTCTAGCCGCTCTGCTAATCTTTCAATCGTCGGCCTAAACGATCCCTTTTTAAATTCGTTAACAGAGCGCTTATCGAGACCTATATCAGATAGGTCGTTCATTAAGTCTATTTGAATGAAGAACTTAGATATATTATTTGAACAACCGCTCATAATCAGAAGGTCTTGGCCTGCATCCAAGCCTACGATGGCTTCGCGCATTTCTTGTGTTAATTTCTTAAGATCATCATTATAAGTATTTTCTGATTTAATAGAAGCTAAGCGATTATGCCATAGTTCAGCCCTTTTTAAAGTATCGAGAAGCTCAGGAGAATGGGTATCCCTTAAGTTTTGGACATATTCAAGCCATGTAGAGTGAGACACATCATTAGAAAGGTTCATTTGCGCGTAAATTGCAGAAAATGTCGCAATAGAGATCGTTTTCTTTCTGTTAACCTTTTTAAGCAATGAAAGAGTAGGGTCGATTTTTGTGTGTGGAGGCAAGCCAATCTGATCTAGCAGCTCGTTCATTAAAGGTTTATAATCAATAACTAAAGGCTTAATAGCTTTGCCAAATATACGCGCATACCGTTCATCTGAAACATTCCAGGAGTATATGCGATGAATGAGAGATAAAGACTTTTCAATGTAAGTATTTTTTTTAACTGCGAGATCAAAATATGGAAAAAGGGTAAATTCATCCTTAAATTGCGCAAAAGTGTAGGACTTATTGTCTTTTTCACTGTAAATACACGAAAACATAAGAGAAATATACAACTCTTGTCAATAAAAGTAAAGCGTAATAATAATTTTAATTATACAGTAATAGCTGCTAAGGATTCACACTTACTTCAAAGCTAACCTCAGTTTTCATCGAATTGCAAACGATGCAAGCTTTCTTGGACTCATGGAGCACTTTTTCTCCTTTTGCAGGGTCAGAAGCTCCAGTAAGCGTTGCATGCAAGGCGATATGGCTAATCCAAGGCATTCCCCCCTGACCGCGGTCGATAGTGATGTCAGCTGTCCCATTAACTTCTGTAAAAGTAAGATTTGACTTTTCGGCAAAAACTTTAAATGTAGCTAAAACGCAATTTAGAAGCGCCAAACCATAAAGATCCTCAGGGGAATAGCCACCTCCAGGCCCCATAAACTCTGGGGGGATGGCACACTTAATGGGGTCATTGTGTTCAGCTTGGGCTGTCCAAGTGTTTGTAATGCCAGGCGTTGCTTTTGCAGATGCTTTAAATTTAAGGGGATATTTGATCATGTTGGTACTCCATATTTTTCTCTTTCATAATATTGGATAACGCTGTAATAATGCGATAGAAATTTACATTTAGAGGTAGATATGACAGCTCTTAGCTATTCGAAAAAAAACGTGATGCTCTTCGTGGGCAGCTTGCTTGTTGGTTTGATTATTTGGATGTTGCCAGCACCTGAGGGAGTTTCTGAAGCTGCTTGGCATTTGTTTGCTATTTTTATTTTTTCTGTATTAGGAATTATTACAAAGCCTCTACCAATTGGAACAATTGCTTTCATCAGCTTAATGCTGATAACATTAACTGGAACTCTAACCTTTGAAGAGGCTGCCAGCGGGTTTAGCAACAACATTGTTTGGTTGATTGTCTTTGCATTTTTTATCGCTCGTGGATTTATTCAGACAGGATTAGGATTTCGCATTGCCTATCACTTAATGAGCTGGCTTGGAAAAAGCACGCTAGGGATGGGCTATGGTTTAGTTGCTACCGATCTTGTTTTAGCTTCTGCAATTCCAAGCTTAACAGCTAGAACTGGTGGTGTGATCTTTCCACTCTTAAGCTCACTTTGTAAAGCCTTTGGGAGTGAGCCACACAGTGGTGCAAAAAAGATGGGCTCATACCTTTTCGTAACGGCATTTCAAGGAGCTGTAATCACAAGCTCCATGTTTGTGACAGCAATGGCTGGCAACCCGATGATCGTCGACTTTGCTGAGCAACTAGGGTTTTCGATTGGATGGGGGAAATGGGCCCTAGCTGCTATTGTTCCCGGAGTTGCATGTTTGCTCATCGTTCCATACTTTCTTTATAAAGTGTACGCGCCAGAAGTCAAAGAGACTCCCGATGCCAAAAGCTTTGCGCGCAAAAGCTTAAAAGACATGGGACGTATTAGCCCTCCTGAAATTGTGATGCTGCTCACTTTTGTCTTGCTAATCATATTATGGGCTGGCGCAAAAGTCATAGGCATCCATCCAGCGGTAACAGCAACCGTTGGGTTATCCATCTTACTTGTCACTAAAGTGCTCAGCTGGGATGACATCATTAGCGAGAAGGGAGCTTGGAACATTTTGATCTGGTTCTCTGTTCTTTTAATGATGGCGGGATTTTTAACGAAACTTGGCTTTATGGGTTGGTTTAGCGATCAAGTAATGATCTACTTACAAGGCGTAAACTGGGTGGTTGGCTTCACGGTATTGTTCCTTGTGTACTTCTACTCTCACTACTTATTTGCGAGCAATGCTGCGCATATTGGTGCGATGTTTTTGCCTTTTGTCGTTCTTGCAATTGCAATGGGAACGCCTCCAGGGTTGGCCGTTTTTAGTCTTGCCTTTGCAAGCGGTCTTTTTGGTGGCATCACTCATTATGGTTGTGGACCTGCTCCGATTTTCTTCGGTGCTGGCTACGTTAAAATTGGAGACTGGTGGAAGCTTGGCTTTTATGTTAGTGTGATCAATATCTTGATCTTTATCGGGCTTGGCTCCATATGGTGGAAATTCATCGGACTCTACTAATTTTCGATCGGCTCTCTCGCAAAGCAAAAGCGATAGAGCCGAATGAGTTTCAGCTTAAGTTTGGCGTTGAGTATCTTGACGAGCTCTACTTTGAAGATCTGCAAAGCATTGAAAAACTCTGCGCCAAATGCAAAAAACTTCTAAAAAAGCCTGATATAAAAGCAGAAAACGATTGGATCCGCGCTCTTTATGAAGCGAACTTTCGCGCTAAAAATCATCCGCGCCTCATGGTTCGCTACATCAATCACCGGCTTGGTTATGGTCTTTTTGCAGCAGAGACTATTCCAGCATTCACCTACATTGGTGAATATTCTGGGGTTGTGCGCAAGCGCAACCGCCGCCAGGACAGGACAAACAACTATATTTTTGGCTACACCATTGCTCACAAAAGCACGCCTTATGTGATCGATGCCCGTGACCGTGGCAATATAATGCGTTTTGTCAACCATAGCGACAATCCCAATATCGCCTCTCACTGGATGATTGTTGATAACCTTTGCCATATCATCTTTCATTCCACCGAACTCATTCCTGCTGGCGCCCAGCTTACCTACGATTACGGTCCCTATTACTGGCGCACACGCACCAACCCAAAAGAGTTGTAAATTAGTTTGCTAATTCGTTAATGTGAGGAAAAAGGAGAACATCAATGGGCAAGAATGTCGCACAAAAACTGATTGAAAGTCATTTGGTATCAGGGAAGATGATTCCTGGTGAAGAAATTGGACTGAAAATCGATCAGACACTTTGCCAAGATGCAACAGGCACGATGGTAATGCTCGAGCTTGAAGCGATGGGTTTAAAAAGAGCCAAGACAGAAGTTTCTTGCCAGTATGTCGATCACAACATCGTTCAAAACGACTTTAAAAATCCTGACGATCACCTTTTCCTCTACAGCGCAGCGCAAAAATTTGGTCTTTATTTTTCTCGTCCAGGAAATGGCGTGAGTCATCCAGTGCATATGGAAAGATTGGGCAAGCCTGGCAAAACACTGCTTGGTTCTGACAGCCATACTTGTGCTGGCGGGTCGCTTGGTATGCTTGCCATGGGCGCAGGGGGACTGGCAGTTGCCTTGGCTATAGCAGGGGAGCCTTTCTATGTGAAGATGCCAAAAGTTATGGGCGTTAAACTTACGGGGAAATTGCCTGATTGGGTTAGCGCCAAAGACATCATCTTAGAGATGCTGCGCCGCCATGATGTTTCTGGTGGTGTGGGAAAAATCATCGAGTATTATGGACCGGCTCTTGCAGACCTGACAGCTATGGATCGCCACATCATCGCTAATATGGGAGCAGAACTTGGTGCCACAGCAACTGTTTTTCCCTCCGATGAAGTTGTGCATCGTTTCATGAAACAACAAGGGCGAGAAGGGGATTGGATCGAGCTCTTGCCAGATTCTGATGCTAAGTACGATGAGCACGATGAGATCGACCTTTCAACACTAGAGCCCCTCATTGCCTGTCCAACGAGTCCTGGAAATGTTGTGCCGGTGCGCGAAGTAGCCGGTCGCCCCGTCTTTCAATGCATGATTGGCTCATCAGCTAACCCAGGCCTTAAAGACTTTGCCATTCCTGCGATGATGTGTGAGGGTCGTCAAGCCCAACCTCAAGTTTCCTTCGATATCAACCCCGCATCTCGCCAGATGCTTGAAAATCTTACAACTGATGGCCATCTTTCAGCCCTTATTCGCGCAGGCGCTCGCATTCACCAAGCAGGCTGCAATGGCTGCATTGGCATGGGACAAGCTCCAGCCACAGGCAAAATTTCATTGCGAACCGTGCCTCGCAATTTTCCAGGGCGCTCAGGAACTAAAGAAGACCAAGTTTACCTTTGCAGCCCAGAAATTGCCGCTGCATCAGCACTTACAGGAGTCATCACCGATCCTCGCGAATGGGCCAAGCAAAACAATGTTTCCTATCCCCATTTCAAAGAACCCGAGCAACAAGAGATTATCGATGCGCTGACACCACCGCCATCAGATGATAAGCCTCGCGAGCTCATCATGGGGCCGAACATTAAGCCACTGCCAAAATTCCCCCCACTCCAACAGCACATTCAAGGCCCAGTGCTTTTAAAAGTAGGTGACAACATCTCAACAGACGAAATTTGTCCGGCTGGATCCAAAGTGTTGCCCTTTCGCAGTAACATTCCAGAAATTAGCAAGTTTACCTACTCTCAAGTTGATGAAACCTATTACGACCGAGCGATGAAACACCAAACTGAAGGCCATTTTATTGTAGGCGGCAAAAACTATGGACAAGGGTCTTCGCGTGAGCATGCCGCTATTGCTCCACGCTACTTAGGCGTACGAGCTGTGATCGCAAAATCCTATGCGCGTATTCATCGCCAAAACCTTTGTAACTTTGGCATTTTGCCACTAATTTTTGAAAATCCTAAAGACTATGATGATATTTCCCAAGAAGACATCCTAGAAATACCAGATGCTAGAAAATCTCTTGATAAAGAATCTCTAGAAGTGGTGAATAAAACAAAAAATAAGTCCTACAAGGTCAAACACGGCCTTTCCGAAAGAGAAAAAGAATGGATGTTAGCTGGTAGTTTGATCAACGTCGTATTGGCGCGCCACACAGGAGCTCAGTGATGTGGTTATTCCTTGCAAGACTACTGATTACAACAGGTGCCATCCTCATATGTGCCCATATCATTCCTGGGCTTGATTTCGCCAACTACAACGATCTGATTTTCTTCGGATTGATACTAGGTCTTGTGAATTCTTTTATTCGCCCAATCCTTGTCTTTTTGACACTGCCAATCAACATCCTGACCCTAGGACTTTTCAGCCTTGTCATCAATGCTTTTACATTTTGGCTTGCTACAGAAATGTCTTACGGAGTGTATATCACATCCATTTGGGGAGCCGTTGTCGGTGGGGGAATCATTTGGATCACAGGTCTTCTTACAAACCGTTTCATTTGGGAGAAGTACTAAATGCAAATCACAAGTCCTGATTTTAACGAAGGTGAGATCATCCCAAAGCGATTTACTTGCCACGGTGAGGACATCAATCCTGAACTCAACATCGAAGGGATACCACCTGGCACGCAAAGCCTGGCCCTCATCGTCGATGATCCAGATGCTCCTGGAAAAACCTGGGTCCACTGGGTCGTCTTTAACATCCCGATCACCTCCAAGATCGAGCGCAACTCAGTACCAGGAGAGCAGGGATCTAATGACTTTGAGCGAGAAAACTACGGCGGACCTTGCCCACCCTCTGGAACACATCGCTACTTTTTCAAGCTTTATGCCCTTTCAACAACACTTCACCTAGAAAACGCAACAAAACAGAGCCTTATTGAAGCCATGAAAGGTCATATCATCGACCAATGCCAACTAATGGGGAGATTCAGCCATGAATGACCAACCACCACCACCAAAACGAACATTTAAAAATTACTGGCCTCTTTTTGCTCTTATCCTTGTAGCTTACCTTGCGGCAAGCGCCATATATTTTCCTCAACCAAAAAACATCATCTATTTGATGCACTATTTCATGGGATTTTTTCTCTGCACATTTTCTCTTTTGAAACTATTTAATCCGCGTCAATTCGTAGATGGATACCAAATGTATGATCTTGTTGCCAAGCGCTCACGTGCTTATGCGTTTTGCTATCCTTTTATCGAGCTTGGTTTAGGACTTGCATATCTAGCATTTTTCATACCTTGGTTAACCTATCTAGTCACGATCATTATCATGACAATCAGCGCAATTGGCGTTATCAAAACCTTGCGACAAGGACTTGATCTGCGCTGTGCGTGCATGGGTACCGTGCTCGATGTTCCACTCTCTACTGTAACACTAACAGAAGACATTGGAATGGGTTTGTTAGCATTTATTATGATGCTCTTGACAATTTTCTAAAATATCAAGCATACTTGGTCCTTGTTAACTCAGTAACCAGGATCATCCATGAAAAAACGTGTAATTCTCTCAAGTTGTTTGGCTCTAGCATTAGCTGGATGTCAAGTTCCATCAAAGTACGCAATGCGCGGCGCTGGTGGACGCACATCATACAACACAACCATCCAACAAACCAACAACGAGCAGATGCTTCTGAACCTAGTTCGTCTGCGTTATTGCGATACACCCTACTTTTTAGACGTCAGTGGTGTAACAAATCAATTCAGCCAAAGAGGCAAACTTCTTCCAAGCTTCACAATTCCTGGCTTTGATGAGAAGAACCCGTTCAAGTTTGGCGCAGAGTACGAGTGGCAAAACAACCCAACGTTATCCTATTCACCGCTAGAAGGCTCATCGTTTGCAAGACGTCTTATGCAACCCATTGATCTTCGCATTATCCAACAAATCCTCTACTCGGGCTGGAATGCGAATCGTGTTTTCCGCCTAGCTGTTCAAAATTTTGACAGCATTCCTAACGCTAGCGGAACAGCCGGTCCTGCTCCAGAATGCGCTCCTGAGTACAAAGAGTTTCAAGAAATTAGCTGCCTGCTCGGCTTTTTCCAAAGAAAAGGGGAGTTGCAAATCGGTGTAACACAGGGAAAAATCAAAAATAATGAGCTTCCAATTTGCTGCCAGTCAATGCAAATTAGCTTTCCAGCAGGATCTGAACAAGCAGAGCGCTTAGCAGACTTGCTCAAAGGCGCTAAAACGAATGCGGGTTACTATTACCTCAATTTACCTGTCGGTTTCTCAAAACAGCAACAGATTGGAATCCTACCACGTTCAATTTTAGGGTGTATGTACTACTTGAGCTTATCAACTCAAGTTCCAGAAGAGCACCTCAAATGCGGAGCTGTTATGTCCACAAAAACATCTACCGGTGAAATTTTTGACTGGAACGATGTTTTAAACAACATCATGACCATTCGCTCAAGCACCAAATATCCAAGCAATGCCTTTACAGCTATTCGGTATAGAGACTACTGGTTTTACATCAGCAACTTCGATGTTCAATCTAAGCGCACCTTTTCGTTGCTAATGCAACTCTATAACCTACAGCAAACAGATCCAAGCACATCAGGTGCACCGATCCTAACAATCCCAATTGGTGCATAAGCAGCCATTGAGCCTTGTAGCTCTTTTAGAAAGAGCTACAAGGTCATAACCCAAAACAAACGTAACCAGAATGCAGTGGAAAAACCTAACAATTTATCTGAGTCTAGTCATGAGTGCAGTTCCTGTTTGTTCATCCGTTAAGCTAACCCACGCGCCTGTCTGCTATGCTGGTGAAGATCTAGAGATCACTTGCAGCGATCGGTCATTCAGTGAATGGACAGACGAGGACCTTGAGCAGACCTTTGATTTACTGCTTCAAGTATCAAATCACTTTGAGCATTTTGTCGTCGTCGGTTCTCATGGGGATCGCGGCTTTAGCTGGCACATCATGCCAGTTAATGGTTACCTCAATCAGATCAATGTTGTACGGCGCATGATTTTAGGCGGCTTTGAAAATCCCAATCACGGAGAGCCAGAGCTAACTAAAAATACCTTTACTCCAACTCCATCACCATCCTACAACCCATTTGCAGATCAAAAAGTCATAGACCGCCAATACCTTGCAGAAGGCAATGCTTCATGGGTTCTTTATAACTACGCACCATTGATTGAGCCACATCTGTTGTTTATTCCTAAACAATGGAGAGGGGATTTTCGCGCATTAGAAAAATCTGAATTCCTAGAGATGTGCCAAATGGCATCCATTGCCATGTCCCGCATGTCAGGCACCAGCTACTTATTCTTTAAAAATGGCAAGCCAGCAGGCCAAAGCGTTCCACATTTCCATTTCCATTTCCATTTAGTAGCATCTCCTGATGAAAGAACAGCACTGTTTGCAAAATGCAAAATCATCAAAAACATTCTGATTGGCCCATCTCCAATGTCTGCAGAAGCGCTTGAAGCGAGAAAAGCAACATACACCAAGCTAGTAGAAAGCAGCCCAATATGATGCTCTTCTGCTAGCTAAATGATTGCGATGCGAAGGATGTCTGTATGAACATTAATGCACATTTTACCCCAACAGTCCGAATATGGGATAACCGCTACCAATCGCAATTTGCATATACAAGTGATGGTGTTGCTCAAAGAGTCAATAATCTATACACAAGTACTAATTTAAATAATAGCTCTGGATTAGATGCTTATGGCAATTATTATATGCCTTCTGACCTGTATAACGCGGGTCCGGCCAGGAGGCAATACATCAACTTATCTCCTTGGTCGACTTTTCCAACTGCAAATTATTATGAGGTGTACTCAGATGATAAGAGGGCTTTCTATGGGGTTGTGCCGCATAATACTCAACCGTCCACTCATTATCAACCCCTATGTGGACAGTTTGATGAAACTCGACTACCTCAAAAGGACGTATTTTCTGTCATACAGTCTCATACATCAACGCCTAGCTTCTATGGGTCTGTGTCCTTATCAAATACAATAGCACCCCTTATTAATCAAATGGGCTCAATGCATGATTCGACCACGGGTAGGAGTCTTGGCACGTGTACACTCATTGCATATAATCTTGTTCTGACCACAAGACACGCTGTTGAAGGCATCGATGTTAGAAATATCAAGGTGACTTTTGGCTACTCAACACTCAAAGGCAAATATTATTCGGCAGATAATTCATTTTGCAAGTACGTCATAGAGAATAACACTATTTATGATTATGCCATCATTAAACTAGCAAAACCTTTGGGGAGCTCTCTAGGCTTTGTATCACTAACCAACGAAAATAACGTTAATTCTGAGTTGGCACTCTTGCATTACCCCTTGGGGAAACCTCTGAAAGTTTCAGTTCATACAAGTGTTTATGCGCAATATGAGAGGACTTATTTACTGACATATCATGACTCAGACTACGTATCTTCTGGGGGTGCATATTTTGATACATGCGGGCGTATGGTTGCGATGCATTTAGGTGCACAAATAGAAGAGAATTGTATGAATCTTCTTCGGTATGCGCTTCCCTTTAGTACCATTGTAAAATATCGGCGACAGTTAATGCTAAGCAAATTTGTCACTGGAGCGCTCTCTCAGGCATGTTCCTATGAATTAGCAAGCAGCTGCCCTGTCTATACCTTACTTCCATGCCGGCATAGCTACCTTATTGATGAAGAAGGTGCGGAATCGGAGAAAGAGCTTCGCAAGCACCTAGCACAGTATTTTAAAACAGACAAAAATATTATACTTACTGCAAAAGGCACTATTGCATTCACAAGTGGAAATCTTCAATACATTGAGAACCAATATCCAAATATATTTAAACAAGTTGTAAATCAGTGCTTAGGCAAATCAGGACTCCATTGTGCGACAAGGCAATATTCAATTAAAAAAGTAATCGAAAGTGACCACACAATTCCCCATGATGTTTGGAAATCAACAACTTTCAAGCCCATGCTGGAGGTAACTGGAGGAAGCGGAAATCGCGCTGGAGAAAACGATATGCCCGCTATTACCATCCCTTATGCTATACACCGCAAATTGCTTACTACAGGATCTTCAACTGAGTCCAAGGAATTTCGCAAGAAGTTAACTAAACTATGCGATAAGGGCAGAGCTGACCAAGCTACATACTTATGTGTACAAGAATACAAAAAGCATGGACTCAATCTTAAAGACTATGAGCAGCAAATCAAAGACTATGCCGTCAGAATCAAAGATTTGGGTATCATTACTAATGGCCAGAAGGACAACCTGCTGCAAAAGCTATTTCCTTAAATTAATACAACATAACGTATATTATCAGACGTTATGACAATGACAAACAGATTACAGAACACCTTCAACAATCGCCGGTAGCAATTTAAAATAATTAACGAAAGCGTTCCGACCAATATAGACATCTCCTAATTACACATGTTTAGCTCTCATCTCTTGGCTTTGAATCATAGATCATTTCTTTCATCGCATTCATTATTTGAGCTCTGTTATGGGGTAGCCTGAAACCTAATGCATCTGCCAATGCAGCAGCGCTTTCGCTGTCGATTTTCTTAAAAGCATTAGCAGCAGCAGTTTCCGAGCTAGAAGCACAATTGGCATCAAGCAAGCAGACTAACCAACAACTAACCAAAGAAATAGAAACTTTAACTCAACAGAAACAATCCATGTCTAAGTCGCTAGAATCTGCAAAAGGTGAAATCAAAAGTTTACGGAAGGAACTTGACGAGCTAAGAGAATTTTAGTTAGCTCCGTCATTTTTCAGGGTGTTTTGACTTCGTCTTAATTCTTTATTGATGGCAGGATCTAAATCATCGTCATTCCAAAAGACTGGGCAGTTCGCGTAGAGCTTCTTCGAAGGGAATGGCTTCAATGTTGCCAAAGTAAAGTCGACAAGAGCCACCATAAAGAATGTAGAGTTTAGCTTCAGGGTAGTCATTGCCAAAAGCCTTTAATCCATTTAGGTCTGCAGGAGCAATGTTTCTTGATCGCTTAATTTCAAATGCACGCAAACCTAGCTTGCCGTAAAGAACAAAATCTACCTCAAGTTGTGTCTGCGTGTGCCAAAAATATAAGGTATATCCCAGATGAAGATAATCGTTAAGGGCTCGAAGATGTTGATAAAAAAGCGTTTCTAGGGCAGCTCCATCGGCCTCTTCGGGGCGATCAAATGGTCCCATAGGACGGAGTGTCCGAAACACGCCGGCATCAAAAAAATAGAACTTTGAGTGAGAAATAAGTTTGCGCTTAGCACGTTTAGAGAATACAGGAAGTTTATCAGCCAAAAGCAAATCTTCCATGATTGTAAAATACCCTTCCATGGCTTTGCGTGAAACCTGCGCATCACGTGCTACAGCAGAAACATTTAGAATAGATCCTTGAGAGTAGCTTGCAGTCTCTAATGCTCTAGAAAATGCATCTAAATGACGGATTACACCCTCTTGAGTCACCTCCTCTTTTAAGTAAGTGGATACGTATGAGGAGAGGTAATCTTCTGGGTCGTGATGAGAAATAGTCTCGGGAAGCAGGCCGTATTTTAGCGCATGAGTGAGTGAAAAATCCTTGCCGAGCTCTTGTGCTATCAGCGGATGCATTTTTCTAACAACTGCTCTCCCAGCTAAAAGGTTAGTGCCCTTTGCTCGCAATTTACGTGCACTCGAACCTGTCATGCAAAACTTGTAGCTCTTAGATTCAATGAGGCTATGCACTTCGTTGAGAAGCTCTGGCACCCTTTGTACCTCATCAAGAATAATCCAATCGTCAAATCCCGCTGGAATAAGTTCTCGTAGTGATGAGGGATTATTCAATAATCGACGATAGGTCTGTGAATTAAGCAAATCTATGTATAAAGCTTTAGGATGTAGATTCTGGATCCAGTGAGTTTTCCCTGTTCCCCGTGGACCAAATAAAAAATAACTGGATTTCAATTGCTTGCGTTTTTCTAGCCATCTTTCATACTGCATATTTTTACCTTTTAATGCCATTATATCATGAAAAATTCACCTGTCAATGCCATTTTGGTGCTATTTTTTTCCCTTTAAGGGGCATTTTTCATGGATTTTTTTCCCTTAGGAGTGAATTGCACTTGGATGGCTCTTGATTCAAGTTTTGGCTTGTGCTATCCTCAGATTACTAATTTTAAGGACTGTATGGTAACTTTAGCCGACGTCTCCAAGCACGTGGGAGGGCGTCTATTATTTGATCAAGCCAATTTAAATCTTCACTTTGGTCAGCGCTATGGCGTTGTTGGCGCTAATGGGACAGGTAAGTCTACGCTGCTTCGCATGATCGCTGGCGAAGAAGAGACTAGCCTGGGAGATATCCATGTGGCTAAGGGAAAAACCCTTGGCTGGCTTAAGCAAGATCAACACCTCTTTGATGAGACTCCGATTCTACATGTTGTTTTGCAAGGAAAAGAAGAGCTATGGCGCATCCTACAGAAAAAAGAGAAATTGCTTAACCACGAGGCGTGGACAGATGAGATGGCATATAAGCTGGCTGAGCTTGAGGAAAAGTTTGGGATGCTGGGCGGCTATGAGGCCAATGCGCTGGCTGAAAAGTTTTTAGGAGGCTTGGGAGTTGAGGGCGATTATGAGGCCCCTCTTAAGACCTTGTCTGGTGGTTATAAGCTCAGGGTGCTTTTGGCAAGGGCTTTGTTTGACCAACCTGATATTTTGCTACTTGATGAGCCAACCAACTATTTAGATATTGTCTCTATTGGCTGGCTTGAAAACTATTTGAAGTATGATTTTCAAGGCCTTGTGCTTTTTGTCTCACACGATCGCAATTTTTTAGAAAACTTGGCTACGAGGATTTTGGATATTGATTATGGAGAGATTCGTGATTATTCCCTTAACTACGTAAAGTTTCTGGTTCACAAAGAGCTTGTCATCGAGCAAAAGAAACATGAGCTGAAGCAGTTGGAAGGAAAAATTGCCCAAATGCAGCGTTTTGTCGATCGCTTTAAGGCCAAACCTTCTAAAGCTCGGCAGGCCATGTCTAAACAGAAAATGATCGACAAGATTGAGTTACCTGATGTTGAAAACACCTCCCGTATAAAGCCGAGCATCGACTTTAGACAGGCGCGTCCATCCGGGCAGGTTGTGCTTAAAGCGGCTCATCTAAGCAAAAGCTATGGAAAAAAGGATCTCTTTCAGGGCGTCGACTTAAGAATTGAGCGGGGTGAAAAGATTGCCATTGTTGGCCCTAACGGAATTGGGAAGTCTACGTTGGTTAAAATTCTGATGGAGTTAATCTCCCCTACGGAGGGCTCTGTTGAATGGGGCTATAATACTCAAGTTTGCTACTTTGCTCAGGAGCACCGCGAGCAGCTCGGCGAAAATGCAACCGTGTTTAACTGGCTTTCTAATGCCTGTGAAAACATCTCCGATGAAAAAGTGCGCAGTGTTTTAGGGGCGCTTCTTTTCAAGCAAGACGATGTCTATAAAAACACGCTTTCCCTCAGCGGAGGTGAAATGGCACGTCTGCTCATGGCTGTGATGATGCTAAAAAACCCAAATGTCTTAGTGATGGATGAACCAACAAATCACCTAGACCTCGAATCCATTGATGCATTGACAGAAGCTTTAGTCAAATACCCCGGGACGGTGATTCTTGTTAGCCATGACCGTTACTTCATCTCTCATTTTGCCTCACGCATCATTGCAATCACCCACGAGGGGGTCAATGACCATCACGGGACCTATGATGAGTTTATCCAGCGCTATGGAGTTGACTATTTAAGAACTTAAAAAACGCAAGTTTTAGGGCATCGATTTGATAAGCTGACTCCAGTGGATGGAGGTGACATCCGATGTCAAAATCCCCTTTTCAGAAAGAGAAACCAAATATAGATTTGCTTTGGGAAAATGTTGATGAAAAGCACGCAATCCCCCTAGCATTGATTCTTTTGGTGCTTTTGTAAGTTTAAATTCATAGGCATGAACAGCTGTTGCTGTTTTGACAACTAAATCGACCTCTTGCTTGACTGAGTCTCGATAGAAAAAAACCTGGTCTGAAGAGAGTGTGTAATCAAGGTGTTTTACTGTTTCCATGATGCACATGCTCTCAAAGATAGATCCTAAGAATGGGCTGTCAATGAGCTGATCTGACGATTTAATGCCCAGGAGATGGCATAGTAACCCTGTATCAACAAAATAGAGCTTGGGTGTTTTTACGACTCTCTTAGTTTGATTGTTATGATAAGGCTGAAGTAGTCGAATGATGTATGTCGATTCCAAAATAGAAAGCCATTCTTTCGCTGTGGTATAAGAGATTCCCGCCTCCTTATTGACTTCTGACAGATTCAGCAACTGGCCTGATCGCGGAGCTAGCAATTTTAGAAAACTTTGAAAATCATGAAGATTAACAATAGCTTTTATATCCCGCACATCACGTTCAATGTATGTTTGCAAATAGCTCTTGAGCCATAGAGTTGAATTGATATTAGGAGTTGCATACATCTGAGGATAAAACCCTTGGCATAAGGTTTTAAATAATAGCTGGTCCCCTGCTACTCCTTTGGGCAAAAGTGCCTCAGCAAGAAGTTCTTTCCAAGTCAGAGGATAAAGATCAAATATAGCAATGCGCCCAGCTAGGGTTTCAGACACTCCCTTCATCACCTGGAAGGTTTGTGACCCTGTTAAGATAAATTGCCCTGGAACCCGCCTAGCTTTGTCGATCCTTAGCTTAATGTATGAAAGCAAGTTGGGAGCATATTGGATTTCATCGATCACAACAGGCGGAGGAAAAAGACTAAAAAACAATTCAGGATCATTAATGGCCTTTCCTCTGACCTCTAGATCATCAAGAGATGCCCAGGAATAGTCGCTGAAAAAATTTTGCAATAATGTCGTTTTGCCAGCTTGCCTTGGTCCTGTCACCAAAACAGCTGGAAACTGACTTGCAGCGTCCTTTAAAAGGGATTCAGCTTCTCGCTTAAGGTAATTTTGTTCCATATCTTATATGGTATCATGCAATTTCACTTTTTTAAAGTGAAATTTCTCTTTTTCTATATACAATTGATAACCAATGTATTGCGTATTTAATTATTATGCTATTGATTTGATTTGAGTTTAAATCACTAAAAACAAGTCGTCTAAAGAGAAAAATGCAATTTCACTTTTTGAAAGTGAAATTGCATTTTTGCTCTTAATCAATTGATTTTAAATTGTTAAGGTTTTGGCTAGTCGCCTATCCTTCCTTTGCAAACCTTGCCACTCTTCTTGAGTTACACAGTTATTAGCAAGCTCTAGGCAATCCCCATCGTCCAAAAGTTTAGTAAGTTCATGCGGTTTAAGAAAGATTATCATGTAAGGTCTAAGTGACTCGTGCTCTAGAAATGCCTCTTTGATTTGGTCCTCATTTTTATATTCGGGAATAAGATGACGTGCAGCCTGAAGTTTTCCCTGAACCTGCGCTTTTTCAAAGTCATCATACTTCAACAGTCTGCTTGCTGTGCTGTTGACCTTAGCCAATTCCCTTTGTAGCTTGGGTTCAAGTGATGCCCAAAGCGGTTTCAGGTCAGTTGCATTGGCTACATTTTTAAGCTCCTCTGGCTGAGACATTAATCCTTGAAGCAATGCGATCGACTGGCTTTGATTCAGCATCTCCAAGATAGAGAGCTTGTATTGGCTATAAACCACGGTGATATCACACTTTTGATTAAGCGCATTTTGAATGAGCATACCCTGCAATTCCTTGTACACATCTGTGTTATATGCAGGATTTGGGAAGGTTGAAGTTAAGAACTCATGCTTCTGAGACAGTGTCAATGATTCCAGGTTTGCAAAGTGTTGAAAGAAGTCTGTGAGCTTTTTCTGTTTTAGATCAGGTTGGATGAATGCCTGCCGAAAAACTTGATGAAAATCAAAGTTTGCGTGAAGGCCATGTGTGAGATGGATAATCTGCTTGATGGAAAAGTACTTGGCCACCAGCTTTTGCTTGGAAGCATCACAACATTCGGAATAAAGGGTAGCCGCGGATTCTAGATTAAGCTTATCGACTTGTTGTTGGATGAAGATGCAATTATTAGTACTCTCTTTTTCAAGAGCAAGTTTAACGGTTGATGTGTTTGTAGCTTCAGGCTTATGGGCGGAGTCTTTTTTGGGCCATAACTGCCAGGCGCCAAGAGCTAAAATCAGCAAGGGGAGGGCCGCTAGCAACGGATGCTGACTGATGTAGCTGGTCGCTTGATATAGGTGATGAATGGCTGTCTCTTTATTTATCTGTATAGAGTTATAAATCATGTTGGTTCCTCATTGTTCTAGCCTATCAAAAATTCAATTCCTGCAATCAACTCGCCACACATTTTATAAAAAAATACCATTTGTTTCAAGTAAAGAATTTTATTTAATTTTAGGTATAAGGTGCTTAGGGCCAGCACTTTCATGCTATTGAGGAATATCACCACCTTTTTGACCCCTAATAGCCCCATAGGCAGACTGCCAATCTTGATAGAAGTTTTGCTCCATGAAAGACATATACCAGGCCATCACGCTTTCGTAGGTCTTATTATACAAAAAATCGCTGTAATTGCCTTCTCCCTGCATTGCGATCACATCAGCGAGCTTTCCTGAGAAGATGCTAAACTGCTCATGCATTTCTTTAAGTTTACTCTCCAGCTCATTGTATTTTGCCTCTGCCTTTGCATGAAAATACCTAGAAAGCTCTTGTTCTTCCTCATTAGATCCTTCAGGAATATAAAGCGGATGCGGCTTTTCTTTTTCGACACACCAGTTAAGCGCTTTTTGAAACTCATCCCACTTGGAATCTAAATACTCATTCTGCAAGTGAGAAATTAGCGCACTTGGAACGAAAATGATCGCATAAACAAGAAACTTCCACATTTGGCTTAAGCTTAATCAAAACCGATAAATTTTGAAAGACTAAGCGTTTTGTCATTGAGGTAAAAAATTGTGTTGCTTTTAGGTGGAGATGGAGTATTGTGGGGCTCTATGGAATGGTATTGGATTGTGAGCTTCATTGTGGTGGGTTTGGGCGCTGGATTGCTCTCAGGCCTGCTTGGAATTGCGGGCGGAATTATCACTGTTCCGTGCTTTTTGCTGATATTCAAGGCTATGGGTTTGCCATCGGAGTATTTAATGCATGTGGCAGTAGGCACCTCTTTGTCAGCCATGAGCTTTAATAGCTTTGCCTCAATGCTTGCCCACCATCGGCGTGGAGGTGTGATTTGGGAGGCCATCACAAAGATGTTTCCTGGAATGGTCTTGGGTGTGGGGTTAGGATCTTTTATTGCAGGGCTACTCTCAAGCGGGTTTTTGCAGGATTTTTTTGGTGGATTTGAGGTTCTTGTAGGTCTTTATTTCTTGTGCCCTTTCAAGGCGAAAGATGAAGGGGTCATCCCCTCTTGGTGGGTGCTTAGTGGATGCTTGCTCGTGATCAGTGGGCTTTCTGCCATGTTGGGTATTGGAGGGGGGCTAATGGTCACTCCCCTACTCGTTTTTTTGGGATTTGATATGCGCAAAAGCATCGGCACTGCTGCTGCAGCGAGCTTTTTGGTCTGTGTATTTGGGGCAATCAGCTATTTAGTACTCGGCCTAACCTCGGGCGTGCACATAAATGATTGCATCGGATACATTCATTTCCCCGCTTTTTTGATTGTCTCTCTTTCTGCTCCATTTGCCGCAGTCATCGGGGCCTATTTAACGCATAAGCTATCTGTAAAACTATTGCGGAAGGTCTTTGGAGTTGCACTTATTCTTGCTGGAGTTGCCCTGTTATGGTGAGGATCTGCGATTTTAAAGTAGAGCGCCCACCATTCTGCATTGCCCAGGTCGATGTGCTAAAGTGGCTGGCTGCTGCTCATGGCTTGCATGGAGCGGATGAAGAAGCTGTGTATGCAACCTTTGTAAAGCTGGGCCTTGGCGAAAAGAAGGTGCAAAAGCGCTATACCTTTTATCAAGATTGCGAGCATCGCAATTGGGATGAAATGGAGATTCACGGAAAAGATATGGGCGCTCGGATGAGGTATTTTGATGAAAAGATCAGCGGCTATGTAAAGCGGCTTTACATTGACTCTGAGATCCCTGAGGATGTGATTCAAGTCTCTTGCACTGGATATGTTGCGCCTAGCCCAGTGCAGCGCATATTGGCAAAAAAATCCCCCTATACTGTTGTAACCAATGCCTATCACATGGGTTGTTATGCAGCTGTGCCAGCATTGAGAATGGGCTCTGGCTTTTTAGCATGTGGTAAAGAAAGAGTAGATGTTATCCATACTGAGCTATGCACGTTGCATATGGGAACACATGAGCATGAAATCTCTCAGCTGGTTGCTGAAACGCTTTTTGGTGATGGTTTGATTAAATACTCTTTGAGCCCAGAGAGCGGATCTGGCTTTGAGATTGTTAGCTTAAGAGAAGAGCTTATTCCAAATACCGTTGATTTTATGAGATGGCAGATGGAGAACTGGGGAATGCGCATGTTTTTAGCGCTTGAGATTCCTCTAGCGATTAGAAGAGGCATTAAAGGTTTTGTATCGCGTCTCTATCCCGGAGATATCAAAAAAGCGGTTTTTGCCCTTCATCCAGGCGGGCCCAGAATCATTGATCAAATTGCACGTGCTTTAGATTTAAGCGAGGAGCAAATCATGCATAGCCGCAAGGTTTTTGAAAGCTGTGGAAATATGTCATCTGCAACTGTCCCGCATATCTGGGCAGAAATGGAAAAAGACTTAGAGCCTGGCACTAACGTTATCTCTTTGGCATTTGGCCCTGGCTTAACAATTGTAGGAGCGCATTTAAGATGTTGTTGATGATCCCCTTCCTGGTTCAGAGCATTGTGATTTTGCTCGATGAGTTTATTTTTCATATCAAGCGGCCCCTTCCAAAATGGGAGCGCATCGGTCACCCTCTTGACACCTTAACAGTTTTGATTTGCCTAGTCTATGTGCTGCTAGTCCCCTATTCTGCTCTTGCCCTAAAGGTATATGTGGGATTAAGTCTATTTTCCTGCATTTTTGTCACAAAAGATGAATTTGTCCATAAGCACCATTGCCCTGCAAGTGAGCAGTGGTTGCATGCGCTTTTGTTTATCAACCATCCTATTCTACTCACTGCAGCTGGACTAATCTGGGCTGTAAGCTCAAACATTGAGTTGCCGCTATGGCTAGCTGCAATGAGCAACACAAGCTCTCAGCTCATTTTCTTCTTAAAAACACAAGTGATTGCTGTCAGTATATTTGGCATCTATCAAGTTGTGTATTGGAATTTTCTCTGGAAGCCAGCGCATCAATAATCAATTCAGCGATTTCCGTGTGGCCCCGTTGGCGCGCTATATCAAGGGGTGTGTTTCCCTCATCATCTTCTGCGTCAACTTTTGCATTCTTTTCTAGCAGCAGCGCTGCACTGTCTTTATTTCCCAAGATAACAGCCAAATGAAGCGGCGTTCGGCCATTATTATCTTTTGCATCAACCTTTGCGCCTAGTTTAGTCAGGTAATCTAATATATCTATTTTACAATCAATATTTTGCAGCAGGCCTAGTACGCCTTTGCCATACATAGCTGAACAATGAAGCGGCGTTTTGCCTTTATTAGATTTTGCCTCAATATTTGCGCCCTTTTCAAACAGCAAGATTGCCATGTCTTTTTCACCCCAGAAAGCAGCATAATGAAGCAACGTTTGGCCGTAAATATCTTGAGTCTCAATATTTGCGCCTAGTTTAATCAGGAGAGCTACAACGTCTATTTTGCGTTCGAAAGCGGCCAGATAAAGCGGTGTGTAGCCTTTTTTATTTTTTGCATTAATATTAGCGCGATTTTCAAGCAGCAGCGCTGCCATGTCTTTATTGCCTCTGTAAGCAGCCCAGTGAAGCGGCGTTTGGCCATCATTATCTTTTGCATCAATCTTTGCGCCATTTTCAAACAGCAAGATTGCTATGTTTTTTCTATCATTCACATTCATAGCAGCATAATGTAGAGGTCTTCGATTATCTTTGCCCTTCACATTTGGATTGGCTCCACACATCAAAAGAGCCATAATTAGAGCTTTTCTGTTTTTTCGTTTAAGTGAAAAGAGGCATATATTATGCAGTTCAATATCAAGTAATTCTATGTTATCAACCGTTCTTATTGTCTTATAGGTAGCCACGAAGTCAATTTCCTCCTCCTTATCGCGCACGACAATGTGTTTTGGAATCACCCCTGTATCAATCAGAGAAAATAAGGCTTTCAAATAGTTATTAGGCGTAACAAATTTTGATGCTTTGTACCCGGCCTGGCCAGCTCGCTTGGCTATAATTCTTTGCACATTGTTATTGTACTGCGTGCTAACTGTTGCAGTTTCCATTAATTGTCTAGTTGATAGAAAATTGAAAATAATTTCAGTGATCTCGGAGGGTAACTTTGGTTCTAAGTAGTGCTTAGAATTATCTGTGCATACTATATGCTCGGCCATTGAACCTTTGATTAGCTTGCAAGAGCATTCATATAAAAACCCTGCTGTAAGGATGAAAAGGGGGAGCATTGCTAGAAATGGATGTTGTTCTGCCTCTGAAACTATCATAGAAATCTGCTGGGCAAAGACTTCTTGTGTAGGACTTACAAAACCTGACATTTGAGCATCCTCTTTAATTTGACATTGTCACCTTATAAAAGTCAAGTACACTGGTAATAAATTCAGCGATTTCCGCAAAGTTTGCGCCCTTTTCTAGCAGCAAGATTGCCATGTTTTTTTTGCCAAAGAAAAAAGCCCAATAAAGCGGCGTTTTGTCGTCAATATCTTTTGCATCAATCTTTGCGCCATTTTCCAGCAGCAGTGCTGCAGCGTCATTTCTGCCTCCCCCAGCAGCTAAATGAAGCGGCGTTTTGCCATCATCATCTTTTGAATTAATGCTCGCTTTCCATTCTAGTAGGAGGACTGCAACGTCTTTGTTGCCCCAGAAAGCAGCCAAATGAAGGGGCGTTTGACCTCTTATATCTTTTGCCTCAATATTTGCGCCCTTATCAAGTAGCAGAAGTGCGATGTCATTTCTGCCATTAGCAACAGCCAAATGAAGAGGTGTTTGGCCATCATTATCTTTTGCACCAATATTTGAGCCATTGTCTAGCAGAACATTGACAATATCTTTATAGCCCCTTTTAACAGCATAATGTAGAACAGAGCGTTCAAATAGTCCCCACTTTATGTTTGGGTCTGCTCCATACGTTAAAAGTGCAATAACTAGTTCCTTATCGCCATCTTGTTTATCTAATCTACCGAATATTGATATTATTCTAAGGTTGAATAATGCAATTAAATTGCCCTGCATTTTTATTGAGTTATGGGTGGCCACTAAGTCAGATTTTCCACTCTGATCTAGTATGACATCTTGTTCGGAGACCAAACCTATAGCTATAAGGGTCAATAAAGCTTCAAAATTGCTATTAGATGGATTAAGTCCTAACGCGCTCTGCCCAACCTTTTGAACATGCGAGGGTGTCGTTTCTGGCCTATTGCCATGCTTACTAAATTTATGAGGAGTTGGGAATTCAACGGTTGATGAACCACTGAGAATAAGCTGAGCTGTCTCAAGATGAAAATTTTGAGGAGTTTCAGGGGGTTTTGTACCTATAGATGCATTAATGGGGTGAGCTACACCTACTTGCGCTGACAGCTGTGACATTTGCCTTCTTCTCCGTGTTTTATTTATGGCCTGATTGTGAAGACTAAATGCATTTTTTACAATCGATGTATTTTTCCACATAATAGAAAAATTGGCTTGCTTTTAGAGGGAAATGCGCTATTTGCTCTTTTAAAAGCAAAAGACCACGCTTGAAGTCCCTGGATCGCTAAGGTTATGGAGTAGGGGTTAGAAGTTCAACAATTTCCATATGGCCCTTTTGACGCGCTACATCAAGAGGTGTGATTCCATAAGTATCTTTTGCGTTAACGTTTGCTCCCCTTTCTAGCAGCAGGGCTACAATGTCTTTTTTGCCTTTGTAAGCAGCGTAATGAAGCGGCGTTCCGCCCCATTTATCTTGAGCCTCAATATTTGCGCCCTTTTCTAGCAGCAAGATTGCCATGTCTTTGTTGCCCCAGGAAGCAGCGTAATGAAGCGGCGTTCCGCCACCATGCACTTGAGCCTCAATATTTGCTTTATTTTCAAGCAGCAGGGCTGCCATGTCTTTTTTGCCTGTGTAAGCAGCGTAATGAAGCGGCGTTCTGCCATCATGATCTTGAGCCTCAATATTTGCTTTATTTTCAAGCAGCAGGGCTGCCATGTCTTTTCCGCGCTCAATTTCTTGCAGGTTAAGGACCTGCAGAACAGCCCAATGAAGCGGCGTTCTGCCATCATGATCTTGAGCCTCAATATTTGCTTTATTTTCAAGCAGCAGGGCTGCCATGTCTTTTTTGCCTTTGTAAGCAGCCCAATGAAGCGGCGTTTTGCCTTTATTATCTTGAGCCTCAATATTTGCTTTATTTTCAAGCAGCAGGGCTACGACATCTTTTCCGCGCCCAATTTCTCGCAGGTAAAAGTCCTGCAGAACAGCTGAATGAAGCGGCGTTTGGCCATCACTATCTTGAGCCTCAATGTTTGCTTTATTTTCAAGCAGCAGGGCTACAACATCTTTTCTGCCCCCATGAGCAGCCTTGTGGAGCGGCGTTTGGCCATCACTATCTTGAGCCTCAATGTTTGCTTTATTTTCAAGCAGCAGGGCTACAACATCTTTTCTGCCCTTATAAGCAGCCTTGTGGAGCGGCGTTAGGCCGCATATATTTTGTGCTTCAATGTTTGCACCTCGTTTAATCAGGAAAGCTACGACGTCTTTTTCCCTACGGTCAACAGCGTTATGAAGCGGGGTTTGGTTACCTTTACTTTGTGTATTAATATCAGCGCCCTGGTCAAGTAATAGAGCTATGAGGTCTATTCTGCTGTCCCAAAGAGCAAAATCAAGCGGCGTGTGGCCATGATCATCTTGCACATCGACCTTTGCGCCTAGCTTAATCAGGCGAGCTACAACGTCTTTTTTGCCATGGAAAGCAGCTAGGTGAAGTGGCCTTTGGCCGTACTTAGTTTGTGCTTCAATGTTTGCTCCATTTTCAATAAGCAGATCTACGATGTCTATATAACCTTGGGCAGCAGCAAAACATAGGGCAGAGTCTCCAGATGATTCATTCTTTGCATTTGGGTCGGCTCCACACATTAAAAGCGCAATAATTTGAGCATTGATGTCATCATTTTCGGATAGAGATTCGCATATATTATTCAGTCTAGCATTAAGTAATTCTTTTTCATTGCTCATTCTTATTGTATTATAGGTAGCCACTAAGTCAATGTTATTTTCTTTATCGCGCACGACATGGTGTTCAGGGATCACACCTTTATTATCAATCAGAGAAAATAAGGCTTTCAAATAGTTATTACGTGTGACAAGTTTTGATGCTTTGTACCCGGCCTGGTCAGCTCGCATGGCTATAATTTTTTTCGCATTATCACAGAAATACCTATTAACTCCTGCAGTTTTTGTTAATTGTCTAGTTGATAGAAAATTGAAAATAATTTGAGTGATCTCGGGGGGCAACTTTGAATCGAAATAGTTTTCAGGCGTACCTTTATATACTTCATCCTCGTCCGTGTTGATTCCGGCAGCTGATTTTTTTTTCTCAGGTGTTCTATCATCTGCTAGAGGCTTTTTAGCTGAGTCATCTACTGAGCTTTTAACTGGCTTACAAGAGCATTTATATAAAATTCCCGCTGTAAGGATTAAAAGGGGAAGAATTGCCAGAAATGGATGTTGTTTTGCGTATAAAGCTATCTTGAAAATCTGCTTGGCAGCGGCTTCTCTTGTAGAGCCTATATAATTTGACATTTTGACATCTCTTTCAATTTGATACCACCGATGTTATATAGAAAGCTTATTAGTTTCAAGTAAAAAAATTCCTTGAAACAAAGGAAAAATTATTTTCTTTTTGAAGAGCTATGCGCTATTTTTAAGCTATATTGGAATTTTCTCTGGAAGCCAGCGCATCAATAATGATTTCTACGAGGATCTCAATGCTCGCTCCATTCTTAAGTATCAGGAGTGCGGGGTCTTTTTCTGCTATTTTTAGCAGCATCTTGAAGCTCTATGCGCGCGCCCTTAGCAAGTAGCAGTTCTACGATGTCATTTCTGCCATTCATAGCAGCCGAATTAAGCGGCGTTTGACCTAAACCATCTTTTGCCTCAATGTTTGCACCCTTTTCTAGCAGAAAGCTTGCCATGTCTTTGCCTTCATCGGCCAGGATAGCAGCCCGATGAAGCGCTGTTTGGCCCAAATTATCTTGAGCTTCAATGCGCGCGCCCTTAGCAAGTAGCATTTCTACGATGTCTTTTCTGCCCTTAATAACAGCCCAATGAAGCGCTGTTTGGCCCAAATTATCTTGAACTTCAATGCTCGCGCTCTTAGCAAGTAGCATTTCTACGATGTCTTTTCTGCCCTTAATAACAGCCCAATGAAGCGGCGTTCTGCCATCATTATCTTTTGCCTCAATATTTGCTTTATTTTCAAGTAGCAGGCGTGCCATATCTTTTTTGCCCCTTTGAGCAACCAAATGAAGCGGCGTGTCACCTTCATTATTTTTTGCATCAATATTTGCGTCCTTTTCAAGTAGCATTTCTACGATGTCTTTTCCGGCCTCAATAACAGCTAAATGAAGCGCTGTGTTGCCCTGTTTATTTTGAGCTTCAATGCTCGCGCCCTTATCAAGTAGCATTTCTACGAAGTCTTCTCTAGCCTCTTTAATAGCTAAATGAAGCGGTGTAAAGTCACATTTACCTAGAGCATTTATGTTTGCGCCCTCATCCAGCAGCATAGCTGCCATGCCTTTATAGCCCTTCAGAACAGCGGAATTCAGGATAGGCATACCTGAGGAAAGCATTAAATTCGGGTCGGCTCCACATGTTATAAGAACCTTAATTAATGAGGCTACTTCATCATCATCTTTACGTAAATTATCCCACACAGATGCAAGCGAGTTATTTAATATAATTTCTAGATTAGTATTTTCTTTAGATTGAAATTTTTTGAAGGTAGCAACACAGTCGATCTTCCCCCCTTCATCTAGAACTTTATACTGTTGCAAGGGGTCTCTATCAGCAAGAATGCAGAAGCTCCTCAAGTATTTCATGGCATCAGAATAATCATCGCCTTTATATCCAGAGCCTTGAGCTTGCTTTAGCACCATAGATTGCGTGATGTCCTTGAATCGTTTGTTAACCAGCGCTACCCCTATTAACTGGCTTCTAGATAAAAAACTAAAGATAGCTTCAAGCATCTCGTCAGGTAAATCTGTGAGAGTTTTAGGCGTTTCAACTGTAAATTGACTTGCATTTATTGGCATTGATTGTTGTGTCATTTGTAATTTTCTGCTTTTTTATTAACATTATTTTAATGATTACATGTATTTTTTACAACAAAATTATTTTTTTAAATAAAAAAATTGTCTTGCTTTTAGAGGGAAATGCGCTATTGTTAGGCTATTATGGAAGTTAGCGCGTCAATCATCAATAATGATTTCTACGAGGATCTCGATTAGGCGTTAGCAATAAAATAGAGGTACAAACTTGGAAGTGTTTATTTTTGAACGCTATATCAATAGGTTTGCATCCAGGAGCATATGCAGTGTCGACATTTGCACCTTTTTTAATTAGCAAAACTACAATGCCATTTTTACCCTGCTCAGCAGCTAAAAAAAGTGGTGTTCGTCCTAGATTATCTTGCACATCCACCTTTGCGCCATGGTTAAGAAGCAGAACTATGCTATCTTTTCTATCTTGATGAGTAGCGCTATGGAGTAGTGTGTTGCCGTTTTTATCTTGCTCATCAATACTTGCTCCGTATTCTAACAGCATAGATATGATATCTTTTACGACTGAATCTTCATCTTTTAAGAAAAATGCCAAGCCAAGCGGTGTTTGACCCGAATTATCACGCGCATTGATTTTCGCACCATGGTTAAGAAGCAGAGCTACAACATCTTTATTGGCTGAGAATACTGCCCAATGAAGCGGTGTTCGACCCAGAAGACCCCTTGCATTAATTTCTGCGCGATGTGCAAGAAGTATGGCTGTTACTTTTTTACCAAATGGCGAAAAAGCAGCCAAATGAAGCGGCCTCTCATGATTATTATTTGCTGCTTCCATGTTAGCGCCATGTTCGACTAATAGAGCTGCAATTCTATTATATCCAATACGAGCAGCAGAAAACAGGATAGTCTCGTCAGCAAATTGATTTTTCAGGTTCGAGTCTGCTCCACATGTTAAAAGAGCTTCAATTAATAACACTACTTCATCTTTTTCTTCAGACAAATTTTCCCATAAAGATGTAAGAGATTTATTTAATTCATCTTTTAGGTTTGTCTTTTTTTCATGTTGAAACCTTTTAAAGGTAGCAACACAGTCGATTTTCTTCTCTTTATCTAGAACTTTATACTGTTGCAAGGGGCCCCTATCAGCAAGAATGCAAAAGCTCCTCAAGTATTTCATGGCATCAGAATAATCATCGCCTTTATATCCAGATTCTCGAGCTTGCTTTTTCATCACAGATTGCGTGATGTCCTTGAATCGTTTGTTAACCAGCGCTACCCCTATTAACTGGCTTCTAGATAAAAAACTAAAGATAGCTTCAAGCATCTCGTCAGGTAAATCTGTGAGAGTTTCTGGACTTTTCTTAACGGTGCTTGCTCGTAAAGCTGGATTTATTGGCGATATCTGTTGAGTCATTAATTATCTGTGACTTGGTTATCCATTTTGCTATAAGGCTTTATCATACAAGCGCCGAAAAACCCGGTCATTCATGGCCGAGATCAAAGGCGCAAAAAATAACCTTGACTAAAGGATAAACGATTTTTAAAATGTTGGCATGATTATTCGCAAGGCATTCAAGCGGTGTACGACCATTATGATCTTTTGCATTGTCATTATCGCTAAGGCTTATGAAGCGGAGTTTTGGTTGCTTAAAAGGTGAGTAACTGCTTCGCGATCAGCAGCGCTGGTCTGTTCAGGCAACAGCTTAATGGGTGTAAAACCGTGCCAATCTGGACCTTTAGTATCTGCTCCATTTTCAAGCAGCAGAGATACCATCCTTAAATTGCCACTAGAAACAGCTTCCAAAAGCGGTGTAAGGCGCAAGAGATTATACTTTTCAATATCTGCCCCCGATTTAATTAAGAGTTTTACAATATTTTCGTTCCCAGTGCCAACTGCCACATGAAGCGGTGTATTATCGAAATCATCTTTTGCATTAATATCCTCACCTCTTTCAAGCAGAGCAGCTATAACCTCTACATCTTGTTCGTTAACAGCAATATGTAATGGCGTGGTTTTAGATTTAAACGCTTCGGATTCAATATTGAGAACTCGCTTTTTGATTAATGCAGCTCGTAGCATTCCTGTTATGTCTTTATTGCCTCGCATTTCAGCAACATCAAGCGGTGTTTTGCCTTGTTTATTTTGTGCATTAACGTCAGCACCTCTGGTAAGCAGCAGATCTGCTGAGTCTTTTTTGTCCATCAAAACAGCTGAATGCAGTGGAGTATTACCATCACTATCTTGCGCTTCAAAGTTTGCGCCCTGTCCAAGCAGCAGAGCTGCGATGTCTCTTTCGCCTTGGATAACAGCCCAATGAAGTGGCGTCTTGCCTTTAAAATCACGTGCATGAATATCAGCACGTTTTACAAGCAGCAGTTCTACGATGTCTTTGTAGCCCTCTCTAGCAGCCAAATGAAGCGCTGTATTGCTCAAAACATCTTGCACATCCACCTCTGCGCCCTTATCAAGCAGCAGTTTTGCGATGTCTTTGTTGCCCTCAATAGCAGCCAAATGAAGCGGTGTAGTGCTGCAAACATCTTGCACATCCACCTTTGCGCCCTTATCAAGCAGCAGTTTTGCGATGTCTTTGTTGCCCTCAATAGCAGCCAAATGAAGCAGCGTATAGTTGCCAACCTTTCTATTTGGGTCTGCTCCATACGTTAAAAGTGCAATAACTGCTGGTGCCTTATCGAGAACTCTTTTACCTAACTCTTCGCATATTGATGCTAGTTCAGAGTTGAATAATTCAATTAAATTTTCCTGCTGTTTTATTGATATATCGGTGGCTACTAAGTCAAGTTCTCCGCTCATGTCGCGTATGACATAGTGTTCAGAGAGCAAACCTTCAGCAATAAGGGTCGATAAAGCTTCAAAATTGCTATTAGATGGATTAAGTCCTAACGCGCTGTGCCCAACCTTTTGAACTTGCGGGGATGGCGTTTCTGGCTGATGAACTCTATGAGGAGTCCTGGATTGACCGGTTGGTGAACTACCGAGAATAAGCTGAGCTCTCTCAGGAGAAAACTCTTGAGGAGTTCTAGGAGGTTGTGTAACTATAGACGCACTAGTGGGGTGAGCTTCACTTACTTGTGGTAACGGATGTGACATTTACCGTTTCCTGCTTGTTTTATGTATTCCCTGATTTTGAAGCTTATCCGTATTCTTTTCAATCAATTTCATTTCCTAAAACAATGTAAAATTGCCTTGTTTTAGAGGGTAACACGCTATTGCTAGGTTATAAATGATTTCTACGAGGATCTCAATGCCCTTTGGTATGAGGTCGGGCAAGACCACCCTATTTGCTCTTCTAAGAGCAGAAAACCACGCTTGAAGCCCTTGGATCGCCAAGGTTATGAAGTGGGAGTTAGAAGTTCAACAATTTCCATATGGCCCCATAGACGCGCTACATCAAGAGGTGTGTTTCCATCAACATCTTATAGATCCACCTTTGCGCCCTTATCAAGCAGCAGTTCTACGATGTCTTTGTAGCCCTCTCTAGCAGCATAATGAAGCGGTGCAAGGCCGCTATTACCTTGAGCCTCAGCGCTCGCGCCATTTTGTAAATTAGGGTTTTCGACCTTAGTACGTAGCAGTTCTACGATGTCTTTGTTGCCCTCTCTATCAGCCAAATCAAGCGGCGTACTGCCCCATCTGTCTTGAGTCTCAATGCTCGCGCCATGCTGAAGTAGCAGTTCTACGATGTCTTTGTTGCCCTTAAAAGCAGCCAAATGAAGCAGCGTATAGTCGCCAACCTTTCTATTTGGGTCTGCTCCATACGTTAAAAGTGCAATAACTGTTGGTGCCTTATCGAGAACTCTTTTACCTAACTCTTCGCATATTGATGCTAGTTTAGAGTTGAATAATTCAATTAAATTGTCCTGCTGTTTTATTGATATATCGGTGGCTACTAAGTCAAGTTCTCCGCTCTTGCCGCGTATGACATAGTGTTCAGAGAGCAAACCTTCAGCAATAAGGGTCGATAAAGCTTCAAAATTGCTATTAGATGGATTAAGTCCTAACGCGCTGTGCCCAACCTTTTGAACTTGCGGGGATGGCGTTTCTGGCAGATGAACTCTATGAGGAGTCCCGGATTGAACGGTTGGTGAGCTACCGAGAATAAGCTGATCTATCTCAGGAAAAAACTCTTGAGGAGTTGTAGGAGGTTTTGTAAATTTAGCGGAGTGAGCTCCACTTACTTGTGGTGACGGATGTGACATTTACCATTTCCTGCTTGTTTTATGTATTCCCTGATTTTGAAGCTTATCCGTATTCTTTTCAACCAATTTCATTTCTTAAAACAATGTAAAATTGCCTTGTTTTAGAGGGTAACACGCTATTGCTAGGTTATAAATGATTTCTACGAGGATCTCAATGCCCTTTGGTATGAGGTCGGGCAAGACCACCCTATTTGCTCTTCTAAGAGCAGAAAACCACGCTTGAAGCCCTTGGATCGCCAAGGTTATGAAGTGGGGGTTAGAAGTTCAACAATTTTCAGCAGTTCTACGATGTCTTTTTTGCCCTCTCTATCAGCCAAATCAAGCGGCGTACTGCCCCATCTGTCTTGAGTCTCAATGCTCGCGCCATGCTGAAGTAGCAGTTCTACGATGTCTTTGTTGCCCTTAAAAGCAGCCAAATGAAGCGGCGTGCTTTCCTCAGCATCTTGCACATCCACCTTTGCGCCCCTATTAAGTAGCAGTTTTGCGATGTCTTTGTTGCCCTTTTTAGCAGCCAAATGAAGCGGCGTTGTGCCCATAACATCTTGCACATCCACCTTTACGTCCTTAGCAAGTAGCATTTCTACGATGTCTTTGTTGCCCTCAATAGCAGCCAAATGAAGCAGCGTATAGTCGCCAACCTTTCTATTTGGGTCTGCTCCATACGTTAAAAGTGCAATAACTGCTGGTGCCTTATCGAGAACTCTTTTACCTAACTCTTCGCATATTGATGCTAGTTTAGAGTTGAATAATTCAATTAAATTGTCCTGCTGTTTTATTGATATATCGGTGGCTACTAAGTCAAGTTCTCCGCTCTTGCCGCGTATGACATAGTGTTCAGAGAGCAAACCTTCAGCAATAAGGGTCGATAAAGCTTCAAAATTGCTATTAGATGGATTAAGTCCTAACGCGCTGTGCCCAACCTTTTGAACTTGCGGGGATGGCGTTTCTGGCAGATGAACTCTATGAGGAGTCCCGGATTGAACGGTTGGTGAGCTACCGAGAATAAGCTGATCTATCTCAGGAAAAAACTCTTGAGGAGTTGTAGGAGGTTTTGTAAATTTAGCGGAGTGAGCTCCACTTACTTGTGGTGACGGATGTGACATTTACCATTTCCTGCTTGTTTTATGTATTCCCTGATTTTGAAGCTTATCCGTATTCTTTTCAACCAATTTCATTTCTTAAAACAATGTAAAATTGCCTTGTTTTAGAGGGTAACACGCTATTGCTAGGTTATAAATGATTTCTACGAGGATCTCAATGCCCTTTGGTATGAGGTCGGGCAAGACCACCCTATTTGCTCTTCTAAGAGCAGAAAACCACGCTTGAAGCCCTTGGATCGCCAAGGTTATGAAGTGGGGGTTAGAAGTTCAACAATTTCCATATGGCCCTCTTGACGCGCTAAATCAAGAGGTGTGTTTCCATCAGCATCTTGTACATCCACCTTTGCGCCCATAGCAACTAGCAGTTCTACGATGTCTTTGTAGCCCTCTCTAGCAGCATAATGAAGCGGTGTAGCACTGCAAACATCTTGCGTATTCACCACTGCGCCATTATCAACTAGCAGTTTTGCGATGTCTTTGTTGCCATTAATAGCAGCCAAATGAAGCGCTGTTTGACCAAGAATATCTGGTTTATCAATAGATGCGTGGTTTTTAATTAGAAAAGCTATAATATCTTTGCTTCCTTTTCGAACGGCGTAATGAAGTGGTGTTTTATCCGATCTATCACATGCCTCAATATTTGCTCCATGTTTTAGCAGAAGTTCTACTAGCTCTTTCGTATCCCACTCAACAGCATAATGAAGTGGTGTTTTATCCAATCTATCACATGCCTCAATACATGCTCCATGTTTTAGCAGAAGTTCTACTAGCTCTTTGCTGCCCTTTCTAACAGCTTCATGAAGCGGCGTGATACCGTAGGCATTTTTTGCGTTACTGGATGCGCCATAGTTTAGCAATTGACGCGCGACAATTGTGTTACCATGGACTGCAGCATAGTGCAGCGGTCTGTTGAGCCATTTATCTATTAGATTAACACTACAACGACCTTTTTGTAGTAAAGCAACCATTATTTTTTCTTTGTTAACCAAGCTAGCAGCTCTGTGAAGGTAACAACCGTGATCCCTACGATTTATATAAAAGCCCGGTCTTTGGACAAGCAGATTTACAATTTCTATTTTATTCCGATACATAGCTATATATAGAGGTATATCGTCGTCCCTATCAATTGGATTAACATCCGCCCCAGATTTTAGCAGCACGGATGCGAGCGCCCTATTTCCATAGAATGCAGCTGCATGAAGAGCTGTATTGCCGCTTATATCACGTGCATGGATATCTGCTTGAAAAGCTAGAAGCACAGTTGCAGCTTTTCCATAGAGGGAGTTAGCAGTTAGATGAAGGGGAGTCTCCTCCATATTATTTCTTATATTCACGTCAACTACACCACTCTTCAGGAATAGAAGTAGGATAGCTTTTTTACCATTAAAAGCAGCCATGTGAAACGGTGTGTTGTTATTTTTATCTCGTGCATTCATAGCTGCCCCATGACCTAGTAGCAATTCTACGATATCTTTATTGCCTCTAAAAGCGGCCCTGTGAAGCGGCGTTTGTTTACCATTATCGCGTGAATCAACAATCGCTTGATATTTAAGAAGCATAGACACGATAGCTTTTTTGCCGTTGTAAGCCGCAACATGAAGAGGCGTATTTCCGTTGCTATCTGGTGCGTTGACTTCCGCACCACCTTTAAGTAGCATAGATACGACGTGTTTATTGTCCGAGGATGCTGCCAAATGAAGGGGTGTTTTCCCATTTTTATCTCTTGCGTTGATTTCAGCACCACCTTTAAGTAGCATAGATATGACGCCTCTATTGCCCGAGAACACTTCTTGATGAAGAAGTGTTTGGCAAGAATCAGCCCGTTCATTAACGTCTGCGCCATATTTTATCAGTAAAGATGCGATATCGAAAAATCTATTTGCTAAAGCAAAATATAAGGCGGATTTTCCATGCAATTCATCCTTGATTTTTGTATTGGCTCCACACATTAGAAGCACACAAAGCATTGGCATGAGTCTATTTTGATCATAAGCACTGCGACATTCGAATAGTAGTTTTTTGCTAAGTGACGGTTCTATCTGTGTCCACATCGTTTGTACTTGGCCAATAGTTGCTCCAAAATTAACTTCCAAGTCCTCATGAAATATGACACATTGCCTAGGGATCGCAACTGTGTTAATAAGGGAGATTAAAGCTTCTGCTAAAGAGGTATTAGATATACCAAGTTTTAATACATTGTACCCAATCTGTTGTGCTCGCTTAGTTATATCTTTTTGCTCTTCACTGTTGCAAGGCTCACTAAATATTTCAGTAACTTTTAATTCTTTTGGCTGCAAGCTTACTGGAGCAGATGGAACTATCTTTATGGATTGATTTTCAGTAGTTCTGGGAGATCCTTTAACTATAGTGGGAACCGCACCTACTTGCGCTGACGGATGTGACATTTACCATTTCCTGCTTGTTTTATGTATTGCCTGATTTTGAAGCTTATCCGTATTCTTTTCAACCAATTTCATTTCCTAAAACAATGTAAAATTGCCTTGTTTTAGAGGGTAACACGCTATTGCTAGGTTATAAATGATTTCTACGAGGATCTCAATGCCCTTTGGTATGAGGTCGGGCAAGACCACCCTATTTGCTCTTCTAAGAGCAGAAAACCACGCTTGAAGCCCTTGGATCGCCAAGGTTATGAAGTGGGAGTTAGAAGTTCAACAATTTCCACATGGCCCTCTTGACGCGCTACATCAAGAGGTGTGTTTCCATCAACATCTTGTAGATCCACCTTTGCGCCCATAGCAACTAGCAGTTTTACGATGTCTCTTTTGCCCTCTCTAGCAGCCAAATGAAGCGCTGTTTGACCAAAATTGTCTTTTATATCAATGGTTGCGCTTTTTTCAATTAGAAAAGCTGCGATCTCTTTGTTTCCTCTTAGAGCGGCACAATGAAGTGCTGTTTGACCAAGAATATCTGGTTTATCAATAAATGCGTGGTTTTTAATTAGAAAAGCTATAATATCTTCGCTTCCTTTTCGAACGGCGTAATGAAGTGGTGTTTTACCGTAGATATCTCGTTCATCAATACATGCGTTGTTTTTAAGCAATAAAGTTAAAGTTTTTTCATCTCCTTTGTGCACAGCATAGTGAAGCGGTGTTTGCTTTAAACTATTTTCTGCATTAACATTTGCTCCCATTTTTAGTAGTAGATATACAGCATCCAAATAGTCATTCATAATAGCATAGTGTAGGACGGAGTCTTCAGAAAATTCATTATTTATCATGCCATCTATAACAGTATAAAATTCAGTAGAGCCAGCAGGTAATTGATTCTTTGTATTTGGGTTAGCTCCACACATTATAAGGGCTTTTATCAATACTGCTACTTCATTTTTATCTTCAGACAAATTTTCCCATAAAGATATAAGCGATTTATTTAATTCATCTTTTAGGTTTGTCTTTTTTTCATGTTGAAACCTTTTAAAGGTAGCAACACAGTCGATTTCACTTTTCTCATCTTTGACTTGGTACTCACTTAATGGGCCTTTTAAAGCAAGAATACGAAAGCTATCTAAGTATTTTACAGCCTTAGTAAAATCAGTATCTTTGTATCCAGAGCCTTTAGCTTGCTTTAGCACCATAGATTGCGTGATGTCCTTGAATCGTTTGTTAACCAGCGCTACCCCTATTAACTGGCTCCGAGATAAAAAACTAAAGATAGCTTCAAGCATCTCGTCAGGTAAATCTGTGAGAGTTTCTGGACTTTTCTTAACGGTGCTTGCTCGTAAAGCTGGATTTATTGGCGATAACTGTTGAGTCATGAATTATCTTGGACTTGGTTATCCATTTTGCGACCTGGTTTTATAGCTTATTTTCAAGGATTGGGTTATCTTTTTAATCCGCAAATGCCTAGATTAGGAGTTCCCAATTTCTGAGAATATCTAAAGACCCATCTTTAATATGTTTTCCATCACACCTCTCCGGCGCATTAGCTCTTGCACCATTATTTTTCAGAAATTCTACGATCTTTTGGCTAACTTGAAAACAGAAAGCCAAATCAAGTGGCGTACGTTTATGGCAATCCTCTTCATTAATTTTTGCCTCATTTTCAACAAGAAAGATTGCAGAGCCCTCTTGTCCCATGGAAATAGCCCAATGAAGCGGTGTTTGTCCTTTATGATCTTTTGCATTAACATCCTCACCTCTTTGAAGCAGCAGGGATAAGGTATCTATATTACTCAGTCCAGCCGCTAGATGTATGACAGATGTTTCAAATAGTGAATCTGGAAACTCTTTGATTTAGGCTTCAAGATCTCGCAGCTTTTCTTCAGGTTCTGCAACTATAAGGTTTTCTGTAACTATGGATCTAATTATTGGCCTTATAGAGAACAACATAGGCTATCTCCTTCTTGTTTATTTTATGGATTGATTTTGAAGGCTAAATGCATTAATTGCAATTGATTCCTTTCAAAAAAGCCAAAAAATTGTCTTGCTTTTAGAGAGATATGCGCTATTGTTAGGCTATTATGGAAGTTAGCGCGTCAATCATCAATAATGATTTCTACGAGGACCTCAACGCCCTTTGGTATGAGGGCGGGCAAGACCACCCTATTGCTCTTTTAAGGGCGGAAAACCGCGTTAGAAGCCCCTGGATCGCCAAGGTCTTGGAAGAGAAGGGAAAGCCTGCATGCAAGGTTTTAGATGTGGGGTGCGGTGCTGGGCTGCTTTCTAATTTTTTAGCTCTTCTTGGCCACAGTGTGCACGGGATTGACCTTTCTGCTATGTCTCTTAAATATGCGCGCGAGCGGGATGTCACTAAGAGTGTTAATTATCGGATTGGGAATGCGATGGAGATGCCTTTTGACGATGCTTCATTCGATGTCATCTGCGCCATGGACCTTTTAGAGCACGTCGAGGAGCCTGCAAAAGTGATCCAGGAAAGCGCTCGTTTATTAAAACCTGATGGTTTGTTCTTCTTCCATACTTTTAACCGCAATTGGCTCTCTAATCTCATGATCATTAAAGCCGTTGAGTGGTTCATTCCTAAAACACCCAAAAATATGCATGTTTACGATCTGTTTATTAAACCTACAGAGCTTGAGTATATGTGCTTGAAATCTGGATTTGAAAAGCCGCAATTTGTGGGTCTGCGACCAGATCTTTTGAGTAAAGGTGTTTGGAGAATGGTTCTTAAGCAACGTGTTGAATCAGATTTTACTTTTAAGTTTTGCAAATCGCTATCCACGGGTTACTGCGGCTTTACAGCTCTTTCTCCTTAAGAACGACTTTGCGATGCGTGATTGGCCCGTTATATGTCGATTTTGTTAAAGCAATAGTGCTTGGCAGGCGGATATTCCAGATTTTTCGTTTGGGCATGGTTTTTGCAGAGCTTATTTCGTAAAAGTGCATTAGGTGTAGATCTTGTTTGTCAAAGCACTGATTGGAGATCTCTTTTTTTCTAGAAATGGCATAAGATTTTGATGCTTTAATAGCTGGCAGGGCCAGTGTTTTTAAAAGCTTTTGAAAAATAGATAAATGCAACTGAAACCCCTTAAGAGCACTTGCGCATTTCTCAGGGGGTTTAATGGATTTCTGGGCTTGTTCTTTTAGCTTATCATCGAGTGTTTTCATGGCATCACATTATGCCATACTAAAAATTTAAGTTAAAGCTAAATCTTCAGACCGTGTGTAAATTGGGTATTCTGGAAACCACATCTCAGCATCAATTGCAGATTTTATCTCTTCATCTGTAAGGCTCAAGTCTGTGTTTTTATCACGTACAGCCACCTTAGCGACCTCGAAGGCTATCTCTCGGCAGATAAAGCGCAGTTCAGTGATTGGCGGAAATAAAGACGCAAGTGGATCCTTAGCTTTAGGGCAGTAGCGCGCGAGCACTTCTGCAGCTTTTGAAAACATGTGATTAGAGATGGTTTTTGCTCCAACTGCAATCGCGCCAAGACCGACTCCAGGGAAAATGTAGACGTTATTGCACTGGCAGATTTGGTAGGCTTTGCCTTGGTGAACCACAGGGTCAAATGGGCTGCCTGTTGCGATGATAGCGCGCCCATCTGTCCAGTTGATCAGATCCTCTGGTATTGCCTCTGTTTTAGATGTTGGGTTCGAAAGAGGAAAAATGATTGGGCGTTGGCAATTTTTAGCCATTGTCTTCACAAGCTTTTCATCAAAAGCGTTGGGTTTTGTGCATACGCCGATAAGAATTGTTGGATGGATTTCTTCGGTGATGCGTTGCAGCGAGACATGACCTGTTTCAGGGTCGATGTAAGATTTAATCTCATTGTAGTCTTTGGCAAACTCTTTTAGGTAAGGGTCAATATTTTCAAAGTCTTTATGGATCACTCCATAGCGACCTACGATGTAGATTTTATCTAAAGCCTCTTGGCGTGATATCCCATTTTCCATCATCTCATCAATAATGAGATCGGCGATACCAAGCCCTGCAGAGCCATTGCCCAAAATGACAATGCGCTGGTCGGTGATAGACGATTGCGTAACTTTTAATGCTGATAGAATAGCTGCGAGTGTCACGGCTGCTGTTCCTTGAATATCATCATTGAATGAGCAAATTTCATCGCGGTATCTATCGAGGATATTTTTTGCGTTGGGTTTTGAAAAGTCTTCCCACTGCAAAAGCACGTTGGGGTAGCGGCGCTTGATTGCCTTTACAAAGGCTTCAATGAAATAATCATATTGTTTTCCCTTAATGCGCTCATGTCGCCATCCAATGTATAGCGGGTCTTTTAAAAGTTTTGGGTTATCAGTTCCAACATCAAGCAGAATAGGCAGTGTTTTTGCCGGATGGATGCCTCCAAAAAGCGTATACAGAGCAAGCTTGCCAACAGGGATTGTCATCCCCCCTGCGCCCTGGTCTCCTAATCCTAGAATGCGGCTGCCATCTGTTACTACAATCGTAGAGACTTCTTCGTTTGGGATATTGTCAATCATCTGCTCCATCTGGTCCATCAATGGGAAAGGGATGTAAATGCCGCGGTTTTGATTATAGAGTTGGCTAAAATTTAAAGAAGCATCACCCACTGTCGGGGTATAGACAACTGGCAAAACCTCCTCAGCATGCTCGTATAAAAAGCGGTAGTACAAAATTTCGTTATGGTCTTGCAAGCTTGCCAAATAGGAGTATTTTGCAAGAGGTGTTTTCTTTTGACAAAAGTTGGCATAGCGGCGCTCGACCTGCTCTTCAAGTGATGAAACATGCATGGGTAAAAGGCCGTGAAGTCCAAGATCTTCCCTCTCAGCGTAAGAGAACCCCGTCCCTTTATTTAGCAAAGGGTCCATCAAAATTTCATGGGGTTTCTTAGATATAGCAACTTTTTTCTTTGTCATTATACACCTCTTTTATTCATATAACAGTAGCAGATTGCTCGGGCCTTCGCAAGAAATAAAGCGATGCTACAACCCAGCAACTAAAGATTCCGGCAGCGACCCATGAGACCACTGAAATGGCAAAAAGCTGAAGACCGAGCACTGCACATGAGGCCAAAGCCTTAGCTGATCGATAAGCAAAAACATCGATGACAGCCTTTGCCTTAAACTTCTCCTCCGGCCTTAATGGAACGTAAAGCATTTCTTTGAGGATGGCAAATAGCGAGTAATCAAAGGCCTTAACCGTTCCGTAGGCCATACACATCACAGCAAGTGTTGGCATGGCTAAAAAAGCCATCGAATTGATCAGCAAAAGCAAGGGTAGATAAACGTGACTTTTCTTTAGGCCGATGAGTTTAACACACAAAAAGCTACCCACAAATTGCAAACACAAATTCACCGTATGGATAACACCCCAAAATTGGCCATAAAACTGAGTGCGCACATCGCAGTTTGGATAACTTGTTTGCACCATGTGATTGAATCGGTAATCGAGCAAATTTGATGCGATTTGCATGAGAATGACAATGAGCAAAATGAACTGCAAATATTTGCTTTGCCGGATTAATTTTACTCCCCCGCTCTTATCCCCTTTTTCAGGCAATTTTTGGCTAGGTAGCGATTTGGAAAGGCGCATCACCCCGGCATAAAAAAGCATGACCAAAAGATACATGGGCAGATTAAAGAGCAGGATTTTCGAAGATCCCATCTGAACGGCAAATAGCGTTGGAACCAGTGATCCCATGATTGAGCCCAATCCCCCAACCCCAAAAATGATGCCATATAAATACCGAGCACGCTCTTTCGATATTGTGGAATGGATCACCGACCAAAGCTGCTGAAGCATGATCAGGATATATACATCTTTCCAGAGGTAAAAGACAAAAGGGAGCCATTTGATCTGGGCCAGATTAAACGCGCAAAATAAAGTAATGCCAAAGCCTGCCCCAGCTGTTAAACAAAGCATGCGAAAACAACCAATGCGAGATACAAATTTATTGTAGAGCCAGACCATGCAAAGGTTAAAGGGTAGGGTAGCTAGCCAGGCATATGGGTAAAAACTAGAGCCGTAGGCCGCAATAAAGACAGAAGTGCCTGTGGGCTTTGTCATGGCATACTCGCCCGTCATGCAAAACCCTGTAAGCATGGCAAAGAGAATGAAGAGCTTTTCAGCTCTTGAGTAGCTCTTTATTTCAGCAGAAATAGTAGTAATAATTTGACTTAGCATCCCCTAAGGATAGCATATTTACAAATTTCTTACGAGCTCTTGCCGATGTTTAGGGGCTACATACAGCCATTGGATGGTCGGAGCGTTGATGCTAATCTGAGAAAGCTGACTCCCTTCTTTAATCGAGCCGTCACGGCGAAGCGTTGGAAAGGGTAGAGAATGGCCCTCTTGTTTGTGGTCAGTGAGCTCCCAGCCAATATCGTCTTCCGCAATTTTGTGCATCTGCATCAGCTCGAAGAGTTTGGACTCATTGACTGAAGGGTCTAAGGGCAGAGCATCAAGATGATCCTTACGCTGAAGGAGGCGAATAGCGTCATGATGAGCAATGTGATTTTTATCTCGGCGAGCGCAATTGACTTCTGTAAGGACTTCGTTGTCGGTCATATGAATGTAGTCATCTATGTTTTGTAGGAAAGGGTGACTTTTATAAGCCTTTTGCATAAAGCGAGCCATGTGATGCGCATAAGATTTGACAGCGGGGTATTTATAGACCCGTTTATGCATGTAGTGGCGAGCAATGAGGAGTGCTTCGCAAGATTCTAAACCATTTTCCTCAACACCAAGCTGTAAAATATGATCGGGGTTTAGAGCTGGCAAAATGCGTATCATTTCAATGAGCTGCTGGTAATCGAACAAGCCATAACTTAGCCCTGTTGCTCTAGCATCTCGCAGAAGATAATCGATGCGATCAGAACCAAAGAAATCACCTGTAATCATGTGGGAGACAACTCTTTCCCAAGGCGAAAACGGCTCATCACTCTTATGGGGACCAATAGCAATTTTGATCACATCGCGCGCAACATCACGCCGTGGATCGCATCTTTCCCATATAGGTTTAAGATATTCAGAGGCCATGATTTTTCTTGTCCAGCCTTCATGCCCGTCATCATCGAGCATCATTTTTTCTGCAACATGGGAAAAAGGCAAGTGGCCAAGGTCATGGCAAAGCGCTGCAAAACGCAAGATACGCCTCCAATAGGCGTGCTCTGAGCTCCCCTTTGCAGGGATGTGGGGCTCGATGGTGTTTTGCAAATGGGTTGGAAATTTACCTGTCTCAAGGTAATCAAAGAGATGGTCATAAATGGAGCTTGCGATGTGCATGACGCCAAGAGAATGCTCAAAACGCGTGTGAGTTGCCCCCGGGTAAACAAGATAAGCTGTGCCAAGCTGGCGGATGTGATAGAGGCGTTGGTATGGAATCGATGTGATCAGTTCATGCTCAAGAGCATCAAAGCGAATAAAACCGTGAACAGGATCGTAAATTTTTTTTGACATGACATTCTCCAGTGCAAAAATTAACATATACGAGAATGAAATTCAAATCTAGTGTATAGTAAGGCAATGATCAGTGCGGCAGTGCTTACAAAGAACAACGAAAAGACAATTGAAGCTTGCTTAAGCTCAATTCAAGATTTACCTGAAGTTATTATTTTGGACACAGGATCAAGCGATCGCACCCTTGAGATCGCAGGAAAGTACCCCAACGTCACGATCCATAAAAGTCCATTTATTGGCTTTGGTCCCCTTAAAAATCTTGCCGCTGAAAAATGCTCGCACTCATGGATACTCTCGCTGGATGCCGACGAGGTGCTCACCTGCCCGCTGCCTACAGACCTTAATCCTGAATGCACATATTCTTTTCCCTTTCACAACTATTATAACGGCAAATGGATCAAAGGTTGCGGATGGTACCCTGATCGGCATGTGCGCCTTTACCATAAAAGCCATGCTCGGTTTTCTAGCGACCATGTGCATGAAAAGATTCAAGGGGGCGATGAAGTTAAGCTCAACATTCCTATTCGGCATTATAGCTACCGAGACATCGATGACTTTTTGCTGAAAATGGACCGCTACTCAACGCTTTTTGCTGAGCAATCCAATAAAAAAAGTTCTCTTTCAAAAGCTCTAAGGCATAGCTTCTGGGCTTTTTTAAAAAGCTACATTCTCAAACGTGGATTTTTAGATGGACGAGAGGGCTTTATTATTTCGCAGTACAATGCCCATGTAGCCTATTACAAATACTTAAAATTGGCGATGAAATGATTGCAGTGCTCCTTTACCATCATGCCCTTTCCGATCGATATGGAAACAAACCAGAAATGCTAGAAGAGCATTTTCGCTACATCGCAAAAAATTATCAAACAGTGCATCCAGGAGAACTCAGCGAAAACGCCTTAAGTGTTTGCCTGACATTTGACGATGCCTATTATGATTTTTACGCCTACGCATTTCCCCTATTACAAAAATATGGCTTAAAGTCGGTTTTAGCTGTGCCAACCGCCCTAATCGAAGACACAACAAACCTTTCACCGAAAGAGCGCCTTGAGAAAAAATCTCATTGCACTTGGGAAGAGATCGATGAAATGGTCACCTCCCCTCTTTTGCAACTTGCTAGCCACTCACACACCCACACCAATCTCAAAAATGGCTCCGATCTCCATCAAGAAATTGTATTTTCAAAAGAGCGACTTGAATCGCATGCACCAGTTAATACTTTTGTCTTTCCCTACGGCAGCTTTTCTCCTGAGGCGCTCGAGCTAGCAAATAAACACTATAAGTTTGTCATGCGCATTGGAACGGCTTTTAATCACTCGTGGGACCAGCGCCTGCTTTACCGGGTTCCCTGTGATCGCCTTGCAAAGCCCTCTCAACCTTTTCAGCTTTTAAACCGTCTTCTCTACCAAGCCCGCTACCACCTCAATCAAGCCCGCTCTCGCTAGCCTTGGCGATAAATCCTATCTTTGATAGTTTGTGGTTTCCGAAGGAGGGATTATGGATCCAGAAAATATCAAGCGCGATGAAAATGCAGAAACGCTGCTCAAAGAGCTTTTAATTGAAAGTGCTAAAATTTATAACGAGATGCACGACGACCATGGCAGCGCCATTCTTGGCCTGCGCGAGGATGACCCCCAATTTCTCGAACATGACTGGATTGAAGAGTAGCGGTAGTCGGACTCGAACCAACGACACTCGGATTATGATTCCGATGCTCTAACCAACTGAGCTATACCGCCAGATAAATGCTTGTGGCCATAAAAAAATAGCGGGGGCAGGACTCGAACCTACGACCTTCGGGTTATGAGCCCGACGAGCTAACCACTGCTCCACCCCGCGATCTTGAGATTATCAGTCTAGCAAGAGTATGAATTAAATCACAAGTGCCAAACTCGATTAAAATTTTCTTTAACGGAGGTTACGGACCAACTCTCCATGATTTTCGAAAGATTTTCTACGCCCTACCTCGCCATATTCATTGACAAATGTGAAATATAAAGTGTACAAAGACCTCATGAGAAAAATTTGCATACTAGCTTGTGCCGCAAGTTCTCTTTTGGCTCAAGAAGCTTGTCTGCAGGGAGTCCCATCGCATGTTAGCGCTCGGTACCGAGGGCCAGAAGGGATCGGCTACAATAGAGGCTACACTACGCTTGAGGGCTTCATCACTCCTAACTGGCAGCGTGGGTTTCAGCCTTTCCTAGATGTGCGCGGCCATATGTTTGACAGCGGACGCGCAGCTGCTAACATCGGCATAGGTGGCCGCTTTAGCATTTTTTCTGATTGGGCACTTGGCGGCAACCTGTTTTATGATTTTAGAGATGCTAAACACCTGCGCTCTCATCAAATTGGTCCAGGATTAGAGTTGCTCAGCTCCATGATTGATTTTCGCCTTAACGGGTATTTCCCAATTGCTGGAGTCAAAAAGTTAGACTCGCTTACCTTTAATCAATTTTCAGGTTTTGGCAATGAGTTGATTGCAACGCGCAAATTTGCTGGAGCGCCAGCTAATTTGGCCTTTGAAGTTGGCGCTCCCCTAGGCCCTTATCTGGATCCGTATTTATCGATTGGATCTTACTACTTATTTAGGCGATCGGTTGACAATGTTGGATGCGCTGGCGTTTGGGGCGGAATAGCAAGACTTGGTCTACAAGTGTTTGATGGAATCACCATTGGCGGAGAAATCAGCTACGATGGCGAATATAAAACACGCGGTAACGGGTTTATCTCACTGAGCTATCCGCTGGGACCAAACACCATTAGGCGCCATGGCAGCCGATGGAAGAAATGGTACCAAACTCCTGAGTGCAACCAGCGCGCGATATCACAGCGCGTGATGACAAAAAATGTCATTCGCCAGGAGATCATCCCCCTTTGCACAAAAACAGCTGAATTCCAATTCAACCTCGATTGTGTATTTGCCGATGGCAACGCACCAGCTGGCGGCGATGGAACCTATGCATCTCCATTCAATGACCTCAATGATGCCTTTGCGAAAGCAGGTGTCGACGGATGTGTCTACTTGCTGGGAGGCACATTTACAGGAAACTTCAATCCTTCAGCACAGCTGCTGGGATCAGCATGTGAGCAAGTGATCACAGTTGCTGATGGCACAACAATTACCCTGCCCCCTCTCACTCCAGGCGTCTATCCCGTTATAGAAAACCCCGGAGGCTTTATTTTTGGAAGTTTTGGCATTGGAACTTCTAGTGAAAACCTATTTGTGAGAGGCATAGAGTTTGGAGCCAGTTTGATTGATGTGGCCTATGTTCGTCTTAATCCCCGAAGAGGGAACTACTCTTTTAGTTGCAACCGTCATACCGGAGGGGGAGGTGCATTTTTCCTTGTCGGCTTAGAATCTATCCTCATCAATGATAGCGAGTTTAATGTATTTTCACCCATTCTCGGTAACATTATTCAGATTTCTAACACACTGAGTACTATTATAACAAACTCTAGCTTCAATCCTTTGAACTCTTTTCCACTTGTATTGGATTTCAATACTATTGCTCCTGGAGCTACAATAGTACTTAGCAATAACGTCATTAACAATGCAGATGATTTTACAAATTTTTACAGAATTGTCGGAGAGTATTCTAATTTAGTTTTTGAAAATAACACAATCAATGTGGGCGTAGATTTATTTTTTCAAATTGAATCTCAAGGACCATCTGGCACTCTAACTTTTAAAAACAATCTGTTTATTGATGTAGATCCTGGGGTCAATCCTGTTCTTCAGTTTAGAAATACTTTTGGATCGGATGAGATTATTTTCAATAAAAACATTATTCAGGGTAATAACACCTTCGATTTTAGAACATTTGTTGCTGGCGAGTCTTTATGCCTATCGCTTACCGATAACATTGCAGGGGGCTATAACCTGACAGCAGACCCTGGAAGCATTCTAAATGTCAACGAATCGTTTGCTCAAGTAACCGCCGATAACACAGGCTCCATCAATACAACTGGCACTGTAGATTTTGACACAGGCTGCCTTCCCTAAAGTTAAAAGCAGACGTGGTTAAAAGTCTTTAAACTTGCACCGCGCAATGAGATTTCGACTGCAACGGCAGCAGAGCATAAGTTTGCGTAATAAGCAGGATCAGTGATGCATTTTTCTACAGCTTCTGGCAATTTTGAGATTTCAAGTTGCTTGCCAGCTGATCCCGCTAATTTTACAAGCTCTTGCTGTGCATGCATACAAGGACCAAAGAAAACGGGAATATGGTTTAAAATTGGCTCTAAAATATTGATCCGATGGTATAACCCATTGACAAAGATGGAAAATAAAGTATACAAAGACCTCATGAGAAAAATTTGCATACTAGCTTATGCCGCAAGTTCTCTTTTGGCTCAAGAAGCTTGTCTGCAGGGAGTCCCATCGCATGTTAGCGCTCGGTACCGAGGGCCAGAAGGGATCGGCTACAATAGAGGCTACACTACGCTTGAGGGCTTCATCACTCCTAACTGGCAGCGTGGGTTTCAGCCTTTCCTAGATGTGCGCGGCCATATGTTTGACAGCGGACGCGCAGCTGCTAACATCGGCATAGGTGGCCGCTTTAGCATTTTTTCTGATTGGGCACTTGGCGGCAACCTGTTTTATGATTTTAGAGATGCTAAACACCTGCGCTCTCATCAAATTGGTCCAGGATTAGAGTTGCTCAGCTCCATGATTGATTTTCGCCTTAACGGGTATTTCCCAATTGCTGGAGTCAAAAAGTTAGACTCGCTTACCTTTAATCAATTTTCAGGTTTTGGCAATGAGTTGATTGCAACGCGCAAATTTGCTGGAGCGCCAGCTAATTTGGCCTTTGAAGTTGGCGCTCCCCTAGGCCCTTATCTGGATCCGTATTTATCGATTGGATCTTACTACTTATTTAGGCGATCGGTTGACAATGTTGGATGCGCTGGCGTTTGGGGCGGAATAGCAAGACTTGGTCTACAAGTGTTTGATGGAATCACCATTGGCGGAGAAATCAGCTACGATGGCGAATATAAAACACGCGGTAACGGGTTTATCTCACTGAGCTATCCGCTGGGACCAAACACCATTAGGCGCCATGGCAGCCGATGGAAGAAATGGTACCAAACTCCTGAGTGCAACCAGCGCGCGATATCACAGCGCGTGATGACAAAAAATGTCATTCGCCAGGAGATCATCCCCCTTTGCACAAAAACAGCTGAATTCCAATTCAACCTCGATTGTGTATTTGCCGATGGCAACGCACCAGCTGGCGGCGATGGAACCTATGCATCTCCATTCAATGACCTCAATGATGCCTTTGCGAAAGCAGGTGTCGACGGATGTGTCTACTTGCTGGGAGGCATATTTACAGGAAACTTCAACTCTTCAGCGCAGCTGCTGGGATCGGCATGTGAGCAAGTAATCACAGTTGCTGATGGCACAACAATTACCCTGCCCCCTCTCACTCCAGGCGTCTATCCCGTTATAGAAAACCCCGGAGGCATTATTTTTGGAAGTTTTCTCCCTGGAGTATCTAGTGAAAACTTATTTGTAAGAGGGATAGAGTTTGGAGCCAGTTTGATTGATGTGACCTATATAATGCTTAGCCCTCGAAGAGGGAACTACTCTTTTAGTTGCAACCGTCATACTGGAGGAGGAACTGCATTTTTTGTGACCGGCTTAGAATCTATCCTCATCAATGATAGCGAGTTTTTTGTGTTTTCACCCCTCACATCTAACATTGTACAGGTCGGCAACACAACAAGTACTATTATAACAAACTCTAGCTTCACTCCTTTGGGCCCCTTTCCCCTTATATTTGATTTCACTAATCCAACTACTGATATAGGTACAGTAATACTTAGTGGTAACACCATCGATAATGCAGATGATTTTACAAATTTTTACAGAATTGCTGGAAATTATTCTAACATAGTTTTTGAAAATAACACAATCAATGTGGGCGTAGATTTATTTTTTCAAATTAATTCACAAGGACCATCTGGCAGTCTAACGTTCAAAAATAATCTATTTATTGATACAGATCCTGGAGTCGATCCTGTTCTTGATTTTAGAAACACTGTTGGATCGGATGAGATTATTTTCAATAAAAACATTATTCAGGGTAATAACACCTTCGATTTTAGAACAACTGTTGCTGGCGAGTCTTTATGCCTATCGCTTACCGATAATATTGCAGGGGGCTATAATCTTACGGCAGACCCTGGAAGCATTCTAAATGTCAACGAATCGTTTGCTCAAGTAACCGCCGATAACACTGGCTCCATCAATACAACTGGCACTGTAGATTTTGATACAGGTTGCCTTCCCTAAAGTTAAAAGCAGACGTGATTAAAAGTCTTTAAACTTGCACCGCGCAATGAGATTTCGACTGCAACGGCAGCAGAGCATAAGTTTGCGTAATAAGCAGGGTCAGTGATGCATTTTTCTACAGCTTCTGGCAATTTTGAGATTTCAAGTTGCTTGCCAGCTGATCCCGCTAATTTTACAAGCTCTTGCTGTGCATGCATACAAGGACCAAAGAAAACGGGAATATGGTTTAAAATTGGCTCTAAAATATTGTGCCCGCCGATATTTCCAACAAAGCTGCCCCCGACAATTGCTAGTTTTGATCGAGCGTAATAGCTTTGCAACACTCCCATTTGAGTGATGGGAATGGCTTTTGAGCTTTCAAGTAGCTTTTGCACAAGTGCAAAGCGCTCGGGATGGCGTGGTATGACGTAGAGCTTGAGCTGGGGGTATTTTTCTGTGAGAGGCTCTAAAGCTTTCACAATGGCTTCTTCTTCACCTGCATGCGTAGATCCTATGGTGATAGCAAAATCTTCTGGTTTGGATTGAGGTGCTGGAAGGTCGAACTTTAGGTTCCCAGTAATGGTTGTTTTAATGCCAAGTAAAGCAAAGCGCTCCTGATAGACCTCATTTTGTACACCGATGAAATCAAATTGAGAGAAGACTAAGCGCGCGAATGAGGGCAGTTTTTGGTAGCGCTTAAGCGAGCGCTCTGAAAGCGTTGCACTTACTAAGGCTTTGCGGCAAGGAGTTTCTATGAGAAGATTAGGCCAGCAATCGCTTTCAACGAGAATCAGAAGTTTAGGCCTGATTTGTTTAGCTAAGCGGCGCATGAGAAAGTGAAAGTCAAATGGCAACATGATGTGAGCATGCGCTGGAATGAGCGATTTGGCAAGAGCATGGCCCGTTTCTGTTGTTGATGAAATGACAAGGGCCTCATCTTTAAAATGCTTGGCAAGGGTCGAGGCTGCTTTTGTCTCCCCTGCTGAGCAGGCGTGAATCCAAACAATGGGCTTATCTGCTGGAGCAATTTTAGGGACTGTGAACTTGGATTTGTATTTACCATAGCGCAAGCGCATATACAGCGCTTTGGGCAAGTAAGCTAAAAACAAAAAGCCAAGTGCAGTGTTGTAGAGAAATCTCATTGAACAACGAGGTTTAAAAGTTTATCAGGCACGTAAATGACCTTGATAATGTCACCTGTGAGATAACGCTCTGCTGCAGGCTGGGATTTTACGTGCTCGAGCAATTGCTCTTGGGTTTGTCCTTTGGGCAAATCATAACGACCACGGACTTTGCCATTGACTTGCAAGATGTAGGTGATCACGTCTTCCGAGAGATATTTTGGGTTAACTTTTGGAAATGGGGTTGTAATCAAGGGTGTGGTTTGTCCAAGATTCTCCCAGCACTCCTCGGCAACATGGGGAGCAAAGGGTTGCAAAACTTGTACAGCCATAGCCAAGACAGATTTTGGATAGGCATTAAGTTTTGTCATGCCGTTTACAAACTCCATCATTTTAGAGATGGCAGTATTGAAAAACATGTTTTCGATATCGTGAGAGGCTCCGCTGATAAGGCGATGCCCAAGCTTGAGAGCTTCATCACTCTCATCATCTGTGATTTTTTCTGAAGTAACAAGGTCCCAAAAGCGATTTAAAAAGCGCTGGCAGCCTGAAAGAGCTTCGGGATCCCAGAGTTTTTCCTTCTCAAAGGGTCCCATGAACATTTCATAGAGGCGGAGTGTATCTGCTCCATACTCCGAAATAATTTCATCTGGAGTGACTCCATTGAGCTTGGATTTAGACATTTTCTCAATGCTTGCGGTTAGTTGCTTGCCTGAAAGTTTGTGGATGTACTGATCCCCTTGCTTTTCTACTTCTTCAGGGGGAACATACCCGCCCTCTTCAAGCTTATAGGCCATGGCCGTTAATAGACCCTGATTGCGCAGCATCTTGAAAGGTTCAGAAGTTGAAACCAGTCCAAGATCAAAAAGGACTTTGTGCCAAAACCGAGCATAAAGCAGATGAAGCACGGCATGTTCTACGCCGCCGACATACAGGTCTACTGGCATCCAGTATTTCTCTTTTTTAGGATCCCAGGCAGCTGCGTTGTTGTGAGGGTCGCAATAGCGCAAATAATACCAGCAAGAACCGGCCCATTGTGGCATGGTATTGACCTCGCGCTTGCCTTCTTCAATGTTAACCCAGTCGAGAACCTTGGCAAGAGGGCTATTGCCATCACCTGCAGGCTTGTAATCTGTAAGCTCGGGCGGAGTTAGCGGCAGCTCGTCGAGGGTCAGAGCTCGCTTTGTTCCATCCGGCAGATGTAAAATGGGAATCGGCTCGCCCCAATAGCGCTGGCGTGAAAATAGCCAGTCTCTAAGTTTGTAGCGAACCTCAGGCTTACCGCAATTATGCTCTTGCAGCCATTTGAGCATTTCTTTTATCGCTTTATCAAGGTTATAGCTTGCCTCATCCTCATAGACTTTGACGACGGGTAAATCGTATTTCTGGGCGAATTCTGCATCCCGCTCATCATGGGCCGGTACAGCCATAACAGCTCCAGTTCCGTAGCCCATAAGGACATAATCCGCAATCCAGATGGGCATTGACTCACCTGTCAGCGGATTTTTAGCAAAAGCACCTGTAAAAGCACCTGTTTTATCTTTAGAGAGCTCAGCGCGTTCTAAATCGCTTTTAGTAGAGGTTTGCTTCTGGTAGGCCTCAACTTCTTTTTTTTGCTCTGGTGTCACGATGCTTTCAACTAATGGGTGCTCTGGTGAAAGGACCAAGAACGTTGCTCCAGAAAGTGTATCTGGCCGCGTTGTATAAACCTCGATATCGCCAAAATGGATGCTCGCCCCCACGCTTTTACCAATCCAATTGCGCTGAATCTGCTTAAGGTATTCAGGCCAATCTAAGTCATCAAGATCATTGAGGAGTCGCTCAGCGTAAGCAGTGATCTTTAATATCCACTGGCGGAGTGGGCGGCGCTCAACGGGATATCCCCCTTCCACAGACTTGCCATTTTCAACCTCTTCATTTGCTAAAACCGTCCCAAGAGCTGGGCAATAGTTAACGAGCATTTCAGCTTCATAGGCAAGGTCTTGTTCATAAAGTTTGGTGAAGATCCATTGTGTCCATTTATAAAATTTAGGGTCGCTAGTGGCAAATTCTCGGTCCCAATCATAAGAAAGACCCAAGGCTTGGAGCTGGCGGCGATAAGTATTAATATTTTTATCAGTAGTCACTGCTGGGTGCGTTCCGGTGCGGATGGCGTACTGCTCAGCTGGCAGGCCAAAGCTGTCCCACCCCATGGGATGCAAAACGTTATAGCCTTTAGTGCGCATGTAACGGGCTATGATATCAACGCCTGTGTAACCGGTGACATGCCCTACATGAAGACCTGCTCCAGAAGGATATGGCAACATCGACAGTGCGTAATATTTAGGGCGAGCATCCTCGATCGCTTGAAAGCTTTTTTGATCGATCCAAAACTTTTGCCATTTGGCTTCAATAGCTTTGTGATTGTATTTTGGCTGTGTCATATCTCACGAGCATACCATAGCTAGTTTTTTGCAGCGAGTTCAAAAATAAATTAATAAATAGTTGCTTAAAAGATACTTTTCATTTAGACTGGATATAAGAAGAGGTGTACATATGAGTGAATTAAGTTTTGCAAGCAATCAAATCGATTTAAATGACTACGATATTAAAGAGGATGTCAAAAGACGCACGATGCTTGCTAACTTAAGCCAAGTGGAATACGAGATTTGGGATGAAATCCTTTTCAGCCCGAGCACCTTCTCTATTAAGAAGATGGTCACAAATCTAAAGCTTTCAGAAGAGACCTTGATCCCGATTTTAGAAAATTTGATGCAAGAGAATTTCTTGACCGCCGAGGCTGATAGCTTTGTTGTTAACAAAGAAATGCGTAAAAGCTTTGAAGATGAATTTGATCGATTTGAAGATATTCCTGGGATTGAAGCTTTAAAAAACTTATTGAAGCGCGTTCCTATCCATGTTTTGCCTAATTGGTATCCCATTCCACGAACTAGCGATAATATTTTTGATTCAATTGTAGACAAGTTTTTACAGACACCACAAAAATACCAACGTTACTTGCTAGAGCTTAACTTTAGCGAGCCTACAGCTTCTAGCATTGTTCAAGATGTGATGTCTTCTCCCGAGTATAAAGTTTCATCAAAGCAGATCATGTCAAAATACCACCTGAGCCACGAACAATTTGAAGAGATTATGATCTATCTCGAGTTCAATTTTGTATGCTGTCTGGGGCATGAACTTGAAGGAGATACCTGGATTGAGGTTGTTACCTTCTTTAAGGAGTGGCGCGACTATCTACTTTTTATCAAAAACAATAAGCCCCGACCCATTCGCGATTTAGGCTCGATCATCCGCACTCGCCCTTCCGATTTTGCTTTTGTCGAAGATATGGGCACCATAGTAAATATCGCCGCTAAAGAAGGGCTAGCCGTTGAAGATGGTTTCACCTATACTGTGAGTGATGCCCATGCCGAAAAAATTGCCAGACGCCTGGGTCACTTTGATTTAAACAAACCCGATGCATTCAGAGCTTATTTGCACAAACTAATCAATAAAGCCCTTTTAATTCAGCTAGCTCAACTTGTTGATGGAGAGCTAAAGGTCACAGCAGATGGGCTTGAGTGGTTGCAGATGTCGCCGGACAAGCGCGCAGTAGAGCTACACCGCCACCCTTTTAACCGCATCTGCATCGAAGGCCCTGCTCAAGATCTTGTGAACGAGCGCAATGTTCGCATCATAGAAAAAAGCTTAGAAACGGTCGCTGATAGCGGTTGGGTCTTTCTTGATGATTTTTTAAAAGGGGCACTCATTGCCCTTGATGAGGAAAAAGCTGTTACACTAGAGCGCAAAGGGCGCCATTGGCAATACACCTTGCCCGAGTATTCAGAGAGTGAAACCGCCTTTATTTCAACAATTATCATGGACTGGCTTTTTGATTGCTCAGTTGTAGCAACAGGTCAAGTCAATGGTCGCAGCTGCTTTTGTGTCACACCGTTTGGCCAAACTTTTTATGACTGATCTTTGCCAAAATAAGCGCGCACGCTTTTCTTATGAGCTCTTAGAAACCTTTGAAGCAGGCATGGTGTTGCTTGGAACTGAAATCAAGTCACTGCGCAACCATGGTGGCAGCATCGCCGAAGCTTACGTCATTGTCTCTGGCGGTGAAGCCTACCTCAAAAATGCCACAATTGCGCCTTACTCTCATGGAACATCGTTTAATCATGAAGACAAAAGAGACCGAAAACTCCTTATGCACAAATATGAAATTGAAAAACTCTCCGTAGCCATGCAGCAAAAAGGTCTCACAATCGTCCCCTTAGCTATCTATCTAAGCAAGGGACGGGCAAAGCTAAAGCTTGCCTTAGCGCGCGGTAAAAAGACGTTTGATAAGCGCTCCGATCTCAAAAAGCGTGAGCAAGAGCGTGAAATTGCCCGAGCTCTAAAAAACCGTTAATCGATATCAACAGAATCAAGATTGACATTCGGATTATTGACGCTGTATGCTCTGATGAAAAAGGAGTCTCATCATGAAATTTACCATTGCGCGCTCTGAACTTGCAGCTCTTATGGGGAAGATCCAAAGTGTTGTCTCAGCCAAACCAGCCATCCCGATTTTGGCAAACATTTTAATCGAGGCGTATGCTGATCAAATCATTTTAAGCGCAACAGATCTAACCGTGAGCGTTCGGGCCTTTGCCGATGCAAAAGTGTATGCAGAAGGTGCGATGACCGTACCTGCAAAGCACTTTTTCCAACTTATCCGTGAGCTGACAACCCCTCAAATTGAAGTCGATGCCAGCAGCGATGAAACCGTGCATATCACAGCTGGTAGCTCTCGTTTTAAAATCAACGGGATGAATAAAAGCGAGTTCCCAACCCTTCCTGATTTTGGCGATGCATCAAGCTTTACGATTCATGGGGATCTGCTAAAGACCCTGCTTGGAAAAACAGCCTTTGCTGCAGCGCGAGACGATAGCCGTCAGGTGCTAAACGGCATCTTGATGCACGTCCAAGGCAATCTTTTAAGATTCATTGCCACAGATGGTAAAAGGCTTGCTAAAGTTGGCAAAGAAATCGATGCTCTCATTCCAGAAGAGGGTGATTACATTTTGCCGCTTAAAGCTGTAGAAGAAATCGTACGCACACTTGATTCAGAGTGTGATGCCAAAGTGATGATGGGTGAAGATAAAATTGCCATTGAATCTGGCAACGTCACATTTATGACCAAGCTTTTATCCGGTGATTATCCAGATATTGAGCGCGTCATCCCACAGAGCGCCCCGCTAAAAGTGCACCTGCATCGCGATGAGCTCATGAGCTGCTTAAAACAGGTTTCCCTGTTTACAACGGATCGCTCCCATTCAGTCCGCTTTCAATTTGCTCCAGGCGAGCTCACCTTGATGGCTGCTAGCAGCGATTTGGGAGAAGGCTCTGTCAGCATGCCCGTTGATTACAGCGGAGCTGTTTTAGAAATCGCCTTCAACCCAAATTATTTTCTCGATATTTTGCGGCACACCAAAGATGAAACTGTGCATTTTGCCTTAAGTGACCCTTACAATCCTGGAATGGTAACCGATAGCGCAGCTGCCCAATTTGTGATCATGCCAATGCGCATTGAGCAGACGGCGAATGTGGCTTAAGCGATTAGTTCTTTCAAACTTTCGCAATCACAAAAGCTTAAGCGTTGGGTTCTGCCCGGGGGTGAACCTCATCCAGGGCAAAAATGGCTTAGGTAAAACCAACCTTCTAGAAGCTTTGCATCTGATAAGCACTGGGCGCTCATTTCGCACAGCCCACCTTTGTGATATGATCTACCACGGCGCTTCGGCTTTTCACATCTCAGCTGAATTTGAGCGCGATGGCATTGAGCAAAATCTTACCATGTCCTTTGACGGATCGAGTCGAAAACTTAAAATCAACGCAACTCAATATGCCAACTTCTCAAACGTCTTGGGCTTGCTCCCCTCCGTTCTTTACGCGCCCTACGATCATGCTCTGATTGCAGGTGCACCGGCAGACCGGCGCCGCTTTTTAAACATCCATATCGCCCAAACAGATCCCGTCTACGTTCATCACCTAATGCGCTATAGCAAAGCCTTAAAGCAACGCAATGCCCTGCTTAAAACCAAGCAAGATGCTTCAATCGAGGTTTGGGAAGCCCAAATGGCTTTATCAGGCGCTTACCTAATCAATCGCCGCCAAAAAGCCATCAAAATGCTTGAGCCCCACTTAAAACCGTATATTGAAAGGCTCAGTGACGATGACTTTACAGTGTTATATCAGCCATCGCTAACAGGCGATCTGTGCGCTCAATGGAAAGCGAACAGGAAAAAAGACATGCTCATGAACACAACGCTTTTTGGGCCCCACCGCGATGACATCGCCATTCAAGCCAACGGCAAAAGCGCTAAAGCTTTTTCCTCAGAAGGGCAAAAACGCTCATGTCTAGCCGCTTTAAAATTAGCTCAGTGGAGTTCCTTAAAAGAAGAAATAGAGGATGTCCCCCTTCTAGCGATCGATGATTTTGGGGTGCATTTGGACGAGACAAGAACTAGCCGACTCAGCCACGAATTAGTAAAGCTCGGACAGGTCTTCCTCACCACTCCCCTCAGTTCCAACATCGATGCTGATCAAACTATCGATATTGACATCATCTCCCTCCCCAGATGAGCTGAGAACATCGTTAGTAGCGCTTTAGCGTTTTGAGACGGGTGTTCTCTTAAAAATTCTTGGTAGTCAGATACTTTATCTTTGAAATTTACATCACGAACGAACGCTTCAGCGAGTTCTTTCCCTTGGGGGTACAAACCATCATCAAATAGGTAAATTGCAAAATCCAACGTAGAATTATTGAAATATTTAGGCTCTTTAAACTTTTCCACATAGGCATCTAAGGCTTTACGCCACTGAAGCGGGTCACAGCTACAGAATATAGCTGCAAAAACCTTGGAAGCCTTGATCTCAAGTACACCTTCAAAAACGTTGGCTAAAAGCAATCCATCGAGAAATGCCTGTTCATAGTCAAACCAAAACTGAGAAGGTTGCCGTCCAAACCACTTGGTGAATTCTTCGAATTGTGCATTTCTCAAATATAGATGGCCTTCATCAACAACATGCTTATGATTTATAGTTATATTGGACTTCATAATTAACCATTATTTAATTTAATAATGATTATATCATACTTTATTAGCGAATATATTGTCTAGAGGGAATCAAAATGTGAGATGTAAGCACTTGCTTGCTCGAAGGTCACTTTATCGCCACCCTTGCGCCTATCTGCATAAAGATCAATAATTTGGTTAGCCAGCACCTTGCCCAGCTGCACGCCCTCTTGATCAAAAGAATTGATGTTCCAGATAAAGCCTTCAAAGGCTGTGACATGCTCATAGTATGCCAAAATTAAGCCCAAAGTATACGGGTCACACCGTTTGGCAATCAGCATGCGCGTCTGGCGATTCCCTTTAAAGACCTTGTTGGGATTATCACTTTCCTTGCCTGTGGCAAGACCTATCGACTGTGCAATAAGATTGGACAAGAGCTTTTCTTGGGATGTTGTCCCTCCCACTTCTAAATCTTGGCTAAACTGGGATTCAGCAAATCCGATGAACTCGATGGGGATAACCGTTGTGCCTTGATGAATGAGCTGATAAAAGGAATGCTGCCCGTTCGTTCCCGGCTCTCCCCAAATAATAGGTCCCGTATCAAAGTTGACAAATTGCCCTAGTCGATCGATTTGCTTGCCGTTAGACTCCATGGACAGCTGCTGCAAGTGAGCCGATAACCTTGTTAGAGCTTGAGAATAGGGAATGATAGCTTTTGTATGAGCGCCAAGAAAATTGCGATTCCAAATGCTGAGCAAAGCTCCAATAAGCGGCAAATTATTTTCAAGGTCTTCATTTAAAGCCGCTGTATCCATAGCGCTAGCGCCGCGCAAGAAATTCAAAAACTTATCCATGCCAAGGGCAAACGCCAAAGAAACGCCTCCTACCATTGATGTCACTGAATAGCGACCTCCAACATAATCCCACATGTAAAATGAAGAGCGGTATTTAGTAGGATCATCCATAGGACTCCCCTGCCCGGTCACTGCTACCATATGTTCTTGCGGATTTAGCCCCTTTTCTAGCAGCTTGCGTCGGATGAACTCTTCGTTTGTCCTTGTTTCCAAAGTTGTTCCCGACTTTGAAACAATGACAACCAAAGTCTTGCTTAAATCAACTTTGTGCAATATGCCCGTTGCATCGTCAGGATCAACATTGGACAAGAAATGGACGTTGCGCCCTTCTTTTTTAAAAGCTTCTAAGGCTAGATAGATCGCTTTCGGTCCTAACTCAGACCCTCCGATACCAACCTGAATAACATCGGTGAAAACACCTTGGCCATCGACTTCAGTTAAAAATCGTTTGAGTTTTTCAAGCTCTGCAAAAGCAGCCTCTGTAGCCTCAACTGCTTTTTTACCCATTTGCTTGTTATCAAAAAAATCTCGCATCGCCGTATGTAGAACAGAGCGATTTTCGCTTTCACACCCTTCGATGCAGTTAATGACCTCGCCCGATTGCATAGCATGCATATGCTCTATCACACTGCGCTCTTTGGCCAGCTCAATAAGAGCTGTCATCACCTGATCATCAACTTTTTCCGTTGCGTAAAGCAGCCTCAGTCCCAATGCAGATACACACATTTTTTCAATGCGCTCTGAAGTTAATAATTTTTTGTCAGTTAAGTTAACAGGATTTTTTGCTAGCTCAGCAAGTTGCTTAGAAGTAGTTAGATCATTAAAAGAAGTCATATCCTCTTTATGTCAAATGGACAATATTAATGTAAAGCGTGGAATTTCTTGAAATAGGCTCTCTGAAAACATGCCAAGGCAAAATCAGACTTGGTATTAAAAGAGGCATCTGCTAGTATGAACTATCACTCGGGGTATAGCGCAGCTTGGCTAGCGCGTCTGGTTTGGGACCAGAAGGTCGGGGGTTCAAATCCCTCTACCCCGAAACTTTTTTCTTGAGGCAACCCAAGCGCCTTCCCCATCGTCCATATCGACCCGCCAGCTGCAGCAAAACCTAAAAGCTTGCGTTTGCCAAGTGAACTTAGCGACTCTGGCAATACAATCACCTCATCAAGGCCATCCCAGCTTTCGGTAAATGTCGCTTCATACACAACACGGAAAGGATGCTTAACTTGGATAAAAAGATCATCAAATGTCTTAAGCATTTCCTGACTGCAAAGCTCTTCAATTGGAAATAAGATTCCAAGTGGAGCATCAGGCTGGGCAAGCTTTGGCGTAACACGGACCCAAGGGTATCTCTCGGGAGATGTGAGCATTGCCGCCTCTGCTAATGAAAGCCCTTCTGTTTCAAACTGAACGCTTGCAGGCAACTCATCTGGAAGCTCTGCTACAAGTTGATCAATCAGGCGAGATAGATCTTCTTTTGGAGTTCCCTTATAAAGGATAACTTCTTTCGACGGGTATTTTGGATAAACGGTTTTTAAAAAATGCTCCATCGCCCTCAAATACGTTGCATGCGCATGGGGCATATAGGTGCCAATATCAAAAAACCAGGTAATGGGCGCATCGTAATCAAGCTCACTTTCTAATGAGGCATCTAGTCGAACTTGCATTGAAACTCCATGACTTGAATGCTCCGCCCCTTGGAGCGCCAAAGTTGATCAAAAAACGAAGTTCCATAGCTTGTATCAAGGAGATCTGCTCTAAGGAGTTGCCAAGGCGCTTTCATCTCACTTTGCATTTGGTTGCCATAGGGCTGATCGTCCGTCACGAAGGTTGCTATCGCCCCTTCTTTAGCAACGCGAGCCATCTCATTTGCAAAGGGAGTCTGTATGAGCCGGTGCTTTGCATGCCGCTCTTTTGGCCAGGGATCGGGATAATTCACGTAAATTTTTTCGACAGAGCTATCTTGCAAATAGTGCTTTGTAAATGTCTGGGCTTCTCCACAAACAATCAGTAGGTTTTTAAGATTGTTGTTTTGAGCTTTGGACCAAATTTTAGCAACGCGCTGAAACTTCTTCTCTACGGCAATCCAGGTATAGTTCGGCTCATCTAGACACTTTTGGATAATCCACTCCCCGTTTCCGCTGCAGTACTCAACAGCAATCGGCCCTTTTAATAGAGGCATCTCAAATGCTTCATGGCCTTTGTAGTAAGCAGGCACAAATAGCACATTGTCTTGCATGTAAGGATGGCGCTGATCCCATCTAAATGGTGACTTAAAATCTTTCGGCTTCATAGACAATTCATTATACAGATTGACGAAAAGGATGTCTATCAGCTATCATGATCTTTCTTGCCCAGGTGGTGAAACTGGTAGACACGCCAGATTTAGGTTCTGGTGCCGTGAGGTGTGTAGGTTCGAGTCCTATCCTGGGCAATTTATCTTTACAAAAATCATCATTTTATTTAATATTTATTACATTAATTGCATAGGTTTTTGTATGAGTATATATTATAATGATATTTTTAATGATTTAGAGCATGGACGTATTTCTTCAGCTCTCAATGAAATCAATGAGTTAGACAGCAATGCGTTAAATGATTGTTTTAAAAAATTTGGCGAGTTAGCTGCTCAAAGACCCAATGGGATAGACCTATTTGCCCGCTTTTCTGAACAGTTGCCTCAAGAAAAAATTGATCAAGCGCTTCAAGGATTGTATAACAAAAATTTTGAAAACGTAAAAGATACTTGTATTAAATCGGTTTTGTACCACCAGGAACTAAGCGCAAAAACCCAAGCAGAACAGCCTTCTTGGATCTGGGCTCAAGTTATTCGCATATATTCTGCTGCTTTAATCTTTTTCGAAACGATTATCCAGACTTACGGGATAGCTGATGCCTTTAGCTATAATGACTACTCTTGGACAAATGGAGAGGCATTGCTCAGGCCATGGCACAACGTTTCAACATTTGTATTGGTCTGGAGCACAATCTTTGAAAAGGAACGAGCACAAAAAATAGCTCTTGTCGCCACTTGTTCCATAGCTTTTATCAGCCTGATTTACCCTTTTGTCAAACCCTACCCAGCTCGATTCAAACATGCAAGTAATTGGACTAAAGCATTTTTAAAAAACGAATTGGATATCCCCGTAGGAAGGGATACTGATGTTCAGCACATTGCTAATGCACTACGTACTAAGAAAAAAGCTCTGCTCATTGGTAAGACAGGTGTAGGCAAAACAGAGACAATTAAAGCATTTGTTGGCGCGCTTCAAAACGATGAGCAATACCAAGACTTAAACAATTTGCAAGTCGTATATGCGAATGCTCCAGATCTAGCGGCAAACGCATGGAGCGAGCGCTTAATTGATCTTGTAAGCTCAATCGGCAGACATAACAAAAAGACAATATTAGTTTTAGATGAAATCCACACACTCTGCCACAAAGACTATAAAATTATTGGGGAGCGCTTAAAAATCCTACTCGATGACGAAAAATATGGAATCAACTATGCAATTGGCATTACGACGGACAAGGAATATCTGCGCGATATTTATCATGCAAACCCAGCTTTTGCAAGGCGCTTCAAAACAATCCCGGTTAGCCCAATGTCCAGTGAAGCAACAGAAGCAATTTTGTCAAAAAGATTGAAGCAAAAAGCCCCTTATCTGATCGTGGAACCTGGTGTTTTAAAGCATATCGTTGCACAATGCAGCACAAACGAATCACAGCCCTTTTCTTCTATAAACATCCTTGATGACTGCATCTTGCAATCAGAAAATCCTTTCCCTGAAGAAGGTCATGCAAAACTAGAAAAAATTAAAATACAGAGAACAAAAGAGCTCGAAGAAATTTGTGCAAGCTCCATTACAACGGTCCCAAGCCTTACTGATTTTTCTCAGCAGATTTTAAGTGCAGAAATAGACATTGAGGCCGCTGAAAAAAAGATTAAAGACTTCGAAGAAGTTCGGAATAAATATGAACGAGCAAAAGCTGTAATGAATACAAGCGTGAAGAAATGCATGTTGATGCGCTATCTTGTTTTAGAGCTTGAAAAATCATACGAGCGGCATGGCAAAGAACTCAACATCCCTACTCACCTATCGAAACAACTTGTTGACACTGTTGTTGCAAAACAAAGAGCAATGAAGGCCCAAGCTGAAATGCTTATGCGGGGTGGAACAGAAGAGGCAAAGGCTAGGCAAAGTGCTACAAGTGCAGAAAGCAGAGATTTTGATGATTTAACGTAGCAAAATTGTACCGATGTGGATTCAAATGCCACGGGGGGCTATGTTCTGTTTCCCTTTACAACAAAATGCCCTTCCAAGTAGCATACCAGCTAACCCTGGAGTTTTGTTATGGGAGTATCACCAGTTGAAATTTATAATTACTTGGAAAGTTGGCGTGTCCATCCATTTTTAAACAAATTACACCCCAGTGCTCTAAACAATTGCTTTAAAGAACTTGGTGAAATGGCTGCTCAAAGGGCAGATGGGGTTCAAATTTTTGCGCGCTTTTGCGAAATATTGCCCCAAGAGAAAATTGAAGAAGCGCTTAAAGAGGAGCATGGAGATAACTTCGATTCTGCAAAGAAAATCATGCAGGAGCTAGTCGATCACAATGCTATATCTGTTAAGGCAGAGCTTGCCAATCAACCATCATGGTTTTGGTCAATAACAGTTAAAACATGGGTTGCAGGTCTCATTTTTTTTGAAACCGTCCTCGCTTGTTTTGGAATCGCAAAGGCTTTTGGCTATTCTGATTATAGCTGGGATACTGAAAACAATCTAATGAAGCCATGGAGTAACATTGCAACCTTTGCTAAAATTTTAACCCCCCTATTCAAGAAAGAGAACGCTCAAAAGGCAGCAGCAATTTTAGCAATTTCAATCACCATTTTCAGCCTTGCCTATCCTTATATAAAGCCTTACCCGCCCCGTTTTCGATATGCTGCAAACTGGACACAGTTAATCAAGCGAGGAGAGTTGAAAACTCCAATAGGACGCGCAGCTCAAGTAGATGAAATTGTCCAGGCATTAAGAACGAATGAAAAAGTGATGATTATTGGTGAGACAGGTGTTGGGAAAACAGAAACTGTTAAAGCCTTTGTCAAAGCTATTTGCACAGAAGAAAAATACAGAGACTTCAAGGATAAAAAGGTAATTTACGTTAATACAGCAGAAATCCTTTCGAATAAGTGGACTGAGCGCATTATTGGGCTTATCGATGAGATAGGCCGGCATAACGATGGCACCATTATTGTATTTGATGAGATCCACACAATGTGTCAAAAGAGAAACCAGCTTGTAGCGCAAAGACTAAAAGTGTTACTTGACGATAAAACCAACGGCATCCCATATGCTATTGGCATAACGACAGAAGAAGAATATTATAGTGAAATTGCTAAAAATAACCCAGCCTTTGCACGGCGCTTCAAACTCTTGACATTTGATTCAACTACACCTGAGGCGACCGAGGAGATTCTAGCAACCCATTTGCTAAAAAAAGCTCCACACATGATTGTAGACCCCGAAGTTCTAAAACATTTGATAAATAAATCAAAAGACATAGGGGTCCTGCCTTACTCTGCTATTAATGTTCTCGAAGATTGTATTAGTAAAACAACGGCCTTGTCAGCTCGTAAAGAAAGCTCGAAACTTGAAAATCTGCAGCTACAAGCATCGACAAAGTGCAAAGAGCTCCTCCTCGGTTCTGCCTCAGAGCCCCTTTCGCGCACTGACTTATCAAAAAACATTCAAAAAGCTAAAAGTAATCTGATAGAGGCTGAAGACAAACTCAAGCAATTCTCACAGACTCGAGCTCAATATGTTCAGGCAAAAGCCGAAATGGTCAAGAGTATAAAAAAATGCATGCTGATGAGCTATATTCTTTTACCTCTTGAAAAGCGTTATGAAGAAAAAGGGGAACAACTCAAGATCCCAACTCACTTATCCAAGGAGCTCGTTGACGCCGTTGTCGAAGAACAGTTGGAGATGCAAGCAAAGGCTAAAAAAGCTATGATTGCTGGACAGAAAACTGCAGCTGAACGAAAAATCACCGTTGATGCATAAAGGATATTGATTCAAAACTTGAGTTAACATATAGTCGACTCTCCAATGTTAAGACAAACCAAGGAGAGTCTTATGTCTTTTAAATCCCTAGCTGTTGCAGCTCTATTCATTGCATCAAGCCACTTGAGCGCAAATGAAGCCCATGAAAGCACTCCGGCTTACCGCCCAGCCATTTACGATATCAATCTATCAGAATCTCAGGTTTGCAAGGAAATTTCTATGGCAAACTATGTCATGTGGGGCGATGTGGAGATTGTTGTTCTCAATGACGAGTCTGTCTGGTGTGTTCAGCCTCTGCAAGTGCGCGTTGCAAGCATGTGGGAGCGCCTAAGAGGGCAAGATTTTACCCAGCCTGAAGTTAAATTTTTTGGAAGACCCTCAGAGTGGCAAGAAAACTCTGATATCAATGTCTACCGTTGCAGTTGGAGCAAAAGCGGTTTAGACAAAATCTATGAGTTTGACACATCGAAGTTGACTTATTGCACCCATATCGTAGAAAATGCTGCCACTGGAGAGTGCACGTTTGCGCGTCCTTTGAAAAACACACAGCTTGTGCAATTGATGGATGCTAACATCCAAAAGATCCGCAACGAAAGTTACCGTGACGGTGTTGAAGCAGGTCTCAAAAGAGCACAAGAACTTAAGTAAATAGGAAGAAGAGCATGGGTAAAAAAGCCATCATCGCATTGTTTTGCATCTCATTGCAGCTTTGTGCAGCAGAAATTGTTTACCAACAAGAAAAGCCAACAAACAAGATTAAATCTGCTGTTATGCAACCGGGAATGACCGACAATAGCGACCAGAAAATTGTGTTGCTAGATGACAATTCAGTTTGGCAAATTTACCCTTGCAATCCCAAGCTATATTCATACTGCGACCATTATCGGAAGGAAACTCTTGATCAAATCGATCCACGTTTTACAGCAAGCGAGGATGATTGGACTGGCATCCACAATGTTGACATTTATAATTACCCTTTTCAAACCTCTGCAGCTTCACAAATCATCAATCCACAGTTCCCATCAGACATTGCTCATCTCTTGGTCAATACAGATACCAACAAGATTACCTTTGTTTATCCTCTAACAAAGCAATTAAACCTTGGGTATAAAATATATGGACCTAAGCAGATAAAGGATAACTTTAATGGTTTAATCGGCGGGAACTTTTTAAAGTCCAGCATAAAAAAACGCTTGAGCAATCCAATGATGATTGTTGGCTCTGAGGGATCAGGTCGAAAAACCCTCGTGAGGGCTCTTGCAAAAGAAAACAACAAAGTGCTTATCGAGGTTGACCTTTCAGTTGATCGCAAAGAGTTTATGAAAGTAGCGATGAAGAATAAAGGCGCTATGGTCATGTTCTACGGACTTCAAGCAAAAGATGAGCTACACGAGATGATCTCTGGGCTTCTCAAGGACGTTGCTAACAATTTGATTCCGCAGAAACCAAAAACAACTCTCAGTGAGCAAATCTACCTCTTAACGACCTACCATGGCGCTCAATGCTTTGTTATTGTCGATCGTAAAACTGCCACTGAATTTCCGAATTTTGCTGGGTTTAGTATGCCCCAAATAACATTGCAACAGCGCATGCAATACTTAAGCTCTCTTTTAGGTGGATTTAACGACCTCGACGAGATCAGTGAATTAACTGAAAACTGCACTTTTGGTGACCTTCAAAAAATCGTGAGCATTGCTCAGATCAATTCACCAGAGATGAGCCAAGATGCGCTAATCGATGCTGCAGAAAAGCTCTCGATTATTGTTGATCTAGAAGCGAAGCTGCCAAGCTTTATCACCTTGAAGGATCTTGACGAAAATGGACATACTATTAGCGATTTATTTGTGGCGGATCAAATCAAAAGCCAACTTTATGCCGTCTCAAATAGCATGGTTAATTATGAATCCTACAAGCCCTTAAATATTTCACCTCCCAATACACTCCTATTGACAGGTCCCTCTGGTGTTGGAAAAACAACAGCGATTGAAGCACTGGCCCATGAATCAAAACGAACTCTCATCTACATAGAAGGGTCAAAATTATGGGAAGCTTACCTAGAAGATGACATCCATAAGTTAGAAGATCTGTTTGAATATGTATCAGTCGCCTCACCCTGCATTCTTTGTATCGATGGCTTAGATCATTATCCAGTCATGCAGCAGCTGCGCTTTTATGATTTTATCATGACCCCCTTTGCTCGAGAAATGGAGCAAAGTCAAAAGCTCAAAGATCTTTTTCTAGTGATTACCGCAAACAGCATCGAAAACCTACATGGCGAAGTCCTACAAAAAAGCCGAACAGGATTTTGTATTCACACCCCTCTACCTCAACGGGAAGAACGCACACTCATTATTAAACATATCATGGGGTCCACTTCAATCGATTTTGACTGTGACATCGAAAAGATTGTCAATTTAACGCAAGGGTTTTCAATTACAGATATTAAGGATCTGTTCACTATAGCTGGACAATCGGCTGCCCAAGATAAGCTCTCTTATATCCCTTATAAAATGCTTGAAACTGCTTGCAAACGCATCATACTTCTCAAATCACACGCTAGTTCAAGCAAAGGTAGCACTTTATCCATTTCGGATCCGACAAAAGCCCCTATTACCTTTGCAGACATTGGCGGCTGCATACAGGCAAAAGAGGATATGAAAGAAGTCATCGCATTTTTAAAAAATCCGAAGATCTATGGACAGTTAGGAGTCCGACCGCCAAAAGGCATTCTTTTCCAGGGACCTTCAGGGTGCGGTAAAACCCTTCTTGCTAAAGCTGTTGCTGGCGAAGCAAATTGCAGCTTTTTTTACTGCTCTGGCTCTGAGCTCCAAGGATACTATGTCAATGAAAACATCGTGCTTATCAAGCGAGCCTTTGAACAAGCACGAGCTAATGCCCCAGCCATTTTATTCATCGATGAGATTGATGCTATTGGTGGGAAGCGAAGTAACAGAGATTCAAGTTCAGCTAGCATGTATGCACATGGTGTTAACCAGCTCTTAAGTGAAATGGATGGTTTCCAATCAGCAGATGGAGTTGTCGTGATGGGTGCTACGAACTTTGCTGAATCCCTTGATCCAGCACTTATGCGACCAGGTCGATTTGACAGAAAAATTGCTATTGGTTACCCAAACCTAAAAGAACGCCAAGAAATATTAGAGATCCACGCCAAAAAACGCTCCCTAAATGCAGAGATCGATATGAACTACCTTGCCCGCATCTGCATAGGCATGAGCGGAGCTGACCTTGAGTCTATGGTTAATGAGGCTGCTCTTTCTGCTGGCCGTGAGCAGCGCACAAGCATTACGCTTTCTGACCTTCAAGATGCCCGCGATCGCGTTCTAATGGGACGAGAAAATAAAAGCATAGTACTTACAGAAAAAGAAAAACGGGATACAGCCTACCATGAAGCTGGACACACCGTTGTAGGACTTTATCTTAACTGCTCCATGGTTATTGATAAAGTGACTATCACTCCGCGTGGGTTTGCGCTAGGGCTTACTTGGTCTGTTCCCGAAGGTGAGCATGTATCAGACTTCAGATCCAAACTAAAAGGAGATCTAGCACAAGCCCTTGGTGGGTATGCTGCTGAGAAAATGTTTCTCCATGATACAAGCTCTGGTGTATCAAGCGATCTTCAGCAAGCTAACAAGCTTGCAAGGCGCATGGTCTGTGAATGGGGCATGAGCGATGCTTTAGGCTTTTTAGTCGACCATAAAAACGCCTCGCCAGAAACCAAACGCCTAGTTGATGTCGAAGTGCAGCGCTTTCTTGGTGAAGCCTACTCTGAAGCTTGCGCGGTCCTTGAAGAACACCGCGATGTTGTTGAACAAATTGTCGATGAGCTTCTTGAAAAAGAAATGCTTTACCGTGAGGATCTCGATCGCATCATGGCAGAGCATGCTTAATTTTTAAGTGGAGCAATTTGGCATTGATTGCACAAATAACGGTACTTAGCGACATAAAGACAGCTGCTACTGCAGGACTTAGTACAAACCCTATTTTATAAAGAGCTCCTGCTGCAATCGGGATCGCAAAGACATTGTAGCCAGTTGCCCAAACGAGATTTTGCACCATTTTTTTATAAGTTGACCGTGCAAGCTTTATGATCGCAACAGCGTCTAAAGGGTTGCTGTTTACAAGAATAATGTCTGCTGTCTCGACTGCCACATCGGTTCCAGCTCCAATGGCAATTCCAACGTCTGCTTGAGCTAAAGCTGGAGCATCATTAACCCCATCACCTGCCATTGCTACAAAAAACCCACGCGATTGGATTTCTGAAATTTTATCTTTTTTCTCATGGGGAAGCACTTGTGCTATGTATTCATCTAATCCAATTTCTGAAGATACCCACTGGGCAACTTTTTCATGATCGCCAGTCAGCATTACGCAACGAATGCTCATCTCTTTTAGCTGTTTTATGGCTTCTTTTGACTCTGGACGTATGATGTCGGCAAGAGCAATTGCCCCTATTAGCTTTCCGTCAGCAAGGACAAAAATCACTGTTTTACCCTGTGCATTGAATTCAACAATTTTTGAATCTTCAAAGGGAATTTGATGCTCTTTTAAATAACCCGGGCTCACTATTTTCACATCTTTTCCAAGCACTTTTCCTTCTGCCCCTTTCCCAGGGATTGCCTTAAAGTCTTGCACTTCTTGAACCGTCTTAGACGAAGAAACAATACCTTGAGCAATGGGATGTTCTGAATGAGCCTCCACTGATGCTGCTAGCTGAATCAATTCTTCTTCAGAGCCCTCATAGGCTATAATATCGGTGACTCCAAATTTGCCTTGTGTCAAGGTGCCTGTTTTATCAAAGACTATTGCTGTTATTTTTCGCGATTCTTCAAATGAGGTGCGATTACGAATTAAAAGGCCCTCTCGTGCAGCGATAGCTGTTGATACCGCCACGACCAATGGAATGGCAAGTCCTAGCGCATGTGGGCAAGTAATTACCATAACAGTAACAGTTCTTTCCATGGCAAACGCGAGCGTTTGGTCAGTAAAACCAAGCCAAATCAAAAGAGTCAAAGCACCGCTAGCTAATGCGATGATAGTGAGCCATAGTGCAGCTCGACTGGCAAGGTCTTGAGTTTTAGATTTGCTTGATTGGGCCACTTTGACTAAATTAATGACTTGAGATAGATAAGAGTCTTCCCCTATTTTTTTTACTTGGACAGTCAAAGATCCCTCGCCATTGATAGATCCTCCAATGACCTCTTGCTCTTTTGATTTTTTTACTGGTTGCGATTCACCAGTAAGCATGGATTCATTTACGCTGGAGTCCCCGTCAATGACCACTCCGTCCGCTGGGATTTTCTCACCCGGTTTGACGAGAACCAAATCATCTATTTTGAGCTCAGAAATTGTGACCTCTTGGACGCTTTTATCCGGCATGATTTTATGAGCTTTCGATGGCATTAATTTTGCAAGTTCTTCTAGGGCTTTTCCAGCTCCCATAATAGATTTCATCTCAATCCAATGTCCAAGCAACATGATGTCAATCAAAGTTGCTAGTTCCCAAAAAAAGAGCTTGCCAATCAGACCAAAAGCGACAGCTGTGCTGTACAGATAAGCTACAACAATCGCAATGGCGATCAAGGTCATCATTCCAGGTTGCCTAGCTGTTATTTCGTTATAAAATCCTTTAAGAAATGGCCAGCCACCATAAAAGAAAATAAATGAGGAAAAAGCAAAGAGGACATATGAATCCGCAGGAAATGCAAGAGCTCCTTCCAATCCAAAAAAGGCTTGGATCATAGGCGATAAAAGCAATACGGGTAAAGTTATAGCCAGCGATACCCAAAATCGCTTTTTAAAGTTCTGTTCCATATGTTCATGCGAGTCTTTATGCTTACCGCAAAGGCATTCCTCACAAACGCACTGAAATGTTTTACAACTCTCTTCCATATTTTGCCTATTGTTGTGCTGGTGATATTCCATCCCTATGTAAATCAGCTATGCTAGCAGGTCCAGCTATAGAGCCCCTCGGGAAGACGTATGGTCCTGGATCTTTGTAATCGTCTGTTGTCTCTCTAACACGTAAAATGTTGGCCATGCCACCAAATACAGTTTGTCCAAATGGACCATCATAGCCCAGCATGGGGATACTGTTTAGAGGAATGGCCATTCCGGTCTTTGTCATATCGCGCATCCCTTTAGTTCCCATAGTCATGTAACCGGGAATCAGCTGCTGCATTTTCTTATCAAAATCGCCAATATTCATTCCAAGCATATTAGGATATTGATGACCCATCTGGTTCATAGTATGGTGTGTCATATGGCAATGAAAAATCCAATCCCCTGGGTTATTTGCTTCAAATTCAATCACTTTTGCAGCACCAACAGGAACAAGTACGGTCGTTTCTGGCAGCACTAAAGATTTATCTGGCACCCAACCCCCATCAGATCCAATGATCTTGAATGAGTACCCATGTAAATGGATAGGATGGTGGTCCATCGCACTAAGATTGCCGTAACGGATCCAAACGGTGTCCCCTAATTCGGCCACAAGAGGCTCAGTCGCAGGCATAACCTTACCATTCATCGTCAAGATATTAAAATCCATTTTTAGGGTGTTTGGCCTCGATGTTCCTACGTCGATATTCCATTCATGAAGCATAATTGCAAAATCTCGAGTAGGCCTCATCTCTAGATCTGGTTCTCGCTTGTGAACAAGAATGATACCCGTTAGCCCCATTCCCTCTTGGGTCATACTATCAAAGTGAGGATGGTACATGAACGTGCCACTATTAGGAAAAATAAACTCATACAAAAAAGTTTCTCCAGGAGGAATAGCAGACTGCGTTATGCCTGCTACGCCATCCATGCCACAGGGTATCAAGACTCCATGCCAATGTGTCGTTGTCGGAGCTGGGAGGTTATTGGTGACATAAATTCGAACGCGATCTCCTTCAGCGACTTCGATTAACGGGCCCGGAACCGAACCATTGTATCCCCAAGTTTTAATTTTTAAACCCGGAGCCACCTCCCAATCAATTGGCTCAGCAATGAGATGAAAGATCTTCACCCCTCCTACGACCTTGTACATGGCTTTTGTGCCATTTGGAACAACTGCGGGAGTATAATCATCGTAGGGCACACCTGGCGGCATATCTTCTTTTGTTGCTTCCGCCCAAGGCAAAGATGGTAGAATTGCGCTTACACACGATAAGCAAAGGCTTAGTATAGATGATAAAAGACTAGTCATTATAGCGCCTCACAGTGACCTGAAAAGGATGCTTACCCACAGCATGTCCAAATACGAGTGTTTGCAGCGTGACGTATGACACCCAATAGTCTTGTAAAAGCTGAACATGTTGAATTTTTTTCTCAAGCTCTCGATTCTTTGCAGAAAGCAAATGAAAGACGCCTAGTTGCATAGCATTATTTTGCAAAAGCGTTAAATTTGTGATTTGTTCAGCTAACGGAACAATAACTTTTTCTAAATATCGGCTTTGCCTTAAAGCATTTAACAATGTAAATCTAGATGTTCGAGCAAGCGATCTAATTTCCACTGCCAAAGCCGTGTATTGATTCCATTGCTGCATGATACGCGCTTTTGCCTTTGCTGAATTTGCTTGTCCAAAGTCAAAGAGTGGAATCGCAAGATTAAAAGCTGGGCCTACATACCAAACACTTTCATCGCGTTCGGAACTCACGCCAATATCCATTTGGGGAAAAATAAGTCTTGTCGTATCTACTCCAAATCCTGCAGCAGTAGCCTTGATTTCATTAAAAGCTATCTTTAAATCAATGCTGCTAGCAATCGCGTCATTTTCAATCGTGTCGTATTCTTCAGAAGAGTCAGGCAAAAATAAATGAGAAGCAAGTTTCCAATCAATTTGAAGACCCCAAAGGCCCATAGACACATTGAGTTTTTCTCGTGCTTCTAAAAATGTGATTTCTGCAGATGCTACATCAAGCTTTGCTTGCTCATAAAGAGATCTCTCCATAGCAACTTCAAGTTCAGTGATGTTGCCAACCTCATATAGCTTTTGAGCGGCTATGAAAGAGAGCTCATTTGCGAGCAGTACATCAATTTTTAAATCCCAAATTTGTTTAGCTGAAAGCGATTTATAAAAAGCTATTTTCGTCTGAGCAATAACCTCTAAAATTTGATTGGTGACCATTGCTTTTGTAGCTTCTAATTCAGCTCTTGCAAGACGTTTTTTCAGTGGAATAAGTAAAAGTTCTAAAAAATTCTGGTAAAGGCTCATATCAATTAAATCTGTAACGCTTGAAACTGTAGAAAACCTATATGAAAATAAAAAAACAGGGTTTTTTAGCAGGCCGGACTGCGCTAGCTGAGCTTTAGCTATCCCTAAACTTTCATAAGTTGCTTGTAGATCACGATTATTTAACAAAGCTATTTGGACAGCAGTGTTTTCATTTAAATCTTCCTTCAGCAAGTCTGTAATAGACACTGCTCGTAAACAATCGTCAAGAGATGAGTCCCAGTAAACATCTTGATTTGTTAAATGAGCAACATCGTCATGGATTTGATTAAAAATAGGTTGAGCATCTGTATCGACTCGACAACAACCATTAATAACTAAAACAAGCATTGAAAAGAGACAAATTGATTTAATGAGCGTGATCACTATGTCCCTCAATGACTGCTTCCGTTGCAGGAATATCTAAGATTGGAGATAACTCTAATTTACAGATTGGCGCATTTGTACGAGCTGGATGATTATCGTAATTTACAGGTATCTTATAACTTACACAACCACTTAATAATAAAATTAAAACAATAACTAATTTTATGTAATTGACCATATTTTTCTTTTTACTAAAAACAGAGATTTCTCTGCAACGTCCCCATGCATTTGTGACAAAATCTTTTCTTACTGATATGATTTGTAATGTGAGAATATTGCTTATTAATCTGCTTGTGAGTGTGTCAGCCTTTGGATATCAACATTGGTTTACAGGCCCCTTGATTGTGCCCAATGCCGAGGTCATTCCTAAAGGAATGACCCAATGGGAGCCTTTTGTCTTCCAATTTTGGAACGATGCCAACTACAATCGCAGTGGAAGCAGAGTTGATCAAATTACACTGCGCTCTACCAATGTCCAAGCATGTATCATTCACGGGATTGCCAAAAACTTTGATGTTGAAATCTTGCCTCAATTGTTTATCAACAGCCGAAGTGGTCACACATCTACACGCTTTGGGGATTTTACTTTATTTATTGGATACCAAGCCTTAAAAGAAAGTCGTTATATTCCTGCTCTGCGATGGACGATTCAAGAAACATTCCCTTCTGGCCAATACGATAACCTTTCAAAGTACCAGACAGCAGCTTCAGGGATGGGCTCTTACCAGACCGGCACCTCGATGAATTTTCTCAAGCGCTTTAATATTGATGATGTGCACACTTTTAACCTTTACTGGAGTTTGACTTATACCGTCCCCTCCCCTATCACTGTTAAAGGGCGTAGCGTCTATGGCGGCGATCCTACAACACGTGGCAAAGCCTACCTCGGCAATAGTTTTCAGCTCATTAATTCTGTCGAGTTTAACTTAACGCGCCATTGGGCCCTTGCCTGCGATATGGTTAACGTTTGGCAAAACCGTAACCGCTTTTCTGGACATACCGAGCAGAGCAGCACAAGAGGCTCAAGCTATCAGTTAAGTTTTGCCCCAGCTATCGAATACAACTTTAGTGCAAATCTAGGGATTATTGCTGGCAGCTGGTTAACAGCAGCTGGCCGCAATGCAGCTGCGTTTAACAGCGCTGTCATTGCAATCAATTACACACATTGATATAGCTTGTAGCATGCGTTTAGCTTGCCTGCTTCTTTCCACATCACTACTCATGGCAGATTTTGTTCCATGGTTCACCGGCTCGATCCTTTCGTTGCCAGGTCATGTTGTTGGCAATAAACATACGAACTGGCAGCCTTATCTATATATCACTGACGACTACGGTACCTACGACACCAAGTGGCGCCGCCAAACAACCCCCTCAACGTCCGTTGTCAACCCTCAACTACTCGTTACCCGCGGATTTGGAAACTGGTTCGATGTCAAAATAGAGCCCCAGATGATCATCAAGACAAGAAGTGGCCACACCTCAACACGCTTGGGAGACTTTCCAGTTGTACTTGGCTTTCAGGCGCTCAATCAAAAAGGCTGGATTCCCGATTTACGCATTATTTTGAGAGAGACATTTCCTTCGGGGCAATATGATCACCTCAACCCAAAAAATAGAGGAACTGATTCCACCGGATCCGGATCTTACCAAACAACACTTGGCTTTAACTTTCAAATGCTCAATCACCTATGGGGACACCACTATTTGCGCTCGAGGCTCAATTTAGTCTACACAGTCCCATCACCTGTGCATGTGCATGGCTTTAATACCTACGGAGGCGGCTTTGGTACAAATGGCACCGTCTATCCCGGAAACCATTGTTTTGCAATTTATGCCTTTGAATTTAACTTTAATCAAAACTGGGTCCTTGCCATGGATATTATGGGAAGCTACAATAACCGCACTCGGTTTTCTGGAAAGCGCGGTGTGAATCAGTTAGGGCAAGCTGCAAGCAATACGCCCGCATCTGCAAGCAACTGGAGTCTTTGCCCTGCTATCGAATACAACTGGAGCAAAAATTTAGGATTCATTGGAGGCATATGGTTCAGCGTAGCAGGGCGTAACTCCGAAGATTTCATCAGCTACGTGATCTCATTTAATTATTTTCAGTAAAAAGCTATCCAACCAGCGGATCCCCCCTTCTTCCCCAGGTCTTCCTAAGTAGCCGAGATGCCCGCCCCATTTCGTTTTGTGAACAGCGATATTTTCAGGCAAATCAAGCCTATCGAGAACTTCAGAATCAATGATCGGATCATCCTCTGCAAACAAAATATGGCAACAAACAGCAATATTTGGGACCACCATTAAGGATCTGTTTTGGCGATAATAGTCAAAAACGTTTTGAAACCCATAAAAAGGCGCAAGATATAAACTGTCATAGTCAAGGGCTCTAAGCTCTTTAGGAAGTCTCACAGGTGGAAGCTCCGGGAAATGCCCATGCCTGTAAATAATATCATCGACAAGCAGTTTAACAAAATAGCGCTCATAGATGCGGTTTCTTGGGTCTTCAATTAAACGCATACTAGATACAAGATCAATGGGTGGACTTACCGCAATGACCTGTTTAAGAAGCGCCGGCCCATTTTCAGCTAGCTCTCCTGCAAGCTTTAAGACAATATTACCACCAAGAGAAAATCCCATAAGAATAATCTCAGAGTGAGGGTTCTCGCTTTTTAGCTTTTTTAAAGCGCATAGCACATCATCGCTGCAGCCTGCAGTGTAGGGCTTGCGCGATAGCCCCTTCCCACTGCCACAACCGCGCAGGTTAAGGCGCACAGCACGCATTCCCCTTGCAGCAAGCTTGCGAGCCATGCGAATCAAATAAGGTGATTTATGAGATCCGCAAACGCCATGAATCATCACAACAGTGGGTTGATCAGGTTTCCAACTCGATGGAGTACTCACCTCTAGAGCCAGCCAATCGTGATCAGGCAATGCAATGTACTTAGTACTAGAGAATGGCGCCCGACAAAAGTTAACAAACGTGGAAATCACCGTTTGCCTGTGACATCCACGTACCAGAGGTAAAGGTCTAAATTTTGGGTTACTCGCCATACTTATATTTAACAATAAAATTAATAAAAATTCAATTATAATATAATAGAAAGAGGTATAGAAACAAATAAACTGAAATTATGAGATCCAGGGTCTTTAGAACTAATGCCGAAATTGGATAGATATGAGTAATTAACGCCTAATCTGATCTTATTTGACCAAACTCGTGAAAAATCAATGGCAGGGCGAAACATGACCCACGATCCAAGGTCAACACCATTCCCTTGAGCATATCCACCAACAGCAAAGCTGGGAGTGAGCTTAAAGCACTCTGTAATACCAAGATCATACCCCAAACCCAAATAACCTAAAAAAGACTCATTTGTCGTGAGGTTTACCCCAGCTAGTGTATGCAAGTGGAACATGCTGTGACCCCCTCGATATTCCAATTGCAGCATCCCTTGATTGGAGTTGCCCATATCGAAAAGACCCACTCCTGTCACCAACAAGGGAGGATCATTTGCAGCATAAAGCGATAAACCCAACAGCATGATCAACAAACGTTTCATAGACCATCAGCATATCACAGCAGAAAAAACTTTGCGAAAAAAAAGAATTCTCTATACATTCCAATCTTAAGAAAATCTTAATGTGCAGGTGTATGAAAATACAACTCTTCTGGGTGTTGGCACTAGCCGCCCCAATACTTGCTGGGCTTGATTGCCACTGGCTTGAGGAAATAACCCAAGACGGCAAAGGCATCGCATTTGAAGATCACTCGATTTGGCATGTGCATCCACAATCAAGACTTCGCTTAGAAAATTGGACCAAGGGAGACCAACTCAAGATCTACCCAAACCTAGCCTCATTTTCATCCACATCTTTTCCCTACTGCATTGCAAACCAAACAAAAAAAACGCGCCCTATTCACGCAACGCTGAAACTTGGTCCTCAAAAATCCAACGTAAACACCACTTGGATTCAGAAGATTGCTCTAGCGGAGTTGCACATCACACTTCAAACTGGAAAGGGGCATACGACTGAATGGCTTATAGAAGAAAAAGACTCTCAAATGCTCACCAACTGGAAACCTTGCGAAGGGATAGTCATTGGCAATAACGAAGGCTCTCTTGCCTGGTGGTTTTCTTCTTGCGAGTATATTCTCATCAATGTAAACCGCGGCGAATGGCTGCGCGCAACAAATATTCATTGATTCTTAACATGCTCTTTATGTAGTCTGGTCTAGAAATACGAAACTGAGGAGATTTTTCATGAAAGCATTTGCAAAAATTCTGGCTGTACTTTCGCTCACCGTTCTAGCGCCAACACTAGCCTCCAACCACCCTTACGACCTACCTGCGGGCTCTCGCCCATATACTTATAGACCTACTGGCTGTCACGCAATCCTCGGCATCGCTCCAGATTTTTCATCCATCGAATTAGAGGATCGTTCCATTTGGACCTTTACCTCAAAAAGCATACGCACCATTAAAAAGTGGAAAGCTGATGACAACATCAAAGTCTACATAAACTCTCCCTGGTTCGGACCACCGTTCGTAATTCAAAACCTGCGAACTGATGATGAAGTTGGCGCAGCTATGAGCGAATCGCCTGACGAAAACGGACCGTATGCAAACTTTTTGCATAGCATCAAAGGCACAGTAATCACCCTAGCTTTCAACAATGGCAACACAATAGGATATGAAATCCACCCTGCTGACGCTCCCCTCATTCGCAATCTCCAATTGAAGGATCTCATCTTTATTGCATTAAACGATGGCTACTGCAACAGTGTCCGCGACTACCCATTTGTTCTTTTTGATTATGCAGGTGGCGTTGCAATTCGCGCAAAAAAACTTGACTAGAGGAAAAAAATGGCAAAAATCTCTCGAGAATCACCCGTCGCTCAGCAAAGCTCAATGCCTCCCCTTTACAAAAGGGCAGGAGCTGTAACACTAATTGCGTTTGCTGTTTTTCAAATCAGCAACCTCATCATGCCACGAACGCTACGAAAGGATATTAGCGGCACTGTTGTAACCCTATACGTACTTTATTGGGCTGCAGAAGCCATTTGCTGGCTTTTCAGAAATTCTTCTGAATTCCACGGCGGGCAAGCTAGAACTAGAGGGGATGCTGGCAGTCAGCATTTCCATTATCATCCTGAGACAAACCCAAGGTCCCCTTCTCCACCTCCACCAACTACGACCACAAGCCAACGCAGTGAATCAGATTTCGAGCAGCATAGATCTCAACGCTCTGATCTCTCTTCACAACCAGCATTTACAAGTACTGACCAAATTGGTGTGCAGCGCCAGCGGCAAAGAGCCCCAACAGATTTCCAACAACCAACATATCAAACCTACACGCCAGTGCCTTCAACGCCAACACCTCAGCCTGCTTCATTACCAACATTTACAAGTGCTGTGTCTGGTGTGCAGCACCAGCACAGACGATTTTAGCCATGATGGTTAGCCGAGTTGCTCGAAGGAGTGCTCGGCTTCTGTGATGGTTTGTGGACTGATGATCTTCTCACGATAAAGACGTTTGAAAAATGTCTCGTAGCAACGCACATCGCTTAAGAGCTCTTTTGCAAGCTCAGGGTATTTTGTAGAGAGGTTGTGGCGCTCTTTGGGGTCAAGATCAAGGTCGTAGAGTTCTACTTCTTTGGTGGCTCTTGTATAGATGAGTTTTGTATTGTCGTAGCGACAGCCAAAGTATCCGTGCACGAAGGGATTGTGAAAAAAGACTTTTTTAGCCGGATTTTTGCGCATGAGCGAGCTGCCAACTGTGTGATTTAACCCCTTAAGCCCTAAAATATCCATCACTGTTGGAAATAGATCGATATGAGATCCTAGCTGATCGATTTGGCAAGGTTTACTGATGCGCCCTGGTGCATAGATCATGCAAGGCACGTGAATGTTCTCTTCGTAGATTCCAATTTGATTGACGTAGCTTTTTTGATGCTCGCCCATTGGCTGGCCATGATCTCCCATCACAAAGAGAATGGTGTTATCCATGATACCCGCCTGCTCTAACTGGTCTATAAATTTCCCTAGGCAGTGATCACTGTAGTGATAGGTGCGCAAATAGCGACCGCGATCTGCTTTGTCAAATGCTGGAAGTGGGTGGCGGCGGTGCTCACCTGGTGGATCTATCCATGGATGGTGGTTAGAGATGGTAAAGAGTGTGGTGAATTGGGGCTGAGTGGCTCCTTTGAGATGCTCAACTGTTGCGTTCAGCAGGTACTCGTCATGAACGCCCCAGCTAGTAAATAAGGCTTCTGGAAAGGCTTTTAGAATTTCATGCTTGCCCATGAGATTATCAAAACCATGGGCTGCAATGGTTTCTCGTTGATTCTCAAATCCAAGATCGCTGGCTAGGAAGTAGTTATTTCTGTAGCCTGCTCGCTTGAGAATATCGGCTATGCTGATCAGTGGGAAATTGGGCATCGATGAAGCGTCATAGGCTTCAATATCTGATGGAATTCCAAAGAGCGAGGCTGTAACTGCTCGCGATGTTTTAACTGAATTTGAGTAGAAGTTTCGAAATAAGATCCCTTTTTCTGCTAGACGATCAAAATTGGGGGTAACTCCATGCTTGCCGCCTAGAGCTCCAACATCTTTTGCTCGCCATGATTCCATAAAAAGAAAGATAATGTTTGGCTGCTCATTTTCTGCACGGTAGATGTTAAAGAGTTGCTCTCCTACAAAACCATGTGTGAATTTGAGGATTGGGTATTCAGGTGAAAGGAGCGTAAACTCTTCATGTTCGCTGAAGAAAAGGCGTTTGTTGGGCATGACAAAGTCTTTAGAAAGATTGATGGCCCAACGCGCGATGGCACAACCTTTTTTGATGAATGCCAGTTGCTGTAAAAGCAGTGCATTTGTTGTTGCATATGCAATGCGACGCGGCAAAAAACCATGCCCAAAAATGCTAATTGTTCCTAAAATCATTCCAGCAATCAAAAAGGGCTTGGAAAAGTTAAAGGTCCATAGGTGGTTCTGTAAAAAAGCTGTCAGAGAAATGTTGACCAAGGCTAGAACAGCGCAAAGACCAATGAAAGCGAAAATGCCACGCGCTTTTGCAGAGTCCCAAAAAGACTTTAAATCGTCTAAAAATGAGAAAAAAGCGACATCGACGCGCATCGCAGTTCCATAAAAAAGCAATCCGTCAAAAACAAGATCTGCCTGCAGAAGAAAGTAGGTTATCCCAAAGACCCAAAATAAAAAGGGAAACGCAAATGGCACAAGCACTTTAACGGCCATGATTAGAAAAATGCCCTGCCAGCTAACAAATGCATCTTGCACCGTTCCAAGCAATGTGGTTAAACGTCTTAACCATAAGTTTTTAACAGGAGATCTCCGATGAAAAATGACCACGCGAACAAAAAGTGCGGGCAGCATAAGAAGGCAAAAGAAATAAACTTTAGGATGTATGAAGGTCATACATTACTAAATAACAAATTAATTAAAAAATCCCAATAGAATTTGAAATTATTATGATAATTGCAATTGGAGCAGTGTATTTAATTGCAAATTTTAAATAAGAAATGAGGTAAACGTAGCGCTTTGTAAAGTCCTCAGCCCCAGAGCTAATATGTTGAAATGCTGGCTTTAAGCCCCAACGCCAACCTAGCAACAAGACAGCCGCAAGTCCTCCAAGAGGAATGAGAATGTTAACAGCTGTAGCTGAAATGAGTTCAAAAAGATTCATACCCCACAGCTTAACATGCGACCAAGCTCCAAAGGCGAGTGCGCATGGAAGTCCAAGCAAAAACGCTGATAAGGCCGTGATTCTCACAGCTCTATGACGCGGTAGCTTAAAGCGATCACTTAGGTAAGCAATCATCGGCTCCATCGCCGAAATCTGTGATGTGATGGCCGCCACTAGGACAAGCAAAAAGAAAGCCACCCCAAGTATATAGCCACCTTTTACTTGCGAGAAGACAAGGGGCAGTGTCTCGTACATCAAGCTTGGGCCTGCATCTGGCGACAGCCCAACGGAAAAAACAATTGAAAAGATTGCAATGCCTGCTAGCAAGGAGATAAAAAGTCCAAATGTGGCAATCGGCAAACAGGTGCTCGGTATATTTTCTTGGTCGCTAACGTAAGAGCCATAAGTGACCATGGTTCCTTGGCCAAGACTCAAAGCAAAAAAGGCCTGACCCAATGCCATTAAAATCATTTTGGGTCCAATTGCGCTCCAATCTGGCTGAAACAGAAACTTAAGCCCCCTCTCTGACCCACTCATCGTCAACCCCTTTACAACAAGAGCTAAGAGCACAATAAATAGGAGGGGCATGAGAAACTTATTCCAAGCCTCGATGCCTCTTTGGACACCAGCATACAAGATTCCAGCACTTGCCACCATAAAGGCTAGATGAAAGCCAGTAGACCACCAAGAGGATGAGGTCAGCTGTTGAAAATAGCTTTGAGCTTGGTTAGCTGTTTCAAAATGGGTGAGCCGGCCCATTAAAGCTTCGACTAGATAGCCAAGCGTCCATCCTGATACAACGCTGTAAAAGGCAGCAACGATCAACCCTGTAAAAATTGTAACCCGCCCTGAAAGTTTCCATCCACGCGACCTTCCAAGCTTTTCGAAGGCAGCCTCGGGGCTGAGCTTGGTTTTACGCCCAATCGTGATTTCGCTCAATAATACAGGGAGCCCAACTAAGAACAGGCACATGACATAAACAAGAACGAACGCAGCCCCTCCGCCTTCACCTACCACGTAGGGAAAGCGCCAGATGTTGCCCAGTCCTACGGCGGAGCCTACCGCTGCAGAGATAAACCCAATCCTAGATTTCCATAACGCACGCTTCATATTTGGTTTAATGATATCACAATCAGCAAATTAATCTTTCTGAATTGGCAGAATTGGGTATTTGCGGTATACCATAAATATGCAACTACCCCTTTATTTAACCCGTGTTCCAGCTGGTTTTCCCAGCCCTAATGAGGGCGAGGTCGAAAACAAGCTCGATTTAAATGAATATTTGATCAAGCACCCAGCAGCGACATTTTTTGTGCGCGTTGAGGGCTCATCGATGCTTGGAGCTGGTATTTGCGAAGGAGATTTGCTCATTGTCGATCGAGCAAAAAATGCTTGCGATGGCAATATCGTCCTTGCTGTGCTCGATGGTGAATTCACAGTCAAACGTTTGCGCAAAAGCAATGCTCGCCTTTTTCTCGATCCAGAAAATGTGGCCTTCGAGCCAATTGAGATCACAAGTGAAAGGGATTTTTCCATTTGGGGCGTGGTGACATTTGTGGTGCACTCATGTACGCGCTAATTGACTGCAATAATTTTTTTGCCTCTTGCGAGGAGCTTTTTAAGCCTCAGCTAAAGGGAAAACCGATTGTGGTTTTATCAAATAATGATGGTTGCATCATCGCACGCTCTAAAGCTGCTAAAGATCTTGGCATCCCTATGGGGGCTCCGCTATTTGAGTACGATCGCTTTTTAAAAAAGCACGGGGTAGAGATTTTTTCGTCGAATTTTGAGCTTTACAGCGATATGTCGCGCCGCGTTATGGCCTCCATTGAGAGTCTAGGCCTTGAACTTGAGCCCTACTCGATCGATGAAACGTTTGCGCATGTAACAGAGGATTGCTCGAGGCTCATCAAAGAGCGGGTCGAGCGCTGGACAGGTATTTCGGTGGGTGTCGGGATGGGCCTGACCAAAACGCAGGCAAAACTAGCCAATAAGCTAGCCAAACGAGCCGGCGGCATCTGGCGTTTTCAAGAATCAGATTTAGACCATTTTCCGATTGAAGATGTTTGGGGGGTGGGCAAAAAACACAGCTTAAAGCTTAAGAGTTATGGCATTTTTACAGCCCGTGACTGGGTTTTAAAAGATGACCAGTGGATTAAAAAACATTTTAGCGTTGTGGGATTGCGCACTGTAATGGAGCTAAGAGGCATAGCTTGCCTTAAAGAGGATTTACCATCACCAAAAAAAGGGATTGTGGCTTCTCGCTCGTTTGCAGTCGCTATTAGCGATAAGCAGATGCTTTCGGAGGCTATCATGAGTTTCGTGGCGCGCGCAGCAAGAAAATTGCGCAAAGACCGCTCTCGCGCAGGTTACTTAACAGTTTTTACCGATGTTGACAGTGCAGGTTGCAACCTGCCAGTCGCCAGTGACTTTAATCCCCTATTAATGGCAAATGCAAGGCGCCTCTTACACCAAATCTACCGTGAGGGGATGAAATATAAGCGAGCTGGGGTGATGCTTTGTGACATTACGGCTGATCAGCAATTTGACTTGCTAGCCCCAAGCCAAGAGTCTCCTCTTATGGGCCTATTAGATGGTATCAACCGGCGCCACGGCAAGGAAATACTCTTTTATGCCTCCCAGGGAGTTTCAAAAAATTGGCAAATCCCTCTCAAATATAAATCACCGCGCTACACAACGCACTGGCAAGATATTCCCCGTGTATGCTAGCATCTTGAAGTTATGAATATTGTTAAATCCAAACGTTCCTTGAAAGTCTTTGCCTTGGCGATGATCAATGTTGCAGCGATCTGCAGCATCAAAAATTGGCCCCTGACAGCTGAGTATGGCTTTTCATCTCTCTTTTTCTTTTTGGTAAGCGCCTTGGCCTTTTTTATTCCTGTATCCCTCGTCGCCGCAGAGCTTGCCACAGGGTGGCCCGAGCGCGGTGGAGTTTTTGTCTGGGTCAAAGAGGCCTTGGGGCACAAAATGGGCTTTTTAGCTGTTTGGCTGCAATGGGCCGAAAATGCGATCTGGTATCCAACGATCTTATCCTTCATCGGCGCAACGCTCGCTTATAGTTTTAACCCTGGCCTTGCCAACAACAAAGTTTACATGATGATCGTCATCTTTGTAGCCTTTTGGGGTGCAACCTTTGTAAACCTGCGCGGCATGAAAATTTCAGGCATTATTAGCTCAGTTGGAGTGATCTTGGGAACCATCATTCCAGGAACGGTCATTATTGTGCTTGGCCTTGTTTGGTGGGCCAGTGGAAAGCCTTTACAAATCGATATGAATTGGAACACCTTGATTCCAGATTTAAGCTCCCCATATCAGCTATCACTTTTAGCCGGTGTGCTTCTTGGGCTTGCGGGCATGGAAATGTCTGCTGTTCACGCAAGGGATGTTATCAATCCACAAAAAAATTATCCAATCGCGATTTTTCTTTCAGCAGTTCTCATCCTTGTCCTTTCTGTGCTTGGCACGCTGGCAATTGCATTTGTCATCCCGCAAAAAGAGATTAGCTTAGTTGGTGGTGCTATGGAAGCGCTTGCCCATTTTATGGGCAGCTATGGCCTTAGATCCCTTGTCCCTGTCTTTGCTGTCTTGGTAGCTTTAGGGGCACTTGGTGGAATGAGCACATGGACTGCAGGCCCTAGCAAGGGTCTGCTTGCCGCTGCCCAAAGTGGTGAATTCCCCCCGCTGCTACACCGCGTCAACAAAAATGACATGCCAGTGGCTATGATGGTGATGCAGGGGGTTTTTGTCTCTTTGCTCTCGCTCGTCTTTCTGTTCATGCCTGATGTCAGCAGCTCATTTTGGATCTTGTTAGTGCTCACCTCTCAGCTCTATCTAATCATGTATATCTTGATGTTTGTTGCAGCGATTGTGTTGCGTTATAAAAGACCAAATGTTGCACGCGCCTACAAAATTCCTTTTGGTAAAATGGGCATGTGGATTGTCTCAGGTCTTGGAATCGTTACCTCATTTGGGACTTTGATCATTAGCTTTTATCCACCGGACCAGCTCAATACCGGCAGCGCCCTCTTCTATCAAATGTTTTTGCTTATTGGCATTATTGTTGTTTCAGCTATTCCTTTCATCATCCTCATGTTCAAAAAGCCAAGCTGGAACAAGCCTTGATTTTTAAGGCAGCAAGCTGTTGCCCAATTCTAAATTCATGAAAGTCTTACCCCTCTTCTTTTTTAGGAGATGCACTGCTTCCAGCAAGAATACCCCCGTCCACAGTCAATTCGATGCCCGTAATGTATTTTGCCTCATCCGAAGCCAAGAAAAGTGCCGCATAGGCTACATCTTCAGGTGTCCCAAGCTTACGCATTGGAATATCCTTTGCAATTTGAGTTAACCTCTCTTCTCTTTCTGCCCCACTACCTAGCATTGGTTCCCACATAGGCGTCAAAATAGCAGCGGGATGGATAGAGTTACAACGAATATCATATCCTTTCTCACAACAATAAAGAGCGACACTTTTCGTATGATTGCGAACAGCTGCTTTACTAGCAGCATAAGCAGCCGCACCAGGAATCCCGATCATACCAGAGCGTGAGGAGATGTTTACTATTGAGCCTTTACGCCGCTTCATGTGCTGGATTGCCTTTTGACAACCAAGAAAAACACCATCTGAATTGACTGCATGCACCTTTCTCCAACTATCTAGCGAAGCATTTTCTGGGTCTTGTAATCCAAATCCTTCTTGAAACCCTGTAATGCCAGCATTGTTGATGAGGATATCCAGTTGTTTCTTCTGTTTAATGACTTGCCCAACAGCTATATCCCAATCATTTTCATTTTGCACATCGAGATGAAAATAGTGAGCGTGAGAGCCAATCTCCAAAGCAACCTTTTTCCCTAGCTCATCATTAATATCTGATAGAAAAACAAATGCGCCTTCTTTCGCAAATAGCTCTGCACACGCCTTCCCTATTCCTTGAGCCGCTCCAGTTACAAGCGCTACTTTACCTGTTAATCTATTCCCCATACTCAACTTTTCCTCTTTCGTTTCACTCTTTGTATTTTTTGAGCCAGAATTGCGCCTAACTCAGCCTCAATTTCATCTATGACACTAACCCTCTATAAGTCACATTCATCACAGGAATCACAGCAGAATATCACTAATGGCAGAAAAATCAACAGAAAAAACTGGAGAAAAGCCTGGCTCTGATGTAACCGGTGCCGTAGCCAACTCTGTTAGGGGTTCGGGCTTGCAATAGATATATATCTATAATTTTTAGACTTGGCATAAATCGTAAAAACTATCTATAAGAACTATTATGAGAGTAATGATTGCGACCTTGGCAGCTGCGACCCTTTTTGCAGGCGAGCCTACGGCTTCACGTGGCGTGCTTAAACACCGCGAGCATAACGGAGTCGGCTACGACACCGGTTACACCACAGCCGAACTTTTCCTATGCCCGGCTTGGAAAAATGACTTCATGCCCTTTCTAGACCTGCGCGGCCACGTCTTTGATAACAACCAATTTGCTTCCAATATTGGCATCGGCCTTCGATATAATTGGTCTGGCTGGGCTATTGGAGGTAACTTTTACTACGATTTCCGTGAAGCGCAAAACATCAATCCTCACCAGCTGGGCGGTGGCTTGGAATTTCTATCGCGCTATTTTGATGTGCGCGCTAACGGATACGCTCCCATTGCGAGCACTAAATATGAATCAAGCCCGAAATTTGAAAAGTTCGAAGGCCACTCTGCTATTTTCTCTAGACGCCTGCGCGCTGCTCTGCCTGCTGTCGATGCAGAAATTGGCGTGCCACTTGGCTCGCGATGCGCCATTGTTAATTGGTATGCAGCCCTTGGCTCTTATTATCTCTTTGAAAAAACGGTTAATGGCGTAGATCTTGGGAATGCCGTTGGTGGTAAGGGGCGTATTGTGTTTGACCTCATCAGCCGCTTTAATTTTGCCTTTGATACTACCTACGATAAAATCTTCAAGTGGACTTTCCAAGGCACCGCTGGTATTTCAATGCCGCTAGGCCCACGCAAAAAGATTCTGCGCAGCAAAAATTTCCTTTGTGAAGCTCGCAACCAACTCCCCTACCGATCAGAAATTATCCCCGTTGAGAGGAAAAATCAGCGCCAATCCGTTGGCAACATCATCTTTGTAGACAATCGATCAAGCTCACTGGGTACCTTTGAAAGCCCCTATCCGACAACGGCTATCGCCATGGCCGCATCAAAGCCTGGAGATGTCATCTATATTTTCCCAGGGGATGGCACAACCACCGGCTACGACACCGCGCTTACCCTTTTGCAAAATCAAACACTCCAAGGCTCTGCAGCTGATCTTGATCTTGGCAATGGCTTCATCGTCCCTGCACAAACTCCTGGCAGTTATCCCGCGCTGACTAGCGCTGGCAATACCATCACAGTAGCTGCCAACACAACGATCTCAGGCCTCGATATCACAGCAACAACGAGTGGCATTGTCGACAATGACCCAACAACGGCAGTTGGCGGCACAATTACCATTATATCAAATCGAATCCACGACTGCGGCATTGACGGAATGGTACTCGGCAATAGCCAAAACCCTGTCAATTATCGCATCTTAAGCAACCAATGCTATGATAACGGGACATCTGATGTATCCACTGACTTGTTAGGGCTGATGCCTAACACAGTGAATATGGTTTTTGCAAATAACGATTTCACGCGCTCTGGATCAACCTCAATTTCTTATCTTGCAGAGGGCGATACTACCTTTAATGTGACAACTGTGCGTAATCAAATTACAAATCATGGAAATCGAGGAATATCTATTTCAGCTTTTGATTCAAGCGCTGGAAGTTGCATTGCAAGTCGAAATCAAGTATCGGGCGCAACTATTAGCATAGAACTTATTACCAATCAGACTGCTAATCTAGAGGCTTTTCTGACACACAATTCGTTAGGGAATAAATCTGGAGGTGGTGATGGCATTCTTGGCACCATCACCCAAGCGACTTCGAGCTTAAAAGGTTTAATTGCTAATAATCGCTTGTTTAACTCCCCCACTGCCTCAATAGAGCTAAATCTTAGGGATTCTTCTACGACTCAACTCGAAATACGCAACAACACGCTATCTGAAACCGCAACTCAGAATACCCTTCTTATTCGTCCCACAACTCCAACCACTGATCTAATGTGCGATCTAATCGTTGATAGCAATCTCTTTTACAACAATCAAACCAACAATATCGAAATTAATTCAGCTACAGCCGGCACCTACAATATCACCATCTCCAACAATTACATCACAGACACAAACGCAACAGGCATGCAGTTGCCAATTGGTGGAACTGCAACTGCCAACATCAATATTTTAAACAACACCATTTTCACAAGCGCAACCAATGCCATTGACATGAATTCATCAGGATCATCCAGCATGTGCGCAACTCTATTTGGGAATCAGGCTCCGCTCAACGAGATTGAATTTCAAAATACAGCGAATCTACGAGTGGAATCGCCTACACCTGGCTCATCAGCTGGCCTAGCAGAAACAAACACATTTAAAACATTCAACCCGCCAACTGGATCGTTTTATGTTGCTCCAGGAACTTGTCCAATAGAATAATATTCAAGGCGAGTTGCTTAGATCAAAAACCAAGTAGCAAGTGTTAAATAGATCGCTGTTGTTAACACATCTGCAAACATTAAGACGATGGGACCTGCGGCAACTTTAGGATCCCAATTGCGCCGGTGCAAGATCACGGGGACGGCAGCTCCAATTGTCGCTGTGATCACTACTGAGAGAAAGATACCCATTCCAATCGTGATGGCTGGGCCCGAGCCCCCTGCCCAAAGGATTGAAATTGCCCCCACTAAAATAGCGCAGGTTGCTGAAATCAATATAAGAGCTTTGCTCTCTTGCAAAATGCGTTTCACAAAAAAGGCAGCCTTGGCACATGAATGGGAGCGCAAAAGCTGCAAACTCATACTCATCGATTGCATCGATATAGATTCAGACAGCGTTAAAATTAGAGGAATGAACATGGCTAAAATGATGACTTGGGATAAAACAACTTCGTAAAAGTTAGAAATAACAGCGCAAGCAATCCCCCCAAACATGTTGCAGAAAATCCATGGCATGCGCACACGATAACTCGACCAAGTTGTAAACTTGCGTCCTTCTTCTAAGTAAACCCCGATCATTTGAAAAGCATCACCTCGGCGCTGTGAATGGGCAATATCAATGCTCTCTTCAAAGTAAAGTTGCACATCAATCACTCCCATGAAGCATCCTTGATCATCGACAACTGGGAATGCAAGCAAGTGATGGCGAGAAAAGTGCTCCATAGCTTGCTGAAGTGTTTGAGAGGCTTTAAGAGCTGTGACATGCGTTTCCATGACATCGCGAATCAGCTTTGATGAAGATTTTAAAAGCAATGTGCGCGTTGAGACAACACCACAGAGGTGATCTTCGTCATCGATAACATAAAAGTAGACGATTTTGTCATGGATGTCTTTTTTACGGATGACAGCAAGGGCTTCTTCAATGGTATGGTCTGGATGCACGGTTGCATGGACTGTCGAGACAAAGTTGGAGATAGGTTGTGATAAGTCGCGCTGAGACATTCTCTTTAATTATCTGATTTGTCATTAAACATCAATCAAGCCCAATATTTTCAAAAAAGGCATCTTGTGTTGGATCTCTTCCTAAAAATGCATTTAACATATCATTAGGATCAATACTGCCACCTTGACCGATGATAGCATTCACATATTTAGCCCCAGCATCGGGGTTGAGAAGGCCTTCACTTCGTATCTTAGCAAACACATCTAAGGCAAAAACCTTAGACCATAGGTATCCATAGTAGCGTGCTCCATAACCGTTAAGGTGTCCGAATGCTGCATATCTGTGAGTTTGATCAACGGCACGGTGAGTACAAAAGCGAGATTCGATTCCGTTCCAAAGCATTTGAAGATTTTGAGGGTTTTGGGAATGGAGTTGCAATGAAAAATTCGCATACATAACCTGTTTCATAAGTTCCATGCCTGTAAAGACGTTCTTTGCAGCTATCATCCGCTCAATGATTGCTTTGGGCAAGGGATCATGTGTTTCGTAGTGCGAGCTGCACATCTGTAAAATCTGCTCATCCCATAACCATTCTTCTAATAGTTGTGATGGCAGTTCGACAAAATCACTTTTTGTGCTCGTTCCACACGTAGAAACAAAGCGTGTTCGGCCCAGCATGTCATGCAAAGCATGGCCAAATTCATGAAAAAATGTCCGAACATCATTACAATACATCAACCCTTGATCCCCATCAGCAAAGTTACATATCAAAACGCTTAATGCAGAAAAATTTTGATGCTGTGTTTGGAGAGCCGGGTGTAGAGGGCAATCACATGCGTGTGTAAACTTACCAGCTCTTGGATGAAGATCCAACACGATGAATCCATGTGTTTTTAAAGTGGTAGGATTGCTCACGCGAACTAAACGAACGCTCTCATGCCATAATTGGGGCTTTTCAATCTCTTCTAGCTTGATCCCTAAAAACGTCTCATAAATGTCCATAAGACCGCGCAGCGTTGTATTCAAGGGGAAATAAGCTTTGATTTCTTCAGGATCAATATCATAGTGTTTCTTAAGATATGAATAAGCTGCATATGATTCGTCCCATGGCTTCAACTTACCTTGATCATCAAGTGCAACACCGGGAGGAAGGTCTTGGCTAAGTAGATCAAATTCTCGATCACTTTTTTCTCCAAGGCGTATAGCAATAGCATTTAAAAATTGGCTTGCACGGTCAGGGGATTTAACCATTTCTCCACTTAACTGCAAATGAGCGTAAGAATCGTATCCTAAAAGTTGAGCTAGCTCCTGCCGCTTTTGAACAATATCTTGCAACACTTGATCGTTTTCTGGGTATGCGCGGTTACCAAATATCTGTGACATTTTCTTCCGCACAGCACCATTTGAACACTGTTTAGTAATGGGAAAATACACAGGGTAATCAGTTGTTAAGACGCAATCTCCATTTTCGTCTTGTTCCAAGGAATCAATAAACTGATCGCTCATCCCAGTTAGCTCGCTGCGATTAACAGAAAAAGTCTTTCGGCTTTCCCTGATGTTTTGATCAAATTGACTGCATAAATCTGTGAGATCTTCTTTCAGATTTTGCAGCTTTATTCGGTTTACTTCATCTAATGACAACCCTTGCTTTTTTAGATCATCAAGGCAGTTTTGTAAAAAATACTCCTCTTTCTCATCTGCAGCAGAAATTTGAGCAAGTTTTGCATAAATTTCAGGATGCTGTAGCAAAGTAGCGTGATCCACTTTTCTCAACTCTCCATGTATTTTAGATGCCATTTTGCGTAAAAGAGGATCGGTATGAACCATGCTAAGAAGATTAAACATCGCACTGCCATAGCTGAACGTTCCAAATGCTTGATCAAATGCTTCTAATGAGGGCTCGTCAGAATTTATAAAATGATCAACAGCAAAATTAAATTCATTTAAAACAGCTTCTTTTCGATCAAGCATTGCCTCTTTTGTAAGGGGAAAAAAGGCCTCTACATCTTTTGCCGTATCTAGTTGACATAACGATACGCTCGTTATTAAGGCTGTTGCTATTGCTAAATTGATCATAAGAAGTCCATTTAATTTTTAGTTTTCTCATCTGCAACAACAGAATGGCCTGCTGGCCAGGCGTCTTCGCTAAATTTAAGGCTTAAATTGGTTGTGTCCGCAGCATTCAACAGCAAGGAGCTGTTAGGATTGTTTTCTGCTTGGAAAACACCTTCAAAAGTCCCTGTAACATCCATATTGATTTTGGCACCCTTGTTCTCAGTAACGGAGCTCTGAAAGGTTCCTTTACCACCAAACTTAAGACTTACAGGCCTTTGTAAATGATTAGACTGCATAATAAACTGAGTCTGCTTCAGACTATCAACGTCAGCAACAAACTCCCCAATCTCGTTGTTATTTAAAACGAGGGCACATGAACCATCTGCGGTTATATATAAGTCAGCATAATCCCACTTATTGTCCTGGAAAATCATCACAGCAGAGGCATTCTCTTTAATGCCTGCAGAAAAAGTGCTGAGCATAAAATTGTTTTTGATAGCTTCGACTCTTACTTGAGCTTGATCTAGCGCATCAATGTAAACTCTTTCATGGTTGCTGCCTTCAAATGTGTTTTCAAAAAGCTGCAAAACACTGTCTACCTTTGACTGGAAGCAGATTTCTGTATCAGGGGCAAACCTGCAATAGGCAATGTCTAAACGGGGGGCATCTATTGCATCAATAGAGCACTTCGCTGTTGTTTGGATGTTACAATTAATGATAGCAGCGCTCTTCCCTTGAATTGAAAAGGCAGATTCATCTTTTGTATTTAGATGAAAACCTATAACGCGCGAGCCATTATCTAAAACAACGCCCCCTCTTAATAAGGGCTGATCAAAGTGCCACGGTCCTGCGTAGATCTCTCCTGAGAATACAGGCATTGCAGTACTTATGAATAACTGGTTTTCTTTAAGCGTAATCCCTTCGTGATATTCACCATGAGCAACAAGAATAATATCCCCTGCTTTCGAGCTGTTTTCAGCATCGCGCAAAGTCGAGTAGGGAGACTCCCATGTTCCTTCTGAGCCACTCATAGATGGATTTACAATGACAAAATGGGCTGGCTGCTCTGTCATCGTATTGATGAAGGGCAAAGTGCGCTCAGGATCTTGGATCGGTATGATTTCATTGCGAATAACCGGTTGCGTCATCGGATTGCAAAGCACATCTTTTTTGGCGTTTTTGTAGCTTAAGTTTCGCGGCCCAAGAGGGAAGCGTAGACCCATCACGCCCTGAACTGTAGTATGAAAAATCTTATCATAGGTAACATCACACTCAATTTGAAAAATCTTGCCAAAGGTGGCTGCCAATCTAGCTTGACCTCCCCAGCTCCCGCCTAAGTTAAAGTCATGAACCTTACGCCCAAAAAGGTAATAAGGCCCAAGAGCTCCATACCAAGCTGCGTTGGAGCAGCGATCGTTAAAGGGAACGCCTATTTCCCCTGCTATCACAGGCAAAGCGGCCTGCGCCACCTCTGTATAAGAGGCGCTGTGCCCTTGCATGACGACTGGCTTGCGTGTGAAATAGTCGGTATCTACAATGGGACCATAACCGTTAAGGCGAATATCAAGGTGTTTTCCAAGAGCTTCGAGGCCCCCGCCAATCTGCTGAGGACTAAATTTGTCAGCGTTGCGGTAGTCATAAAAGACATTACCGCCAAAAATCCATTCATTAACAGGAATCCGTAGTCCCAGCCCCCCATTAAATGCAAATCGCCCGTCATCAAAAACGTGGGCTCGCAGATCAATGAAAGGCAAAAATTCGTGTCTCCAAACTGGCGCTAGAAATGCGGCTCCAGTTGAATATCCATTATCATAACCAACGCCATTGTATTGCCGCGTCTTTAAGGTGATGCTGGACTCAGTAGAAAATTCCCTAAGTGAGCCTGCAGAGAGGCCTGAGGATAGGAAAAGTGCAAAAATCAATAAATCTTTCTTCATAACAGGGCCAAGATATCGAAAATCATTCTTAAAGTAAAGAGTGAAATGTGTTAATCTTGTAAAATGAATACATCTTGGCAACCAGCAGCTGACTGGTACGACACAATCACCTCTGATAAAGGACACGAGTATCACCGAACAGTGATCATGCCTGAGCTAAAAAAAATGCTTAGCAAGACTTCGAGCCTTCTCGATCTTGCATGCGGCCAAGGGGTTCTTTCCTCTTATCTCCCTAAGAACTGCCGGTACTTGGGTATTGACATTGCCAAAAAATTAGTCCAGTCAGCTAAAAAACGTCATCCAGATCGCGAGTTTAAAACGGCAGACTGTACTGGCCCTCTCGATCTTAATGAAACCTTTGATGCAGCCGCTTGCGTCTTGGCTTTGCAAAACATCGCTGATCCCCTAGCCCTTTTAAAGAATGCCCATAAGCACCTCAATAGTGGTGCTCAACTGATTCTTGTCCTTAATCACCCCTGTTTTCGCATCCCGCGTCAATCCTCCTGGGGCTTTGATCCAAAGCAAAAAATGCAATACAGGCGCACAGATCGCTATATGAGCCCTTTAGATATTCCAATTAGAGTTAAGGATGCCGAGCTAATCGCTTTTCATCGCCCCCTTTCAGAGTATTTTCATTGCTTGAAATCGGCAGGGTTTGTCATATGCAATGTGCACGAATGGTGCTCTCCCAAGACATCAACGGGCAAAAATGCTCGCGCTGAAAACCGGGCCCGAGCAGAATTTCCTCTCTTTTTGACAATCGAAGCAAAGAAATGGTAACGTGACACTATGTGCGGAATTTTTGGATATCTCGGCGATCTACCTGGTGATAGCGTTTGTATTGGGGGCTTAAAGTCCCTTGAATATCGCGGCTACGACTCAGCTGGTATTGCAACGTCAAAAGATGGAGCAATCGTCGCCTGTAAGCAAGTGGGCAAAGTGTCTGCGCTAGAAGAGTTATTAAAACTTCAAAACTGCTCGGGAGGCGCAACGATTGCTCACACGAGATGGGCAACTCACGGAAAGCCCTCTATTGATAATGCCCATCCCCATTTCGACAGCGAGCAAAACCTGGCCATTGTGCACAATGGTATCATTGAAAATTTCCAAAGCCTCAAGCGAGCAATGCATGATAAAGGGGCTATTTTTACAACTGAGACCGACAGCGAGGTCATCGCTAAACTTGTTAGCGCTCACTATCAGGGTAATTTACTTCAAGCATTGCAAACGACCGCCACAAATCTGCAAGGATCGTATGCAATAGCTCTTGTTCACAAAAATCACCCCGATGAGATCGTTGCTTGCGCTTACGAGAGCCCTTTAGCAGTCGGCATGTGTGATGGAGAGTGCTATATATCGTCAGATGCGAACGCATTTAAGGGCAAAGCAGTCCAAGTAGCTTTTTTGCAAAATGGGGAGTTTGCCCATTGCCATAAAACCAAGATTGAGTTTTATGATCGCAATGGAAAGCAGATTGAAAAAGAGCTGATCAACCTCAACTTGGAAGAGGATGAGCTGAGCAAAAACGGATTTGAGCACTTTATGCTCAAAGAGATTCATGAGCAACCGCAAACACTGCAAGAGGCTCTTGAAGGACGCTTGCAGCTTGAATTTGGCACAGCGCATTTTGAGGAACTGGAGTTGACTGCCCAAGAAATGCAAAAAGTGCATCGCATCGTCGTAATTGCTTGCGGCACCTCCTGGCATGCTGGATTAATTGGCGTTGATCTTTTCGAGTCCCTAGCCCGCATTCCATCACGTGCAGAGATTGCATCCGAATTTCGTTATACCAATCCATTAATTGATGATACTACCCTTGTCATTGCCATTAGCCAATCAGGTGAAACAGCTGATACCATTGCCGCAGTGCGTGAAGCCAAGGCAAAAGGCGCAAAAGTCCTTGGCATGTGCAATGTGGCTCATTCAACTCTCACACGCGAAGCTGACAGCACACTCTTTTTGAGAGCTGGCCAAGAAGTTTCGGTTTGCTCCACAAAAGCCTTCACATCCCAGCTCATGCTACTCTCTCTTTTTGCTCTTTTCCTTGGACGTCAGCGCCACTTAAGCAAAGCCGATGGGCAAAAATTCATCCAAGATCTGCAAAATATCCCCTTAAAAGTGCGTCAAATCATTGCTAGCTCCAAGTCCATTGAAAAAGTTGCCAGCAAATACAACGCGTTTGAGAATTTCTTTTTCTTAGGCCGCCGGATGATGTTTCCCACATCTTTAGAAGCAGCCCTTAAGCTCAAAGAAATCAGCTACCTCAATGCCATTGCCTACCCTGCTGGAGAAATGAAACATGGTCCTATCGCGCTTGCCGGCCCTTCTTTAGCAGTCCTAGGATTTGGAGGCAATCGTCAAACACGTGACAAACTCTACTCCAATTTAATGGAAGTCAAAGCCCGCTCCTCTCCCATTCTCCTCTTTACAGAAGATGGGGATGAAACAGCTGAAATTGCAAATGATACTCTCTTCCTGCCACCAGTGTGCGATCTGCTTGCACCAATTCTCTATAGCGTTGCCGGGCAGCTTTTTGCCTACTACATCGCCATTCAAAAAGGAACAGATATCGACCAACCCCGGAACCTGGCCAAATCCGTCACCGTCGAATAGCCTTAGAACAAGTCTGAATGAGACCCTGTCCTAACAAAAATAATTTCGGTACGAGTCTTCAAATAAATTAGCAGCCAATCAGGTTCTATGTGACATTCCCAATGATCTTTAAAATCACCATTCAACTTATGATTTCGATATCTTTCCGGCAAAGGTTCCTGATTAGCTATCATTCGGGCGATGTGTGCAAATTTTTTTAGGTCTTTACCCCGTTTTCTTTGCTTCTTTAGCTCTTTTTCAAATTGCTTACTCGAACGAACATGCAGGCTCACTCCAAACCCATTTTTTCTAAGAAGTCATCAATACTATTATAAGAAACTAAATTGCGGCCTTTTCTAGCATCCAGCATGGCCTTCCTTGTCTCTTTATTAGGAGCCTTCTCTGGATAAATAATTGGCTCAATAACGCCAAGGATTAAATCCTTCATAGTAAGACCGTGAGAATGGGCAATACCCTTTAATTTCTTATGAGCACGTAGCGGCATATCAACTGATAGTCTAACTGTCTTTGTCGTCATTATCGTCCTCCCTACACATATATTGGAGTGTATCTTATTCTCTGCAAATTTTCAAGCAACCTGTTTTTCTACCCTTTATACCAGTGTGGACTCAAAAATCGGTTTTAGGCAACGCGAAAACTTACGAAATTCGCCAATTTTTGATTCCACTTTGGTATAACTTAATTACATTAAAAGGATAATTCTCTATTTTGAAGGGGCATGGAAAAAGGGAAATTTTGGGTATGGCTAGGCGGCATCATTATCAGCATCTTTGTACTGCTATTTGCCTTGCCAACACTGCTGTCAACGCGCCCAGGTACAAAGCTTGCAGCTAGCCTAACGCACTCTCAAATCGGCAAGATGGACTTGAGCTGGTTTGGTGGGCAACAAATCGATGATTTTTTACACCGTGGCAATGCAGCAGATATTGCCTTTAAACAGTTCTCAACAGACAGCTCTTTGCTCATTCTTATCCTGACAAAGCGCTCATCAGAGACTAAACTCATAGCTCCTAGCGTTACCTATCGCACTCAAAAGAAATCAAAAACAAAGCCCGCGTTCTTTCTTCCATTTAGAGGAGGCGTTGATATCCAAGATGGCACCCTCACCATCATGCAAGGCACCTCTGTTATTGCTCAATTAAGCGATGTTTCTGTGCTCATGAATGTCAGCGATGGGTCTTTACCTGTCAACATCAAAGCCCATGGATTGAGCAGTCAAGGAACAGAAAAAGGAGAGTTCCAAGTCGATGCGATTATAGATCGTGACAGCCAAAGCTCTGCCGCTGCTAAGAAAATAAGCCAGTGGATCGGGCTGCCAAGCAAGTCACCCCTAAAGTATCAGCTCAGTGCAACTTTTAACAACCTTCCGATGAGCTGGCAAAGTGATCTTGACTCAATTTTTGGATCAGCGCTTAACGCCAAAATCCAAGGAGTTTTTTCATCTAAAGAAAACACTGCTCAAATCGAGTTGGCATCAAGCCAATTGCAATCAACTCTAAACATCGCAGCTCCTCAAGATGCCTGGATTATTCTGCCCAGTTCCTGGCTCAATTGCCAACTAAATTCAACGCTTCCACACATTCAATCCGCAACACTTAAACTACAGTCCGAGAACATATCCATTCCCATAGATAGCTATGAACTGACCCAGGGCAATCTCAGCGCAAACGTTACGAATGCTCAAATCATGCACAATAAAGCTCTCATTTCTATCAGCTCTCTTACAGCTCATTTAGGCACAAATAAACTCGATAAAAACCTGAAAGTGAACCTCGACTCAACGCTCAACGCTGGGAGCTCAGTTAAAGGCAGCTTTGTGTGGTCAAAACCTTTAACGGGATGGCCTTCACTATACAACATCCTCACAGGGCTTGAGCTGCATGCCCGCAACGTTCCAACTTCTCTTCTTAATGTTGAGTGGCTAGGCCCTATTGTTAGCTTCGATGCCGCGCCAGACGGCGATATTTTAGATATCGCTATCAGCTCAAAGCTCATCAACACCCAAGCTCTAAGCCTAAAAATTAACCCCACTGCAATCTCACTCAACGAGCGCGCGCTCATCAATTACACCTTGACCGATTCCCATCTCAAAATGCCTACTAATCTACAGATCGCTTTCACCGAACTCTACCTGCCAAAAACGTGGCAAAAAATGCATTTTAAAGGGAGCGTTACGGCCCCAAAATTACAACTTAAATCCCTGCCCTATATCGGAGAGCTCACCCTAAACGACGCAGGCCTTTCGGTAGTTGCAAAAAGCCTTAAAGAGATCTCCTTTTCTTCATCGGCAAAAGCTCAATTGAAAGGCGGCGTTGGTTTGCTAAACCCCAACCTCGATCTAAAAGCCACTGGCAAAGCCAACGCCTTCGAACAAACCCTGCCCGACATTAAACTCATCGCTCAAGGCGCCTCAACAAATCTGGAAATTGACGGCTCTGTAAAAAACAACACCCTCATTATTGACCAACCACTGGAGTTATCCACGATCCTAAAACCTCAAGCTTTCACAAGCCTGCTGCCACCAGATATCAACCTCAAATTGATAAAGGATTCAAAGATCGATCTGTCAATTGCCCCCTTCTCATTAACTTTACCAAGCCTTAAGCCCACTTCCCCACTACAGATCACTGTGACCTCACCAGAACTTGCATTAGAAAATTACACGGTCACTCGGTTTAAACTCAAAACGCTCAACCACACGATCGAAACCTCGGGTAATATCAATCAAGGATACTTTGACATCATGGTCGAAAAGCCTCAAAACATCATTGAGCATGCAGAGGTGACTTTAAAAGACTTTCCTTCTGCAATCATAGACGCCCTTATAAAAGATGATGAATTTGCATACCTATTTGGTAATACAGTGACCATGGATCTAGACTACAAACCCGACATCTTTGCCCTCGATATCAATAGCCCCAAACTAGACCTGAAAGGCACTCTAAAAGTCAAAGATAACAATCTACAAAACAGCAGCGCGTTAACAATGCGCTACTTGCTAACACAAAACTCATTCGCTCATTTTTTGCCCCAGCAAACTAGTAAGCTCAAGCAACCAACTTCCATCAACCTTAATATTAGCAGATTCTCTATCCCAGTTACCCCCGCTAAAAAGCTCATTCCTCGCATTGATTGGAACTTGGCTAAAGCCACATTTGAAGGCAAGATGCAAATCAGCGAGATGCAGCTTGAAAAATCTGGATCAAAGATCTCGACCACCCTTAAAAATTTTTCAGCAAACCTATTAAAAGCAAAGCCCACCTCTCCCCTTTCTTTTAAATCAAACGGTCGCATTGAGGGAAAAAACCGGACAGGCAGCATCGATATTTCTGGAAATGTTAGCGACTTTTACAATGAAGCAGGGAAATACGATCCCACAAACTTGTCTGCAAACATCAAAGCCCAACTAGAAACTGTCCCTACCGTATTTGTAGACCTTATCCTCCCAAAAACCTCTCTTGTTTGTGGAGATACAATCACCGCTGCAATCGATGCCGATATCGTCAAACAAAACGGCACTCTTGATGCGGCAATTACAAGTCCTCATTGCAAAGCCAATGTCGCTGGCTTTGTGCGTCGCGGCATTCTCTCTTTAAGAGAGCCACTCAAAGCTGACATTATCTTAACACCAGGACTCAGCCGCGTCCTTTTCAAGGACGCCAATCTCATTGTCGTATCAGCTAAAACTCCTATGCACGTTTATATCGACCCTAAAAACACAGCGATCCCTCTAACTCGCTTTAATTGGCAAAATGTACGCGTCGGCTTTGGACGTTTTGACTTTGGTCAGCTAATTGTTGCCTCAAAAGGATCAGCAGCGGATATGGTTGAAATCTTAAAGCTGCGCTCTCCTAATCAAGTCGGGCTCTGGTTTGCCCCACTTGATTTTTCCATCTATGGCGGTGTCATGCAAATCGACCGCACAGAAATCCTCTATGATATGTCCTATCAGATAGCAACCTGGGGGCGCATTAGCTTCCCAAAATCTTATGTAGATATGACATTGGGGCTCACCGCTCAAGCACTTAATCGGGCCTTTGGACTAAACGTACCAAATGACTTTGTGCTAACCGTTGATTTTGATGGACCTTTCGGTAATGTCAAAATAAATAAAGCAGAAGCAATTAGTAAAATCGCTCTACTCGTTGGCAATCAGAGTGGGATCGTTCCGAAAAAAGGGATTGCTGGAGGCATCTTCGGAGTCATCCAAAGCTTTGCGCAAAATCAGTCAGAGGTTCCCCCCGCAAAACCACCTTTTCCCTGGCAATAATCACCAAAAAATTGACTTAATACCTCACCTTCAGCTACGCTACCCAGCAAGGAAAGGAGAGTCAATATGAAAAAACCGATGTCTTTTATCTTAGTTGGATTGATTGCATGCGGGTGCGCAAGCTATACCGCATCGAGCCTGACAGCATTGACACCAACTCCTGTAAAATCAATGACCAGTGGCAGCGAATTTACTGTGGCTTGCAAAGCTTACAACAGCATGGATTGCAAACGCTACTTGGACCGCAATGTTCTTGAAATGGGCTACCAACCTATTCAGATATACATTAAAAACGACACCAATAAAACTTATACATTCTCACCAGATAAGCTCAGCATACCGCTGGCAAATGTCGGGACCATCGCGCAAAAAGCACACACCAATACCGAAGGACGCGTTACTGGGTATGCTCTTGGAGGACTCCTCCTCTGGCCGTTATGGATTGCAGCTGTTGTTGAAGGATTGAAATCTCAAGAGGCAAATGCCCTTTTGGATTCTGACTTCGACGCTAAAGTTGCTAAGAATGTGGACCTATCACCTGGACAGTCTTACAACGCAATCGTATTTGTTAAGGATAGCGACTACAAGAGCGAGTTCACTGCGACTTTACAAGAACAAAATAGTAACCACTTCGAAGTTGTTCCAATGGTCGTAAGATGATCCAAAAGATTGCTGTAGCTCTTGCTGTTTGTGTGGCGATGGTTGCATCGGAGCAAACACAAGAGCCTTTTTCCTTACATCTTGACCGAGACTTATCCCCTCATGCTGGAAGCCCCTCTCTTCTTTCAATTCATGATGGCGTGAGGCGTGGAGAAGAACGCCTTTGGAAAACCGATTTCCGCTCTGACAGACTCATGCGCGCTTTAAAAATGGGAACTGTTTACCTACCCGTTTCTTACTTCGCAACCGTTGTGCAGCACGAAGTATTTGGCCATGGCTACCGCATCAGGAGCTTTGGCAAAGATATCGCTCATGTGGAGCGCTATGCTTTTGGAGCGCCACCACCTTTCGGCTACGGAGGCGGTGGAACGAGTTATGGTGTCACCGAAAAATTTTCCCCAGCCCATTTTCAGACATGTGCAATTGGGGGTGTTGAAGCTACAGCCATTATGGCACATGATGTGCGGATGAAGTGGCTCACAAGCAACACAGTGCAAGCAAAAGATAATCTACTACAGCTCTTTTCCCATCATGACCTTTCAAACTATGCATTTAGCTTGTTCTTTATAAAAGACAAAGAGGAACCTGGGGGCCACGACTTATTGAGTTATACTCAAATGCTTAAACGCACTTATCCTAAAACAAAAATTCGTGGCGCTCACCTAGCAGCACTTTCCTTTATCAACTACGCAAATCCCTTTGATGTGATCGGATGGAGCTCTATGCATAACTACGTAGTTTCTGGCAATCACTCAACAAACTTGCCGATGCTCAAACTAGGAAAAGTACACGCGCTGCCAGCATTTCGCTTTGCTCTTGCTCCTCACGGGCCAGAAATCTTTTTAGAGAATTTCATGAGGATTAAAGAGAAGCCCATATACACCTACATTAAAGGCGGATTTCTGGGCGGCCACCACTACTATGGATTAGGCCTAGAACATCCCCACTTCATTAAATTTGGCAACCACGCCTTTGGACTCAATGGCCACTTTTGGCATCATCCTCAATTACTGACAATGCGAGGCAATCTCACTGGAGACGAGCTTCATTCTGAGCATCTCACACCTCTTGACTACCCAGAAGAAACCCTACAGAAAATGCAGCTTGGCGCATCGCTATGCGCAACCTACGCCTACCAGCTCGGAAGCACACCTTATGGAATGAAGCTCGAAATAGGTCACAAGCTTGCCGGCTTTCTTCCTGGCGAGACAATGGAAGCAGCCCCCATTCTCCGCGGCTCTCTATCTGTAAAATATTGAATATGTATAAAAATTTATTTATACATTTTAAAAAATTATAAATTTTTTATTTAACTTGACTTAATACATTAGTTTTTCTATGATTAATTATCATTTTTGAACAAAAAAGGATTTTTTATATGGCAACACCAATAAATTCAACAGCGCCTCAAACAAGTCAAAAACATACCGGGCATGACAATAGGCTCACTCCTAGCAATAACGTGCTCTCCCTAATAAGCAAAATTGCATTACCTATTTTAGGTGTAACGCTTTCATCCGTTGGGCTAATGTGGAGTTTGAAGGAGACGCGCTCTAACGGAGCATTTGTGGATTTGTCTCAAATATTAACGGGTAGTAGTATAGAAGCTGTGCACTTTCTAGGGCATTTGACCTTGCCTCATTTCAGACTGTTTTACTACGCATACATGGGTTTGAGCCTTGGCTTTTCTGCCATTTTGATCAGTTCTGTTGCACGCTTAGTACAAGCTTTTAAAGATGGATCAGAGCTTGAAAGAGAAGATAAAAAGGCTACGGATAACTGGGTAACAGCAACTGTATGCTGCGGCATCGTTGCAATTGGTGTCTTTGCTAAAGTTCTAAAAACAGCCCAGGTCCAAATGAACAACGCATTTCCAATAATGAAGGCAGCAACCACTAACGCAAAACATGCTATCAAGTAAGCGATGAGTGGAGTGGCTTAAGCGAGCGTGATGTCATCACACAGATAAACGTCTTGGATGGCATTGAGGAGAGCCACCCCTTCTGCCATGGGCTTTTGGAAGGCTTTGCGCCCTGAAATAAGCCCCATGCCACCTGCTCGTTTGTTGATGACAGCTGTTGCAACAGCATCCTGCAGATCGTTCTTACCAGATGCCCCGCCTGAATTGATCAGACCGATACGCCCCATATAGCAGTTGGCGACTTGGTAGCGCGTCATGTCGATGGGGTGGTCTGAGCAGAGCTTGTCATACATCGCATCCTTGGTCTTACCAAATTTAAGCGCTTTAAAACCACCGTTACACTCGGGTAGTTTCTGCTTGATGATATCTGCGCCTATGGTAACTCCAAGATGGTTTGCCTGGCCTGTTAAGTCGGCCGCAGTGTGAAAATCAGTGTCGGATGTCTTAAAGTCAGAATTGCGCAAGTAACACCACAAGATAGTCGCCATACCTAGCTCGTGGGCAATTTCAAAGCAGTGGGAAACTTCCTCAATCTGGCGGCGCGATTCCTCTGAGCCAAAATAGATCGTCGCCCCTACTGCCATACAGCCCATGTCATAGGCTTGTTCAATAGAAGCAAACAGGGTCTGATCGTATCTATTTGGATAGCTCAAGAGTTCGTTATGATTAAATTTAAGAATCATCGGAATTTTATGGGCGTATTTACGCGCAACAGAGCCCAAAACTCCGAGGGTTGATGCAACCGCATTGCACCCGCCTTCAATAGCCAATTTGATGATGTTTTCAGGATCAAAATAGTCAGGGTTTGGGGCAAACGATGCTCCAGCTGTGTGTTCAATCCCCTGGTCGACTGGCAAAATAGAAAGGTAGCCTGTATTTGCAAGACGGCCGTGACCAAAAATTGATTGCAGACTACAAAGAGTGCGAATGTTGCGATCAGAATGAGCAAAAATGCGGTCAACAAAATCCGGCCCAGGTGCATGAAGGCGTTCTTTTGAAATCGTTTTACACTCATGTTGTAAAAGCGATTCGCTTTTGCCTTTTAAAATGGCTGTGATTTCTTGTAAACTCATGATGCTCTCTTAATTTAAATCTTTTTCAATCTGCTTGAGGGTTTTTCCTTTTGTCTCTGGAACAAACCGAAAGACAAAATAAAAGGCGAAGCCACAAATGGCTGCATAGAGAAAAAACGCCCCAGCTGATGTAATCTTCTCAATGAGCGTTAAAAATGTCAATGAAACAATGTAGTTAGAGACCCAGTTAGCAAATATAGCAAGGCTCATGGCGCGACCTCTGATCTGATGGGGATAAATTTCTGAGATGATCAGCCAAGCAACAGGGCCTAATCCAATTGCAAAAGCGGCAACATAGAGCATCAAACTAATTACAGAAAGGTATGACTCTGAAGGGATGTTTAACCAAAAGGTGGTGGCTAAAGCCAGCAAAGAAAGTGTCATGCCAGCCACACCAACTAACAAAAGCGGCCGGCGACCGACGCGGTCAAGCAACCAAACAGAAAATAGAGTTGCAACGACATTGACAATGCCAACACCAACACTTGCCCAAATCGCTGAAATATTTGTTCCAAAGCCTGCAAGCTCAAAGATTTGGTTAGCGTAGTAGATGACAGTATTAATTCCTGTGATTTGCTGTAAAATGGCAAGTCCTAAACCAACGATAAGCGCTCCTGTCATTGTTTTTTTAAAAAAGGCCTTGTTTCTAGATTTGGGCTCTTTAGTCACAGTTAGGTAATTGGGCGTCTCCGGCAGTAAAAACATTCCAAGAAGCTGAATCACTGCAGGAATAATGGAAAGCCCAAACATGATGCGCCAGCTTTGGTCGCCACTTTCAAATAGGCCAACTAGATAAGCGAGCAAAATGCCTACAGTAATGGCCAACTGGTTAAGGGTGACAAGCGCCCCTCGGCTTTTGGGAGGCGACAGCTCTGCTAAGTAAAGAGGGACGGTTACAGAGGCAAGGCCAACACCAACGCCGGCAATCAATCGTCCAATCAAAAGCGCAAAAAGATCATCTGCCAAAAGAAGTGTAAGGCCTCCGATAATAAAAAATACATCGCTTAAAATGATAACGGGTTTTCGACCCAAGCGATCAGAGAGCATCCCGGCAACACTTGCTCCTAAAAGCGCTCCAATTAAAATGATACTAACAAGTAACTCTTGCTGAAGGGTTGTAAAAGAAAAATCATGTTTTAAAAAGAGCAAAGCGCTTGAGATCACAGCCGTGTTGTAACCAAATAAGAGCCCACCCAAAGGAACAATCAGACCCATGGTCCAAAGTAGTCTACGCATATACTTTGACTAATACCAATTTGAAGAAATAATTTCAAATCTGAGCGATTTAAAACCCTGGGCTTATTGGTATTGTCATATACCGAATGGACCTCAAAAATCGGTTTTGGGCAACGCGAAAGCTTTCGAAATTTGCCGATCTTAAGCAACCTAATATTAAAAATATGAGGCAACTTAAGATCGACGAATTGCGGTGCTTTGGCGCCGCCGAAAATCCGATTTTTGAGGTCCATTCGGTATAATCCTTTGACAAATGATAACCTTTTTCGCTACCCTGCTTGCTATGACATTAAGATTTTTGTGCAAAAAGCTGTCAATTCTTCTTGTTTCCTTTTTTTTGATTGTCACACTGACATTCATTTTGATGAAATCGATCCCTGGAGATCCCTTCATGGATGAGCAAGCTATCCCTGAAGAAATCATGCTTTCAATGCGCAAACATTATGGTCTTGACCTTCCGATGCACACTCAATTTCTGCGCTATTTAAAAGGAATTGTAACCTGGGATTTTGGCCCCTCGTTCAAGTATGAAGGGCGCCTTGTTACTGAAATCATCAGTGATGGCTTTCCCGTTTCATTCACGTTAGGCGTTGAAGCTGTAACGCTTGCTGTCTTTGGTGGCGTAACCCTTGGCACAATGGCTGCCTTAAAGCGGGGCAAAACTCTTGATCACCTTGCAATGCTTGTAGCTGTCATTGGCATCTCTGTACCAAGTTTTGTCTTAGGAAGTTTATTGCAATATCTATTCGGCATGAAACTGGGATGGCTTCCCATCGCCCGCTGGGGAACATTTTCCCAAACGATCCTACCGACCATTGCTCTTGCCTCGATTCCAATGGCTTTTATAGCGCGCTTAACACGCACAAATGTGATCGAAGTTCTTGAGCAAGATTACATCTTAACGGCAAAAGCTAAAGGTCTATCAACCCTACAAGTTGTTTTTAAACACGTTCTGCGCAATAGCCTTCTCCCCGTTGTCGCCTACTTGGGCTCTTTCACAGCAGCCATTTTAACAGGCAGTTTTATCATAGAAAAAATCTTTGGTATTCCAGGCCTTGGCGGATGGTTTGTTGTCAGCATCACCAACCGAGATTACACGGTGATCATGGGATTAACTGTTTTTTATAGCGCAATTTTACTGACATCAATTTTTTGTGTGGATATCGTTTGTGCACTTCTTGATCCACGCATGCGCAGCAAAGAGGTGAGCACATGAGCACATTGTTTGAACCATTAAAGCGGAAACAAAACACGCAAACAAAAACAATCGAGCCCATTTTTTCTTATTGGCAAGATGCTTGGCACCGCTTAAAGAAAAACCGCCTTGCCCTGGCCGGTCTCATTTTACTTTCCTTTTTGATCGTTATGTCTTTAATTGGTCCCTATTTAAGCGGCTATGCCTATTTTGAAACACATCTTCCCCTTAAGAACACACCTCCTTGCAAGCAGTTTTGGTTTGGCACAGATGAGCTAGGACGCGACATGTTCACAAGGATTTGGTGGGGCGCTCGTATCTCTCTTTTTATTGGATTGACCGCCGCTCTCATCGACATGGTCATAGGAGTTATTTACGGGGCCACTGCTGCTTATCTTGGGGGGAAATGGGATGAGATCATGATGCGCATTGCCGATATTTTTCACGCTTTGCCCAAGCTTTTGATCATCATCATGCTCATTGTCGTCATGAAGCAAGGCCTTTTTACAATCATTGTCGCACTAGCGATCGCAGGCTGGATCACGATGGCCCGCATTGTGCGCACACAAATCCATCAGATTGCACGAATGGACTACGTGTTGGCAGCCAAGGCCATGGGCGCATCCAATTGGCGCATTATTTCCCTCTACCTCATCCCCAATGCAATGGGATCTATCATCACTACGGTTACATTGACCGTTCCAGCTGCTATCTTTACTGAAGCCTTTTTAAGTTTTCTAGGCTTAGGCGTGCAAGCGCCAATCGCCAGCTGGGGAACGATGGCAAGTGATGGCCTTTCGGCTATGCGCTACTACCCCTGGCGTTTGTTCCTGCCAGCTGCCTTTATCAGCATTACAATGCTTGCCTTTAACTTACTAGGCGATGGCCTACGCGATGCCCTAGACCCAAGGCTTAAAAAATGAATCTGCTCAAGCTGCGCAACCTCCACGTAACTTTCAAAACCGAGCATAAAAAAGTATTTGCTGTGCGTGGTGTTAATTTTGATCTACGAAAAGGTGAAATCATTGGAATCGTTGGAGAATCTGGATGTGGCAAAAGCGCTACTGCAAAAGCGCTCATGCGCTTGATCGATGTTGATGATGGCCAAATACTTTTCGAAGATATCGACTTGGCAAAATTATCTGAAAAGCAAATGCAAAAGGTGCGCGGCAAGCGAATTGGAATGATCTTTCAAGATCCTCTATCAGCCCTTAACCCTACCATGAAGATCGGGCACCAAATCATAGAAGCCATCCGCTTGCATACAAACGATAGCCGCACAGAGGCCAAGCAAAAAGCCATCGATTTGCTAAACCAAGTCGGCATTCCTGACGCACAACTGCGCTACGATCAATATCCCCATGAGCTGTCGGGTGGAATGCGCCAGCGTGTTGGAATTGCAATTGCCCTTTCATGCGATCCACAAATTCTTATTGCCGATGAGCCAACAACAGCTTTAGATGTGACGATCCAAGCTCAAATCCTAGCTCTTTTAAAAGAGCTACAACATACCCGGAATATGAGCATTATTTTGATCACGCACGACTTGTCAATTGTTGCCGGCCTCTGTGACCGAGTGATTGTGATGTACGCTGGAGAAATCGTTGAAGAGGCCTCCACTGAAGCCCTCTTCGAAACACCTAAACATCCCTATACGCGCCGTCTGCTCCAATCAATCCCTAGAGCTGATGTCAAACTCACCCGTTTAAAAGCGATCAAAGGACACCCTCCAAGCCTTGACAAAACAAACAATTATTGCAGCTTTTGCCCACGGTGCAAAGACGCATTAAACATTTGCGTTTTACAGCAGCCTCCACAATTTGAAGTTGGCGATAATCATTTCGCCGCCTGCTGGCTCTATGATAAAAGGAAAACAAATGCAACCACTGATCGAGCTGAAGAAGCTGTCGAAAAAATTCCAAGTCGGTAATGCTCACCTAGCCGCGTTAACCGAAGTCTCTTTCAGCATTTATCCAGGAGAGACACTTGGCCTTGTCGGTGAATCAGGCTGTGGTAAATCAACGCTCGCTCGCTCGCTTTTGCGCCTCCACAAGCCTACCTCTGGACAAATCTCTTTTGATGGCCATGACCTTTTCGACCCAAAGCATGACAAAGTTTTCAGGCGGGAAATTCAAATGATTTTCCAAGATCCTTACGCCTCACTCAATCCCCGCATGACAGCTGGCGAAATCATCGCCGAGCCCCTCATCTTGCAAACCGATTACGACAAGAAAAAATGCAAACATCGCATCGAGCAGCTTCTCGACCTAGTTGGCTTCATCCCGGAGCAAGCTGTGCGTTATCCCCATGAATTTTCCGGCGGCCAGCGCCAGCGCATCGGCATTGCAAGAGCCCTGGCGTTGAATCCCCGATTCATCATCTGCGATGAGCCCATTGCAGCTCTTGATGTCTCAATTCAAGCCCAAATCGTCAACCTTCTAAAAAAACTCCAAAGAAATTTAGACCTAACCTACCTATTTATTTCTCACGACCTATCGATGGTACGTTACCTGTGCGACCGCATTGCCGTGATGTATCTTGGAGAAGTCGTTGAGCTAGCCGCAACAGATGCGCTCTACAACCATCCCCTGCACCCTTATACACAAGCACTTCTCTCAGCCATTCCCATCCCCGATCCCAAGGTTGAGAGAAACCGCTCACGCGTCGTACTTTCTGGCGAAGTGCCCAGCCTCTTAGCCAAGCCCAGAGGATGCCCCTTTGCCTCACGCTGTCCCAAAGTCATGCCCAAATGCCACATACAAAAGCCCACCCTGCGAACAATCCACAAAAACCACACCGCAGCCTGCCACCTCTACGAAGTGTAAAGCCTCGCAGGAAGCGGCAAGCCACCCCCTGCAACAACAAATACCATCAACTAGTCCTCAAAGCGCAAGTGTCGTCGCGCTGTCTTCTGTTTATCGGAGCCACTTGCATTCTGCACAGGTGCAATAGGTGAAGCTACAGGCTGTTCAGAAGCCTTTTCTATCATAATATCAACTTCAGGCGTAATCTCACCCGCTATATTGATTTCAAATTGGCTACCACAACTACTAGAATAAGGGCTTTCAAAAGCTAAAGATGCCTCAGGAGTCATGTCGGCAATCTGCTCTTCGCGACCGCTAAAATAGCTAGAATCTGAATTAGGAGATGCATCGGTAAGAATGTTAGCTTGATCAGCCGTTAGTTCTTCCTGAGAAATAATTACAGAACGATCCTCCTCTTGAGAAACATGCTCAGAAACGGATTTAGGTAAGACTTTATCAGGCGTCGCATTCCGTACAGGTTGACTCGTTTCCTCAGGAATTTCTCTCTTTAATAGCGGATCCGTTTCGTTATCAACATCAACACTACTGGTTCCAAAACAGCACCAAATACTACTTCCAACTGAATTAACCATCGAATTTTCCTCTTTGTTAAACTGAATTTATCGGGGATTTTATGAGAAAAATATAAAAGAGACAATCTAATTCTTCTCAAAAATTATAAGATAACCTAAGATCGTATTCAAATTAACACCGTAAGAGGAGCATTATTATGAACTCAGCGATCGCTTCATCAAGCTGCCTGAAAACTGTCCAAACATATTATGAGCTTGCATATGATTCCATTAGCTCTGTCGCTAGTGTCGTTACACAGTTTGCATCGCGCACTTATGTAAATAATGCCTACGCAATCGAAGCTGCAAAGTACTTGAGTAAAACAACCGCTAAAATTTTAATCCCAGTGGGTATTGGAATGGCCGTTGCTTACATCACATTGGACAGGATCGCACCAGCTAGTTCGGCTCTTGGTTCTGACAGGAAAGAATTAGCGCTCCCACTACCTGCTTTCTATTCATTCAGTCTTGATAAACTCAAATCACTAAGGGGTGTCACATTTAAAACAATAACCTACACAAATGAGACCCGCCCATTAGCAACTACGTGGACAAAACATATCTTAGGGGAAATCAAATGTCCGAACAATCTTCATATGCCAGAAGGCCTTAAGCTAATTAAAATTGATGCGAATCATCTCCCAGACCACTCGAGTTTAATTGAGATTCTCAATCATGACCTTCAAGTGGATCACTTAGTGCTCATCAATGTTTCTGAAGATGATTTAATGACGGCACAGGCCCTTTCGCACATTAAAAATCTCGAAATACAAGGGCCAATTTCTGAAGAAACGGTATTGGCGCTTCACCAGAAGCATCAAAACATAGCTGCTTTTATCCTCCCCCATATTAAGGCTCCAGATGAATTAAAAGAAAAACGGCTTGTTATAGACTTAGATAGCAATAACTGCTCAGATAAATTCAAAGAAGCCAATAAGTTTTGGGAAATGGTTTCTGACAACCTTGCCAAAGCTCAAATAGAGAGACAAACAAACTATTGGAATGTGCATTTCCCTGAAAACTCAAACTTTCCTGTATTAGAGGGAAAGGAAGTTGTCGCAGCCGTTTACACCTCCCACCTCCTAGCTTTCAAAGAATCAAAGTTCAATAAAAGCTTAAAGCATTTTGCTGAAAAACAACCACGGTTTCTGCCGTTTTTAAGAGTGTTAGACTTGTCTAAATGTGAGAATTTACTTCCCGGATCGATACGCTATTTGACTTCGCTTCATATCTACGAGATCATTCTAAATGAATGCCCAAAGCTAATCTGTGAACGCAGCAAGGAGAAAACTCGCCTAACATCCGCATTAACATGCTGTATCAAGAACGGAACGGAAAGAATTCGACTAAAAGACAACTCCAAAATAAAAGAAGACTTACAAGCTTTAACTGAGCTGGACCCTAAACTAAAAATTGAAATGACAGATGAAATGGGTCAAGGTCATATAATTAATAGAGGACAGGCTGTAAAGCAAATGCCTGGAACACCTGCCTTAGAAGTTGACACGAGTGCCAACAGCCGGAATGAGAACCTCTCTGAAAGCGGGGTAGGTAGCGCCTCTCAAAACCTCGTCAATGAATCCTTGAAGGTCAGCAAAGATAACCTCGCGCCTGCCCCTCTTGTGAAAGAAGTCGTCGTAGTGGGAGGCCATGATGAAGGGAGCTCTCAGACGCCTGACAAAGTCGATGGGGTAGCCGCGGACAAGGCGCCAGCCGGGAACACATAGGATAGCCAGGTCTACTGACTGGACCGATGGGTCAGGAAAGCCAATAGGCGCGTTGGTAGCGGCTCCCGTAAAGTAGATTGTCCGTTCTACGTGAGGTGTTGTAAGCTCAAAAATATAAGAGTAGACAGGTCCGCATTTAAATTGGTTGGCTTTTTTAGGCGCATGGGAATAGGGATGCGTAACGGAGCCGCTATAGAGCTCAACGCCCTTAAGGTGGGGGGCATGCTGCGCTGCAAAGGCTTTGTAGCGTAAGCCTGGGCCAATCGAGTGCCACTCATCATCAACTTGAGCAAGATGAACTAGTTTTTCTAGGCCTTGGTGATAGCCAGCTAAAATATTGCGCGTAGTTGGACTACCGATAATGGGTACATCCATCCACTGCATCTGGCGAAAAAGCTCTGCGACATCTAAAAGATGATCGTAGTGAGAGTGCCCCACAAAGACAGCTTTTGGCTTAGGCAGATTCCGAAGCTGCTTTGCGATTTTAGCAACCTGGGATGGATCTGATTTAACATCCCCGATTCCTGTTGTGATCATGCTGTGATACGAGTAGAAAGGATCCGTCAAGATCAAAATATCGCCGAGCTGAATGATGTAGCTGGCAGTACCAAGCCACTTTACTTGAAGTGTGCTTTGGTAATCTGCGCTGTTAGGGGCGAGCTCAGGAGCACTTTTGCGCACAATATCAACAGCATTTCGAGGTGTGGGCATGGGTTTGCCACACCCGCATAAAAGCAAACAGACAAATACCCACTTCACAGCTCTTTGCCTTTTTGCGATAGAATCCAGACGCGCGCTTTAGCATGCTGCAAGACCTCATCGATGACACTGGAGATAGGTTTGTTTTTGGGACCCGCCCCCATGACAATCAAATCAATTCCCTCTTTTTCAACAAGCTCGATAATCGCTTTAGAAGCCGAGCGAGCGCGCATAAGCTCCAGCTTAATTGGCACATGAAACTCGCGTCCCATCGCTTCTGCTTTTTTTAAGACATGTTCAAGCATCTCTGTGCGCTTTGCAAGTGGCGCTGTCAAGGAAAGCGTAAAAGGGATTTCAACAACGGAGGCAACAATGACCAAAGCCTTATGTGTTTTGGCTATCTCGCACGCTGCTTGCACAATCTCTGATGCAACTCCCCCACGGATTGGAACAAGCACTTTTTCAATTTTCATTGGCTTAAACTCGGGCACGCTGATCTTCTCAATTCGAACTTGACCTGCAGGGGCTATGCGATGGCGCTTGCGGTATAGAATATACATCAGCAAGCCCAATCCAAGCCACAGGGTGCCTAAATAGCGCCCTTCAGGCTTTGTGACAATGACCAAGATCCAAACAGCAAAAGTGATCATGCATCCAAATATCGCAGTCACTGGCAGCTCATACCTGCCAAATCGAATATTAAACGGCACTTTAAACGGGCGCGATGTGTTTGGTTTTTTAATGCGCATCATCAAAAGAGATAAATGCGCAGATCCAAAGGCGAGCATCGCTCCAAAATTATACAAATCAGCTAAAAAAGAAAGCTGCCCACGACTGATAACCACGATAGCGCTTGCTAAAATAGCAAACAAAATAAGCGCTGTTGATGGAGTGCGAAAGCGCGGATGCAAGCGATGAACAAAACTTGGAAGCTGATAATGCTCGCCCATATTAAAAGAGAGTCGTGAGGCGCCAATCAATCCAGCGTTAGCAGCAACAAATAAAATAATGCCACCGAGCAGTCCTACCCATGGAGCAAAAATTTTACCTCCCAAGGGCATGGCTGTTACAATTCCAGCAATGGGATCATCGAGATATGTCGTTGATAGCTCTGTTGGAGAAAGAGCTGAAATAGCCACAACGGAAATGCCTAAATACATGGCAATCAGCGTGCCCATTGCAATCATAATCGCTCGCGGAACAGTTTTTGCAGGTTTACGGGCCTCTGAGGACAATTGCGTCATCGATTCAATGCCCGTGTAAGCAACCATGGCCATGGCACACCCTTTCAAAAAGTCAGGCCAGCTCGGACTCATTTTAGAGCCAGCAACACCAATGCGCAGCCCTTCAATGAGCGTGGGAATGTTGACAAGCGAATAAAGACCAATAATGATGATCAACCCTTGGGTTACCACCGTTAAAATTGTCAAAATGCTCGATAAGCGCACCGAATGTTTAATGCCTCGAATATTTAGATAGCAAATGCTAGAGATGACACCTACAGTGAAAATCACCTTCCAAAATGGGTCTTTTAAAAAAGGAACAAAATAGCTCAAATAGGGCGCAACAGCAAAAGATGAAATAGCAATGGTCACAATGAAATCAAGCAATAACCCCCAGCCGGCAATGAAGGAAATCATGTCATTAAAAGCCAACCTAGTAAAGCTGGCAGAGCCGCTTGCTCCTCCTTTCATCGAAGACATTTCTGCATAGGTTAAAGCTGTGCAAGCAAAGACAAGGCCTGCAAGAGCAAGTGCGATCGGCGTAGCACCTAAAGCATACAAAGCCGTAATGCCAAGCGCGTAATAAATGGAAGAGCCAAGATCTCCGTAACCTACAGCAAAGAGCTCGCGAATACCGAGCACACGCTTTAATGAGCCCTTATCGATCTGAGAAATTTTCTGCGACATATACGCACAGTAAATTAAGAGTTATGTACTCGTCAAGACTTGTTTTGGAAGCTGGAAAAAGACATTTTCTTCAGTAAAGACAACCTCTTCTTTTTCTGTGACGCCCAACGCACAAAGGCGGTCAATGATGCTTTGAACAACATCTTCTGGAGTGGATGCGCCAGCTGTTAATCCAATGGTCTTCACCCCCTCAAACCATACGGGATCAATTTCATGATCGGCGTTGATCAAATAGGAGGCAATCCCCTGCTTCGAGGCTATTTCTCGCAAGCGGTTTGAATTTGAGCTCATCGGATCGCCCGCTACTAGAACTACATCGCAAGCATCACAGACTTCATTAAGCGCCAATTGGCGATTTGTGGTTGCATAACAGATGGATGCGCTTGGAAGTGTTTCAATATGAGGAAAACGCTCGATTAAGCGGTCGACAACTTCTTGGACATCGTAAATACTCAAAGTCGTTTGAGTGGTGTAAAATAGCTTTTGATCAGGCCCAAATTCCAGCTTATCAACATCGGCAACCGACTCGACAATCGTGGTTGCTTCAGGCGCTTCACCGGCTGTTCCAATAATTTCCACATGTTTGCGCTTGCCAATCAAGATAACTTTGTAGCCTTTAGCAGCAAAGCGTTTAACAGCTGAATGCACACGCGTAACAAGACCGCAGGTCGCATCGATCTCAATCAAGTTGCGTCTTTTTGCATGCTCGCGCACCGTCGGTGAAACGCCATGCGCAGAATAGATAATGCGCGCACCCTCTGGCACTTCATCGAGATCCTCAATGAAGATCGCACCTTTGGCTTTCAGGCCATCGACAACGTGGCGATTGTGGACAATTTCGTGCTTAACGTAGATAGGTGCACCCCAAAGCTTTAAAGCTTCTTCGACAGTATCGATAGCCCTAACAACCCCAGCACAAAATCCCCTGGGCTTTGACAGCAATAATTTCATTACCAAATAGTAACAATTTCTGGAAAAAAAGTCCATAAATTGTAAAATGAAAGCATGAGCAGCAGATACTTAGACCCAACAAATGAAGTCGCATTCAAGCACCTCTTTGGCACAGAGGACCACAAATCTTTGCTCATTAGTTTCTTGAATGCTATGCTTGGCCTAAAAAATAAGCGTTTAATTTCCGAAATCCAAATCATTCCGCAAGAGCAAGTCCCCACAAACAAAGAAGCGAAAACAAGCATCCTCGATATCCAATGCACAGACAAGCTGGGACATAAGTACATCGTCGAAATGCAAAACCACCACGTTCCGGACTTCATCAAGCGCTCCCAGTATTATGCCTCTCACTCATACGTTTCACAATCGCTACGAGGAACATCTCACCTAGAGCTAAAACCTATCATTCTTCTTGCAATCGCCAACCACATTCTGTTTCCCAAAAAGAAAAAAGTGATCAGCTACCATAGGACGCTAGATACCCATACTTATGAAAATGATTTACAAGATTTGGCCTATGTTTACGTGGAGCTGTCGAGATTTAATAAGACAGAAGATGGAAAAAATAATGAAGCAAAAAATGCAAAGAGAGTCGGTCTCAAAGCCAGAAATCAAGCTAATTGGTATTTGTGTACGAACAAGCAATAAACAAGAACTAGATAAAATGAATGGAAAGATTTTTCCATGCATAAAGAGGTATTTTCACGAAGCTCTTTTTGAAAAAATTCCAAATCGAAAGAAACCCGGGACAACCTTCTGTGCTTATACAGATTATGAAAGTGATCATACAGGGCCCTATACATATTTTATTGGGGAAGAAGTTTCATCGTTTGACCATCCTTTACCAGAAGGGTTTCAGAAACTCGTGATTCCGAGCCAACAGTATGTAAAATTTACGACGAGCCCTGCGCCTATGCCAGATGTAATTGTCAACGCTTGGGAAGAAATTTGGGATATGTCCTCGGATGAACTTGGTGGCAAGCGGCGTTATAAAACAGATTTTGAAATTTATGACGAAAGAGCAGCAGACCACCAAAACATTGTTTTGGATGTGTATATAGGAATTGAGTCTTAATTGATTTCTCAGAATTGGTATTATTGCACATCAGTGGCGCAGCGGAAGCCGTAGGTAGAGTTAAACGAGCCGGGATTATTGCGATGACGATGGGCACAGCGCATATCCTCTTTAAGCCCCTTCCAGCAGCCACCTCGCAGAACACGGTAGACCCCTTGAATCGGTCCTTTTGGATTTTCTGGCTCTTGTTGAGCTATATCATAGCTGTGGAAATCATACCAATCTTGGCACCACTCATAAACGTTTCCAGCCATATCAAATAAGCCATACCCATTTGGGGGGTAAGAGCAAACGGCAGTGGTATCCGTACTGAAAAAATTAGCTTGCGATCGTTCAATATTAGAACCTGTTGGAAAAATAGCTTCAGGCAGCCCACCCTTTGCTGCAATTTCCCACTCGGCCTCAGTCGGCAAACGCTTCCCAACCCATTTCGAGTAAGCAATTGCGCCATACCAAGTTACACCTACAACGGGATGCTTGGAATACCCAGATTCAATATGGTACTTTCCACCAGATTTTCGGATACGGGCATCGCGCAAGTGAATGATGTCGTTATTGTTGCGATCTTTTTCACCACCCATGGCCTCTAAAAAACGAACAAATTGCTCGTTAGTGACAGGGTGTGTTTCGATCGCAAAACTTGGCAGAATAACTTTGTGAACAGGTCTTTCATCCCGTGTGCCATGCTCACTACCGCGCATGAATTTATCGCCATGGATAATGATCATGTCCGACTCAATCGGCTCGATATCCACATTTTCTTGTGGCTCAGGTCTATAAGGAGCTACAGTATTTTCAGTGTTAAAAATAGCACCTGGATCATCTTCATAAGTTGGCCTTTCGATTCGACCTTTTTGAAGAACGGGCTTAGGAGCTGACATGACTGGCTCAGGACGATTAGCTTTCTGCGTCTGCGCGATAGCCGGTGCAATCTTTTCTAAGGGGGTAGCAGCCGAAGCATTCCAGCGCGATATACTTTCAATAGCACTACCATTTACAGATTTAGCTCCTCCCAGATTTGCGATGAGCTGAGAGCAGCTTGATGCACGCTTTATAGGGTCTGGCTGGAGTGTAGAGTAAAAAAATTGATCCCATGCCAACTGCAAATCGGAAAATACAGATGAAGGAAGAGCAAAAAACCCTTCTGGGAAAACGCGCATGATCAAGTAGTAAGCTAGCACACCGAACGAGTAGATATCGGCTTTGCAGTCAATTGATTCTAGCGCTCCATGAATTTTTTGTTCAGGAGCCAAAAAGGCGTAGTTATTGACAAAGGATTGATGCAGCTGCGTTTGCTTTGAGCTTTCAGGTGCATATTTACCCTCATCATCAATAACAACTTCGAGCTGCTCAGCAACGGCTTTATAGGAACGAGAAAGGACCTTGCCCGTGCCAATCATGCGCGCTAATGCAACATCCGTTAACTGCAGGTGAATGCCTTCTTGTCCTTGGCTAACCAAGATATTGCTAAGTTTTAGATTTCGGTGAGAAATTTTCTTTTGATGTAAGTAATCTAAAGCAGATGCAACTTGCTTTAGCAAATAAATGACCTGCTTTTCTTTGAGCCTTTCTTTATTTGTGCTAAGGTATTGCAACAAATTGGTCGTTTCACCCACTGCATCAACAATACAGTCTGTCACAAGAAAATATAGCCCGTCGGCAAAGCAAATATCGTGCACTTTGACGATGTGAGGGTGATCAAGCGATGCAAGAAGCCCAACTTCTTTTTCAAAGCGTTGAACAAAACCGCGATCTTCCGCTAATTCTTCTGGCAGCACTTTTAATACATATTGCTTCTTAATAAAGCGATGCTGAACCAAATAAACAGCTCCTAGAGATCCACGTCCTATTTCTTTTAAGATCTGATAGTCACCAATTTGTTCTTTTACTGTCATAAGTTTAAAAAAGCCCAAAGTTGCGCGCAACAAAGTAAGCGCATGTTAAGACTGCAACGGCTGCACCTGCCCAAAGCAGATTGGGTAGCCATTTTACTCCCCCACCCATATGGCCTCGCACTTCCAAAGTACCTATCCCGTAAGCAAAGTCATAATTTTGGGTAGGCAACTTGAAAGCTTGTGGGTATTCACGAATAATTTTCTCAATATCTATATTCAAAAAATTTGCGTACTGGCGCATGAATCCCAATGCATAAACCGAAGATAAAAATTCATCAAGGCGCCCTTCTTCGATAGCATCTAGATAATTCGAGCGAATCGATGTTGCATTTTCTACATCCTTTACAGAAAGACTTCTCTCCTTACGCTTTGCTCTAAAAAATTGGCCGATTCTCTTTATTTCTTCTGACGCCATAATTCACCTTTATATTCCATGTATTCACCAGTCTACACGAAAGAACAATTTCGTCAAAATACGTTTCTTTGTATGATGTACTTTATGAACCACTACCTGAAACAAATTGATTTAGCCCATGCTGCAAAGTTGCAAAATGATTTGCCCGAGCAAGGTTTTGCAATGAGCCAGCCTCAGCACACTATTTTCCAAGCTAAAAGGCCAGGCGTTACCTGTACCCTTTACGAATCGGGCAAATTAATGGTACAGGGCAAGGGCAAGGATGAGTTCATTGAATATTACATTGAGCCCCTTATCGGAGACTTTTCTTTTTCCCACCCTGAAATGAATCTGAATATGACACCTCACATTGGCGTTGACGAAGCTGGTAAAGGAGATTTTTTTGGACCGCTTGTTGTCGCTGCTGTCTATGCCGACGAAGCGCGCATCAAATATCTTCTTGAAGAGGGCGTTTGTGACAGCAAACGCCTTTCTGACACAATGATCGTACGCTTAGCAAACAAACTGCGCAAGCTCCCCCACTCCATCGTAAAAATCACACCTCCAAAGTATAACGATCTTTACTCCAGTTTTGGCAATCTCAACACACTGCTTGCTTGGGGCCACGCCACAGCCATCGAAGAACTCCATGAAAAAACGCAATGTAAAAACGTGCTGATCGATCAATTTGCCAACGAGATTGTTGTAGAATCTGCCTTAGCAAAAAAAAAGCTATCCCTTAACTTAGACCAGCGCCATAAAGGTGAAGAGGACCCCGTTGTTGCAGCAGCATCCATCCTAGCACGAGATGGATTTCTTCATGGAATTGAAGCCCTTGGCAAAAAAGTTGAAATGGAACTGCCAAAAGGCGCATCAAAACAGGTCATTGCTGCCGGAAAGCGCCTTGTTGCAAAGCATGGACCTGACATCTTAAAAGAGGTGGGCAAGCTGCACTTTCGCACACGCAATGAGATTTTGCAGGACTCCTTTCTATGCTAACATCTTTAAAGCTTCAAAACGTCATTCTCATCGATGCTTGCACCATTGACTTCAAGCAGGGCTTAAACATCATCACCGGAGAAACCGGCGCTGGTAAAAGCGCAATCATGCATTCCATTGCGGCCCTTCTCGGGGCCCGCGCTGACTCATCTCTTGTCCGCAAAGACTCCGATGCTGCCATCATCGAAGGGATCTTCGACCTTCCATCGGACTCCCCTGTCTGGCCTCTTCTTGACGAGGCAGGAATCAGAGCTGACTCATCAGAACCTCTTATTATTCGACGCGAAATTTCAAAAAAAAGTCGCCTTTGGATCCAATCCCAACCAGCCTCCCTTGCCCTCCTTTGCGACATCAGCACATTTCTCGCTGAGCAAGTCGACCAGGGCGCTTCGCAGCTCCTCAAATCCACTAGCGCGCAGCTAAACTTACTCGACACATTTGGTAAGCACGATTTGACTCCCTATCAAGCAACCCTAAAAATGCCAGACCCACAACCCATCGCTCCGCTGCAAGCCGAGCTCGATGAAATCGAGGCCCTAGCCCTTCAAGAAAACGAAGAAGAATCTCTCTTCACTGAGCACAGCCGCATGGCCAACAACCAGTCTTTGAATGAGCAGTGCACATATCTCACGCAAGCCCTATCAGAAATCACCTCGCAATTTCAGCCCATCAAGCGCCTTACCAAAAACCTCACTCATCTCGATCCCTCTTTAGAAGAACATGAATCGCTTATTACATCAGCCCTTTGCAACCTGCAAGAGGCCGAGCTTGCCTATACACGCTACCTTGACTCCTTAGAATTTTGCCCAAGCCGCTTCAGCGAGATCGAAACCCGCTTATCTGAAATCAACCGCCTCAAACGCAAAATCGGCTGCAGCTTTGAAGATTTGCTTGCACGCGCCGATGAGCTAAAACTCCAAATTGAAACAGCTCAAAATGCAGATCAAATCCGCAATGAGCTGCAACAAGAGCAAAAGCGCCTTGCCAACGCTTTAACTGCACAAAGAGAGTCCTGCGCCAAAACCCTATCGAATGCACTGACAGAGCAATTGCACTCACTGAACATGCCAAAAGCCAAAGTTACCATTCAAATAGAAAAAACACCCCTGACCTCAACTGGCCAAGACCAAATCACATTCCTGCTAGCAGCCAATCCTGGCGAAGCTGCCATCCCGATTCAATCTTGCGCAAGTGGCGGTGAGCTATCCCGCCTCCTCCTAGCCATCAAGCTCTTATTAACAGCCCACACACCAACGCTTATTTTCGATGAAATTGACAGCAACATCGGTGGCCAAACGGCCACCCTCATAGGTGAAAAACTGAAAACGCTCGGACAAAACACACAAGTGATCTGCATCACCCATTTTCCCCAAGTAGCAAAACAGGCCGATCACCATCTGCAAATCACAAAATCCGAAGACTCCGGCAGAACGCTGACACTTGTAAAAGAGCTTGCAACGCTTGAGCGCAAAACCGAAATCGAAAGAATGATGGGGCTAGACATGCCCCCTGTCTAAGAACGGGCCCAGCCTGACATTCTTGTTACTAAATATAGAGGAACAGCTCGAGCATCATACTTTGCGCCTGCTTTAATTAGATGTTCCAGAACTTTACTCACTACACTATCTTCATGAATCCAAATAGCTGCCTCATTAATCTTACGAAGCAACGTATTGATAGGTGAATAACCCATGTCATTAAACGGCTCAGCGCCGTTTTTAACAAGCATCATAAAATACTGCAGGTTTACATTAACTCCATGCCTTTGGAATAAAATCTCCAGACATTGAATCTTTCTAAGGCAGGCTCCACAGTCAAGCAAACGTTTTAAAGAATCCGTCTTCTGTAAGTGCGTCGCAGTCTCTATAAGTTTATTCAATACAGATTCGTCTATTTTCCGATTCAGTTGACGAAATGCCCCTATTTCCCTAGCACGCAACTGCCTAATCATGTCAGTCGACTGAATGAGCTTGAATTCTTTTAACCAAAATGAATGCAAGACCTTGTCTCTAGGATGTGAAATAAATAGCATCTCTAAAATCAAAAATTTAACTTGTTCACGATCAAAAAAATCAAGCATCAGCCGATATTTTTCTAAATCACAATCTTCAACCACCCCTAGAGCCCTTAAAGAACCACAATCACCAGCTAACAAAAACAAGCAAAAAAGCACGCTATAATTTTTTCTCTTTAGAGCAAGTCTGATCATTGAGGCGATATTAGAATCCAAGGCGCCAGCCTGCTGATGATCTTTCATGTAATGACGGCATGCTTGTATAGCTACTTTCCCATTGCCATTTGCTATCAATTTATTATTCGTATTATGAAATTCCATGGCTTCTTCAGGAGTTTTAAAAGAGCAAAATCTATCCATCAAAGAAGGCCTAGATGGGATCAGACTTAACAATTTGTTATTTTCTTTTTTAATTTCAAGGTCTAGCCAATGACATTCTAGCAATCCTAAAAATACTCCACATGCAATTAATGCTACGCATAATATCGGCATTTTAAGGGATAAAGTTCGTAATGCCATGCCACAAAGCACTCCAGGAAGCGGACTTAAAATATCACCATTGTATGGTAAAATATCTCTTTTCCGCAAATCTACCCCCTTAAAATCACAACTTTTAATAAAAACAACACGTGATATAACTGCTATTGCAACCATATGGGGATAACAGGAAATGGTCCATAAAAAAACTCTTTTATACCCATTTAAAATACAAGAAACGACCATACACGGTTTCATCTTCAAATTTACCTTTGGTTACTAACCCAACTTTGCAAATGCCGAGGTACAGAATTGGCATTATATTTGACACCCGAATCAATGAGATAGCGAATAATTTTCCACTCGTTAGAATTTTCTGAATAATCCATGTATAGGGATTCCATGAATACGAAGTCAAGAATTGAAAGACCCTTACATTTGTGGTGCAGGTTCGCTCCAAAACGCACTAGCAAGTCAAGAAAATCAGTGTTTATTTCTCTATGAAATTCCCTTTTGATTAGCTTCCAAACCGGGGTTTGACCATTTAAGCTATCTGTAAAATTCACATTTGCACCTTGTGTGATTAAGAATTTTAGATATTCCTGATTTTGTGACATAACCGCTCGAATCAGTAAGGAATTTAATTGATCAACATGCAGAGCGCCTGAAAGCCTTGGAACGCCCCCTTTTTCTCTCATACGAAGCTGAGCAGGGCTTGGGAATTTTACATGCCTTATGCTTGACAACCAAAACAAACGCAACTCTTCAGACACCGGGCGACAAAGAATAAGCAGCCATAAACAAAAATAATCGACATTTTGAGAGCCAAAAATCTTTGAGAACAATTTGTATTGATGAATGTCTTTATTCTCAAGCATTCTGATTACCCCTATCATAAAGGGAACAGTTGTTATTTGACTGAAGCAAATTAATAAACTGTAATTACGCGTCTCAAGTGAGTGCAATATACCATCTCTTATTGCTGCCTCATCAACATTGTCTAACCTAACCACCGTATCAGAATTCCTGTCTGCTGTGGGTAATACGAACCATACGCTAATTTCTGGATGACTTTCTCTATAGGATTTAGTGTATTGCTCACACGCTTTTATGGCCTCTTCTATTTGCCCATTCTTAATTAATTGGTTATTTTCCCTATAAAATTTTAAAGCTTCATTAGGAGTCGAAGAGCCAGCATCCGAAAAAAAATTAAGAATTTTGTTTTGCTCTATCTCAGTCAGTCGCTTAATTCGATGCAGATCTGTCAGGCCCCAAAACACACCCCACGCAAGAAGAGCCACACCAACCACTACCTTTTTCAAAGGCAGCGCCACTAATATAGGAACAACAATTAAAGAAACTATAAGGGAAGCCTCTTTGCAGTAATCCTTTGGCAAACGCTCTTGAGAAATGCCACAATATGCCCGACCTTTTCGAAGGACAGCTCGAGCAATGTTAGCAACGACATAGAAACTGGCAGTCGAGGCTCCAGCCCACAAAAGCACTTTTAGAGATGTATTGGCAATATCTTGAACTTTCATGTCGGAAATTATATATATAATTGCAAATAACTGCCATAAGAATAAACATTTTAATTGATAACTAAGTTTTCCTAGAGGAGGGTGACCATGTAGAGCACTAGAAAACCACGGGCTGTCCATAGAATGGTGCGAATCCAGTTGGTTGATAGCAGCATGTGGTGGATCTTTTTAGAATAATGGACCGAGAGCTTCTGATGCTGCTGCACTTGGAAAATACAGGTAGAAATCCAGATGATAGTCAAAGCAACAAAGTTTGCGGTAGCAAGCTTAATGAGCAATGGCGTTGGAGCAAGGCCGATGAGTAAAAGGGCGGTTAGAACTTCTAAAATCATGACCGGACCCATGAGCCAAATTGTGCGTCTTAGGTAAGAGCGCTCATATGAGGTAAATCCATCTTTAATTTTATGATACAAAGGATAATGGATCATCTGGTTAAACCAGATGATCCCGACCATGACCCATGTTAACGCCAAATGAATAAGGAGTGTTGCAATCATTATTTTACAATCTCAAAACTGCTTACAAAATGGTTATAGTTACTTTCTGTGTAGTTATGGACTTCACATTCCATAGCTAGTAAATAAAGTTGATTTTTTGCCATGATCGCGCGCCCTTTAAAGTAGACATTGTCACTTGAGCGAATGAAGAAATCAAGAGCTTTATAACCTTGGATTTCAATAAGATCAGCAAAAATAAGCTTGTTTCCTGGATTTTGGTGCAAAATGCCATTTAAAAATGTCTCCAAGCTAAGCTCAGCGTAGCTATCGTCGACAAAATCTGGATACTGTGCAACTAAAACCATATAAACCTCGCGGTCTTGGTTAGCTGCAACATAAACATCGTAGCGCATGTCAAAATCTTCATCCGGAGCAGATAGCGTCTGTTGCATATGCTCTGGGTGCTCTGGAAATGAGATTTTGTAGTTATTGCCAACAGCATGAAATTGCTTCCACGCGGCATTGTTTTCTTGCACTTGGTACGGCACGCGATTTGGTGCTGTCCAAACAGTTGCACCCACCAGCAAGCAGCCGATTGCGATACACACCTTAGTCATTGGTCTAATGGCCATTTTCTTATCCCCCTATTATTCCGATATTTTTTAACTTCCGCCACCGATCACAAGTCCTAAAACCCATGTCAGCAGATATATAAACACAACCCAAACGATGATTCCCAAGACGACATTTAAGAAAGCCATCCAGGCAGAAAAACCCTGGACCTCACCTAAAGCATGTAGGAAAATCACAAACATCCATATAGCCACTGCAAGCTGCAAGATGAGCGCTAGTTGCAAGATTGCCCCATGCACACTGGAGTAGAGCATCGTTGGAAAATTTGCTAAAAAGACGTGGGATCCAAAGGTAATAATGAGGATCAACCACAATGCAATGTTTACAGTATTGGGTACGCTAGACCACGCAAAAGCTGCGCGGATTTCTCTAAAGGTTCCTTTCCCTTTTACAAGTTTACCAGTGAGCATAATCAGAAAGCTGTTGATGCAAAAGCCGATAAACCCAACTGGAATAGCAAGTGCCACACAAATAAGGAGAATGAGCCAAAAGTTGAGATTGACGCCCCATGACAACTTTTGAGCAAGATAGAATAAACTTGGCAACGCGTAGACTAAAGATAGCCAAACAAGTCGGTAATTGGGATTTGTTTTAACAATCTGGCGAATTGTCTCACGTGGGCGTATCCACATTTTCCACCAAGGATTGAATCCAAGCTTCTCTTTCATACCCTCTCCTCTAGGCAATCATTGCCTAATTTAGTATTGGCGTCATATTGGCCAACTCCTTAGTTTTAATTTATAATAAATCCTATAATTAATCAATATTAAAATTAACAAACATAAATAAACTATAATTGGTTTTATATAATTGCAAAATTAAGATGGGCAACAATTGCCCAGCAAAAAAGCAGCGTCATAGACGCTGCCTGAAGTTCTGAAACAGAAATGTCACGGAATCTGAGGGTTTACTCTTTAGGTTCAGTTTCAGACAAGTCGATTGGAGGTTTTAGATTAGCATCTAAATCTAGACTGTTGAAAAGCTCATTGTAATTTGGCACCCATGGATTGCCTTGAATTTTCAAAACTGAAGTGAATTTTGCAAAAGCATTAGGATAGTTCAGAGCAATAAAATGCGTGGTTCCATGTAAAAATACCGCTGTAGCAACAAGGGAGACACTTAATCCAACAACCTTTCCAGGAATGGATCCAAACAAGAAAGAAGAAATGATAGCCTTTGGGACCAGACTTCCTGCATAGAGCGCAAACGCAGCAATGAGTTCAACGTTAACCCAATACTGTATGTTGTCGATTTTATCACTGTTTGCTTGAGCACTTTCATGAAACACCTGGCCATTTACGTAGTCTTGAGCTATTGATAACAACGCCATATGCGATCTCCTTTTGGTTGATATGATGGGCGAATTGTAGAAGTTTGGGCACTTTACATCAAGGCAATAACAACCATTAAAGTTAAAATCCCAAAGACAGGCGTCTTAACAGGCTTAAAGTCAAAAATCTTATAGAGTAAATTGACAATCGAAAGAGCTAAAAAGCTTGGATAGCAAATGCTTAAAACAGGAGCCAGCAGCTTTACAATTCCTGTAAATCCAAGTAATGAGCAACATGCTGTGATCAAAAGAATGCCAGCTAGGGCACCTTTGTAGGAAATTTTATTTCGAAATACGTGGACCACAGTGAATTCTGAGCAGACAGCAGCAAGGCCAATAGCTGTTGTCAAGCAGGCCATGGAAACTGCTGATGCTATCACCATGCTTGCAATGGGTCCCATAACAAGATAGCCAACCGATGGCAGTAACTGATCGGAGGATACATCATTAAGTAAATGGGAATGGGACGCAGCAAGCCAACCAAACCCAATATAGACAATGGTAAGAAGGCCAGCAGCTATACAACTTGCTTTTAGCGAAGTTTTTATGATTTTTCCGCTACGTCCGGCTGCGGTAAGTCTTGCCTCGATCGATTGATACACAATAGATGCAAAAAAGAAAGTGGCAAGCAGGTCCATCGTATTGTAGCCCTCTTTTAGCCCATAGAAGAAGGAGGAAGAATCAAAATGATCTAGGTTTACAGCATGGGGCGAAAAGAATAACCCTTTTATAAGGATGGCAGATAAAAATAGGAGCAAAAGAGGCGTTAAGACATAGCCAACAAGAGCAATGATGCGGGATGGCTTGCAGCAAAAAAGGTAAATCAGGGTAACTGCGCCCAAAGTAAAATAGGTAAGATTTAGCCAAGGGAGATGCTGGCTAATAGAGGCATATGTTAGAGTCACACAACGAGGGATACCGCCGAAGGGGCCAATAAGCCCTATTAAAAGAAAAAGCATCAACATCCCAGGAATCTTTCCGACACGTTTAAAAAAATCGAGATAATCCCCTTTATATAAGGTCATCGAAACCAAGCCAGTGAATGGGATAAGCACTGTGGTCAACAACATGCCTGCAAGAGCTGATAAAATTTTCCCCTCGACAAACCTGCCAACTACAAGCGGAAAAACAAGGTTACCTGCACCAAAAAACATGGCAAATGTGGCAAAGCCACTCGATAGCGTTACGCTTTTAAGTTTTTTTATCATAGTGCTCAAGTATAATGCCTTAGGAATTAATTGGCAAGAATATCGCTCAAAGTTTGGCTCAGATCGCGACAAAGGAAGGAAAATCCGCTTTCTAATAATTTTTTACCAACAACTCGGCAGCTGTTTAGAAAAAGTCCGTCTGCCATCTCTCCTAGCAAGAATCTAAGCAGCGCTTCAGGAATGGGCGGGCCGACAAATCGATGAAGGGCTTTAGCTAGGGCTAAAGTAAAATCTTGATTGCGCACTGGATTGGGAGAGCAAAAGTTGTAGGCCCCTTCGCAATTAGGATTGGTAATAAGATGTTCGATTCCTCGGGCAAGATCTTGAAGGGCAATCCAGCTCATCCACTGCCGCCCATCCCCTAATCGACCACCTAAACACCACTTAAATGCCGGAATCATGCGATCGAGCGGGCCTCCTTTTCCTAACACCAAGCCAAAGCGTGGCATGCACACTCTAGCGCTGCATTTTAGTGCTTCAGCTTCCCAGTCTCCGCAAAGATCAGATAAAAAACTGCTCCCCTTTGAGCTATCCTCATCAAGTTCTTCATCTCCACGATTTCCGTAATAACCGATAGCGGATGCAGATATAAGCGTGTTTGTTTTAACAGATCGCACCAGGTTTCGTGTGCCGATTACACGGCTGTTATAAAGTTCTTTTTTGTATTCGGGCGTCCACCGTTTTGCAATGTTTGCGCCGCTTAAATGAACTACGGCATCAAAAGTGATATCTGGGAGTGCCCAATCGTATGGCGGCTTGCGTTCAATGGAAATGACATCGTGCTTTGAGAAGTGCTTCTTAAGATATGAGCCAATGAACCCGTGGCTCCCGGTGATTCCAATTTTCATGGGTAATCGGGGGCTCTGTTTGGAACCCCCTAAAAACAATGTGTTATTTTTTGTTGCACATTTGCTTGCAGCAGCCCAAGAAGCGTAGGCTCCAAAGACCAGAAAGTCCAACTAAAGAGTAGATCACTCTTGAGAACCAGCCTGTTTGACCATCAAATAGCCAAGCAACTAGATCGAATTGGAAAAAGCCCCAAAGGCCCCAGTTTAATGCTCCAACGATCACTAAAACCAGAGCAATCATGTTTAATGCTTTCATTTTCGTACCTCCAATTAGGTTTTTACATCTTTACCACTCATAAAAAATTTTACAAATTTTGTCACTCTTTTTTTTTTATTTTTCTTGAATATTAGAGAGAAGTCAGTTACGATTACGAGGTTATGAAAGAAGATGAAATCGTTCATTTAGGAAAATTGTGTCGCATTAATCTTACTGATGATGAAAAAATAAGCCTGTGCCATAATTTAGATAAAATTTTGCACTACATGGAAGATTTGAATGGGATTGATACAGATAATGTTGAGCCCACTCATCATGTTTTGCAAGGCATGGAGCATCTCCTTGCAGAAGATGATGTTGCAGACTTGCTAGATACAAAAACGTTCTTAAAGAACGCTCCTGATCAAATTGGCGGAATGGTGAAAGTTCCTCCTGTCATCCAATTTTAGGCTATACTTATGCATACAAAAACAGCATCTGAAATTCACAAATCTTTCATTGAAGGGAAAATTTCTGCAAGCGAAATCGCCCAGGCTTACTTATCCCGCATCCATGCATTTGATCCTCAGATCAAATGTTTTTTAAATGTCATGGAAACAAAGCTATTAGAAAAAAGCGCCTTGCTTGATCGCAAACGCGCAAAGGGTGAAAAATTAGGAAAACTCGCTGGCATCCCTGTCGCAATCAAAGATATTCTCAATATCAATGGACAGATCACGACCTGCGGATCTCGCTTTTTAGAAAATTACAAAGCCCCTTTTGATGCCACTGTTGTTAAGCTGATTGAACAAGAAGATGGATTGCTTGTTGGTAAAACCAACCTCGATGAATTTGCCATGGGCTCTGCAACTGATAACTCTGCTTTTAAATCCACAAATAACCCTTGGAATCTAAAGTGTGTACCTGGTGGATCTTCTGGTGGATCAGCCGCAGCTGTTGCAGCGCGCCTATGCTCTATTTCTCTGGGTAGTGACACTGGTGGCTCCATTAGACAGCCAGCAGCCCTTTGCGGAATTGTTGGTTTTAAGCCTACCTATGGACGAGTATCCCGCTACGGCATGGTTGCTTTTGGCTCATCACTTGATCAAATCGGTCCGTTTGCAACCACCGTCGAGGACACCGCGCGCATTATGGAAGTCTTAGGTCAAGGATGCAATCATGATGCAACAAGCATTCATAAGCCCGCAGAGAACTATCTCGATGCCATAAACCTGTCAATCAAGGGCAAAAAGATTGGCGTCCCTCGTCAATTCTCTAAAATGGCAAGTCCTGATGTCGTTGCCGCCTTCGAAAAATCCCTCTCTGTTTTTGAAACTTTGGGGGCAGAGCTCATCGATGTTCAGCTTCCAGTTCTACGATATGGCGTTCCAACGTATTACGTTTTGGCAACGGCGGAAGCCTCAACAAATCTTGCCCGTTTCGATGGAATTCGGTATGGAGTGCGCAGCGAAGCTAACACCCTTGACGAGATCTATTTCAATTCGCGCAGCCATGGCTTTGGCAAAGAGGTTAAGCAACGCATTTTGCTTGGCACCTACGTTCTTTCGTCAGGTCATAAAGCATCTTACTACCGCAAAGCTCAGCAAGTGCGCACCCTTTTCATTAACGGTTTCGCTGACCTTTTTAAACAGGTTGACATCATCGCAACACCCACATCTCCAAGTGTTGCCTTTGAACACAACTCCATTAAAGACCCTCTCGAAATGTATCTACAAGATATGTACACCATCCCAGCAAATCTTGCAGGACTGCCCGCCATCAGCATCCCTTGCGGATTTAGTCCACAAGGTTTACCTATCGGCCTGCAGCTCACCGCCCCGCAACTGTGCGACGCTAGAGTTTTGCAATTTGCCCATCAATTTGAAAAAGCAAGCGATTACAACAAAGTCCCCCCTTCTTTTGATCAGGAGTTAAAGTTATGAGCGCTATCGATTACGAAGCCTGGCAACCTGTTATCGGTCTTGAAATGCACGTTCAACTCAATACAAAGACCAAACTTTTCTCAAGGGCGCCCAATCGCTTTGGCGATGAGCCAAACACCAATATTGGCATTCCAGATACCGGACAGCCTGGAGCTTTGCCTGTTTTAAACCGAGAAGCTGTAAAAAAAGCAGTATCCTTTGGCTGCGCCATCAACGCACAAGTTCAAACAACATCGACTTTTGATCGAAAATCTTACTTTTACCCTGATAGCCCTCGCAATTTTCAAATCACACAATTTGAAAACCCCATTATTAAAGGGGGCTTTGTCAAAGCCGATGTCGATGGAAAATCCTACACTTTTGAAATCGAGCACGCCCATATCGAAGACGACTCTGGCATGCTCAAACACTTTTCAACATTCGCAGGCGTTGACTACAATCGAGCTGGAGCCCCCCTAATCGAGATCGTGTCCAAACCCTGCATGCACGGACCTAGAGAAGCTTCTGCTTATGCAACAGCCATTAAAGCGATCATGCAATATATCGATGCATCCGATTGCAACATGGAAATGGGTAATTTGCGCATGGATGTGAACATTTCAGTGCGCCCAAAAGGCAGCAGTGAGATGCGCCCAAAGATTGAAATCAAAAACATGAACAGCTTCACGCACATGGAATGGGCCATTGAAGCTGAAGTGCGCCGCCAGATCCAGGCTTACACCCTCAAGCCGATCGGAGATTTCAACGACATTGTAAACCCTGGCACATACCGCTTTGACATTGCAACCAAGCAAACCATCCCCATGCGCACTAAAGAAGCTGCTGCAGATTACCGCTACTTTCCAGAGCCTGACCTGCCCCCGCTTGTCCTTTCTCAAAACTACATCGATACCATTCGCTCTCAAATGCCCGAGCTTCCGCATCAACGTTTTGAGCGCTATCTCAATGAACTCAAGCTTACTCCTTATGCAGCCTCTGTTCTTATTAGCGATAAGCATCTATCCGACCATTTTGAAAAGGGGCTCACAATCACCTCTAACGCCCCAGCTCTTTGCAACTGGATCACCGTTGAGTTCCTTGGCCGGGCTAAAGAGCAAAATAAAACCCTTGCTGATATTGGAATTGAGGCCGAGCAAATTGCAGAACTTGTCGCCCTCATTGACAATGGAACTATCACAGGTAAAATAGCTAAGCAAGTCGCAGACGATATGATGGCAGACCCCACAAAATCCCCTCGCGCTATCGTTGAGGCCAATCCAGACTACAAACCGATTTCCGACACCGCCGAGCTAGAGACAATCATCGATGCAATCCTTGCTGCCAATCCAGAATCGATCGAAAACTTTAAAGCAGGCAAAGACCGCGCCTTTAATTTTCTTGTTGGCCAGATCATGAAGCAAACAAAGGGCAAAGCAGACCCGACAATTGTCAGCGACTTGCTGAAGAAAAAACTGTCTTCATGACACCACCCTATGATACCCCTAACCTCAGTTCTGGGTTTATATCGGTAAGATTTAACGGAATTCAGGTGGAAGATTGTACCATTTTTGGCAAATCCCATAGCAAATCCGCTATGGGTGAGGCAAAAATTATGCAAGATTCCCTTGAATTGCCTAAAGGTTAGTGATATAAACCCAGAACTGAGGTTCTTAGGCTAGAGTATGGAAATCCAAAATGAAATCGTTCTTTCTCTGAGCGAAATACAGAACATCGACAAGATCTTGCTCTTTGGTTCCAGAGCAAGAGGCGATTATCGCGAACGCTCAGACATCGACCTTGCCATCTGGTGCCCAAACGCATCCGATGCTGATTGGAACTCAATCTTAGAGATTATTGAAAATGCAAATACACTTTTAAAGATTGATTGTGTACGATTAGACTCCATGACAGAAAGTAACCCGCTGAGGCAGAAAATTGAGTCAGAAGGACGAGTTATCTACACAAAGGTTTGAAGCATCTGGGCGATTGCTCCTAGCAGCGTCCCAGGTTGAGTACGCACTGCAAACCCTAGGCATTGCCATTCGAGCTCCTAGCCAAGAAAATAGACTGAATATTGACGCAACAATTCAGCGTTTTGAGTACACTATAGAGCTATTTTGGAAATTTCTAAAGCACCTGCTTGCCACACAAGGTGTTGAAGTGCTTAGTCCAAAGCAAGCCCTGCGTGAAGCCTACGCGATGAAGCTGATCTCAGACGAAGCAACTTGGATCAATATGCAGAATGACCGCAACCAAACGTCTCACTCATATAACATTGAGCTTGCCGACCAAATCTATTCGAGAATAAAGATCTACCACCCTCTCATGCATACAACCTTTCAACGAATCAAAGCCGAGTCTTTACGCGCCTAACCTCAGTTCCGGGTGACTATTGGGTAAGCCGCCCTTTGGCTTGTTCGACAAAACTGGTGTAAAAGCCACGATTTACTGGGTCTGTTTGGTAGTACTCCTCAGGATGAAATTGTGTAGCAATGACATTTTTTCCAACGATTGCCTTGGGTACGCCATTGTATGACAGAACAATTTCAAGCGCTGATTTTGTTGAAGGATCGCACATCTGCCCATGGCATGAGTACCCATTAATAACTTCTGTGCCGTTTAAAAATGGCAATAGATCTTGCGCTTCTTTTGAAACTTCGATCTTTTGGTCTCCATACTGACCTCCGTGAATAGCCCCGTCGACTGTTTTTATTTCACCGCCGTGCACTGCCCACAGCATTTGACAACCGCGACATACACCCATAGCTTTTACCCCTTGTTTCGCAGCTTCTGCAGCAAGGAGACCGTCAATGAGATCTCGTTTTGAAATATGCCTGAAATTTTCGGGGTTAAAATTTTGGGGAGATTGGCTGTATAGGCATTTTGAAACGTTGGCACCACCGTGAAGGAAAATGCCATCTGAATACATCACCGCTTGATCGATGAGTTTTTTAATATGCGCAAGCTCTTTTGTGCCCTCTTTTGCAAGCTCATTTAAAGTCACGATGATTGAGCGCCCATTTAATGAGTCTTGAACCTTTGGCTGCAATTTCTCGAGCTCATTTTTAAGCATTTTATCGTTAGCATTTGGATGGTAAGCAAACGGCATTAAAACGGCTCCTGTATCTCTGAGCGCTTTTTTTGGATCATTTCCCCAGTCTGCAAACCCGCTTAAATCAGTTGGGTATGCAATGACTGGCTTTTGATTCAACCTTGTCGATCTTTGAAAAAGAAAATCGGCGTTAGCAAAGACCGAGTCAATAGCATTGGACATTACGATTTTAGATGCTGTTATTTTTGCGAGAAAAAAGCTGCTTTCAAAAAGTTGCGACTTATAAAAAATGGAGCGAACAAATTCTGAACCGTTAAAGACAGCCCATTTAATATTGCAGTTTGCAAAAATCACATCTTCAAACTTTACCCGCAAAAAGGCTACATTTTTTAGTTCAGAAGCAACAAAGCTAACGTTGGAAAAAGAGCAAACTACGGCAATTCCCTTAAATGCACACTTTGAAAAGATGCTTCGAACAGCCTTAACGTGAACAACATCTCGAAAACGACATTGGTCTAAGATCGAATCAGTGATCCTGATATTTTGAGAGTAGTTAAACTTGCACTCTTTCATGTAAAGGTTACGGAAATGCAATCCGTTTCCATTTTCAATAATCATGCCTTTCAAGTAGTTTGAATATCCATTTGCAAATAAATAACCACCAATATCAAACATGTGCCCAACATCATCAGCTTCCGCGCGCTCTAATTCAGGATTCCTCCCTTTTTTACCAAATTGAATAGCTTGACCTTGCTGGGATTGGGTAAATGCTAAGTCAACGCGTTTTTGAATTAGGTCCAAATCATCTTGTTTTAGCGTCTTTCCAAAATGCTTCAGTTTTAATTTTGAAAAGTCATCTTTTGATAGGTAGAGCTTTATAGCCGACTGCAAGAGGTTGCAACCAAACTCTAATCGATCGCGTCTAAAAGATGTATAAATTTTTTGAGCGAGAGCGCTTGTAATCTTGAGAACTTTGGCCTCTTCGGGATGGGTTTGGTCTAGCTTCAAAAAAGATAAAGAGACAGCACACTCTATAAAGTGTGATCCTGCGTCTGACCACTTTCCAAGCAGAACATAGTAAGCAATGACTACAGTTTGCTTGGCCATTGAATAAACCTGAGAAGCAGGGGTGGAAATGGCGATTAATGTGCCGGAAATAAAACAATCAGCTGCTTTAAGCTTTCGCCCGTTACTGAAGTGGTCAATGGCTGACAAGTAATTATTTGAAATCACGACAACCTTTGATCCTGTGCTGTTCAGGGAAATAAATCCGGCAGTGATCCGAGCATACTTACATAGCTCATCACTTTTATAATCAATTTTCCATAAATTAAAATTTAAAATATTTGCCATTTAATACTCCGTTTACAACGGTTAATTATAATTGAAATTGTATTTATTGTAAATGAAAATAGATTGTAAATTTTGATTGACAATTAGATTTTTTAATATTATGTCTTGGATTAGGATAATTAAAGCACGTGAAGAAAAAGCATTTAACTCTTATTTGTTCTATCGCTCTGATAGCTCTTGGATGCGGCGACTTTAGAGGCGCTGCTGATCCCTTTTCCTATACTTCTCCTCGCCCTTATGAAAATTGGCGTCCCCGAAAAAAAGAATCTCGCCTCCCCTTCACGCTTGCTAAAGAAGATTTTAATTATGTTGAACGAGCAGAGCCCCTTTCCTTAGCTGAAGTAATTGATGTCGCTCTTATCAATAACCCGAGCACAAAGTTTTCTTGGGCAAATGCGCGTGTATCAGCTGCTCGCTATGGTCAAACCTTGGAAAATTACTTTATTCTTGCTGATGGATCTGGAACAGCTAGCAGATTTCGCTCGGCCCTTTTTACTGGCCCTATGCGCTCAATTGTTCTAGATACTCTAATCGCTGGCGACTTGAACTTTTCCTATCTGGTTTTTGACTTTGGCAAGACCCGAAATACAAGTAAAGCAGCTCTAGAATCTTTGTACAATGCTGACTGGTCTCATAACAGAGAAATTCAGACTGTGATGCAAACAGTGATGGGTGATTATTACAACTATCTCTATGAGGATGAAAAATTAACAGCCAATCGAGCAGATGTCGTCGATGCGCAAGTGACCCTCGAGTCGGTGTTGGAAAAATTGCGCAATGGAACTGCTGATATGGGAGAAAAGGTCCAGGCCACAACGCAATTATTACAAGCAGAGCTCAACGTCGTGGCGCAAAAGCAAAATGTCCATAACAGCTACACTCAATTAGCAGCTGATATGGGCGTTCCCTCGGACATGGATATTAAGCTCGAGCCCTACCCAGAAACAATACACCCTTTTAAACCCGAAGACCTCGACCAATTGATTGATACAGCCGTGTGCTATAGACCCGATCTAAAAGCTGCAGAATCAGACGTTAAGGCTGGACAGTATTTAGTAAAAGCTGCAAAAAGTTTGTATCTGCCCCAGTTAAATGCAACTTTTGATGTCGGGCGCTCATATTACTCGGGTGCAGGTAGCAACGATAGCTATCATTACCAGGCTCAAGCTGCGCTAACATTCCCCATTTTCCAAGGTTTTTTTATTCGAAATACGGTTAAAGCAGCTCAAGGAGAGCTGGAAAAAGCCCAAGCGAGCTTGCGCAGCGTTCAACTTAGTGTTGTACAACAAGTCTCAAATCAGCGCACTGATGTTGAACTTGCTCAAGAGGCTTATGAGTATGCAACAGCTTTCTTAGATTCAGCAAAAGAAGACTACCGCATCAATCTTGCAAAATACCGCGCTGGGACAGGAACGATCACCGAATTGATCAACGCCCAGACAGCGGTTGCAGATGCAAGGGCTAAGTATGTGCTTTCTAAACGAGATTGGTTTACATCGGTTGCCAATCTTGCCTACGCACTTGGAACACTAGCCCCACCAGATTTTAACAAGGAATCATGTGATGAAAAAGATAGGATTTGTCCTCCTCCTCGTAGCTGCTCTTGGGGGATGCAAGAAAAAACCCCAGCACCCAAAACCTATACCCAGTGTGACAACCACACCGGTTATACAAAAGACAGTTCCCCTATACATTGAAGGGATTGGACATATTGAGCCCATCAATAGCATTGACATCAAGGCGCAAGTCACCGGCGTGATGACCGACTACTATTTTACGCGTGGAAAGGATGTCAAAAAAGGAGATCTGCTCATTTCAATTGACCCCCGTCCTTTTCAAGCCGAAGTGCAACGGCAAGAAGCTACACTTGTAAAAACAAATGCCTCACTTAAGTTTGCCGAAGACACAGCCCGTCGCAACACTCCCCTTGCTCAAGATGAGTACATCTCTCAAAACACATACGATAACCTTGTTACAAATGTATTGACAGGTGATGCATCTGTTAAAGAGACGCAAGCGCAGCTTGAAGAAGCTCGCATCCGCTTAGGCTATTGCTCTATCTACGCTCCGATGGATGGACGAACCAGTGACTTACTTGTCGATCCGGGCAACCTGGTTTTAGAAAATGCAAATCAACCTTTAGTAACACTTAACCAAATTACCCCCATCTATGCGACTTTTTCAGTCAGTGAGCGCTACTTGCCCAGAATTCAGCGGAAACTGAAAATCTCTCCTCCTCCTGTTCTTGCATGGGTAGATGATAAGCTATGTCCTCCCTTTGAGGGAACCTTAGACTTGATTGACAATACCGTCGATGTCTCAACGGGCATGGTGATGATGAAGGCTAACATGCCCAATGAAGAAATGCTTTTGTGGCCAGGGCAATTTGTCACTTGCCATATCGTTATGGACATGCTCGAAAATGCTCTCTTAATTCCAGATGCTGCAATCTTAATCAACTCAAAGCATGGCAAATACACCTACGTTGTGACAAAAGACAATAAGGTTGAAAAGCGCGATATTGAAGTTGGCCAGCGCCATCCCCCAGGCGTAAGCGTCATCTGCTCAGGCCTCAATCCCGGTGAGCAAGTTGTCTTAGAAGGGCAAGTCAATATCACCGATGGGATGAGCGTCATCGTCAAACAGACCAAAACTGCTGAAGAAGCAGTAGAGGTTGAAATGCAACTTGAAGAATTAGGAATGCCCCCATGAACATTTGTAAGCCGTTCATTCAGCGCCCTGTCATGACAACACTTGTCATGGTCTCAATCTTGTTCTTCGGGATTAACGCCTATTTTAGTCTACCCGTTGCAGACCTGCCCGATGTTGAATACCCAACAATTCAAGTGACAACTCCCTATCCAGGAGCCAGTCCAGAGCTGATGGCAGACCGCGTCACCACGCCCTTAGAGCGACAATTTGCCACAATTGAAGGAATCCAGACTATTTCATCATTGAGCAATTCGGGCAATTCTACAATCGTGCTCCAATTTCATTTGGATGTTCCAATTGATGGCGCTGCAACAGATGTGCTCGCTGCGATCAACGCCGCGCAACCAAATCTTCCCCGCGACCTCCCAAGTCAACCTACTTATAAAAAAGTCAACCCCTCTCAAACACCGATTCTTTACTACGTTGTTGCCTCAAATGACGTCTCCCTCGGATCACTATATGAATACGCCTACACCTACTTAGGTTTGCGCATGTCTCTTGTTAACGGTGTCAGCGAAATCAATACATACGGCTCGCCATATGCCGTGCGCGTGCAAGTGGATCCAGCAGCACTTGCCGCACGCGGCATTGGCATTAACGAGGTTGCCACAACCATTGTCAATGCCAACCCTGATTTACCAGTCGGCGTTCTTTATGGACCCAACGTAGAATTCAACATCGATTCAAATGGCCAAATAGGCAATGCTAAAGGCTACGAGTCTTTGATCATTCGCAATAATAACGGAAACATGGTGCGTATCTCCGATGTAGGTCGCGCTTTGGATAGCACTCAAGCTGACAAACTACAACTGAACTATTTTAATGAAGATGGCAAAAAAGAGTCGTGCATTGTTTTAGCCGTTATTAAAGAAGCTGGGCAAAACGCTATTAAAGTGATTGACGGAATTCAATCGATGATGCCCTCTCTTCTTAAGTCAATTCCTAAAGAGGTCAATGTCTACACACTTTTTGATCAATCAGAATGGATCATGGACTCCGTCCATGATGTTCAAACAACACTTTTTATCGCCTTTATCCTCGTCTGTTTAGTGATTTTCTTCTATTTAGGAAAAGTTGTGAACACAATCATCCCTCTAGTTGCAATCCCCATGGCCATTATCGGCACCTTTATGGTCATGTATCTGCTTGACTTCAGTATCGATATGCTCTCGCTGATGGCCCTTACCCTTTCTATTGGCTTTTTAGTCGATGACGCTATCATCGTGCTTGAAAACGTTTTTCGCCACATTCAAATGGGCAAAAACCGCATGCAAGCAGCCCTCGATGGGTCTTCTCAAATTGCCTTTACCGTCGTTTCAACCACACTTAGCCTTTGGTCAGTTTTTATTCCGATGATCTTCATGGGAGGTCTTGTCGGACGCATCTTCCGTGAGTTTGCCATTACCATTATCGTCGCAGTCCTCTTCTCATCGCTGATCGCGCTGACACTTACCCCATTGCTTTGCTCTCGTTTTGTTGCAGAAGCCCATAACGATAAAAAGAAAAACTGGCTTGAAAAAATATCTGATAAGGTCAATAACGGCCTGCTCAATCTTTACAAGCGCTGCTTTACAAAAGTGTTAAACTGGCAAAAGCTAACCCTTTTAGTTGGTCTAGGGTGCGTTGTTGTTTCAGGCTACCTATTTGTGTCCTTGCCCAAAGACTTTTTCCCAGCCCAAGATCTAGGTTTTATTCAAGGATTTTCCCAATCACTGGACGGTACATCGCCCTTTAAAATGATCGCTTATCAAAATGAAATCGACGAGAAAATAAAACAGAATAAGAATGTTGAAAGTTTTGTCAGTGTAGGAGCCTACCCCACAGATAACCAAGGGATTATGTTTGTACGCTTAAAGCCTTATAAAAAGCGTCAATCCATGCGCGATGTCATCATTGAGCTCCTCCCAGAATTTAACAGCATTCCGGGTGTGCAGGCCTTCTTAAGGCCGCTCCCCTTGATGAGTCTTGATGTAGGAACATCATCTGCGCAAGGTGCATATCAATACAACCTTCAGAGTTTTGACAGCGCAGGTCTTTATACAAGCGCTCAAAAACTCATCGAAAAGCTCAAGCAAACGCCCGGCTTTATCCAAGTTTCAAGCAATATGCACATTGCAGAGCCCCAGCTCAAAATCAATATCGATCGGGACCGCGCCTATGATCTCAATGTTAGTGCCAACGACATCGAGCAAGCCTTGATGCTCGCCTATTCTGGGGGAAAAATCACAACCATCAACTCCCCCATTGATCAGTATGATGTCATTATCGAAACACTCCCTGGCAGCTATAAAGATCCAGGAAAGCTAAACTTGCTATACGTTAGCGCCAATGCAAATAACCCCAACCCCCCTCAGACGCAGCAAACCAATCCAACACAGCAGACCAAAGCTAGAGGCGCAACTCAAGTCCCGTTAAGCTCTGTAACCACTTGGAATGAATCAATCGGACCACTTCTCATTAACCACTTCAATACACAAACCTCTGTCACCATCACCTTTGACCTCGATAACATCGCCCTCTCTGATGCTTTGCTTACCCTAGATAGCTACGCTCAAGAGGTGATGCCATCAACTGTAACATCTGAAGTTGTTGGATCAGCACAAGTCTTCCAATCCTCCTTTGCAGACATTTCATTCCTCTTCATCATCGCCGTTTTTGTGATCTACGTGATCCTAGGCATTCTCTACGAAGATTTTGTTCATCCCATGACTGTGATGTCTGCGCTACCCCCAGCCACAGTCGGCGCGATGCTCACCCTCGTCCTCTTTGGTGAGACCCTCTCTTTTTACGCCATGGTCGGAATCATCATGCTAGTTGGAATTGTGCTCAAAAACGGAATCATGATGATTGACTTTGCAGAAGATTATATGAAATCAGGAGAGAAGGGATACGTTGAAGCCATTACAGCAGCCTGCTACGACCGCCTAAGGCCCATTCTCATGACGACATTTTCAACCTTTATGGGAGCCCTTCCCATCGCTATTGGCATTGGTGGTTCCACAGCTGAAGGGCGCATTCCGCTTGGTTTGTGCATCTGCGGCGGCCTCCTCTTTTCCCAAGTCCTAACCCTTTTCCTAACTCCTATCATCTTCATCCACCTCGAGCGCATCCGCGAGCGCCTCACCAAGAAAAAGTTGAAGACAACTGAAAGCTAATAGCCCGACTTGAGCTCTATTTTGCAGCTAACCGTTACGGTCTGGGGTGGAAGGCATCGAATGCTGAATGCAGGTGATTGTCGCAGATGTGCGTGTAGCGGTCAGTTGTCGCAATGCTTGAATGACCAAGCATCTCTTGAATAATGCGCAAATCAGCTCCCCCTTCAAGCAGATGCGTTGCAAATGAGTGGCGCAGCGAGTGGGGAGAAATTGTTTTTGTAATGTTTGCCACTTGAGCGTAATGCTTAATGCGCCGCCAGACTTGATGGCGGTCTATGCGCTTATTTTTGCGCGTTAAAAACAAAGCCCCTTCACCCTCACCGCGCCCCTTTAAAAGGTATTGATCAATGGCCTCTAGAGCCGGCTTGCCAATTGGCACAATGCGCTCTTTACTCCCCTTTCCAAGCACGCGAATTGCATCATCACCAATGTGCTTAACATCGAGCCCGCAAATTTCACTGACGCGGATGCCACAGGCATATAAAACCTCTAGAATAGCTCTATCGCGCAGACCGATGACTGTTGCGGTATCCGGCGCAGCAAGCAATGCTTTGACCTCATCAAAATGAAGAATTTCTGGAATCAGCTGCCAAAGTTTGGGAGTGCTCATAAGCGATGTGATATCTTTTTTGACAATATCTTCACGCACTAAAAATCGGTAAAACATCCGAATAGAAATAAACGTGCGCGCAACAGAGCTTGGGCTAAAAGTTTTGCGCATATTTAAGAGAAACTCGATAAGATTATCTTCAGAAACTGTTTCCAGAGGCCTTTCTTGTAAGAAGGCTTTCAGGTCACTTTTGTAGGCTGTTATCGTATTGGGTGCTAGTCCCTTTTCCGCTGCAAGAAAGCTTAGAAAATTTTGTAAAACTACACTTTGAACCATGGTATCAGCATATACCATTAATAGCTCAACTTGCTACCTATTCTTGCTTAGATACGCTAGCGAAATAAGCCAGATGCAAGTTGAAGGATGAAGGCAAGGTGTAAACACCTTGCCGAAGATGGAAACAAAGCAGATGGCTTATTACAGCAAGTATATAAGTAAGTATGAGTTATGCAGTAATAAAGTAGCCAATTAGGCTGAGTGCAAAGCACGATCTACGGCGCTTCGCTCCTTGTCAAGGTGTAAACACCTTGACGTGCGTTGCTCATCTTGTATCTCGCACCTTTCGCTCAGCCTTCTTGACTGAATAGGTAGCAAGTTGAGCTAATACCAATTCTGGAAAATATTGAATGCTAAAGATTCAATTAACGCGTGTACAACAGCGCAGTTATTGCCAATGCAGCTATTACTCCTACAGAAAGAGCCACTAAATAAAGATCATAAGCTCGGTTTACACTTCTTAGATCACTCATGAATCCATTGATGACATTGGCACGATTCGCGAGCGAAAAAAGGCGGCTACCAGCTTCCAAGAGCATTGTTCCTTGCTCAGGCTTTAAGTTGTAAAGAACACAAGAAGCAAGAGTAATTGCAATCACAACCGCATGAACAGCTTCTATACAAGCCCCCTGCTGCAGCGTCAAATCAAGCTTTTCTAACTCATTATTTTTAAGGTGTTCGATAGCTTCATGCCCCAGTGTACGCATTAAAGCGAGTTCTGCCCCTTGGATTTCATCTGCATTGGCTATTTGTCTGCCTTTAAGCAGGCTTGCATCGATCTGCAAATGCCCTTTGAGAAAATCAGCTCTGGCTTTTTGGTCTTTGCACATCCAAATATAGAAATAGAGCAAAAACACCTCAAATTTCGAAACTAAGAGTTTAGAACCATATAATCCAGCAATAATGTGAGGGACGCTTTTAAACAGTTCCTCCCCTACCAAGCTATTTGCACCATCGCCAGATGAATCTAGTGCAAGGGATTCAACTAGCAAATATGCTTCAAAAGCTCTAACAACTCCACGAGTAGAAGCTATTGCGTGGGAAATAAACCCAAATTTATCCTTCTTCTCATAAGATTCGAAGGCCTCATGAGTGCTTTTTAAGGCTGAGAGAGGTGAAGAAATTAGGCGCAGCCCCTTCGAATATTTCAATGGCTCAATAAAAGCAGGCGGCTCAATGCCAAAGTGGTTTTGACCAAGCCCTGCAATGAACTTAGCAAGCCCACTTAGAGCAATTGGGATATTGGTGGCTACCACACTCGCATCTGCAACTCTAGTTAAGATTGGATGTGATTTTTGATCTATAGTTTTCATGCTATAATAATTATAACAAATATTTTATTATATGTAAATAATTATTATTTTAATAGCTTAAGAAGACGATTCTGCACATCCCTTTGTACAAGAAATTAGATTAGATATAGCTTCAAGCAACCCTTCTTCAGCTAGAGAACTCAGGAAGGCTTGAAAAATCATATTTGGGATCAGGGCATCGCTTAGCCTTGTTGTAGGTATACGCCATAGAGCACACAGACAACATAAATAGGGTTGCAATAGCCCCAGAAGATTGAGTTGACGGGTAAATAGCTGCAGCAACAATTGCCATAGCCGTTGTCAACCCGGCACCTAACGTCACTAAATATTGGTCATACGCCTGACTCGGGCTTCTTAAATCTTTAATTTCCAAGCTAATAGACATAATCCGGTCAACAAGCGAAGCTAGGTCAATGCCAACATTGACAAGCATCTGCAACTGCTCTGGTATTAAGGCGTTATGGGAAAGAACCCAATAAGCGATAGCACATAAAGCAAAAGCAACCCGCGCAACCTCAATGCAAGCCCCCCTCTTAAGAATCGAATCAAGATTGCCTAGTTCATTCTTTTTAAGGCACTTAACAGCTTTAGAGCCAAGCGCACGCTTTAAAGCGCTTTTTGCGCCTTGCATTTTGTCAAAATAGTCTAACTTTTGGCCATCGGTTAAAGTCTTAGAAATGCGAATATCCTTTGGCAATGACTTTATTTTATCATGTTGATTTATCGCTTCATAAGCTATAGCACTTATTTTTTTATCAATAAGAGAAGATACATCGACTTCCAAACGCCCTTTGAGAAAATCAGCTCTGGCATTTTGATCCTTGCACATCCAAATTTGGAAATGTAGCGAAAGCACCTCAAATTTAGAGATCAAAAGCTTTCCATACCTCAATCCATCGATAATGAGAGTGATATGAATCGAACACTTGAAAACAGCCTGTCCTAGATAGCTTGTCGCACCTTCATGAATCGCGCCTATTGCAATGGATTCAACGAGCAGTAGTATTTTAAATGTTTTAATAGTCCCACTTGCAGAAGCTATTGCGTGGCCAATAAACCCGATTGTATCGCTCTGCTTATAAGCGTTCAGTGCCTCCTGAGTAGCTTTTAGCGCTATGATGGGTGAGGAAATGAGCTTAAGGCTCTTAGAAAACTTTAAAGACTCAATAACAGCAGGAGGCTCGATGTTTAAGTATTTTTGCCCTAGGCTTGTGATGAGCTTAGCCCCCCCGCAAAGGGTAACTGGCATATTGACAGCTGCTAGACTCGAGTCAGAAAAATTCGAGGCAAATGTTAGAATTGACTGACCGGTTTGCTTTATTGTTTCCATATGCCAACAAATATAAAATACAATATAATTTAGGTCAATTCATTGAAATTATTTAATAATATTAAATATTTCTTTAAATACTGCAGATTTAGATTGGTTGGCATTTACATGGCGCACAAGACCAGCAGGATAGCATTCAAGCACCTCTTTTGTCTGCTTCTCGTAAACCTTAAACCTTTCTCTTAAAATAGCTTCATCTTTGTCATCAGAGCGCCCTTCCAATTCAGCGCGCTTTGAAAGGCGATCTACAAGCACCTCAACATCAGGCACTTCTAATAGTAGAATTAACTGAACGTCCACACGTTCTTTTAGCACCTCTGCCTGTCTTTTTGTTCTTGGAATTCCATCAAGCAAAAGTATTTGGCGCTCAGGCACATAAGAACCACTTGCCGCTAAGGCTTTTACATGCTCCTCAATGATCTTTATCGTAACCTCATCAGGAACCAACTGCCCCTTACTAGCATACTGGTGAAATAGCCGGCCCCCTTTAGAATCAGGATCTAGACTTCTAAATACATCGCCTGACGAAATATGGACATATTCAGCTTCTTCATTAAGTGCTTTGCCAATTGTGCCCTTCCCAGACCCGGGAGGCCCAAATAAAAGCACAGCTTTAAGCCGTTTGTTTTCAGAATCTTCAGTCATAAAACGCATCATACCCGAAAATCATCTTTTCTGCAATCCCCACCTTCACAGGCTTGCAAATATATAAAATATATGTTATAATATAATAAATAATAGTTGTTAATAAAGGTTAATATGAGTATTTCCGCCCCCATTAATTCAGACGCCCCCATCGCAGTCTCACCTGAGTTAAAACTACAAGCCCAAGATCTAGGCCAACTCGAGCATAATGGCAAAACATACAAAGTATCGGTAGTTTACACTGATGGCAGTGGCAAGGTAGTCGCAGGCCCTAAAAACATCGATATCAAGAAGGTTCATGAGCTAACAACGGCACTACTTAAAACAATTCCAGAGATCGACACACCAGCTAAAATCATCATTGACCAGGAGTGTGTCAACACTGAAACTCCCCAGAGAGTGCTTGCCCATAAAGATCAAACGCAAGAGGCCTGGAACAAGCTATATACTGCGCTAATAACACCAAGCGAAAAAGTTCACACATCCCCATCAAACACATCAGAGCTTAAAGCAGAAATTATTTTAGAAGCTACTGATAAGCTGACATCTGCACAAAAATTAGAGGCGTTTAAACAGGCTTTTAACGTCCCAGGCAAGGATGCAATTACTGAATTGCATCGGTCTTATTTCTCGATGAAGAACGAATGGGTGAATGAGATCATACTAAACATTAACCAAAAGGATATATCCGATAATGTAATACCTTCATGCCCCCTGAAGCTAAAAAAAGAGCTTCTTGACGAATTATATAAAGATGTCCAAGCATCAAATCTAGATCCCAAATCAAAAGAATTCCGTGATAAATTTAAGAACGCTCGCAAAGCAATTTTGAAGGGTGAGGGACACTTAAAAGATGAAGATTTACCAATTATTAAAGTGATCTACGACAAGCTTTTTGATGCTCCTAACCCAACTGAGACTAAAGCGCAGCAGCATACAGCTGTGGTAGATGAGCTTGCTGCTAAACTTGCTCAGCCAAAGGAGAAAACCCTTGAAGAGAAGTATCTAGAGTTAAATTCTGACCACACTAAAAAAGTGGAATTTTTAAAAGCCTATCTAAAAGGTGATATAGAAAATACTAATAAGGACAACGAATTATTTAAGCTGATGATCAGTAACGCCACAGTCACAGATGAAGTGGACAAGATTTGTTCTCAAGTTAAGCAATACAAAAGCGAGTTAGTGAACCTTAAAGGTAAGATCAGCAAGCAAAAAATTGACGAAAACGAACTTAACCGTTATCTGGCGATTAATAAGCTTTTAAAAAGAAATAGCTCTCAGTAAGCTTGACTGTTACCGCAGCTGCATGAACTTTTCACGTTAGGATTGCTTACCTTGAAACCACTTCCCATAAGCCCTTCAGCGTAGTCAATCACCGCACCCAATAACCTCGGTAGCATTGCTATTTTAACATGGATTTCAATACCTTCAGAGGTGATAACAGTGTCATCATCTGAAGCCTCTTTTGAAAAGTCGAGGACGTACTCAAAACCCCCACAACCACCCGGTTTATCGCCAAAACGCAAAGCCCACCCTTCCTTGCCATCTTGTTTGGTGATTTCCTTAAACTTTTCGGCTGCTCGCTTCGTCAGTGTTATTGTTGTAGGATCATCTTCTTCTGCTAGAATCGCATTCAGACGCTTAAGCATTTCTTGGATCGCTTGGTCCTCAAAGCCATGAGAGAGCATTCCAGCTTCTAAAGTCTCCCAGACGGCTGCTCCGCATCCTACACAATGCAGGCCCGCCTGGGTCATTTCATGGGCAAGCCGTTGGCTTTTTGAGGGAAATTTAGTGAAGATCTCCTCGATTGTCATCGTCAAGTCGATCATCAGTACCTCAGTTTTACTGTGCCATTTTTGATCTTACACTGACAAGCTAGACGCTCACAGTCTTGCTCACCTAAGAAATCAACTTCTTCTTCGGTAAAATCGGATAGATTTTCCATACCAGACTCAACTTCTACCACGCAGGTGCCACAAACGCCTTCTTCGCAGGCAAAAGGGACTCCAGCCTCTTCACAGGCCTCTTTAATAGCAGCTCCGTCATCTAGCTGAATTTCCTCATCATTCAGAACGAGTTTGGCCATTTTAAGTCACTCACATTTAATAATTAACAGTTTGTGACTCTATTTTAACCTAATTCTGTGTTTCTTGTAAAATCTCTTCTGCAGCAGCCTTCAGTGTGGATATGCCCTCATCAAATCCGAGCCGGATCAATAGCTCATTAAGATAACTAAGTTCTGTCTCTAAATGATCAATTTGGCTTTCTAATTTAGCTAATTGGTTTTTCATTATTTTGCCTATATTATATATTATTATTACCAACATTCATAATTATAAACATTTTATGCATTATTTAACAAATCTTTAAAATTTATTTTTATAAGTTGTTGGATATTAGTAATTAATATTGTTGCAAAATAATTGATATTATGTTATAATTATTATATATGAGTACTAATATCACTAAATTATCAGATATCGATACTTTCCAAGGGATGAGCTTAGAGCCTATCCAGGCTAGCCGTTTTCAGCGTTTTATAAACGTCCTTTTGACAACCCTTATACCTGAAAAAATTGCCAAGAATCTCTCAAACGCAAAGCCTCTTAATGATGAAAAGGCTAAAGACTACATCGACCTTATCTGTCGCCAAATCCGCAATACCCATGATTTTTCCCAGGCGTTTGATCTCGCGACGAAGGCCAAAGGACTCGTTCGAATGATGCCTAACTACCAGACATACTTACATGTTTTAGGCGAAGCTCTCATCGATCAGGTCACTGAGCATCAAGCCAAACAGATGGTTTATCAAGAAAATGTATCGAGCAAAAGCCAGACTACCCTCCACAATGCAATTTCTCTAATTGCAGAACTGACTTGCTATGTATCAGGCACCCCAGAAATTATTCGATCTAAAATTGGGCAACGCCTTGAAAAAACATGGACAGCTAAAAAGCTCATTAAGGATCTTAAACTGGAATGTAAAAAAAAGCTCGAAGAGCATTTACGAGACCATCCTGAAGAGGCAGAACCCTATCTGCGACTAGCAAAATTAAGTAATTCTAAATTATCTTTTGTGCAGCAAATTCAATTAGACTTTCAAAAAGGTGAATTGTACAAAGATCGCAACAAGTTATTTGATGACTACAGAGAGCAGCTAGCTGCGCTAGGCTTTCAAAACGTTTATGATGATATTATCCCCGATGCTTTTAGAGATCGCATGAAAGAAACACAGGTCAAAGAAGCCCAAAAAGAGCATGACGATTGGGTCAAGCAAAGGGGCTGGTTTTCTAAAATGCACACATCAATACAAGCACTAGCTGATCTTGGGCAACGCAAAGAACAGACAATGCTTTTTGCTCATAACAACCCAGATTCAATCACTCTTGAAGAGCAAGACGAAATTCAATACGAGTCCTTCGAAATTAAAGAGTCCTTTATCGAGCGCATAAAGGCTTTGTTCAGCAGGTCCAATACCGCTCCGACTATTAAAATGGAAGACCTAACAGTTTCTATTATTGATGCCTCCGAGACCATATCTCTTGAAAAGCTAGAGCAAGGTCCAAACATGCGTTTTAAAACAGAAGTTTTGCCTGAGCTTGCGCAAGCACTAAATCTGGGAAGTAGTGAGCACGATGGTTTTATAGTGCCAGAAAGCAGTGAAATGGGAGCTCAATTTAATCCAACATTGCTGCAGCGCATTAGCACCACAATAAAAGAGTTTTTCAGCAGCAAACCAAACTTACCCGTATTCGAGATATCTGACGATAAGAATGACATTGCAACTGCTCCATCTTCTGACGATGAACAAGGAGCAAGCGATAGCAGCAGGAAACCATCGCAAAAATATACAGAATTCATTAAGAATGCTCAACTTCTTGGGAAAACATCTCCATATACAAATGACCCTGAAGACGTCAGCGACGATGAGCAAGATTCAGTAGATTCAGATGTTAGCCCTCCGACTCAACGAGAAATCGAAGACGCCATGCATTTAATAAACAATAGTGAAGCGTTCAAATATAACACCATGCAAGAAACTGTTCAAGCTGTTCGTGATAATAAAGCAAAAGCTCGCTTGCCTGTCACAGCCACTGCGCAGATTTAATCACATGTGAATGGGGCTTTGAGCAATCGCCATTGCAGCCTCTTTGAGGGCTTCCGACAGGGTGGGATGAGCGTGTGGTGTAGCGGCAAGATCTGATGCCGTGGCATGCTTTTCAAGCGCTAGAGCTCCCTCTTGAATCAACTCCCCTGCATGCGCTCCAAGAATGTGAATTCCAATGAGCCGTCCTGTGGTGGCTTCAGAAATGATTTTTACCATTCCTTCTGTATCATCAGAGCAGCGAGCCCTCGAGTTTGCCTTGAGCGGAAAGCTGCCCGTTTTGACTTGCAGCCCCATTTTTTTGGCTTCTTCTTCTGATAAACCAACAGATGCAACTTCTGGATAGGTATAGATCACGTTTGGAATGGCGATGTAATTGAGATGGCTTTTTTTGCCACAGATGAGATCTGCAACGGCAACCCCTTCTTCTGAGGCTTTGTGAGCGAGCATGGGCCCATCGATAACATCACCAATGGCATAGATGTGGGATTGTGATGTGCGAAAGCTTCCGTCAATGGCAATGCGCCCTTTATCATCAAGAGAAATACCCACTTTATCAAGATTTAGATCGCGCGTGTAAGGGCGACGGCCAACGCAGATGAGGGCAGCATCGCAGGTTTCGTTTTGCACGCCTTCCTTTGTCTCATAGGTCAAGTGCACTTGCTCGCCTTCAATTTTGGCGGCAGTTAGCTTTGCAGACAGGGTGAAAGACAGGTTTTGCTGCTCGAGTATTTTTTGAAAGGCTTTGCCGATGGTTAAGTCAAGGGCGGGGCAAATACGGTCTAAAAATTCGATGAAATGCACCTCTGAGCCTAGGCGAGCATAGACTGAGCCAAGCTCAACTCCAATCACCCCTGCGCCCACAACAATGAGTTTTTTGGGCACGCTCTTTAAGGCTAGCGCCCCTGTAGAGGAAATGATTTTAGTTTCATCAAAGGGGGCAAAGGGCAATTCTGTGGGCTCAGAACCTGTGGCAATAATGATGTGCTTAGCGCTGATTTCTTTGCCATCAACACTCACTGAATTAGGACCTGAAAAAGCAGCGGTGCCCGTTATGAATGTGATTTTGTTTTTCTTAAAGAGCCCGGCAATGCCTTGATTAAAGCCTGATACAATTTCATTTTTGCGCTGCATCATTTTGTCAAAGTCATAGGTGACACCTTGAGCGTTGATTCCAAGCTTTGCTGCATCGCTAGCCATTTTATGGTAAAATTCAGAGGCGTGCAGAAGAGCTTTTGATGGAATGCATCCAACATTTAGGCAGGTGCCGCCTAGCTCAGCGCGCTTATCAATACAGGCAGTTTTTAGCCCATTTTGTGCGCATCGAATAGCAGCGACATACCCTCCAGGGCCGGCGCCAATCACTAAAACATCATAATCCAAATCTAAAAATCCAACATTAAGCGTTCTGGGTCTTCAAGATTCTCTTTCATGTGCACCAAAAATGTCACAGCTTCCTTTCCATCGACGATGCGGTGATCGTAGCTAAGCGCTAAATACATAATGGGACGAATCTCGACTTTATCGTTGACGACAACGGCACGCTTTACAATGTTGTGCATGCCTAAAATGGCGCTTTGTGGCGGATTGAGAATAGGTGTTGATAGCATTGATCCAAAAACACCGCCGTTGGTGATTGTAAATGTTCCGCCTTTAAGGTCATCCAAAGAGATGGTGCCTTCTCGCGCTTTTTTGGCATAGTCTGCAAGCTTGCCTTCAACGTCAGCAAAGGAAAGCTCTTCGCAGTTACGCAAGACCGGAACCATGAGCCCTTTATCCGTGGATACAGCAACCCCAATATCAAACCGCTCATTGTACACAATTTCATCGCCATCGATAAAGGCGTTTACATCCGGGAGGGCTTTTAATGCTTGGGTTGCTGCTTTGACAAAAAATGACATAAAGCCAAGCTTGACGCCGTGTTTTTTCGCAAAGGCATCTTTTTCCCTTGAGCGAATTTCCATGATCTTACTCATATCCACTTCGTTAAAGGTTGTAAGCATCGCCGTTGTGGTCTTGACTTCAACAAGGCGCTTGGCAATGGTTCGGCGCAAGCCGCTCATGCGTTTGCGCGTTTGGCCAGGCTGGGGAGCAGTTGAAGCTGGCTCTGGGGCTTTTACCGTTGGCGGCGACTGAGGGGCCTGGGCTGGTTTTTGCAAATCTGCGACATAACTCTCTGCTGAAACGCGCACATCTCCCTCTGCGGGAGGGGAAGCTGCAGGCTTTGGAGCTTCTGCAGAGGCTGGAGCTGGTGATCCTGATTTAGCTGAGTCAACCTTCCCAACAACTTGCCCAACTTTAACAACGTCGTTGACGTTAACAGTGATTTGCAGCTGCCCAGATGCAGGAGCATATAAAACTTGATTGACCTTATCGGTTTCAAGCTCTAAAACCTCATCGCCCTCGTTCACTGCTGAGCCATTCGGCTTTAAGATAGCAGCTACAGTTGCCTCAGTCACAGACTCACCTGCTGGCGGCACTTTAATTTCTACTTGTGTCATGACAACGCCTCTTTTAAAAAGGTCTTTAATTCACGCTGATGCAGTGTCGGGAAACCCGCTGCTGGCGATGCCGATTTTGGCCTGCCAAAGTAGCGGATGTCGCATAGCCCACTCAATGAAAAATGAACATGTGCCCACGCACCCATATTTTGATGTTCTTCTTGCACCCAATACACCTGTTTAACGCCTTTGTATTTTGCAAGCAACGCTTTTATGTCAGCATAGGGAAATGGATAGAGCTGCTCAATGCGAACTAAAGCGATGTCGGCCCCCTCTCTTGCTTCCAACAAATCGTAATAGACCTTTCCAGAGCAAAAAATTAGGCGCTTAGGGTTTTGAGCAGAGCTATCATCGATAACTTTCTGATAACTGCCAGAGCAAAACGCCTCTAGATTGGATAGGGACGGGCCATAGCGCAAAAGCGCTTTGGGCGTAAAAATAATCAAGGGTCGGCGCTCGGCTGAATGGATGTGAGAGCGCAGCAAATGAAACACTTGGGCTGTGTTTGAATTATTGCAAATGATCATGCTGTGATTTGAGGCAAGCTGTAAAAACCGCTCAATGCGCGCAGATGAATGCTCGGGCCCCTGCCCTTCGTAGCCATGTGGCAGCAAGAGCGTTAGTGGTGCGATCTCCCGCCATTTTTGCTCAGAGGTTGCAATAAACTGATCGATTGCAATTTGAGCGCCGTTTGCAAAATCACCAAACTGCGCCTCCCAAATATTTAAGCCGTTAGGTTGCGTCAGCGAATAGCCATATTCAAAAAGGAGCACAGCATATTCAGACAGTGGCGAGTTATAAATTTGAAAGCGAGCATCGCTAATGTGCTGCAGTGGAATGTAGCGCTCTTGAGTCTTGCTATCAGTGATTCCAGCATGGCGATGAGAAAAGGTTCCCCGAATGCTGTCTTGGCCCGAGATGCGGATGGGATGCCCCTCATTTAAAATGCTTGCATATGCTAAAATCTCTGCCATCCCCCAGTCTACAGGTGCATCAACTAGCATTTTTGCCCGCTCATCCAAAATCCGTTTTACTTTGGGCTGAATATGCACAGAATCTGGATAGCTCAACGCCTTTTTCCCCAGATCGATCAATAAGCTTTTCTCAACACCTGTATCTGGATATGGCTTATCCTCGGGAACAGGACATTGATACTCTCGGCCAACTTTAAGTTTTTCAACCTCGTGCAAAGCAGCTTCCAGCTCGCTTTTAAAGCTCTCTTCCATCCCTTGGGCCTCTGCTTCACTGAGCACTCCCTTAGAAATCAGAGCATTGCGATAACTGATGCGCAACTTCTCCTGCGCTTTAATCTTTTCGTACATAACAGGCTGCGTAAAAGCAGGCTCATCGCCCTCGTTATGTCCATATTTGCGATAGCAGTTCAGATCAATGAAAACATCACATCCAAACGTTTGTCTAAAAGCCATCGCCAAACGCACTGCTTGCACGCAGCTATCTGGGTCTTCACCATTCACATGAATAACAGGAGAATCAAAAGCTTTTGCAATGTCTGTGCAATAGCGCGTGGAGCGCGACTCTTTAGGCAGGGCCGTAAATCCAATTTGATTGTTGATCACAATGTGGATAGAGCCACCCGTTGCGTATCCTTCAATATTTGACAGTTGCATTGTTTCATAAACAATACCCTGACCAGCTACTGCTGCATCTCCATGGATTAATATTGGCAGCACAGACTTATGATCACTTGCTTGCTGCAGCCCATAAGCAAAGCCTTCTACAACTGGATTGACAGCTTCTAAATGACTTGGATTAGCAGCCAGGCGCAAAGCAATTTCTTTGCCACTTGGAGCTTTTATGCTAGCATCATATCCCTTATGATATTTTACATCGCCGCTGCCATCGCCCTCTTGTGGAACGTATTCTGGATCAAACTCAGCATAGATTGAGGCATAAGGCTTGCCAAGAACATTAGCCAGCACATTCAGCCGGCCGCGGTGCGCCATGCCAATTACTGCTGCAGACACTCCTTGATCGCTCCCAGAAAAAAGCAACTCAAGCATCATGGGGATTAATGCCTCTCCCCCTTCAAGAGAAAACCGCTTCTGCCCCGTGTATTTCATATGCAAAAAATTCTCAAACATCTCAGCGCGGTTTAGCTCATGTAAAATGCGCTTTTGTTCATCGACTTGTAAAAACGGCATTGTTTTGATCATCTGAGCCATCTCTTCAGCATGCTCACCGAAAAGCTCATAGCCAACGCTTTGGCAATACCGCGTTTCAAGCGCCGACAATATCTCTTTTAGAGAAGCTGTTTCCTGATCGAGCACTCCAGATGTAGCAAACGTCTTACTTAAGTCAGACGCGCTTAGTCCATAGTTTTCAAGCTTTAATTGCTCAATCTCTTGAGGCTCTTCAAAGAGATTAATGCGCGCCTTTAGATGACCAAATAACTGGTATGCTCTAATTAACAGCTCAATACTACTTGTGCTATCCGACTTAAAATCAGCACCTAACTCCATTCCATGAAAAAAAGAGCGCCAAGTGGGATCAACGCTGTCTGGATTATCACAAAAAGAGCGGTAAAGCTTTTCAATGTACACTAAGTTTGGCAGCATAATAATTTTATACATAACAAAAAATTTACTGTATTAAAAGAAGAAAAATGCGTATTTACAAAAAAAGAGAGAAGCCTGTAGAATACAGCACAAAAACCCTTAACCTATAATTTTTGAAGAACATGGCGAAAACAAAAAGCGAAAAAGTCAAAAAACTAGAAGCAGAGCTTGCTGATTTAGAGCATTGGCTCAATTTAGGGCTCGTTCCTAAAAAAGACATGGAAAAGCATAAAGTGGAAATTGCCTCCCTCAAGCATAAGATTGAGGAAGAGAAGGGCAAGCTCACTGAAACTAAAGAAGGTGCTGAGCCAGAGGAATATATCGCTCCAAAGCGCAACGTTCAAGCCAAGCCCTTTTCTGATGGAGCCTCTATTGCTGACGTCGATGTTGAAGAAGACGCTTCAGCTGATGAGGAAGAAGAAATTGGCACAGATGATAACTATATCTCAGACGATGACGACGATGATGACGATACCGATGAGCTAGCGGATACCGAAGAAGACGAAGATGACCCATTTAGCGATCGCAACCGTTGGCGTCGCGGCGTGCTTGAAGACCCTGATTCTGATAATTGGTAAGTTTATATTTCCACATTCCTTTTTGCACAAAAAAGTGCCCTTACTGCCACTTTTTCGTGATGAGAAAAAATCCCGTCCATGAGCAAACTCTCATGGATGGACTCTTTCTCGAGTGGCGCTGGCGTCTGCCTATGCTCCAAGGAAAAACAATCACGTCCCTTTATTTTGGAGGAGGCACGCCCTCACAGCTAAACCCCTCTCATCTGGCATCCTTAATCGCCCTCATCAAGGAAACCCACGCTTTAGACTGTGAAATCACCCTTGAGCTCAACCCCGACGATGCCACACCCGAGCTGCTGAGCGACTACCTTCAAATGGGCATCAACCGACTGAGCATTGGCGTTCAGTCTTTCGACAATGCCCAGCTTAAAACACTAGGCCGCCTTCACACATCACAAACAGCGCAAAACGCCATCCATCTTGCCCACAAAGTTGGATTTAAAAACATCTCCATTGACCTCATGTATGATCTGCCCCATCAAACCCTTGCCACATGGCAGCACACACTTGATATCACCAAAACCCTGCCAATCACCCACCTCTCCCTTTATAACCTTACCTTTGAAGAACCCTCAGCATTCCACCGCAAGCAAAAAAGCCTCCAACCTCACTTGCCATCAGAAGAGATGAGTTTGAAAATGCACACGATGGCCATCGATCAAATCCCATTAGAGCGCTATGAAATATCCGCATTCGGCACCCCCTCTATCCACAACACTGGCTACTGGACAGCGCGTCCCTTCCTCGGTTTTGGCCCCAGCGCCTTTTCCTACTGGGAAGGAAAACGCTTTCGCAACATCCTCAACCTGCCCAAATACACCCAAGCTCTGCAATCAGAAAAATCCCCCGTCGATTTCACCGAAGAGCTTGCGCCAAAAGCAAAAGAGCGCGAGTTACTCGCCATTCATCTACGTCTGCTCAAAGGCGCCCCCCTCCCACCTATGGATCGCGACATCGAAAAACTCATCGAAAAACAATGGCTTAAAATCGAGGACGACCGCCTAAAGCTGACTGAACAAGGCCTGCTCTTCTACGACTCTGTCGCCTCTGAGCTTATTGAGCTTTCATATTAGGCAGGTTATAAATAGTCAACGCCTGCTTCATAGCCTGAGATCCACTTTGATCGATGATTTGCCTCGGTGTTTGCCCCTCGTGGTTCTTAGCATTTAACCAATTCTCAAAACTCTCATGCTTTGAAAGATTTGAGAACAACTCATTTTGGTTTTTTCGACAAATCAAATGTAGCGGCGTATCCCCTGCACTATCCTGTAGCAAAAACAGCTCGCGAGCACTATCGTGACCAGCAAAGACCTCAACCACCTCTTTCGATTTGTTTATCACTGCCACATGCAGCGGAGTGTTTCCATCTGAATCTTTTTGAGCGAGCAAATCCATACCATCAATCGCCTTCAGCAAAGTTTCTAACGCCTCCGATTGATTATGTTGACAGACCACCTGGATTGCAGATTTGCGCTCTGCGTTTGCTGCAAGCACCTCCTCTAAACGATACTGGCTCGTCAAAGCCTCGACCAAAGCTGGATCGTCAAAAAAGCGCTTATCTCCCAAGACACTTGTTTTCAAAAGGAGATCGCGGATATTAGCAATCCTAAAATCCACTTCAGACAAAATCTGGTATTTTTTACAGTAGCCCTCAAACGTATCCCTGATCTTTTCATTTCCATCTGCAATTGCTGAATTACGCTCTGCAATTTCTGAATTGCGTTTGTTGTTGAAATAGACAGCTGTGACGGCCATAAACATCAAGCAGGCAGCTGCCAATGTCTCACCCGAGTTAAGGGGACTAAAAACTAATGGTGATGTTCCAATTTTCATAATGCACCTCTTGTTTGCAAACGAGATGTTATTAATTACGGCAATTATTTTCAATTGGAATCAATACTAAAACCCTAGAACAAATACGACGCATTTTTTGTGCAGCTCGGGATTTGTGCGCACATCGAGAATCGCTTGAGATGGCAACATGAGATCGACAGCTGCAATGATGCCAATCTCTTTTGGAATGAGGCGGATCAAATCATTGCGCATGGGGTTGTTTCGATAGGGTGCTTCGATAAAGACTTGAGTGAGACGCGTTGGATCGCGCGGCAAATAGCCGTGAAAGTTGAAGCCCTCGCAGAAAAGCCTGAGAGCATAAGCGCTTGAGTAAAAAATCGCAAAACGATGAGCCTCAACGTGAACAGCTAATCCGCGAATCCTGTCAACGAAGGATGCCAAAAAGCAAAACGGTTTTAAAAGCTGGACTTTCGGAGAACCCCCACTCCCACGCAGTAGCTGTAGGCAACGCCGTTGCTGCCGTAGACGCCGCCACCGCCGCCAAAACCGCGTACAGCCATAGGACACCCACCATCTGAGCTCATGTCCTCGCAGCGCGTCCATAAATTATTTGGGTAAAGGTTATCGTGATGGGTGACTTCTTGCAAATAAAGCCCAAAGACCATCTCAATCAGTTTTGGTAGTCGATAGTGGTCTCCCAGCTGCTCTACCATTTGTCTTTGAAAATCGTAGGATTTGTTTCTGCTGTTTTGGATGCAGGCTTTGCTTATGAGCGCCCAATAGCTGGAAGAAGCAGGGGTGTTTTCATGGCCCTCAGGGTGCCAACGAGTGAATTTTGGACCTTCTCGCTGATCAAGGAGCTCTTTAAATCGATTTAAGGTCAAAGGTTTGCCATCAAGAGTCGCTGGGATGAGCACTAAAATATGGGTATCGCCTATCGTCTTTCCAAAGCGTTCTAGTCCCAAAGCTGCTGGGCAGGGCTCGCTTAGTATTTCGTGAATCCTTTCAGGCAGGGGCGGCTCTTCGCCCACATCTCCTAGGTGTGCCCAAGCTTCGGCTCCCAGCGTTTGTGCGGGGCGGGATTTTGACGCTTGTCTAGTAACCAATCCTCTTGATAGCAAAGTAGGCGCAGGAATTGATTTATCAAGCTTATAGGTTTCGAATATTTTTTTGGCAATCAGATTTATGAATTTCTCATTGGAAATCCTGACCCCCGAATTTACGTTGCAGGAGCCTAAGGTATGAACCCCAATAATGTATGGCATGCCCATATTTTCAATCCAAATTGGACTCCCGCTCTGACCCGGAGAAGTATCAATATCGTATTCAATGGTCTCGGACCCCAGCAACTTGATGTTGTTTTTCATTCCCCACAACTGTTCGTCTTTTTCTCCTGGATAACCAGTTATTTTCACGGGCTTCTTTAATAGACCCTGATTTTCTAAACAAAGTATACCAGCCCACCCAGTACATTTACCTATTGACTCATTTAAAATAAGCAAGGCTATGTCATAACCACTATCAGCCTCATCTGACCATTTTGAAAAGATATGGGCACGGGTTACCTCTGCTTGGCCAAAAGGTGCTGACAGATTATTTCTTCCCGGACAAACCACAATCTTTTCAGCCCAGTTTTTATTATCTTTGCAAAAGACATTGTGGGCACAGGTTAGCACGTGATGAGGGCCAACCATTGCTCCTGAGCCGCTATATGTTAGGCCAGAAAAACGCGCTGATATTTGAACATTAACTGATTGCGGATACTGCGTTGTTGTTTCAATACGATATCGACGATCGCGAGTTTTAAGCACTCTCTCTTCTTCAAAAAAATTTAAGGACTCTTTGTTTAACTTTTGCACTTTTTGTAAGCAGCTCTTACTTTGTAGACGCGGAGGCAGAACCAGTTTGCCCGGTTGGTTAACGTATGCAGAAGGTCTTTCAGAGTAAGAGAACGCACCTGAATAATCTTTTGTTATTATTGGAAATGCCATAAACAATCCTGGGTTTAGCAGCAACTCTTAAATGAGATGCTCTGGTTTTGGTGGAGACTAACGCGCTTTTCATTCCTCAGACTACCTCTTTAAGGCGTTGCTGATGTCAAGGCATTGTACTCTCCACTTTATTTATTGTCATTATTCTGCAGAGCTGACCAATAATTTTTTAATTTGACCGATTAGAAAGCTTCATTTTTCGACAACTTTTCGCTTACTGCTCATTTTGCAATGCGCTAAATTTCCCTGTTCCGTCTATGACCTGAGTTCACTTCGATATAGATGGCTCATTAAAACCCTAGAACAAACACGACGCACTTTTTGTGCAGCTCGGGATTTGTGCGCACATCGAAAATCGCTTGAGATGGCAACATGAGATCAACAGCTGCGATGATGCCAATCTCTTTTGGAATGAGGCGGATCAAATCATTGCGCATGGGGTTGTTTCGATAGGGTGCTTCGATAAAGACTTGAGTGAGACGCGTTTTACGCATGGACGTGACAAGTGCTTTTAGGGCTTGCTCACGACGTGTTGGATCGCGCGGCAAATAACCGTGAAAGGTAAAACCCTGCGCAGAAAAGCCTGAGAGCATGAGCGCTTGAATAATTGATGATGGACCTGGGTATACTTGCACATCGATTTTTTTAGCGCGAGCACCCGCAACAAGCTTAGCTCCTGGATCTGCAAGAAGCGGCAAGCCGCAATCGGAAATAAGACCCCATGACTCCCCTTTTTCAAGAGGCTTAAGCAATGGGCGCACATCTTTATTGTGCTCATTGAGTAGCTCGATAGGCACATCTCGAAAGTCATCTCGAAACAGTTTAAGGTAGCGGCGTGCATTGCGCTCAGATTCTCCAATGATGCCATCAAGTGTTGGAATGATGTCGTAGAGAACGGGAACAAAGGCCGATTTCGGATCAAGCCCTTCAGCGAGTAGATTTGGCAAAAGGTGCAATGTCATGCGAGCAACTTCCCTGCAAAAAGATCAAAACAAAGACTGCCGTCAGAAACACCATTTTTAAAAGCTCTCTCAGATGTGTAAAGTGCCCGCAGGGCCCTTTCAAAGTACTGCGCAGGATAGCGATAGTTTTGGAATTTAGAAAGCGAGCGATCTCTTAAAGTTGGGAAACGCTCTTTGAGCTGTTCGGGAGTAAGCGTCATACAAAGACCCAATTCAAGCTGATAGCGCAATGCACCGATAAGCATTGGAAAGTCATTAGACTCAACACGGCGGGGCAACACTTTGTCCCAAATGAGTTTTTCAGCAACCTGCCAAAGCGACTGCTCTTTTGAAGGACGCACAAGCTTGTGAGCTGCTTTTAGGTCGATATGGCTAGCCTCGCCTGAATAACAAATCAACTTTTCAAGCGCCTGCTCAAGCAAGCCAAGCTCGGGACCGATGGCTTGGAAAAGATAATCGAGGCAAGCACGTTCCATCGTTTTTCCATTCTCTGAAGCCCTTTGCATCAATTGCTCAGCAATGCGCTTTTCTCGGTCCCAGGGCTTTTCAGCGCTTAAGTCGAGCATGACAAGGGCATCCTTTACCTCAGTGCTTAAAGTTGGGCAGGCTTTTGCATTAGCTCCTGCTAGGATAAGGCGCACACCTGAGGGCAAGGACTTGATTGCCAAGATCAACTCTTGCCACTGTTTCTTGTTGAGCGATTCCACCTCATCAAGATAGACAAGCGGCAAGTCACCAAACAGAGAATTTTCCTGGATTTCAAGAAGTGTTTTGTCAAAATCAAGCGTTTTGTAAACTTTTAATTTTGGGTCTGCTTTTTGTAAAACACTGATAAGATGGCAGGCGGCAGACTCGCGCTCGTCGGCTTTGGGAACGATAAGTGCAAAACACTGAGATAGATTGTGAGGAAAGGCCTCTCGCAAATGCTTGCCAAACGCAGAAAAATTTTGAAATTTCATGACTTACGTATACCACCTTGATATTTATCTGACAACCACACTTTCTTAACAGTATATTAAAATATAAAATATTCCTTTGTTATAAATGATGAAATATGTATACTTGGGGATTGAAATGAATAGACATGTCAAATTTGGAGGAAACATGGCGTTAATTAAACGTAAGGCAAAACCTAAAACGGTCAAGGCCCCAAAAAAAGTTGCAAACAGCGTTAAAATAAGGCGCGCAAAAAAAACAGAGAGCTATCCAACACCTGAATGGAAGCGCACACAAACAGCAGAGGGCTGGATGCGCGATCAGGTTGCTTAATATTGGTGCACTTTGCTACCTTTAGCGACTAGTAACTAAAAGAGGAAACCATGACACAATTTAATCTGAAAGGAAAACGCGCATTTGTAGCAGGGGTTGGTGATGACCAGGGCTACGGCTGGCCAATTGCAAAGGCACTCGCTGAAGCTGGCTGCGAAGTTATATTAGGTGTCTGGACGCCTATCCTCAAAATCTTCACTATGTCTTGGGAGCAGGGCAAATTTGATGAGTCCCGCAAACTATCTGATGGATCACTTTGGAGCTTTGCAAAGGTGTATGCTTTAGATGCAAGCTTTGATCATCCTGAAGATGTCCCTGAAGAAATTAAAAACAACAAGCGATACAAAGACGCTGATTCTTATACCATTCACGAAGTTGCAGAGGCAGTCGCTAGTGATTTTGGCAAAATTGATTTCCTCGTTCACTCTTTAGCCAATGGCCCAGAGGTCAAAAAACCTCTTCTTGAAACCTCGCGCCAAGGCTACTTAGCAGCTGTCAGCTCTTCGAGCTACTCTTTTGTCAGCATGCTCCAACACTTTGGTCCGCACATGAATGAGGGTGGAGCAGCCGTTTGCCTCACTTACCTAGCTTCAGAAAAAGCTGTGCCTGGTTACGGTGGCGGCATGAGCTCTGCAAAAGCTGCCCTCGAGAGCGACACGCGCACACTCGCCTGGGAAGCTGGACGCAAGTGGAATATTCGCACCAACACCATCTCTGCAGGAGCTTTAGCTTCAAGAGCTGCTAAAGCCATCGGCTTTATCGACCAGATGATCAACTACGCCCAAGCTAATGCACCTCTTCAACGCGATATGGAAGCGGAAGATGTCGGCAATGCTGCCCTATTTCTTCTTTCGCCATTTGCGCAAGCCATCACAGGCGCAACGCTTTATGTCGATAACGGCATGCATGCTATGGGAGTTGCTCCGACTCATCCCGCATTTGAGGAACAATCAGCCCTTGTTTAATTAATGTCGATTAGTTAAATTAATTATATAAAACTAAATTGATTTAACTGTGGGTAAATTATGCCTAGCGATATTAATATGGAAAAATTAGGCGCCGAAATGGCGATTCTAATTAAACAAGAGGGTCTCATGGATTCTGATATCCTAAGTGGTATCCACTCCGTTTTCGATGAAATCACCTTACATGCTATCGAAGAAGGTCTTGTCGACCCATCAGAAATCGATCCAAAATTGTCTGAGCTCTACGATGCATATGAAAACTATCTCAACAAAGCCTCTGATACGCATCTTGACGCGTTTGATAATGCCTTAAAATCAGTGGGAGCATCGCTTGGAAACATTCCACATAAATGGGCAACTCACGCCCTTAGAGATTCTCTAAAAACAGCCGACCAATGGATCCTTGATCATCCACGTTATGCTGAAGGGATCTACAGCGCTGTCACACTTATTGTTCAACACAGTGACTACGTTAAAGAGGCCAAAGGGCATGCCGAAGATTTGATGCTCGGAATTGAAGAGTTAGAAGATGGCAAGACAACAGAAGAGCGCCTCCTCAACGATTCTAACAAGCTCCTTCATACCCTTGAGCTTCACCAATCAAAAGCAGCATAGCGCTGCTCTGTTGACATAAAAAAACACAGCATATACGTTGCCGATATGACGTTAAAGTGGAGTTTTTTGTGAACGAGCAAAGCAGCAGTAATACGCAATCTCTAACAGAAAAAGCCGTCACTAGAATGGCATGGGAAAAGCCCTATCTTGAAGCTTTGATCGACCATTTAAATCCTTCCGGCGAAGTACTGGAAGTCGGATTTGCACTCGGTTACTCTTCCAATCGTATTCAAACATTTCATCCAAAGCATCATGTAATTATCGAATCTGACCCTGAAATCGCAGCAAAGGCCTTGAAATGGGCAGAGCATAATCCTGCTATCACAGTCATTCATGATACGTGGAAGAATGCATTGCCAAATCTAGGAATCTTTGATGCCGTATTTTTTAACGATATTGACCCTGAGCTCGAAGCACAAAAAACGCGCAATCTAAACACTGGAAATATGGTTATAAAAAAGGGGCAAGCCCTTATATCACGCATAAAAGAGCAAATACCTCAAATTGCGAGCACCAAGTATACAGACTCCGACCTCGATGTATTTTTTAATCAAGTGGGCCAATTCCAACCCTCTCAAATGGCCAATTTTCTGCATGATCTTATGAAAAATGAGCAAATTTCTAAAGAATGTTATGAAAGATTGCTCCCAAAACACAATCTACAAAAAACCGCGCCTCCAACCACAACGAGTACCGAAAAACACACTGATGTCATGCTTCTTTTCTTGCAGGATTGTCTTCAAAATCATATGCGCAAGGGCAGCCGGTTTTCTTGCTTCGCAAGCTCTCCTATATCCAAATTTGAAAATCCTGAATTCTTTGATGCAATTATAACAAGCCCAAACTACGACTATCAGGAAAGAATGATGCCGGTGGATGTCCCAACATCATGCGAATATTATAAGCATGATGAGGCCCTCATTATGCTTGTCGAAAAGCAAGATCGGGGAAACGATTGATGGTTAATTCAAACGAGGTGCTAAGTCAAAATGAAAAGCCGAAAATAAAAAAGAGTGTTGCACCTCTTCTTGATAATTATTACACCCATCCAAGCACTTCCCCACTCACCTTTCAATTTGAGTCGCAGCTTTTTGTCTCCTCAGATTTAAGGCTGCAAAGTGCCTCAATTAAGCAAGCCTCCATAGATGAAAAGCATCTCTATATTATTGACGATTTTTTTCTACCCTCTGAACAAGAAGAGTTGAGGCTTTTCTCCAAAAATGCCAGCTTTAGCCGGAATAGTTATGGAAGTCCTGAAGCCATTGAAAATGGAGAAAAGCCAGCTCAATCAATGAATGGAAAAGAGCGGTGGCAGTTTTTTTCTCATCCTCCCTCAGGAATCACTGAAGTTTATAAACTATTTGCTACACTTGGCGCAAAAATAAACGCAGATATCACAACTCTTCCATGGGAATTGTGCACCCAGTCTTCACATGGATCTCCTGCAGTCATTGCAAATAAGCTTACTGAAGCATCTGAAGAGAGCAGAGAATTGGGCAAACATCAGGACTGCAATCCAGAAAACAGGGTGTCTTTTGGAATCCCCGTTCTCTATTCTGAAGGAAAAGAATTTCACCCTAACAAGTTTGCCAATGGATCAACAGGAAAACCTTGGCTTATCTCAGCTATGGTCTACACAACTGCGGAAGAGTTTTTGCCAGAGTATCGTTTGGGAACAATATTTTACGATCATCATGGAAACATAGCTTTGAGGGCCAACTGCGTAAATATGCGCTTAGTTTTCTTTGAAGGGGATTTGTTTCACAGCATTGAAGAATCCAAAATCCCGTCTGAAGTTAAGACATGGCGGACTTCTTATGTATTTAAACTGATCATCAACCCAAAAGATCGAGACCTCAACGTAAAGGAAGCTTTTGCTGATTTAATGCGTCCATTGTGTCAGGGTGAAAATCTTTCTCTAGGCACACAAGCACGAGGATAGGCAAAAAAATCAAAAGCGGCGTAAAGTTACTCTGACCTTAGCTGGACCTTGTTTTTGAACGCAGCGCAGGGCAATGCGCCAGTCGTAGGTCGCAAAGCGATTAGAGCCGCGTGCTGCTGTTTGTGCTGGGCGGTTTGCCCGACTAATGTGCCCCATAAATGTCCCCTCTCCAAGCGATTCAAAGCATAGTGTAAAGGGTCCGATTCTAACGGTTTGATCAATTGCAAAGGCACTCGCTCCCTGATTATCAACAGAAATTGGTCGGGTATGGCTAATGTAAAAACAGAGTTCTTCATCATGATCTGGATAGGTAAATTCTAGGGTTTGACCATCTTGTGTATTCATCAAAAAATGCTTGGCTTGGCATACTAGATCACAATCGGTGTGATAGTAGCGCATAAGATGAAAAAACTTGTCCACCTCTGACGGCATATAGGAGGTATGGTAAAGGCAATCAGGAGCTGATCCTTTTATGGAAATGGGCTGAGCAATGGATGATCGCAAGCAAATGGGGTGATCACCAACGCTGTTTCCTAAAAATAGATCCAGCAATGAGAAGACTTGCCGCTTTTCTTCTTGGGGCTCGTAAAGCCCAACAAAGCAGTTAAGGGTTGGATGAATGTGGCGGCTTAAGTTTTGCAAACAGATCGGGTCGGGACTAGCGCGATAAGCTTGCAAAAGCAGTGACCAGTCACTGCTAGATTCCCCTTTCCATTCATCTGCATCAATTGGAAGGCCTTTAACAGCTTTTAGCAGAGTTTTATGTGCAGGAGTGACAAAAGCTCTATCAGTAATGCTATCGCAAAAAGCATGCAAACGATCGATGACCGGCTTGAAATCTTTAAGAATCGTCCCAAATTGCTTTTGGATAAGATGGAAGGGGGTGAGCAGCTCAAAGGCTGTCAATGAATTATAAGTATGAGGATACTCGTGCAGGTAGTGGGGAAAAGCACCAGAGGGCGCTTGAAATGCACATAGCCTGTCTAAAAGAAACTTAGCCTCATAGAGTTGTTGGGATGATTTTGTTTGTAAGAGCTCGAGAATGTGGCATGCATTTTCAATCACAGGGATTGTATCGTGGCGCCCATCTGTTGAGTGTGGATTAAAATGAATCCAACCTGTTTGTTTTGATTTTAACATTGTAAAAGTGCTTGCTCAATACCGGAAATAATTCCCATTTCTGTCGAGGGTGGAGCCATGATTGTTCCATGCGCGGTCACATGCTCTGGAGCTCCCCCCATGACGATGGCAATGTCTGCTTCTTTAAACATGGGGATATCGTTTGCATCATCGCCAGCTGCAATGATAGGGCCTTTGATATCGCATAGCTTTGCAATGCGCTTTAAAGCGCCTCCTTTTTGACCTAGCTCATGAGTGATTAAAATCAAATGGTAAAACCCATCGCTAACAGGATCTGAAATCAATGATGTTGCAATACCGGGATAACCCTGCAATTTTTCCTCAATTGGATGCATCGATGCGTAACTCCCAACGCATTTGATCAGTGGAAAAGGCGAATCAATCCCATTGCGCTTTTGCCAAGGCGCATCAGAGAGCTTTTGCAATTTGTCTAAATAAGGATGCATCTGCTCTGGAAATTTTTCAGGGCGCCAATAGCAAAAATCCCCTTTTTCATAACCGCTATAGATGAGATAGTCTGTCTCTAAATCTGTATAAAGCTGATCAAGATGGTCGAGAATTCCATCTTGCAAATAGGCGCGATCGATACGCTTTTCCTCGGGCATCGATAAAATATCAGCACCATTTTGAATGCCCAAATAATAGGGAAAATTCATGTTGGCAATGGCGCGCTTGGCAAACGAATACATCCGACCCGTGATCAGAGCGATCTGCCAGCCACTGTCGTGCAATCCATGGAGGTAATTGACAACCTGATCGGGAATAAGGCGGCTGCCATCAGTGAGGGTGCCATCGATATCGAGGGCAATTAATCCTTGCTTCTTGCTCATAGAAACAGTATAACAAAGGACATGAAAATACGAAACTTTTTACTGATCTTAGCACTTTGCTCCTCTGCTTATGCAGGCAAGGAAATTTTTGAAGAGACGGTAAGTACCCCTCCTCCTGTTGAACATACACACCCAGAGGCCCCGACTAGTGATCTAACGCAAACCTCATATGGCCACGCGCTCACGAAAATGGTCCTGACCCTTGCAGCTCTTCTAGCTCTTTTTGCACTCTCCTACTGGCTCTTAAAGAAAGTGGGGCGCCATCGCGTTACAGGCATGAATAACCTTAAAGCCATTAAAATCCGCGAGCGCAGACCCATCAGCCCGAAAACGACACTTTACCTTATAGAGCTGGCTGGAAAAGAAATTCTAATCGCTGAGTCGCAACTCGATGTGCGCTCTCTTGCCACTTATGAGTGGCCCGATGAAGACCCTATCCCAAAAAATTAAAAATAGTTTCAATTGTGTAATCGATATGCTCATTGGTATGAGCCAATGAGACAAAGGCCGACTCAAAGGGCGATTGAGGCATATAGATACCTTTGCTTAAGCAATGGCCAAAGTAGCACTTGAAAAGCTCTTTATCTTGCTGCTTGCTCTGCTCAAAGTTACGCACCTCATCAACTCCCCAAAACAGAGTGAACATCGCCCCCACTTGGCTCGTGCATACCCTTGAAGATACAGCATCTACAATGCGTTTTGCTTTTGCAGATATAGAATCAAAAACGCCTGGTTTACATAATTCTTGCAGAGTAGCATAACCTGAAGCCAAAGCTAGCGGGTTGCTCGATAAGGTCCCTGCTTGATAAACATCTCCTATCGGAGCAAGAAGATCCATAATTTCCTTGCGCCCTCCAAAAGCTGCGCATGGCAATCCCCCGCCGATGATTTTTCCAAGGCATGTCATATCAGGCACGACGTTGTAAATGGCTTGTGCTCCCCCCAAATGAGCTCGGAAACCAGACATCACCTCATCAAAAATAAGAACAGCTCCATACTGCGTGGTTAGCTTTTGCAATAATTGAATAAATTCATCAGTTGATGGAATCACGCCCATGTTTCCAGCAATTGGCTCGATGATCACAACTCCCACTTCATTTCCACGCTGGTCAAATAGCGCCTGCAAAGCCTCACAATCATTGAAGGGAAGCGATATTGTATCTTGAGGGGGAACGCCTTTGGAATCAACGATGCCAGTATGAGCCGAGCCCGCCTTTATCAAAAGTGGATCGCTGTGTCCGTGGTAATTTCCATCAAATTTAACCAGCAGATTTTTTTTAGCATAGGCTCTAGCAACGCGAATGGCACTCATCGTCGCTTCTGTTCCAGAAGAGACAAATCGCAATTTTTCAATGCTTGGCATTTGCTGCACAATAAGCTGCGCCATTTTAAGCTCGAGCTCAAATGAATTGACATAGCAATGCCCCTTAGAGAGTTGCTCAGTAATTGCAGCAACAACCGCAGGATGGCTGTGTCCCAACATCAAAGCTCCCCAACCGCAGACATAATCGATATAGCTCTTACCATCGACGTCGATCAATGTAGCGCCCTTCGATGACGCAATGACGAGAGGATCGTCATCGACTTGCCCAAAGGCTCTAGCAGGGCTGCAAACACCTCCAGGTATATGCTGCTGCAGTGATTCAAATATTTGCTTGGCTTTTGTTTGGCTTATTGTACTCATAGGTTTGGATATAAACTAATCTCCAATTTCACTCAAGTTGATTTGATTTTTTCCTTGCAAAAAAATGTCTACGTTGATAAGCTTGAACGTAAGGGAGAGCAAGATATGTCAGTAGAAGTTAATCACAGTAGCCCAGCCATTCATCAGTCTGAGATAAGCCAATCAGACTCAGATCAAGCTACTATAAAGGAATTATTTGAATACGCCACGAATCTGATTGCCACTTTGCGGCAGGTAAAGAAGGGCAAAGGCGATATTGAGCTTAACTTTAAAGATGAGCAAATCGATCTCCATCAGTTTTTATCGCAAGTTGAGGAGCAGTTGAGCAACGGCGATCACAGCATCGAAGAGCTTCAAAATATCAATCAATTGCTGCAAAGTGCCATTGATCAGGTAAAGGCAAAGCCGAAAAAAAGATTGGGTTATAACATGGGCATGGCCATGCGACCTCTTGTGATCAACCACGATAAAGTTTCAAATACTAACATTCTTAATTTGATTAATGAAGGTAACGCACTTACAACCATCATGAATCGCTCTCGCCAATTAGCAGAAGATTTAAGAAATGCAAAGACTGATATTGCAGATGGCAACTACAAGCATGAAGAACTGATCATTAAAATCCAAAGTTATCAAAATTTTATGGATGAGCAAAAAAGGCAGCATCCAGAACTTCTTAAGGACATCCCCAACCCGATCGAGGATTTACCTTTAGATGAACTCAAGGGCAACTCAAGTTATTTCAACACAAATTACGACCAAGTCATAAAGACAATTGACAAAAAGATTGATCAACTTTCTGAAGTGATCACATCAGCTCAAAGTCTAGTGACCAGAGTGACGCTCTATTTGCATAAGGGTATGAAAGAAAGCGTCATCATTTCCGAAATTTTTCATTGCATCTATAAGTCTATTAATGAACTCATTAAACACATTAATGGAAACAGCAGGGGGGGCTAAGTGCAAACATCCATTCAAAAGGCACTCGATCAACTCATCGAGCGACAAATACACGACAAGCCTCTGCTTGACGGAAAAATGACGAGCGAGGATTTGTCTGTCCTCTACAATCTAGCTCAAGGTCTCTATGACGTTGGCGATTATGCTAAAGCTAGAGAAATATTCCAATATTTGACTCTAAATAAACCATTTGAGTCCAAACATTGGATGGGACTTGCCTCTGTTTTACAAATGGAAAAAAATTACGCCAATGCTCTAACTGCTTGGTCAATGCTCGCTGTCTTGCTTGGTGAAGATCCCCTCCCCCATTTTCATGCTGCAGATTGTCTATGGATGCTCGGTGAGGGCGAAAAAGCAATGCTTGCTCTTGATGAAGCAGAACGGCATTTAGATGGCTCAACTTATCACCAAGACCTCAAAGAGAAAATTGCGGTTTTAAAAAAACAATGGTCTATATGATGAATATCAACCCGATAGACCATTTGAAAAGCTCACCTTCTGCCGACTCAAAAGCAAGTCATGTCAACGCTGCGACCCATCCTCAAGATCGCCTTTCGAAGGCAAATGATAACGGAAGTTCCTATCTCCCATCAAAGCCGAATCTGAGCAGATGCCCTAATGAAAATAAAGAGCCTGCAGTCATTCGCTTTATCCAGTTTGTTAATGAAATCGAACAGTCGCAAAACAGCATCCTACGTTGGCGCATGGGTGAACTTAACACGTTGCAAAAACATCTGACAGACACAACTCTAGAGCACCAGAGAGATAGCCATCGTTTAAAGACTGCCCAAGAAAACTGCAGGTGGTGGAGCCAGACTGGATCCATCATAAGTGTAGTTACTGCGGCAACATCAATTGCCACTGGTTTTTCCCTTTTGCCAAACGAGAATATATCTAGATGGGTTAGCGGAGGCATGATTGCAGCTGGGGTAGGGTCGATTAGTGCAACGACGTTAAGCGGAGCTGGGGTCTTCCCCCAGTTCTCAGCAGCTCTAGCACTTGCAGCAGGAATCTTGGGAGTTGCCGTTGGAGGCAGCTCTATTGTTAATCAAATGATCTACTCTGAAAATGTTGCTTTAGCAACAATCAGTCAGCTCTGTAATTGTGTCCGAGCCTCTTCGACTTGCGCCGGCGGGCTAAGAAAGGCTGACCTTATTTGGGAAAATAAAAAATTTGATGAGAGCCGAAATAAGTTAGGTGATGACCAGAAAAAAATTCGGTCGCAATGCGACGATGCCAATCACTTAGTAGAGGCAATAAATCACTTGCACGAATCGGCAATGAAATTTTTAGAAAATCAACTCGAGCTGATGCGCATAGCTAAATCTGTTGCGTCAGCTGCATAACAAAATAGAGGGAAAATGGAAATACAAGCTAAATCACTACCACAAGTTGAGTCACCAAAACCAGAGAAAAAGCCCACCGGCATTGATGATCCACTAGTTTTGTTTTACGTGGAATACTTAAAATCCAGTCTAGGCTGCAGGAAATTACTAGAAGTACTGAGCCGTGACCGAAACGAACAGAAAGAAGATTTAGCTAACAAGAAATCAGTTACTGCTTATTTACACCTTGCCTCTAATATTGCGGTTGCTTCAGCCAGCGGAGCAGCTGGTCTTGTAAATCGTCAAGATGAATCTCAAGCTATCAACCGAATAGGTCTTGGCATTGATTCTATCGCAAATATGCATACCGGTGAATACCAAGATAAAAGCCAGAAGCTCGACAGAAAGGGCGAATTAACCTCAGCCCTGCAACGCTCTTTACAAGAAGGAGATACCCTGACTTACAGAACTGTCCAAGACCTTCTAGAAGCTGAAAAAAGGACATACCAACAAGGTATCGGGGCCTAGTACTTGTGCGATAACTGCTTCGCAGCTATGATGCGAAGAATATGAATTTATTGCGCGAGCTCTTCGCATTTGTTAATTCTGTGGGTGATTACACCCTTTTTATCTTCGATGCGGTGTTTTCCTCTATTCGGAAACCACCGAAATGGTCTCTTATTCGCGAGCAACTCTACGACGTGGGCGTTCAGTCGCTCCCAGTGGTTGCGATGACGGGGTTTTCAACGGGTCTGGTTTTAGCCGCTCAAGCTTTCTTTCAGTTGAGTGATATGGGCCTTGTTGGGACAACGGGTATCATGGTCGGGAAGGCGATGATCACCGAGCTGGGCCCTGTGCTGACAGCTTTTATGATTACAGGCCGGGTGGGTGCTGCCATGTGCGCTGAGTTGGGCACAATGTATGTGACCGAGCAGATTGATGCTCTCAAGTCCATGGCTGTCAATCCAAACCGCTACTTGGTAGCACCACGCATCATCGCTGCCACGTTCATGACTCCCCTTCTCACAATTTTTTCTATCTGTATGGGGATTTTTGGTGGCTACTTGATCTCAGTTTACTTCTTTCATATGTCACCAAATACGTACTTTGACCCTATGCCCCAACACATCACCCTTTTTGACTTGTTCGTAGGTTTTACCAAATCGCTGATTTTCGGAATCCAGATCGTGACAATCAGCTGCTATTGGGGAATGACAACACGCGGCGGTGCAGCAGGCGTTGGCAGGTCAACGACAAATTCTGTGGTGATTTGCTATACGGCAATTCTATTCACAAACTTTTTCATCACACTGGGTCTTAACATGATTCGCAATACGGTGAACCGATGGCTGACGTAAAGGATGATGTGGCCATCAGGATCCGAAATTTGCACAAGGCTTTTGAGTCCAACCAGGTCATGAAAGGGCTTGATCTCGATGTCATGCGCGGGGAAACCCTTGTGATTTTGGGACGATCTGGAGTCGGAAAAAGCGTTTTGCTCAAGCACATTTTAGGTATTTTAAGACCGGATGAGGGCACTGTTGAGGTCGATGGCCAGATGATCTCTGAGCTGAGAGGAAGGGACCTTTATCGAGCTGTCCACAACATGGGAATGCTCTTTCAAGGAGCTGCTCTTTTTGATTCGATGACGATTGCAGACAATGTTGGCTTTTATCTAACCGAGCATGTCGATCCCACCACCGGCAAACACTATGAGCCTGGGGAAATCCGAGACCGCGTCGATCACGCTCTGGAGCTTGTTGGTCTGCAAGGCACCCAAGATAAACTCCCCTCTGATATGTCAGGTGGCATGCGCAAGCGAGCAGGGCTTGCCCGATTGATCGTCTACCGCCCTAAGTTTTTGCTCTATGATGAGCCAACAACTGGATTGGATCCGATCACAGCAATGCAAATCAATGAGCTCATTGTGCAAACTCAAGAGGAGCTAAAGGCCACATCGATTGTCGTTACACATGATGTCATCTCAGCCCTTTACGTAGGAGATCGCCTAGCCTTGCACGAAAATGCCGTAATAGCGCATATAGATAAAGCTGAGGCATTCATGAAAATAGACCATCCGACCATCCACTTTTTATTGCGCACGCTTAAGGAAGATCCGCAAACTTTCAGACGCGAAATCCATGAGGGCAAACAATGAAGCTCATGGACAAAACCAAGAATTTGCTCATTGGCCTTTTTGTTATTGCTGCATGCACGCTTGTTATTTCACTGATACTATTTCTAGAACCTACCGTCGGTGATGGCAAGCAATTGCTTACAATCCGCTTTGCCAATATTAACGGTATCGGTGTTGGAACGCGCGTTCTCTTTGCTGGTAAGCCTGTTGGAGAGGTCACAAAAATTGAAGAAATCCCCCACGCGCGCGAGCAACCCACAAATGAACTCGGGCAGGTCTATTTTTATCAGCTGATTTTACATGTGGACTCTAGCGTGCGCCTTTATAATACTGATGAGGTCACCGTCCAAACATCAGGCCTATTGGGCGAAAAATCAATCGGTATCTTTCCTAAAGCCCCGCCACGCGGTGTTAAACCCGTGCGCATTACTTCTAAAACGCCTGTTTATGCCGAATCAATTGATCCGCTAGAGAGTGCTTTTAGCGAGCTGGCCACCCTATCCGACAAGGTCGAAGAAACGCTTTGTAAGGTCAACAACTGGATCGATGAAAATGGCTCGGCTTTAGGCTCTGCCATTCGCTCATTTGGAGCAGCCATGTCTGAGGTGAGCTGCACGATGCAGCGCGTCAACCACCTACGCCTTGTCGATAGCATCAAAGTGGCAATAGAAAACTTTTCTGACACCATGTGCATGATCAATTGCGCCATCAATGAAATGAACGAAGGCAACGTCTTCTGCAATTTTAGCATCATGATGGACAATTTAAAAGATTCAAGCTTCAATATTGAAACCATCACGAAAGATCTTGCTGATGGGCAAGGCACTCTTGGAAAACTCATTAAATACGACGATTTCTACTTGCGTATGACAGCTGTGATGAGCAAAGTCAGCACCCTTATGAATGATGTCAATCAATACGGCATTTTCTTTTATCTAAATAAACAATGGCAACGCACGCGCCTTAAGCGCGTAACAGCTTTAAATGCTGTCGATACGCCCCAAGAGTTTAAACAGTACTTTGAAGGTGAAGTTGATCTTATCGTTACCGCTATGGAGCGCCTCTCAATGCTTGTTGACAAAGCCAAGGATAGTCCAGACGCAAAATGCCTCATTCAATCTGAGCTATTCAAGCAAGACTTTGCAGAAATGATGCGCCAAGTCGATGAGCTCTCTTCCATGCTCAAGCTTTACAACGAACAGCTAGTAGAAAACCCTAACCCTTGCGGGTGTCGCTGATGTCAACACTGAGCTCTGGTCAGTTTCTCATTGCAAGCCCAGACCTCGATGACGAACTTTTCAGCCGCTCGGTTATCCTCCTATGTGAGCATAGTCAAGTTGGCTCTTTTGGCGTTATTGTTAACAAACCCTTAGAGGGCGGTCTACCTGCAGAGCTTGCCGAGCTTGAAACACAAAGCAGCTTGCTTGCGCGGATCGGCGGGCCTATTCAATCAGACCAAATGATGCTTTTGCATACATGCGCTAGCATCCCCGATCAAACGCTTTGTGTCACTGAAGGGGTGTATCTTGGTGGAGATGGTGATTTTTTACAGAATACACTAACAGAGAATAAACACAGCGCGATCATCTCGTTTGGCTATATGGCCTGGGGTGAAGGCGCCTTAGAAAAAGAATTCCTTGCCGGACTTTGGTTTTTGCATCCTGCAACACAAAATCACGTATTCGACACGCAGCCAAGTCAGCTTTGGCGCGCACTTTTGCGAGAAATGGGAGGCAAATACGCCACCCTTTCGATGATGCCCGATGATTTATCATTAAACTGAGGAAAAATTGAAACATTCATCCAAGTTCCTGTTTGCTTTTAGCCTTCTTTCATCGATAGCCTTATTTCCCAGAGAGGTCCTTGTCCCGTATTTTACACTCAAACACGTTGAAGCTGGTGGTGTTGGCTACCAAGATGGATATACATCTATCGAAGGAATGCTGAGTTTTTTCCCTTCCCCAAATTGGATCCCATTTATTGATGCTAGAAGACACGTGCTCAACAACGGAGCTACAGCGTTTAATGTCGGTACAGGTCTGCGCGCAATGATTGGAAGCTCAAACGTTATATTAGGCGTTAATGCCTACTACGATGAAAGAAGTTCCACGGGAAAAAGTTTTAGGCAAGCCAGCGGTGGCATAGAAGTGCTCAGCCCTTCTATTGATTTCAGGGCAAATGGCTATTTCCCTATTGACAATCCCAAAGATCTTAGATCAGTTAATCTATTTGGGTTTGTTGGCAATAATTTACTTTTAACTTTACGTGAGCGCATGGCACTGACAGGCACAGATGCAGAAGTTGGCAGTTACCTGGGCTCTATCAGCGACCTTAGTTTTTATTTAGCAGCAGGCGGTTACTTTTTCAAAAGGCAACAGTGCAACACAAAAGCTGGATTTCAATCTCGACTAAAAATGGGATGGAACGATAACTTCTACGCCCAACTGTCAGTTACACATGACAGTCTTTACCAAACCAATGTCCAAGGAACCCTTGGAATCAGCATTCCCTTCTGGAAAAGGCCAACTGTCAAGTTTAAAAGCTATTTTCCCAGTCTAAAAGCCTACCAATCGCAGCCTGTTCAACGTCAAGAACTCATTGTATTATGCAATCAAAGGCGGCAAGTGGTAGCGACGGGACCCAATGGCAACTCAATCGTGTGCTGGTTTGTTAATAATACAAATCCAGGAGGGACTGGAACTTTTCAGAACCCATTCTACACTCTTCTAGAAGCTCAAAATGCCGCTGGATCCGGTGACTGTATTTATGTTTTCACAGGTGATGGAACCTCATTTAATATGAACCAAGGCCTCATCCTTAAAACTGGTCAATCCCTACTTGGAGATAGCGTTCCACAAACAATTATCACCCAATATGGGCCCATTGTCTTTCCTGCTCAAAGCTCACAAAACCCTGCCATCTCAAACATTGCAGGCAACGGCCTTACCCTTGCTGACAACACAACTGTTCGGGGAATCGATATTCTTGCCTCCTCTCTCAATTCCATCTACGGATCGGGGATAGATAACGTATTAGTTGACCAAGTCAACCTTGTAGAAATGTCAGATGGCAATTATGGAATCTTTTTAGAAGATACAAGCATGGAGTCTGTAAGTTTTACCTTTTCTAACGGCACCATCTCTCAAACAATGGGCCTCCCAGGTCAACTTGTCCATGTAGAGCTCAATGACAATGGGAGTTCCTCGCTTCAATTTATCAATAATGACTTCATTATGAGAGAGGATATCGAAATTTTGACTTCGAATAACGTCTCTGCCAATATCTCTTTTCTAAATAATGACTTTCGAGTCGTCGACCCCGCATTCTTTGGAGATTCTTCTATTTTAATCACAACAGATGATGATTCATCTGTTGTCTTGAATTTCAGCAACAATACTATGACCGAGATGGATGAGGGTGTCCGTTATGAAGCCTATGGGTCATCTTTAATCGATTTTACATATAACAATAACACCGCTACTGGTGACAACACAAACGCTTTTGACTTGCGCACTTTTGACTCTACTTCTGGGGTCTACTCTTCACAAAACAACACCTTTACAGGCATTCCCTTTGGCAATCCTTGGAGAATTCAGGCCTTCAATTCCTCTACGGTCTCAGGTATTTTCAGTAATAACTCTTGCGACAATACGCTAGCCGTACTGGCCTTCGTGAGTGACAGTGCAAGCGTTGATCTATTAGCAGAAAACAACACACTCCTCAACTCAACCGATTTTGGATTTAATTTCAGTACTTTCATAGGAACACCCATTTTAAATGTAACACTAAGAAATAACACCATTGATAGTACAGCAGGAAGCGGAATTTCAATGAGATCAGAAGGTGGAAATCTTAATGCAACCCTTCTCAGCAACACAGTACAAAATGCAATTTCATCAGGCATTGAAGCCACAGTTGTTGGCGGAACGCTGACACTTACAGCAACAAGCAACCAGGTTAACACTAACGGCGGGAATGGAATTGAGCTCTTTGCAGACACACCGGGGATCATAAATAGCTCAATCAGCAACAACACTCTTAATGGAAACACATTAACTGGATTTTCTGCCGATCAAACCAATGCCTCATCTTTCTGCCTCCTCCTCAGCGGAAACACATCCAGCAATGGCTACTCACTAACAGCAGACGCAGGAACGCCTGACTTTTCAGCACAATCTCCAGCACCGGTATCCCTAGCAAGCATCCAAGCTGACAACACAGGAACAATTTCAACGACTGGGACTATTACTTATGTTCCGATCGGAGGCTGTCCTTAGATGGAAAGACACTCACCTCGTTAAAAAGAGGAAAATCGAAGAGTTCACCGCAAGCCTTCAGCACTTTATTGCGCTCCAATTCTAATTCGGCATTGATACAAGAAAGAGAAGAAACCGTACGAGAAAGGCGCTGCAAATCAATGGGGCGCTCGCGCACTGCTAACGCCGGGGCAAAAAGCATCCAGACCAGAAAATCCCTTTCATCCTCTTGCCAATCATAAGATCGACTCATTAGCTTTAAAAAGGCATAAAATCCTGCAGAGGCTGCCGCCCCCACATCCACAGCATCCTTACATGTAAAGCTTAAGCTATGAGGCTGGACTGATTCGATCATCTTTAGCGTCAGAAAATGATAGAAAATCTCGATGAAATCAAGTCGATTCTTACGAGAGAGCGCATTTTTGCCACCAAAAAAGGTTTTGTGAATCAATGGAACCGCTTTTGATGTAAAGCTCTCTGCCTGGATTTGATTAAAAGACTTGGGAAAGAAAAATCCACAAGACTCTCCTCCCTTGACTTGCTCGATGACTGAGTCTAAAAAATCTTCCGCCTGATTCAATTGCAAGTAGACATCTGATTGAAAGTAAAAATCTGTATATTTTGGCAACGTTGCAACAACCAAATTTGGTGAAAACTCAGCAGATTTTTGTATTTTTTCAAGGACTTCACAGCGAGCGTGCTCTTCCCAAGAAGTGCGATCTTGCAAGTTGATGATCAAATGCTGATCGCCACGCTTATGCGATGCAAGCTGGCGCAAAAAAGCCTGAAACTCTTGTGTTATCTCAGCCTTTTGAATGTAGCGCTGCCTTGTTGGTGATGGCAAACGCAGACAGTCAAGGTGGAAGTTACGAAATGAGACAATGAAACACTTGCTTGCCAAATTACCTTGCGCGCCAGGATCAAACCCGTGAAAATCTTCATCAGGGTGAAAAACATCTAAAGCCTTAAATAGAGGACCGCTTGGAAAATGCTTTAAAAGCCCATAAATCTCTTCATGAACATCGAGCAAGTGATTCCAAAGTGAGCTACTTTCTTTCTTTTGTGAAATCATCCCATAAATGAAAGAAATTGCCTCTTCTCGGTTACCAATACGCGTAAAAAAAGCATAAGAGAGCGCATGAGCTAGGTGAAGAATAGTTTGGCCTAGCTCATCATCGGGGTCGAGCTGAACTGAAATCATTCGAGCATAGTCAGTAGAGCTTAAAATCCGCCTCATGTACATTTGAAAATCGCTAAAATATCCCACACAGCTTTTGCTGCTTGTATTCTGCATCAAATGACGGGGATTAGAGGCAAGCATCAAAGCCATGCAAGCAGAATTCAAATCGCTTACCAATGGCAAATGGCGATTTTTCATCGCAAGATGATAAAAAGCATTTAAATCGTAAGAGACATCTTGCCGGATTTGCTTAGCTGAAGCATGCATATCCTTATCATGGACCAAAATGATCTTCGTAAGTGGATCAAGAGCTTGCAACTCAACAAGAGCATCATCAAAATCCGTGACGAGCCGCAAGTGTCTGAGCAAGTCGCGATTAAAAAAAGCTGAACCATCTTCCCTGAGGATGTAGAAGAGCTCATAATCACGGTCTTTTTTGACCATCTCTAAACCCTTCAAGCCTCGACGTTTGATGTCAGCCAAATCACTTGGCCCGCTGCCCCACTCAGGCTGCCACGAAGGATCCTCGCCCTCACTTTGGATGTAGCTGACAATCCGCTTGAGATAATACTCCTGCAGATCGTGGTACTCCTTTAATCCAGAGACACTAACGCCACCTAGCAATTCACGGCATTTATCCAGTTGTTTTGCCGCCTCCTTTACAAGGCCCATCATTGCCTGAATACCCCGTTGGGTTTGCCCCTCCTTCAGAGCCCCCCTTTCCTCAGTATAGTAGTAGTGCAAATACCTTTGGATGACTCCAAAAGTCTTCTTCACATTATCAATTGTCTTATCAGCATCCTTTAAATCCAGCCAATAAATGTCCCTAAGAACCTCTTCTCCAGCCTCGATCATTTTAGCTCGAGCCTTCAGATCCTTCAGATCGAGTTCTGTAGCATTGGAGAGCAGGTCAACTGCCTCCATAATTGTAAACTCTTCAATAGCGGTTTGTTTTTTAGCCATAATTAACCCTATAATTATTATTACATAAAACCAATTAATTTATCAAATTTTTATTTTATTCTTATCTTGTTTATCGTCAACTACTTAAGAAATGCCGCGATAGGCGGAGCTTGAACCGTTGCAATGCAACATAGCTGCACCTCTAAGCATATCGAAATTAATAATTGTCGATACATAATTATATTTATTTAATTGACTATTAATTTAAAATAAATTACAATAGTCGTTAATTAAATCAATTTATATAGTTTTATATATGTTAAAAATAAACGATGCTTCGCTTTTAAACACCGGATATGAATCTCAATATAATTTCGAACTTAAAACATATGAATTTAAACAACCTGTAAATCCGGTAACCCGAATCTTCTCAGCAACGAAAGAAGCTGCGCCTCTTCTTTTTTACACTATTATATCAGACATTCTGAAAGAGAAATCCAGACCATTCTATCAGCACAGATATAACCTGTTAATTAAATTAAACAACATTGAAAATGTTTCACGTGTTTTTGATAAATCATGTTTTATTATTAGAAATATTCAAGACATTCAATTTTCATATATAGAAAAATTAATGCCGAAGATCTGTCAGCTTGAAATATACACTTTTTTTTACGCTGCAGCTGAAGAAATTACATTTAGACTTTTATTTCAGGAAATTATTTTAAGACGATTACCAAAAATAACTTTAAAAATTTTCGGAGTAAAAAAAGCAGATGAAATTGTAGACCACACATTTGTGAGAGTGATGCGCCTAACAGTATCAGCTGCTTTTTTTGCTTTAATGCATCGTAGTCAATTTCACCCAAACGGCTCCAACGGACTTCCTCAATTTATCTTCGGTCTATTCTATGGAATGATATTAGAAAGGGCAAATAGCTCAACTCAAGTAATATTAAATATATTATATACAACTCTAGCTCATACGATGCATAACTATATTCTGTATCTGCTCATACTTGGAATGTAGCGCAACAAACCTTTCCTCGTGCGCCGTTCCGATGCTTTAATTCTCTTTTAGGCAAGGGACTTCAAAATCTCGGAATAGACCACCCGAAGCAATTTGACAAGTCGGGCTAATAAATACCAAATGCCCTACACATGCTTCCCAAAAAGCTTTGTGGATCCATAAACATTAGAGGGCATCTTGAATCTTCCTTCATATCTTCGATCTTATTGGATAGCCCTTCCTCATTTCTAATACGCGTCAAACGACGTCTGATGGCTTTTCCATTAGACCCCCTGGAGAAGGTTAATATGCTCTGAACCGCATATTTCCCGTCGAAGTAGGCCGTGACCACACTTTCACAATTTTTGGACAGAACAACAGTCAACCCGTTATCAGGGTTACGCAATGTCATAGAATCCCCTGCCTCATTTGCAGTAACTTGCCCAACGTAGAAAGTTTTGAGCAATTCCTCTTTAGAAATAAATCTTTCGCGCATCCGGAGTTTAGCGTGAGAAGACAAGAGTCTTCTCTCAATAAGGCATCTAGACAGCATTTTGACCTTATTGTTTGGTAGCTGCTTAAAGGTTTTGGGTTCAGTAGGGTTATAATTGGGGATTGACTTGCAAAACATAAGCATCAAGTCAGCTTTTTCCGCCCTAGCATTCAAGCGAGTTAAGACCCTAGCTCTCGATAATCCGCGATAATTTTTGCCGGGCTCTCTAGCTTCATTAACTTCTAAAACTCTCTTTCCACAAACCATCTTTCCAAGTTTGGATACGTACCGCGCAACATCCAATTCCCAGTCCTCAATGCCCAACCATTTTAACTTTGGAAGTTTGCTGATAGTTTCGACAAGTGTTTCATTTAGATACTCAGAACGAAATACATTTGAGCGCAGGTCAAGATAGCGTAAACTCTCTGCTTTTTCGATGCCATCGAAAAAGGCTTGTCCAATATCGTCATACCAGCTATGCGCACTAAAGCCAAATGCCTTCAGCTTATCTTTTTCCAAAAGTCCAGCGATTGCATATGCATGCTTCATTTTAAAAGAATCTAAATGCAATGAAACCGACTGAAGCTTAATCCGAGACAGTATATCAACAAGCTTTATGAAAACATCATCTTTTTCGATTTTGACCGCTATTCTAAGGTCCTTTAACCTAGACTGGCTTGTAAGCCCTTGTTTTAAGATCTCGATGCTACGCTTTGTTAGCGAACGAAAACTTAGGTCTAAGCATACCCAATCCCGCTTGCCCATAAGAAGCTTGAAAACAGCCAGGCCTTTGCCATTGAGAGTGTCAAAACCTATCCTTAGAGCGCTCAAGGGCTCAGATGCCACCAATTTAATGGTGAGCTGTTTTAGCGCCTTATTACTTAGCCTGTTTCCAGTGATATCAAGATATTCAACCTTATGCCGTTTAATACAACTGACAAGAAATTGTGTATCTCTTGAAGATAAATGCCCGTTTCTAAAATCTGCGCGCGTAAAATCGCTATTGTGAAGCGTGGTGATGCTTGATAAAGTCATTTTATTTGCTGGTTAACTTTTTGTCTGCGCTATCTTAAAAGACTGAATAAAATCAGTCAATACGCAATCCAATGCTTTTAGTGAGGAATCTAGATTTTGGTTATAGTTTGGTTGCGCGGGAATTCACGACATACCTTTTGGTAAGCGAAACTACCAAGAAGCCAAAACACACGAGGGCAACCGTGGCGTTCAGTGAGAAATTACCCTTCTGCCCCGTTGCTGCCTGCCTCGTTGCGGTAAGTGAGGTGAGATATGATGAGGGCAATGAGAGCGACCGAGAGCGCAAAAATATGCGTGACCACGAAGGCGAAGTGATAAGAGGCATAAAAGGCTGATTTGACAAGCGTTTGAATGTGAGGCTCTAGGGCATTGAGCTGAGCTAGGGCATCGTGGGCGTTGGCTAGCAATCCCCAGAAAAGCTTGGGTGAGAGCGTAGCGGTGGCGGGGTTTTCGGCAAGGCGAGATGCAAAGTTAAAGTGACGCACGTTGATAATCATGGATCCAAAGAGAGCGATACCGAGGGTTCCGCCCGTGTAGCGCGCTGTGTAAAACATGCCTGAGCCTAGCCCTCGCTTACGCGGTGGCAAAATTGCTAATGTCGAGGCGCTATTTGGGGTCATGATCAGCGCCATACTGATCCCATAGAAAAATAGGCCAGGAATGAGATTTTTCACATTATCGAACTGAAGAAAGATTGCGAACCATCCAAGACAGAACGAGGCGATGGTAAACCCAATTAGAATTGGTAGGCGGGGACCAAAACGATCTTGCATCCAGCCCGATAGAGGGGCTGAAACAATCACTGGGATTGTCGAGAAAAGTGTCACCGCACCTGCTTGTAGGGGTGAAAGGCCTAAGGCTTTTTGAAAAAAAATGGGCCAGAAAACCGAAATCATTAACAAAAACTGCACAGCAAATACAATGATGCTCCCACCGAGATAAATCCGCTTTGTATAAAGCTTAAAGTCTATAAAAGGGTGTTGGGCAATCCGATCTGTAACATATAGCAGAAAGAAGAAAAGCACGGCTATGATAAGGAGCAAAACGATCACTGGAGATCCCCATCCCCAAACACGGCCTTGCATAAGCGCTATCGTTAAAGAGGCCAAGGCTGCTGAAAAAGTGATGAATCCAGGAATATCAAAACTCTCTTCTGATAAGTCATCAGTCTGTGGCACTGAATATAGAACAAGAGCTATCCCGATGAGGGCAATTGGAAGGTTGAGCCAGAAAATCCATCGCCAAGATAGAAACTCTGTTAAAAAACCCCCTACTGAAGGCCCCAGGGATAAAAAAATGGAGCTGATGCCAATAAGCAAGCCCATTGCTTTGCCGCGTTCTTTATAAGGGAAAATATCGATAATAATGGCCCAGCTCGCTGGCCCCATCATGGCTCCCCCAATCCCTTGCAAACAACGAGCACTGATCAGCCAAGTGCTTGTTAGGGCCATCCCACCAAAGATGGATGCTAAGGCAAAAATGACCATACCAATACTAAAAATACGCCTATGTCCGTACATATCTGCTAATCTTCCGCAGGCTAGAACAAGGGTAGCCATCGCTAGAAAGTAGACGTTAATCACCCAATTGATGCCTGTCGAGCTGACTCTTAAGTCGATCTGAATAGTCGGCGTTGCAACGGGTAAAACGGTGGAATCTAAAAATAACATTGAGACGCCGCACATAAGACCTATGAGGGCAATCCACTTTTTTAAACGCTTTGAACGTTGTACATTCGGCATACGGCTTTTTATATACCATTTTTGATTTTATAGCTCAACTTGGATCTTCTGTCCCAATTCATTGGGGTGATAGCCCGAAACACAAAAAAGAATGAAAAAATTTTCCCCATGCGTTAGACTAGGATTGATGAGAAAGTTATTTGTTGTTTTTTTGATAGTGGGGGGCTTTTTTGCTCTGGAGCGCTTATGTCATAAAGCAACAGATGGGTTTGCTCTCAATAGAATTGCTTATCCACTTGATGTGGAAGTTGTTGAAAGCAACAAACCCCTTTCGGTCGAGCACCAGTTTGCCCTGAATATTCTGCGTACTGAAAAATTCTACTACTTAGGAAGTGGCGCGCAAGTCTATGCCTTTTGCACTAAGGATAACCAGTACGTCTTAAAGTTGTTTAAATTCCACCACATGCGCATTCCTCCGATTGTGAGTAAGCTCCCTTTGACTAAAGGGCTAGAGAAATTGCGCAAAGAAAAAATCGATTTTAAAACAAATATTATCAAAGACGTTTTTAATAGCTTTACAATCGCCTACAATCACTTGAAAGAAGAGACAGCTCTATTGCTTGTCCACCTAAATCGAACGAACCATCTAAATGGCAGCGTGCACATCGTCGACCGGATCAACAATGAATATAATCTCGATCTCGATAACACCTATTTTGTCCTACAGCATTATGCCACGCTTGCCTATGATCAAATTGATACCTGGATGGAGCAGAAAGAAATCACCAAAGCCCGCAATGGCATACGCTCTTTAGTGAAATTGGCTGCCAAGCGCTGTCAAAAAGGTATCATGGATAAAGATCCTGATTTCAGCACTAACTTTGGCTTTATCAACGGTAAAGCCAGGCAAATTGATATTGGTCGATTTGCCCACAATATTAACGAGTGTAAACCCGATATTTACGGGCCCGAGATGATCCGAATCACGCGCCCTTTTAGAAATTGGCTCGAAGCGCATCACGAAGCCCTAGTTGAGGTATTAGATGAAGAAGTGGAAAGGATATCCGGGCCGCAGGCTGGCATTTAATGCTCTCATATTTTTCGCTTGTTTTACTCTTGTAGAACGCCTCTGTCATTTGGCTACAGATGGTTTTTCCGTGATGCGTATTTACCCTCCATTTCAAATAGACTCATTTTTTGATCCTCCTGCACCAAGTCAAGAGGTTTGCAAGCACCTTAATCAAAGCTACCGTTATCTAGGATCTGGGAGTCAAAGTTTTGCTTTTCTATCTGAAGATGGTCAATACGTCCTTAAATTTTTCAAGCTTAAAACCGGCTACTGGAGAGTTCCAAGCTTATCACGCCCAAAACGCAGGCGTGAATCTTTCACAGCGGCTTTTCAAAGTTGTTTGATCCACGCAGACACTTTTAAAGATGAATCAGGCGTTGTATATTGTCACTTAAAAGCCTCTAATCACAATCTGCCTACAGTCACACTAATTGACCGCAATCGAAGGCTTTTGTCATTAGACCTATCCACCCTTCCTTTTGTTCTTCAAAAGTACGCCGAACCTGTAGATCAACGATTGCTACGGTTTAAAAAGGCAAATGATCGCAAATCAGCTGAGCAAACAATTGATCAACTTTTCAACGTTCTTCTAAAGCGCTATCACTTGGGCCTTTCAGACCGTGATCCCAATTTGATCACTAACTTTGGATTCATCGATAATCAAGCCGTTTCAATTGATGTGGGAGGTCTTGTCAATAACAGGCAAGACCTCAAAACTTACTTTTGTGAGCACGAAATCCTCAAGGCTAAACATAAATGCAACCGCTGGCTATATAAGCACAACCCAGATCTTGTTGATCACGTAGAGAAAATTGTTGAAGACATAATTTCTTCAGAGCGTTAGAATGTGAAAGATTAACAACTTTACGGAGCTACTATGAAAAAGATGTGCGTTTTCACTCTATCACTGGTCTGTTTGATGCTGAGCGGATGCTCAGAAAAAGAGACCTGCGGCAAAGCGGATCAGAAAATCCTAAAGATTTGTTATGATCACAATCCAACAACGCCTGATCCTCGCCGCGGTGGGGATATGGTCACAAATGTTTCCTCCTTTATGCTTTTTGAAGGACTGACTGCCACTACTAAAGAAGGTGAGCTTGAGCCATCTCTTGCGCAAAGCTACGAAATCTCAGAAGATAAAACCGAGTACACCTTTCATCTACGTCCATCTAAATGGTCTGATGGCGTGCCTTTAACCGCTCATGATTTCGAATATAGTTGGAAAACGCTTCTCTCACCTGATTTCCCCTCGCCTTGCGCTTTTTTGCTTTACCCAATCAATAACGCCCGCCAAGCTAAGGAGGGAAACGTTTCCACTGATGAAATTGGCGTAAAAGCTCTTGACGATCATACTTTGCTAGTCAAATTGGAAAAACCCTGCCCTTACTTCCTTAAGCTTGTCTCTTTCTATACTTTTTATCCTATCCCTAAACACATAGACATAGCCAACCCTGATTGGGCTTTCCACCCATCTAGCGATACGGTTTCAAATGGCCCTTTCAAAATCAAATCATGGCAATTTGGCATTGAAATTGATTGTGCGAGAAATGAGAATTACTGGAATGATAAGGCAGTCCACTTAGATGGAATCAATATCAGCATCATTTCTGATCCTAATACGTCCCTACAAATGTTTGAGCAAGGTAAATTTGACTGGATCGGAGATCCTGTCTCTCCAATCCCTGTTGATGCTCTTGCCAATAGCAACTGCGTTTTTTCAAACTCTATTGCAGCTTGTACGTTTGTCCCCTTCAATGTCGACAGATTTCCCTTTAATAACGCTAATATCCGCAAAGCTTTCTCCTACGCTATGAACAGGGAAGCAATCACTCAACACATCACACAAATGGATGAAGAACCAGCAACGCGTTTTGTTCCATCTGTTTTTGCTGGCTACGATCAAGAAGAGCTCATACCAGCTCAAGGCGATAAGCAAAAAGCTTTAGAGTTTTTTGCTCTTGGTTGCCAGGAGTTAGGGATAAATGCCAAAGATTTCCCTACTTTGACGCTGATTTCTCCTGTGGCTGGGCATTACAACAAACTTGCACAGGCCCTACAACAACAGCTAAGGGATGTCCTCAATGTAAATATTCAGATCAGCGATAAAGATCTTAAGCTTGTACTTGATGATCTTGTGAAGCGCAATTACGACTTTGGTCTTGTTATGCTTGTTGCCCAATATCAAGATCCAATGAATATTTTTGAGCGCTTTATGTTTAAACAAACACCTAAAAACTACTCGGGATTTGAAAATTCCAATTATATCTCTCTTATTGACGCCTCGTTTTACGCAAAATCAGATGGTGAGCGAAACCAGATCTTTAGTGAAGCAGAAAAGCTTTTAGCTAACGAAATGCCCTACGCACCCCTTTATTTTTATAACTCTCATTCATTAATGAAGCCAAATGTAAAAGGGTTATTCATGACACCTGTAAGCACTCTACACTTCCGGGATGTTGATTTCATAGAAGAATAACATTGGAGGTATCCTTGAGTGGATATAGAAAACAAGCGGCCACTTTCATTGTTGGACTTCTTCTCATCTTGTCAGGGTGCAAAGGGAAAAAAGCCTGTGAGCACCCGCAAGTTCTTAGGTTAAACATGTCTGCTACACCCTCGACGTTTGACCCACGCCGCAGTGGTGATCTTGTATCAACCTGTCTTCATTTTTTTCTTTTTGAAGGTCTGACGCGTTTGACAGATGTCGGACCTGGGGAACCCGGAGTTGCAGAAAAGGTAGAGGTGTCCAAAGACGGTCTGACATATCTCTTTTCTCTGCGTCAATCGCTCTGGTCAGATGGCATGCCGGTGACAGCAAGCGATTTTGAATTTGCTTGGAAATCTATTCTTAATCCAGAGTTTCCCTGTCCTAACGCTCATCTGCTTTATTCAATTAAAAATGCCCAGCTAGCAAAGCAGGGCCTTGTAGATATTGATGAAGTGGGAATCGAGGTGATCGACCCTCAAACTCTTAAGGTTACATTAGAAACTCCAGCTCCCTATTTTTTAGAAATCGTTTCTTTTGCAACGCTGCATCCTGTTCCTAAGCACATTGCCCAAAATCAACAGAACTGGTCTGATCAAAATCCACTTGTTGTCAATGGTGCTTTTAAATTGGACAACTACGTCCGTAGACAGGAAATGGAATTGGTCACAAACGAAAAGTACTGGGATCACAAGCATATTCATCTAGAAAAAATTAAGGTTAGCTTCATTGAAGATGAGATGACCGCTTTGCAAATGTATGAGAGGGGTGAGCTCGACATTCTAGGGGGATACTACACGCGAATTCCTGAAACTGCAATTAGTTCATTGAAGAAATCGGGAGATTTGCGCACGTATCCAGTACCTGGCTCTACACATCTTGCGTTTAACTTAAAGCAATGGCCCTTCGATCAAGCATGCTTTCGAAAAGCTCTTTCAGCTGCTATCGATCGGCAAGAAATTGTTACCGGCATTACTCAACTCAACGAAAGCCCTGCCTACGACCTCATCCCTCCATCACTTAAAGATGAAATCATGATGCCCTATCATTTAACCCAAGATCCTAAGTCATTATTTGATGAAGCTTTAGATCAAATGAACATCACAAAAGATGAGCTACCCACGATTACCCTTTCCTACTCAAAGGCTGCACTCTCCCATAACGTTGCACAGGCCATCCAGCAACAATGGACAGAAACGCTTGGAATCAATGTTCAGCTATCATCAACCGAGCACAAACTCCACTTAAACCGTTTAATGAAGCATCAATTCCAGGTGGCCATTTTTAATATTTGGGCTCAGTATAGCGACCCCCTCAGTATCCTTGAACGCTTTGCTTATGCAGACAACCCTAAAAACTATATGAGTTGGAACAATCCCGATTATAACCTCTGTTTATCTCAACAGCCTAATTTACAGAAACGGCGCAGTTTTTTAGCCCAAGCTGAGCGTATTTTACTCAATGAATCACCTATAGCTCCGATTTTTCACTGGCAACACGCAATTTTACAAAAGCCCTATTTGAAAAATGTTCATATTTCTAGAAGCGGTGGCATTTACTTACATGAGGCTTCAATTGACCTAGACGAAAAAGGTCAATATCGATAGTCTTAAGCTTTATGGACCATCTAGACATCGAGTGCGCTCATCCTTACCCTGCTGGCTATGAGGATATTTTCCCAGAATTTATTGCATATATTAAAAAAGTGATATGCCGCTCCCTGCCTGATGATTTTATGCATTGCGGGCCAGAAGGTGTCTCTAAGGCCATTGACCAACTAAAAGATAACTTACCAATTGTTGAGTTTTCAAACCCAACATCTGTACCTTGCACAATCCAACTTAACGTTATCACTTTTAGCAAGGACACCCACGGAGCTGGACGCTTTTTGTGCGACCTTATCAATCGCTGGCTTATCCCAGGGAAACAGATCCAGATTGGGATTTCCCACTCTCTGATATTTTATTTTAAACAAGCTCCTACCAAAGAGTTTTTTATCCACATCTTAGGTGGTTACATTCAAGACAATGCTGAGCTTCAAATTGTTAAACGTCAATTTCCAAAGTTAAGAAGTGAAATTCAAACGATTCTCCGCTCGGTTGTTCATGCACGTAAGGTCATTGCATCTAACGTTATTGGCATTGAACATAAACGCACTTTTATTGAAGAAAATCTGCTCTCATTGCTTGATAGGCCGAAAAAAGATTTGGATCAAACAATGCATGACCTCATGCATCAGTTTTTCATTCGTGCATCGTCTGAATACAATATTGAAAAAATCAAAGAAAACTTTGCTCGACTAGTCCACAAGGCCCCCCATCAAGTTGATCGAGATATCTTTAACGAAATTCAGCACTATGTTCTGCTATTTCGCGATCTTTTTATGGCCGCCAGGACTCGTCACCACCTTTATAGAATCATTAGTTATAAATACCTCTTTCGTAAATCGATTGCATATGCTGTTCGGGAAAATCCCAATCGTCGCTATATGCCCATAAAGTTTTTACCAGCAGTTCTAGAGGAAAACCAACGCGTGCTGGGGCTTATTGTCGGGTACAATTCACTGAGTGAAAATGAAGTTTTTGAAGCGCGTCATATTTTAGCTGCTGTACGCACCTATTTGAGCGATGCGCAAATCGTCCCTAACTCCTACATTGTTGATAATCGCAAAGATGCTCAAGTCCGCACCTGCTATCTGGAAATTACAAATAAAAATCAAATCCCCCTTACACCAAAAGAGCTTGCCTTACTTCGAAACAAATTACCAAAAGAGCTTCCCTCACGCATTGAATCAATCAGCCACCACCTTTTTGTCCACCGAAACGAAGAAGAGGTCATGAGAAATATTCTTATCCTTAGTAAACAGCTTAAATTTGTGCGGGATATCCCTCAGGTTATTATCAACTTTGATAAGCAGACAGAATCTACTCTTTGTTTCACTGTTATTTTGCTGCGCTTGATTAAGCCTGATTCTATTCCGCTGCGACAACTGCTAAATAAGGATGAGAATAAGTTTACATTCTTTGACTATGATGTAAAAATCGTTGGAAATTTACGAAAAAAATACCCTAAAGAAGCTAATGTTTTTGAAATGCGTGTCGATAAACACCTCTATTTGAGAGGCGATAATTCAATCGATCTCTATCGAGCCCGTCAAGCTGTTATGGGGCAATTGGTTGACCTGGTTGGAGAAGTGCGCGATTACAATGGAGGCATGATTTCAAAACAAACTGAGGCACTTGAAGAACTACGCTCTCTTTTAAAACCAGAAGCTATTAGCAACGATTTCCTATTAGAAAACTTTTTCTACTCCACAGTTCCAACCTACATGCAAAGCGTAATCCCTGTAGACCAGTATCGGACTCTTTTTCTATTTCTTAACACAATCGCTGAAAACCCTTCAAGAGAGCAACCCTATCAAATGCAGTATTCCATTAAAGAGGAATTTTGCATCATTGCCATTGGGGCTGTGGATAGCACCTTTAAAGAAAATATTGCCCTAGCCATTGATCAGCTCAACATACGCGCCCCTGAGATTTGCGTGACCTCAGTTAGGATCTACGATCTTTTTTGCGTCGGCTATCTTTATCGGTATGAAAATAAGAAAAGAGCTGAAGAGCTTATCAGCGCTGTTAAGCAATCTTTAGCACAATGGGAAACAACCCTTAAAAAATCTGTGGACCTTGTAGCGAGATGAAACGCCTCATCCTCATTCCAATTTTGACTATCCTATTTCTAGCTTACAATACGCACTTCAAAAGAACTAAGGGCTTTTGCGTTGAAAAAGTCAAAGCCTATTCACGCCCGGCTGATTCAAAATATGACATGCCACAATCTGACTTTGATGCACAATCTGCTTTAAATCAAACCTTCTACTACTTGTCTAGCGGTGCGAGCATGTATGTCTTTGTCTCAGAGGATCAGCGCTATGTTTTAAAGCTATTTAAACAACGTCATATGCGGCCGTTTTCTGTTTATGAAAAGTTGATCGGTTATCCACTGATTCCAAGCAAGCAAAGATCTCTTAATAACCGACTCCAATTTAGAAAAAAAGCCTTTGATAGCTGCTTGATTGCCTATTCAAAATTTCGCGACCAAACTGGTGTGCTCTACATGCATCTTAACCCCACCTCTCATCTTAATGTCCGTTTGCGCCTTGTTGATCATAAAGGATCCCATCTTTTGCTAAATGCTGACAAGGAAGAATATTATATCCAACGTAAAGGCGAGGGTATCATCGATTGCATTTGCAAATGGCACAGTGAGGGTGAGCGTGAGACCATCCGCAATGCACTTAAATCTCTTGTGGAGCTTATCATCGCAAGGTGTGAAAGGGAAATTGGAGATTTTGACAACTGCTCTAAAAACTTTGCCTTTATCGATGGTAAAGCCATAGAAATTGACATCGGTGAATTTTGGAATGATCCCGGTGTAAAAGAGCGTGTGCATATCAACGCTCACATCATTACAGCAACGTTTGACTTGAGAAATTACCTTGCAAAGCATTACCCTGAGTTACGCGATGATTTAGATGAGATCTTAAGAGAGTATGGCGCAGTATAAAACACATGCAAAATTCAACCTATTTATCGCCCTGCCCAGCTTTAGCTTAATTGTCTATTTCTACTTTACACAAGATGTGCGCCTGCTCAGCATTTTTATTGCTGCATTTGCCTACTCAACCCTTTTCATGAACCCTGATCTTGACCTAGCGCACCAAATAAAATTCTTAAGCATTCGCGGAGTTCTAACATCTCCATTTCGCCTCTATTCGAAGATTTTTTCTCACAGAGGATTTTCCCACTCCATCGTCTTTGGCACGCTCTCGCGTCTTCTATTTTTAGCTGTGCTCGCTCTGCTTTGCATGTGGATCTATACGCAGGCAAACCCTTCTTTAAACGGTGTTTGGAGCTTTATTCTCAATCACCAAACACCGCTTCTCTATGCTTTTTCTGGGATATTTTTAGCAGATCTTTCACACTTGGCACTTGATATATGATGCCTCTTAAGATTGAAAACCTATCTAAAAAATATGGCTCATTCTGCGCTGTTAATAATGTCTCTTTTGACTTAAAGCCAGGGGAAGTTTTTGGGCTGCTTGGACCAAATGGTGCTGGGAAAACCACCATTATCTCTTGCATCATATCGCTTGTTAAACCTTCCAAAGGATCCATTTCCGTATTTGGAAAATCCAACCCTCAAATTACCAAGCAACAGATTGGATTTGTTCCGCAAGAACTCATTAGCCATGGCTATTTTACAGTTGAGGAAGTGATGCACATTCACGCCTCTTACTTTGGCCTTTGGCGATGCTCTGCCCATATTGAATATCTTCTGAAAAAACTTGATTTATGGACCCATCGACACAAACATGTCAAACAACTCTCGGGGGGCATGAAAAGGCGTTTGCTGATCGCTAAAGCCCTTGTTCATAAGCCAAAACTCCTTTTACTCGATGAGCCTACCGCAGGTGTTGACGTTGAGCTGCGCGCTCAGTTATGGGAATTTGTCCGCGATATGCAAAAGGAAGGAATGACGATTCTATTGACAACACATTATTTAGAAGAGGCTGAAAAGCTATGCGATCGGGTCGGCATTCTGCACCATGGCCACTTGCGCACAGTTGGGCATACTCAAGGGCTAATCAAAGAGCTCACTCATCGTGAGATCGTTTTAACCCTCTCAAAAAGCGTGGGCAAAATTCATCATCCTGCCCTTCGCTTGCAAGACGACCATACCCTTATTTTTCTTGTTCCCAGCTCTTATCAGCTCTGCACATTGCTCTTAGAGCTCAACCTGTCTATTGATTCCATCCAAGACCTACATATCCGTGAGGGCAACTTAGAAGATGCTTTTCAGCGCGTTCTGGGGGAAACATGAGTAGATCACCATTTTGGGGCGTATTACTGCGAGAGATCAAACGCTATCTCAAAGTGCCCTACCAGACACTTGGAACACCCCTGATCAATTCATTGCTCTATCTCTTTATTTTTGGACTGAGCTTAGGGCAGAGCATCACCTTGCCCGGCTACCCATCCTACCTATTTTTCCTGATCCCTGGACTCATCATGATGACAACTATAAAAAACGCCTTTGATAACGCCTCCAGCTCTGTGGTTTCATCAAAATATTCTGGTGAGCTCATCGACTTGCGCATCACCCCTTTAACCCCCACTCATATCGCATCAGGGTTTTGTCTTGCTGGCCTCTCCCGCGGACTAATCGTTGCCATAATCACTTATATCACAAGCGCTCTACTCGTCTACTTCACCCAACCCACAAATCTACCTATCACACACCCCTGGATCCTTTTATACTTCATTCTAGTTAGCGGGTGCGGTTTTGCCTCAATGGGGCTTACCATTGGCATGCTTTCGAAAAACTTTGACACACTCAATGCCTTTAGTTCTTTTTTGCTTGTCCCCCTGATTTATCTAGGAGGTGTTTTCTTCTCGCTCAATTCCCTGCACCCTTTTTGGCAACTTATCAGCCGGTTTAACCCCCTGCTCTATATGATCAGTGGTGTTCGCTATGGGTTCTTAGGGAAATCTGATGTGAGCGTTTCCCTTGCAATGCTTATCAGCTTTCTATTCCTCTGTTTTTTTTATGCGTGTGCCCTTCTAACTTTGCGAAAAGGTAAAAATTATCATTGGTAATAAATTCTAAACCAAGTAGGCTCTGAGCAAACTGACTAGGAGGTCCTGTATGTGCCTGCCCTGTGTGGACAAAAGTAAAGCAAAAAACGTTAAACAAATACCATTTACAACCTTTAATCAATTGAAAAAAGACATCATCTTCGAATATTTAAAGTTAAAAGAAGCTGGAATTATTAAGCAGCAATATCAAATAGAAAAACGCAGTGTTATTGATCCACCAGATAAAGACTACATCTTAGCCATCACTCATTCTTTGCAAGATATCCCATTGAGCGAAAAAGAAACCGTACGCATTATTTTTGTTTGATGAGACCTCTAAACATCGACACTTTAACGCACAAGGCTCTGCGCTTTGGTCAACTCTGCATGGACAGGGGAACGCTTTACTGGACTGAGAGCCGTCCAGATGAAAAAGGGCGCAGCGTTCTCATGACCCTTGAAGGGGAAGTGCTGCCCAAAACCACAAATATAAAAAGCCGCGTGCATGAGTATGGGGGAGGTTCCTATCTCGTATCTGGTGGCAATATCATATTTACCAACGACACAGATCAACGCGTCTATTTTAACGATCAACCCATCACCACAAAAGAACAGGGAAGATTTGCAGACTTTTGCTTTGACGCTAAGCGCGCTTGTATCTACGCAGTGCGCGAGGTCCAAAGCACAAACACACTTGCACGCATTGACCTTAATGGCATAGTGACAGATATCGCCACAGGCGCTGACTTTTACGCAGAGCCACGCCTTAGCCCCGACGGCTCTTGCATTGTCTGGATCAGCTGGAATCATCCCAATATGCCCTGGGACAACACCACCCTTACTCAATGGGATTTTAGCTCGCCCCCAAAAATTTTAGCAGAAAACGCCTCCATCCAACACCCCATGTGGACCTTAAACAATACATTGTACTACCTCACAGATCAATCTGGTACCTGGAATTTTCCTAGCTATCCCCTCCCAGCAGACCTTGGCTACCCACCATGGCTCCTAAACATGAAGCGCTACTGCTTTCACCAAGACAAAATCGCTGCAATTGCAACCACTAATGCTACAGACACACTTTACCTCATTGACCTAAAGGATAAAACTCACACAGTTATTGAAACACTCTTCACATCCTTCAATGAAATCGTCTCCGACGGGGTCAACCTTTACACCATTGCCTCAGGCCCTCACGATCTTCCTACCTTAGTTTCTATCCTGCCACAAACACAAATCAAAACCATCCGCAAAAGTAGCGATATTAACCTTAAGAGCCCCTCCCAGCCGATCTCAATCAATTATGGCAGTGCACACATGTTCTTTTATCCACCTTCTAATAAGCTCTACGACCTTCCACCGCTGATTGTTTCTCCACACAGCGGGCCCACAGCTCACTATGCACCCACTTTAAACCTAACCGTTGAGTATTGGACCTCGCGTGGATTTGCCTTTGCCGCAGTGAACTACGCAGGCTCAAGCGGCTTTGGGAAAGCTTATCGCAACCGTCTTAATGGCCAATGGGGTATTTTAGACGCAGCCGACTGCATCAACGCACGCCAATATTTAAAAGACCAGCAACTCATCGACTCTACCAAATGCGCCATCATAGGCAGTAGCGCAGGCGGTTTTACAGCCCTTGCAACTATTACACAAACCGATGCCTTTGCAGCCGCTATTTCCCTTTATGGCATATGCGATGTTAAAGCTCTTTGCACATGCACACACAAATTCGAGTCACACTACAACAACACTCTCATCGGAACTTATTCCCACTCTCCCATTCACCACGTCGATAAAATCCGCACACCTGTTCTTCTCATTCATGGGTCAGAGGACAAAATCGTGCCCCCATCACAGTCTGAAGCCCTTTATAGCGCCCTTAAAGCAAGAAGCATCCCTTGTGAGTACAAGCTGATCGAAGGTGAAGGGCATGGATTTCGCTCTGCAGATGCCATCAAAACCTCTTTCCTCACTCAAGAAAGCTATCTCAAATCAGTGCTTGAACTAAAATAAATATCATGCAAAACTGACGCTTATGTTTTGCACCGTTGCCTCGATTTTTCTTGCCATCGCTGGTTGTCCAAATGCAGATAACCAAGAGTATCCAAACGTCATGATTGAACAAGGTCAAGACGAAGAGGCTACATCTCCCCATCCAGCCATCGACACCATCACTCAGTTCTTTGGAACGCTTGTAGGATCTGGCCCTTATCCAGGCGTGCGCTCTACTTATGGTGGAACAGAGCTTATGGCCCAGCTTTCTCAAATTAACCAAGACCTCGATCTACTTATCGGCCATGGCAGAACAGAAAAATACTACAAAGAGCATAACTTCGCCGTAAAAAGCCCCCATATCTTGCTCAGCGGCAAAATGGAAGGCACGGGGTTTATTGCGATCGATGCATCAGGCAGGCCCTCATCCAACATTGGCCTTACAGGCGCTGAACTCGATATTTTAGCAGCTTACAAAGCCGTTACAGCTTTTATGGTTATTCAGTATGAAAACTTCCCTTCGCCCATCATCAACAACCGCATCGCCAACCAAAACCTTTTCTTAGATGTTGCTTTTGTCACCCTTGGAGATCTCAATCAGTTTCCAATGTACACCACCATCGGACAAACCTTTGTCCCATTTGGACAGTACAACTCTTACAATGGCTTCAACAACCCTCTCACAGAAATTCTCTTTCGCACTCTTGCAAATGATGGAACCGTCGGCTTTTATACAGACCACTTCCTCGGCCAATTTTTCTTCTTCAAAGGCAGCTCGCACGCAGATTCTGGAAACAACATCAACAACTTTGGATTTAACCTTGGCACTCACTTTAAAACCGAGCACACCAAAACACTTTGGCAAGTTTCATTCATCCGCAACGTAGCCGACTCCCTCGGAATGCAGCTAGCCTTTGCAAATTCGCGCAATACAAACACTTTAAATCATGTTGTCCCAGGCATCAACACCAACATTAGCTTTGCCGTTGGCGATCACTGGCACTTCGTTGGAGAGTACAACGGCTCATTGCGCTCATTTTCTGTAGCAGATATGGGCTACAGCACCAATGGTGGCCGCACATTTTCTGGCGCCCGCCCCCAAGCCTTTGATATTGAAGCTTCCTACCAATTCCAGATCGGAGAAAGACCCAGCGGCCTATCCCTTGGCTGGAGCCAGACCTTTGAAGCTGTCGGCTTTAACCTGCCTCGTTGGCGCCTCGATCTCACGTGGGCAACTTACATTTTCAAAAACACACTGCTATCCCTAGAATACATGCACAACAAACTCTACGGAAAAAACGACATTGCAACAGGCCAGCTTGCCTTTGGCCGCGGCGGCTCCATTCCCTACTACCGCAATCCGATCAACAAGGGCAACAGCGATAACACCCTCACCCTCGACCTTTCCTTTTATTGGTAGCCAGTCGGCCTTCTATTTAAAACCTCGCTAACAATCACAGACCCTTGCCAAGTTCCCATAGAGACCTGTTTGATGGTCGTGGGAAACTTTTTAGCCAATACATCGGTTCTGTCCCAGTTGTCAAATGAAGGGTTCAACCGATTAATTTTTACAATTTCTAACTTAGTTTTCCTTAAATCAACACGAAATAACCAGTCCTGACTATAATCGCCTCCTACCTCGAGCGTTGTGACATTTGACCCTTCTAAAAAACCCGCTCTTTTAAAACTCATATTTTTGACTACAAGAGCTGTGACTGTGTTTGATTTTAAGTATTGTCCTAAAGCCTTAAAAAATTCTTCGTCCTTGCCACCTATCTCTGGGGAGTCGATTGTCAAGACAGAGTCAGCTGTCAATCTGGAAAAAATGCTCTCGCATATGCCTTGCCTAATAGCGAGATGAATCAGGTCCTTTTCTAATAGCTGTTCTTGATCCGCATGCTCAATCAAAAAGCTAGCCATTCCATCTGGATAGTTAGGCTCAGCAGCTAAGCTCTCATCTGTAATCCAAAATTTCAGTGAACCAGCCTTTTCCTTTAATTCAGGCAAGTTCCCTGTTACAATTAATTGTTCGAGCTCTATCAGCTTCCTTCTATGTTGAAACAAATCCTCACGCTCTTCATTCTCTTCCAAATCAGAGAAACTTCCTGTATAAACTCTCCTAGTGTCTGTGTAATTATAGCCATCCTCATCTATTGCTAATCCATTCATTACAAGACAATTAACTTTTAAATCACTGAAGATCTCAGACATTACAGCCTCTGTAAGGCCTGGGTTATCGCTTAGATTTAAATATTCCAGATCACAACGGTCTAAGCTAAGTCTTATAGCAATGAAATCACTAAAGTTCAAAAAACTAGAACTTAAATCTAAATAACGAACTTTTGAGGTAGCAACGGCATTTATGCAAGCGTTCAGCAGCTTAGAATTTTTACTTCTTAATCTCAAGTGGGTAACATTAAGCTTACCTATGCATAATAGCAAAAGCTCGAGTGCCGAGTCATTTTCCTCTGAAAAGCTAATGATATGCTCTTCAGGAGGGGCAACTTCAATTTCTAATAATTTAGCCTCACTAATTGCATCATCGGGAAAGCAAAAATTATTTGTGCTGAGTGCTTTGATTAAGAATAGTCTAATTTCATCTGAAGAACGAACTATTGTGGACGCTCTTATCACCTCCGATAGTGCGTCCTTATTGCCTTTTAAATGGCTTTGAATTGCATCCAAATTATTACAGTTTATAGCACCACGAAACTTAGAAAAGTCGTCTCTTAAAATCTTTGAGTTAATAGGTACCAGAGCTATATTATTCCAATAAAATTTAAGTTTTTTCTCACCCATTTTTATTGCAAATACCTCTATATCCCGTACCGTCAATTTAGTTTCGCTCAAAACGATCGACTGAACAGATGAGTCTTTGATGCATTTTACCAAGCTGAATAGGTCAGCTTTGCTAAGATTACATTGGCTCAAATCTAACAGCTTGGTCTCAAACATTTTTAGATAATTGCGTAGCAAAAAGGAAAGCTTGTTAGTATACTCTTGACAATGACCTCCTAGAACGAGTGAGCGTTTATTGCACTTAGCATAATCATCACCTAAATTCTGAAAAATAAGTTGGGCAATCTCTGCTGAGCAATCCGTTTCAATATAGCCCAACAGCTGCTCACCACACAGTTCACTGAATTCACAAAGTATTTCTCTTAGCTTTTCTACATCCCTCTTATTTATAGCCTCACGGCACAAACCAGCTTGCTGAGCTAGCAGCCCATCGAGAAGGTAAGGCAGATTTTCATCTTCTTCGACCCGCCGCCGCTTGTATTCCTCCTTACCTAAGATTTGCCCTGCAGCTTTTCTTGCTTTTGAATCTGTACTGGACCCGTTTGCTGCATTGGGCTGATAGGACCCTAAAAAACGTTCACCACTAGGACCTGAAACGTTACTCATAATTTCCTCTATTTATTGTAATACTTAACATAAGCACGGGGGAGTCTACTATCAATTCGACTTTTTGATCAACTCTTCTGAAACCCATCTAGTTCACTTTGGTATAAAGTTTTTGTAAAGAAAAGCAGAGCTTACTGAACTTTATAAAAACAACTTACAGCATTAAACCTTTCACTTTTGATCATTTTTCGCCATTTTTCACTATTAACTACTAGCTATTTAATTCTCAGGCCAATATGATTGGAAGCGGTGATGCGATAACCGACGGAGAATCATGAAGAAAAAGATTTTATTTTTGTTGTCCCTGACAAGCGCCCTTTGCGCAAATCCAATTCGAATTGAAGAACCTCCGCAAAAGCCCGATGATGGCTACATCATCAACTTCAACGAAGTCTCGATGGCAGAGTTTGTCCGCTTTGTCAGCCGCATTGCCAAGGTGAACTTTATTTTCGAAGAATCTGAACTTTCATATCCCGTTAACGTTGTTTCAGGCAAGCCTACCCAACCGAGCGAAGTTCTCGATCTTCTTCTTCATCTGCTAGATAGCTACGGACAAACCGTCGAGAAGAAAAACGGCTATTACCTCATCAAAGAAAAAGAAGGTTTTGCTCCCGTTGTTGACGGGGGCCCAAAAATCCAAATTACTCTACCTCCACAACCAGCTGATAAATTCCACGTCTATAAACTCCAATACCACGAAGGCGCTGAAATCCTTGACACAGTTAAACAAATCGCCCACCAAATTCAAGGCCAGCCAGGCAGCTCTCCACAGCTATTACAAACCATTAACACGATGCAGTGGGTTAAAGCCACTAACTCAATCCTTTTTTCTGGTCCTCAATCGGCTGTGGATCGCCTATGCACTCTTGTGGACAGCTTGGATACTCCCTTGCGCCAGGTCTTTATAGAAGTGCTTGTTGTGGAATCTGGCGTGCGCGGCTCGCTAGAATTTGGAGTCGATTGGGCAACAGGCGGCAACTACAAAAATCAAGTCGGCTTTGGCGCCGGAGAATTTGGCCTTGGCCCCAAAGGGCGCAGTTTCGCAAACACTTTTCAGGGCGTGAATGCTTCGAATCCCCCATCAGGCCCTTCTCAAACACCCTTTGGTCGCGGCTTTGACCTCAGCATTATAGGCGATATCATCTTGCATAAAGGGAAAACTTTTTTTACCATCGGCTCACTTGTCAGCGCCCTTGAAACCGACGGCAAAAGTAAAATTCTACTCAATCAAAAAATCATCACGCAAGATAACAAGCCCTCCCGTATTTTTATGGGTGAAAACATCCCCTTTCACGGGTCGACAATTGAGACTGTGGGACAAAAGCTTCAAACAACCTCCAACATCGAGTATCGCGATGTTGGAGTCTCCCTTAATATTCGCCCGCGCCTTGGTAAACAAGACATCATCACATTAGAAATCGAAGAAGAAATTTCCCAAGCCGAACCCAATCGCTTTGCCCGTGGCGATAGCGCAAGCGGCATCCTCACCTCAAAGACCAACATGATGACCAATGTACACGTGCCAGACCAAAGCTTTCTTGTTCTATCTGGCATGGTTAAAACCACAGAAATAAAACGCAAAAGCGGCCTCCCCTGCCTTGGCGGCCTACCTGTTATCGGAGCAGCTTTTGGCAAACAATCCACAGATGAAGATAAAAAAGCTATTCTCGTCTTTGTCCGCCCACAAATCATCAACTCCATTGACGACTACAAGCGGATCACCAAGCAGCAGCAAGCCATCTGCACAGACATCGCTCCAGAGCATGACATCTCTAAAGCCCTAGAAATACTGCAGCAAGATACGCCATGACAACCATTGAAAGACAACCTGTCACAATTGACAACCTCCCCAAGGAAGCTCACTCTGATTTTGCCGTGCGCATCACCGAGCACCAAGGAATCCGCGCCGTCCACTCATCTAATAGTACCGCCACGCTCATTACAAAAACCAAACCGCCCAGTCTCATTGCCCTCTTTGGAGATCCCAACAGCTCTCCCTCATTTGCTCACTTCTTTGCCCCGCCCCGCTTCCTCGGCTCAGTCTTCCGCAATGCCCTCGTCAATGTCGATTTAGAAGAAGCTCTGATCAAGTTAGAGCAAATCACATCCTCTTCTGAAGGTCAAAAGCGGCAGTTCAGATCTATAAATAAATTTCTTGATATTATGGAATTTTTTAATCGCATCTCTGAAGACATCTGTGCCTTCTGTGCCAAGTACCAAAAAGGTTAATGGGCAGCGCCTAAGTTCACTTCGGTGGTTTTGCGCTTTTTGAACCAAATGGCTAAGAAGATTAAGGGCAGAAAAAGCCAAGCAGATGTCCAGAAAACATCGTTGGCAGCTAATACCTCTGCTTGCTGCCCAGCCATAAGATTGAGTACTTCTAGACCTTCTTTTCCCTTGAGCCCCATATGATGCAATTCTTTAAGAGCTGAATCGGCGTGCGGATTAAAAGGGGTTAGCACTTCAATGAGATTAAAGCGGTGAAAGACGGTGCGCCGCTCCCAAAGTGTTACGAATAAGGAAGTACCCAAGCCCCCACAAAAAATCCGAAAGAAATGAAAAACACCAGATGCTGAAGTCATCTGATTGGAAGGCACGTGCGCAAGTGTAATTGCTGTGAGCGGCGCCATGTAAATGGCAACCGGCAGCCCCACCATGAGACGGGAAATTGCGGCATACGAAAAGCTGATCTGCGTTGTGATGAAGCTGTAGAAAAGATAAACACCCAAAAAAAGCGCAAAGCTGGCCATGATGACGTATTTAAGGCGCGCTCTTTCCATGATTTTTGCAACCAGAGGCATCAGTACAAGTGGCAAAATACCCATCGTTGAAACAGCCAGGCCTGCAACTTGAGCTGTGTAGTTCATCGTCTCTTCTAAAAAGAGGGGGAAAACGACCATGTTGCCGAACATCACTGCAAAAGATGCTGCAGTCACAAAAGTGCCAAGCGCAAAGTTTGGACATTTAAAAACTTTAAAGTCGATCAATGGATCTTTTCCCGTAATAGCCCAGATAACAAAGAAAAGAAAGCCAACGAAGCTTGCGATCGCTAATAGGCGAATCGCATCTGATCGAAACCAATCGTACTGCTGGCCAAAATCAACGAGCACCTGCAAGCAAGTAACTCCAATGGCAAGAAGAGAAAGACCAATAAAATCGATCCTGCGGCTAATAGGCTTTGAGTCGCGATCAATGATGAGTTTCCATGTAATAACGCTTGCTAGAATTCCAAACGGAATATTGATATAAAAGATCCAGCGCCAAACGTAGTTATAAGTTAAATATCCTCCAAGGATGGGACCAAGAACAGGTCCAACAACCACAACTGCGGCCCAAATCACAAGAGCAAGTTTGCGTTTTTCCGGCGGGTAAAAAGCTATGAGCAAGCTCTGTGAAAGAGGAATCATTGGACCGGCTACAAAGCCTTGACAAAAGCGAGACATCAAAAGCATCGGAAAATTAAACGCCGCTCCGCATGTCCATGAAAAAAATGTAAATAATACGCAGGCAATAACAAAAGTTTTAACAGCCCCCAGACGATCACTTAAAAAACCAGCCAGTGGCAAGCTGATGGCGTTGCCCGCAGCAAAACAGGTAATCACCCAGGTGCCATCGGTATCAGAAACACCTAAATCCCCTGCAATATAGGGAACAGAGACGTTAGCAATAGAGTAATCAAGGGCCATCATGAATGTGCCAAGAGAAAGCGATAAGGTTAAAAGAGCAAGGGCCAATCCCCTTAGCGGCTTAACGGCGTCCATTCGGCATATTTTCCTGCATGACCCTGTTGATCAGCTCTAAGGCACCAGCCTCTTGCTGAGCATAAATGTCTGTTGAGTAAAGTGGTTTTAAAGCGTAGCTAGCAGCTGGAACAACAATCCCTTTCTCATCTTTTGTATCAACTGTCACTTTCATGGAAAGACCTAAACGCAGCGGGTAGCGACGAAGCTCTTCAGCTTCCAGTTTGATCCGCACGGGCAGGCGTTGAACAATTTTGATCCAGTTTCCCGTTGCGTTCTGAGGGGGCAGCACAGAAAAAACCGCACCTGTCCCCGCACTCAAGCCCTCGACAATGCCGTTAAAGATCACTGAATGTCCATACATATCAGCATGCATTTTGACTGGTTGGCCAATACGAATGCGCTTGAGTTGCGTTTCTTTATAGTTTGCATTCACCCACATTTGCTCTAAAGGAATGAGAGCACAAAGGGGGTCTGTTGGATTGATCGACTCGCCCACCTGCACCGTGCGCTGATCAATAATGCCATCGACAGGGCAAACAATCTTTGTGCGCCTTAAATTGACATAGGCCTCTTTTACCATTTGCTGCGCCTGAATGACAAGTGGATGGGTGCGAATTGTCGTGTTTTCTACAAGGGCTTTTGCAGCCTCTAGAGCCGCTTTATCTTTAATGACTTGAGCTTCTGCTGAGCGCAATTGCGCCTCTGAGTGTTCAAAATCCTCAACGGAAACGCCCCCCATTCCAACAACACCTGCTCGATGCTCATAATCTTGCCCAGCTTTAATCAACTCAGCCTCAGATTGGAGCAAATCAGCGCGCCGCTCTTCCACATCATCAAATAAAGTTGCCACGTACCTAACTTGCTGACCTAAATTAGCCATTTCATGGCGCAAGCGAATTTCAAAATCCGTGGGATCAAGCTCAAAAAGAATCTGATCTTTGAGCACAAATTGAGTATCATTGACATTAACGCTGCTTACAATGCCCGAAACTTGGGCCGTGAGCTCTAGCATGTTTCCATGGACGTAAGCATCATCTGTGTAATCTTCAATACGAAAGTAAAACCACCAAAGCAAAAAAGCAATAACACCCACTACGATGAGAGAAAACAGCGTCCATGCTAACAGAGGCTTTCGTTTACTTTGCATTTCTTGCATCTTCGGCCCACTCTTTTTGTTTGTTGGAATGATCGATAAATCCCCCACCCAATGCTTTAATCAAATCCACAACATTTTTTAAACGCTCATCGTTGATTTCAATCACCTTTAAGCGTGCATACAAATAATCAACTTCTCGCTCGAGCACTTCGATGCGGTTATTCAAGCCGCTGCGCTCTCTTGCATAGCTGAGCTCAAAAATCGTTGCCTCATCGCTAGCTACAGCTTTTTCATCCTCTAGACGCAGCGTTGCCGACTCAACTTGGCTGATTTTATCTGCCACATCTTTGGCCGCTTGCAAAAGCGCTTGATTGTACTCATACACAGCTTCTTCAAATGCTGCAACTCTAGCATCCAAATTAGCGCGCAGCTGACCGCCGACAAAAATGGGCAAATGAATCGCAGGATTGAGCGAACCGGCCAAACTATCTTTTGACCACCACTTACTCCAGCTCAAAGATCCCAGCCCCCCTAAAGCCCGTAAATTTAAATCGGGATAAAAAAGCGCTTGTGCCGCCCGAATATCATGAGCATAACTCTCGACTTGCCAAACGCGGGCGATGATATCCGGGCGTCTAGCAAGCAAATCCAACGATAGATGTTCTGGAAGTGGAAAAATTTGATCATAGTGAGCTGTAGGCGTTAGCATTTGCACATCGCTATCTGGGCTAATCCCCATCAACGTGCGCAAAAAATTCTTACCAAGCTCAATTAACTCTTGGTTGGCGACGATGTCGCGATCAAGGCTACTCACGTGCGCCTCACGTTTTTTCACCTCTCGTAAATCAATCAAAGCATTTTCGTAATTGAGGCGACTTAAAGCCAAAAGATCTTTTTCTTTCTCTAAAATTTGCAGGAGCACTTCCTGCTTTTGAATATTTGTTTGCAAGTCGATGTAGCCACTTGCTGCAGCAGTCGATAGCATCAAATGGGTCTGTGCAGTTTCAGCAGCTGCGCTGCGAGCTTGCCCCAACGCTGCGGCGTACCGCTGCTTATTCTTACCCCAAAGATCAAAATCATACAAAAGCTCAAGCCCAATTGCTAACTGGTAAATAACAGCTGGCAAAACAGAGGGTGAGATACGATATAAATCTTCTTTGCTCAAATGCTGCCAGTTAACGCCTGCCTCAGCTGACAAATGAGGAAAAAGAGCAGCGCGCACAACATAGGCCTCATCGACCGCTTTTTTTGCTCGCATTTCAGCAGCACCCATCGTCGGGTTATTTTCCAAAACATTTTTGATCAGAAGCGTCAATTGAGGGTCATCAAAACTCATCCACCATTCAGGATCAGGCCAATCCCCATGCGTAAAAATACCCGAGTCAATCCCTTCATGAACCGATCTTTCAACAGAAATAGGAGGTGATAGTTTTGCTTGCAAATCCTTTTTAGGAATGCGCGCACATCCAATTAACAAAACAATTAAAATAAAAATTAAATTCATTAGTTAGCCTTATTAATATAAATAAAATACTATTGCTAAAAAATCAAGTAATATGGTATACTTTCGGTTATGTTTTTTGCAGAACTTAAACAATTTAAGATTGGTCTCGAGCGAGAAGCTTTGCGCATGTCTCATTTTAACCAACTCGCAAAGACACCTCACCCCGAATCGCTCGGCTCAAAACTCACCCATCCCTACTTCACCACAGATTTTGCCGAATACCAAATCGAGTTTGTTACGCCTCCCTTCTCCTCAATCAAAAAATCTCTTACATTTTTAGAAACTTTACACCGCGCTTTTTACACATTTGTACCCAACGAAAAACTTTGGCCACATAGCATGCCACCCAAAAACCCAAAAAATATCCCCATTGCAGACTTTGGCGTTTCATCAGTGGGCATGAAAAAATACCTTTACCGTATGGGCTTAACACAACGCTATCCTATCGAGATGCAGCTCATTTCAGGCATTCACGCCAACTACTCATTTCCAGACGCCGTCTTTAAAAAACTTGGCCTCACCAAAAACGAAGGCTACATGGCCCTCATTCGCAATTTCCTGCGCCATGGCTGGATTCTGACCTATCTTTTTGGATCCTCCCCTTCTAAAAAATACCCCGACTCCACATCCCTGCGCATGAGCCCTCTTGGTTATTACTCCTTGGTGCAATCCCAGATAGCCATCTCATTTAACTCTCTTGAAGAATACCTGCACGATCTCAACAAGGCCTGCACAACTCCCCATCCAGAATATCAAAAAATTGACCCCTCACTCCAACTCAATGCCAACCTTCTTCAAATCCCTGCCGAGCACTACACCCGCATCCGGCCAAAATCTCAAAGTGATAACTTATCTAAAGGCATTGACTATATCGAAGTGCGCAGCCTAGATCTCAACCCCAATTCCCCCATCGGGATCGAGCAAGACGCCCTCGAATTCCTCCACATCTTTTTACTTTACTGCCTTCTTGAACCTTCACCTCCCCTCAGCCCACAAGAGCGCAAGCAAATCTGTGATCATCAAGCACACGTTGCCCTCCACGGTCTGCAAGACACAGACCCAACCCCTCTTCTCACTGCCATGGAGCCACTTGCTGACTACCTCGGCTACAAAAATAAACCCAATCCCAAGCGTGTCCTCACTCCCCTCACTGCAAGCGAAAAAAACTATTTTACTCAGCTTGCCGAAAAATCCCTCAAAACCCAACAAGAGCTCGAGCTCAAAGAATTTGAGCTCTCAACGCTTTGCCTGATTGACGCTGCCAAAAAGCGCAACATCTCCATTGAAATCCTCGACAAGACCCATAACATCATTCGCCTAAACAAAAACGTCATCGTTCAGCAAGCCACATGCACTCACAAAGACACCTACATCGCACCCCTTCTCATGAATAACAAATCGGTTACCAAAAAGCTCCTCACAGAGCACAACCTCAAAACCCCATCCAGCCAAACCTTCAACACATTGCAAGAAGCCCTCACTTATAAACCCACAACAAAAATCGTGATCAAGCCCAACACAGCAAACTTTGGAGTTGGAATCAGCTTCATTCCTCCAAATGAGCCCGCTCAATACAACTGCGCCATCAAAGAAGCTTTCAAACACGCATCATCAGTACTCATCGAGGAGTTTTGCCCCGGTCATGAAATCCGCTTCCTTGTCATCGATAGCAAAGTCATAGCCGTAACACTACGCGAACCTGCCAACATCACCGGTGATGGAATCCACACCATGCGGCAACTCATCGAAGAAAAGAACCGCACCAAATTCCCCAAAGAACACATCCGCCTTGATAAAACCCTACCCCTATCATCCATTCCTAAAAAAGGGCAAAAAATCTACCTTCGAGAAAACTCAAACATTTCAACTGGCGGCGATGCCATCGATCTAACCGATATCATCGATCCTTCCTACAAAAAAATCGCTCTCAAGGCCACAGAGGTCCTTGGTGCTGCCATCTGCGGCGTTGATATGCTCATTCCCAAATACAAAGAGCCTGGCACCTATAACATCATTGAGCTCAACTACAACCCCCAGCTCTCAATGCACATCTATCCAACCCAGGGAAAATCCCGCCCCGTTTGCGATGCCTTATTGGAGTACCTAAACCCATGATCTGCATTTCACGCCTCTCGCACATCCCTCCAAAATACATCATTCCAGCAGGCTTAGCGGTCATTTCGGTAGCTCTAGCTGCTATCGCCTACCTTGGTTATCGGCATTATACTACGAAGCAACCCACACCAGCCCCCAAACCTAATCAATCACCACTTGCAGCTATCAGAGCCAAAGAAGAACAAACACAAAAACGCGCAACAGACTACAAAAATCTGCTTGATACGATCTTTCCTTCATTAGCAAATCTTAGCAAGAAAAGCAGACCCCAATTATCAGCCATGTCGGCTCTATTAACCATTGAGAATGACTATAGACATGGCAAATTTACGCAAGCGGTTCTCATTGAAAAACTCCAGAACGTGGAAAAGATCCTTGCCGCAAACACAGCGCAAGAAAATGCAGAGAAAGAAGCTCGATTAAAACGAGCTCAAGAATTGCATGATGAACAGGCAAAAGCTGATGCAGAAAGGCTAGCTTATGAGCAACGCAAGAGCACATTTCAATCAGTGTTAGACAAAGTTTTTCCTGATCTAGTCAATTCAAAGGACATAGGTCTATTGGGTATCAAGGACGATTTCATAAATGGCAAGTTCACAAAAGAAATCCTAATTGAAAAACTAAATAACCTATCAAAAACTTTAGCCCAAAATGCAAAAATAAAAGCTCAAGAAGAAGCAAAGACTAAAAGACAATTTGAAGACGAAAAGCGCAAAATAGAACACGAGTTCCAAGAAAACCGACAAAAGATTGATGAAAGCTACCGCATGAAAAAGTATGAGATCGCACAAAATACAAAATTTGAGCTTGCATTCAGCACCCACTGCGACAATATCCACAAAGCAACCAAACAGATACAAGAAGGAAAAGTTCCTACTGATCCTTTACTATTTAAACAACTACGCGCCGCTAGAAATAACCTAACTGAACTTAAAAATCAGTATCTGGACCCCAACAACCAAATCTCAGATGAGACAGTGACCAATAAAATCAAGGAAATTAACGAGAGTATCACGGCTCTTGGCAAGAAAACAGCTACAAGAAAGAAAAACCCTTACTGATCCTTTACTATTTAAACAGCTAACCACTGTTATAGAAAACCTAACTGCACTCCGAAAGAATAACCAAGTAAATAAACAATAGCATCACAGCCACAACATTTTTGATAACGTCCTTTTTTATAAAGCATCAAGATAGGACTCTCCTTCCCTATTTAACACATAGCTCAAGCTGAAATCATAGCTAAGCATCCAATCTACTGACTTTTGATAACCACCACGTACAGCCATGTGAATTGGATAATCCTGTTCAAAATTACCTTGACAGTAGAGGAGCGTGGGGTCTTTTTCAACGAACAGCTTTATCAGTTCGAGGTGACCCGACTGGGCTGCCTCATGAATGGGAAGCTCACCGTGGCTATTAGGAAGATCTAGAAGTTTTGGCGCCTTTTCAAGAATCCACCTGGCCATACGCAGATCCCCATTATATGCAGCAAAGTGTAAACAAGTCTCTCCATGATCAACTTGAACTTCCAGCAAGATAGGATCTTTCTCCCACATCCATTTCAGGGCATCAAAATCTCCCTGTTTAGCCGCGCAATGGATAGGCAACCATCCATCTTCATCCTCATTGGACAGATAAAGCCTTGAAACACCTCCCTGACGGATAATCTCCCAATCTTTATCCCAATTCTTACCATACAATAATGGTGGTGAGTACTCTATGATGGAATGGTCCATAGAGGTTTCAAGCTTTGCGCAGAGATCAGAAATTGAGCTAACCTCATGATGCCGCTCCAGATCTGGGTCTAATAACCAACACATCTTGTAGATCATCGAGATCGCTAAAAGAAGTTCAAACCTTGTAAAAACTAAGGAACGAGTCTGATTAGCCGAATGATTACTCCACAGGCTTACTGCAGCAGAAGAAAACAAATCGGCCTTTGTTGGATCCTGAAAGAAAGCGATGGCTTTTTTTAGCCAGGTCATGAACATGCCAAGCTCATCTTCGTTCATTAGCTGATTGAGATCAAACTCACGGCTACCAAAAGCGCAATGAGTGATAAACTCAGTAAACCGGCCAAAGCAGCCATTAATATTTTTAGAGTCTTGCTCATCAGCAGAGTAAACAAATACCTTTCCTGCAGCATTATAAAGATAAATATCCTCTTGGTGTTTGCAAAGAACGATGCCCTTAAGGTTACCTAGGCTTGGTTCAATGTAAATTCTATAGCCCCCAAGCTCAAGACTCCCTGTATCAGACACAAAAGCTTTCAAGCTTTCAGACATGGGGCATTGCAATTGCTTTTCTAGAGCAGATGTGTTTTGAGTGCATTTCGAGTCGTCGATCAGGTAGGGAACACCCGCCCTTTTCATCAGAACTTCAAAATTTGGACGATACCAAGAATTCAACACCGTTTTCATACCTCAATAAGTATTATTATTAAAAGCAGTCATTTTTCACAACCAGCGTCTGTCTCTTTTACAAGAGTTTGACTGATTTCAAGAGGTAAAAATAGGTACTTAAACGCCAATAGGCATTCAGATGGCGTCAAAGAATAATCTCGGCCATTTAGCTTAATTCTTGAAGAGGTCCATCCTAAATCGCCCTCTACAGCCTCAGGGTAAAAAATGATTTCTCCCCCCTTAAAACTAAAATCTCCCTTTTCAACAATCTGCTGCCCATTTTGAATCTGATAATGACAGCTCCCTTCTTTACCTCTTATCAACGTCCAAATTTCATCTGTTTGCAGGTTTTCCCACCGGCACTCATCTCCTTCAGTAAAAAATATTGACTCATCACACTTAATGGCTTCCATTTGACGTTCACAAGGATAATTGTCCGCCTTTTGCAACATGATAATCCAATCATAGATCGATTGATTTTTTTGCGGGCAGTGGCAAAGGGGCGTCATTGTGCCATCTAACTCCATCTGCTCATAATCATCATAGGCCGCACTAAGCCACTCATGCCAAGTGGCATGCCCCTTAATCATACCCTCCAGAATATTTTGATGATACTCCTTATCTTCGGTATGCTCTTGGACAAGCTTGGCATTCCGTGCTACTATATCTTGATATACACAATCGAGATGCGTTAGCAAATGAGCTTCAATTTGATTGGCAAGCCATGGATCAAAAGGCCTCTCTTGTCTCAGATGATATAAATTCAATGAAGTGTCTTTCACATTGTTTAGTGAACTCATCCGTTGTGTTTCATTGAATGGAGCAAAAAGCCCTAAATACCTCTCTCTGATCGTAGCATTACGCCACGGGATCCAACGAGCACCACCATACAGATGGGCTTCATGAACCATGCTTCCGCCAGCTACCTGTAAACGCAACATCTGGCCATACGCCCCTTTTAGTCGTTGCCAGACCAACTCTTCGGCTTGTAATTGGCTTGCTCTTTGTTGATAAAATTGCTCTAAGGCTCCAATGAACTCTTTAGAAACCACCAGCTCATCTGCTCTTGCTTTTTCCTCGAGTGAAACAGCATTTTGATTGAGCCACTCTGTTACGCGCTGATAAACGTGAGCATAATCCTTATCCAATTCCTCATTGACCGCAAAGAGAGTGTTCCTGTCCAATTTCTGACATCCTAACGCCTCCAACTTCGCACTAGCTCGCAAATACAAATCACCTCTTGTATCCAGGTATGGGCAATAGCCAATAATGCAGCACGATAATAGAGTCAGACACGGAATCATTTTCAAATGCTAAACAACTTGACCGTTAATATCAATTCTTGTTAAGATCTATGGAATGAAGCTTTCTTACAAGCTCTTGAAGAGATCGACAAAATCTACCATGAAGTTTTAGAGAACCTTTCAAAGGGAAAATCCCGCCCTGTTTGCGATATCCTACTGGAGTACTTAAATCCATGATCTGCATTTCACGCCTCTCGCACATCCCTCCAAAATACATCATTTCAGCAGGCTTCGCTCTCATTTTAGTAGCACTAGCTGCTATCGCCTATCTGGGATACCAAGCCCAACTAGCACAAAATGCGAGCATCCAAGCGCTCGAAAAAGCTTTAGCTAAACAACAAGCAGAGTTAAAGGCTCTTAGCCAAATAACCAATCAAATAGCAGACCTAAAAGAGCGCATCCAAGCGCTCGAAAAAGCTTTGCCTGAACAAAACCCACGATAACCAAATAACCAATCAAATAGCAGACCTAAAAGAGCGCATCCAAGCGCTCGAAAAAGCTTTGCCTGAACAAAACCCCGAGCTAAATGCTCTTAACCAAATAACCATTCAAATAGCAGACCTAAAAGAGCGCATCCAAGTAACCGAAGAATACCTGTCCACTGAAAATACCATTCTAAAATTACAGGTCAGAGGGTGGTTAGAGGAGCAACGTCACACTTCCATTGGACTAGCGCCATTAGAAGCGCATATCCGCGCACTCAAAAAGCAGCTAGCTCCTAGCGAGCAGGAGGATTTAGAGCTTGAGATACGCCTCGCTAAATTAAAAGAAACAAAGCCTTGATGATAAAAAGTTGATCATTTTGTAGGGTTGAGTATTTGTAGAGATGGGGAAGTTGCTTGCATTTTACCTTCTTTATTCTTTTGTTTTTGATCCTTTTACTTTGCCTAAATAGCCTGGTAGTTCCACGCCTGCCATTTCAGCAACAAAGTTGCAGAGATCCATCTCTTGCATGCTTAAACTCTACGTATTAAATAGGGAGGCCTTCAGCAGGACTCTCGCCAGAAACATTTTTCATCTCTGTAGTGTCTATCCCCAGCATTTGCAGCACCTCTGTTGAAACGCGATTCTCCTCATTGGCTTGTCTTAGCAAATTTGTAAACTTTACCTTAATTGATCCAGAAGACATGCCATTGAAGACATCCAAAGGACTCTCATCATTTTTTGCCTCAACACCTAACAGCTGCACTGCAAATTCTTTTTGTAGCAGTATGGCCGCTACTTTCTCCCATTCTTCTTCCCTGACTTCTTCTGCCATTCTCTTAAATACTATATGCAAAACCGTATTTCCTTCCTCATCAATCGGGCCCTTCCACACCTCTACTGGAAAGTTATACTCTGTAATGAATTTAGAAAGCTCTTCAGGTTCCTCAAGCAGTCCACACAGAGGGGATACACCTTCCTTGTTCTTAACTTGCAATAGATCTGCTGCAAAAGGTTTTTTTAACAGATTACCGATCCAATCATGATATTGAAAATATATAAGCTCTCTATGCAATACCGTGTTCCCTTTGTCATCAAATGGCATTTTCCATTCATCTAAGCCGATATCATCATTTGATGCAGCACATTCCATAAAGCATTTAAGTTCTATCTTATCATCATTGAAAAGCGATTTAAAAGCTTGGCATGGCCATATTGCCTTTACAACATTAGGAGCTTTTGGTAGTTGTTCCTTATAATAGAAGAGACAATCTGTTACTTTTTTAGATTTGCCAAACACATCAAAAATCGCTTTTGCCATCACAGGATCGTCATTTTTCATTGCCTTTGTAAACTTTATGCATGCCGATTCCTCTGACATAAACAGGCATAGCCACATTGGATGTGCTACATCTTTCGGTAGTGCTTCCTTGTTATTGAGGAGGGTTTCTATTACTTCTTTAGCCTTACAGAACACATCCAAAATCGCTTTTGCCATCACAGGATCGTCATTTACAGCCTCTTTAAGTCTTATGCGAGCCGATTCCTCTGACATAAACTGGCATCGTAGCCATGCCTTGCGCTCACTTGATGCTAGATAGTAGATTGCCCCCAATGCAACGGTTGCAATGATTGCCAGCAGAGCAGTTTGTTGGCATTTAGGGCTCCAGTTTGTGGGGTTGAGTACTCGTAGAGATGGGGATGTTGCTTGCATTTTATCTTCCTTATTCTTTTGTTTTTGACCCTTTTACTTTGCCTGGGTAGCCTGGCAGCTCCACGCCTGCCATTTCAGCAACAAAGTTGCAGATATCCATCTCTTGCATGCTTAAACTCTACGTATTAATAGGGAGAGCTTCAGCAGAACTCTCGCCAGAAACATTTTTCACCTCTGTAGTGTCTATCCCTAGCATTTGCAGCACCTCTGTTGAAACGCGATTCTGCTCATTGGCTTTTCTTAGCAAATCTATAAAATCTATCTTAATTGATCTAGAAGACATGCCTTTGAAGACATCCAAAGGACTCTTGCCATTTATTGCCTTAACACCTAATAGCTGCACTGCAAATGGCTTTTCTAGCAGCTTGACTGCTACTTCCGCCCACTCATTTGGAATCATTATACCCTTTTGATCAAATGCCGCATGCAAAACCGTATTCCCATCCTCATCGATCGGCATCTTCCACACCTCTACTGAAAAGTCATACTCTTCAATAAGTTCAGAAAGACATTCAGATTGATAATATGTCGAATGCAAAGGGGATACACCTATCCTGTTCTGTACTTGCAATAGCTCTGCTGCAAAAGGTTTTTGTAATAGTCCATGTTTCACTTCTTTCCATTCTGAGCAAATCGGAGCCTCGTTCATTGCTTTATGCAAAACCGTATTTCCCTCAGCATCAATTGGGTTCTTCCACACCTCTACTGGAAAGTCATAATCTATAAGTTTACAAAGACTTTTAGGTTGAGAAAGCAGACTAGACAAAGGAGATGCGCCTTCCTTGTTCAGGACTTGCAATAGCTCTGCTGCAAATGGCTTTGCTAGCAGCGCAACTACCACTGATTTCCATTCATCTAAATGACATGAGAGATTCATTACTTCATGCAACACTGTGTTTCCCCGTTTGTTAATTGAGCTCTTCAATACCTCTGCTGAAATGTCATAGTTATTAATAAAATCACAAGCACTTTTAGCATTAGAAATAAGCTCAGACAAGGGACTTTTGCCTTCCTTGTTCAGGACTTGCAACAACTCCTCTGCAAAAGGCTTTGCTAGCAGTTTCACTGCTATTTCCTCCCATTCATATGACCATCTCCGTTCCATTGCTATTTGCAACACCGTGTTTCCTTCTTCATCGATCGGGCTCTTCCACAGTTTTGCTGAAAAGTCATCCCTTTTCAAAATGGCTGAAACTGTTTTACTCGTGACACTCCAGCGAGCAAAAGGGCTATTGCCTTTGTTGTTCTTAACTTGCAACAACTCCTCTGCAAAAGGCTTTGCTAGCAGTTTCACTGCTATTTCCTCGCATTCATCTGACTGTCTCATTCGTTCCATTGCTATTTGCAACACCGTGTTTCCTTCTTCATCGATCGGGCTCTTCCACAGTTTTGCTGAAAAGTCATCCCTTTTCAAAATGGCTGAAACTGTTTTACTCGTGACACTCCAGCTAGCAAAAGGGCTATTGCCTTTGTTGTTCTTAACTTGCAACAACTCCTCTGCAAAGGGCTTTGCTAGCAGTTTCACTGCTATTTCCTCCCATTCATATGACCATCTCCGTTCCATTGCTATTTGCAACACCGTGTTTCCTTCTTCATCAAGTGGCATTTTCCATTCTTCCAAGCCGATATCTTCCATTGTTAAAGCGTATTCTATAAGTTTTGAATCATTACTTTGGAAAAGCGATATGAAGGCTGGGCCTCGCCATATTGCCTTTACAACTTTAGGGGCTCTTTGTAAATTTTCATGCTCATTGATAAGGCATTCTTTTACTTTTTCAGATCGACAAAACACACCCAAAATCGCTTTTGCCATCACAGGGTCGTCATTTTTAACTGCCTCTTTAAATCTTATGCAAGCCGATTCCTCTGACATAAACTGGCATCGTAGCCATGCCTTGCTCTCACTTGATGCTAGATAGTAGATTGCCCCCAATGCAACGGTTGCAATGATTGCCAGCAGAGCGGTTTGCCGACATTTAGAGCTCCAGTTTGTGGGGTTGAGTACTTGTAGAGATGGGGAAGTTGCTTGCATTTTACCTTCTTTATTCTTTTGTTTTTGACCCTTTTACTTTGCCTAGGTAGCCTGGCAGCTCCACGCCTGCCATTTCTGCGACATCGTGCAGGGCTGGGACGGATTTAACCATATTGCTCAAAAAGTTGGAAGTAGTTGTTCCTCTTTTCCCTTCTTTAGACTCTCCACTATCCCAGACGGTGATCTTGTCAATTTTGATGTTGCGGATTGCCTCGGTTTGTAGGCGCACTACTTCTTCTAGTTTCTCGATGAGCAACATTGAAGATGTATCATCTCCACAGGCGTCGACAAGCTCTTTAAAGCCTTTAGCTTTGGCTTCAAGGACCTTTTTTAGACCTTCTGATTCGGCTTGGCGCAGAGCCAAAATTGCATCAGCCTCACCTCGAGCTTCTCTGATGCGTTTTTGCGCTTGAGCATCGGCCTCAATCTCCATCTTCTGTTTGGCAATTTCTTGTGGAACGATTTGTGAAGCTTTTAAGCGCGAAGTTTCAGCTTCGGCTTTTGCGTTGTGAATCGAAACTTCTGCCACCTGATGGGCAACTTGAGAGCGTTTTTCAGCTTCAGCTTCTTTTTCCTTAAGAAGGGCATTCGTGGCTGCCATTTCTGCCTTGGCAAGGTTTTCGCCCTCTACAGCTTTAGCATGATGCATTGCCACCTGAATGCGGCGCTCACGATCAGCTTCAGCTTTACCGATCTCCCCTTTCTTCTCTTCTTCAGCGACATCAATTTTGGCTTGGTTAACAGCAGTTGCTGCCGCTTTTTTACCAATGCTATCGATGTACTCAGACTCGTCAGTAATGTCTGTGATATTCACGTTGATGAGCGTCAGGCCAATTTTATGGAGCTCTGGCTCTATGTTATTTTTAATTGCGTCTAAAAACCGCTCGCGATCTTGGTTAATCTCTTCAATTTTAAGCGATGCGACAGTTAAGCGCAGCTGGCCGATGATGATCTCGGTTGCCATGCTTTCGATCTCAGCCACACCAAGCCCTAGCATGCGCACAGCAGCATTATGCATCACCTCTGGGGTGATCCCCACAGCAACAGTAAAGGTGCTAGGCACATTAATGCGGATGTTTTGCTGAGATAATGCACCTTTGAGCGGGATATGTATCGAGCGAGGGGTTAAGTTTAGGTAGGCACTCGCTTGAATGAGGGGCCAAACAAACGTGCCTCCCCCGTGGTAGCATTGAACAGAGCGCTTTTGACCCACACGCCCAAAAACAACTAAAATCTGGTTAGAGGGACATCGACGATATATCTTTGCCAAGAATAGAAATGTTGCAAAAATAAAAGCAGCACCTGCAACAACTGCTGAACTAAAGAATCCACTTACCATTTTTTTACCACCACTGTTTGTTCATCCAAAATGCGCACTACAGAAATGCGTTCAAAGGATTTTATTTCTTGTTTATCTTCTGCAACTGCTAAAAGCTCATGCAAAACGCCATGAACGCTCAAATGCACCTTGCCTGTTCCATTTTCTGCAATCTTAGTATAGACTTGGCCCTCAACTCCGACCATATCTTGGATGTTAAAATCCGCGCCCTTAGACGTGAGCATCCCCGCTAGCCTAAAAATCCACCCTGTAATGAATAGCATTAAAACCCCTGCTGCAAGAGCAGCCACGCAGCTTAATCCCGCTCCAATAGCTGTCTGCTTTAAACAGGCCAGTCCAATCCAGCCAAACATCATTGTAAAGCCAGTTAAGGAATGGACAGTGAATAATTTAAAATGTCCGTCATGATCCCCATCGCTTGCGCTTTGATGATCGTCATGGGCAAGGCCAAAGATCATGAGTCCCAACCTCAACACAAAAAGAAAAGAGCCTCCAATCGCTGCGGCCCAATACAAGCGATCTGATTGCAAAAATTGTTCTATAAAGCTGTCCATACCCAAGCATTATAGCTGGCTGCGCTAATTTTTACAATTTCTTCTCACTTCATAATATTTATTTATTGCTGGTCTTCCAACGTTGAGATGAAAATTTCTTTGACCTTAAAAAATCTCCTGCATATGATGTCGACCTAAACAAGGAGTTTAACATGCCTATTCAACAAGTCAACTATGCGGGTGCTCAAAGCTGCAGGGACGGAAGAAGCCCCAATGAGGACCTTGAGCACGCTGTGAGCACTTGTAACTGGCCAGTTACCCTCAATCTTTTACAAAATTACGATTTTGAGGCTTATCCACCTTCAACACTGATGTATGTTGTTCGCAGTGCGGATGATCCCACAAGAAGGACTCTATTTGAAAGGTTTTTTTCTAATGACAGATGCCCCTTCAATGAAGATGAAATCAGTAAAGCCTTGCTTGTTGCTGCAGCAGGCGGCCATAGAGACATTATGGGCAGATTAATGGAATTATCCTCCTTTAAAGACACGCCTACAGAGAGGGCAAAGGAGTTCGTTGATTACATTGATAAAGGACCCGATTGGGAAACAACCCTACTTAACTGTGCGTGTTGTGGATTGTGGAGGTATGCCAGATTTATTATTGAAAACACTGGCGTTTTCTCTAAAGAGGCCTCTTTAGAGCTGATTGCAGCTAACTCCATTTGCCATGTATTAACCGAGGATGGAATGGAGGCAGCTAAAAAGGCTGCAATTGATGAAAAAGCAAATGCACAGAACAGCGAGCAAAGAAATAATATAGAAACGGCAATAAGGGTTGTGCAGGAAGGAATGATACTTGCCGATTGGCAACAACCATGAATTCTCTAAGAGGTCTCTAAAGTGTCAATTGGCTTAATCAGATTACGAGAAGGTTATGCTCAGTGCACAAATGGAAATGGCGACCTAGAGACGGCCCTAAAGAAAGCACTACTTGATCAAAATTGGGAAACCACCCTCCATCTTTTACAAAATTACGACTTTGAAACTTACCCACCTTCAACGCTCATGCACGTGATTCATAACGCTGACACAGAGATAAGAAAGGACCTTTTTGATCAATTTTTTCAAAACGACAAAAACCCATTCGATGAAGAGGAAATCAGCAAAGCCCTGCTTATTGCTGCGACTGATAACCATCAAGACGTTATTGAGTTTTTAATGAAAAAGCCTTTTGCGACCGAGTCTTCCCCGAATGTAAAAAATGCCGTGAATTATATTCCTAAAGGCCCTGAATGGGGAATTGCTCTTTTTAACTGTGCCCGCTACGGGTTGGTGACACATGTTCACTTAATTTTTGAAAATACCGGTATATTTTACCCTTCTTATTTTGCTGAAACAGCACCATCTGACCACCACTGCCAAGCATTAACCGAAGATGAAATGCGGGCAGCCTTTGACGCAGCGGTTGAAGAGGCTGAGAAGTTACCAGAATATTGCGAACGCCGTACGAATATAGAAATAGCTACACAAATGATCACAAACAAAATGATCATGAATAAATTGATGCCAGGAGCTCCCGTTAACCCAAATGAATTCTGCCGCACTAACTAACTTTCTGAGCTTTTGCTTGACATCGGCTCTTCATTGCTCCATACGGGAAAGAAAGAAAGGAGATCAATTATGTCCGAGGCACAAACAGGTAGCACAGTTAAGGTTCATTACACAGGAAAGCTCACTGATGGAACCGTCTTCGATACTTCTCAACATGTTGAACCGGTTGTGTTTGTTGTAGGATCTGGAGAGATTATTCCAGGCTTTGAGCAAGCTATTATCGGCATGCAAGCAGGTGAGAGCAAAACGGTGACCATTCCCTGCAATGAGGCCTATGGTCCTAAACGCGATGATCTTGTTGCTGAAGTCGAAAGAAAAGATTTACCTGATGATATCAAACTTGAAGTTGGCCAAAAGCTGCAAGTGGGTGATGAAAAAGCTGGAACAATCATTGTCTCTGTTGTTGACTTGGATGATGAACGCGTTAAGCTTGATGCTAACCACCCCCTAGCAGGAGAAGACCTCGTGTTTGACATCGAGGTCTTAGAAGTTAATTAAGCGTCTACTTTCGCTTCTTCTTTAACGTATGCTTTGATGATCTTTTGTGTTTCCACTGGGCGATCTTGCATGGTTTTTGGCACATTCTCAATCTTTTGAACAACGTCATAACCGCTGATGACTCTACCAAAGATCGTGTGTTTATTGTTTAGCCATGGAGTTTCTTTAGTTGTGATGAAAAACTGGCTGCCATTGGTGTTTGGACCGCGGTTTGCCATCGCTAAAAGGCCTGGCTCTGTAAATTGAACAGCGCTTGTGAATTCATCTTTAAATTCTTTACCCCAGCATGAGCTACCACCAGCACCAGTGCCTGTTGGATCACCGCACTGTACCATAAAATCTTTAATAACACGGTGGAATGTGACTCCATCATAGTAATGCTTTTCAACAAGCTTGATCATATTTTCACAGGCTTTTGGAGCGACTTTTGGCATCAATTGAATCTCAATAATGCCCTGATTTGTTTCAAAAACGATAATGGGGTCTTGTTTCATATTTTCCTCTGCAGATAGATTAAAGGTGGCTGCTAACACAGTTAGCATCGTCAAAAATAATCCTTTCATGTTATCCTCCTGGTTGATTAACACCCGAAGTGTAACAGGTATGGAAAATTTTCTCTACTCCGAATCCATCTGCGCTTTTATTCACCAGGCTCTATCCCATGCAAAAAAAATCTTGCAAGAAGAGATGGGCATTCATGTCCTTCAGAAGCGCTTTGAGATTAATAGAACTCGCTATCCCCTCCATATCGTTATTTTTGAAGGGCCAAAAATGCTCGGCTACTTTAAGCCCGATCTTTTAGAAATCGGACTCAATAAACTTTTTCTTTATACCGACGAGCACCTGCTCAACACTCTACGCCATGAGCTAGCCCATTATCTTTGTTGGATTGAGTCGGGAGATTTAACGCACGGCAAACTTTTCCGCTCCCTATGCAAGCGCTTTGGTTGGGGTAAAGAGGTCTACGATGCGTGTATGACGCCAGAGGATGATGTCATTGATAAAGCGCAGAGCCTTGCCAGCAAGGTGCAAAAACTGCTCAACCTTTCGGCCAGCCATCACGAGCATGAAGCAAAAGCGGCGCTGCAAAAAGCTCAAGCCCTACTTGCAAGATATAAACCTCAAAGCGCTGACGAGCCATTTATGGTGCGCCGCCTGCTTGAACAAAAAAGAGCAATGCCCAAATGGGGGGCTTTAATGGCCATTGCAAAACAATTTGGGGTCTATCCGATTATCAATCGCGGGCAAGGCATCGCTTATCTTGAAGTCTATGGTTTAAAAGCTCACGTGCTGACAGCAGAGTACATCATCCACTTTCTCAATGCAGAATTTGAGCGTCTTTGCAAAGTCCACCGCCCAAAAAACAAAAATACCTTCTTTGACGGCATTGCTAAAGGGTATCTCAATGCGTTAAAAAACACAGAAGAGCCTGGACTGATAGCTTTAACAACTGATATGCAAAAGCACCTTTGGATGCCCTACCCTCACCTTTCATCACACACATCAACTCGCAAATATTGCGATGCCTCTTACAAAGCTGGGCAAAAAGTGGGCAAAAACCTCAAGATCCGCTCTCCGCTTGCCTCATCAAAGAGCGGCGCTCTAATCGGTTGGAAAACATAAAAACTAGCCACATCAGTCCACATAGAATGACAAAAGCAAGAGCTGTCTGACGAAGAGAATCTAGGCCAAACCAACTCATAACAACAACGCCTAAGAAAGCCAAGCCCACTGTGCATGCGCAAAAGATCGCAGATGCCACAGGTTTGTTCTCAATTGAACCTAAAGCCAAAGCAATAGAATTAGAATAGATCAAAGGAATGCCCAAATAGATAAAGGGCATGGGGATGAATAAAGACCAAATATGCAAGCCAACAGACTGGATGAGCCCCCATTTTACAAGTGATGCAGAAATACAGATTGTAATACCCCAAGAAATCACCCGATGAGCGGGCACAATTTGGCTTAACTTAGCCGATAGAATACATCCAACAACAGATCCAATAAACGGAATGACGCTAACCAAGCCATACATATACGGAGAAGCATCGAGGACATAAATTGTGATCAGCGGAGCAGTTGATGCAAAAATATAGATCACAGTAGTCGTTAAGGCCCCTAAAAGCGCAAGCAATATAAAGCGACCTTGCTTAAGCACATTTAGATAAGCGTGCAGATTTGATACCTGCCCACTTTTTGCCTCATGGGTTAATGGAAGGCGAGCAACCAGAATGCTAGCAACAACTGCATACCCAGTTAAGAAATAAAAGCAGCTATGCCAACCCAAAAAGCTTGTCAACATCCCACCAATTAAATTAGCAAGCCCAGGAGCAAAAGCTGCTGAGAGCACCAAGTAGGCAAGCACGCGCCTAGCTTCATCAACAGGATAGCAATCGCTGATAATGGCAAAGGTCATCATCAAGCCTACAGCGCCTCCTAAAGCCATAACAGCCCTTCCAATTAGCAAAAGTTGAAATGTGTGCGTTGTAGCGCAAAAAAGAGCCCCGATAGCAAAAACCGCCAGTCCGATATGCAGTGTTTTTTTTCGCCCCAAACGATTGCTCAGCCAGCCATAAGGCAATTGGCCAAGCGCGTAACCTGCCAAATAAACTGAGACAGTACCCTGAGCAAGACTTGTGGTGATTGAGAACTCTTCTAGCAATTGAGCAAGCGCGGGAGTAAACAGCACTGCTCCTACCGTAGGGAACGAAGCGAGGAGAAAAAGCGTTAACAAGTTCGGCTTTTTTTGCATCCCCCTGGCATAGCATTTCTCACACATCAATGTAAACTATAACTATCAACTAAAATATCCCCTACCTAGACAGCACAACCTCATCTTTACAAAAACTTATACATTGGAAGAACTTGCTTTAAACTATGCTGCTCCCCAAAAAAGAAGGAGCACTGAGGGACCTAACCCCCGGTTGGTTTCTCAACTTCTGTTTTTAAGTCCGAGAACCCTCATCTGCCAATGCTGTGAATTCAAGGCAATATCAGCTACTTTTAGGGAGTCAGTGTGAAAATTTGGATCTAAATTTGTGTATTGTGATAGAGTATTCCCTGAGAAATATTCACAAACCCTTAGGGGTGGCTGAATATGAAGCAAAAATTATTGACTCTCTTCTGGATAACTTTAAGGGGTCATTGTCTACGATACAAGAAATAGAAGAAAACTTGGAATGATTTTTTATGAGTCAACAACCATACAAAATAATAGAAGAAACTTTTGATATAGATCTTAAGAAAAGGATTTATGAAGGGTTTAGTGAACATGCATTAGCCTCGGTGGGATCAGATAGCAACATGGAGGATATTACCTTTATTGCACGTGATTCTGGCATCTTCTTGGGAGCAGTTCATGGAAAAACCTTTTGGGGAGCACTTCATATTAAATACCTTTATGTAACCCCTGAAGCTAGAAGAAATGGCATTGGCAAAGCACTCATGCACCGAGCGTTTAAAAAAGGAATTCTCATGGGGTGCCGCTTTGCCTTCATTGAAACCATGAGTTTCCAGGCTGTCGATTTTTATAAGAATTTAGGCTTCATTGAGGAATATGTGCGCTCCGGGTACGATAAAGGGACTTCCTTTCACTACATGAGGAAAGATTTTCATGCTTAAATACAGCTAGCTTTACGATCGTTAAAGCCCAGGTTTTGACGCGCCCAGATTCAAATTTATTTCTCAGAATTGGTATAACTACTGGCTAATAACAGTTAAGAGGAGACAGCTCAGCTTGCAGCGGCCCTTAACGGCTAAACTATCTAGACACTCCCCTACAAACCGCGAAGTCACCCCCTCTGGCAAAATAGGGCGCAAGTCGAGCTAATACGGAATTCGCTTCGCTTGAGCGCTTCCACATGCTTGCGCTATGCAGCCCTCAGTAAGCATTATTTTTACCTCGAAGGGCGAGCGAGACAAAATCTAGCCCATTTGAATGACGAACGCCATAGCCCCAGCGCTATGGCTGAGGAAGAAAATGTGCTAGATACAGTCGCAGCCGGCCTACGAGCAAAAAAGAAGGCGCACTGAGGGCTCTAAACCCCCTCCGGGCGTTCTCATCCCCTCTTTGGTTGCCAGTGGTTTTTATAGTTAAAGTTTGTGAGAGGTAATACGGAAGAGGAGGGATTCGAACCCCCGGTTGGTTTCCCAACTTCTGTTTTCAAGACAGACGCATTCGGCCACTCTGCCACTCTTCCAGAACCGTCCATTCTAACAAATAGGGATTTTGTATTCAAGTTTTAGATTTATCGGGAAGCTTTGACAGAATTATAGTAGATCTGTATAGGTTTGGTGTGGCACTTGACCTACTAAAACTTTTTCCATTTCGGGCTTTTCAATTGAAAATCTTAGCAGATCTTCTGAGATTAAATGTTTGCTCTGTTGCGGAAATTGGGGTCTACCGAGGTACAAATGCAAAATGCCTGCGCACTCTATTTCCAGAAGCTCAACTCTATTTAATTGATCCATGGATGCTCTCTCCAGAATATGTCAGAGGCGGTGGATGTATAACCCAAGACCCGACTATAATGAGCAAGGCTTATGAAACAGTCATGGAGTGTTTTGGAAACGATCCTCTTACAAAGGTCATTCGCAAAACTTCTGAAGACGCAATCCATGATGTTAATTGCGTTGATATTGCTTTTATTGATGGGGATCACAGCTATACATCTGTGATAAGAGATATTGAGCTATGGCAAGGAAAGGTGCGAGAAGGGGGCATTTTAGCAGGTCATGATTATGGGTATCCAGGGCTTGATGGCGTGAAGCAAGCGGTAGATGAGTGCTTTGGCAATGATGTTATTGTTGGCTCAGATTACACATGGCTAAAAGTGATTCGCCCCAGCTGATATCTGTACGCTCTAGCTTAGCGCAGGCTGAATCATGTAGCTCAACCATATTTGGGTAAGCTGAATTGCTTTTGACCATGAGGGATTTACTATCCTTGGTCCAAGTAGCGGCTAATACAGCATCGCCATCTGCCCGATCTCTATAATAAAAATCGATTTTATCTGCATACTGTAGGTATGTGCCGAGGCGTTGAGGAACAAGCTTCCCCTTTTCATTAACGTCCACTTCTGTAGTTTGCACAAATTCTTTATCTCTTAAGTGAATTGATTTCCAACGCACAGCATCAGGAGCGCTGACATGAATGAGATGAATTTTATAGCCGTTGTCTTTCAAAAGCTGAAATCGGGCTGCTATATCTGAACTTGTAGATGTTGTCCCATAGAAAAAGGCTTTTTTCTCACGGATGAAGTTGCCTAGGATAATATGGGCAGCTGCATTTGATGCTGGACGCCACTTAGTATATGCGTCCTTGCGCACTTTTAACTCTTCTTTTAGGCACTCTTCATAAGAGCTACATTTAATGGTCCCCACAGACCTAATTAAGTCAGGCAAATAGGTGTGGCTCATGTTTTTCAAGCAAACTGCATCCGGGTCAATGTAGCCATAACCTTGATATTCATCAAGCTTTAGAAGTTGCTCTAAAAGCACTGTTTTCCCAGCCCCTGGTGCACCTGCAGATATAACAGCAATTGGCTCTGATACAGTGCCGCAATAACTCTTGTAAATCTCTTCGATATCGATATTAATGGATGATCTCTCAGATTCTGTATACTCACCGTCGTAATCAAACCCACCACCTTTTAAATAGTCAACGATTGTTGCTTGAGGAAGAAAGTAGGTAAATTTATCATCGTAAATGTTGCTTAGTTCGACAATTCCAGCTATGGCTTGAGCTCCTATGATCAATGTGGTTAAAAACATACCCACGCGCATCATAAACACCTCCTGCTTTAAAACTGTTTTAAAAACCGCACGTCATTATCTGTAAACTGGCGAATATCCCTCACGCCGTGGCGCAGCATAAATAAGCGCTCTACTCCCCCACCCCAGGCAAAACCTGAGTAGGTTTCAGGATCAATACCGCCCTGCTTTAAAACTTCTGGATGAACCATGCCGGCTCCACAAACCTCAAGCCACCCTGTATCTTTGCATAGACGACAACCTGTACCGCCACAGGCTGTGCATTGAATATCAACTTCGATACCAGGCTCAACGAATGGAAAATAACTAGCGCGTGTGCGCATGTTGACGTTTTTATGAAAGATCTTAGAGTAAAAGGTTTCTAGTGTTGCAAGAAGATCTGACATGGTCACGCCCATATCGACATAAAACACATCGACTTGATGAAATAACACATGCGATCTTGAGGTGATTGTTTCATTGCGGTAACACTTTCCAGGAGATGCAATTCTAATTGGAGGAATTTGGCTCTCCATGATGCGCTGTTGGATATTTGTTGTGTGTGAGCGCAAGAGCAGATCCTTATCGATATAGAAGGTATCTTGCATATCAAGAGCTGGATGGTCAGGGGGGAAATTTAATCCCCAATAATTATAAAATTCTGTTTCAATCTCAGGTGAGAGTTGGATGGAAAAACCCATTTCTTTTAAAACATCGGTGATCTCATCGATCATTTGTGAAATTGGATGTGCTCTACCTAAAAAACGTTTACGACCAGGCTCTGTTACGTCTATCGTTTCGTTTTTAAGTCGCTTATCAAGCTCTTCGTTATAAAATTGCTCAGCAACTGCTTCAATGGCTGTTGCGATTTCTTGCTTGAGTTCGTTGATCAGTTTACCAGCTTTAGGACGCTCTTCTTCTGAGCAATCTTTTAAGCTTTTCATAAGGTCTTGGACAGGACTTTTACGCCCCAGATAACGAATACGCAAAGCCTCTACATCTTGAGATGTGGAGGCTTTACTTAAATCTGCTTGGAATTGATGCCGTAGATTGGATATCGATTCCACAAGCCACTTATGCTGCTACGAGGGCTTTTTTAGCGGTCTCTGCAACAGCTGAGAAGCTGGCAGGATCGCGAAGAGCCATATCGGCGAGCATTTTGCGGTTGATGCAGCAGCCAGCTTTCGCTAGACCATGAATCAGTTTGCTATAAGACAGCCCATTGATCTTGGCGGCCACACCAATGCGAACAATCCAAAGTGAACGAAAATTACGCTTCTTCTGCTTGCGGTGCTCTGTGCTGAAAGCCATAGCTTTCATCACGGCATCTTTGGCTAAACGAAAGTGATTTTTGCGATCGCCAAAAAAGCCACTAGCTCTTTTTAGCATTCTTTTACGACGTCTGCGTGAAGCAACGGCGTTGGTTACGCGTACCATGATAACTCCTTATCTAGTTATTTAAATATTCATGAGGTTTTTATACTTAGTCTCATGAGTTGCCGCTACGAGGACAGGGTTTCTGTTTTGTCGTTTGCGCTTATTCGGCTTGCGAGTCAGCAAGTGACGACGCGCCTGTTTGTTGCGAACGAGTTTACCAGTACCTGTCACTTTAAACCGTGCGACGACGGCTTTTCGAGTTTTCATCTTAGGCACAATCTTCTCCTAAAAATTGATATTTACCAAGGTTTCATCATAGCATCGCTTGCTATTTATGACCAAGCATTTCTTTTTCCAAATATTTTATATATAATTTAAATTTTTTCCTATAAAACTGACAGGTGTCTGCAGGAGCGATATTTTGGATGTAGTTTGGACTCGCAGAGCGCCTCACATACCTTTAGGTAGGGG
>JACKPQ010000002.1 GCA_024233435.1 Chlamydiales bacterium
TAGTCTTATACATTCTATTTAAGTATTGCTATTGCGCAGCTGAAAATTCGATTTTTGCGTTTACATCGGTCAAGATGGCAGCCAATATCCTGGCTGCCAGTGGTGAAGCATTTGATAGTCTCAATTCAATGCTGCTACAGCATCGATGCATGTCTTAGGCATTAATTCTGATTTCAGCTTAGCAATGACAATATCGATGGCTTTTTCGTTGTGGCCACCTTCAGGAATAATCACATCTGCATGCTGCTTGCTCGGCTCAATGAACTCGATATGCATCGGGCGTACGGTGGCAAGGTATTGGGAAAGAATGCTCGTCACTGAGCGGCTACGCTCTGCTTGATCACGATTAATGCGGCGGCAAAGGCGCATATCTTCCGGGGTATCTACATATAGCTTGATGTCGAGCAGATCTCTGATTTCAGGGTCAGCTAAAAGCAGTAATCCTTCCACGATGACAATTTGTTTAGGCTCTACTGAAACGGTGTTTGGAAGCCGTGTATGAAAGCTGAAGTCATACTGGGGCATCGAAATACGCTGCATCCGCTTTAAAGCAATCAGCTGATCTTTCATCAGGGTAAACTCAATTGAGTCGGGATGATCAAAATTTGTAAATTTGCGCTCTTGCATTGGCAGATAGGATAGGTCTTTGTAGTAATTGTCTTGAGCAATGACAACGCTATGGTCTGGAAACGCCTCGTGCAATCTTCTAGCAATTGTGGTTTTACCACAGCCGGTCCCCCCGGAAATACCAACTAAAAAAGCCTCTGATCCAAACACAAACGTGCTCAGACATATGAGCATCAATATAAACCGCATAATAGCCTCCCATTCAAGGTAAATTTTTCAGAAGGTACATGAATAAGATTTTAATGGCAAGTTTGAGATTACGTTTTGTCAGCGTTCTCTAAATCAGAAAGTGTCTCGAGAGGGGCTTTTTCCTGAGAGAAAAATTGATCTAGAAAATGTGTGATCACAACCTGCTCAAGGCGCTCTTTGAGATGCATCGGCGATGGAATGCGCAGATGCAGGTGGAGCATATCCGGTGTGGGCATTAGAATGGAAACTTTAGGCTCAACGCAAGGAAGCTCGAGCGCACGGGTACGCTCCATCTTGCGAATGAGACGCCTTGCTTGTTCTAGGTAAGGGGCGCACTCATCGTGGGCAATTTTGAGCAGCACTTCTTTTGCACGCTTCCAGTCATCGGTGATTTTAAGCGGAATGGTGATGTTATTGATGAAGTAGTTTTCTAAAAATGACTCGTTCATGATGGGGCGATCTAAAAACATGCTGTTAGGAATGACAACCTTTCGCCCGGTCATCTGATGGTTTGCAGCGCCGCGGCCTATTTCTAAGAGGGTGGTTGTCAAGAGTGTTGAAGCGATGACATCCCCTCTAATATCTCCGATCATGATCCGATCGCCAATTTCAAAGGTGTTGCCTCGGAATTTAAGAAATGTCCCATTGAAGCACATAAACATCTCTTTGACCGAGTAAACCACAGCAAATGCGATGGCAAAGACCGAAACGGCAAACCCGTGAATGGCCTCTCCCCAGATGTAGATAACTCCAAAAAGTAGCATTCCGAAGAAAAGATTGCGCACATAGCCAATCCAACGAAGGCGCTGCTGTGAGGACCAATTGCGTTCGGCATTTCTTATATACCTAGCTGTCAACATTTTAGCCAAAAGCAAAACAGCAACCATCACAAGGGTTGCAAGCCCACTTCGCATCCAAAACGTTGAATTAAAAGAACTTAAATCGATATTCATAGAATCTATCATGACAGATTGCCTATATTCCCTCAAGCCCTTCATAACAAATAGTCTATAAACAGTAAATAGATTAGTTATATTTGCAATTAAAATAATAAATATGTTATAATAGTTGTAATATACAGGATATTTATGGCTTTAATTACACTTAATAACAAATCTATCATTATAGAATCAGCAACTTATGACGGCAAAATCTATGAGGGGTCAGAGCTGGTCGCTCTTATCGATAAGCTAAAAGTGCATCTAAATGCTATTTCGGGCGATATCGACTTAAGTGCTCGTGAGTTTACCGTTTACAGGGACCGCGTAGAGTCCAATGGCAAGAGCAGAATTATCCATCAAACTGAATACAACGAAATTGTTGAAAAAACCAAGAACTTCACCTCACTCCCTGGAAGCCCTCTTTCGAAAGCTGGTGTCAATCCTGATCTTCTAATCGAAAAACGTGCTCCTTTGGCAGAAAGTCAAACAATGAGCGATCTAAAGGAAGAAATCGGAATTCTGAATGATAAAATCGATGATCTGTTCTATCGCCTAGGCCCTCAAAATGCAAACAAGAAAACCAAAGCTGATCTCGATGATGAGCTAAACCCCCTTGAAGAAGAAAATAGAGAGTTGAAAGCAACTCTTAGTTCGCTAGACATCATCTTTAGGGAGGACCAAGAAAAAATCGATTCCCTGCAAGAGATGCTATCTCATTACGACAAACAGATGCAAGCATCTAAAGTCTACCTTAATGGAAATAACCGGATGATTGAGCAGCTTGGAATTGCTGTTGAAGAACTCCAGCTTAAATTAGGGATGAAGGATACTTTCATAAAAGTGCTTGAAAAAGAGAATGACCATCTAAAAAAAGATATTGCCCACCAAGCCGCTCGCTATGACGCACTCACCAATCAGTGGAAGGCCGCTATTGAAGCGCAAATGGAAACCATCGCACAGCTCAACACGAAACTTGGAAATTTTGAGGAAGAGGTAATTAGGCTTGAAAAGGATGCTGTCGAAAAAGAGATCGCCCACGAGCAAATTCTTCTGGCACTGCGAAATGGAAAAGCCGTGAGGACACAATAGTCCCCACTGCCTTAATGCATCAAAGCAAAATTAAGCCTTAGCAGCTGGAGTTGTAACTTCAGTGATCGCAGCTTTTAGCACTTTGATCTTGTTTCCATCGACCATGCTTAGGATAACAGCGTTATCTTCAATTTTTGCCACTTCGCCAATGATTCCCATGGCTGTAACTTGATCGCCTTGTTTTAGGCTTGAGCGTTTTGTTTCCATCGCTTTGCGGCGTTTTTTCTCTGGGCGCCATAGAATGAAATAGAAAAAGACAACAGCTACTCCAAGCATCATCAGTGTCTGCCAAAGGTTTTGATCGCGCATTGCGTCTGCTAGTAGGGTCATAGGAAATCTCCTGTGTTAAATTTCCCCTTGAGTATATCAGTTTCAGAGCTTTTTAACAAGTAGGGCTATATTCTCTAGGTGCGGGGTGTGAGGAAATTGGTCGACTGGCTGTAAAGTTTTAATTTCATATGCGCTTAATTGCTCGATGTCTTGCGCTTGCGTATTTGGATTACACGAAATATAAAGGATCTGATCAGGGTTTAATTCTTTTAAATGGGCGATGGCTTTTGGGCCTAGGCCTGCTCGTGGTGGATCGATCAGGGCCAATGCTGGTTTTTTTGGCAGATCTGCTAGAGCAAGGGCTACATCTGAACGGATGAGTTTGAGGTTGGTGATGCCGTTGAGCTCGATGTTTGTTTCAGCGTCGCAAATGGAATAGGGATTGATCTCTACTGAGGTTACGTCGGACGCATAAGGGGCAAAGAGAATGCCAAGTGAGGCTACACCGGCATAGAGATCATAAACAGAGCCATGGAGGGGCAAGCAAAGCTTTAAAGCGGCTGTATAGAGCTTTTCTGCCTGATATGTATTGGGCTGGAAAAAGGCTGCAGGGCTGATAGAAAATTTTAAGATGCGATCTTCTAGATGGAGCTCTTCTGAGAGGTGATCTGGCCCTTGTAAATGCATCTCGAAAAGCTCTGTTGGTTTTCCTGCTATAGCTTGATGAATGTGTAAAAACAATGATGTGTCTTGATCGAAGAGGGCTTTAAATGCGCTGAGGTGATTTTGGGTGAGCTCTTCCCGTGCTGCCCCATCAACTGTTAGGATCACCATGCGAGAGCCTGTGCGCTTGCCTTCGCGCATTGTCAGGGTGCGCAGGGCTCCTGTCTGCCTGTGGGGATGGAAAGCGTTGAGATTATTACTGCTCCACCACGTCCTCACAGCTTGTAGCGCATCAGAAAACCAAGGCGCAACTAAATGGCAATGCTCGATATCAATAACGCGCCCTTTTGCAGCCGGCATATGCAGCCCAAGAAATTTGTTTCCAGCTTTGTCTTGTGAAAAGCTAAATTCCATTTTGTTGCGCATTTGAAAGGGTTCGTCGCAGGGAATAATTGGATTAACAGGATGGGTAAATAATGACTGGATGCGGTTTTGCTTTAGCAAGAGCTGAGCTGAATAATCAAGTGTTTGAAATGCGCACCCACCGCAGCTACCTGCATGAGAGCAACGCGCATCAACGCGATCTGGGCTTTTTGTTTCTATGCTGAGAAGGCGGGCTTTGCCGCGTTTGATTTTTTGAGCAATAATCTGCTCGCCGGGAAGGGCTCCAAACACCTCGTAATCGTCTGAGGCGCCCCATCCGCGTTTTGTCAAAGATTTAATTGATAAAGAAAAATCCTCTGCCATAGACAGAGGATTATATCACAACTGGTGTTTATCTTCTTTTCTTAGCAGCTTTTTTTGCTGGCTTTTTCTTAGCTGGAGCTTTTTTGGCTGGTGCTTTTTTCTTCGCAGCAACTTTGCGCTTTGGTGCAGCTGTTTTCTTAGCTGGTGCTTTTTTCTTAGCTCCGGCTTTTTTCTTAGGTGATGCTTTTTTACCTTCTTTTACAGATTCTTTTCTGTACAGTTTTGCAATTTTTTCAAGCTTGATGGTACCAGTGCGAACGCGCTGAGATGCTGCTCTGTTGCCATGTTCAGCTTTTGACAAGTCATGTGTAACTTGGTGTAGAGCTTCTGTTAGATGTTTTACTGTGTCTTTCAATGCCATGTTTTTTTCTTCCTCCTGATATTTAAAAAACATTTTGTTTCTTCTTACTTCCATAGAGTTTTTTCAGCAAATATTCAAGTATTTTTTTCACTTGTTTATGTTTTGTTGTTTGGATACTATCCGAGCTATGTGGGTTTACTTAAATAATCAGTTCGTTTCAAAAGATGATGCTAACGTTTCAATCTATGATTTAGGCTTCATGCGCTCGTTTGGAATTTTTGAATTTGCACGCGTTTATGACGGGCAAATTTTCCGCTTAAAAGACCACCTAAGCCGCTTTTTTGCCTCGGCTGATTCTCTTGGAATAAGGGTTCCATTTACGCCTTTAGAAATCACCCAGCTTTGTGATGAACTCGTTAAAAAAAACAAGATGCTAAACACGGGCATAAAACTTGTTCTTTCTGGTGGCATTGGCGATTTTGCCCCTGCCGGGATGCCAACGTTTGCTATTTTACCAGCTAGCCTGCGCCCTCCAACGCAAACGTTAAAGGTGATGACGCATATCTATGAACGCTTCTTGCCAAGTTGTAAAACGTTAAATTATCTCCCCGCAATCTTAGCTCGCCAAAAAATGATCTCCGCAGGTTTTGATGAACCGCTTTTCTTAGATTGCAATCGCAATGTTTTAGAGGGCGCAAGGGAAAACTTTTTTGCTGTAAAAGGCAATCAACTGATCACAGCAGATGAAGGCGTCCTAGGCGGCGTTACACGCGCTGTGGTTTTAGAAATGGTCGATGTTGAAGTGCGCACACTCCCCTACGATGAACTCAAAGAGTGTGATGGGGCATTTTTCACTTCAACGGTTCGAGAGATTGCTCCCATTACACAAATTGATGATATGCACTTTGAGGTGCCGCAAGTCATTTTAGATTTGCAAAGTCTGTTTAAGGACAAGACGTGCCAGGCAGTACAAACACTGCATCCGTAGCCCCAATGGAAAATGTGCTAGGCGAGTTGATTGATGCTACCCCTGATACTTGAGCATTTTGTGACGTAATTTGTACTAGTGTTGGGTTGCCGGTTAGATTATCTACGATATAGGGCTGAGTATTAAAGTTGTTTACAAACTGCTCTACACATACCTGACCTGCATCACTGGAAGCAAAAATACCTGCATTTACAATTCCACCATGAGAGATATTGCCCTTTGTCACGGCAATGCTTTTGGCTCCAGTTTCTGCCCTGACAACACAATCTAGATTCACTGTGTTAGCAACTCGGTTATTGGCAATAAAGGCTCTAGTTTGCCCGGCAGTGGCAGTGACATTGACTCCAAAACCATTTCCAATGCCTACATTACGCAAAAATTCGTAGTAGGTTGTGCCTGGCACAGTACCTGCTGTGAATCCTCCTGCACTCAAAGTTGCGGATTGAGAAACAAAATTTTCCCTAAATACTCCTCTAGAAGTTCCATTTGCAAAGAACAGGAAAGGAATTGCATTCAAATGCACACCAATAAATTGATTGCGAGCAACATTGATTACACTATTGTCACTAAAGGCACAAAAAACCTCATTGTTCGACGGACCAAGGTCGTTGTTTGTAAAATAGTTTTCGCGAATAACTCCTCTCACATTGGAAATATTTGGAGCTAGATTTAATACGACTCCTGAATTATTGTTATTCCGAATTATATTGTTTAATAAAGTGTACTTTTGAACGCCGACTCCAAAAATCCCTAAGCCCGCATTCTCTATAATCATGCCAGCAACAGTGTTTCCTTGTGCTAAGATTACACCGCCTGTCTGAGCAAGATTTGTGATGGTTGGTCTAACCGTGGTCATTTCTGGGAGGGTAACAACTCCTTTTAGGTTAAAGGGAATTGCCGAGCTAACAAGAATTTGATCATTCTTAAGTGTGATGCCTGCATTGTACCCGTTTGTTGTACCGTCCCCTGGGTAAACGTAGATCACATCTCCTTGAATTGAATTTGCTTGAGCGAGTGCAAGGGTGGGATATGGACTCTCAAAAGTGCCTAAACTGTTTGAGGTGTTGTTTACAAAAATAAAGCGGAAAGGGCCTTGGGTGTCAGGATCAATGGCAATGAAGTGATTGGTTTTGTTTTTTGTCGGGATGATTTCATCGCGTATCACTGGTTGTGTTAAGCGCATCCGCTCTTTTGCAAGCTGATCGCATTGTCCATAAAGCTCTTTCCAGCGAGATCCCTGGGTGCGCATATTGCTGGGACCAAAGGGAACGCTTAAATTAAGATATCCCTGCACGCGACCATGGTAAATTTCATCATAGGTAAAGCTAATGCCAGCTAAAAGCCCATCCCACAGCTTGGCCTCTAAACGCGTTTTACCACCCCATGCATTTCCGATGGTGCCATTCTTAAAGAGGTAATAAGACCCAATTCCAAAGTAAAGATCAATGACGCGAGCAGGCCCTGGAATGGGCAATCCCACTTCTCCATCAACGTGTGGCAAAGCTGCTGTGATGCTCTGCTTCACAAAGAGGTTGTTGTTTTGAAAGTAATCAAAGCGAACTGCCCGCTTGTTAAAGGATGAATTAAGCGGCATATATCCATTAAAGCGAACGTCAAACCAGGGAGAGAGCAGCTCAGTGCCCAAGCCTAATTGGTTTGTCTGAAGATGCTTGGCATCGCGAAAGTCATAGTAAGCATTTATGCCGGTCGCCCAGTTTGAGTTGAGCGCGCAGCGAGCGCCCAAGCCGAAGTTTGATGCAAAACGGCCGTCATTGAGGATGTGGGCTCTAGCATCTAGAAATGGACTAAAGGGCTTGGTCCAGCTTGGAGCTAAAAAGATGCGAGCTGACTCGTAGCCTGTCTCATAGCCCATTCCTTTCCATTCACGAGCTCCTAGCTCAATGCGCTTTGATTGAAATTCGGCGCATGATGCAAACAATGTTCCTGCACACGCAATATAAACTGCTAATGTTTTCATTCTTCTTCAACATCCTTAAAAGGGGTGAAAAAACGCGGGCCATCTTCAATTTTAAGAAATGCCACGGGTTCAAATGGGATGAGGACATCGCTATCATTGTTTAAATCAGATATTCCGCTAACATCCAAATTCAATGACTCAATTTCAAATGCAGCTGGATTTTTTGAGAAGTTAATCAGTGCTAATCTCCCACTCATCTGGTTATCCAAAAGTTTCAGCTTTATATGACTCTCAGTATTTTGTACTTTAATGATTGTGTCAGCTAAAAACAAGTTATTTTTTTGTATGGAAGCTTCAATTTGCCCTGGCGCTTCTTTTGTGCCTGCTAGAAGTAAAATAGCATCGTCGAAATGATCGCGGCCTTTAATGGTATTTCCTTCAATGAGGAGTTGGGCCGGACCATCAATGCTCGTGCTTAAAAACCCGATTGCTGTTCCCAGGGTGTCAACTTTGTTTCTTTGAAGGGCAAAGAAGCCTTGACCGGATTTTAGCTCGCCCATCAGCCCTTTTTCAACTTGGCGCAGATCGTTTTCAGCAATGGTAAAGCAAGAAGCACCGCCAAAGGCAATGCCAACGTTTGCATTTTCAATGGTATTTTGGCGGATAGCGACACGGCTCTCATCAACATCGCTAACAGCGATGCCCGCCCCCAGAAAGTGGTTGTTTTCAAAATACTTAACACCATTTGGACTTGCTGTCGCATCAACACCGCAGCCTATTAAGCTTACATTACTGATCACAAAATGAGCTGCTTGCCTAGCATCGATTCCATCTCCTTGGTTTTGCTCAATGTTAATCCCTCTGACTTGGTTGTTATCAGAAAAGGTTACTACAGCCCCATGTGGATTGGTCAATGTTGGTACCTTTTTGAGCGTTGCAGGATAGAACGTATCGTCTATCAGTAGGTCTGTGCCTGGGCCATGCAAGCGCTGGCCAGGCTTGAGAGCTATGCCCGAATCGAGATGGCGTGATGTACCATCTCCAGGCAAAATGTAAATGGTTTGGCCAGGTTTACTGTGCTGCTCGGCAAGAGCCAGCGAGTGAAAGGGCGCCTCAAAGGTTCCAGCTCCAGGCCACGTCATGGAGTTATCGACAAAAACAAGGGATAAGGATTTGTGAGTCACTGGATCTTGCCCAAGTGCTGTGAGCTTGGTTTGTTTCATAGGGATAATTTCGCGACGAATAACGGGCTGTGTTAATAAACGCTGGCGACTCGCTTGACTGGAGCAACCAGGCTTGTAGTAACGCTCGTTCCACCGTTTTCCTTTGTAGATCAATGCGCTTGGAGAAAGCGGGAGACTAATATTAATATATCCGTTAATGCGCCCATGGAATAGACGATCGTATGAAAATGACCCTCCAATATCCACACAATCCAAAATACGCATATTTAAGCGCGCTAAACCACCAAAGCTATTTCCAAAATTAAAGCCTGCAACTTCTTTGCGAAATAAGTAGTAAGGATCAAGCCCGAGGTATAAATTGATGGGCTCAAAAAAACCCCGAATGGGAAAACCCACCTCAGCGTTCATGCCTCCGTATGCAGCTGAAAGACGCCGTGAAACGATCGCTACGTTATTTTCGAGTCCAACAAGACGTGCAGGGCCGCGTCTTTCGGTTTCAGCAACAGGAATGTAAAGATTGAAACGGAAATCGACGTTGTAGTTTAGAGCTTCTAATCCCATCCCCATCTGATGAGGAGATAGGCTTTTTTCTGAGCGAAAATCATAAAAACCATTGATTCCAAACGCCCAGTTTTCAAGAGCCATTAACCGAAAGCCCATGCCCAAGTTCCCAGCAAAGCGGCTATTGTTAAACATATGAACTCTACCGTCTAGAAAAGGCTGAAAGGGTTTTTGCCAATTGGGGGTTAAGAATCCATCTAATGATGAATACCCTTCATCATAGCCAATGCCCTTGCCCTGGCGTGTTCCTACACTAAAGCGGCATGAGGGGCCATGCACACAATCATCAGCAAATAAAAAGGCACAAGTTAGTAATGATAATGCAAAAACGCGCGTATTCAAATTTTTAAACCTCTAAACTTACAATCGTTTAAAGGGACTTTAATTTCAACTTATTGCAAAGATTTTTTAACCATTTAGACGCCATAGCTCAAAGTTAAGGTATCCAGCAAAAAGAACCCATAATGCATAGGGAATAAGTAAAAAAGCGCTAAGATGTGAAAAACGTCGAATCAAATAGATCAGCGCACAAATCGTTAACCACAAAAGACTCATCTCAAAAAGAGCCGTGAGCATTAGCTGCTTGGAAAAAAAGAGATAAGACCACCCCATATTCAGAACTCCATTCACCGCAAACAAAATGATGACGCTTTTAAACTCTGTTGGCCTTGGTTTTAGGTTCCAAACCCTAATTAGGCAAATAGCGATCAGTGTAAACAAAACAAGCCAGACAAAGCTTATCAGAGTTCCTGGTGGGTTGATGTAAGGTTTATTCAAGGTCTTGTACCACTCCATTCCTGACTGAGTAAACTCACCTCCTAGAAAGAGCGTAAGCAAGACCAGCAACACAATCACAATTGTAGAAATTTTCATATGCCCTCCACGAGCTATCTCTCAGCCTATCTGAGAGTATTTTTGATTTTTTCAAAAGCAGCAAGTGCTTTATCTCTACCTTCTTTCAGGTCGATGATCGGTTTTGGATAGTTATGACCTAAATCTACACCCGATTGATTTAGAATGTCATCACTTGCTTCCCATGGACAATGTAAGAACTTATCAGGCAACTTTGCAAGCTGCGGGATCCATTTTCGAACATATCTTCCTGTTGGATCAAACTTTTGCCCTTGCAAAACTGGATTAAAGATTCGAAAATAGGGAGCCGCATCAGCTCCACAACCTGAAACCCACTGCCAACTTACACAGTTGTTTGCACAATCTGCATCACAAAGTGTATCCCAAAACCAAGCCTCTCCTTCTTGCCACGGAATCAATAGATGTTTTGTTAAAAAAGAAGCGGCAATCATGCGGGCACGGTTATGCATGTAACCCGTCACCCACAATTCTTGCATTGCAGCATCAACAACGGGAATGCCTGTTTTTCCTTTTTGCCAGGCTCTTAGATGTTCCTTGTTCTTCGACCAGGGAAATTTTTTAAATTCTTCGCGAAGTGGTAAGTCAATGATTTGAGGAAAATGATAAAGAAGGTGATAAGAAAACTCACGCCATCCAAGCTCCGTTAAGAACTTTTCTGTATTTGCATTTTGCGGTAAAACATCTATGGCTTTCCAAATTTGTCTAGGGCTAATTTCACCGAAACGTAAATGGGGGGAGAGCCTAGATGTTTTTTGTTCATCTAGAAAATCTCTGCCCCGAGCATATTCATTGAGTTCGTGTTTTATAAAATGGTCTAGCTGTTGCTTAGCACCCAGTTCACCAGGTCTCCAAGTTTTTTGCATTTCAGTTGACCAATCCGGGTAGCGTGGTTGTAAATCATCAATGGAATCACTTGGGATATCATGTTGAATCCATTTGGGATTTTTTAGTTTAACCGTTTCTATCGGGTCGAGATGTTTTAGGCATGCTTTCCAAAATGGGGTAAAGACTTTGAATGGTTTCTCTTGTTGGTTTGTGATCTGCCAAGGCTCCACAAGCAAATGACTGTTAAAGCTCTTTACGCCATAAGTGCTTTTCAGATGGCTTTTCAAGTTGGCATCTCTTTGTATTTCAAAAGGTGCATAACAACGATTCCAAAAAATTTGGTCAACTTTCAACTCTTGTGCTATGGCTGGCAGGATTTTCGCTGGATCTCCTCGCTTAATAAGAACCGGGATATGATTTGAAAAAGCCTTTAAGCTTTGATAAAGCCACCACTTAGAAGCTCCTCCTAACGGCTTGAGGCCCTGTTGAGAACTCTCATCAAAAATGTATAGAAGTGCAACGTCTCCATCTATCGCTGCCTGGGTAATTGCTGGGTTATCTTGAAGCCTTAAGTCTTGTCTTAGCCATACCAAAGTTCGCTTCATAATCCCTCACGTTGTTCTATGATAGCTATTAAAAGAATTTTGAGCAAAAAAAAAGCCAGTCCGATTGGACTGGCGAAAAAATGACTTGGCAACGTCCTACTTTTCCGTACTCTTGTGTACAGTATCATCGGCGATGAAGGGCTTGACTACTGAGTTCGGGATGGGATCAGGTATTTCCCCTTCTCTAAAGTCACCAAGATAAAAAATTGGATTGATGAAAATTGCAAGTGTAATTTATTGCGACCATTTTCTTCTAAATAAAGAAAAGTGATCAAGTCAATCGACTTATTAGTACTGGTAAGCTGAACACATTGCTGTGCTTACACCTCCAGCCTATCAACCTTGTAGTCTTCAAGGAGTCTGATTGGGATACCTTATCTTGGAGGAGGCTTGGCGTTTAGATGCTTTCAACGCTTATCCTTTCCAAACGTAGCTACCCGGCAATGCTCTTGGCAGAACAACCGGAACACCATTGGTTTGTCCACTTCGGTCCTCTCGTACTAGAAGCAGCTCTCCTCAAGTATCCTGCGCCCACAGCAGATAGAAACCAAACTGTCTCACGACGTTTTGAACCCAACTCGCGTACCGCTTTAATTGGCGAACAGCCAAACCCTTGGGACCTTCTCCAGCCCCAGGATGCGATGAGTCGACATCGAGGTGCCAAACCGCATCGTCGATATGAACTCTTGGATGCGATAAGCCTGTTATCCCCGGAGTACCTTTTATCCGTTAAGCGACGGCGATTCCACTTTCTACCGCCGGACCACTAACTCCTACTTTCGTACCTGCTCGACATGTCCGTCTCACAGTCAACTTGTCTTATACGTTTACGCTCTACTCGCGATTGCCAACCGCGATGAGACAAGCTTTGAACTCCTCCGTTACTCTTTAGGAGGAAACCGCCCCAGTCAAACTGCCCGTCTGACACTGTTCGAATCCCAGATTCATGGGACTTCGTTAGATTTCCAACTTTCCAAGACCGGTATTTCAAGGATGATTCCACAAGCCCTGACGAGCCCGCTTCATAATCTCCCGGCTATCCTACACATGAAAAGTCAAAAGCCAATATCAGAGTACAGTAAAGGTTCACGGGGTCTTTTCGTCTAGCTGCGGGTAAACGGCATCTTCACCGCTACTACAATTTCACCGAGTTCCTCGTTGAGACAGCGTCCAGATCGTTACGCCATTCGTGCAGGTCGGAACTTACCCGACAAGGAATTTCGCTACCTTAGGACCGTTATAGTTACGGCCGCCATTCACCAGGGCTTAAATTCAATGCTTCGCTCCGAAGAACTAACATCTCCTATTGACCTTTTGGCATTGGGCAGGCATCACACCATATACTTCCACTAAAACGTGTTTGCATAGTGCTGTGTTTTTGCTAAACAGTCGCCTGGACCGATTCTCTGCGGCCGCCCAGAGCTTTGATACGCGAAGTATCTAACCCCAAGCGGCTCCCCTTCTCCCGAAGTTACGGGGATAGTTTGCCGAGTTCCTTAACGAGGATTCTCTCGCGCGCCTTAGAATATTCATCCCACCTACCTGTGTCGGTTTTGGTACGGTCACCATCAACGGCTAGAACTTCTTTCTTGGAAGGTTATTCCATATCATCGCTTCCCCCGAAGGTTCCACTTGTTTACTACCTGGTTTTATGCCAGCGGATTTTCCAATCTGGCCCACTTCATAGCAAAACGGACATAACCAACAGTCCGCATACTTCATTTTCTTCGTCAGTCCAATCACCATAGTTTTAGGTGGCGCAGGAATATTTAACCTGCTTCCCATCATCTACGCTCTTCAGCCTCGACTAAGGGACCGGCTAACCCAGGGAAGACGAGCTTTACCCTGGAAACCTTAGGTTTTCGGCGAAGGAGATTCTCACTCCTTTTATCGTGTACTCATGCCATGCATCCTCACTAGTATACGCTCCAGCGCTTCTTTCGATACACCTTCAATGCCTATACTACGCTCTCCTACCGCTTATACTCGAAAGTACAAACCCGCGATTTCGGCTCTATGCTTTAGTCCCGATAATTTTCGGCGCAAAGTCTCTCGATTGGTGAGCTGTTACGCACTCTTTAAATGATGGCTGCCTCTAAGCCAACATCCCAACTGTCTTTGAAACTTCACTTCCTTACTCACTTAGCATAGAATTAGGGGCCTTAATCGGCGGTCTGGGCTGTTCCCCTTTCGACTACGAAGCTTATCCCCCGCAGTCTATCTCCCAAGCTCACTTGCAGTATTCGGAGTTTGGTTCTCTTTGGTAGGCCGGTAAGCCCCCTTAGAGATCCAGTGCTCTACCCCCGCAAGATTAATACTTGAGGCTAACCCTAAAGTTATTTCGGAGAGAACAAGATATTCCCGAGTTTGATTGGCCTTTCACCCCTATCCACAGCTCATCCAAACACTTTTCAACGTGTACTGGTTCGGTCCTTCACAAGGTATTACCCTTGCTTCAACCTGGCCATGGATAGATCACTCGGCTTCGTGTCTACACCATATGACTATACGCGCTATTCACACTCGCTTTCGCTTCGGCTCCGGAACGTAATTCCTTAACCTTGCCATATAGCGTAACTCGCTGGCTCATCATGCAAAAGGCACGCCATCAGCCTTTGTCCTAAAAGGACCATAGGCCTCTGACCGCTTGTAAGCTGCTGGTTTCAGATTCTATTTCACTCCCCTAACAGGGGTTCTTTTCACCTTTCCATCACTGTACTGGTACACTATCGGTCATCGACGAGTATTTAGCCTTGGAGAGTGGTCTCCCCAGATTCAGACCGGGTTTCACGTGTCCGGACCTACTCAGGAACCGTCCTAGGAGAACTAAACTTTTCACATACGGGGGTTTCACCCTGTATCCCCTGCCTTTCCATGCAGTTCTGTTAAGTTTCGTCGTCCATATCGGTCGGCCCTACAACCCCGAGAATAAATTCTCGGTTTGGGCTATTCCCACTTCGCTCGCCGCTACTAAGGGAATCTCGTTTGATTTCTTTTCCTTTACCTACTGAGATGTCTCACTTCGGTAAGTATTGCTTCCTTAAACCTATGTATTCAGTTTAAAGATGACGAGAAATTACTCTCGCCGGGTTTCCCCATTCGGACATCACCGGATCAAAGCCTCTTTCCGACTCCCCGATGCTTATCGCAGGTAAGCGCGTCCTTCATCGCCTGTCGATGCCAAGGCATCCACCAGCAGCTCTTAATAACTTGACCACTTATCTTTATCTACAAGAGATAAAAGACAAATGGCGTTCTCTTATTTTTGAGTTCACTATTTTCTATATTTAATTCGAAAGTGCTTTCACACTTTCTGAATATTCTTTGGTCGCAATAAAATTGTAGTATTTATGTTTTTACCCAGCTTTTGGGTTAAACCCATGAATACTTAATTGCAATTTTCATCTTTCCAGATAACACTAATGGCTGATTTGACAGCACTAAAGAGACAGAGAATACACTAAACTTGTTCAACCTGAATTCGAGCTTTACTGAGTAAAACTCGATTCTGTCCTTAAAAAAGGAGGTGATCCAGCCCCACCTTCCGGTAGGGCTACCTTGTTACGACTTCATCCGAGTTATCAGCCCGACCTTAGGCGCCTCTCCCCTTGCGGTTGAGTCAGCGACTTCGGGTTAGACCAACTTCCATGATGTGACGGGCGGTGTGTACAAGGCCCGGGAACGTATTCACGGCGCTATTGCTGACACGCCATTACTAGCAATTCCAACTTCATGAAGTCGAGTTGCAGACTTCAATCCGAACTGAGATCGGTTTTTTGGATTTGCTCCACCTCACGGTTTCGCAGCCTTCTGTACCGACCATTGTAGCACGTGTGTAGCCCTAGACATAAAGGCCATGCGGACTTGACGTCATCCTCACCTTCCTCCCAGTTAACCTGGGCAGTCTCATTAGAGTCCCCGCCATTACGCGTTGGCAACTAATGATAAGGGTTGCGCTCGTTGCGGGACTTAACCCAACACCTCACGGCACGAGCTGACGACAGCCATGCAGCACCTCTCAAGCGGTTCTTACGAAAAGCACTGTTTCCAGTGCGGTCCCCTTAAGTTTAAGCCTAGGTAAGGTTCTTCGCGTTGCATCGAATTAAACCACATGCTCCACTGCTTGTGCGGGCCCCCGTCAATTCTTTTGGGTTTCACTCTTGCGAGCGTACTCTCCAGGCGGTACACTTATCGCGTTAGCTTCGACACAATCGGGGTTGATTCCAATTACATCAAGTGTACATCGTTTACGGCTAGGACTACCAGGGTATCTAATCCTGTTTGCTCCCCTAGCTTTCATACCTCAGCGTCAGGAATAAACTAGAAAGTCGCCTTCGCCACCGGTATTCCTCCATATATCTACGCATTTCACCGCTACATATGGAATTCTACTTTCTCCGTCTATCCTCTAGTCACGCAGTTTCAAATGCAGTGCCGGAGTTAAGCCCCGGAATTTCACATCTGACTTACGAAACAGCCTACGCATTCTTTACGCCCAGTAAATCCGATTAATGCTTGCACCCTCCGTATTACCGCAGCTGCTGGCACGGAGTTAGCCGGTGCTTCTTTACCTGATACCCTCAAATCAGCCGATTATTCGTCGACTTCTCTTGTTCTCAAGCGAAAGAGCTTTACAACCCGAAGGCCTTCTTCGCTCACACGGCGTCGCATCATCAGGCTTTCGCCCATTGTGAATGATTCTCGACTGCAGCCTCCCGTAGGAGTCTGGGCAGTGTCTCAGTCCCAGTGTTGGCGGTCAACCTCTCAGCCCGCCTAGACGTCTTAGCCTTGGTGCGCCTTTACCACACCAACAAGCTGATATCTCATGAGACCCTCTCTTACCGCAAGGCCTGTTGCCAGGTCCCCCACTTTTATCACATCGGATGCCCTCTGTGACAACATTCGGTATTAGCGGCCGTTTCCAGCCGTTATCCCCAGGTAAGAGGCAGGTTTCTCATGTATTACTAACCCTTCCGCCACTAAGTAGAAACGAGTTCCTACTTCGTGCGACTTGCATGCCTCATCCACGCCGTCAGCATTCAATCTGAACCAGGATCAAATTCTCAATAAAAATTTGATATAAAAAAATTGTTTGGGGCGACTCGAGTCAAAAAATGACTCTAATCACCACAAGCTCAGTGAATTTAATTTCTCTGTCTCATTAGTACTGTCAAAACAACCTGCAAAGCTCTCAGGCTTTGCTATCTCTCCGTTTGGAGTCATCCTCCATTCGGCTAGATCTACAATTTACAACACGCCCGATTTATTCCGCAAACCTTTTTCCGAACTTTTTTTCTTATTTTTTGGAAATATGGCTCAGAACATATTGTGAGCGGGGTCGAGTCCGAAATTAAAATAATAAGTATATACTCATTCCAGCTAAATATCCGGCCAATACGGGCACAGAAACTTTGCGCATGTAGCTAAAAAAGTCGACTTTTTCCATCCCCATTAATGCTACACCTGCCGACGATCCGATCAAAAGGATGCTTCCTCCAGTTCCAGCAGCGTAGGCAATCATCAACCATAATTTTGAATCCATGGGAAATTGGCTCAAATCGTACATACTCATGGTAGCGGCTACTAGAGGAACGTTATCTATGATCGCTGATAGAATTCCGATGATGGTCACTATCCCCTCCTGCGTGGGAACGTGTATATTGAGCCAATTTGCCAGGGCCATCAACACCCCGGCGATATCCAATGCATCGATTGCGAGTAGTATCCCTAAGAAAAACAAGACGTTTGACACATCAATTTTTGTCAGGATATAAGGAACGCGCAAGTGCTGGCGACTTTCATATTTATGGTGCAGCACATCTGTTACAAACCACAGCAGCGCTAAGCTCAGAAGCATGCCCATAAATGGAGGCAATTCTGTTGCCCAGTGAAAAAGTGGCACGAATATAAAGGCGCACATCCCACACCAAAAGATCACGTGTGACCCTGGTTCGCGCGCTTCTAATTCTGCTCTATCACCAACTGGGGCGTATTTACCTTTTGCTTGACGCGCAAACCACCAAAGCGGCACTAAAACTGAAACCAAACTTGGCATGAATACGTTTTTCATCACCGCTAATGTGGAAAGTTGACCATTAATCCATAACATGGTGGTTGTGACATCACCAATCGGTGTCCACGCACCTCCTGCGTTTGCTGCCACAACGATAATGCATCCAAATAGAAATCGATCTTTTTTTGTTGGAATGAGTTTTCGTATGATTGACACCATTAAGATTGTGGTGGTCAAGTTGTCGAGCAATGCTGATAAGCAGAATGCAAATGCCGCTACAATCCAAATGAGATATTTTTTAGAGCGTGTGTGTATGAATTCGATGATGGTGTTAAAGCCCTTGTGCGAGTCAATCAGCTCTACAATTGTCATTGCCGCTAATAAGAAGAATATAATTTGCGATACGTCGCTTAGGTTTTTAAGTAACTCTGTCAGGTTTTCTTTTACAGCCAGGTCGTGAGATAAAAAATAAATTGACCAGCCGATAACAGCAATGGACAAAGCAACTGCGGTCTTATTCACTTTAATTGTAAACTCAAACGCGATGGCTAAGTAGCCAAGGATGAAAACAGTTAGAATTGCTAATGCCGCCATATTGGCATACTAATAAAAAGAATATTTTAAAGGCCAGCTTGAAGGATGTCGTGTAGGTGAATAATTCCAACGAGATGCTCGCCTTCTATAACGGGCAACACCATAATGCGCTTTTCCCCTTCCATTATCTTTAGAGCATCAAATGCCAAGACATCTGGTGTAACAGAAGAAAATGCTGTTTGCATAACATCCCCCAACCTTAAATGGGAAACGCTTCCAGTCTTCTGCAGCAAGCGCCTCAAATCGCCGTCTGTAAAAATGCCAATTACCCGATCTCCATCGACAATCAAGACACATCCACAACGCTTTTGGGATAGTTCACTTAAAGCATCGGTTACTAACATGTTGGCATCACATAGGGGCAGAGCATCGCCTTTTAGCATGATGTCGCGCACGTGCATGGTTAGCTTTTTTCCAATGGCGCCAGCTGGATGGTTCATTGCATAGGCATCGAGACTAAATTGCTTTTTCTTCATTAGAGCAACGGTTAAGATATCGCCAAATATCAGCTGCAGAGCACTCGATGTCGTGGGGGCTAAATCAAAAGGACAGAGCTCTTTTTGTAGTGGAAGCTCCATAGCAAGATCACACAATTTAGCTAAACGCGAAGCAGGCTTTGAAACCCATGCTACTGTCTTGACATTTCTCATTTTCGCAAGAGGCATTAAATCGATGAGCTCATCACTTTCTCCACTTTTACTGAGCATAACAAGTAAATCGATGGGGTCGAGCATCCCAATATCCCCGTGAAGGGCGTCGGTCGGTGTCATGTGCTGCGCACGCGTGCCTGTTGAAGTCAAGGTCGTTGCAAGCTTCTCTGCAACAATCCCACTTTTACCCACACCGCTAAAGACAATTTTCCCCTTACATTGCAAGCATGCATCAAGCACTGCTTGCGCCTGTTTCATGTCTACAGCGTCAAAGAATGCATTGATTAGCGCACGCTGATCTTTAAACAGTTTTTCTAGCATACCCTCATTTTGCTTGATTTCATGAAAAAAATCACATAAAAGAAAAACATGACAGATAAAAAGATTCCTATTGCGGTTGCCAGAGGTGATGGGATTGGCCCTGAGATCATGGAAGCCGTTCTCAAAATCCTAAAAGCTGCAAAAGCTCCCCTTGAGATCCACGAAGTTGAAATTGGGGAAAAGGTCTACTTAAGAGGCTCCTCTACAGGCATTGAGCCTGAGACGTGGGAGACTATTCGAAATACAAAAGCTTTTTTGAAAGCGCCGATTACGACACCTCAAGGCGGGGGCTTTAAAAGCTTAAATGTAACTGTTCGCACCTCACTTGGCCTTTATGCCAACATTCGCCCTTGTGTTTCCTACCATCCCTTCATTCAAACTAAACACCCAACGATGGACGTTGTCATCGTCCGTGAAAATGAAGAAGATCTCTATACGGGCATTGAGTACCAGCAAACGCCTGATGTCACAGAATCAATTAAATTGATCACTCGCCCCGGCTCTGAAAAAATTTGCCGTTACGCTTTTGAATACGCCCTTGCCCGCGGACGTAAAAAAGTGACTTGCTTTACGAAAGACAATATTATGAAAATCTCTGATGGACTTTTTCACTCAGTCTATGAAGAGGTTGCAAAAGATTATCCCAAGATCGAAAGCGAGCATTGGATTGTTGATATCGGAGCTGCCAAACTTGCTGACACACCCGAAGCCTTCGATGTGATCGTTCTTCCAAATCTATATGGGGATATCCTCTCTGATGTCGCAGCTCAAATCAGCGGCTCGGTCGGTCTTGCAGGATCTGCCAACATCGGAGACCACGGCGCCATGTTCGAGGCAATTCACGGCTCAGCGCCGCGCCGCGCCGGGCAAAATCTTGCCAATCCATCAGGTCTACTTCACGGCGCTATCTTAATGCTCTTGCATATTGATTTGCCAGATGTCGCAACGCTTGTTCACAATGCTTGGCTAAAAACCATCGAAGATGGCATCCATACTTACGATATTTTTACTGAAGGTGTCAGCAAGCAAAAAGTGGGCACTAAAGAGTTTGCTCAGGCTGTCATTGAACGCCTAGGTCAAACGCCCTCTCACTTAAAATCTGTAAATTATCCAAAAACTGTTCATGCAGCCAAATCAAAAGTAACCCGATCTCGACCTACCGATAGAAAGCTGCTCGGCGTTGATGTCTATTTTTATTCGACAGATGAAATGAACACCTTTTGCAAATCGGTCGAAAAAACCAACGTCGCACCTTTTGAGCTCAAGCTGATTACAAATAGAGGTGTCCGTGTTTGGCCAGGGGGCATGAAAGAAACTTTTTGTGTCGATCATTGGAGAGCGCGTTTCATTCATGATAACTGCACACAAGCCAATATCGTTGATCTCCTTTCAAAGCTTTCGTCTTTTGACATCATCAAAACCGAAAATCTTTACTCGTTCGATGGCAAGCCTATCTTTTCTCATCAAAACTAACATCATAACCAATTAACTACCAGCTAGCTTGACAATTAACCTCTAAAAGAGGTAATATAACCTATATAAGAGGTTATTATGTTGTCTGCGCTTTTTGGAAATTCATCAATAGAGAAGATTCTCTTTTTTTTATTAATGAATAAAACCTGTTATGGCACTCAGTTAAGCACTATATTTAACATGCCTGTTAGCAACGTGCAGAAGGCTTTACAACGGTTAGAGTTGGGAGGAATCATTGCAAGCACCCTTGTAGGGAAAACCCGTATTTATCAATTTAATCCTCGCTATCCATTCCTCAAAGAGCTTGAAGTTTTCTTAAAAAAAGCATATACGTTCTTACCAGAATCTACACGCAATAGATATTATTGCCAAACCGTACGCAAAAGGCCTAGGCGGTCAGGGAAGCCTCTTTGATTAACTGGAAAACAATCTCGCTGAAAGAACTTGCCGGGTATATCTGTGAACAATTAAAAAAACGTCACATTAGCACTGTCCTAGTCAGAAGAGCATGCGTCACTTTTTACACGCGCAACCAGCATGCTTCTTATGATTTAGATTTTGTATCATACGAGAATCGAAAAGATTTAAAGTCCGTGCTTGAGCTGTTGGGATTTCATGAACACAATAAATACTTTCAACGCCATGATTGCCCTTGGTTAATTGAATTTGTAGCCCCTCCAGTTGCCGTAGGCGATGAGCCAATTACAAAATTTCAATACATCAAGACCAAATATGGAACGATTAAATTACTGAGACCGATTGACTGTATTAAAGATAGGCTTGCAGGGTATTTTTATTGGGACGACCGCCAGTCTTTGGACCAGGCTGTCGCCATTCACAAAAACCGTAAAATTGACCTTAATGAGCTGGCCCAATGGGCAAAGCGTGAAAGATGCGAATCCAAATTTTCTGATTTCTTATCTTTGATTCAAAAATGAGCCTTGTTTTTTTTCAATGGCGTACTTAGAATTACTTTATGGCGCTTATTCAAATTCATGACCTACACAAAAGCTATACTGAGAAAGGCAAAGTCGTAGCAAGGGCTTTGCAGGGTATTAACCTTGACATTGAAGAGGGCGAAATACTCACGCTGCTCGGCGTCAACGGCGCTGGGAAAACAACACTCTCCTCTATCATTGCCTCTTTACATCCACCAACGTCTGGAGACGTTCTTTGGCAAGGCACATCTATTTTCAAGCAGCTGACAAGGTACCGCCACGTCGTGGGTCTTTGCCCTCAAAAACCAAACCTTGATAAACGCCTATCCCTCAGAGAAAATCTCTATTATGCAGGCCTTGCCTATGGTCTGACAAAGCGCCAATCGCAAATGCGCGTTGATGAGCTTTTAGCACAATTTAACCTAGGCACTTATGCAGATGCTCTTGCAATCACGTTATCAGGTGGCTACCGCCAGCGCTTTTTGATCGCTCGCACTCTTATGCCATCACCAAAGCTTGTCATCCTTGATGAGCCAACTATTGGCTTGGATCCTCACATTCGCAAACGCCTTTGGGACACGATTAAAGAGCTCAAAAAACAAGGCACTACAATTCTTTTAACAACACATTATCTTGATGAAGCAGAAATCCTATCCGATCGCGTCTGCATGATTGATGCAGGCACAATCAAACTTATCGACACGCCGGATAAACTTAAAGATGCCTACAAACAAAAAGACCTAGAAAGTGTCTTTATCCATCTGATTGACAAACTAGAAGAGCAAAATAATGATCACAAAACAGCTTAAGATTTGGTTTAATCTCATCTGCCGCGATTGCACAGTGCTCAAAAAATCCATGCGCACGCGCTTTATCAACACTGTTTGCATCACCGCTGCAAATTTGCTCGTTTTTGCCTATTTCATTCCTGGTCTTGACCAATCGCAAAATTATGGAGCTTTTATCTTTTTTGGGGCTCTTGCAATTTACGGATTTTTCGATGTGATTTCGTTTATTACAGGGATGCTCTCTGATGTTGAGGGTGATAACACTCTGAGCTACAATCTAGCTATTCCTCTACACCCTAAAATGGTGTTTCTTCAAATTGTGACCTATTGGGCAATTTGTACAGGTCTAATTGGGGTTTACATTTTTCCTCTCGGCAAGCTCTTTCTTTGGAATTCTTTGAGTTTATCTGAGATTTCTTATATCCGCTTTATTCCCGCCTTTATAACCAGCTGTTTTGTCTATGGCACCTTTGCACTATGGCTTGTCAGCATGATCAAAAGCGTTTCAGAAATCCAAACAATTTGGTTTCGCGTGATCACGCCACTTTTCATGTTTGGAGCTTATTTCTTCTCGTGGAAAAGCGCCCTTGCCACTAACACCTATATTGCATGCGCTATGCTCATTAACCCTCTTGTTTATACGATGGAAGCCATTCGCTCTGCAGCGCTAGGCCCCACAAACTACATCCCGTTTTGGATCTCCATGAGCGTGATGTGGGCATTTAATTTCTTTTTCTTTTTCCACGGCACCCACCGGCTAAAAAAATGGCTCGACCATCCCTAACCACTATGACACCTACTAACAGAAGACCTACTCTACCTGGGAGGATACTCCTAGAGGAGTTTTTGATCCCGTTAAACTTGACGCAGTCTGAGTTCGTCTCCTATCTAGGCGGTTCTTGGACACAGCCTAAACTTAGCGCTATTATTTCTGGTAAAAGATCTATTACAGAAGCTATTGCACTCGACTTGGCCGACACTCTTTGCACAACGCCTGAATTTTGGATTGGACTGCAAATGGATGTAAAGCTTTGGGATGCCGCTAGAAAACGAAAGCCTTTAGCAAAAATCCCTAGAAAACACACCAAAAAGTTAACGATATCTAATTAACTGATGGTTAATAATTTAAATTTATTTACCCCCTTATTTTCGCTGATTTATGTGATATTTACCCCCTATTTTTTACATTTTTTTGCTAAATTTACCCCCTAAATTTAACAAATTTGCTATCATAATGGCATGAGACGATTGATATATGACCATTTGTTAAGCTGGAAAAACAACCCCAAGCGTATGCCCCTTCTTATTCGGGGGGCTCGTCAGGTTGGAAAAACGTACTCGGTTCTTCACTTCGGTAAGACGCACTATCAGCAGGTTATCCACATCAATTTTGAAAAATCACCAGACTATAAGCAATGCTTTAAAGACCTTGACCCAAACGCCATACTGCTTGCAATTCAAGTTCAAGAAAGCAGGTCTATTGATTTTTCAAATTCTTTGATTTTTTTAGACGAGATCCAAGAATGCCCCGAGGCCATTATGTCCCTTCGCTACTTCAAGGAAGAGCGTTCCGATATTCACATTATTGGGGCAGGGTCACTATTGGAGTTTACGTTAAAAAATGAAGACTTTCGTATGCCTGTAGGGCGCGTAGAATCAAAATTCATGCACCCTATGTCTTTTGACGAGTTTTTATGGGCTACTGGCCGCGAACACTTGCAAAACTATTTTTCTCAGGTAACTTTAAACAACCCTCCAAACGAAGTTGCCCATACTAAGGGCTTAAAAGCTCTCCGTGAGTACTTTGCGCTTGGAGGAATGCCTGATGTTTTATCTGCATTTGTCGATACACATGAATATTTGCCCTCTCAACATATGCAACTCGACCTTTTACGCAGCTACCGGGATGACTTTGGAAAGTATGCAAAACACACTGATATCGAAGTCCTTGATCAGGTATATAGCCGTCTTCCAGGCATTGCGTGCAAATGGTTCAAATACAGTAAAATTGATGGCGATACACGAGCTGAAAAAATTAAAACGGCCGTCCAAAACTTGCGTGATGCAGGTCTAGTGAACCAGGTGTTTGCAACCAACGCAAATGGAATTCCCCTTGCAGCCTCTATGAACCACAAAAAATTTAAGCTCTTGTTTATTGATATCGGGTTGATGCAACGCGCTATGGAAACTGACATCAAGACAATCCTACGCAAAGATTTGATGCTGATCAATGAAGGGCAACTTTCAGAGCAGTTTGTCGGCCAAGAACTCTTAAGTTATACCGATCCTAATGAAAAACGCGCTCTTTATTTTTGGAATCGCGAAAAAACGGGAAGCTCTGCAGAAGTGGACTATGTCACAGTAAGCCAATCCCAAATTATCCCTATTGAAGTAAAGTCAAAAGCCGCAGGGCATTTAAAGTCACTGCAGATCTTTCTAAAAGAGCGCAACTTACCTCTTGGCCTATGCGTTTCTACCAATCGGTTAAAGTTGGTTGGCAATATTCTTTATTTACCCATGTATATGATTAGCTCACTGCATCGTTTTATTGGCGATGAAAAAGTCTAGAATTTTTGGCATAACATTCCACTTGGAATCTAATACGCCATGCGCCATCCCTTCAACACGTAAATATGTGACGTCTTGCCCCTGGGCTTTTGCTCTAGCAATGAGCCGGTCTGTTGAAGGGCATTCAAGATCTTGAGTTCCTGTTACCACAAATACAGGACATTTGAGTTGCAAAAAAGCGTCCATTTCAAATTGATCCAGGGCATCTGCCCAATACCGATAGGTTTGGCCATACCAGAATTTTTCAGGGGTCGGGTTTGACTTCATTCGCGCAACACGCGCTTCATAGGAAGCGCGGGTAAACGGCATATCCCCTATGCATGTTACCCATACTCTCTTCCAAAAAGGGGCTGATTGGAGCGTATGCCAGATGTATTCTTTAAAAGTCTGATCCCCACAGCCCACAAGCACGACGCAGGCTGCCGGATTAACGCTGTGCGCAAGCTTGATTGCAATCGGCCCACCTTCACTGCCACCTAGAATAAAGAGCTGACCGTTCCATCTCTCTGGTGGTCGCGCCTGCAAATGCTCCACAAACTTTAGATGATCCAAAAGGCGCTGAGTCGGCGTATTAAACGCATGGTATTTTTCAACGTTAATCTTGTCATGCCCATCTACTCCACGCCGCTCGATTGTAGCCACACCTATCGCAGCTCCATGAAAATCACTCACCATGACCTCGTGCAAGCGGAGAATGCTTTGCGGCCCGCTATTTGCGCAATAAGACCCTTCAATAACTAAAACCAATGGGACGGTGCCATCAACATCTGGCATATCGATATAATAGCTCATCACCTCATCTTGCAGATTCATTTCATATCGAATGGGTTCTGCAAAAAGTGAAAAGCTAATCAATAATAGCAGTAAGCACTTCATGAAAGCGAGAAGTCCTGCTCAAGGTGCTTTTTAAGAGCAGCAAGAAAATGACAGCCGTCCATGCCATCGATGATGCGATGGTCAAAAGTGCAGGAAATGAAAACTTTTTTGCGGATGGCAAAATTGTCATCGTCTGTTGGCACAACTTTTCGCTCAATGGCTCCAATGCCAATGATGGCAACTTCTGGATGGCGGATAATCGGAATGCCAATGAGCGTTCCTCCCATGCCAAAGTTTGTCATGGTGATGGTGCCATTTTGCACATCATCGGGATTGAGGGTATTAGAGCGAGCACGCGCTGCAAAATCTGCAACAGCTTTTGCAATTTCTGGTATGGATTTTGCATTGCACTCTTTAATAACAGGGACCATGAGTCCTTTTTCAAGGCTCACGGCAATGCCAACGTTGACCGAGGCATGCTTTGAAAGTGTGCTCCCATCAAAAGTGGCATTAAACATTGGGTAGTGGCCAGCAGCAACGCTGATGGCTTTTGCTATCAATGCTGTGATCGTTGGCTTGACGCCATGCTGCTTGGTAAAAGCTTCTTTTTCCCTAGCAATGAGCGCTAGAGCATCGGTAACATCGACTTCGCTAACGAGTGTTGCATGAGGGATTTCAGTGGATGATTGCACCATCTTGTCTGCAATCATTTTGCGCATGCCGGTGAGCTGCACTTGCTCTGTTGCGCCTGCTTGGATTGTTGGCGCCTTTGATGAAGGGGTGTAGTTCTCTAGGTCTTTTTTGGTGATGCGACCGCCAGCTCCTGACCCTTGCATTTTTGCCAATTGATCAACGCTTAACCCTTTTTCTTGAGCAAGGCGCAGAACTGAGGGTGAATAAAAACCACTCATCGACTGATCGCATGTGGTTTTCTGCTTGGTGATTTTTGCTTCGACAGCGGCAGAAGGCGCATCGCTTGTAGAAATAAGAGCAAGGGGCGCACCTACATCGAGCTCAGTGTCAGGCTCTGCAAGAATTTTTTTGACTACGCCCTTTACAGGGGATGGAATTTCACTGTTGACTTTGTCAGTGGACACTTCAAGCAACGGCTCATCCAAGGAGATAATATCTCCTTCTTTTTTGAACCACTGAACAACAGTGGCACTCATGATGCTCTCCCCTAATTTAGGGAGTGTAACAGTAAATTCTTCATCGCTCATTCTAACCAGGTTACCGCATGATACTGTTTTGTATCAATCTGATTTTCACATTTAGCAACGTAAACAGCTGCAACGGCATCACCTAATACATTGACAACTGAAGAGACCATTTCACGAAGGCGATCAACACCAGCTAATAGGGCAAACGCTCCGAAGGGGTCTAATGGGAGACCCAAAGCGCCTAAAACAACCGAGAGCATGATCAATCCCGTTCCTGGGATCCCAGCAGCTCCAATAGCCGATACAAGCGATACAAAGAAAAGAATGACAATCTTTAAAGCTCCAAGCTCTAGACCATAGGCCTCAGCAATGAAAATAGCTGAAACCGCCTGCCCAATTGCTGCACCGTTCATGTTAATTGTCGAGCCAAGCGAAAGGACAAATCCTGAAATATCTTCTGAAACGCCGAGGTGGTCTCGCACACACTCTAATGAAACTGGCAAGGTCGCAGTACTGCTGTTAGTTGAAAAGGCCAAAACGATTGCATCTTTCATTCCTTTAAAAAAGGGTGCAATTTGAAGGCGCGCAAGCACTTTTAAAGAGAGTGTGAAAATCACAAAAATTTGAAGTAAACAAGCAATGTAGTTGCAAGCTAGAAACTTGGCTAGCGGTACAACAGCCCCAAATCCAGTCGTGCCAATTGCAACGGCAATTAAAGCAAATACGCCGTATGGCGCAAAGCGCATGATAAAATGTGTCAATGTGTACATTGTCTCTAAAACTGATTCAATGACGTGCAATATTCCTTTTCCTTTTTCCCCTGACATTGTGATTGCAACGGCAAACAAGATAGCAAAGACGATGATCTGTAAAATATCGCCCTGGGCAAATGCGTGAAATGGATTAGATGGAATTAATTTCGCAAAAAAGTCCAAAAACTGCATCGGTTTTGCGCTCACTACAAAATCTGATGGCAGGCTAAAATTTAAGCCTCGTCCCGGCCTAAAGATAAATGCCAGTGTAATGCCGATGCCAATTGCGATGAGTGTAGAAATGATGTAAAAGCCGATTGTGCGAAAACCAATGCGACTCAGCTTTTTTGGGTCATGCAAATGGCAAATACCGCTAACTAGCGACGAAAACAGCATGATCCCAACGAGCATTTTAAGGAGGTTTATGAAAGCTTGCCCAACAACATTGAGAAAACCCTTAAAACCTTCTAAATCGCTAATGTTATAGTGATCAAATAGGTGAAGTGCAATCCCAACAATTAGACCTAGACCCAGACCGATTAAAATTTTGATCCATAATTTCACGTAGCACCTCCTCAATGTGCTCATAGCCAAAGGCAAAGTTTAAACCTGCATCGATGACTGTAATGGGAATATCGATTTGACCGAGTTTCACCCCATCCTTGCGCGTACATACAAGCTGAGTACCTGCAGCTTTTGCAAACGCTTTCAACTCAGCCTCTGTAAAGGCTTTGTGATCCCGCTTAAACCTGGTTGCAACAACATTGGCGCCTGCCCGCTTCAGGTCTTGAACAAAGCGATCAGGCCTTCCAAGGGCACAAAATGCGGCCACATCCTGACCTTGCAAATTAGGCAGTACATAATGGGCGCCCGCTACAGGTGCATGCGTGATGTGCGCTAACTTCTGCAATAGCACGTTACACTCATTTTTGTCATATGCATCCATAATGACGATGAGATCTGCACGCTTTAAAGCCGTTGGTGGCTCTCGTAAAATCTTGCCATCTAGGTCATCTTTTGAAAGCATGACAATTTCGATGTCACGCTTGAGATAGCGGTACTGCATCCCATCGTCTAAAATGAGGATGCGCGCTCCAACATCTTTTGCAAGCTGCGCTCCAGCCCGCCTATTTTTCCCAACAATAACCATTGGCCTGCATGGCAATTGGGCAAGCATTGCAGGTTCATCCCCACATACTTCTGGATCTGTTTTAGAATCGATCAGAGTTGGCCTTCTGTGCTCCAATTGACTTTTATAACCGCGCGTGAGTACAGCGGGCTTGTCCAATCTTTCAACTAACCATTGAACAAACGCTGTTTTTCCCGAGCCTCCAGGAGCTAAGTTACCTACACTGATTACAGGCAGCTGTGAGCGCATCGAGGCAACCCACCCGCGATCGATGAGCCAGTTTTTTATCGCTGCCCCACTCCACAAAATCCAATTAATCAAATAGCACCTTTTCAATCATTTCGATGATGATATGAATCGCTGCCATATGTGCTTCTTGAACGCGGTCTGAATACGGAAACCCTGAAACAACCCATTCGTGATCGCACACATCTTTAAGCTTACCTCCAGTTTTGCCTAAAAAAGCAACTGTGGTCAGTCCATTAGCTTTGGCAACTTCAACGGCTTGTACTAGATTTGGCGAATTGCCGCTTGTTGTTAAGGCAATAAAGACATCACCTGCAACTCCATGGGCTTCAACGCCTCTTGAAAAAACATCATCATAGCCCGTGTCATTTCCAACGCAGCTCATATGACCTGGATCAGCTAAGGCGATTGCCGGTAGCGCTTTGCGCTTTCTACGAAAGTACCCCGTCATTTCTTCGACAAAATGCATCGCATCACACAAACTACCACCGTTGCCAGCAACAATGATTTTATTGCCCCGCTTGAAACAATCTGCAATGGCCATGGCCACCTCTTCAATAAAAGGCTTGGCACACTTTAAAGTTTGCGCTGCTGCAATCGCCTCATCAACAGAATGCGTAATAGCGTCTTGAATAGATAATGTTTGAGTCATCATTTTCTCCATTTTCATGTCAGCATAGCAAAAATAGCATTTCACTTGCTATAGTTGGGTTATGCATATCGCTATCATTGGAGCCTCGGGTCTTGTTGGCCGAGAAATTCATAATCAACTGATTAAGAGAAATTTTGTTTTTTCAAAAATTTCTCTCTTTGGTCGGGTTGCCAGGGATGAAATCCTCTCTCTTGACTCTATCCATTGGCATGATATCGATTTGGCTTTTTTTGCTGCGGGCTCTAGCGTCTCAAAAAAATATATTCCACAAGCCCTAGCAGCTGGCTGCAGAGTTATCGATAGCAGCAGCTATTATCGCAACTCAGCTCCCTTAATCATTCCCGAGATCAACGGCCATCTTATCAAAGACGCCCAGCTGATAGCTTCTCCTAACTGCACAGCCTCGATTGCACTGATGGCCCTTTATCCTCTCCATGTGCATTGCCCCATTCAGCGCATTGTCGCTTCTACCTATCAAGCAGCGAGTGGTGGCGGTCATAAAATGATGCAAGCGTTCCTCGATAACCCCTTAGAATTCCCTCTCCATTTACACGATTCATTTGACGGTCATGACTATAGCGGTGAAGAGCGCAAAATGTCTGATGAAATGCGCCTTATACTCAATGCACCAGGCCTCCCAATTTCCGCGCGTTGCGTGCGGGTCCCTGTACTTCGGGCCCATAGCATAGCGCTTAATGTCGAATTCGAAAAACCCATAGCAGATCCAAAAACTTTGCTGCAGTCTGCCCCAGGTTTGCGGCTTGTTGAGAGGCCCACTCCTAAAGATGCAACAGAATGCGATGACGTTTTTTGTGGTTCTATAAGACAAGACCCCTCCCATCCTAATTGCCTCGAGCTTTGGGTCGTCGGCGATCAACTCCTAAAAGGCGCAGCTCTGAACGCCGTCCAAATCGCTGAACAATTTTCTGTAGAAAAAAAAGTTCAAAAAATATTAGCCTAGGGCGTTTTCAACGTTTAACCTGGAGGCTTTATGAAAATTTTTATTTTTTCTCTGCTTGTATCTGTCCAATGTTTAGCCCTTACACCACCAAAACCAATTCAAGGGTATCCAATGATGATGGCAGGAGGGAGTGCTATCCTTGGAGCGGGTGACATGTCAGTCGTAATAAACAATCTCCCTAAGGGATGGGGCACAAGTATCTCAAGCCTTAGCAAATCGGGTGGTTACCTTGAACTTTTACCAACTCAAGGCAAATATGGTTGCAGTGTTGAGATGAAACGCTTTGATAGCGAGCAGGATTTAGAAAAAAAATATGCTGAAATAAAACGCTCATTTGATCAGAAGAAAGTCAAGGACCTTAACGATGGTTTTGAAGCCGAGCTAAGTCACGCCTGGTATTCTTGCTACACGTCTAATCCGTTTCTCGTTGAAATTTGGTATGTCTTTCCAAAAAATGTAGGTCGTGCTAAGAAAAAATACGCAGAGAATTGGGACTTATTAAAAAATAGCGTGCGAGTCAGCCAAAGAAGCTAGCTTGATATTGGTTCGCGTTGCGCTTAAAGACGAAGCATTTGTGGCATTAAAGCTTTAATTTCGATGTCTGATTTAAGTGTGGGGTGGGGCAAATTGACTTGGGTATGGTGTAAGTCGATAGTCCCCTTTCCGCGGGCTGCTTTTGTTGCCGCTCCATACTTTGTATCGCCGACAATCGGATGGCCAATCGCTGCAAATTGAGCTCGAATCTGATGATAACGCCCTGTTAAAAGCTCTATTTCAACGAGGCTAGTTTCACCTGATTGCAACACCCTGTAGTTAAGTTTGGCTACTTTCCCATCAGGGGCAATCTCTGCTCGATGATCTCCATGAACAAGCCGATGCTCTAATGTGCTGGCACCCTTTAATTTTCCTTCAACGCGTGCGCGATAAATTTTTGTCCATTTCCCCTCTTTTAGAGACTCATTCATGCGGGAGAGGCCTTTACTCGATTTTGCAAAAATCACAATGCCACTAACAGGAGCATCAATGCGGTGAACACAGTGCAAGTAGCGATAGTTTTGGCGCAGCAAGTCCTCAAGGCCGCTCTCCTGCCCAGCAGATTGCGTGAGCATACCTGCAGGCTTATCCACGGCTAGAATATGGTTATCCTCAAAGAGAACGTTGGCGCAAAACTTCATAAAGCATCAAGGTGGTTGCAGAGGCAACATTGAGTGAATCAGCCTGGCCCCTCATAGGAATCCTAACTTTTATTTCTGCAGCATTTAGCCACTCATCTGAGAGTCCCAGCTGCTCGGTCCCAACGGCAATAGCAACAGGCCCAGTTAAGTCGACGTGGGTGTATTCGTCTTGCGCATCTGGAGTTGTTGCAACAATGGAAATCTGATGCTCTTTCAAATACGCAAATAGCTCAGCTGTGTTTGTTTCAACAGTTGGCACAGTAAAAAGCGTACCAACACTTGCACGCACAACATTGGGGTTGTAAATATCGGTGCAGCGATCAACCACAACACACCCATCTACACCTACAGCATCACAAGAGCGCAAAATCGATCCTAGATTGCCCGGTTTTTCAATGCCTTGCGCAACCAAGAGAAATGGATTATCAGATAGTTTTATATCGCTCAGAGTTTTATTCGGTTGCTTTGCAATTGCAAAAAGTCCATCTGGGCGGTCTCGAAACGAGAGCTTACGAAACAAATCTTCTGGTAATTCTAAGACCGTTGCTCCCCGCTTATAGAGCGTATCAATCAATGCCCCTTCATTGCTACCAAGGTAAAGATCTGGGCAAACAAACAGAGCGTGCACATCAACATCTGCTGCCCTAGATAGCTCGCGGTATCCTTCAATAACAAAATCGCCAGAGCTATCTCGACCTTTGCGATCCTTTAACTTTTTGGCAGCTTTAAGCTGGGGGTTTTGAGCGCTTGTAATTTTAAACATAGGCCACCCTAGCGTAAGCGCCACTGGGAAGTGGCAAAGCATTTGCCCCATCGAGTGTCATTTCGCCGAATTCGCCCTGTCCGAGCATGTGACGCAAAACCAGAGGCGTGATTCCAGGCGTGTGGCATGTCAGCAAAGTGAAAAGCGGAGCATCGCTTAAAAGTTGCTGACATAGATCCATCAACTCCGGCAAATCATCTTCAATCTTAAAAACTTGCCCCTGCTTTCCCCGACCAAATGAGGGAGGATCTAAAATAATTCCTTCGTATTTTTTACCCCGTTTGACCTCGCGCTTCATAAATTTTATCGCATCATCAACAATCCAGCGAATCGGCGCATCCGATAGTCCATTAATCGCTGCATTCTCTTTAGCCCAAGTGACCATACCAGGCGATGCGTCTAGGTGGCAAACATGAGCTCCAGCCTTTGCACAAGCCAGCGTGGCTCCGCCAGAGTAGGCAAACAGATTTAAAATATTGACGGGGCGGTTATCAATCAGCTTTTGCATCCACGGCCAGTGGACTGCATGCTCAGGAAATAGCCCAAGATGCCCAAAGTCAGTAGATTTAAGAATAAACTCAATCCCTTTATGCGTAGCTGTCCATTGCTCTGGGAGCTGACCCACCCATTTGCCAGCTGGCTCGCGAGTAAAGCTCGCATCGGGACTCCACTGCTCTGGGTGCTGCTTTTTCCAAAGAGCTTGCGAGCACGGTCTTTGAATCAAATGCTTGCCAAATTGCTCGAGCTTTTGCCCTTCTCCGCTATCGATCAGTTCATAATTAGTCATTGTATGCCTCAAATGGGGAGGTGTTGTGTTGAATCAATTGCCAAAGTCCAGCTAATGCAAAATTTGCACATGCGTTAATGATTGTTTGTCTTGCCCAACCAGATCTAACAGACGGCACAAGTCCAACAATCGGCTCCTTATCTTTTTTGCCCATAGCTATCCATACCGTGCCAATAGGCTTATCGTCCGTGCCACCCGTGGGCCCGGCAATCCCTGTTACCGCTATCCCCCAATTCGATTGAAACTTTTCAAAAACACCTGCAAGCATTTCCTTGGCCACCTCTGAACTCACTGCTCCATGACTTTTAAGCGTTTTTCCAGACACACCTAAAAGAGAAGACTTTGCCAAATTCGAATAAGAGACCACTCCACCCAAAAAATACTCAGATGCGCTTTGCAAACTCGTTATCTTAGATGCAATCAGCCCACCTGTGCAACTTTCAGCAACTGCAAGCGTTTGATTTTTTTTAATCAGTAGCTCATGCAAAGTTTCCTCAGGGCTAGAAGATTGATGGGCCATGACATGTTCTGAAAATTGCGCGCTAATTTTTTCAAATGCTGCATCAATCTTATTAGAATCACTTCCGCTGATACGCACTCCCAAATATCCATAAGCAGGATATATCCCAAATCCCAATTCAGGGAATTGTTCTTTAAGCATGCGCAAAACTGGATCAACATTTTGCTCGCGCAGCAGCGCCAACGTCATGCGTTTATGCAACACCTTAGGAGCATTTTTTAAGCGCTTTTTAATGAATTCAAATGCCTCTGGCCACAACCCTTTAAGCTCTGATGGCACACCAGGCAGCAAAATCAAACCCTGATCTGCAAAAACAAGCCCTGGGGCAGTTCCCAATCTGTTGTACAAAAGCTTAGCTTTTTCAGGGACAGTCGACTGCGAGCGAAAAGTAGACCTTGTCTCTCCAAAAATCTGACACAAATGGTCAAAATATTTTTGGTCAAAATGCAGCTCACTTCCTAGCATTTGCGAAACAATATTTTTGGTTTCATCATCCAGCGTTGGTCCTAGCCCGCCTGTTGTAATCACAACTTTCGATCGACGCAAAGCTTCATTGAGTCCAGCTTGCAAAGCCTGCCTACTATCTGGGAGCGTTGTGATGCGTTGAACCTCAAAACCTGCACTATAGAGCTCACGTGCAATAAACTGCGCATTTGTATTTAGCGTTGCTCCATGCAACAACTCATCGCCAATTGAAACAAGCTCAATCATACCCAAGCCTTAGTTTGTGGATGACATCTGATCCATTCACTGCACATTTTACCCAAACGAATCGGAAATGTCTTCTTTTCTCCATTGATAACAAAAGAAGTTGGCGCTGTCGAATCGCGCATCCATTTTTGCAATTGTAAAAACATCTTTCCATTTTCACTCGTGCGTAAAGGCTTGTGGCAAATCCCATCTGCATCCATTGCTATTTGTGGAAAGCTAAATTGCAGGCCCCAGCTCACACTCTCTTTCCCTAAGACCATTGACTGGCATTTGCTCCCTATCATTGCAAAAGTATGGTGCTGCAACTGGATAACAGGCCGGTCAGCTCGAAACAAATACCGCCCCTTTCCTACTTGCTTAGGCAGCAATGGCTCTTTTGAAAGAGCTGCATTAAAGTAAACTTTATCTGGCAAGACATCACCCCTTTGCAAGCCGCTGATATAGGCATCATATGCATCCAAAAACAGAGCACCAGACAAAGGCTGATCATCTGTTTGCACACTCGATACATTGTAAATTCCACAATTGAGCATCTCAAAAAGAGCCTTCATTTCATCAGTACTTAAAAGAGCTTGCACCCTTAACCATTTAGCTACTTGCATTTTTTCTTAATGATAAAAGATTGAACAATAAATACTGCAACACCCAAACAGATATAAGCATCGGCTAAATTAAAAACTGGGTAGGAATAGCCTCCAAAATTCAAATGGATCATATCGACAACATGTCCATAGACAAAACAATCGATAATGTTACCAATAGCCCCTGCTAAAATCATGACAAGTGGCACTATCTGTTGTTTAACCTTATTCCAAATCAGGATGTAAATAAGAAGGAGCCCAGTAATCAGCATACGCATAATCAAAAGTGGCAAGTGCATCCCTGAAAAGCTACCCCATGCAGCGCCACGATTGCCCACGTGCACAATAGACATTTCAATCCCCAAAAAATTTGCAAAAACCCCAACACCGCCATAGGGATATCCATGAGGGGCCCACTGCATAGGCACTAAATGACTTTGTACCCACCACTTACTCAAAAAGTCGAGGAGCAATAATCCAGCGAACAGCCCACAATAGAGCCAAAGATGCCTAACGCTCTTTTTCAAGTTGCTCCTGCGCCTCAACAGTCATCGTAGCATAAGGAATGGCCTCTAATCGCTTCAAAGGGATGGGTTTGCCAGAAATATCGCAAACGCCATACGTTCCATCTTCTATTTTCTCTAGCGCCCTATCGATCTGACGCAAAATCCCCTGTTCCTTGTTCGAGACAGACAAGCTAATTGTACGTCCAAAATCATCCGTTCCTTCATCGGCCTGGTGTTGAGAATACCCCTTCACTTCATCAGCTGATTTGACCTGTTCACTCGTTTCTTTCAGCGCTCCTACCAGCTGGGCGCGCAGCTGCAGCAAGCTCTTTTTAAACTTTTCCATTTCACTTTGTTTCATCTCGTCTCCTTCGGGGCAACATCACTGATGGCATGCATTAACTCATCGACATCTTTAAAGCGTCTATAAACGCAGGCAAATCGAATATAAGCGACCATATCAAGTTCTTTTAAGTGTTTCATCACAATCTCTCCAAGGCTTGTTGCGTCAATCTCCCTAACCTGTTGCTCTAAAAGCTCTCCTGCAATCTTCGATGCAAGATCTCTAACCTTATCATGGCTGATCAACGTATGGCGACAAGCTGCACCCAGGCCCTTAATGAGCTTTTCAATTTGAAAATCCTCATAGCCACCGTCACGCTTTTTCACCTGGATTGTCAAATCAATCGTCTCAAAAGTTGTAAAGCGCTGCATGCACTTCAAGCATTGTCTTCTACGGCGAACCGCATTCTGATCGCCAGCTTCTCTTGAATCAGTGACTTTTGACTCACCATGCCTACAAAATGGACATTGCATAATCTACCCTCGCAAAACGCTGCAGTATACCCATCAGATAATTTTTGACCACCACTTTCAAATTTGTCCGATTATAGCTTAAACTTCTCAAAATTACCAGTTCCAAAATTGAAAAATTTGCGCAATGACTGAACATCTCCGCTAAAATATCTAAAGCAATGATGTTTATACGCTTAAGAATCATAGTTCTCAGAGTAATTTGAATTCTTCTTGACTAATCTTACAAATACTGAGTATATTTAAAGTAAGGTTTAAAAATACTGAGTATATTTAAAATGACATTGATTATTAGGAAGATAGAAACGCGACTCAAAAAGGCTCTTGATCGAGGAAAGAGCATTTTATTGCTAGGTCCACGGCAAACGGGTAAAACGACCCTCGTAAAACGCCTCAATGCAGATCTCTACATTAACCTGGCCCGACCTGCCACTCGGCAAGCTTATGAAAAGGATCCTGCACGCTTAACCCGAGAAGTAGAGGCCATGCCCCATCAATTTCCAATGGTGGTCATAGATGAAATACAAAAAGTTACGCCTTTGTTAGATGCCGTTCAAGACTTAATCGACTCAAAGACCGCTCAATTTATTTTAACTGGTTCATCAGCAAGAAAACTCCGACGCGAGGGAGAAGCAAATTTATTGCCTGGGCGTGTGGTTGTACTGAGAATGGATCCGTTGTTGATTGATGAAATGACAAATCTCAATTTATCAATTGAGGAGATGCTCCTCTATGGCTCGCTACCTCAAGTTATTTTAGAAAAATCTATAGACCATCGAGAGGAAGATCTTTTTTCTTACGTAACCACATATTTGGAAGAAGAGATTCGTTCAGAAGCTCTTGTTCGAAATATCAGTGCTTTTGGAAACTTTCTCAAGCTCGCCGCCCTAGAATCTGGATGTATTAGCAATTTTCACAAACTATCTCAAGACATTGGAGTGTCAACTCCAACAATCAGCGAATATTATCAGATTCTCGTCGACTGCCTCGTAGCCGAAAGAGTTGAAGCATTATCTCACTCCCATACTCGCAAAAGATTGATTAAGGCACCAAAATTTTTGATCTATGACCTAGGCGTACGACGAACTGCAGCAGGAGAGGGTCGTGACTTTCCAGACAAGTACATGGGAGATCTATTTGAGCAATGGGTAGGACTAGAATTACTGCGGCAGCTACGAACTATTCCAATGAAAAGCGCTTTATTATTTTGGCGCGACCAGGCTGGCGCAGAAGTTGACTGGATTGTCGAGAAAGAAAACCATTACATCCCCGTTGAGGTAAAGTGGACAGAAAACCCAACCTCACAAGATGCAAAGCACGTACAAACCTTTATTGAGGAACACCCAAATTGTTCTCACGGCTACGTAATTTGTCGGGCATCTCGAGCCCAAAAACTAACCAACAACATAACAGCCCTACCGTGGAATGAATTAAACCAAGTACTAACCTAACTGCAAGAGGACTAAAAGTCTAAGTTAGAAAATTTAACACGCTTGGAAAAACCACCTTCATAGGCGCATGTTCGTATTTTGAGGTTTCTCATTTCGCATAAGAACGCGGCAAAAAATGTGATTTCCTAAACTCATCCAAAGCCCTAAAAGAAAATAACGCAGAAACGTAAAGGCTGGAAAGAGCCATATGCATATTTTGTAACATATGACTATCATCAAAACACCCATCAACCCTCTTAAGAGAGCCATTTTGAAGCTAATGGAAAACTCAGGGAAAAATCGAAAGATATGACTTAAAAACAAGCCCATACCCATACCCATTGCTACACTGAATATGCGCACCATTGGTGGCGCATTGAATAAAAACAGTAAACCAAGAGGGATGAGTTGACTGAATAAGAAAGCATAAATTGGTCGAATACCCCTTAATGAGGCTTCAATTTTTGGAAAAATAGAAATATAAATGAACAACAGGAAAAGCCCAACAATCCAGCCTCCAAGGATATCACTTGGAAAGTGCAGCCCAAGATAAATGCGTGAAAACGAAACAAAAAGGACATAGGGGATAACAACCAACCACTTCCAAGAATTTTGCCACTGCTTTATCAAAAGCCCCGAGAGCAGGATAACAGTTTGCGCAGCCCCACTTGGAAAGCCTAACCCATGGACATGAATAATTCCCAGCGCTGGGTCTAAATGGAATGGACGAGGAGACGCAAACAAGCCTTTTAAGAAGTGATTCATAAGAGCACTTAGAAAAAGAATAGAGAACAGCTTGAAGCCTGGTTTCCACCCAATACCCATCCATACTATAGGAATAAGCACGAAGAAAAACTCTTGGCGATCGAAAAAATCTAAAGATTGAAAAAATAGATCGAGGACGGGATCTCTTAACTGATGAATGAGCCTAACCCATCCAAGTTCAAACAAGTGAATCATTACTTACTCAACAAAGCCCAATAGCATAAGTTGTGGGATCGGTATACATCATACTGAATGTATTCCCTTAGCTGGCATATCCATCACACCTTGAAATACCGTAACAGCACTGCCTGTGATTAAAACACGATCTTTTAATATCTCCAAATCCAATGTACCTCCCCTTGCGGATATCTGACGCGCTCTTAGCTTTTGTTTATTTAGCCTCATAGACCAGTAAGGCGCTAGACACGTATTTGCAGATCCTGTTACGGGGTCTTCCGGCACATCAAGCTTCGGAAAAAAAGCTCGGTATATATAGTCAAATTCGCCTGATTGATCTTGTGCAGTCAACAGAAACCCTCGCTCGGGGAGCTGGCAAATTTTTTGATAGTTAGGAGAAAATGTGCGGACAATTTCGTCATTTAAGACAACAGCCATACAATCCTCACCATTTGAACCTATGAACTCAGGTTCCAATCCCAAAATCTGCATTACTAGATCTGAATCTCTTTGCTCGGTCGGAGGCTGCAAAGGAAAATCCAAGGTATACCCAATCCCACTTCTTGTGACCCTTAGAGAACCGCTTCGGCTCTTAAAGATAATTTCGCTATTCTCAACCAATCCCTCCTGCCAGAGAATGTGAGCTGCCGATAAAGTAGCATGTCCACACAAATTCACCTCTGCATTCGGAGTAAACCAACGTATTTGCAGATCTTCCCCCTTGATGACAAATGCAGTCTCCGAAAGATTCATCTCCCTTGCAATTTTCATCATGAGATCGACGGAAGGCTCTCGGTCAAAAATAAACACTGCCGCAGGATTCCCTTCAAAAATTTTATCTGCGAAGGCATCAACTTGCCAGAAATTCATTGCTTTCCCCCTTGGCCCATAACTTCAAATTACGGCTAAATTCTACTGTCCGCCGTTCCCTTTTAAGCATTTTACTCATTCTCGACTAAAATCATATAAATATTCCCCATCCCGTTGAGCTCAATATTTTTCATATTCTTTCTCGGCGTTGGCAAGGATCATAAATTATTGCATCAAGGTTGTAAATTCCAAACAAAATTCCAGCTTAACTACCGTGGGTTCTCATCCCAGTCTTACCTATACAAAGCTTGTATTGTTAGATTTTATTCAACTTAATTCGGAGGAGGTGGGATTCGAACCCACGATACGCGTTAACGTATACACGACTTCCAATCGTGCTCCTTCGGCCGCTCAGACACTCCTCCAGAATAAAGCATTATACAGCAAACCCCTCCAAAAGAACAACTCCAAAACTAGGTTTATGGCTTTGATTTTTCCCAGATCGCCTTTTAGACATAAAAATGATTATGTGGAAAACAACAAAAAGATGCGCTATCTCAACTCACGCTTGATTCAAAACTTACCCTTCTACTAGAATGGAGTCGCGAAAAACCAAAAGAGGTCGCCATGAAGCCAATCATAAAAGCTATAAGCTTAATTTTAGCAACTTTAGTATTGCCGCTCTATTCACAGGTGGAACTTTCCGAAACATCTCTGACAGCTGAAAGTGTAGTTGCGCCAACCAAAGATAAAACACCTAAGAACTTTACAAGCGAGTTTCTATACCTCACATCCCAACAAGAAAAATATGAATCTGCGAAACATAAATATAACCCCGCTTATCGGGCAGGCTTTGACCTTCCAATAGCAAGAACTTGGGATTTCGGAATGCAGGTGGCATATAGTCGTTTTGAATGGGAAAAGCACACTGTACAAGATGTTGCTGCACCCCCTCTGCCGTTTAACATCAATACGACCATTTTTAATGGTGTCGACACATCGAATGTGACCTTTCCCCAAACGCATCCTATGACGACAGCTTTTATGAATGACTGTACGTTTTTTGATGTCACTTTCCTCTTTGGCAAAACCTATCAATGGACAAATTTTAGCTTAAAGCCTTTACTTGGATTTGAAACGAACTTAGTTAATACAAAACATGCCTATAGGGTAGAAACCGTCGGTGGCTATAACTGGGGCGTCAAAAACGGAAATCTCTATGTAGACCCGGTAAATGACTCATCAGCAGAGTCTTCTGAAAAATCAAAAATTTACATAGCTCCTGTTGCAGGAATAAACTTAAAGCAAGACCTGTATAAGGCTGTTGCAATCTCAGCACAAGCTCTCGTGGATGCATTGGCTCAAACACGTGCAAACATCGCTTTAAGCGCAAACTTTAAAACCAAGTCTAACATGGGCTTTACTATTGGCGCTGGCTATGAATTTCAAACTCGATATGAGGGAGTTCCTTTACGTTCTTTCAGTAACCCACTGATCGTGCAAGGCCTCTCTGCAACAGCTGGAATAAATTTCTAGTCAAACTTTAAAGCCCCTGAAAAGGGGCTAATACCAAGGCGAAGATTGCGCATTTATGGACTATTAGTTAGAATGAAGACGATATGATGCGTATATTCTTCTTTTTAATCGCCCCTTTCCTTCTCATCCTTGGATGCTCATCCCCTACAGAGCGCAGCGGCAAGCCGTTGGTTGTTGTATCGATTCCGCCTTATATCAACCTTATTGAGGAACTTGGCGATGGTGTTATCGAAGTTGATTCTGTTCTTTCATCTACTGATGATCCTCACACGTTTGAACCTAAGCCCAGACAAATGGACAGCTTTCAAAATGCTCGCCTTTTTATTGGAATTGGAGAGCCATTTGAAGCAGGAATCATCCAAGCGCTAAGACGTACATCTCCCAATCTACAAGTGCTAAATTTAACCCAAATCACACCACCTTCAGGAGGCGACCGCCACCTTTGGATGAGTCCTGTTCTCGTTGAAACACAAGTAGCAGCTATTGCCACATCCATTAAGACAATCGTATCGGGAGATGATCAAGGGAAAATAGATACAAACCTAGCCGAGCTGCAATCAGAATTGCAAAGCCTTGATCAAGCAATTCAAAAGCAACTCAGGCCGTTTACTAGCCAAGCAATACTCGTTTCCCATCCTTCATTTGGCTACTTCTGCGATCAATATAACCTCGTTCAAATCCCTGTTGAATCAGAGGGCAAAGACCCTCTTCCAAGACAGTTAGAAGCTATTTTACAGCTCAAGCAATCCAAAATATTTCGCTGCGCATTTGTAGTGCCCCAGGGCGCTGGCAAAGGAACGCGCCAAATCGCAAAACGCCTCGAAATCCCCGTTTACGATTTTAATCCTTTAGCTGAGGATTATTTTAGCAATATGAAAAAACTCTCAGACTTGATTGCGCAAGGGTCATGATTGAATTAGAAGATGTCAGCTTTGGCTACGACCAGACAATGGCTCTAAAAAATGTCTCCATCAAAATTCAACCGAATGAATATGTCGGAATCATCGGGCCCAATGGCGGAGGAAAAACCACTCTCCTAAAGCTCATTCTTGGCTTTCTCAAGCCACAAACAGGGAAAATCACGGTCAATTCCAGCCTTAAGATTGGTTATGTCCCCCAACTGCACGGCTTCGATAAATCGTTTCCTTTAAGCGTGCTAGAACTTGTCGGCCTAGGCGATGTGCGCTCTAAAGATTGGAAACAAAAGGCTCTTTGCGCCTTGGAGAAAGTCAATCTCTTGGATTTTGCTCACCGCCCCTTTTCTTCTCTTTCTGGTGGGCAATTCCAACGCGCGCTCATTGCGCGAGCTCTTATGATAGAGCCCTCTGTTTTGATATTAGACGAGCCTACGGCTAATCTCGACGTTGAAGCACAAGAAGATGTTCATGCTTTGCTGCGTTCACTAAAAAAACAAATCACAATCATCATGGTTTCGCATGATCTACAAACCATTGTGAACGAAGTAGACCGAGTTTTGTGCGTTCAAGGCAAAGTCACCTCCTCGCTACCAAGTGAACTATGCAAGCATTTCGCCGTCGGCCTTTATCACAAGCCCCTGCTCGAAAAGGAGCAAAAATGAATCCTGTTACAGCTCTTTTTTCCAATCCGTTTTTGCAAATGGCACTTTTCTCTGGCGTGCTCGCCTCAATTGCTGGAGGTATTGTTGGATCTTACGTTGTCATTAAAAGAATTGTTTTCATCAGCGGCAGCATTGCCCATTCTGTACTTGGAGGCATGGGCCTTGCCTTATTTCTTCAATACAAATTCAACCTACCTTGGCTCTCCCCCATCTACGGCGCCTTTGTGTTTGCCATCCTATCGGCTTTGCTCATTGGTTGGATCCACCTGAGATTTAAAGAGCGAGAAGACACTGTAATTGCAGCTCTTTGGGCATCAGGCATGGCACTTGGAGTACTTTTGATTTCTCTAACGCCGGGGAGCAATCCCGACCTACTCAATTTTTTATTTGGCAATATTCTATGGACTAGCCACGCAGATGTCCTTCTTCTTATTGCAGCTGATGTTATCATCGTCATCTCAGTTCTAGCTTTTCATCGAAAACTTCTGCTCGTTTGCTTTGATGAAGATCAAGCAAAACTTCAAAAAATTCCAACACAGCGCCTATATCTTTACCTCCTATGCCTCGTGGCCCTCACCACTGTTTTGCTCATCCAAGTCGTTGGAGCCGTCCTTGTCATCGCCATGCTCTCTCTTCCTGCTGCCATTGCTAACCGCCTCACATACAACCTTCCTCGCCTGATGATTACCGCTTGCATCCTCGGCATTGTATTCACCGCAATCGGACTGATCGCCTCCTATGCTTATAACTGGCCACCAGGGGCAACCATCGCTCTAACTGCTACACTTGCCTACCTTGCCAGTCTATCAATAAAAAATTCTAAATAAGATCTATTGACAAGACAGCAAAGATCTTGTATCCTTGCTGTCTAAACGAAGGAGTTTTCCAATGTACGCTATTATCGAGACAGGTGGTAAGCAGGTACGTGTATCAGAGGGCGATGTCATCGACGTCGAGCTTACTGACGTTACTGACAACACCGTTAATTTTGACCAAGTTCTATTTATTAATGACGGAAAAGGCATTAAAGTTGGCACACCACACCTTAACGGGGCCTGTGTACAAGCTGAGTTCGTTGGAGAAGTAAAAGGTCCTAAGGTCATTAACTTTAAATACAAAAGACGCAAAAACTATCGCCGTAAAGTTGGTCACCGTCAAAAATATTCTAGAGTGAAAATCACTAAAATCGTCAGCACGGAGAGCAAATAATGGCACATAAGAAAGGTCAAGGATCTAGCCGCAACGGACGCGATTCAGAAGCAAAACGACTAGGCGTAAAAATTACCCATGGACAAGCTGTAAAAGCTGGTGGGATCATTATCCGCCAACGTGGCACAAAGTGGCACCCAGCTGCAAATGTTGGCCGCGGCAGCGATGATACGCTATTTGCACTATGTGATGGCATTGTGAGCTACAAGAGCACAAAGCGCACCTGCGTTTCTGTTGTTCCTGCATAAGACAACCGTAAACAAAGAAAATTATGTTCGTTGATAGAGTCAAATTGACATTACGTGCTGGTAAGGGAGGGAACGGTAGTGTCTGTTGGCGCCGTGAAAAATACATCCCCAAAGGCGGTCCCTGTGGAGGCAACGGCGGTAAAGGCGGCTCTGTCTATATCCGGACAACATCGCACGCATACACCCTAGAGAAATTTGTCAATAAACGCCTCCAGTTCGCTGGCGATGGCGTACCAGGTGGCCCCAACTGTCGACAAGGCGGTCATGGCAGCGACCTTATTCTTGATGTACCTTGCGGAACACTTGTAAAAGATGCCACCACAGGCGCCATTCTTCACGATCTCGATCAGCCAGATCAAAAGCTTCTTCTCTGCGAAGGTGGCAAAGGCGGCCTTGGAAACACCTTTTTCAAAACCTCAACACGCCAAGCCCCAAACTTTTGCACGCCAGGTAAACCAGGGCAAGAAATTGAAATTGAACTCGAGCTAAAGCTCATCGCAGACGTTGGCCTCGTAGGCTTTCCGAATGCTGGCAAATCGACCCTTTTCTCTTCAATGACAAACCGCCGTACAAAAGCGGCACCCTACCCTTTCACCACACTCCATCCAAACTTAAGCTTTGTAAAATTTAAAGACCAATCCAGACTCTACATTGCCGATATCCCTGGCATTATCCACAACGCCCATCAAAACCGCGGCCTTGGCCATGAGTTCCTACGCCATATCGAGCGCACCAAAGTGCTCCTCTATGTCATCGATATTTCGGGCATTGACAATCGCGATCCTTTTGATGATTTCACATCCCTGCAGTCAGAAATTCGCGCCTACAACCCTGAAATGGCAGAAAAGCCCTTCTTCACCTTGCTCAATAAAATCGATGCCGCAGAGCCTGAAGCTATTAACGCTTTTAAGGAGCACTACCCTCATGACCCTGCAACACTTCTTTGCGCTTCGGCCTATACAGGCGAGCACCTAGAAAACGTCATCGATCACTTGCAAAGCGCTGCTGCACTTGCTTGCCAAGCAGTTTGACACAAAACCTTAGCGCGACTATCGTATAAGCTAAAATGGCACCAAGGATGTGTATGAATGTTGTTTTGCAGCTTTTATTTTTTAGCGTATTTGCCGTTGCTTCACTTTTTGGCGCAGTGGATTTTACATCACAATCTGTGATCGATAAGCGCGCCGTAGATTCAAAGAACGCCTATGAGTATTCCAAACAATGTGCAGCTTTCTACAAAATCGAAGAAGGCAAAACTTATCGAGACATCACCCAGCAATTGCTTGATAGTCCTCTCACAAATGATTTTATAAAAAGCACAATCCGACAGCAGCATCGACGTATTGTCGTCTTCAAATACCCATCTGATGGTCTGTATGTCAAAGGATATGTTTCCTATGTACCCGATGGTAAAAATAACCCACTCCTTGTTTTCTTACGTGGAGGTAATCGACTATTTGGCTTAATGAACCCTGCAAATATCTTCTCTTGTACAAAAAACTACTCAGTGATCGCTACAACATACCGTGGGAGCGTTAACGGTGGTCAAGATGAATTTGGCGGAAAGGATGTCAATGATGTCAAAAACCTTGTAGATTTCATTCCACAACTAGAAAAGGATTTAAATATCACCGTTTCGCAAGCAGCAAAATATGTCCTCGGAGGTAGCCGAGGTGGCATGGAAATGCTATTAGCTTTGCAGCGGTTCCCCCATCTGCAGTCCTATTTTGAGAAAGCTGTTGCTCTTTCTGCTCCAACAGATCTCAGCGTTACAATCAGTACGCGAGAATCTATGAAGCGCATGTTTATCAACGATTTTGGACTCGTCCCAGGAAAAAATGATCAAGAATGGATTGACTATCGAAGTCCAATTAAACACTGCCAAACGTTTCAAAATGATTTTCCCCTGTTGATCATTCAAGGTTCTGCAGACCATAGAACGCATCTTGACCATGGACATCTCATGGTGAATGAGCTAAAGCGTCTGGGGAAAAATGTAACTTACATGGAAATTCAAGGCGGCATGCATTGCCTAAAAAACCACAAAGATCGCATGAAAATCATCACAAACTGGCTAGAGAAGGGGGATATGAAATCATCTGTGGGTTATTATAATAACAACGCTACAAATTTTTACAACCGCACGATCAATGCAGACTTAAGCAATCTGTACCATAAATTCACCGCGTATTTACCTAAAGGAGCACATATCTTAGATGCAGGATGTGGTGTGGGTCGCGATGCAAAATATTTTCAAAATCAAGGCTATGTTGTAAGCGCTTTTGATGCATCTGAAGAAATGGTCCGATTAGCCTCTCAAGAGTTAAACACAAATGTGAGTTTGTGTTGTTTTCAGGAAATGGACTTTACAAACCAGTTCGATGGTATTTGGGCTTGTGCATCCCTGCTTCATGTTCCCTATACAGAATTGCGCTCTGTCATGAAGAAACTGCATACAGCCTTAAAACCTCCTGGCATTTTGTATGCTTCTTTTAAATATGGCACCACCAAAAGAGAGGCAGATGGCCGCATTTTCTACGATATGGATGAGCAATCCATCCTGCCCTACCTAGAAGGTTTGTTTGAACCCATTAAAGTTGAACAAAGCTATGACCCTAAATCTGCAAGCCCAGACAAACTGTGGCTTAATGTCCTTTGTAAAGCAAAATGAATGGCCAGAGCCGGAATCGAACCGACGACACAAGGATTTTCAGCCTGTCCAAGAAGTTACCAACAATCACTTTATGAGACTCCAGATTAACCATTGATCTATTGTGCAAAAGAAATGTGTTTTTTTGCAAAGCTTGGTTGTCAAATCATATTTCTTGAATTCAAACCAAGGAAATTGAAATTTTTAATTTATGAAACAATTTGCCAAAAGCTACCCTGAAGGTATTTATGAAGCAGTTGTTTCATAAATTCCCTGGGGGCATAACAAAAAAGAAGCTTTATGAGCTTGAGGCATCATGAAATTTCTCCTTTTCCTTCTATTATGATGCTGAAATGGGTTCACATTTCTGGGAAACTTAAGAGGAACCTTCCTTAAATTACAACTATTAACTCAGTTATGCAATAAGAGGTGGCCCTGGAAAAGTCTTTTTCAACCGCGTAAGCACCACTTTTTTTATTCGTCCTTTCCGATGAGGTCTCCAATGAACCCGATAATGCTCTTTAAATGGCGTTAAGAAAAGTGGAGATCGCCCAATTCCGTTTTTTCCTGGATAACAGGTATCCGTTTTGCTATGAGGACGACGGGTCGAGTCGATAATTTTGAAATTTGCCGATCTTAAATAACCTAATATTAACAATATGAGGAAATTTAAGGTCGACGAATTGCGGTGCTTCTGAAGCAGCCGAAAATTCAATTTTTGAGGTCCATTCGGTATAGTCGCCTGCTTTCAGCATCACTAAACCAAACATCATGTTCAATAAAGTATCCGATTTGAAAACGGGCTTGCTCAAAATTTAAGTCGCAACAATCTTCATTTGCAGCAGTATAATGAATACCTACGCACGAAATTCCTTGTTCACTCAGTTCAGGGACCAGATCTGCATAAGTACATAAGTCCGCTAAACCAAAATGTCGTTGCAAGTCCGTCACCGAAGAGTTACGCAGGCCCGGCTCCGAGAATAATCTTGTATAGAATCTGCTGTCTTGCTATACTGAGCGCTATATGAATAATGAACTTCCAAGCTTTCGCTATCATCCAGATCCATTGTCAACGGGATCAATTGAGTCTAGTGAAGAAATTTGTGAATGTTGTGGGGAGAGCCGAGGCTATGTTCTCACCACGCACATTTACGCTACAGAAGAAATAGAGTTTATTTGCCCTTGGTGTGTTGCGGATGGATCTGCTAGTAGAAAATTTGACGGGGAGTTTGTAAGCAGCTGCAACTTCGATGGAACAAATCTTTCTGAGTCAATTATTGAAGAGGTAACTAAACGTACACCTAGCTTCGAGAGTTGGCAAGATGAAAAATGGTTCACCCATTGTTCAGATGCCTGCCAATTTCTTGGAAATCCTTCCCTAGAAGAACTCAAGGCTCTTTCTAAAGAAGAGATAGCTCAAGGCGTAGATGAGCATAGATTCTATCCCTATGTGGGAGATGACAATGCTGGAGAAGACGATATTGAGAATTATTTACCACTTGGGGACTGGTCTTTTTACAAATTTTCATGCCTGCACTGTAAAAAATTGATCTATTACATGGATGTTGATTGATCTCCTCTCGTATGCCTTCTTTTTTGGGGAGCAGTATAAGTTTTTTATGATTGCAGCCTCGCAGGCTACATATTCAGATTCTTTCATTTCACTATCCAAGGGCATCGATAAGCCTCCTTAAGATACACTTTGGCTTTGAAAGACCTGAGTTGTCAGATTTTGTTGATTGCATCTTTTTCTCCTTTAAGAAGTCTCTCTGCAAGATCACTTAACTGCTCTACGGTCAGTTCCATCTGCGGATCTGAGTCCATTAGCATTAAATTCTCCAGTACATTATCAGCCCCAAAAGTAAATTCAGACTCACTAAAATAAAGCTCATAAGCCCACTCAGCAATCGAATGTGGGTCTTTATCTAGCTGCTTTTTCAGTAAGAGTCCTAAATCTTTTTCGCTAATCATTGAAAGTTACTCTCTTTTAATGGGTGGGTAGTGTTTTGATTTAATTGGTTGCCCATTGATATCCTTTGGATGGCCCCTGTTAACTTTTCCTGAGTGGTCATAACATTCCTGCCAACCACGTGTTTGGCCGGTTTTTGGATTATGTTCCATAACATATTTAGAACCTTTAGTCGGACCTTCTGTCTTCGCCTTAGCTTCAGTAGATTAATAACGAACCCGGCCATCAGGCAACTCTTTTTTAGTTGCAGCTTTTGTTTGCATTTTTTCCATTTGCCTGAGCTTTCGTTGTAAAAGCTCACGACTTTTTGGCGCTTTAGCTACTTGTTTTGCTGCCTTTTGAATTTTTTAGTCTGTCCATTACAAGTCGAAGATGGATCAAAATTCACACTCCTTTGCGCTTCGGCCTATATTGGCGAACACTTAGAGCATGTCATCGACACCATTAGAGAAGCGGCATGTTTAGAAGTCCAACCTAGCTTTTAGAGTTGGCCCTTCAAAAGAAAGATTCCCTGAGCCTAATCCTACATTGCCTACAACAACTTGAATCGGCAAACCAGGAGCAACTAAAGGGGCACGTCCCAATTGAATCGCTCCTTGATCCCAATAGAAAGAATAGTCGTAGCTCGCACGCAAGCTAAAAAAACATTTCTCTTGGAAAAGCTCATGTCCCCACTCAAGCCCAAGAGACAAGTCCAAAATTGGTTTTAAGCTCTTTAATTCAGATTTATTTGAGTAAGAAACATCGCTAGATATCACAGATAGCAAGCCCGGATTAATCTGCTTCACAGATATACGCTCTTGCACATGTAGCAAGCTTGCTCCAATATCTCCACAAATTTTGAATCCCCAAAAAATGTTCCAATCGGCATTAAGAGCAGCTCTTGGACCTATTCCCCACGAATGAGACTTGTTAAGGCTCTGAATTTGAATCGGGGTCGTTATGGGTGTATAAATGATGTTATAGTCCTGTTCTAACCATAGGTTTCTGAGTCCAAAAGAAGGCCTTAACGTTAAATTGCGGCCACAGAAAAAGTCTCTTCCCACCTCTGCATCCAAGATATCCAATTCCAGTTGCCATTTAGTAGAAGCCGATCTAAATTCTTCACCAAGAACTAAAGGATTGATAAATACCAACCACGCTGCATGAATATGTTGTGGAGGAAACTGAGTGCCTTGAAAGCTATTCACTGTTTGGTGAAGACGCGTATACTCGACATAAACATCCCAGTGGTCTCTTGGTATTTTATATCCTAATCCAACTTTGTATCCAGGCTTATACTTAAAGTCAGATGTTACAGTCTCTCCACTAAAAAGGTTGTTTTGTATATCAAGTGGGTTAGGTGAATATTCATTATCCAAAAACGCATATGTCAGATAATCAGCCGAAGCTCTCCAATAAATGAAAGATCCTGTTACATAAAGATTGGTTGGAGCGCACGGATTCAGCACAACCGGGGCGTTATACGCACAAGTATCAGGAGGTGTGATGCATGGGTTACAATTACAATCTTCTTGCATTGGCTTCGCTTGCTTTGGCGGCATGCAGTTTTGATCCGTTGAAGCTGATGCGCTTACGATTAGCAAACAGCCCAATACAGCTGCCATTTTCTTTTTACTAAAACTTCCCATGCTGACTCTCCTTTAAAAAAACCAATCCTAGCAGAATGCTTGAAGAATGCCAACACTTATTTTTAGAATAACGAGAACATGACCAGAGCCGAAATCGAACCGGCAATAGACGGATTTTCAGACCCATCCACTATAGAACTCTGAATACATAAGAATATCCCAGAGTCGTTTTTTCCAGGGAAGAATGAATTGGCTTTATCCTGATTTATTCGAAAAAATTCCTTTAAATTCAGACCATTTGCGGAAAATTTCACTTTCTATACTCGTAGAATAATGGAGCTGTATAGCTTGAAAAATAATTATTACAGTCCCAATAAATATAAAATCAGTTTTTCAATGACATCGCCTAGTTTCCGATAGCCCTTGTTTTTTAACAGATATTTTGGCATGCTAATTTCTAAAAAATTGAACATCAGAAATAACAGTGAAATTTTTTAAGGTCATAACCGTTACGATTCTATCGCTAGGAGGATTTATGGGTATTCTTGAGGCAAAAGAACTCAACATTTCTGCTGAATTACAAAATGAATTAGAAAATAGCCCTCTTGAGACCACAGGAAAAATTCCTGATTGGCTATCAGGAACTTTAATTCGTAATGGTCCTACCAAAGTAACGATAAATGGAGAAAGCAATGAACACTTGTTCGATGGCCTTGCTATGCTTCATGTATTTTCGTTTCATGAGGGAAAAGTTAATTACTCAAATAAATTCCTTCGATCGAAGGCCTATCACACTGTCTTTGAAAAAGGTTCTTTAAACTATGGTGGATTTGCATCTGATCCCTGTCGTTCAATATTTAAAAAGTTCTTAACCTTCTTTATCCCCAATTCCAGCCCAGCAGTTCACAATGCAAATGTTAATGTTGCAAAGTTAGCTGATGAATATGTGGCGTTAACTGAGATACCTTTACCTGTAAAATTTGATCGAAAAACTCTTGAGACTTTAGGAGTGCTCAATTATCAGGATGAATTACCAAAAGATAAATGTTGGGAATCTGCTCATCCACATTATGATGTCCAACAAAAAATGACATTGAACTATCTCATTAAGTTTGGGCGGACAAGTTATTACACTTTCTATAGTTTAGAAGATGGATCTGCTGAAAGAAAAATTATTGCTGAAGTGCCTGTTCAAGAGCCTGCTTACATGCATAGCTTTGCAGTAACTGAAAACTACATCCTCCTTACTGAATTTCCCCTCGTAGTTAAGCCTTTAGATTTAATCATGAAAAATCAGGCTTTTATCAAAAATTTTATGTGGAAACCAGAGAGAGGAACGCAATTTACTGTCATAGATAAAAAAGATGGCAGTATTGTCGGTAAATATACAACAAAGCCTTTTTTTGCATTTCATCACGCTAATGCTTTCGAAAAAGACGGTATGATTCAAGTTGATGTAGTGACTTACAAGGATGCTAGTGTTATTACCGGGGATAGCTTTCATGTCAATTCTGATGACACTTCCAATGACAATTATCAGTCTCATCTAGAGAGATTTTCTCTTTCTCTCAAAACAGGAGAAATCACTTCAGACGTATTATTATCAACCTCTAATGAATTTCCTCGCATCAATGAAAAACTAGATGGGAAACCTTATCATTATTTGTATCTGGCTGCTTTTAGCGATGAAGCTGATAACAAACAAGAACTATTGAATGGTGAGGGACTATACAAAATCAACACTTCAACAAAAGAAGTATTTAAATGGTCTGAAAAAGGTTGTTCCGCTGGAGAGCCAGTATTTGTCTCAGCGCCAGACGCTTTAGAAGAAGATGATGGTGTAGTCCTTTCTGTTATTATAGATCACATTCAGAACAGTTCTTTTTTATTAATACTGGATGGCAAGAGCTTCAAAGAGATTGGTCGAGCAAGAGCACCGCATCTAATACCTGTCGGATTTCATGGTCAATACTTCGAATAGGAAATGTTGGTAGTTGAAATTAACCAAAGCCCATCTAAGAAAACCAGCTAGACCAGCATTACTTTGGCAAGAGCATGAAGCAAAAGCTTCTACATTTTTTGCTTGTATATCACCTCTGTTCTTATAGGATTTCAGTCAAATTTTTTTTATTAGATCTTTCGACTTACGTATTAAGTCCATTGCATCCCGATGAAGCTGCTTAGCTTCTTTCGTATAGGCTCCATGACGAAAAGCAGCTTTACGAGCACGTTCTTTCCCTTTCTTAGTGAGGGGCCCATTTCCCTTACCACCGTGCAACTGATTTAGAACTGCTTGAAAGGCTTTGCGAACCATGGTGTAAGTTGGTTGCTTTGAAGGATTTTAGACGGAAAGATGTAGTTGCCTTGGCAAGAAGAGCATCGACTCATCAGAAAACTGTATATTTGATCCGTCATAGGAAGAACTCTCGCATCTTGGTTCTTTGTTGTTTCAAGAGTGATGAGACGGTGTTCGAAATCTACGTTCTTCCACTTAAGGCTAGCGATCTCTCCATAACGCATCCCAAGTGAAGCAGCCATAAGCACCATTCCATATAAAGTTTGATAGGAAAATGGCTTGATTTGATTTCGAAATGCTAAACTGCAAAGCTATTCCGATTGATTCAGAGCATTTGCGTAAAAAATGCGGGAAATTGGGTTTTTGGGCTGTTTTTTGCATAGCGGCTCCTGATGTTAAAACATTCAAGAGCTCTATGAATAGATGGTACTTAGAAAGGTTTGGCCAGAGCCGGAATCGAACCGGCGACACAAGGATTTTCAGTCCTTTGCTCTACCAACTGAGCTATCTGGCCAGATGGAGAAAGTATAAGTGTAAGGGACTTTAGAATTATTGCGCAAGAGCAATCATGTCGCGGACGATGTTGAGCGCCTCGCGCATTTGTAGATCGTCTGCACCAAAGTTGTTTTTACGCGTGCAGGCGGGGCTCTTTCCATTGATAACTTGGACAAAACACTGAAAGTTGGGGTCTTTCTGCAGACGGTAAGCGCTGTTAGCTTGTAGCGTGGGAATCATCTTTTGCCATTGTTTTTTTTGCTTTTGCAGATATGGAATATATTTTTCTTTAAGAACTTGCTCGGTTTTGGGATCAACTCCTGTGAGCGGATCAAGATAGGCAGCCGCTAGCTGGTCGCTGCTGATGGGATACTCGAGATAACGCTCACCAATGTTAAAGGGTGAGTAAATGGTGGGAACGTGAATGTCTGCAGGAACGCCGATGATTTGCGTTGATTTACCAGAAACGGTGTAGTAACGCCCAACGGTGACTTTGAAAAATTTGTCAGCCTTGCCATCGGTGATGTTTTGATACTGCATCGTCCCTTTGCCGTAGGTGCGCGTATCGCCAACGACGAGCGCAACACCATAATCTTGCAACGCCCCAGCTACGATTTCAGCTGCTGATGCTGAGGCTTTAGATGTGAGTAAAACAACAGGCCCATCAAAGAAAATACGGCCATCAAGGTTGCGCAGATATTGAACCTCTCCTTGATGGTATTTTGAGATAACAATGACGCCGCGCGAAATAAACATCCCTGCAATCTTGACCGCTTGTGTCAAAAACCCACCGGCATTTTCGCGCATGTCAATCACAAGACCGCGAAGCTCGCCTTCATTTTTTAGCTTGATGAGCGCCTCACGTAAGTGCTTTTCTGCATTGATCTCCTTTCCGTTGTCGTAAAAGCCTGGAAGGTCGATCATGCCGATAATGCCATCCGCATAAGGGACTGAAGTTGCTCTGACAAGTTCATCGCTCATTGCAATTTGCTCGCGGACAAGGCGAACCGTATACTGGACTTGATCCCGCTTGATCACAAGCTCAACTTGAGAGCCTGCAGAACCTTTAAGCTCTTCTAGGACCTCTTCAAAAGTGAGATTCTCAACAATTTTCCCATTGACTTGGACGACGACATCGCCAATTTTCACACCGCCACTCTGGTAAGCAGGGCCGTTTTCGATGAGATCAGCGATATAAACGCCATTGATCCCCTCTCGCAAAATAATTCCAATCCCCTCAAGCTGCTTCTTTAAGCTAGTCCGGATATCGTAGGCCTCATCAGGAGTGAAGTAAGCCGTATGGGCATCAAGGCTGCGGGCCAAGGCTTTGAGAGTATGCTCGACCACCGACTTTTCGGTATCTTGCTGACTACTCAAAAAGTAAGGCTTTTCACGGCGCGTGAGCTTTTTATCAATCAAAGCTAGTGATTTTTGGAGTTTTTCTCCATCAAGAGGTCTTTCATCCAGCCTTAAATAGCGGTGGATGCTAGCTGCAATGCGAGCTTTAAGCTCTTTGGGTGTTTTAGCAAAATCGACAAAGCTAGTGCTTGATGTCTTTGTGATTGGCGTACCAGCGAGCATTTCCTGGATCACCTCAGCTCGCATAAGGCGCGCTCGATTCACAGCCTCAGACATCGTCATTGCAACATCTGTGTATTCCTTATAGTCATCTTTGGCAAAGCCATTTAAAACCTGAGATACGCGCTTGGTCGTCAGCTCTAAATATGGAAGCGCCTCTGACTTTAGAAGATAAGTCTTATTTGGATCAAATTGCTCGACATAAAGCTTAAAAGATCGCTTGACGAGAAGGGGGCTCATCTCTTTATACTCTATGTGATACTCAAGCATATCTCGCATGGTAAGGCGGATATCGCGATAATAAAGAGATTTGGCCATCAGGCAGGTGGATACAAAAACAGAAAATATAAAAAAATGTTTATGAAGGATCATATTTAAATAAATATTCGATATTAAAAATGAAAACAATAAAAAAATTAATCATATTGTCTTTTTTAGCATGCGCCACCAGAAGCAGACTTGAGGCGACCTATCCCCTACTCCCCAAATCCGACCGAGATGAAACCATCGTCTGCCTACACGGTTTCATGCGTAACCATTGGTCGATGAGCCGGATCGAGCATTTCATGACCAATGAAGGATTCCGCGTCCATAACCACAACTACCCAAGCCGAGATAAAGAAATTGAGGCACATGGCTATGACTTAACTCTTGCACTCAGATCCATTGCAGAAAGGCACCCTGGTCGCCCCATCCACTTTATCACCCACTCTATGGGAGCTCTTGTTGCTAGGGCCGCCATCAATCACCCCAACTGCCCTTTTGAAGCCACAATCGGAAAAGCCGTTCTTTTCGCTCCACCGAACCAAGGTTCTGCTTTTGGCCGCAGCCTCCGCTCCTTGGAGCCAGTGCGTTGGGCTGTAGGCAACCAAGCGGGCAGACAGCTAATCGAAAAAGATTCTTTTAATGACCTTGGCGATTTCCCCGATTCAATGGATGTTTTAATCATAGCTGGAGAGTTTGATGGCAAAGTCGCCATCGAAGAAACAAGACTAGACAGACCCCACGAGCTCTATGTCGCTCCTCGGGGCCACAGCCTCATTATGTATGATCGTCCCTCAATTCGAAAAGCAAAAGATTTTTTGATTAGAAAAAGGGTTGATGACTAATTCGATAATCGGCTATAGTGTTCAATCATGCTCACGTAGAAGGAAATAAAAATTATGCCAACGATGAACCAACTCTTACGCAAGAAGCGTACAGACAAAGTCCGCCGCAGTAATTCGCCTGCTCTTAGTCGCTGTCCTCAGCGCCGCGGCGTTTGCTTGCAGGTAAAGACAAAAACACCTAAAAAACCAAACTCAGCTTTGCGTAAAGTCGCATGGGTACGCCTTTCGAACGGCCAAGAAGTGATCGCCTACATCGGTGGAGAAGGTCACAACCTGCAAGAGCACAGCATTGTGCTAGTGCGAGGCGGTCGAGTCAAAGATCTACCAGGTGTGCGCTATCACATCGTTCGCGGATCACTTGATACCGCTGCCGTAAAAGATCGCAAACAGTCGCGCTCAAAATATGGCGCCAAGAAACCTAAGTAAAGGAAGGACTAGAATATGTCACGCCGCCGTTGCGCTGAAAAGCGCCCAATTAAAAAAGACCCTCGATACAACAGCGAGTTAATCACTAAATTCATCAATCGCGTTATGTTAGATGGCAAAAAAACCACTGCTTGCACGATCGTGTACGGGGCCCTTGAGAAATTTGCTAAAAAGGTAAATCAGAAAGATCCTCTAGTTGCATTTGAACAAGCACTAGAAAATGCGATGCCAGCACTTGAAGTGAAGTCACGCCGCATCGGTGGAGCCACTTACCAAGTGCCCGTCGAGATCAAACCCGAGCGCCGCATGTCCATGGGTATGAAGTGGATCATTACATACGCAAGAGCTAAATCAGGACGCAGCATGATTGATGGCCTATCTGGAGAGCTTGCAGACTGCTTCCAAAACCAAGGCTCGACAATTAAGAAAAAAGACGACACACACCGCATGGCAGAGGCTAACAAAGCTTTTGCAAGCTTCGGAAAATTTTAAGGAAACTCAGATGGCAGAGCGCTCAACAAAAGACAAACTACAGAATGTACGCAACATTGGCATCATGGCCCACATCGATGCTGGTAAAACGACATGTACAGAACGCATCCTCTACTATTCAGGTAAATCGCACCGTATCGGAGAGGTCCACGAAGGCGCTGCAACCATGGACTACATGGAGCAAGAGCAAGAGCGCGGCATCACAATTACATCTGCTGCAACTGTCGTTTATTGGAAAGACTTTAAAATCAATATCATCGACACTCCTGGCCACGTTGACTTCACTGTGGAAGTAGAGCGTTCACTACGCGTACTCGATAGTGCTGTAGCAGTGATTTGCGCTGTTGCAGGCGTGCAACCACAATCAGAAACAGTCTGGCGTCAAGCAGAGCGTTACGGAGTGCCACGCATTATCTTTGTTAACAAGATGGACCGCACAGGAGCGGATTTTTTCAAGGCTGTGAAGTCTTTAAGAGAGAAGCTAAAAGCCAATGCAGTCCCAGTCCAGTGTCCTATCGGCTCTGAAGGTGACTTCAAAGGGATGGTTGACCTTGTTTCCATGAAGGCCTACATCTTCAACGACGAGACAATGGGAGCTGACTACGAGATCACCGACATCCCAGAAGATCTAAAAAGCAAGTGTGCAGAAATGCGTGCAGCTCTTTTAGAAGAGCTAGCAACAGTTGACGAAGATGACGAAGACTTCATGATGAAGGTTCTAGAAAGCCCAGAGTCCCTTACAGAGGATGAAATCCACGCTGCCATTCGAAAAGGAGTGATCGCCAACAAGTTCAATCCTGCTCTTTGCGGAACAGCCTTTAAAAATAAGGGCGTGCAGCCTCTTTTAGACTGTGTCGTAAGATGGATGCCATCCCCTCTCGATAGAGGCGCTGTAAAAGGCATCAACTCTGATACAGAAGAGGCCATTACAGTTGAGCCATCAGACGATGCTCCCCTAGCAGCATTAGCTTTTAAAATCATCACAGACCCATATGTGGGCCGCTTAACATTTGTTCGCATCTACGCTGGCACGCTTCAAAAGGGAACAGCTATCCTAAACTCGACAAAAGGGAAAAAAGAGCGCGTTTCTAGACTTTTAGAAATGCACGCAAACCAACGAGAAGATAAAGATGCTTTCTTTACAGGTGATATCGCTGCATGTATTGGTCTTAAGTTCACAACGACAGGTGACACACTCTGCGAAGAGAAGGGAACAATCATTCTAGAGAGAATGGAGTTTCCTGAGCCTGTTATCTCAATGGCCATTGAACCTAAATCAAAAGCCGATAGAGAAAAGCTTTCAACAGCTCTTAGCTCTCTTTCTGAAGAAGACCCAACATTCCGCGTAACAAGCAACGAGGAAACAGGTCAAACTCTAATTTCTGGAATGGGCGAGCTCCATCTAGAAATTTTGAAAGACCGCATGTTCCGCGAATTCAAAGTTGATGCAAACGTTGGTAACCCACAGGTCTCTTATAAAGAATCAATTCAAGCGCCAGGCAAAGTCGAGACAAAATACGTCAAGCAATCTGGTGGACGTGGTCAATACGCGCACGTTAACCTTGAGATTGAACCTAACGAAAAAGGTGCTGGTAACGTCATCACAAGTAAGATTGTTGGTGGAGCGATTCCGAAGGAATACATTCCAGCCGTTATCAAAGGGATCGAAGAAGGTCTTGCAACAGGCGTTCTTGCAGGCTATGCCCTTGTAGATGTTAAAGTTAACATTGTTTACGGGTCATACCATGAAGTTGACTCTAATGAAATGGCCTTTAAGATCTGCGGATCGATGGCATTGCGCGAATGCGCTAAGAAATGTCAGCCACAACTTCTAGAGCCAATCATGAAGGTCGTTGTGACAACACCTGAAGATTACTTAGGTGATATCATGGGCGACATCAGCCGAAGACGCGGACGCATCATGAATCAATCTAGTATCGGAGGAGCTATCGAGATCACATCTGAAGTGCCTCTTCAGGAAATGTTTGGATACTCAACTCAAATGCGCTCACTTTCTGCAGGACGTGCCACCTATACAATGGAACCATCCCATTTCGAGCCCGTACCTAAGAAGTTGCAAGAAGAAATTGTACAGCAAAGGAAATAAAACCATATGGCAACAAAGACGAAACAACCCGCAGCGCAACCACAACAGCGCAAGCGCATTCGCATCCGCCTTAAAGGGTACGACGCGCGCAGCGTGGATAAATCGACAGCAGATATCGTCGAGACAGCAAAGCGCACAGGTGCACGTGTTGTCGGACCGATCCCACTACCAACAAAGCGTGAAGTATATACAGTACTACGCTCACCTCACGTTGACCGTAAATCACGCGAGCAGTTCGAGATGCGCACACACATTCGCATGCTCGATATCTTAAACCCAACAGCTGACACAATTGATAAGCTAAAAGTTCTACCCGTAGCAGCTGGCGTTGACATTAAGATCAAAGCTGCTTAAGCAAAATTTTGGAATAATATCTTTTATTCCTCCCCTGCCCGCTTGCTTTCCCCCTCCTAAGCAAGTGGGCTTTTTCGTACTCCAAAAAGCTACTTAATAGATGACTTTGTCAGAAAAGTCTCTCCCTTTTTGACCATTGATGCGATTTCTTGCTTCCATCTCTTTTCACGTTTGTGTGCGTATTTAAAAACAATATGAGGCAAGATGACAATAGCCAAATAAGCTACGATGAGTATCGTCAAATAGTTTCCATACATAGATCTAGAGATCTCACCTGGTTTGGCAAAAGCGACAATGAATGCAAAAATTGTCGATCCCAATCCGACTAAAGCGACAACCCAACCCACCGATGCTGGCAGGTTAAAGCGGCGGGGATTATTGGGATTTTTGACCTTAAGGACCAAATAGGAAATGAACATGAGAACATACATCGTGAGATAGGAAATCACTGTGAGTGCAATGGCTGTGAAAAATGCCATATTTCCCCCTCCTTGCGATCCAAACGTTAAAACAACCATCCAAATTGTAACTAGCAGGCCCTGCACTAGCATGAGGTGCGTGGGCATGTGGTGCTTATTCATTTTTGCCAAACGTGGCGGCAATAGCCCTGACTGCGCAGCAAAAAGCATACCGCGCACAGGCCCATTAACCCAGGAGGCAATTTCGGCGATGGCGCTAACTGCAACAAGCGCTGCAATGGGATTGCGCGCCCAGCTAAGGCCGTAGTGTGCAAATAAGTAGTTAAAGGCCTCTACAATGCCTGCATTGAGTGAGATAGAGCTCCTTGGAATTGTCATAGCAATCGTTAAAGAAGCAAGGGATCCAATGACAATTGTTGTGATCACAAGTATGAGAATTGAAAGGGGGTAATTGCGCCCTGGATTTTTTAGGTGATTAACGTGAACCGCTGATGCTTCCGCTCCCATGAATGCCAAGACAAACGATGCTAGAACAACAAGCGTGCTGCTTTCTTTAAATGAGGGAAAAAATGTCTTAGAATTTATGACAATTTGAATTGTGTTTCCCTCATGCACAAACATAAAGCCGAGAATAATCAAGATTAGCGCAGGCAACAGAACTCCAAGCACAAAACCTGCAGAAGCGATATATTTTGTAATGCGCGTTCCCCAAAAACTTGCTAAAGAAATAATCCAGAAAATCGCAAAAATAATCCCAAATTGCGCCCAACCTGGCTGACTTAAAATGGGTGCATCAAATAAGTATCCTAAAGCGCCTGTGATGAAGTAGAGCATTGGCACAAACCCAATAGAAATTTCCATGAATTGCAAATAGATCATCTTAAAGCCCCAGCGCTCACCAAGAGCGGCCGTTCCCCAGCTATAGACGCCCGCATTTGACCAGCCTCCTGCACCTGTCCCCATTTCTGCTGCAGTTAAGCAGACAGGAATAAACCAAAGAAACCCTGCGAATAGTAAGAAGAAAATAAGTGAAAAGCCAGCCGTTGCAAATGTTGGATAGGTATAAATGGTCACTACCATCGAAACGGTGATCATCAAAAAGCCAAATAACCCTAATTTATGTGGCTGATTAAAATTCTTATGCATCGTGTAATCCTTCTTGCAGTAAATGCACCAGCATCCGATTGCCGGCATTTGTTTTTAATTCTTCATAAGTTGGCGGGCTCCGATGAGCAAAATCTTGCAAATCATCTGTCAACTCAGGATGAAACTGCGTCGTGAATGAGCGTTTCATCACGCCTGTGTCAAAATCGCGGTAAAAAATACAGGTGGCGGCATTAGCCGTTACTATTTCGCCATTAGAGCGTGTCGATGCCAAAATCTTGATCGAAAAGGGCAAGCAAAGCAGCCAGTTCAGTGCGCTGCAAGCGAGCTCAGATCTGTGATACAAACACGCCTCGTAGAGCTTTGTGTAGGCCCAGCTGCAAAAAATAGCCGCCTCTTGCGTGGCAATATCACGATGAAACATATCAATTTTTAGATCCCCTGCATATTGCTGCATTAAATCAATCAGCCCGCGCGCTTGCGCTGTTAATTCATATGTTTCAATGACCTCTTCTGGGACATTCATATCTGCAGGACTTGGTACTTGATAAGCACATAGAGCATGACCTCTGAGCTCTGCCTCTTTATTTTGAGTTGTTGCAAACCGCGCCTCCTCCCAACGCAATCCATCACCCACTTTTGCAATCTGATCAGCAGCTTCGCAAAGCCCTTTAGGTGCGCCCGCACAAATGGCCTTCACTGCCCGCTTGATTAAGCGCACATGTGCCTCGGCAGCTAGCTGGTGCCCTAAGCAGATGAAGAGTCCAGGAGCCCCTCCATCCATGCGGGTTAATAGCAGCGCCTCGACTAACTCAAGCAAGTCCTCTCTTGAGCATTTTGGATGGGTAAATGTGTTTTCATCATAGACAGCTGGCGCCCCTCCCTCAACAACGAAGGCTGCGCTCTGAGCTGCAAAGCGCGCTAAACAATCTGGATCCATAAACTTTGCATCCTGCCAAACAGGAAGCAAAAACGTATCTAAATCTCCAACCATTTGAGCGATATAAGCCACATTAATCGATGCGCGAACATCCTCTCCTTGAGGATTTTGACCCACATTCTCCCATGGTTCAATAATGCATAAGCTATTTCGATGGAGCATTGGATTTTTTTTAATCTGATCAGCGGAGATAATGACTTTTTCAAATGGCGCTGATGAGCCCCAACCGATCACAGGAATCTGCTTTGATGCAAAGGGGCTTTTAGAACGTCTATCTGCTAAAAACTGCGCAAAATGCGCCTTAATTGTCTGCAAATTGGACTTGCCCGGCAAATAAAAGCCAGGTTTCTCACGCCACATAAAGCACCCCCCTAAGTCCTCATATAACAGATGAACTTATGGAAGGCAATTAACTAACTGTTATGAGGAAACGGATCGTCTGTTTGGGTTGGTCTAAATGGAGGAGGTCGCATTGTATCCATGCGCTTGCCAACGACTTTGCCGTTTGTCATGATGAGAAAATAGTGGTTTTGACTCACGATACGAGCACCGACATCAATGCGCTCGATGTACTCCCACTCGTCAGTGTTTCCACCACGGGAATAAATTTTGTAAGGGGTGCCATGCTCTGCTTCTACTTCTTTGGCTGTTGCACCTAAAGGGATCGAGGCGAATTCATCAGATGTCATCAATGCTCTATTTTGATAGCAGGCGCATAAAAGCACCAAACTTAATATGCCAATCCACTTTTTCATTTTTTCTCCTGCAGCTGTTGCCATATCCGTCCTTGAATTGTTGTGCGATAATCATCTTCAGTCGAGTATTCTGCACGCATTTTATAGCTTTTATCGGGCTGAAGCTCATAAAATTCCATCCCCTCAAATCCCATCGCAGGCATCCGAAACTCCCAGGCAATTGTCTTTTCTGTAACAAGCCCAGTTCCTATAACTTTTCCCATCGACTGGTTTTCTAACTCTATATCAAATTTACCATTTTGGATGTGTGATATGACAAATTGATTGTTCATGGTTTCAGCAAGGCCTTTGACTTGGATTTCCTGCGTTGAATCGATGAGACCAAATTGATTGACAAATCCAACGTTCCAACGCGTGTAAAAATCGAGCTCGTCTTTAACCATGTTAAGCTGAATTTTTCCCTCGCCGAGCCATGCCCCTGGCTCGAATAAAAAATGGTGCCCTAACAAAACATAAACCTTCTGCAATAAACACTTTGTAAAAGTCCAAGAGCACTCATTGTCGCAAGCACTGATGATCCTCCATACGTCATTAAGATGAGTGGCACACCTGTGATGGGTAAAAAGCCACACATCATGCCGATATTGACGACGACGTGCATCGCCAGATAGACAGCAATTCCAGCTGACAATAACCGACCAAAGGGATCTTTGGCAAGTGCTGTCACTTGAAAGCTAAAATAAATGAGGCCAAAAAAAGCTGTTAGGACTATAAACACGCCCCAAAGCCCGAATTCTTCAGCAAAGGCTGCAAATACTGAGTCGGTTTGTGCTGCCGGTAAAAAAGCATTTCCAGTAAATTCACTCTGTCGCCAACCACTCCCTTTAACGCCGCCAACGCTAATGGCCGTTTGCGATGCTCTCTGATGGTAGGTATCGGGGTTGAGCCGCTCGTATTGATACTCTTTGATCACTTTTGTCGCTATCGGCCGAAAATTCTCATGAGAAATAAATCCTAAAAACATCATGTTGATGAACACAAGCCCACACATTGCGCAGATTGACATTGCAGCAATCACGCGCCGTTTAATGCCAGCAAAGTAAAACATCACAAGTGTGATTGGCATCAACACAAGCGCTGATCCCAAATCTGGCTGCTTTAAAATCAATACAAACGGGATTAAAACAAGCATCGATGCCTGAAACAGTGGAACCCATTGGCGCATCCCCTTACCCTTTCGCTCAATGAATGCGCTCATTGCAATCACAACAGCGAGCTTTGCGATTTCAGAGGGCTGCAGCTCTGCCCCTATGAGCGGAATGCGGTACCATCTGCGCACGTTTTGAATTGGATTGGTAAAAAATAGCCCCAAAAGTAGCACCAAAGCGATGATATACAAAACAGGTGCCCATTTGCGCAAAGTATGGTAGTCTAAGCCTGCACAGAAAAAATAGGCGCCCCAACCGATGGCAAACCATTGCAGCTGTTTTTTGACAATTGGCGAAAAAAAGACATCGCTACCAGATGTTGAAGTCAAAACAAGCAGGCTACACCCCATCAACGCCAGAATAATGGGCAGGGGCCGCAAGTCCAAGCGGCGTAAATAGAGGTGATTCCAAAGCATGGCCATAGATTATATTGAACTACCTATCATTGATTCTACAAATACCTGGGCTAAAGAGCATAGTGATGAGCTCCACCCCGATCCACTCATTTGCATTACAGCCAATAGCCAAACAAGCGGCCGCGGTCGCTATAAGCGCACATGGCAATCTCCACCAGATACAAACCTTTATGCCACATTTTGCTTTTATCTGCCCCCAACATTTACAGCTGCTCACAATTTAGCCCAAGTCCTCTCTATTTCGACCATCCGAGTTTTAAAAAAGCTTGGTCTAAAGCCCAAAATAAAATGGCCCAATGACATTCTTCTAAACGGAAAAAAATGCGCCGGCATGCTCTGCGAAATTTCTCAGCCACTGGCAATCATCGGCATCGGCTTAAATATTAATATGCAAAGCTGCGATGAAATCGACCAACCAGCAACGTCCTTGCTCATAGAAAGCGGCCAAGAATTTTCTATCCTTGCAATTCGCAATCAACTCGCTGAGCAATTTTTAGAAGATCTGAACCTCTACCTTAAATCTGGATTTGACCCATTCTTTCATGAGTACGAGCAGAATCTAGCCTATCTTGGAGAGACCATTACTTGCACAGTCTCTGGAGAAAAGATCACTGGTGTATTTGAAAAGCTCCTTCCAGACGGGCGCATCCTCATGCGCCTACCAGATGGTTCTGAAAAGCCCCTCACCGAAGGGCCCTAATACCAATTCTGCGGTCCCCTTCAAAGATTAAAACTCTAAATTGCTCAGGTCGGGCTTAACCTCTAGGTCGGGATGAATTTTTGTTTTGAGGGCCTGAGAAATTGCGTTGAGTGTCGCACCTGTTGCAGAGTAGCAAGTTGTGCAAGCACCCTCATAGGCGATCAGCACTTCATCGCCTTTTAGATCAACGATTCGGATGCCCCCATCATCTAGCTCAATGTAGGGACGGACTTCGGTATCGATCATTTGCTCTATAATGGCGATTTTTTTAGCCTTATCCAGGTCTTTAAACCCTGGATATTCGCAAACTTCTCCCGATGCGGTTGGCATGGGCGGGGCGATATATTCTTCTGGAAGGGGTAAGTCCACGCATTTTTCCATAGCCATATCCATGGCAGAAAGCACAAGATTGAGGTGAGAAAAGGTCTCTTTTGGAAGATGCAGCTCTTTGTCGATGAGATCGGCTGTGAAACGCCTGACTTGGGCATAGTTTTTACGCATGGCAAGAGCACATGCAGCTTCCAAGCTAGCCACAAGAGCTGTCGACCCAAAGTGGGTATATTTGACATCGGCAATAACACCATCTGTTTCATCGACCAGAAAATCAATATTCAAAGAGCCTTCAGTGCCGCTGACAAGACGCATGCCCGGGCACGCTGTCAGTCTGCCCCCGTATTGAGGATGCAAAATTTTCTCAATGGTTTTTTTTGTGTAATTTTGCCAAGGGTAGGGTTTCATAAAATCTGCTCCAGGGCAAGTTGTAGCTCATTAGGATTGGAGTCAGGGGTAAAGCAAAAGCTAAGAGCGCTTTTTGCTAATCTGTCATCAAGGCCTGCTGCTTTCAAAACGTGCTCAATATTTTGAAATGCTCCGCCCCCAAATGAAACGTCAAGCCCTGCATGCTTTAGGTGAAATGCGAGCAGCTCGGACGTCATCTTAGAAAAACTAATGCAGGATATGCCAGGGAGCCTTTCTGAGTCTTGAAATAGGGCTTGTCCACAAGTTAATTTTCGCTCAAAGGTATCGCGAATACGCGCGCTTTCAATGGCAAGGTGGTCCAAGTTGTCCATGAGCTCTTGGGCCCTTTTGCCTCTTTCTACAATCCAGCTAGGGTCAATGGGGCGCCCTGAAACCATTGGCAAAAGCGGCTCTTTAGAAAAAAGCATCCCCTCCCAAGTCAGATAATCAATCCCCATTTCATCCATGCGAATTTGCATTTTTCCAGCAACGTGACTTGCATCGACATGCAAGGGAACTTGCGCTTCTTGACAAACTTTTGCGATGCTAGCGATCGGCTGAACAACCCCTGTTAAAGCATTTGCCCAGGATAAGCTGACCAGTCCTGTGCGAGCAGTGATGTATTTTTTTACATCTTCTGCCGTGATAAATCCTCGGTTATTGACCGATACTTTTTTCGCAAAACATCCAAGCGGCTCGAGGCGCTGCAAAGAAAGCAGGGTCGGAGCATCTTCTACGTTACTTGTCAGGATGTGGTTCCTGCCCGATTCAGCAAGCTGGTCGATGAAATGCCCAAAAAGCACCGTGCTTATTGCTTCAGCGCGATCAAAATAGGGCCATCCGGGAAAGCTTGCACCGACAAGGTCGCAAATTGCCTTTTCAGCCTTGGTGCAATCGGGAATTTCTGCCGTGGGTAAGAAGCCCACATGTGTATGAAAATTTTTTGTCACAGCGTCTGTTTTTCAAATGTCTTATCCGCATAAGTATAACAGATTGGCTGCCCTGTCGGAACCTCTAATTGAACAACTTCATCTTCAGAGAGCTGATCGAGCTCCATGAGTATAGCCCGAAGGCTGTTGCCATGGGCAGAAATCAAGACATTTTCGCCTCGTTCGAGGTGGGGCATAATATGTTTTTTAAAATAAGGTAGCGTGCGATCTGCGGTATCTTTTAGGCTTTCTCCATCTGGAGGGGGCGTAGCAAAACTGCGTCTCCATGTGTGGACCTGCTCTTTGCCAAATTTGGCCCTGGCATCATCTTTGTTCATCCCTTGTAATTTCCCATACATACGCTCATTGAGCTCCCAGGCCACATGCATCGGGATCAGATTTTGATCGCCATAGCTCTTGTCCCAATCATCGAGTTTTCCCTCTCCTGGATGCATAACGCACGGCACCCGGCCCTCATCGTGCACGCTCATGGCAAGCATAGCTGTCAGCTGTGCCCGCGCAAGGGATGAGACATAAATCACCTGAAAATCAATATGTTGTATTGCTTTGCCCGCATTCAAAGCTTCTTGAATTCCTTTTTGGCTTAGAGGTATATCAACCCAACCTGTAAATAAATTTTTTGCATTCCAGACCGATTGACCATGACGAAGCAAAACAAGTAAAGATTTTCCCATAATTTGACCATAACTAATTTTGGTAAAATATGCCAGGATGTGTTAGAATGGCTTAACGCTCGCTCCGTGATATTTTTTTTGTCTAGAGGTCGAGCGAGGCAAAATCAGGGGCATTTGAGTAACGAATGCCATAGTCCCAGCGCTATGGCTGAGGAAGAAAATGTACATGATGAAGCCGCAGTCGACCTATTGGCAAAAAATGTCATGGAGTGAGGGTTTAATGGGAACGGAGACATTACCAGGGATTTTTTACAGCTCAAAAGCTCATTTTGATGCCATCAAAGCTAATTGCCCCTATGCTGAGGTCATCAGCTTAGTAGAGGTTAGGCTACCATCAAAACCTGCTTTTACCCACCACTTTTTACCAGCGGCAAACTGGCATGATCTCCAATCAATTTTTGAAGAGGCTTTTACAGTTTTAGATCGGGCTACACCTGATCACCCCATTCTAGTTCACTGCAAGATCGGAGTCGTTCGTTGCCCTGCATTGATTATGGCCTACATGATAAACAAAAAAAACCTAACAGCCTATGAGGCTTTTGCTAGCATGAAGGGCGTTAGCGACGAATTTTTGCCCTACTTAAAAGAGTATGAACATGAGACTTAATAAGGCCCTAGCAGAAGCTGGCGTTGCAGCAAGACGCACTTGCGACCATCTGATTTTTTCTGGCAAGGTTGCCGTTAACGGCACTGTTTGCAAACGACCTCAAACACAGATTGAATCAACTGATAAGATCACTGTTGATGGTAAACCTATTGACTCTCAAAAAAAGGTTTATTTTATCATGAATAAACCGCGTGGCTTCGAGTGCACCCATAAGCGCCCCATTGGAAAAAAAATTGTCTACGATCTTTTGAGCGAGCACCACTCTAGGCTATTTTCTGTTGGGCGTCTCGACCGAGATACAACAGGTCTTCTAATTCTTACAAACGATGGGGACTTTGCCAACCAAATTATCCATCCCTCTTCTAACATTACAAAAGAATACCTTGTCAAAACCGATGCTGAAATCACCCACGAGCACCTGGTCACTATGAGTCACGGCATTGAAATTGAAGGCGTTTTTGTTCAGCCAAAAAAAGTAAAAAAAGTGCGCCGCAATACCTTTAAAATCTCCGTAAAAGAAGGCAAAAAACGCGAGGTGCGCCTCATTGCCGCTGCTGCAGATCTTGAAGTTTTAGAACTTAAACGCATCCGCATTGGCAACCTTGAGCTGGGCAATCTGCCTGAAGGCGCTGTCCAGCCTCTCTCAGAGAAGCAAAAAGCATCGTTGACAAATTAGTCAGCTATCGGCGAACATATGAGTATATGAGAGCGCTTTCAAAACTTCTTGGAAACTCCCCTTTTGCCCCCTTGAAGACGCATATGGAGAAAGTCCATCTCTGCATTAACAAGCTTACGCACATCTTTGAGGATCTTGGCAAACTCAGTCTCGAACAAATTGAAGAACTAGCAAAAGAGCTCTCAGAGTTAGAGCATGAGGCTGATATCACAAAAAATGATATCCGTAACCACCTACGAGGGATCTTTTTACCAATTGACCGCTCACAATTTTTAGAAATTCTGTCTTTGCAAGATAGCATTGCCGATAAAGCAGAAGACATTGCTAATCTTTTGACGCTTCACCCATTTGAAGACGCAACGCAATTGAGGCATTTATATCACAAAAATTTAGAAGCATACGAGGATGCAGCGGGCATTATCGGTGAAATCGATGAGCTTGTCGAGTCATCTTTTGGAGGCATGGAAGCTGAAAAAGTCAAGCGTATGGTTGAAAAAACATCTTACAAAGAGTACGAGGCTGATAAAGCCAAACACACTCTTACAAAAGAGCTATTTGCGAGAGCAGAGACGCTTTCCACTCCTGCGTTTTATTTATGGATCCGTCTCATCGAAGAGGTCAGCGCTCTGTCCCATCTCTCCGAGCGATTAGCAAACAGAATACGCATGGTGCTTGAAGTTAAATGATCTTTTGGATTGTCATTGTTTTGCTAGTTGGACTCTATATGGCTTGGTCCATAGGCGCCAATGATGTCGCAAACGCAATGGGAACCTCAGTCGGTTCAAAAGCCCTCACTCTTAAAAAAGCCGTACTCATAGCGGCAGTCCTTGAATTTAGCGGGGCATTTTTCATGGGCTCACGCGTATCGGAAACGATGCAGCAAGGGCTCATCAATCCAGAAATGTTTGCATCCGATCCCTATACTCTTATGTATGGAATGCTTGCAGCACTTCTAGCAACGGCCATTTGGCTGCAAATCGCCTCTTACTTTGGGTGGCCCGTTTCGACAACGCACGCCATTGTTGGTGCCGTTCTTGGTTTCGGCGTGCTCATTGGAGGAGCCTCAACCGTTCAATGGAAGATCATTGGCGCTATTGCAACAAGCTGGATCATATCCCCTGTCTTAAGCGGGCTTATTGCATTTGTAATATTCATTATTTTGCAGCGCATTATTTTTTACTCAACACGACCTTATGTGATGAGTAGGCGTTTAATTCCAATTCTAGTCTTCTTTGTTTTTTTCATCTTTTCAATTAGCTTAACTTTTCATGGACTCAATCATATTGGGGTAGTCCTTACACTGAATGAAGCCTTGCTGCTTAGCTGCGGCGTTGGACTCATAACAATGGCCATCGCTTATTTACTCATCTACGTCAAGAAGAGCCCATTGATCGAAGAGCATATCTCACGTGAAAATGATCGGAGTAAAGTTGTGAGTATGCAAAAAGCGCTTAAACATTTGCAGCGAGTGCGGCTTGAATCCGAAGGACCTATCAAGGACAACGTCTCTGCGTTGCTCGATCAAACAGCAGCTTTAACGCGACAGCTCAGAAAAGAATCCCAATTTTATAAACCCTCATCACGCTATCAAAACGTTGAGCACCTTTTCTCCTACCTACAAATTATCAGCGCTGCGTTCGTCGCCTTCGCGCACGGCGCAAATGATGTTGCTAACGCTATCGGACCTGTAGATGCTGTTTTGGAAATTGCACGCACTGGCGCCATTCAACTGCAAAAAACAACTCCAACCTGGCTACTCGCTTTAGGCGGTTTTGGAATTGTGCTGGGGCTAGCAACGTGGGGCTGGCGCGTTATCGAAACTGTAGGGCGTAAAATCACGCAACTAACACCCACCCGGGGATTTGCAGCAGAATTTGGCGCTGCGATCACCATTTTGCTTGCCTCTAAGCTTGGGCTGCCAATCTCAACAACACACTGTATCGTTGGAGCCGTGCTCGGAGTTGGTCTTGCACGTGGACTGTCTGCATTAAACTTAAGCACGTTGCGCGACATTGGACTTTCTTGGGTCATCACTCTTCCATCAAGTGCACTGGCCTGTATCGGCCTGTATTACGTCATCCGCTTTGTTTCTACTTTACTGTAGATATTTTTCATGCTAAATCTAAGTTATGAATGATGTAGAAAATGTCGTAGATAAAATCATTGCAAAAATTAAGCACTACACAGTAGTTGCACAAGGGCGTACAGCAGACGAAGCCACCTTAACCGAGTTTTATCGCGCATTTGTTTGGTCACTTCGTGAAGAGGTGATGGCCAATTGGGCCGCTACAGAGCATGCCTTTGCAAGAGAAAAAGTGCGCAAACTCTATTATTTTTCCCTTGAATATATGCCTGGCAGGCAATTTTCTAATAACATCACAAATATCTCAGCTTGGGATATCGTCAAAAGCGTATTAGCTCGCATGAACCGTCCTCTGGAAGATGTCATAAAAATCGAAAACGACATTGGGATTGGAAATGGTGGACTCGGCAGGTTAGCTTCTTGCTTAATGGACTCTTTAGCAACTAAACAATACCCAGCAATGGGCTATGGACTACGCTATCAATATGGGATCTTTGAACAAGAGATTTGGTGCGGCGTCCAGATCGAGCGCCCTGACTGCTGGCTCATCACTGATAACCCGTGGGAGCTAAGACGTGACCGGTATGCCGCAAATATCGACTTTGGTGGAAGAATTCACGACAAGCAAAACGAAAAAGGGGAGCTGGTCCACATCCTAACCGATTATGATGCTGTAAGAGCCATTCCTTTTGATTACCCCATCATCGGGTACCAACCCTCTTCAGATTTCACCGTTTTAACACTTCGTCTTTGGTCGACAAAAGAATCCCCTCGCAATTTTGCACTCCAATCTTACAATTTGGGAGAACTTGGACAGGCAACAGAAAACACATCTCTAACAGATGTCCTTTACCCCAACGACAACAACGATATGGGCAAACGCGTGCGCCTAAAGCAAGAGTTTTTGCTTGTGAGTGCCTCATTACAAAACATTATCCATCAACACCATGAAGTCTTTGGCAATATGGATGATTTTGGGGACAAAGTGCGCATTCAAATCAACGACACACATCCAGCACTCATCGTCGCCGAGCTCATGAGAACACTTTGTGCCAACCATAAAATGTCTTGGGATAAAGCCCTTGAAACAACACGGTGCATCTGCAGCTACACAAATCACACCATCATGAAAGAAGCTTTAGAAGAATGGAATGAATGTCGAGTAAAAGACCTTCTCCCCAGGCAGTATTATATCATTCAAAAACTAAACGATCAGTTTTGCACTGAAGTGCGCAACCGTTTTCCCACAGATGAAGAACGCGTGCGCCGCATGTCCATGATAGAAGATGGCCAGATAAAAATGGCTCATCTAGCGATCTACGGCTCTCATAAAGTTAACGGCGTGGCAAAACTGCATAGCGAGCTGCTCAAGACAACAATTTTTAAAGATTTTTATGAACTCTGGCCTGAAAAATTCACCAATGTCACAAATGGAGTCACGCAAAGGCGCTGGTTGATGCTTGCAAACCCGTCCCTTAGCCAATTTATCACAGAGCGCATCGGCTTTGATTGGGCAACTGATTTTACCCAAATCAAAAAACTCGCAGATTTTGCAAGCGATGAAAAGTCTAGGAATGCCTTTTTAGAGATCAAAAAAAACAATAAACAAAGACTGCTAGCATTACTTTGCGAACAAATTGAGCGGCATCGAGACAGCACACAGCATCAATGCAATATCCTACCCAGCTTTGATGCCCTCTTTGATGTTCAAATCAAACGCGTGCATGAATACAAGCGTCAAATCATGAATGCACTTCACGCCCTTATGGTATATCGTGAGTTAAAAGAAAATCCCAACGCAAGATCTGTACCACGCCTAATTCTTATTGGCGGAAAAGCAGCGCCGGGCTACGAGATTGCAAAAAATACCATTCGCCTTATCTACTGTATTGGTCGCAAAATCAATCAAGACGAACAAACTGGGCATAAACTTAAAATCTTCTTTCTTGAAAATTACAACGTTTCAAATGCTGAAATTATCATTCCAGCTGCTGACCTCTCTGAGCAAATTTCGATGGCGGGTATGGAAGCTTCTGGAACGGGCAACATGAAACTTGCCATGAATGGAGCGCTCACTATTGGAACGGAAGATGGAGCCAATATCGAAATGCACGAAGCTGTCACCGACCAGTGGTGGCCCTTTAGCTTTGGAGCCTCTGCAGCAGAAAACGTTCAACTCAAGCACCATCCACGTGGCGTCTATGAGAAAGAGCCCAAAATCAAACAAGCTATGGACATGCTGACAGATGGATCCTTAGCTGAAAACGAAGCTGAAGATCAAATTTTTAAAGGCTTATTCCAACAATTGCTCAGCATCGATCGCTATCACGTCCTCAATGACCTCATGCCTTATTATGAAACGCAAAAAAAAGTTGAAGAGCTCTTTTCACAGCCACAAAAGTGGGCTGAATATGCCATCCATAATATTGCCTCTATGGGCACCTTTTCAAGCGATGAATCGATCAAAAACTATGCAGAAAAACTATGGGGACTCTCTCCCTGCCCGCCTGCTCCCGAAGAAATCAAACGCATCCGCGAGCAATCGAAGCTCATGTGCTAAATTCAAACGTTGCCATTCGATATCACACGGATAGACCTTGCTTATAATACCCTCTTACACCTAACATGTTCGCTAAATGGAGGTGCCCTATGGCAATCACAGCAAACAGCAAGCTACTGGAGATGATTTATCGAGTAAATCAAGCCCCCTCAGACCAGGAGAACTTGAAGAGTCTGGCAAAAATATTTTTGTATATTAATTACAATCAACTCCTTCTGCCGGAAAAGTCACCTGCCATCGGACGACTAGACCTAGAACGAGCTCCCCTTGTTTGGAGCCATTTAGGATCACCATACAAAGAAACCTTCATTGCCGCACTTTTTAAACACCACATATCGATTAACAACCAATTTAGTGAAGGTGTACTCGATTTTCTAAGCTATTTAACCCAAAATCCAAGTCAACCGAACGGCAGATGCCAATCTAACACTGGTCCTCAAAATGAAATATCTCATGATCAGCAGAGATTGCTCGGTCACATCGAAATATATTCTAGGTATGTGAGTAAACTGCGACCTTATAAATATGGAAATATCAACCAGCTTTCGGAGAGTGAAATAGTTGAGTGGCTAGAATCCGCACAAAAGCTGCATTTTTGCGCTTTGATGTGCTTCACTGATCAACAAGGCCAAACTGGAATACCCATCTATTCAGAGGCTAAAAAGAGAACTTTTGACGAGACTATAAAATGTCACATCCCCATTCCTTCTATGGCAATCAATGACGAGCGAGATTTAGATAGGGGATATGGAGGGATTGAGGAATGCAGAAGGGTGCTCCATATGTTTGCTAAGGGCCCTTTTGATACATCAAATTCCTCAGGTACTGAGATTGTTGAGTACACAAAAAATCTGATCAGAGTTGCGCTTATTGCGATTTATGATCACACGGGCATATCATCTCAAACCAAGGATGCAATACAAGCTGTAACGGATGACATAGAATTTTATTTCGGTTTTAAAGAAAAAATCTTATGAGCGCTGCGGTTGACCTCAGTTACGTGAAATCTTGCACAATCTTCCATCTGATTAAAGGCAAGCTATTTGAACCTAAAAATCGCGTTGTTATTTTGGCTTAGTCGCTGAAGCTCACTTTCCACTTCTTGACGAGTTTGTCATAGGTGCCATCTCTTTTAAGCTTTTCAAGGCCCGAGTCAAATCGATCGAGAAGATCGCGATGGGTATCTTTAACGGCAACCATGCGCAGACCAGCATCGTTGAGAACACCACTTCCAAGTTTTAGCTTTTCAGCATAGCGATCGTAGATAAAGCTAACGGCTGGAATGGCATCCATAACAACGCCATCGAGCTGACCTTGGTCAAGCTTTTCTAATGCAACAGCTGGATTCTCATAAAAACGAATGATGACATCGGGATATTCACTCAGGATTCGCTCCGCCTCAGAATTCATCTGAACTGCCACTTCGCGGCCTTTTAGCTTCTTTAGCTGGCGAACTTTTTCATCTTCACGAATCACAAGAATATACCCAGTTGGAAGGTAAAGCTTAGAAAAATCATATTTGGCTTTATTAAAGTTGTAGGGAGGTAAGGGTGAAAGGACTGCATCGAAGTCATCTTTACTCAAACCCTCAAGGAGGTTGTCCCAAGATGCATTAACTCGCTCGATATAAAGACGCTCTTTTTTAGCGATTGCTTGCAAAAGCTCGTTAGAAAATGCGTAGACATTCGCCTCTTTTCCCATGAGGTCGAGAGGGTAAAAACTTGGGTCAACAGCTATTCGATAAGGAGACTTGGTGACCTTGCCGCACCCTAATAAACAAAAAAACATGCAAAGTGAAATGATTCTTTTCATGACCTAAAGGGTAGCAAATCTGCATAAGTATTGCAAACAAAGGTTATTTTTGATGTACTTGGAACCGTAAATAACCTCAGCTTCGGGTTTATATTGCTAAGATTTAGAGGAATTCAGGTTGGAGATTGTGCTGTTTTTGGCAAATCCCATATTAAATCCGCAAGATTAGTGAAATAAGTCTGGAACTGGGGTTAAATAGGAGAAAGAAAATGAACTTTTTTATCTTTTCGATGCTATTACTTACTTCCCTGTCTGTTTTTGCAAAGGAAGTAAGCGCCCCAAAAAAAGCAATGGTGATTGGCATCACCGGTCAAGATGGAGCTTATCTTGCTGAGCTTCTTTTAGACAAAGGCTATGAAGTGCATGGCGTTCGTAGACGCGCTTCCCTTTTTAACACCAAGCGCATTGACCATATCTATCAAAACAGGCAAGTTAATGACAGGCGATTAGTATTGCACTATGGCGATGTCACTGATTTAGCAACGATGATGCTCCTGATGAAAAATATTGAACCCGACGAAGTTTATAATCTCGCGGCTGAGGGGCATGAACAGGTTTCTTTTGATATGCCCATATATTCCTGTACGGTGAACGCTATGGGCGCTTTAAATGTTTTAGAAGCCATTAGACAGTCGGGAAGAAAGGATCAAATCCGCTTTTTTCAGGCCTCATCGAACCATATTTTTGGATCGACAGCAGAAATTCCTCAAAATGAGCAAACCCCGATGCAACCGACTTCTCCTTATGGAACCTCAAAGCTCTTTGCTTACTGGATTACTGCTAATTATCGCGACTGCTATGGCATGTACGCCTGCAGTGGGATTCTTTTTAACCACGAATCTCCTCGTCGAAATAGTACTTTTGCATCTCGTAAGATCACTCATGGTATTGGCCGCATCTTACGAAAAGAAAAAGCGGTTCTTGATTTGGGAAATCTCGATGCCATGCGCGATTGGGGGTATGCCAAAGACTACGTTGAGGCTATGTGGCTAACGCTCCAGCAGGATAAGCCAGCTGATCGCGTGATTGCCTCAGGCGAAAGCCACACCGTTCGTGAGTTCGTTGAGTTAGCCTTCAGCGAAGCGGGCATAAAGATTGAATGGCAAGGCTCTGGATCTCAGGAAAAAGGCATTGATGCCTTAACAGGTAAAGTCCTTGTCGCCATTAATCCAATCTACTACCGCCTAAATGAGATTAACTGCGCACTAGGCGATGCTTCAAAAGCGCAAAAAGAACTTGGGTGGAAGTCGAAAACGCCCTTCAATGATATTGTCAAAATTATGGTGCAGTCTGACCTTTCTGGTCAGAACCCCCGTTAAGCAATCTCAGACCGTAGGCGACAACAAGAAGAGATGCGCCGGTATCTGCAGCAATTGCCATCCAAAGTGTGGCCCATCCAAAAACGGCCAGCGTCAAAAAAATGGCTTTGATGCCGAGCGCAAAGGCAATGTTACTTTTGATTGTGTGCAGCGCTTTTTTGGCATGCCGAACCAGCCAAGGCAACTGCGTTAGATCATCTGCCATTAACGCGATGTCAGCAGCTTCAATTGCCGCATCAGAGCCTACCGCTCCCATTGCAATTCCCAGACTTGATATCGCCATTGCCGCCGCATCGTTGACTCCGTCACCCACAATGCCTGCTACATCCCAGCGCATCACGAGCTGCTGCATCATGCGAACTTTATCTTCTGGCAAAAGCTCTGACCAATATCGATCAATGCCTACATGTTTAGCCAATGCCGAGGCCGCTGGCTGGTTATCACCTGTGAGCATAATAAGTTGGCGCAAACCTGCCGCTTTTAATTCTTGCAAGGTCACATCAATTCCTTCACGAGGTTGATCTGCGACACTGATCATTCCACATACGTGATAATCGTCTCCAATAACAATCACTGAATGCCCTGCATCTTCAAGAGCTAAGGCTTGCTTATGAAGCTCGGGTGTTTCTATCTTTTTTTCATGCAAAAAGCGATGGCTACCAATCCAATATGATTTACCATCAACAATCCCTTCAGCCCCTTTTCCTTGAATTACCTGCAATTCTTGAGGGTGTTTGAATTCGATCTTAGCCTCTGCAACTTTTGCCATGACAGCTTTTGCTAATGGATGAGCGCTCACGGACTCAAGCGACCCTGCAATGCTTAGCAACTCTTGCTCGGTATGATTGTTCAATGGGATGATCTGTTGGACAACAGGCCGCCCGTAAGTCAACGTCCCTGTTTTATCAAAAGCTAAAGCTTTCAGTCTCCCAGCTGTTTCTAAATGGAGGCCTCCTTTAATCAAAACACCTCGCCGGGCAGCAGCGGTAACACCTGCTACTATTGTCACAGGCGTTGAGATCACTAGCGCGCACGGACATGCGATGACAAGGACAACAAGACCGCGATAAATCCACTCCTCCCAGCTACCACCCCAAATAAAATGAGGAAAAATCATGATGCATGCGCTAAACAACATCATGATTGGGGTGTAAACCTTTGCAAAGCCTTCAACCCATCCTTCAGTTTTTGCCCGTTTTTGACCTGCCTGGCGAACAAGCTCAATCATACGAGCAAGCGTCGACTCTTCTGCTAGCTTTTTCACCTCGACCTGCAGCGCACCTTCTTCGTTAAGGGTCCCCGCGTAAACTGAATCCCCTTCTCCTTTTTCAACGGGCAAACTCTCACCGGTAATGGTTGCTTGGTTCACAGCTGAGTGTCCCTGAACAACAACCCCATCAAGCGGAATTTTACTCCCCGGCTTTACAAGAATCCTAGCCCCAACGCTTACTTGCTCAACTGGCTTAGTGACTATTCCTGGGCCCTCCATCACATCAGCCATAACAGGCGCTAACTCCAAAAGGGAAGAAATAGCATTACGTGCGCGACCCATACTCCAATGTTCTAAAAACAAGGCAACGGAAAATAAAAAAGTCACTGTTGCAGCTTCAGCCCATTGACCGATGAGAATAGCCCCCACAACAGCTAGCGCCATCAGCATGTTCATGTCAGGTCTTAAATGCCTAAATGCAGTCCAGGCTTTAGGAGCTACGAAATACCCACCGCACAAAATTGCAACTGAGTAAAAAATCACCGCAGCATGGGGAACAAGTGCTCCACCTGTTGTTGAAAAGACAGCCTTGACACCTTTTTCAAAAGCTAAGTGAAAGATAAATCCAGCGACCAAGCATAGGCCGCTCAAAGATGTCATAATCACACGCCCTTTTTTCTGCCAAAAGCTTTGCGATTCTAAGCTTAAGTCAGCAGATAACACTTTGGCTTTCATACCCGCTGTCTCTATGGCATTGATCATCTGCTCTGGCTCAATCTTTTCAGATTCGTAAACCACATTCATCAACCCATTGAGATAGTCAAAAGAGAGCGTTTGAATCCCCTCGCGCTCTATTAAAGCCTTCTTAAGAAGCGCCGCTTCAGTGGGGCAGTCAAGCCCAAAAACCTGGAGTGTTATTTTTTTCTTCATTCTTTTTTTTATATCATACTTGTCAAAAAGCAGCGAAGAGGTTTCAATAAGTTCTATGGAAGATGCAATCGTGCTTGTGAATTTTGGCGGACCAAGAAATAAAGGAGAAATACGCTCTTTTTTAACAGAGCTTCTCTGTGATCCCGATGTGATTCGAACCAATCTGCCACCCTTTGCGCAAAATCTACTCTTTAAACGCATCGCAGCAAAAAGATCCAAGACCATTGTCCACGAATATGCAAAAATGGGGGATAAATCCCCCATTTTTGAAACCACCGAAGCGTTAGCAAGTCATCTTGCCAAAACGCTTGATCTGCCCGTTCTGACCTTTCATCGCTATTTGCCCTCTACACATAAACAAAGCTTAGCGGCAATGGATGCGTGCAACGCTCAAAAGCTTTGCGTTTTACCCCTTTTTCCGCAGTTTAGCTACGCCACAACCGGAAGCATCGCACGCCTTTTTGCCAAAAAGCTCAATTCCAACACATTGCAAAAGCTCAACTGGATCCGATCGTACCATGCCCATTCTGCTTTTATTGATGCATTCACAGCACACATCCAAAACTTCTTAAATGATCAAGCCATTCCTGAAGAACATGCAACCTTGTTTTTTTCCCCTCACGGCGTCCCAACAAGTTTTATCTGCAGTGGAGATCCTTACAAGCAAGAATGCGAAACCTCTTACAAAAAAATCATGGAGTTATTTCCTAAAGCTTCATCACTTTTAGCGTATCAGTCTAAGTTTGGACCTGAAGAATGGATTCGCCCCTATACTGATGAAGTATGTGAAAACATCACTGATCATGTTAAAAAAGATCAAACCGTTGTCTTTATACCGCTGACATTTACCTCCGATCATATCGAAACCCTGGTCGAAGTTGAGGACCTCTACCTACCGGTTATCAGAAAACAAGGGTTAAAAGCACTGCGATGCCCAGCCTTTAACCTTTCTGCATCATGGCAAGACGCGGTAGTGAATATTTTAAAAACTAGCCCCCGCACAACAAATGCTTTGCTAGTGCGCGATGAACGCATCCGCTGTCCAGGCAAATGCCGCAAGAGCCTTTGCCCATATGTCCAACCTCTGGTATCCTTGGAGAAAGCCAAGGAATTGCTATCAAAAACACCCTGTTAAAACTGCTCACTAAACACTATCGACGCTACCGTGGAGATATGGCCAACCCCAAGCGCATCTTGATTGCTTCAACAACTGGGCTAGGAGACACCCTTTGGGCAACCCCAGCTATTCGAGCCCTAAAAAAAGCGCATCCCAACTCAAAGCTTTGCCTGCTAACAAGCCCGATCGGAGAGCAAGTTTTAAAAAATAACCCCTACATTGATCATATCCTGATCATGAAAAACGCCTCATTAATCCAAGCGCCGAAGATTGTCTATAAAATCAGGCAGTTTGCCCCCGAACAAATCTATATTTTTCACACATCCCAACGCATTGCTCTGCCCTTATGTGCGATGAATCGCGCTAAAAGCATCATCGGGACGCAGGGATTAAACAAAGGATTGGATACTCTACTAACGCAATCGTTTCCTTTAGTTCAGCAACATGAGATTTCAAGGCGCATGCAGATGACAGGCTTGAGCGGAGATGAAACCTTGGACTGGCACATCTCATCCGATGAAGCCCAGTGGGCTCAAGAGTTCATGAAACAATTTACAGCTCCCATCATTGCGCTGCATCCAGGATCTAAAGATCGATTCAAGCAGTGGCCAGTGGAGCATTTCATTAAGCTTGGAGAAAAATGCGTTAAGCAGCTTGGAGCGCAAGTAGTTGTCACAGGAAATGCTTTAGAAAAACCCCTTGCTGATCAAATTGCAGCATCCATTGATGGCGCTCTCTCTTTGGCTGGGCAGCTAAATATTCGCCAGTTGGGCGCTCTCCTTCCTCACTTTAAACGCTTTATAACAAATGACACTGGCCCCATGCATATGGCCTTTGCAACAAAGGTCCCAACTATTGCCCTTTTCAGCCCCACTGATCCAAATCTTTGTGGGCCCCATCATGCTAAAAGCTCGGTTGCCATTGCGAAAAACAAAACCTGCTTTCCTTGCCTGCGCAAGAAGTGTCACGACCCTTTTTGCATGCGCAGCATTGGAATCGACGAGGTGTTTTGCAACATATCGCAGTGAATTTAAAATAAAATTTAGTCTAGGCAGAATAATCTTTTTCCATTATAAAAAGAGTAGCGCTGGAGTATATATGATGAAAATGACATGCAGAACATTAGCTACAATCCTTTGTCTGGTTTTTCTAGCAGGTTGCGGAAAAGACACAGAAGTCATTAGTGATCTATCTGAGAGAAATGCAAACTTAATCGTCGTCTTCCTAGAGAGCAGAGGCATTCCTGCGACAAAAACACGCTCTTCCTCTGGCGGAATGATTGGCGGGGATAACTCAGGCCCAAAATTCTCAGTCCAAGTTCCCACAAAGCAAGCTGTCACTGCGATGGCTGTTTTGAATGCCAATGGACTCCCTCAACAGCAAGGGACGAACTTGCTAGATCTATTTGCCAAACAAGGGCTCATGTCTTCAGACCGAGAAGAAATGATCCGCTACCAAGCAGGCTTGGCGCAACAAATCACAAACACGATTCTCATGATCGATGGCGTGATCGATGCGAGCTTACAACTTTCTTTTCCACCTCAGTCGACAGCACCTGGCGAGACACCCACTTCAACAAAGATCACAGCCGCTGTTTATGTCAAACATCAAGGTGTAATTGACGATCCCAACTCCCACTTGGAGATGAAAATCAAGCGCATTGTCTCGGGCAGCGTTACAGGACTTGATCTTAACGATGTCACTGTTGTCTCGGACTGGTCTCGATTTACAGATGTTAAACCAGCCCTTGATAGCGCCTCTTTTGCATCAAGCCCAGAGGATTACGTTCAAATCTGGTCTATCATCCTGTCCAAAAGCTCAGCACATCGTTTTAGATCCCTCTTTTTCTCTCTATTATTTTTTGCCATCGTATTTGCGCTTTGTACAGGTTGGATGGTTTGGAAGTTTTACCCACTATTGCGCCAGGTCGGTATGAAGAGCTTCTTTAATCCAACTCCGCTATCTGCCCCCGATCAAACATCTGAAGAGGAGTGATGAGTGCACCCGAAACACGCCCTATTAAAAGCACTCATCGGCAATGATACAACTCATGTAACTCCCACGTTGCGTCAAAAGCTAGAACATATTCCTACAGCAAAAGCTAATTGGATTACCAACCCCTTTGCTTTTCTCGACCACATGGATACGTCTTGGTTACAAGAAAAAAGCAAAACCCTTTACCAAGTCAGCTTATCTTCCAGCCCCATGCAACCTTTTGCTCGCTCTATTCTATGGTCATCAATAAAGCCAGAGCAAATCCTGCCATTTGAAACGGCCCTATCCCTTCCGCTCGGAGATATTTTGCAGTATCCGGTAAAAACGGTGATTGAAGGCTATACAAGACTGGGACTATACGACCTTGCACTTGATGCACGCAGACTTGTCCGAACAGATATTTTACAAGCTATTGCAGCATCGCTGAACGAAGATCAGAAAGCATTTTATAAAAGCATTCAACACTTGCCTACGCCGATTGATTTTGGAAGACTCTCATTAGAGAGCTGGGATAAGCAACCAACAACTTTACAAAGTGTTATCGAAAAAAGAGGGTTCAATCGCTTTGCAAAAGCCCTCTATCCCTGCCACTCCAGTTTAAAATGGTATTTACAGCATTTGCTAAGTAAAGACAAAGCCGCTATGTTTAACACACTTTGCACTGATGTCAAAAACAAAAACGCTCAACACGCTTTGCAAGAAGAACTTAAATTTGCATTCAAAGGGTTGCTATGAACTATTTTTCTCTCACAGACACAGAAAGCATTCAAACGCATGCACAAAATAAAGTCATCCCAGCAGATGATTTTAGCATGTTGATCAGTGCCAAGGAAGCCCTTGAAAAGGCGCAAGAAGAAGTAGAGAAAAAGCTTGAAACTACAAAAAAGCAGTGCCAAAACTTGCGAAAAAAAGCTAAAGAAGAAGGTCGCAACGAAGGTTTAATAGAATTTAATCACCATCTTCTAGAATTCGAAAATCAAATCAAAACCATCCGAAATGAAACGCAGCGTCAAGTTCTATCTATTGCGCTCAAAGCTGCAAAGAAAATCGTGAACAAAGAGTTAGAAGTTAATCCAAATGTCATCGTAGATATTGTCTCGGGTGCTCTTAGACCCGTTACACAATATCGCCACATAAAAATCTATATTCACAAAGATGACAAAGAGCGCATTGAAAAAGAAAAAGACCGCGTCCGACAACAACTTGATCATGTTGAGACATTTTCTATCATCGAACGCGACGATATTGAGAAAGGGGGTTGCATCATCGAAACAGAAGCAGGTATTATCGATGCAAGCCTAGAAAACCAATGGCGCGCTCTCGAAGCTGCGTTTGAAAAATTTATGAAGCCACAATGAAAATCTCCATTTACCGAAAAAAACTGATCTTATGCACCTTTCTGCTACTTCTTACTTTAGGAGCATCTACACACTCTTTTGCACAGGATGAAACTGCCTCTGTAAAAAACCAAATCGAAAATTTAATTTCACAAAATAGCGACGCTAGCCAGCCAGCCTCCCAACCCTCGCTACCCGTCGAAATGGCCATCTTAGCAGGACTTGCCCTTCTCCCATTCGCTATCATGCTGCTCACCTCATACCTAAAAATGGTGATCGTTCTCTCTTTGATGCGTAATGCCATCGGGGTTCAAAACTCCCCACCCAACCAGGCATTAACAGGTATTGCATTAATCATGGCAATTTATGTCATGTACCCAACAGGTGTTGCTATGTATAACGCCTCTGAGCAATTTATTACCGAGGCGGCTCCTGAAAAACTCTTCTCTCAAAATACAGCTCTTTACTTAATGGGGATTCTCGATAGAGCCAAGGGCCCTATGAAACTTTTTCTAGAGAAAAATAGCTCAGCAAAGCACATCCAACTATTTTATCGTTTGGCTGAGAAAAGCATCACTGGAACAAGTGGCACCAACCTCAAACCAACCGATTTCATCATCATCGTTCCAGCTTTTATAACCAGCCAATTAAAGACCGCTTTTGAAATTGGTGTATTGATCTATCTGCCCTTCTTTGTGATCGACTTGGTCACATCAAATATTTTGCTCGCCATGGGAATGATGATGCTTTCACCCTTAACCATTGCCCTACCGCTTAAGCTCCTCCTCATTGTTATGGTCGACGGATGGACACTTGTCATCGACGGTATCGTTAAAACCTTTAGATAGGAGAAACCTCGTGTTTAGTACGCAAATTTCAGAGCTAGCCTATCAATCACTGCTCTTAATTCTCATTCTATCTGGACCTCCCATTGTGATTAGCATGGCATTTGGACTCTTTGTCGCAATTTTCCAGGCGGCAACACAAATACAAGAGCAAACCCTTTCCTTTACTGTTAAGTTAGTCGCTGTGATCTTGACCATCATGATCATGGGCGGTTTTTTAAGCGCTCAAATCCTACAATTTTCAAACAACATCTTCCAGAACTTCTTTAAGTGGGGCACATGAGCATTGATCTCGACAATTATCTCAACCACTTCTTAGGTATTCCTGGCTTAAGCGCTCTTGGCCTGCTCTGTTTATATATGCTAGCAGTTTTAAGGCTTGCTCCCATCGTCTCATTCGTCCCCTTTTTTGGAGCTAAGCTGAGCCCTGCTCCAGTACGCATCATGATCGCTTGCGTCTTTGCACTCTTTTTTATGCCAGTGATCTTAAAAACTTCATCATTCGACATTGCATTCGATGCTGCTTTTCTTGGGTATGCTTTTAAGGAGCTCTTGATCGGTTTTTTCATCGCATTTCTTGCCATGATACCCTTTATCATTGCAACAACTGCAGGTCTTGTTATCGATTACATGCGAGGCGCCTCCATTATGCAGATGCAAGATCCCAGCCTTCAATCGCAATCATCGCCCATTGGCCAGCTTTACAACTACATTCTCATCGTTATTTTCTTTGCAGTTGACGGCCCCTTTTTCTTTTTCGATGCACTTTCAAAAGCATTTGCAATTTTGCCAGTTGATGGCTACCTCAAATCAGGTGCACTTGACTTAAACACCCCTCTAGCAAAACTTTTTATCGACCTTATTAATCAAATCATGACCATTGCCATTCAGCTTGGCGCGCCAGCAATTCTTGCTATTCTCATGGCAGAGATGTTTTTAGGCATTGCAAATAGACTTGCACAGCAAGTCCAAATTGCATTTTTGGGTATGTCATTAAAATCCTTAGCAGGCTTAACAATTCTGTGGGCAGGATGGTTTTTTACACTCAGAGTTCTTTCAAAGCAGACCCTCGATTGGTTCAAGCTCATCGATAACCTCATTCTAACACTAAAAAACTAACCGCTAAATTTTAGCGATCTAAATCCAGAGTTCACGTTAAAAGACTATTGACATCATTCAATAAAATTCATTAGAGTACACCTATTAGTCATCAAAGGAAGCAGGAGAGCACCAGATGAAAATGCGAAAACTATTGCCGATCGTGGCTGTGTCAGCGTTAAGCGCAGGAATTTGCCCATCGCTTGAGGAACACAAGCCAACACCAAAACACTATCAACAAGATTCTACAAGTAATAATCAAAAGCAAAGCTCTACAGGTGCTATTTTTGAGCGTGATCCTATGTTAGAGTGTTATGATCGCAACAAAGAAAACTGCTATTGCGAGTGCGTTGACCCATGCCACGAAGTCATGGTCAGTGCAGGCCCTCGTGTTCGTGAAGGTGCAAACGCTTACATCTCTGGCAGCTTTTTATACTGGACCCTTCGTCAAGAAGGCTTAGAATTTGTCATCACCGGCATTCAAAACGGAGCCAATCCACCTCCAACAAGTAAGGGAAAAATCAACCACCCAGATTTTAAAACAGAACCTGGATTTAAGATAGGTTTAGGTTGGCAGCTTCCTCATGATAGTTGGGACATGTTTTTGCAATATACCTGGCTTAAAGGCAAAGGCGAGAACGATATTAGCGGCACCAATATGCAAACCATCTGGTTTCAGCCAGTCATAGGGAATGTTACTTTCGCAGAAGTTTTCTGGAATCATATGTTTAATAACTTTGATTTAGAGCTTGGACGCAATTTTTATACAAGCCGCTATCTAACAATGCGCCCCTTTGCAGGTCTTAAAGGTGGTTGGCAAAATGAAGATTATAAGCTTCGCTATTTGAATGAACTCTCCCCTTCATCTAGCGCGTTTGATCGCCTCCACATGGATAGCTTTACTTGGTATTTAGGAATGAGAGCAGGTTTTAACACCAACTGGTACTTCACAAAACGTTGGAGTATTTATGGTGATATGGCTCTTAGCGCTCTTTGGGCTTATAATGCTACACAAAGAACCGATAGACAATATCTAGCTGCAAACCCAAACATGATTCAGACTACACTAGATAGTAAAAATATCATCCACACAGTATTACCAGTGCTTGAGCTTGGCATTGGCATTGAATGGGACACCTTCTTCTCATGTGATGACTACCACCTAGCATTTGCAATTGGTTGGGAAGAACAAGTGTGGTGGGGAAATAACTTTTACCTTTCTGAGACATGTCCTCAAGACACAAATGGTAATTTAGTCATGCAAGGGTTAAACTTTACAATTCGTTTCGACTTTTAAGCTTTGCCGAATTGATCTCAAGAATCGATTCGAGATGCACCGGAGAAACTCTTCTCCGGTTTTTTTTATTGACATGATTTTTACATAGTCGTTAATGTGAGCTCACATTAGAAAACCTCAGTTCCAGGTTTATATCGCCAAAAGGTTCGTGATAAAAATTCGGAATTGAAGTTATAAAACACAACGGAGGAACGATGATCCCTCAAAAGATCTATCTGCTCGCACTCACAAGTGCACTTAGTTTTAAATTACTGGCCTTATCTCCATGCCCCGATATGGAGGAGCACAAAAAATATGAAACACCAAAGCCCGTAGAAAGACCGGCTCAGCCCTGTTACACACCTCCTCCCCCTCCAACTAAATTAGTCTGTCATGAAGAACCAGAATGTCCACCAATGGAAGTCCTTTGCGATGCAGGACCTCGCGTCTGCATGGGCTCAGATGTTTTTTTTACAGCTTCATTTATCCTGTGGTCTGTTCATCAAGAAGGGACCGAGTATGCCATGTCAGGCGTTGGGACAAACCCCAGCAAAGGAAAACTGCATGATGTCGATTACGGTTTAGAGCCAGGCTTTAAAGTTGGCCTTGGATATGCAGCCCCTCATGATGGGTGGGACCTATATGCTTCTTACACATGGTTGCACGCAAGCGCAGATGACCGCACAGGCGGAACAGATACAGCCACACTCATCACCGATTTTAATGGACAGCTTCAAGAAGCCCGTGCCAATTGGAGCCTTAAATTTAACGTCATTGACTTAGAACTCGGACGAAATTTCTTCGCCAGTAAATTCCTTAAACTACGACCATTCGTTGGGTTTAAAGGAACATGGCAAGACCAAGATTATAGTGTGAATTACATAGGCTCAAATGCCATATTTGCTTCAAGAAACGACCGAATTGATCAGAGTTTCTGGGGCTTTGGAATGCGCGCAGGCATGGATACGGCCTGGCATTTTACAAATGACTGGAGTATTTTCGGCAACTTTGCCCTATCGGCACTGTGGAGTGGTTATGACACCGACCTGACAGTTACTGACACAACAATCGGCGTTCAAGATGTGGATCTAAACACAGATAATAGCTTCCATACTGTTTCACCTGTCTTAGAGTTAATGATTGGCATTCGCTATGAAACATGGTTTTATCACGACGAATACCACATTGCAATCGATGCAGGTTGGGAAGAACAAGTGTGGTGGGGACATAACAGATACGTAGTGATCAACCAACCACAACGAAACGGAGGAGATCTGACATTTCAAGGTCTGACTCTCACATTCCGTTTTGACTTTTAACAGCTACCAATTTTCAGCTCATGGTCGAGGCCCGCATGTAAAAATGCTGGCCTCTTTTTTTTGTTAAACTATAGCTACAAAGCATCCTAAAACCATTTTTTTCTTCCTTTAGATAAATAGTGTTGACAATGACTATCAAAATTATGTATCAATAGCATGACTTCAAAACGCAAAGCCGTTTTGTTCACTATAAGGAGAAAACATGAAAACACATCTGAAAAAACTGCTGCCACTGGTAGGGGTTGTCAGCTGTTTCTCCTCCAGTCTGCTGCTGGCTGCATCGCACTACGGCGGATCGGGGAATGACGCATGCTGTCCACCCAAAAAACCAGAACCAGTTTGTGCAGAGCCTTGCAATGAAGAAGTTACCCGAATGAAGGTATTTGAAGAATGCAAATACCGTGAGATCACACCTGATGCAGGCCCTCGTGTCGCATGTGGAACTGATTTCTTCATTACGGCTGACTTCATTTATTGGGCAACTCGCATGGACGGTCTTGGTTACGCTGCAACAAACATCGCTGGCGTTAACGTTCCACAAGGAAGCGTTAGCCACCCTGATTTTGGTTGGGAGCCTGGCTTTAAAGTAGGCCTTGGATATAACCTACCGCACGACGGTTGGGATGTATTTGTCGAGTACACTTACTTGCGCCCAAGCGCTGATGACAGCACAACAAACAACACAAACAGAATGGTACGCCTTTGGGCCGATCCTACAAACAACCCATTTGAAACCGTTTCAAGCGCAAGAGCTAACTGGGATTTCGATCTCAACGTGATTGACCTTGAGCTTGGTCGCAACTTCTTTGTTAGCCGTTATTTGACATTACGTCCTTTCTTCGGTCTAAAAGGTGCTTGGACAAGCAGCAGTTTCACAATCAGAACAGTTGATGCTCTAGACAGCACCCTCGGCGATGTCGTCGCAATGGGTCAAGACTTCTGGGGTGTTGGTTTCCGCACAGGTATGAATACAGTGTGGTGGTTCAACAAGTACTTCGGTATATTTGGGGACTTCGCACTATCAGCCCTTTGGGGAGATTTTGATGTTACACGCAGAGATGCGAATACCATCACTGTTAACAATGTTGTAACAGAAACAACAACTTCAAACACTAAAAACTGCTTCAGCTCAATGAAGCCTGTGTTTGAGATTGCTATGGGTCTTGAAGGTGACTATTGGTTCAGCGATGACCAGTATCATTTCGGTGCCAAACTTGGTTGGGAAATGCAATATTGGGCAAATCAAAACCAATTCTTCTCACTCAATGAAGAAGGCTCTCATGGAGATCTATCTTTCATGGGTCTAACTTTGCGCTTCCGCTTCGACTTCTAGTCGATACGACAAGACTGCAAAATTTGTGTTCACCCTGGGTGCTTAGTCACCCAGGTTTTTTTTTGCACAAAAATTCTACTTCCCTATTGTGAAATAATCTGTTAAAGCGTTAATGTGATCCTAACGTTAAAAAAGAAGTGGCAATCGTAGATTGGCATTTTAGGAAACATACCTACCAAATAAGGAATAGGGAGAGCAAACATATGAAAGATAACATCAAAACACTTTGGACGGTTGCTGCAATGACCTGCGGGCTATTGACAACTGCACTCAGCGCAGGAAACTGTGGTGAGGATCCCTGCAGACCAACGCCACCGCCACCGCCACCAGTGAAACAATGTCCTGAAGAACCGAAATGCGTTGAGCGCCCTGCGCCTCCTTGCGTTAAACCACCAGAGCCAAAATGCGCACCTCGCTGTGACACGCCTCCAGCAGGTATGATCATGGACGACTGCCAAAACATGGGCTGCAAAGTCATCACTCCCAATGCCGGACCACGCGTATGCATGGGTGCTGATGTTTTTGTTACTGCTGACTTTATCCTTTGGACATACCGCCAAGAAGGCATGGAATTTGCGATGACAGGATCGACTGGCACTGTTACCTCACAAGGTAGAGTGTTTGAGCCTAGCTTTGGCCTTGAACCAGGCTTTAAAGTAGGCCTAGGTCTAAACCTTGGACATGATGGATGGGATGTCTTTGCTGAATACACATGGCTTACAACAAATGCTACTAGAAAAGTAAGAGACAATAACACCATGACAAACCTATGGAATGGTGGATCACAAGCACAAGTCCTTACTGGATCTTGGGACTCTGATTTCAACGTCATTGATCTAGAGCTTGGCCGCAATTTCTTCGTTAGCCAATACCTTACATTGAGACCTCACTACGGCTTGAAAGGTAGCTGGCAAAGCCAAGATTTCAAAGTCGTTGGTGATGTCAACAACATTCTAACAGGCAATCTGCTATCACGTAGAACAATGAAACAAGGTTTTGACTACTGGGGCATTGGTATCCGCACAGGTATGGATACAGCTTGGCACTTCACAAAGTGCTGGAGCATCTACGGAAACTTTGCTCTGTCTGCTCTGTGGAGTGGTTTCGACATCGACCGTAAAGATGAAACCTTTAACAACACAAACGGCGTAACAACCCAAAATATCAATACAGAAAATGACTTTAAAACAGTCGTACCAGTTCTTGAGATCGCTCTTGGACTACGTTGGGAAATGTGGTTTAGCAACGACGATTACCACTTTGGTATTGATGCTGGATGGGAAGAGCAAGTATGGTGGGGCATGAACCGCTACATCGTCATGTCTCAACCACAGCGTGACAACGGAGATCTAACCTTCCAAGGTTTAACTCTGAAATTCCGCTTCGACTTCTAAGCAACTCAGCTAAAAAGTTCGAATCCAAAAGAGCCTTCGTAAGAAGGCTCTTTTTTTTTCTATATACAGAATCACAATACCTGATAATCTGGGTGTAAATGAACCTAGGAGGTTATCATGAAATTTCAGAAGTTGGTTGGGTTGTCAATTTTATGTCTTTTGGGATGTCAAAACCAATCTGATCAAAGTGCACAGGCCGTTGTCAGCTACACAAATGAACTTTCTACAAAGATGGCTACATCAAATGCAGAAGCCAACTTTGTAAAAAAATATCAGCAATTTCTAAACACAACAGAGGACGTAGATGCCTATGATAAGCACGGCAACACGTTCTTAATAGCAGCTATAGAAGAGAACAACATTCCTGCTATCAAACTACTATTGAGCCAAAATGCCAATGTTAATAAAGCATCAAAAGGGGGAATAACCCCATTAATGGCTGTAATCCAAAACGGAAATAAAAGCATTCCAAAGATTTTACGCAATGGTTCGATCACCTACATTGACGTAAAAGGCTCGGTCAACGAGCTTCTTTTGAAGCGCCTTTTAGACGCAGGTGCTGATGTCAACTTAGCCAATGAACAAGGACTAACCCCTCTGATGGTTGCAGCAAGCCTTGGTAACAAAGACGCTGTAGAGTACTTGCTTGAAAACAACTCTGACTTTACTAAAAAAGACCAAAATGGACTGACCGCACTTGGTTACGCTGTTGTTAACGATCACAACGAAATTGTTGCTCAACTCGTCAAAGCTGGCAGTGAGGTTGATGTTGTGGACCAGCAAGGACAAACACCTTTAATGTATGCTGCAGAAAATGGTCTTCTTGATATCACAAAGCTCCTCATTCAAAAAGGGGCTAATGTGAACGCTCGCGATCATTACGATGTCAGCCCATTGCAACTTGCGACCCTACAAAATCACACGGATGTAGCAAAATACATCTCACGCCACGGCGGTAAAGAGTAGATCTCATTAAGGCCTCTACAAAGAGGCCTTAATTTTGTTTAATTCGGTGATAAAACGATCGATATCTGACTTCGTTGTGTAAATACCTAAAGAAATGCGCAAAGCCTCGCGAACTCCAAATAGCTTCATCGTTGGCTGCGCGCATAAGTGCCCAGATCGAACGCAAATGCCCTTTAAATCGAGCATCGTTGCGATGTCAAGGCAATGAGCGCCTTCAACGACAAAAGAGATCAAAGGCCCTCGATTAACAGGGTTTCCTAAGATACGCACATTCGAAACGGCTCGCAGCTGATCCAAGGCATACTCAGTTAAACACTCTCTATGATCGCGGCCCATTAGGAAAGAAAGCGCAGCTCCAAGACCAATGACTGCTGCGATATTTGGTGTGCCTGCCTCAAACTTCAGAGGAGGTTTTTGATACGTTGACATCTCAAACGTTACCTCATCAATCATGTCTGAGCCACCCTGATAAGGTTTTAAGCGTTCGAGATGTTTGTATTTGCCATAAAGCACGCCAATGCCTGTAGGGCCATACACTTTGTGGCCCGAAAATGCATAAAAATCAACATCGAGCTCCTGCACATCTATTTTCAAGTGAGGCGCTGCTTGAGCCCCGTCAATAAAAACAAGCGCCCCTTTGTCATGTGCCATTTCAATCATCTTGTCGACTGGATAGATCGTGCCTGTAACGTTTGTCATGTGTGCAATGCTGACAATCTTTGTCTTCGGCGATAATAGCTTGGCATAAGCCTCAAGATCCAAATCCCCTTCTTGAGTCACTGGTATCATCTTGAGAGCAGCGCCCGTTCTTGCTGCAACCATTTGCCAAGGTATAATGTTGGAGTGGTGCTCCATCTGGGAGATGAGGATTTCATCACCCTGCTCAAATGCCGTGGAGTGGGCCACAAGATTAATAGCTTCTGTTGTGCCTTTAGTAAAAACAATTTCATCAGGACTCTTTGATCTTAGAAACTGCTGCACAATTTCTCTTGCGCCTTGGTATTTCTCTGTTGCACGCTGGGCCAGCTCATAAACAGCGCGATTAACCGTTCCTCTTCCTTTTGCGTAATAAGCATTCATTGCATCAATCACGCATTGGTGTGTCATAGCTGTTGCTGCAGAATCAAGATAGACCAAGTCATGGTTTGCAAGCTGAGGAAAATCTAGCTCAGATACAGCCGAAGACATCACACACCTCAGCATAAATCTCTCGACAAAAACCCGTCTTGAGCATTTCTTTTGCACTGCACTCATCGATGCCGCGGCTCTTGATGTAAAACAGCTCATCTTCATTGAGTTGTGTCATTGTAGCTCCATGAGATGCTTTTACATCGTCAGCAAAAATCTCAAGATTAGGCTTACTGTTTGCGACAACTTTTTCACCCAAAAGCAAATTGTTATTCAACTGATATGCGCGCGTTAACTGAGCAACTGCGTGCACATAAATTTTACCCTCAAAGCTTGATCTTGCTTCATCGGAAAGAACAGTTTTAAAGTGTTGGTTTGAATGGGTGCTTTCTTGAGAATGCTCGATCAAAATGTTTTGATGGGCTTGTTGAGCACCTTTTAGCTCAGATAGTCCCTTCAAAGTTGCCGATGCCCCCTCACCTGCAAGATTAACCCTTAAATCACTGCGCAAGCTTTGGCCATTTCCGCTCAAATGATAGGAATAAAGCTTGCTGTCACGCTTTAAGGTAGCGCGCAAGCTTTCAAATTCCCAATCGCTGCCGCGTTGATGCAATAAATTTAACCGCGCATTGTCTTCAACCAAACAATCGATCTGTGGAAGATGGCACCCCTTTCCCTCTGTTTTAAGCTTAAACGACGCTAGAGAACCCCTACCCATTGCAATGTAGATATAAGGGGCACTAATGCATCCTTGAGCGCACTTTTGAACAATTTCAATCGGCTTGTTGATCTGCATTTGTGGAGGCACATAAATAAAAAGCCCCTCTCCCATTAGTGCTCTTGATAAAAGGGCAAATGGGTCAGACTCTGAGCTATTTAGCCTCGGGTCTAAAATACTGCGGTAAGACTTAAGGGCATCGCTCAAAGGCAAAACAACGATATCTTCATCAGCATCAAGGCAGTTTTTTGCATAGTCAAAGGTAAACTGCTCCTCATAAAGCCTTTCTAAGGACATGTACTTAAAAGGCTCTTTAAAGCCACTAGGCATGCCTAAAGTGCGCAACTGATCACCAGCGACCTTGCGGTAATTAGAAAGTGCATCGTCTGCAATGACATTATCGATTAATTCGAGCATGCATATCCTGTTTTTTCAAGCTCATGCGCAAGCTCAGGACCACCAGAGCGCACAATACGCCCTTCTATAACAATATGAACAAAGTGGGGCTTTATATAATCGAGTAAGCGCTGATAATGCGTGATCAAGATCAAACCTTTATCTGGCGTAAACCAGTGGTTAACGCCCCCTGCCACAATACGCATCGCATCAATGTCGAGGCCAGAATCGGTCTCATCCAAGATCGCAAGTTTTGGATCAAGGGCGACAAGCTGCAAAATTTCATTGCGCTTTTTCTCTCCCCCTGAAAAACCACTGTTAAGATCGCGCTCTAAAAATTCAGGCTTAATCTGCATCTTTTCAGCGCACTCATCAAGATCCTTGGCAGTGCCGCGTGCTTTCATCGCATGCGTCAAAAATTGCCGATTTGTGATACCCGCTATCTCTAGAGGGTATTGAAAGCTCATAAAAAGCCCAAGCTTTGCTCGCTCTTCAGGTTCCAGCTCAAGAATGCTCTCCCCCTCAAACAGAACATTGCCCTGACTGACCTCATAAGCAGGATGGCCCGTGCAAACCTTGGCAAGCGTTGACTTGCCAGCGCCGTTAGGCCCCATCAAGGCATGAATTTCACCTGGAGCAACTTTCAGATTCAGGCCATTGAGGATAACCTGACCATCAATTTCAGCGTGTAGATTTTCGATTTCAAACATTATCCAACCGAGCCTTCTAATTTTAACGTTAATAATTTTTGTGCCTCTGCCGCAAACTCAAGAGGCAACTCTTTAATGACATCCTTGCAAAAACCATTGACCACCAGATTAATCGCATCTTCTCTTGATAGACCCCGCGACTGCAGATAAAAAAGCTGGTCCTCATTCATTTTTGATGTCGAAGCTTCATGCTCTACTTCAGCTGAAGGGTGATGCACCTCGATATAGGGAAATGTGTTGGCAGAACATCTATTTTTTACGAGCATTGAATCGCACTGCGTATAATTGCGAGCACCTTTTGCGCTCTTAGCCACATGAACAAGGCCGCGATATGTATTGTGAGATTCATCAGCTGATATCCCTTTTGAAATAATTGTCGAGCGCGTGTTTTTACCGATATGCAACATCTTTGTGCCTGTATCGGCCTGCATTTTCCCGTTGGTGAGGGCTACAGAATAAAACTCGCCGATCGACTCATCCCCTTTTAAAACACACGAAGGATACTTCCATGTAATGGCAGCGCCCGCCTCTACTTGAGTCCAGCAAATTTTTGAGGCATATCCTTTGCACAGGCCTCTTTTTGTCACAAAATTATAAATACCACCTTTGCCCGTCTGTGGATCGCCCGAGTACCAATTCTGCACCGTTGAGTATTTAATCTCTGCACGCTCCTGCGCAATCAGCTCAACGACTGCTGCGTGCAATTGATTAGTATCAAATGCCGGAGCCGTGCATCCTTCTAAATAACTCACATAGGATCCCTTTTCAGCGATGATCAAAGTGCGCTCAAACTGCCCCGTATTCCGCTCATTGATTCTAAAATACGTTGAAAGCTCCATCGGACAGCGCACACCTTCTGGAATGTAAACAAAAGAGCCATCGGAAAAGACAGCCGAATTCAGCGCTGCATAAAAATTATCTTTATAAGAAACAACCGTTCCTAGATATTTTTTCAAAAGTTCTGGGTATTTTTGCACAGCCTCTGAAATCGAGCACAGGATAACACCTGCTGCTTCTAGAGTTTCTCTAAAAGTCGTGCCAAGTGAGACCGAATCAAAAACCACATCGACAGCGACACCCGTCAGCTGCTTTTGCTCCTCAACAGGAATACCCAACTTCTCTAGCGTGCGCAATAGCTCTGGATCGACCTCATTAAGACTGGAAAGCTCCTGCTTTTTCTTAGGCTGAGCAAAATAGGCCATGTCCTGAAAGTCAATCTGAGGGTAGCTAACGTTTGGCCATTTAGGCTCTTTCATTTTCTCCCATGCGCGAAAAGCCTTAAGGCGAAACTCGAGCATGAAAGGGGGTTCATTTTTAATTTTTGAAATAGCGCGCACAACCTCCTCGTTGAGCCCTTTTTCAAAAACTTCAGACTCAATGGGCGTTGTAAAACCATATTTATAATCGGTAGCTGTCATGATTCTTCCATTTTACCTGTAATCGGGCGAGGTGTCAACGAGAGTATGCCCTCTAACTTAGCCAAGTGCTCAGGAAGGTCAATGCCTTGCGTTTCGTGCTTTGTTTCATGAACTTGTATATGCAAACCACCACTTAAAAACCGTAGCTGCTCCAAACTTTCAGCTTTTTCTAAAGGACACGGCGCCAATTGCTCAATGATAGCAAGTGCCCGGTCACTGTAAGCATATAGCCCTACATGCTTGTAGTATTCAACTTTTTCCTTTGAATAAGGAATCGGGCTGCGGGAAAAATAAAGAGCTTTGCCCCTTTCATCGGTGACAACTTTGACGGTATGAGGATCATTTGGATCTCCTTCAAGGCGGTGCTTGAGTGTCCAGACATCTTGGCATGGGTCATCACATGATTGGAGCAAATCATCAATCATTTCTTGATGAATGAGCGGCTCATCCGCCTGCCAATTCACCCAAATGTCAGCCTTAATGTTACCTTGTTTGCGCACCTCGATCAAACGCATCGTCCCGCTCTGGCAATCCTTGGATGTCATCACATACGGCGCTCCAAACCCAGCAACTAACTCTGCGATTATTTCGTCATCGACTGCAAAAACACACGTTTCAAAAAGAGGACTGGCTGCCTCATAGACCCATTGCAGCAATGGCTTTCCCTTGAGCACTGATAGCACTTTTTGAGGAAACCTCATCGACCCTAGTCTAGCAGGTATGACACAAGCAATTTTTTGACGCATCAGCCTTCTCCATGTAATAGTTAATGGTCCGTTCGATCCCCTCATCAAATGAAACTTCAGGTTTCCAACCAAGAGCCTTTAGTTTAGAAGCATCCAACGCATAACGCATGTCATGACCTGGGCGATCTGGAACAAATTCAAGTTTTACTGGCTCATTAAAATGCTGAGCTAAGCTTTCAACGACATCAAGATTTCGCATTGGATTGTGGGCGCTGACATTGTAAGCCTCCCCATCCATGCCTCTTTTTAAAATCGTGAGGATTGCACGCGCGTGATCTTCAACATAAATCCAATCGCGCACATTTGATCCCGTCCCATAAATTGGCAACGGCTTTTTCTCCATCAGACATTGAATCATGCGGGGGATAAATTTTTCAGGATGCTGCCCCGGTCCATAATTGTTTGTTGCATGCGATAGCGTTACTTTTAGCCCATATGTCTTTGCAAAGCTGCGCACAAGATGATCAGATGCAGATTTAGAGGCTGCGTAGGGAGAGCTTGGGGCATAAGGAGTCTCTTCATCAGCCACCCCTTCGGAGATACTCCCATAAACCTCATCTGTAGAAACATGATGAAAATGACACTGCGGAAATCTCTTCAGTTCTTCCAAAAGGGTATAGGTTCCAATGATGTTCGTCTCAATAAAGTTACGGGGGCATTCAATACTGCGATCAACATGGCTCTCTGCTGCAAAATGAACGACAACATCAAAATTTTGCAGCGATATACCATCGCAAATATCACCCCTTACAAACCTATATCGAGTGTCATTTTCCACTTCTGCAAGATTTGCTAAATCAGCTGCATAGGTAAGCGCGTCGAGGTTGCAAACTGTTCCATCAAAGCCAGGATCTGCAAGCAAAAGACGGATAAATGCAGACCCCATAAACCCTGCACCACCTGTCACCAAAACTCGATTTAAGCAACGGGACATAACGCCTCTTGCTCCATGAAACACTCCAAAGCCTTTTTCCAATGACGCAGATTAATGCCGTCTAAAGCAGAGTAGGCAGGTCTTCTTGCGTCAGATAAAAACTCGCGACTTTGTGCGGGCTCAATTTGCTCACACATGCACTCCATTCCCCTTTTCAGCATTTGCTCGTGTACCGACTTTGCCCAATCCAAACGAGAAGCAACGCCGCTATTTACAACGTGATGCAAACCATGTGCGTTTAAAAGACCTACAGCTGCCTCAGCAATATCATCTGCATAACATGGCGAACCTATTTGATCTTCAATCACTCGAACCACCTTATTTTTTTGCATCAACTCCATCATCTGAGAGACAAAATTAGGCCTACCATGACCAAAAAGCCAGGCAGTACGCACAACACAAGCCTTTGGATTTACATCCAATAAGCGTTGCTCTCCCCTGAGCTTTGTCATTCCGTAAACGCTTAAAGGCGCCGGCGTATCATGAATCGAATGGGGACTGCGTTTTGTTCCACCAAAGACATAGTCAGTAGAAAAATGAAGAACTTTGATTCCAAGCTTTCCCATTTCCTCAACCGCTTGGGCGTTGATGGCATGTGCAGCTTCTTTGTTGTATTCTGCAAGATCAACACCTGTAAAGCCAGAGCAATTGATCAAATGTGTCGGCTCGTGCTCATCGACAAATCTTCGCACAGCCTTGCGATCTGTCATGTCGAGATCAACTCGAGAGGTCCCTACACATAACTCCCCCTTAAGGGCTTTTCTACATGCTTGACCAAGCAAGCCATTTTGCCCTGCAATCCAAACTTTCATATTGAGTTTACCTCGGTATACATGCCCACATTGTACTAAAGTTATTGACAAAAAGCCACACCAGAAGGGATATTTACCCGAAACCCAGGAGTTTAAAATGAAAAATTTAATGCTGTTTATCGTCTGTGCTGCTAGCCTTTTTGCTTATGAGAATCATCCACTGCACTACAAAAATCTTTCCATTGAAGGAACAAGCTTCAAAATAGAATTTACCAATGGCCTTGTTTTTGATGCCTGCAAGTGTGGCTGTCCAAAAGATGCATCCAGTTCACTAGATACCTGGTCAGCCAACGACATGATCGAAATCGTTCCTTATGTTAGCGATGCAAAAGGGCAGATTTACATGCTCATTAACTTAAATAACAACAGCGAAGTTTTCAGCTGGTTTAAGCCTCAAAAGATCCCCCATAACGAATGGCCCACCCTAAAACACATTGAGAAAAACAAAAGCGTTTTTGAAACATCAGATGGCTTCACCTGGTATGCAGAAGATCAGCAAGTCCAATGGTCAGTTGGCGACCACCTCTTTATGCATTGCAATGGCGCCCTTGATCCCAACACCGTCCTACTCCTAAACGTCGACCACCCAGATCAAGGCTTTATCTTGGCAAAGCCAATTGAAGAAATATGACGGCCGGTGACCCCATCACGGCGAAAAGAAAAAAAATCCTGGGGATTGTCATAAGTACAAAGCTTAGCAATTTCAATGTGATGGTCTAAAACCCCCGCCTCTTTCAGCTGCCATCGACTAATTTCCCAAAAATCAAAATATGTGGGCCTTGTCTGGAAACGATAAAAACTCTCTGGCAGCTCCTGCTCAAAGTTTCTAAATTCAGCCCACTTTGGCCCCAAACTTGGAGAAATGCAAACAAGCAAATTTTCAGGCTTTGACCCATAGACCTTTTCCATCTGCTTTACAGCTTTTGGAAGGATACCGCGAGCACTGCCTCGCCATCCTGCGTGGGCATTTGCCACCGCTTTGCAAATCGGGTCATAAAATAAAACAGCTTGGCAATCAGCATGCCTTGTCAAAAGCATTACCCCCTCACTGCTCGTCATCAATCCATCGCAAGCCTCAACCGTGACCAAACCTTTTGCACGGGCAACCTTTTCCACATGCGTCCCATGGCATTGCTTACCCATAGCACAATCCTCTTGTCCAAAGGCTCTTTTAATCGCTTGCATATGAACCTGAACATTACCTGAATCTGTGCATTCACACACACCCTGCCTAGTCATAACACCATGGACAAGCCCTTTTATGTCAGCGAGCTGCTCAAACTCAAGCCATGTCACATCATTTTGCGTTTTTCTGATCATCTATTAACTTATATACCAACCCTGAAAAATAATTGAACACCTGAGCTGCATAAAAATTCCCAGTCTTCTTCAAAATTTGCCGATTGTTAACGTTACTTCGATATAAATTTCTTTGAAAGAAATTTAAAACATGCTACTACGTAGTAATAGCTTAACTTGCCAGGTTATCCTCGCGAATCAATTAAACACGCGAGGTGCAAGTTAATCAATTGAAGGAGTTGCGGTGAAAAATCTGTTGATTGCTGCCTGTCTTAGCTTTGCACTTTTTGGTCAGGAAAATTGCATTCAGGGAACGCCCTCGCATGTGACTGCTCGCTACCGCGGACCAGAAGGAGTTGGTTACAGCCAAGGTTATACGACACTTGAGGGATTTATTACTCCAAACTGGCAGCGAGCCTTCCAGCCTTTTTTAGATATACGCGGCCACATGTTTGATAATGGGCGCGCAGCTGTAAACGCCGGGCTTGGATCGCGCTGGAATATTTTTGGTAACTGGGCGCTGGGCGCTAACTTCTTCTATGATTTTCGCGATGCAAAGCGTTTGCCTGTCCACCAACTAGGTCCAGGCTTAGAGCTTCTTAGCCCCTACATTGACTTTCGCATCAATGGATATATTCCCATCGGGACCACTCAGAAATTGCAAAATTTAACTTTCTCACGTTTTACAGGTGTTGGCAATAGTCTGGTCGCTACCCGTCAATACACAGCCGCCCTGCCCTGCCTTGCCGGTGAAGTTGGCCTCCCCCTCGGCCCTTTTCTTGACCCCTATTTCTCTGTTGGCCCCTATTACCTTTATAAGCAATCGCAATCTACTGCCTCTGTTGGAGGTGTTTGGGGTGGATTGGGGCGGTTAAGCTTGCAGCTTTTTGATTGGATGACCATTGGGGGCGAGCTCAGCTATGATAAACTTTTCAAGACTAGGGCAAACGGTTTTGTTTCTTTGAGCCTTCCTCTTGGACCCAATACCATTCGCTCAAATAAATCGCGTTGGAAAAATTGGTACCCAACGGCCGAGTGTGACAGCAACGCTATTTTGCAGCGCGTCATGACAAAAGATGTCGTGCGCCAAGAGATCATCCCTGTTGCCTCAGACAATCTTCAATACTCTTTTGACATTGAGTGCTTATTTGTTGACGGCGATGCTCCTCCAGGTGGAGATGGTACATTTGAGCATCCTTTTAACGATTTAGCCGCTGCACTCGCAATAACTCCATGCCAGTGCATCTACGTATTGGGAGGCACTTTTGTGGGGCAGTTCCCTGCTCCTCAATGCCCTCTTCTTGGTGGAGCCTGTGATCAGCTTGTTCCAACCATACAAGGCGTTACCGTAGCCCTACCTCCCTTAACGACATCCTATCCTGTACTTACCAATCCAGGAGGCTTCATCATTTTAGAGGTTGGCACTTCCGCCGATATTTTTATTCGTGGATTTGAATTTCGCGACGGCTTGATACAAATTGCAATAGCGGGTGATGGAAACAACCATGTGAGTTTAACCTGCAACCGCTTTACTGAGGTCGCCGACGCATTTTCATTAACGATGTTGAATACGCTGGTTATAGATGATAATGAGTTTGAATATACGCAATCACCTTTTGCAATCAGCTGGCAATCAAGATCAACAAATACAATGATCAGAAACAACACGGTCACAACGATCGGCGCTGGTATTATAAACGAGTTGTATTCTGCCCCATCACCGAACTCTTCTTATATTTTTGATAATAACTTTGTTAGAGGGAGGCTTAGTACCCCAACCGGAGCTGTTCATCCTTCAGTTCAGACCAGCTTCCTCTTTTCAAACAACGATATTGTTATCGATGGGCCCATCGGATATGCAGTGTACACCACTTCAATTCCAACACCAGGCTCTGGAAGTGTTCAAAACAACATTCTTGTCAATACGAGTGGGTCAACCTCTTCCCTCTTCAGTCTTAGTTCAAGCTACAACGGCATCAATTACAATAACAATACTTCAAGCGCATCAAACGATGTCGTCTTTAGCGTTAATATCGCCGGTACATCCACGTGCGCATCTTTTGATGCAAACGTCGCTAACTCTTATCAGTTCACTGCAGTTGCTGGATCTACAGTCGATGTGACCCAGTCCCTTGCCGATTTATCTGCTAATAACGTCGGTACCGTGACCACTTCAGGTGCGGGCACAATCAATTTTGATACAGGTTGCACGCCTTAACCCCGATAAAATTTCTTTAATAGATGCGTAAAATGTGCTATCAAGAGCTCCTAACGGTGTTGTCATGAAAAATCTGCTTCTTGCTGTGTTTCTTAGCTTTGCACTTTTTGGTCAGGAAAGCTGCATTCAGGGAACACCCTCGCACGTGACTGCTCGCTACCGCGGACCTGAAGGGGTTGGTTACAGCCAAGGTTATACGACACTTGAGGGATTTATTACTCCAAACTGGCAACGAGCCTTCCAGCCTTTTTTAGATATACGCGGCCACATGTTTGACAATGGGCGCCCAGCTGTAAACGCCGGGCTTGGATCGCGCTGGAATATTTTTGGTAACTGGGCGCTGGGCGCTAACTTCTTCTATGATTTTCGTGATGCAAAGCGTTTGCACGTTCACCAACTAGGCCCAGGCTTAGAGCTTCTTAGCCCCTACATTGACTTTCGCATCAATGGATATATTCCCATCGGGACAACTCAAAGGCTAAAAAATTTCACTTTTTCACGTTTTACAGGTGTTGGCAATAGCCTGGTCGCTACCCGTCAATACACAGCCGCCCTGCCTTGCCTTGCCGGTGAAGTTGGCCTCCCCCTCGGCCCTTTTCTTGACCCCTATTTCTCTGTTGGCCCCTATTACCTTTATAAGCAATCGCAATCTACTGCCTCTGTTGGAGGTGTTTGGGGTGGATTGGGGCGGTTAAGCTTGCAGCTTTTTGATTGGATGACCATTGGGGGCGAGCTCAGCTATGATAAACTTTTCAAGACTAGGGCAAACGGTTTTGTTTCTTTGAGCCTTCCTCTTGGACCTAATACCATCCGTTCAAATAAATCGCGTTGGAAAAATTGGTACCCAACGGCCGAGTGTGACAACAACGCTATTTTGCAGCGCGTCATGACAAAAGATGTCGTGCGCCAAGAGATCATCCCTGTTGCCTCAGACAATCTTCAATACTCTTTTGACATTGAGTGCTTATTTGTTGATGGCGATGCACCTCCAGGTGGAGATGGTACATTTGAGCATCCTTTTAACGATTTAGCCGCTGCTCTAGCGGTAACGCCATGCCAGTGCATCTACGTATTGGGAGGCACTTTTGTGGGGCAGTTCCCTGCTCCCCAATGCCCTCTTCTTGGTGGAGCCTGCGATCAACTCATCCCCACAATACAAGGCGTTTCCATAGCCCTACCTCCTCTAAACACATCCTATCCTGTACTTACCAATCCAGGAGGCTTTATCATTTTCGAGCTTGGCACTTCAGCCGATATTTTCATTCGCGGGTTTGAATTTCGCGACGGCCTTATACAAATTGTGATAGGGGGTGATGGAAACAACCATGTAAGTTTAACCTGCAACCGCTTTACTGAGGTCGCCGATGCATTTGCAGTGTCCATGTTAAATACACTGATTGTCGACGATAATGAGTTTGAGTTTACACAGCCGCCTTTTTTAATCAGCTGGCAATCAAGATCAACAAATACAATGGTCAGAAATAACACGTTCACAACGATTGGCTCGGGTGATGTAGGCGAGTTTTACTTTACACCGGTGGGAAGCTCTTCATTTATTTTTGATAATAACATTGTTAGAATATTTTCTAGTGGAGGGGGAGTTATTCACCCCTCAGTTCAGAACAGCTTTACCTTTTTAAATAACGATATCGTTGTCGATGCGCCCATCGGACCTGCAGTGCGTACCACTTCATCTTTTTTAACACCAGGCTCTGGGAGTTTTCAGAACAACATTATTGTTAACACAAGCGGATCAGTCTCCTCACTCTTCAGTCTTAGTTCAAGCTACAACGGCATCGATTACAATAACAATACTTCAAGCGCATCAAACGACGTCATCTTTAACGTTAATGTTGCCGGTACATCCACGTGCGCATCTCTTGATGCAAACGTCGCTAACTCTTATCAGTTCACTGCAGTTGCTGGATCTACACTTAATGTAACCGAGTCCCTTGCCGATTTAGTTGCTAATAACGTCGGCACTGTGACAGTTACAGGTCCAGTCAATTTGGATACAGGTTGCACGCCTTAACATTGATTCACTGTAAAATGGGGCAAATGCATGAAAAACTTTTTCTTAAACAAGCACTACTCAAGCTATATCAACGGATCGTTTGTTAAAACCGAAAATCCCATTCCTCATATTTCCCCTGTAGATCAAAAATCGTGGGCAAGCTTGCAAATTGCAAGTCGTGAAAATGTCGATGATGCGCTCTCTGCTATCCAGTCAGCCCCGCTACTATCTGTTGATGAGAGAACAAAATACCTGAACGCATTTATCACATCTCTGAAAACTTACCGACATGAAATTGCAACGATCATTACAAGAGAGATGGGGAAGGTTATATCTCAAGCGCTCATTGAAGTGGATTATGCAATCGACTACTTTGTTATATGTGCAAAACAGGTGAAGAGCATCGGCATGCGTGAAATTAGATCATCAAAAAAACTCGAAGTGATTGATGCTCCTATTGGCCCTTGCCTACTCATGACACCCTGGAACTTCCCGCTAGCCATGGGAGCTCGTAAAATTGCACCAGCGCTCGCTGCAGGATGTCCCATCATCGCAAGACCTAGCTCCCACACCCCTATATCTTTACTCGTTTTCGCTGCGATTGCGCACGCACTCGACCTCCCTGCAGGACTGCTCAACATTCTCATAGGACCTGCTAAAGCTGTCATCGATCCCCTCATGGCATCCCCTATCATCCGAAAGATCTCCTTTACGGGCAGCACCCAAGTCGGACAAAGCCTCTACTCTAGTTGCGGGCCGACGCTAAAAAAAGCCTCCATGGAACTTGGAGGAAATGCTCCATTCATAGTTTTTGAAGATGCCGATCTTCATAAATCTGTCAAAGGTGCAATCGCTGCGAAATTTCGCAACAATGGCCAATCATGCATTGCAGCCAATCGATTTTTAATTCATAAATCGCTCTACGCACCTTTTATTGAGTTATTTACAAGCAATGTAAAGCAGCTTTACATTGGTGATCCATTTGACAATAAGGCAGATTTATCACTCGTTTTACATCCATCCTCGCGCGAAAAAATATCTAAAAATATTAAAGATGCGATCGATAAAGGAGCTAAGGCGATCCTTATCGACGAGGACCCGGCAAAGCCTCAGATCATTGCCAATATCACACCCGACATGCTCCTATTTAAAGAAGAGAGTTTTGGGCCTGTCGCAAGCCTTATGCCATTTGACACATTCGATGAAGCGTTGAAACTTGCAAACCAAACAGAATTTGGGCTAGCCTCCTATATTTTTTCTGAAAACCCCCGCACTGTTCAAAAAGCCATAAAAAAGCTAGAATTTGGAATCATTGGAGTTAATGATGGATCCCCAAGCAATGCAGAGCTCCCCTTTGGCGGAATAAAGCACTCTGGGTTCGGTAAAGAGGGGGGACCAAATGCCCTTCAAGATTATTTAATAACAAAGGCAGTGTCAACGTGCACGCATTAAAGCTGTTTCTATCTCATCCTCTTTACACATCAACTTATTCTGCCTTGATACTGGCAATCTTATCGTTTTGGATTTACCGCCGAACATTCATCTGGGCAAGCCTCATCATCGCCAGCATTGGTCTGGCATTGATAGCAAAAATTATCAGCCCACCAGCGCTCATCCCCATTGCATTCTTGGCCGCTTGCCACTTTTGTCTCAGATCACAAATCCAAGGATTTTTACGAGCTATTCTCATCTCTATTGCAGGAATACTATCACTTGGCCTGATGCTCCATCTATTTCCAGGTTTTAACAATTGGCTAATTGTTAAAAGCATGCAAATCAGCCCAGATGGCATTCCTCTCACCCTCTATTTCAACTACGACAAACCATTCATTGGTATTTTTATTCTGGCAGCAGGCCTTCCTTTGTTATCGACATTGAAGCAAAATTTAGCGGCCATCTGCTTGTGGTCAGGAATAACAATCATCACCATGCTAGCACTTTCTCAGGCTTTTAGTATCGTTCACTTTGATCCAAAGCTTCCATCCATTACAGTTCCATGGATCATCGCCAACTTCTTTCTTGTTTGCATTCCAGAAGAGGTCTTTTGGCGTGGTTTTTTGCAGCGAGAAATCACAAATAGCCTGCAATCAAAAACCAAATGGGCGCCTTACATTGCCATCGGGATCCTATCCGCCATTTTTGCTCTGATGCACCTAGCATTTGTTTTCCAAGTGCGCTACATCATTTTGGCCTTCTGCGCCTCTGTCCTCTATGGACTCACCTACCACTACACAAAATCTGTAGAAGGGGCCATCGCAGCTCACTTTCTGCTCAACGCAACCCAATTCTTTTTCTTCACCTACCCAGCCCTTGCTTAGGTTAGTCATATTTCTAGACACAAAAAAAATATTATTGCACCATGTCGGGCAAACCCTTAGTTCCGAATAAAAGGAGGCTCAAAATGTCAACAGGCTCAATCCGATCGTTTAATATTTTCCCCAAAGACCACCCTTGCTATCTGATGCAAAAACAATTGGATATCATTGGTAATTATGAAAAAACGTCTAAGGCTCCTCCTCCCGGCATGTCTATTATCTTTATTAATGGTCTGCTCAACGGAGTATTGGATTCTGCTGTAACAGCTGCTGATATTTCTACTCAGCTAAACGAATACCGCATCAGCTCAGAGCACAATCCAGGAATAGGAGAATTTGCTCCTAAAACGGCAATGCGACTTGTTAAAAAAATTCTTGTTGAATCTAAAAGATGCGAAGAGTCACTCTCTCAAAAGCTATCATCGAATGAATGTGCACAATTAGTTGATAAAATTTGTATTGTTATCATTGCGCATAGTCATGGCGCCGTCATTCTCGATTTAGCTATGAAGGATAAGGGCTTAGACAGTATAAGAAAATCCATTCGCGTTGTGACAGCTGGCGGAGCAGCTCTGATTCCATTTCCTTATCACGGCTATAAAAGTGCTGAAAATCTCATTAATCAATACGATGTGATACCTATTTTAGCTCACAACTCATTCGCTGAGTTAGAAAAACTTTCATCAATTGAAAATGGACATTCGACCTTAAAGGCCATTGTCTCGGCTTTCATCGGAATAAAGAAGATCTTCCAAGAAAGCGTGCTTGGAATGTCCTCTCACAACCACCTAGCAGCGCTAAAAATTCTTAACGCTATGACTCCAGGCTTTGAAAGAAACCCATTTTTCCACCCGTTTTTTATCTATTTAACAAACGAAACCTCGAAGAAGGTCTGCGAAGAAGCTCAAATAGATAAGATTGCAACTGGCAATAAAAATTTTGATCAAACAATTAACCTCATAGCTCCACTCATTATTCATGTCGCTAGTGAACTTCAATTTAGGGTTTCTATATTGAACCCTGTCAACAAGCCATTCGAATTGACTACTTACCTCCAAGACCACCACTCGTTAGAATCTTATTTGCCAGCCATACGGCCTCTCGTGATTAGTTATATCAATGAGCACCAGAAAGCCATTGACAGCTAGTTCTTTTGGTTTAGAGTTGGAGAAGACTGCAGAAGGGCTTAGCTGCTGGAAGTTGGAAGGCTCTTAGGAATAATGCGAGTACTGGCGTTTGCGCAGCGGGCAGGCGCCTATGTTCACAGTCACATCGCCTACCCAGCCCTTGCTTAAGATAGCACACTGATTTTTACCCTTCCAAAGACACCATTTGGGGTTTGCAACCTTTGGTTGTTTACCAAACAATCGGTGATGAATGGACGATTTTCAGCCATCTTGTGGACGAATATCGTCCACAAAGTGGGCCATTTTCCACCTGTTAGACTCAGTTTCAAGCTTATATCGCTAGGACTTGAAGGAATCGAGATCGCAAATCCGCTATGTGCGAGACTTCCCTGAATTACCTAAAGATGAGTGATATAATATCAATTCTGAGGTTGCTAACTGGCAAATGGAACTAAGTCCGAAGGGCAGCGCCAAAACCGCCATCCCAGCCTTCTTTGTTGGGGAGAATGGTGATTGGCTCGCCTATGCATTGCAAGCCTGATTCCCGGATTAGAGCCTCGTTTTCATCCTTGAGAATCGAGCAGGTCATGTACCAAATCTGGCCATCTTTCTTTAAGAATTTTGCGGCATGCTTGAGCAAGCGCAATTGCAAGTCTTTAAGCTGATCGACATGCTCCTCTGTCAGGCGCAGGCGCGCTTCTGGTTTTTTGGAAAGCACTCCCGTATTGCTGCATGGCACATCTAAAATAATCAGATCAAAGTGGCGGGAGGGAGAATACTCTAATCCATCTTCACTTGACAGATGTGCATTAATCTCATACTTTTTGAGATTATCTTTGAGTGTTTCTAAACGCTTGGGAGATTTTTCATTGGCCCAAAGCTCGGCTTCAGGAAACGCATCATGCAGAGCGATTGTTTTACCTCCAGGTGCTGCACACATGTCTAGAATCGATGTGGGAGGATGGGGCAAGCCCTTTGAAAGCTTATCAATGAGCGCTCCTGGAGTAACGTTTTGAATGTAAACCCGAGAATTTTGCCCCCATTTTTTCACATCCGGACATGTGACGTACGCTCCCATGTTGGATGAGTAGATCACGGGCAAGTCAATCTCCCCTTTACGAACGCGCATCATTGAAGGGTGGACTTGATTGAGATTATTCATGATAGATTCTGCATCGGGCCCATAATCGCGGAGCATCCATTCCACAAATGGCTCTGGGAATGATACGCGCACAGAAAGATCTTCGATGGAATTGCTCTTTGGTGGCTCCCAAGTAAAGCCGTCTAGTTGATGCATAAGGGCATTGAAAAAGGGAATAAATCGGGGATGGCAAACAGCCTTTGCAAGCTTAACCATTTGATCGGCCACGGCATAAAGAGGCATGCTATCAAGATATAGCGCTTGGTAAAGGGCCATGCGCACTAGAATTTTTTCTTTTAATTTGAGATGAAGCTTTCCAGATTTTGCAAGTTGCTTTGCGATGGCATCGAGCGCCCAAGTGTAGCGCACCGTTCCCATAGCAATCTCGTAAGCTAGGTGAAAATCTCGCTCGCTAGGGTCGCTTTTTTGCTTCCACTCTTGTAGATGCTGCGACAAAAAGCCCTCTTCTCGGTAGCACGAGAGGAGGGCTTGGTAGACTGCTTTGCGATAATTTGTCATTTTAAAAGTTTCTAGTACTGCCTACAGGAGCCAGAGCTACGTCCTTGCTGTTGCTGGCCATTTTGGCCTTGTTGAGGATTTTGACCTTGCTGCTGGTTATAGGGATAGCCTTGGTTGCCCTGCTGGTTGTAGGGTTGATACTGCTGCGGCATTTGCTGTTGAGGCTGACTCTGCATTTGATTTGTCCCGGTGTTTCTAGAGCTTTGCAAAATGATTTCAACGGCATGGTCAGGAGTAATTTGACCCGGCGAGGTGTTGAGTGGATCTTTCATTTTGACAAGTGACATTGTATCTTGCCTTTGTTGAGGCGAAAATTGCTGGCAAAAGACAGTTTTGTGGATCGAGCTGAGCTTGGCGGCAAAAGCTTGTTCATCTCGCGTAAGATGGGAGCAATCGGCTACTTGCCCTTGCTGGGATTGACTGCCGTATAAACTCATTCCGCTACTACTTGGCGCAGCAAAGATAAAGGCTGGCACAATTGCTAGAGCAATTCCTATTTTTCTCATGGGGCCTCCAAAAAGGGGTTTTGTTTTTTTCTCTTTTGCGCTATGGCTTTATATATGACTGATCGACCCGTTGAATGTGGCCGCTGCCGCAAAAAAGCTACGATCCTCTACCAAGAAATCGTAGATGATACTACTACCTATACTCAAATGTGCGCAGACTGTCCAGCCTTAAAGGCAAAATTGGGCAGCCCTGATGCCTCATCAGTGCAAGCATTAGGGTCTATGTGCTGCGTGCGCTGCCATACAAGCCTAGAGCAAATTAAGGAAACAAAAACCTTTGGTTGTAGCAACTGCTTTGATATTTTCAGCGACTACATCTCTCAAGTTTTCTTTGAGATGGGACTAACGCCCCCGTTTCACCGGGGACGATCTCCTAAAACTCATCAAGAGCTTTCTCTTCCAGAAAAAATCACAGATTTAACTTCTGCTCTAAACCAAGCTCTTAAAAAAGAAAACTATGAAGAAGCTGCCCTCCTGCGTGATGAAATCGAAGGATTAATGAGCGAGCCCCATGAAAGTTGAACTTCCAAAACCTCTCATTGATTTTTCTCTTTGGAACCGCAAACCTGCCCCTATTTGGACGCTTTCACTCTTTACTCTAAGGCGCAATCTCGCCCACTATCCATTTCCTCATTGTCTAAATGCCCAAGAGCGCCAGCTTGTCAGTAACACATTTAAAACAGCCATTGTCAAGCACACTAACGCCCCTTACCTGCTCAACCTTCAGCAGCTACAACCTGTCACAAAAACCTACCTAGCTGAACATTACTACTGGCAAAACAGCATGCAACGCCTACAATCAGGCTCCCTTGTTTGTATCCCCACAAATTTAGAGTGGCAGGCCCTCATCAACGGAAATGATCACCTCACAATTCAGCATGCATCCCTTGATTCCACATGGACAGATCCCTATCGCAAGCTCTACGAAATTGAAGATGCCCTAGCTCACCAAATTGCCTTTGCCTACCACTCGCAATTTGGTTATCTCACATCAAGCCTTGCGCATGTAGGAACAGGCCTATCGCTTCAAATCTTCTTACACCTTCCCTTGCTAATCCAAACACAAAAAATCCAAGACTATCTTTTGCAACTCTTGCCAGAGGGTATCAGCGCTAAAGGCCTATCCCAAAATCCCAATCATTACCTTGGAGACTTGCTGGTTTTACATAACCCTTATTGCTCTGGGAAGTCTGAAACAGATCTGTTGCATCGCATGCATACAATTGCTAATGAAATGGTTGCTGCCGAAAGCGACTTGCGGGCTGCTTTGCGCAATCACCCAAAAGATGAATGGATCGACCGCACGACCCGCGCCTATGGACTTTTGCGCCATTCTTATAAGCTCAGCACAAAAGAGGCTTTGACGCACCTAAGCTTGCTAAAGCTGGGATCAAACTTAGGCTGGCTGGAAGGGCTATCTGATGCCGATTGCAACACCCTGTTTTTTCAAATGCGCCGCGGCCACCTCAAATTCTTAGCGCCCGATTCTCCCGATCCAGAGACCGCCCGCGCCCACCTCATGAAAAAAGCCCTAGCACCTACCACGCTCACCATTTAACAATTATTTTCAAAAATTGTAAATTCAGAGATAAGATGCTACAATTAAGGTATGAAAATTGTAGGAATTATTCTAATGGCCGGTCAGGGGATGCGTTTTGGCCATGCCCTACCTAAGCAATTCCATCGCCTCTCTGGTAAAGCCGTTTACGAGCAAACTTTAGAGGTCTTTGAGCACTCAAATCTCTTTGATAAAATCATTCTTGTCTGCCACCCTGATTTCATTGAGACTGTTCAAAAAGCCCATCCCAACATCCAGGTCATCCCAGGCGGGGCAAATCGGCAAGCATCATCCCTTGCAGGAATTCAAGCCGCAGTAGATGCAGATATTGTTGTCATCCATGACGGCGCTCGTCCTTTTGTTAATCAAAGAATTCTTTCAAAGAATATTGAAGCTGCAAAAATACATGGCGCTGTCAACACCTGCATTCCAAGCAGCGATACGATCGTGCATAGTCAAAATGGCTGCACAATAGACACGATTCCTACGCGTTCTCATTACTGGAGGGGACAAACTCCCCAGTCATTTAAACGCGATCTGATTTTAAAGGCTCATGCGTTAACAAAGCAGGATAATGCAACTGATGATTGTCAACTCGTCCACAATATGGGACATCCTGTCCATATTGCCATGGGCGATGAGCGCAATATTAAAATCACATCAGAGCTCGACCTTTTCTTAGCAGAGCAGTTAATGCGCACGAGCCATCCTGTAGCGCCACAAAATGATGTGTCAATCTGTGGCAAGCAATTTGCAATTGTTGGAGGTAACAGCGACATTGGTAAAGAAATTTGCAAACAGCTCAAAGAAGCTGGCGCCAAAGCGATCAGTATCGCGCGCGACGATTCTGATTTTACCGCTGATGGCTCTAGCTACGCGCAAATCAATAGTGCTTTCAGCGCGATTGAAAAAGAGCACGGCCCCATCGACGGAGTTGTTAATTGCTTTGGCAAGCTCATGATCAAAGGTGTGCGCGAATTATCTGAAAAGGATATGCACGAGTTAATCGATAGCAACTTGATGAGCGCTGTTTATAGTTGTAAAGCTGCTCGAGTCAAAAAAGGGGGGGCGTTGATCAATATTGCCTCGTCATCTTATTTCCGCGGAAGGGCAAATTATGCATTATACTCCTCTGCTAAGGCAGCGCTTGTTAATTTCACTCAAGCGCTGGCTGAAGAGTGGCCTGAAATGCACATCAACGCCTTAGTTCCAACGCGCGTTAATACCAAAATGCGCAAAAGCTGTTTTCCTAGCGAAGACACCAGTTTATTACTGACTCCCAAAAAAGTCGCAGAATCTGTTATTAGTCTGTTAAAAGATAATCAACTGACAGGTTCTGTTATCGAGGTCCGTCCATAAACACAGCCATTACAACTGGATTGCTTCCCCTATTTGCAATTATTATTGCTGGTTTTTTAGCGGTGCGCTTTAAAATCTTAGGGGTTAACGCTGCCCATGTTTTGCACCGCTTTGTTTTTTATTTTGCACTACCCCTTTTGCTTTTTCGCTCGCTTGCAACGGGGAAAATTGCTGAGATCTTGAACTGGCCCTACATGGGCGCTTTTGTGGCCAGCATGCTGGTGCTCTTTGGTCTGATGTATGTCGTTGCTCGATTTGCTTTACCTCAACACCCCCTCTATAATTCATTTCGCTCCTTTGCTGCCTCTTACCCCAATACAGGATATGTTGGCCTTCCTTTTTTGTATGTGGTCTTTGGACCTAATGGCCTGGTGCCTGCAGCTTTAACTAACGTTTTAACAACTGTGCTTGTCCTTCTCATGATTTTTTTGCTAGACATTCAAGTGCAGAAAAAACCAAATGTACGCTTGCAAATTCAAGGTGCATTTCTAAAGACCTTGCGCAACCCAGCTGTTTTTGCTCCCATTATCGGAATCATCTTTTCCTATTTCGAATGGCAACTCCCTAAGGGTGTTGATAATTTCTGCATGCAACTTGGGAATGCTGCAATCCCATGCGCGCTTTTTGCGATTGGTTTGAACTTAAAAATGGGCAGTTTTTTTGCAAGGCCACTTGCCTACTCAACAATCATGGCTTTTAAGCTTATCGCACACCCGTTGCTGATGCTTGGACTGTCTCTGTGGCTCGGTATTCAGCGAGAATGGGCTATTACAGGGTTTTTGCTCGCTGGTATGCCAACAGGTGTTTTAACATCAATTTTTGCACACCGCTACAAAGCTTATGAAGTACAAAGCGATACGTTGATCTTTTTAACCACGCTATTTTCGCTAATAACTTTAAGTATCTATCTATTGATTGTTCCCCTGATATGGGGAAAAGTGTGAGGCATGAAGGACTCGAACCTTCGACCCTCTCCTTAAAAGGGAGATGCTCTAACCAACTGAGCTAATGCCTCAATGGTGACCCCAAGGGGATTCGAACCCCTGTTGCCAGGATGAAAACCTGATGTCCTAGGCCAGGCTAGACGATGGGGCCATACATCGCTGAACGTTATTATACGAAAGAAAGCGTGTAATTTGCAAGCCTAAACTTGCATGATCTCTTTTTCTTTTCGATCAAACAACTCGTCAACCTTTTTACAGTATTGATCCGTCAGCTCTTGAATATGTTTCTTCTGACGGTGTTTGTCATCTTCTGTCATATCACCATCGCCATCAACCAGCTCATTACCACGTCTACGCGCTTCGCGCACTGCAACTTTGGCCTCTTCAGCTTTCTTCTTGGCAAATTTAACTGTATCGCGTCTTTGCTGCTCGTCCATCGGTGGAATTGGCACACGTACAATGCCCTCTTCAAGAACTGCCTGTACACCTAAATTCGCTTTTTCAATCCCTTTTGCGATAGGCCCAGCTGTTTGGCCGTCGTAGGGGGAAATAAGAATTTGACGCGCTTCTGGTGTTGTGACGTTTGCTAAGTCGCGGATACGCATCTTAGTCCCATAAACATCGACTTCTACGCCGTCAAGCATATTAGGGTTTGCACGGCCTGTACGCAAATTGCCAAGCTCTTTGCTTAAGTGCTCGAGCGCGCCTTCCATATGCTGCTTTGCTTGATCTTTAGCGGCCATAGTTGCCTCCTTTAAGCTACACCAACTTGCCATCTGGCAAAGCGTGTGATTGTCAAAGGTTGAGATGTTTTACTAGAAGCCTCTTCAAGAAGTTTCTCAACACTAATGCTCTGATCTTTCACAAATTTTTGACAGACCAAGCACGATTGCTCGTAAAAGCTTTTCATCTTGCCTTCTAATATCTTGTCGACCACGTTTTCTGGCTTGTTGCCAATCTGTGTTCTAGCAATGTCTTTCTCACGAGCGACGATCTCTTCAGGCACATCAGCTGGCTTCAAGTATTCAGGCGCTTCAGCTGCTGTATGCATGGCAATATCTTTAGCAAGGGCTTCTTGATCAGAGTCACCTGAAAGTTCAATCATGGTAACAATCTTACCGCCCATATGAGAATAGACGCCATAAGAGCTTCCAGCTTGTTTTTCGATTACTTCTAGGCGTTTGATAAGAATATTTTCACCAAGGCTCAAGACAAGCTCAGCACGTGCTTCTTCGATTGAGATACCTGGGCGGTCAGAAAGCGGTTGCTTCATGAAGCTTTCAACATCGGTTGGGTTTGTTTTAAGAGCTTCTTTGCACAAAGCTTCAAGAAAGTTTTTAAATTTTTCGTTTTGAACCACAAAATCAGTTTCAGCATTTAGCTCAAGCAACACGATTGCTTCATCATTTTCGCTAGAACCGATTAGCCCCTCGTTAGTTTCTCTACCGCCTTTTTTAACAGCAGTAGCCATTCCTTTTTTGCGCAGATACTCGATAGCTTTTTCCATATCGCCAGCAGATTCGTCTAAGGCTTCTTTACATTTGCTCATGCCAACGCCTGTGCGCTCGCGCAACGTTTTGACCATGTCAGCTGTAATTTTACTCATCGCCTTTTTCCTCTACTTCTGATTTTTCTTCTTTGTTTGAAGCAGCTGGTCGTGCTGCGGTTTTCACGCTTTGAACAGCATCTGCAAGCGCAGAGAGGACAAGCTTGATGCTTTTCAGAGCATCATCATTGCACGGAATAACGTAGTCAATTGGATCTGGATCGCAATTTGTATCGACAAGTGCCATCACAGGAATACCTAGTTTATTGGCTTCTGCAATTGCAATGTGTTCTTTGCTTGGGTCAACAACAATGATCAGCCCTGGAGGTTTGCGCATCGCGCGAATTCCAGACAGGTTGCGGTTCAGTTTTTCTTGTTCTTTTGTGAGCTCTGAAAGTTCTTTTTTAGTCAGACCATCGCCACCTGATGCAATACGCTTCTCAATACGCTCAAGTGTCTTAACAGATTTGCGAATCGTCGATAGGTTGGTTAACATCCCACCTAGCCATCTTTCGCAAACGTAGAATTCACCGCAACTTTCAGCGCATTCCTTCACAACGCTAGATGCTTGCTTCTTTGTTCCTACGAACAGAATGCTTTGCTTGCTATCGACAACGTCTTTTACAACTTCGATACTTTTGCGTAACTGTTTAACAGTTTTAGCTAGGTCGATGATATAAATACCACCGCGCTCTTCAAAAATGAAGCGCTTCATTTTAGGGTTCCAGCGTTGACGCTGGTGGCCGAAATGGGCTCCGCTTTCAATAAGATCTTTTACAGTTACTTCTTTTTTCGATTGGTTAGCCAAATCTACCTCTTGTCTCTATATAGTTTCCTGGTGGCCTTTTCCTTTAAGACCTGCTTTAGCATTGGAGTATAGCAGACCTTGCGTTTTTGAAAAAGGAAAAAGCGCCTGATCAGAATCGAACTGACACTAATAGCTTGGAAGGCTATTGTTCTACCATTGAACTACAGGCGCATACCTGACACGATTGTCGCTTATTAACACCTTTTTTGCCAAGCCTCATTTTTTCAAAAAATATTTATATCTATTTTGGCTCATCCCATCTTGAGTCATCTCTAGCATCTACATTGGTATCCTCCGCACTGACCTTCTCTTTTGCACAATTATGAGCATAACGAAAAACCTGCACTAGACCAGCGACTACAAGATTCGCTCCAAGGAAAGGCCATCTTTTTAAGCCTCCCTTGACATAGGCATAACTAATCAGAGCAAGTGCACTCAGAGCAACGGTAACAACGACGTGCATAAGCGTCCTGCTTGCAACAGTATGAAGGCAAAGATTTTTTGCACGATCTAAAGAATTAATTTGGCAATTTCCAGGCATGTTCTACTCTCCTATTTGAAAACATTCGAGGTTGATTTTAAGGCATTTGCCTCTTTTTTGTCAAATCTCATTTTTTCAAAAGCATCTAGAATTAGGCCGGCGGATCCCATCTTGAGTCATTAATAGTTTCCAATATAGTTTCCAATAGACTGACCCTCTTTTTTTCACAATGGTGAGCATATAAAAAAAGCATCGACAGGCCAAAGATTACAAGGCTCGATCCAAGGGCAGGCCATATTTTTAAGCCTCCCTTCAGATAGGCATAGTGAACCCCAGCAATGGCACTCAAAGCAACGCTGTCAACAACAGGAAGTAATGCGTCACTTCCAATAACTTGGCGGTAAAGATTTTTTGCACGATCTAAAGAATTAATTTGACAATTTCCAGACATGTTATACTCTCCTTTTTGAAAAAACTTCGGCGTGAGTCTAGACAAATCATCCTTTAGAGATCAACACTCATTTTTTTCGTGCATATATTCAAAGGTTTTTTTAACATGTAAATATTTTAACCCCTCGGAGGACACATGAAAAAATTATTAGCATTATTGATCGTTGGAAGCACTTTGGCATTGCATGGAGCTGGTTGCACTAGCTGCGCACAAAGGCGTGCACAAGTCATGGCAAATCGCCGACCTGCTGAAAAAGCCTTTCCTAAACATCTAGAAGAAATTTCAGAGTACGATGACCTATTAGAACAATTTGAAAATGGAAAATACGCCAAATTTTTAGAAAAGCAGCAAAAAGCCACACTCAATGCGATGAAAACCCCATCTTACAAAAGGTTTCTTGCGCATAGAAGCCAACTTAAAACGGCTAGCCTCTATCATTTCGGCGTGCCATCTCTTCTTTTCTTTACAGATTTACCTTCATCTCTCATGGAGCTTAAACTTGAAAGGGGAACAAAACTCATCGCTTTACTTGAGGAAAACGAAGACACTTATCTCGAGCCGATGCTAAAATGCTTGGGCACGTTTAGCTTTTCTGAGTCCCAAATATCGGCACTGCAAACTTTATCAAAATTAAGAAGGTTATCTGAGGAAGAGGCATCAGATTTAGAAAATACTCTAATAAAAATTGAGCAAGAGTTTTTAGTCATGCAGCAAGTCTTCAATAATGGCTTTATGCGAGGACAATCCATTGATGTCAAAAGGGCTGGAAAGTTAATTGCAGTTTTAGAGCTGGAAATGATTCGTCAAATGCATGAAGCTTGCGTGGAGGCACAAGATGAAGAACTAGCAAGCCAATTTAAAACGATCCAATCGATGATTATACCTATGACAAAAGTTTTGCGTTGGGAAAAGGTTTTGCAAATGTTGGCAGCTAGAAGTTATAAATTACCTGGAATGATAGAGAAAAATGTTGTAGAAATTCAAAATGAATACAACGAGAAAAAATCTGGAATGATGCGTGAGTACATGGAGCTTGCCCTTTATTGATGAATGCAAAAGACATACCGCGCAAGGCAAACCGCGTTCTTTATCTGATCACTGTGAGCTTGCTTTTGATCTTTGTGCGTGTGTGGTACTTGCAAACTTCTGCTAGGGCAAAGCATGTCAAACGCGCTCGCGCACCCCGCGAGCGCGTTTTTATTCAGCAGCCGTTTAGAGGCGCGATTTATGACCGATTTGGTCTCCCCTTAGCAATCAACAGAACTCAATTTAACGCAGCGGTTTGTTACAGCCCTATTCGCGATATTCCCTATATTCGTTGGACAAAAGATGACTTAGGTAAACGATGCAAAATCTTTGCCCGCAAAAACTACATTGAAGACTTAAGCGCAATGCTCGCAAAAGAGCTTCACATCAACGCGCAAGACATTGAAGATCGTATCTATTCAAGAGCTGCCATTTTTCCAAATACGCCTTACGTTTTAAAAGCAGGCATTGATGAAAAAACGTACGCCAGGCTGAAAATGCAAGAGCGCCACTACCCTGGTCTGATTGCAGAGTGTGGCTCTAAAAGATGTTATCCACAATCTAAAGTAGGCAGCCATATTATCGGTTACTTGGGGGCAATCGATGATCGAAAATACAGCTCGGTGGGACGGGAGCTTGAATCTCTTAAACAGTTTCTCAAGGCGCGAGAAGATGGACTGCCAGCGCTACTTCCCAAGGGTTATAAAACAGCCAAGGCCGTAAAAGAGCGCTATGAAACTTTAAAGCAGCAAGCTTACACCATCAATGCCCACGTTGGAAAAGGGGGCGTTGAGCAGGCTTATGACAGCGAGCTACGAGGCATTAGTGGCAGGCAAGTGACTGAAGTCGACGTTAAAGGAAAGTCTTTACGCAAACTACTTGGAAGCCAAGATCCTTTACCGGGAAAGAGCCTCACGCTGTCTATCTCAGCTGAGCTTCAGGCTTATGCAGAAGAGCTTCTAGCAATCACTGAAAAAATGCGCGATGACAATTTTTCTAGAGCTGGGAAAGAGCACGACACTCTTAGCGGACCTTTCATTAAAGGGGGCGCTATCGTAGCGTTGGATCCCCTAACCGGTGAAGTGATTGCTTGCGCCAGCTACCCACGCTTTGATAGCAATGACTTTGTTCAAAAAGATCAAAAAATATCTCAATGGCTTGAAACCCCAACCTACATTGGTCAGATTTGGGATGGGATATCAACCCTTGAAAAAGAATTTGAAAGCAATGCTCTGCTTTCTAAACCATTGACATGGGAGTGCTACCTCGATTGCATTCTTACGAAAAACAGCTCTGTGCGCCGGCAACTAGACAAGATCAAAACAGTGCAGCAATCGATTAAATTGCAAGAGGCTGTAGATGTCTTGCTACATTTTTCTGAACACGATTCAGTTGCAAGCCTCATCAACGCGCTCTACCCAACCGGCACAACCGGCGAATCGATACTAGAGCTCGGTGCAACCACTAAAATCAAAGAAAGTCTTCTCGATCCCTACTTAAAACCTATCCCATATAATGCCGATAAACTTTTATTCCTTGATCTGATCAGATTAAATGCAGATCGAAAAAACTTCCAAACGCCACTGGCCGAATCCCTGCCAAAATTGACACTCGACCAACACCGCCACCTCAATCAAGCTGCTGCTGCAGCTCTTGCAAAACTTCGCCCACAGGCACAGGCTCTTTTTCATATGCATGACTTTGCACAATGGAGAAAAGATCATTTTTCAAATTTTCTTAAAGATTTGCGCGCCGAAGAGAGAAAAAATAATCGCTTCGCAAAGCCCTATCTTGACTACCTGATCAAAGAAGAACGTGCACAATTCACCGATTTTTGGAACAACAATAAGTTTGCGCTCCTAAACGCAATCGTGCGTAACTCCGATGACGAGCTCTGTGATCATCTCAAGCCATACTTTCAAGACATGGATGGAGAGCATTTAAAAATTTTGCGCGAGCATTTGGGTCAATTGCCACCACAAGTTTGCTATTCTTATTTACGCACCCTCGTGCCATTCCAAGACTTAACCGACTCCCTTTATGGAAAATACCGACTGGTTAAATCAGAAAATGGAATTAGCCAACTAAAGCACCTGGCGGCAGCTTTTTATCCTCCCTCTTCCTTTGGCTATGGCAAGTCTCATGCATATCAGCAGTCGGCACCTCCAGGATCCGTTTTTAAAATTGCTACAGCCTATGCCGGGTTAAAAGAGCACTACGAAAAAACCACTGGCAACGATCCAAACCCTTTAACGTTATTTGATGAAACTTGTCCAGGTGATGTCCTCGGCCATTTTCCAGATGGAAAAAAAATTCCTAGGCTTTACAAGGGAGGGCGACTACCTCGCAGTCATGGATATATTGGAAAAGTCGATTTAAAAACAGCAATGGAACGCTCAAGCAACATCTACTTTTCAATTCTTGCCGGCGACTGCTTAACTTCTGCACAACAGCTGCTCGATGCTGCAAAAGAGCTCGGGTACGGCAGCCTTACAGGCATCGATTTGCCCGGTGAATTTCGGGGCACCCTTCCTACAGACTTGTTGGACAACCGCACCGGGCTATACTCTTTTGCAATTGGCCAGCATGCCTTTGATGGAACACCTTTGCAAACAGCTGTGATGCTCTCTGCGATTGCAAACGAGGGCAAAATCGTCAAGCCCCATGTCTTAAAACAAATACAAGGACCCAAGCTCCATCTCACAAATAACCCCTTTGACCCTTCATCCCCTTACCCCTTTCAAAACAGTTTGAAATCTCTTGGCATCCATTTTCCTCTTTTTACAAAAACGCTCCAGCTACAATCTGCAGAAACCGACCAAACTCCAGACAGCCTACTCGTTCGTACCCTTTTTCTACCACAATCCATGCGCGGGCTTATCCTCGATAGCCTTCATAGAGTCGTTAACGGCGAAATGGGTTCTGCACGCCCTAATCGCATCAAAGCCCTATATCACCATAAAGGATGGATGGATGCATATAAAAGCGTTCAGCAGACGCTTTGTGGAAAAACATCGACAGCCGAATTTCGCTACCACCCAACTCTTGAAAAAGAGAGCTCCCCGATTACCTGTAAACACGCTTGGTTTGGAGGCATCTCTTTTAATCCAAATTATCCTGGGTTTACAAAGCCCGAACTTGTGGTTGTAGTTTTACAAAGATTTGCCGACTACGGCAAAGAGGCTGCACCGCTGGCAGCTCTCATGGTCAAGAAATGGCGCGAGTTAAATCAGATAGACAATCGCTAAAGTAAGCAATCGTCTGCCTGAGCCCATCGCTCAAATCGACCTGCGGCTGCCAATTCAACAAGCTATGTGCCTGCTCAATATTGGGCTTTCTCATCTTTGGATCATCAACAGGCAGGGGTTCATAGCACAGCTCGGATCTAGAACCTGTGATTTCTAAAATTTGTTCAGCCAAATCTTTCACGGTAAATTCGTGAGGGTTGCCCAAATTGACGGGCCCTGTTACTTCAGATGGTGAATTCATCAAGACCATCAAACCGGCAATCATATCATCAACATAGCAAAATGATCGGGTTTGCAAACCATCGCCATACAACGTTAAATCTCTGCCTTGCAAAGCTTGCACGATAAAATTGGAGACAACACGTCCGTCTTCAGGATGCATGCGCGGACCATATGTATTAAAAATACGCGCAATTTTAATCGACACACCTTGTCGACGGTGATACTCGAAAAAAAGTGTTTCCGCTAGCCGCTTGCCTTCATCATAACAAGCGCGCGGTCCATTTGGATTGACATGCCCCCAATAATCTTCAGGCTGGGGATGGACTTGTGGATCGCCATAAACTTCGCTCGTTGATGCTTGTAAAACGCTCGCTTTACAAATCCTGGCCAATTCTAGGATTTGAAAAATACCTGCAGTATTTGTTTTTAATGTTTGAATCGGATCTCTTTGATAGTGGATTGGAGATGCTGGACAAGCTAGATTATAAATCTGATCGACCTCAATATCGACGGGATCGCAAATATCCCCCTCAATAAACGTGAATTGCGGATGATCTAATATATCCGCAATGTTATCGATCGATCCGGTAGATAAATTATCCAATACGATGACAAAATGCCCCTGGTCCAATAACTTTTTCGCTAGATGCGATCCTAAAAACCCCGCCCCACCAGTCACTAAAATTTTCATTTAAACTCCTCATCAGACCAAAATTCGAACTATACTCAATATCCTATTTTTATCAAAATGTGCTATACTCGAAAAAACTGTATGAAAAAGATCTTTATCACAGGAATTGCCGGATTCATCGGCTTTCACCTCTCTAAGCACTTGCAAGCAAACGGCTATTCCGTTTCTGGTTGCGATAATTTTAGCTCCTATTATGACACATCTCTTAAACGCGACCGTGCAAAGCATCTGAGTGATGCCAAGATTCTAGTGCATGAATTTGACATTCGCGATCAAGAAAATCTTCAAAGGACGATCAAATCTCATCAATCCACCCACCTGGTTCATCTGGCTGCCCAGCCAGGAGTTCGCGCATCCCTAACCCACCCGCAAAAATACCTCGATAATAATCTTGATGGCTTTGGAAAAATTCTTGAAGTATGTCGCTCGCTCGATCTTAAACTCACCTACGCCTCATCCTCATCGGTCTACGGCCTTAACAAAAAACAGCCCTTTTCTGAAAGTGACCCCACCGATTCCCCTTCAAATCTTTATGGGGCAACCAAAAAAGCAAATGAGCTGATGGCTTATTCTTACCACCACTTATACCAAATTCCCGTTACTGGCCTACGATTTTTCACTGCCTATGGCCCCTGGGGACGCCCAGATATGGCTTACTACTCCTTTGCTCAATCCATTAGCAAAAACCTCCCGATCAAAGTCTTTAACCACGGAAAGATGGAGCGCGATTTCACCTACATTGATGATATTGTTGCAGGAATTCAAGCCGCCATTGATTACGAGGCCCCTTGTGAAATTTTCAATCTTGGAAACCACACTCCTGAGCCGCTCATGAAGCTTATCCATTACTTAGAAAATGCGCTTGGGAAAAAAGCAATCATTGAATTTCAGCCTATGCAAAAAGGGGAAGTCTTAACAACCTTTGCTGATATTGAAAAAAGCTCAAAAATGCTTGGCTTTACACCGCAAACATCTTTGGAGAGTGGCATTGAAAAATTCATCGAATGGTTTGCAACCTATGCGCCGGAGCAAGCATCTTCCATGCTCCCGCTAGTATAATTAACGTTCCTAAGATCAAGACATTTGCCGCCCCCATAAAGGAGCAAAAGACACCCCCCAGCTGCGGGGCAATCACCCCTCGAATACCAACCATCAAAATCGTCACCATCGTAAACGGAGAGCTGTTTTCATTTTTAGCATACAAGGGCCCAGACAAATTCCACAGCAAATGGCTCCCAGCTTGAGCAATACCGTAAATGAGCAATGCTGCAAAATAAAACCCAAATGACATCTGCCCCATCAAAAGAATGAATTGGTATACAGCAAAGCCAAAAGCCACAAATCCTAATAACCTTGCCGGATCAAATTTTGAAAGCGCTCGTTGCCATATCCCTGTTGAAAACACGACACCAATGCCCATTAAAATATTACGACCCACAGCCACATTAGCGTGGGATGCACTCAAAACATCACTCGTAAAAATCGTGATCGCAGGCACTGCAAGCATTAGTCCAAACCCACTGATCATGAACCCTGCTTGAAAATGCGCAAAATCTGGCCTCTCTCTCAATAGGTTATAAGCCTTTACCCAGGGCCCAACTAGACGCTCCCTAAGATTCAAACGCTGAATCGCCGGCTCAACATCGATTGGCGGCAGGAGAATTCTACTCTGCACAAAAATACTGCTGATACCAATTAAGCTCATCAAACAAATCAATCCCTTCCAAGCGGTTGGACTTTTTGCAAGCAGCGAAGCAAACAGAAGCCCTAAGAAAATGCTCTCAATAAACTTCAGAGCAAAGCTCCAAGAAAAGGTTTTATGCCGCATTTCCTTGGGTAAATTCAACTTTAGAATTTCCATCAATGCCGGCGATTGCGCGCGATCAAACATCCAAAAAATGGCTTCTGCAAAAATCAAATACCACGCACTCGTTGCAAATGGGATGAAGACAAACGGCAGCCTTGCAAGCACCCATGCTCCCATAAGATTAGTCAATAGCTTATCTCTGCGCCAGTGCAGATTTGAGCTCCAGTAAAAAGAAAAAAGAGCCATTACCGGACGTACTGCGCAAAACATCCCCAGCTGAATTGGCGAAGCACCAAAATCCTTGTATAGAATAAATGGAAATAGGGCACTCCTCAATGCAACCAATGGCTCCCCAGCCAGTTGCATCCACAGCAGTGCAAACCTTGTTCTTGCTAATCGGATTCTATCTGATGCTATCATGCGCCCATTATACCACAGGTCCAAATACTCATGTAAAGCAGCTTTACATTTCACTTAATCATCTAAAAAACAAAGAATAAAAAATTATTCTGATAAAATTTCTTTAAGGAGATAGAACACCCTAATCAATTTGATTCAAAAACTGTAAATAATATAAATTTTTTATTTTTGGTCATAAATCATCTGGTTTGATATAATTGGCGCCTAATAAACATCCAGGACTTTTGTATGATTGATGAGAACCAACTGCCCAGCCATAGCCGCTTTACCTACTCGGAACGTATCGTTCCCTTTGCAGCTGGACTAGCCGTCTCTGGCATCTATTTCTATGCTACAAATAACTTTAGTGGCAAAGACAACCGCTTACTCCTTATTCAAACTGCAGCTCTATGCTCGCTTTCTTTTGCCCGGGGTTTTTGTACCTCTAGCACACGGCAAAATATTTATTTTTTCGCCATTCCTATATCTGCTGGAGCACTAAATTGGCGTGTTGGAAAGAGCCGTAACCAAGCCCTCTTCTTTGCAGTTGCTCTCTTAATTCAAAGTACTCTTATGCACCTGCTAGGTAAGCAAATCCGCAAGAGAAAGCAAAGCAAACTCCATTCCAAATTAGACGAACTTGCCAATTCTACTATTGAACCCCGATCTTGTGATGCACAAGGGAAATCTTTGATTAAAAGCTTTGCTTATGCTGAGGATAGAAATAATTTTAGGGATGATGTAGAGAGCCTTCATATCGACTGCTTACTCGCCAACAATAATTTTGATGAAGCTGAATCCTGCGCTAAAACTATTTGCAATCCTGAAAAACGAATGAATGCGCTCATGCGCATAGGCGAGAAAGACATTAATAGGAAAAAGCGCCTTATTGATGAATGTCTTTTGCTGCCCCTTTCATCCGAATCGCTAAAAGTATTACAATTCGAAAAACAGAAGTGCACTTTCGATGATTATAAGATTATTATCCCACCAAAATCAGAAGACCATACGGGTTTATCGTTAGAGCAGTGGGACAAGATAAAAACAATATTCAGCGACATGTTAAGAATGGAGATATCCGATTTTTCGTGCACTAAAAGTGATGGTCAACGACACATTACAATTCGTAGGCCCAACGATCCTACAACATACGAGTGGGATGATTGCCCTTTTACGATCAAAACGCTTGATGTATGCGGTTTCTTGCTAATAACCAAGGCTGTTGTAGGCAGTGGAGCTCAGGAAACGGTCAAGGTAGTTTATAATCTCACAACCGGAAACTATTTTGCTAAGAAAAAAGCTAGCGAGGTAGAATCCACTATACTTGAAGTTATTTCAGATTTCAAAAAGCCAGGATTACCTCCAACTTCTGTAGAAGCTAATCACAAGATCTATCAACCAAAATTTGACTGCGATCTTAATCAAGCTCTTACAAATGGACTGCTACGCACCAGGATCAAAAAATTAACTGTTATCAAGCAAGTTTTAGCAGCCCTTAGGAATTTACATGACATTCACATAAAGGGTTTATCCTACACTCCTGTAGGAAAAACAAAAGAAAGCTCTATCCCAATTAAATCGCTGCCATTGATGCACGGAGACATCAAACCTCAAAACATTGTTTTCAATAAACGTACAGATGAAATTATGTTGATTGATTTTGGCATGGCGCTAGAGCTTGGAAACATTTCAGGAACATATGCCTATATGGATCCTCAAACGCTTGAGTATTATAATAACCCACTAAAAACCATCCCCAACTATGACCAATATGGTATGGATATGTCCGCTTTCTCCCAGTTTGTTGAATATCCATCACTTCCCGATTTTAAATTTCCCGAGTATCGGCGGAACGAACAGGGTCTCCTTGTCAAGGTAGAGCCTGAACCAGAAGATCCTGAAGACGTCAAGCTATTCAAATACCATCTTAAATTTGGGCAAAAAAGAGACGTCTGGGCGGCTGGAATGGTGATAGCTCAACTTTTATTTGGTGAAAAAGACGGTATGCCTGATTTGCATGTCTTTCAAAAATGTTTACCTCGAGATGATGATATTGTTAAGCATTATAAGTGGTCGGATGTCTTAAATTTGTCGGATGTCTTAATTTATAAAATTAGATATCTTAAGCAAGAATCTATTGACCTTTGCCTAGATGGACATAATAAAAATGAGCCTCTTGTACCTTTGCTTAAGCGCATGCTGCAAGTTAAGGCAAGTGAGCGAATGTCTTCCAAAGAGGCCTTAGAACAATTTCTAGAACTAGTTCCAAGCTTTGCCGGGTAGTAGAAAATTATTCCGACAAGATCTCTGCTAGCACTTCTGGAAGAGCCTCGATCAAATCTGTAGCCACCATGCCATAATCGGTCTTATCGAGGGAGACAAGCTCCCCGCAAAGGGCATGGAGCCATGTGCCAAGACTTGCCGCTTCGCGCCCCTTCAGCCCTTGGGCTAGCAGGGCTGCTAATATCCCAGCAAGAACATCTCCAGTGCCGGCAGTCGCCAGGCCTGGACAGCCGCGATCCATGATCAGGGGCGGGCTGTTGGGATGAAAGATCCAGGATGGAGCTCCTTTGAGCACCACTGTTGCATTCACCTCATTAGCATAGAGCTGACAAGCTTTGAGGCTGGGCTTGCCTGCAAGTAACTCTTTCATTTCTTTATAGTGTGGCGTTAAAATAACTGGGGTGGAAAAAACGCGCTTTGCTTTGGCTAACCAATAGAGGCCGTCGGCATCAATGACGGTTGGCACATCTAAGTTCTCAATCAGCTTATTCATGACATTGCAAGATTCCTCAGTGCGCCCTAATCCAGGACCAATGAGGAGGGCTTGAGCTCGCTTTTTTTCTTGTAGCAACAACTCATAGCTTTGCGCAGACCATGTGGAGCGCACGAGTTCTTTAGGCCCGGACGCAAATTCGCTATCCATACCTTCAGGATGAAATAATCGGATGATTCCAGCACCTGTGCGATAGGCTGCCATGCATGACATCATGGCAGCACCCGGCATGCCAGGAGAGCCTGCCAAAGCTACGATATAGCCTGCTTCATATTTGTGGCGCGTGCGCTTCATTGGCGGTAACAAACTTGGCAAAAATGCTTCATCAAGCAGGTAGCCTTCAGCTTTAGCATTGTCTGCAAAATTTGCTGGCAATCCAAAATCGCAATTGATCAATACTCCAGTATGATTCATTCCCTCACCAAGAAAAAAACCGACCTTTGGCATACCAAGAAAACAGGTGTAATCAGCAACAATTGCGTGGCTACCCACTTTTCCTGTATTGCCACAAAGCCCCGAAGGGATATCGACAGAAACAATGGGAAGCTCGGATGCATTTGCAGCTTTAATCACGCTTAAGATCGGCTCTGTGACCTCACCATTAAAACCAGTCCCGAGTAAACCATCTAAGATCAGCCCTTCTGTTGGCATAGTGTCAACTATTACTCCACCAAGCTCTAAAAATCGCTGCCAATATTTTTGGCACAGGGGGCTGCAAACGCTTTTTTCAAAACATGTCAGCGCGTGCACTGCGTATTTTTGCTCGAGCAAAGCGCAACCAGCAACAAAAGCGTCCCCACCGTTATTGCCCTTACCAACTAACAGTGTGATCTGATCGATTTTTAAAGATTTTACGCAGTCAGCGATAGCAATGCCCGCCTTTTGCATGTAGGCATCTGCTGAAGCACCAGCGTCAATAGATGCCTTTTCAACACGCGCCATTTCAGTGGCTGAAATGACTTTTTGCCCTTCTAAGTTCATTTATGCTCTTGTTTTACAGGTCTTGTAAGCAGCTCTTTAACCGCATCGCGGGGACTCATCCCTTTATTTAACACATTGTAAACAGCTTCTGTGATTGGTAGTGGGATGCTGTGTTTTTCACCCAGCTGCAAAGCTGCTACACATGTAAATGCCCCTTCAACCACCATGCCCACTTCTTTTTTAGCCTCTTCTGGTGATAGGCCTTTTGCGATGAGGCTTCCAAATTTGTGGTTACGACTCAAGGTTGATAAGCATGTGACGCATAAATCGCCCATTCCCGATAGGCCGTGAATTGTTTCAGGCAGGCAGCCTTTTACAGTGGACAGTTTACGAATCTCATGCAAACCACGTGTCATCAACGCAGCTTTTGTATTATCGCCAAACCCTAAACCGTCTGAGATACCGCAGGCAATTGCAATGATGTTTTTCATCGCACCGCCAAATGAGACACCTGCCATGTCGTGATTTGGATAAACGCGGAAATAATCGGTTGTAAATGCATCGATTACAAGTGATACGTGCTCTGGATTATAGGATGAGCAGACAACCGATGTTGGCATTTTTTTCATCACTTCAGCAGCTAAGCTTGGCCCGCTAATGCAACAGATAAATGATTTGAGCTCTTCACCGAGCACTTGAGCTGCGACCTCGGTTAAAAGCAACCCACTACCCTGCTCAATACCTTTAGAAGTCAGCACAATTGGGCAGTGAATTTTGTTTTCTTTTTTGAGCCTTTCAAAAACAGGGCGCATGCCTTGGGATGTCACAGACTCAACAATTAAATCGACATCTTTGAGGGCTAGATCAAGATCACTTGTAAATAAAATGCCCTCATGAGCTTTTAACTCAGATAGTTTTGGATGCACGCGAGTTGTCTGTAGTTTTTTAGTAAGCTCTTCATTGATATCCCATTGGATAACTTCATGTCCGTTAGAAGCGAGCAAGTTTGCCAAGGTGTATCCCCAAGCCCCAGCACCGAGATAAGCAATTTTCATATGATGTCCTCTTTATATTTAATAGGCGCAAAGTATTCATTGCGTGGTTGAAATATGATTCTATAAGATTTAGCAAGCGGAAACAAATCAAAAATAAATCGCTCTTGTTTCCAAATGATTTTTTGATCAACGACCTTTTTTGCCAGATGCCATGGAAGCTCTTGTGTATGCTTTGCGCATAACTTTGCAAATTCTATGGTGCATGCAAACATCCCAGAATAGGCATACGGGCCTTTGATGTGCCCTTCGCTATACTCTACGACATGAAGTTGTTTTTCACCGCACACCAAAACACCTGTTTCCTTTACCGATTCAATAGCGCTTACAACGAGTGCTGCGCCTGATTCGATCAAGGTTTGCACAAGCTCTAAATTGCGCGGCATTGCTTTGGGGTTATCAATTGGTATCACAACGATATAGCGCACTTGCTTCCACGCTTGAAAAACACCTGCTTCAAGCATTGCTTCAAAAACGCCTCCGTTCCCATCAGGCCCTTTCTTTCCCACAATCTCTTGGTTATTCTCATCGAGAAATGCTTTTTCTTTCTGGCAAAAAAGTGTGCAATGCAGACCCTTCAAGGCCTCTTTTGTCGCAGCGTGATTACTTGGCGATGTCATAACAGCTACAGGCATCTCTTTTGCTTTGCCCAAAAGGATCTCAAAAAGCGTTTGCCCATAACTTGGAACTTTAAAGCAGCCCTTTGGGCCTTTAAATCCCAAACGGGTTCCCATGCCGCCTGCTAAAATCACACACCCCACCTCTTTTTTTTCAAAAGCTTTCTCTGCTTTTGAAAGGTCTAAAGGGTTTGCTTCAACTTGGGTAACAGGAACCATAATCAGCACTCAATTGCTTGCAAAACTTTTTTAACGCAAATATTCTGGATACATTCGTCCCGGCCAATCAGCGGGATATGCACCAGCTCCCGATTAGGAGAAGAAACATTTTGTTTTAAAACGCCTTGGCGAGGATCTGACCACAAAGAAACAAGCTTAAGCGGGAAATTCGCATCTAAATAAAAGGCGATCGATAAAACGCCAGAATCAGGCACGATCAGGCAAGATAGGCGGTTTTTCACAATCGAGAGCATTTCAAATAGGTTCGTTTTGCCTCGTAGATCGATCACGCCTTCCATTTCAAAAGCAGGCTCTGGCGTTAAGCCAAAAAGAATCACTTTTTTCTTTTTTTCCTCCGTTAAATGCTTGCAAAGCTCATACCATGATTTCAGAGGCCAATTTTTCTCGTATCCATAAAAGTGGCCTGTTTCGGTTTGCAAATGCACTCCAATATATCCACCTTCTGGATCCAATTGAAACGGCTCTACAAGTTTATCCCATTTTCCCTTCCACTGCAGCTTTGGCACCAGTTCATCAATCTGCCATTTTGTCCACTTCGTGGGATCGGGTTTTTCAATGATAAGGTCAAAATCTTCTCGTGACTTTTCATGAGCTGAAAGCGTGCTGTCAATATCAATCACACCCCCTCTTTCCCAGCTTTGACCAATGAGCACGTGCACACCACCTAAAAGATCAAACCCCTCTTTTAAGTCGGGCCTTGTCAAGAAAGTGATTTCGGCATTAGGAATTAGCTCTTTAATGCGATAGACCATAGCATAAAGACCAAGCGCAATATCTCCGAGCCCTCGGTTCCACACAAGAAGCACTCGACGCTCATTTTTTCGCTTCACATGTTCGAGCATTGCATCCAGCGGATTAGGCCGAAAAAAATCAACGACCTCACGAATCAATCCCATAACTTATCCTTTATTGCTTTAATAACCTCTTCACATTCAATTCTTTTCATACAACGAAAATCAATAGGACACTTCCTCTTAAAGCAGGGCGAGCAAGCAACATCTTTGCGTATCACTTTGCCAGTGAGATAGGGCCCTGTTACAACAGGATCTGTTGAGCCAAACAGAGCTACAACCCGGCACCCTAAAGCTGCTGCTATGTGCATCGGCCCGCTATCGTTTGTAAGGAAAACACGTAGGAGCGAGATGATCGCCATCAATTCCCGAAGCGTTGTCAATCCTGCTAAATTAATGGCTCGCTCAGGCAGGTCTTTGCAAATAGCATTCACTGTTGCCTTTGATCCCGCGTCCCCAAAAAACACAATTTTACAACGAGCATCTTCAAGCAAATTTTTTGCCACCTCAGCAAATCGCTCTGGCAACCAACATTTAGCTTCTCCGTATGCAGCCCCTGGATTGATTCCAATCAGACAATCACCTGGCTTTACATCAAAGCGCTCTAATAATTTCCAAGCCCCTGCCTTTTCTTCCTCGCTTAAATAAAGCTTAGGACTTCTCTCTCCCTCAGCACCTAATAGTGCCCGATATGTCTTCACTAAATGCTGAAAACTTCTCTGTTTGGGATACACCTTGCCTTCCGTTAACAAAAAACCACGGCCACTTGCCTTGTATCCAATGCGCCATTTTACGCGGCCTTGCCAAAACCACCAGGCAGAAGAAAAAGAATTCGTAAGCAAAACACCCAAATCGTAGTTTCCCTGTCTAAGCTTTTCAATGACGCTGCGATGACGAAAGCGCCTCCATAAAGTAGAGGGCTTATCAAAAGAAAAAATTTGATCAACGTGGGGATCTTTTTCAAGCAGCTCTCCCATCGGCCTTTTGCACATTGCTGTGATCTCAGCTTCTGGATAAGCCTCTTTCAGGTCGGCTAAAACAGGAGTTGCCATCACCAGATCTCCAATCCAGTTTGGCATACGCACGATAATATTCTTTGGATTTTGCTTTTGCAAAAGCTAACTCCCCGTCATAATGAAGATACATGCAGCATAACAGAAAAAAAGATATTTCGAACATCATTCTTGGTATTGACCCTGGCACACGCATCACAGGGTATGGCCTTATCAAGCAGATAAACAACCACTTAACCCCTATTGACTTCGGCTGTATTAGACCTCCACCCACGGCCTCAATTGAAAAAAAATACTTTGCAATCTTCACCGGAATTGAGGCCCTAATCCTCCAATATCACCCCATCGCCTTATCCGTTGAAACACAATTTGTTTCAAAAAACCCTCAATCTGCAATTAAACTTGGTATGGCGCGCGGCGCAGCTCTCATCGCTGCCGCTAAACATGATATTCCCGTCTTTGAGTACACACCCAGTAAAGCGAAGCGCGCTGTTGTTGGACGTGGAGCAGCCACAAAGTCCCAAGTCCAACATATGATGATGCAGCTGCTTCAGCTCTCCGAAGTTCCTCATCCCGAAGACGCAGCTGACGCCCTTGCCCTTGCCATCTGCCATGCATTTAACAACAAGGAATTAAACTATGTTTGAATATATCCAAGGAAAACTGATCTCCATTGAGCCTAACAAAGCTGTGATTGATTGCAACGGCGTTGGCTACTCCATCTTCATCCCGTTAAGCGCATACTCAAACCTGACACCCAGCCTTGGAAAAAACACCCTGCTTTACATCGATTTTGTCGTCCGCGAAGAATCCCAAACCCTTTTTGGTTTTATAGACACTCAAACTCGCCAGCTCTTCCAACGCATCCGCGATGTTTCCGGGATTGGTCCTAAAACCGCTCTTTCCATCATAGGCCACATGAATCTCGACGCGCTCGAATGGGCTATTGCCAAACAAGACGTTGCCACCCTTTCTAAAATCCCCGGTATTGGAAAAAAAACCGCACAACGTCTCATCTTAGATCTCCAAGGCAAAATCGTTGCAAACGACAAATCTCTTCCCCCCTCGCCTGCCACTTCTATCAGCCACGACGCCATCAGCGCTCTTGTTAACCTCGGCTATTCTCTTGACAAGGCCCAGAAAGCCGTTTCTAAAAGTCTTGAAATAGCAGATTCCTGCGACTTATCCTCGCTCATCAGCCTTTCTCTGCAGCAAATTTAACGCATAGAAAAATATTAATTTACTGTAAAGTTTTTTTGGGATAAGCTCCGACAATTGAACGCATGGTCAGCACTGGCCACGACTTCAAAGCAAAAATAAAAATGAACAGGGGTTTTTTCATGAAACAAAACAAGCTTTTTTCAAAGCTCATCTTGGGACTTGCAGCGCTTGTGCTCAGTCCATTGGGCGCTAGCAGCACCAAAGATTTGATTACTTACGACTATATCATCGTCGGTAACGGCACAGCAGGAGCAACTCTTGCCCGCAAGCTATCAGACGATAAAAAAACGAAGGTGCTCGTTCTAGAGCGTGGAATCAACCACGATGACGACCCGCTTGTTTTGCAAACATCTGGATCTGATCTCGCCGCCACTTGGACCACACTCTCATACGACACCAAATACTCAGACACATGGGCCATCGCAGTCCTCAATCCTCTCCAAACCACTAACTACACAATCGGTCGAGGTTGGGGCGGAAGTAGCATGCACAACTACCTCGATGCCGTCAGAGGCACCCCCTCAATTTATGATGGTTGGTCGGCAGCAGCAGGAGATGCCTCGTGGAACTATAACAGCCTGCTTCCAATCATGAAGGCCATTGAAAACTACACGCCAAATGCCACAGGCTCAGTCAATACAGCACAGCGCGGTCAGGGCGGTCCTATTCAGATTTCAGATACGCTTCCCATTACTGCGGACCCCTTAGCCATTGTCCTTGAGGGAAACCCTGGGCCATTCAATGTTCCTTTTGTAACCGATTACAACGATTACACCCTTGGCATCACCGGCATGGGACCTTATCAACTGTTTGCCTATCCTGGTGCTTCTCCTGGCACAACAGGTGATAGAAGTTTTTCTTCAAATGCCTTTCTACCAACCAGTGTTGTCACAACAAATGGTGTTGCAAAAGATGGAAGACTTCTTCGCATCGAGTCTAACACAACCGTCTCTCGCATATTCTTTAAAGGGAAAAAAGCGCAGGGTGTTGAATTCGTCTATGGGGATAATCCTAACAAAGTGATTAAGGCCTTAGGGAAAAAAATCATCCTTTGCGCTGGGAGTGTATATACACCTGCCATTTTGCAGAGATCGGGCATTGGTAATGCCTCTCTCCTCAATTCGTTAGATATTCCAGTTATCGTTGATAATCCTAACGTTGGAGCCAATTTTGCTAACCAGTATGGACCACAAGCTATTGTTTCAGGGGTTGTTACAAGCGCCGCTCCATCGCTACAAGCTTTTGTCAATGCATCTGGAACTCCTGCTCTTTTAGCTCCATATGCGTATGGTAACGACAGCGTACGTCGCCTTCAAGTCATTGCAAGCAACATTGGAAACGGCTTAACAAATATTCTCGCCTTTATAATGGATCCCCAATCAAAAGGTTCTATTACAATCACAAGCAGAAGCGCTCTTATTCCACCAAATATCAATCTGAATATATACTCTGATGGCCCCTTTGATACGAACGGCACAGATGCAAACCTTGCATCTACTTTTTATCAACTGCTGGACCAGATTGGCGCGCTCACCATGCTTTTTCCAACACCTGGTAGTACTCCCGAAAGTTTTTTTGGTGCTGCAAAAACCCCTTCAGGATTGGTTGTGTCATCTCACATTTCTGGTTCAGCGAGAATGGGAAAATCAGCAGCTGACTCCGTTGTTAACAACAGACTTGAAGTCTTTGGTGTAGAGGGAGTGTATGTGGGAGACCTTAGCGTTGCGCCTGTGATTCCTGATGGAAACACCTGTTTTGCAGTTTATGTCATTGCAATGAAACTTGCTGAAATTTTAGGAGTGCCGGTAGTTCCAGCTCTTTAGAATAAAGCAGTAAAAACACATAAAACGGGATTTTCTTTGCATAGGAAATCCCGTTTTGCTATTTGGAATATTAGAAGATCATATAACTTATGGAATATAAAATGAGAATTTTAACAATAACTTTGTGTTTATTAACTGCTCCTTTAGCAATATTTGCTGGCAATGGAGCATCTTGCCCATCTCCAAAGAAAGAGATGCCTTGTCAGCCTCCTAAAGTAGAGAAACCTTGCCAGCCTCCTGTAGAAGAAACGGGCCCATGCAGTCCTCAAAGACAATGTTACGACATGACTGACTGGAGCGTAGCTTTCAGAGCAGCGGCCTACATCCCTTTGAGTTCACAGCATAGAGACCTTTATGGCACAGCGCTTCCAAGCATTCAGCTAGAAACAGCTTACACAGTTTTGCACAACTGCTGGCATGGATGCGACAAGCTAGACGTTTGGCTAAATGGTGGCTGGGTTTGGAATGATGGTGAAACCATTGACTGGGGTTACTACACAAGACTTTACCTTTTCCCAATTGCTGCTGGTATCAAGTACAGCCTAAACATCACCAAAAATTTAGATTTCTATCTTGGAATTGGGCCTGCTTATACCTTTGTCTATGTCAAAAATTACGATGGGTTTAAAACTGACCACATCAGTGACAGTCAGTTTGGGTTCATGACAAAAACAGGCATCGCCTACACCTTTTTTACGAATTTTTACTTGGATGTATTTGCCGATTACTTTTTCACAAGATTTGGTGATCTCCATAGCTCTATCCAAAATGTCAATAACACATTCAGCGCCTTTTTTATCGGTGGTGGCATCGGATATAAATGGTAGAATAGCCTTTATATCTATCTAGTTCATATAGGCTTATAGCCAATGTAAAGCTGCTTTACATTGGCTTTTTTTATGTTATAATGATCAGCATGAAAAAGTGGTATGACACCCAAGACACCATTGCTGCTATAGCAACTCCCCCTGGTGAGGGAGGAGTGGCTATTATCCGTATCTCAGGAGCGCTGGCCCTAGATGTGGCCAATCGGATTTTTTCAAAAAATGTCTTAGCATTAGAATCTCATCGGGCAGCCTATGGTAAAATTGTCCATCGCGGCGAGATTATCGATCACGTGCTCCTCCTGCCGATGCATGCCCCTAAATCCTACACCGGTGAAACTGTGGTTGAGATCAATTGCCATGGAGGGCGCATGGCTCAAAAAGTGCTGGATTGTACCTTTGAAGCTGGCGCTCGTCCAGCAGAACCTGGTGAGTTTACCTACCGTGCATTCTTAAATGGCAAGATTGACTTAGCCCAGGCAGAAGCAGTCCAGTCCATGATTGGCGCTAAAAATGACATGGCCCTAGAGGCCTCAAAACAACAGCTCGAGGGAGCTCTATCGAAAAAAGTTCAAAATTTTCAAAAACGCCTAGCTGATGCTGCAGCCATTTTAGAAGCTTGGGTCGACTTTCCAGAAGAGGGATTGGAATTTGCATCTACAGATGAAATGCTCGATTTGCTGAGCACGGTGCGCGATGACATGCAAAGGCTGCATGCAACTTTTCGCGACGGGCAAATCATTAAAGAGGGCATTTCATGCTGCCTGATAGGAGCTCCCAACGTTGGCAAATCCTCCTTGATGAACTTGCTTTTAGGCAAAGAGCGCGCTATTGTCACAAACCAACCAGGAACAACGCGCGATGTTCTTGAGGATCAGCTCCATCTGGGCCCCCTGCAATTGCGTTTAATTGACACAGCTGGAATTCGCATGACAGATGAGGCGATTGAGCAAGAGGGTGTGCGCCGCAGCCATAAAACATTAGAATCAAGTGATGTTATCTTTTTAGTGTGTGATAGCACAAGAGCTCTGAATCAAGAAGAAATCGACCTCATAAAAAATGTAAACCCAGAAAAAACAGTGCTTATCTGGAACAAAAACGATTTAACCCCCATTAAACAAGACAGAACGCCACTTACACACCAAGTAAAAATGTCTGCAAAGACAGGGATAGGTTTAGATGAGCTAAAAGCAAAAGTGCTCGATCTCATATGGATCAATGGCATGCCCGATAAGGATCAAATTGTCCTAACCAACAAACGCCATTTTACAGCGCTTGGCAGCGCTATTGAAAATATTTGTACGCTGATGGAAGGTTTAAAAAGCCAAATATCATGCGAATTTCTGGCATCGGATATGCGGGCCTGCCTGCTTAACCTCAGCCATATTTGTGGTACAGATGTCACAGAAGACATCCTCTCTTCTATCTTTTCAAAATTCTGTGTGGGCAAATGAATCGGAAAGAGCGAGCTCATATTGTCCGCAAGCATTTAGAAGCCCTCTTCCCAAACCCTCCAATTCCTCTTAATCATAAAGACCCATTCACGCTACTCATCGCTGTCATACTCTCCGCTCAATGTACAGATGAGCGCGTCAATAAGGTCACACCCTCTCTATTTGAAAAAGCCTCAACTCCTGAGCAAATGTTAAACCTTTCTCAAGAGCAGCTACAAAACCTAATCCAAACCTGTGGGCTGGCTCCGACAAAATCCAAAAACATTCTCAAGCTCTGCGCAATTCTGGTCGATGAGTACAAAAGCTGTGTCCCACAGTCAATCGAAGAGCTAGAAAAATTACCTGGAGTTGGCCGCAAAACAGCCTCGGTTGTCGCAGCTCAAGCCTTTGGCATCCCTGCAATCGGCGTCGATACGCATATCTTAAGGCTGACAAAGCGTTGGGGCCTCTCTCAAAGCAAGACCCCCCTACAAACAGAGCGTGACCTACAAAAGCTCTATCCAAAAAGCATCTGGAAAACAATCCACTTACAGATGATCTACTATGGACGGCGTTACTGCCCAGCAAGGAACCACACAATCGAAAACTGCCCCATTTGCCATGAACTAGACACGGTTGTTTAAAATAATTTTATAGATATATTTATATTTTGATTATCAATCATAATTGACATTAATTAATAATTAATGTTAATATTATTACGAATAATATAAAGAGGCTTTATGCAACCATCAATTCCTTCTCCTCCAAGAACCCCTTCTCCTTCAAGAGTGCAAAGTGTTGCTTCATTGCTAGAGGGGGACGATTTTTCTCCGAACTCGGCTACAAGCATTGCAACTACCGCCCTGCAAAACCCCCCCTATACTAGACAGCTAACCGAGAAATCCAAACTTGAAGTCACACCAAGACAGACAGTAAGGCATCTTAGATACAAGGCTGAAGGAACTAGCAAAATTGTTTTTGAATGCACCTCAATTCAGCGAGATGGAATAACGCAAACTACAGAAGCAGTAAAAGAGCTAAAAGACCCAAACAACCAAGCAGAATTCCAAAATGATTTATCGTTAAAGAATCTTATCCAACAAAGGCTGTCAAACGATGAGTTCGAAAAAGCTCTTGAAGTATTAGACCTCCCCAAGGAGATGACAAATGGCCCTGATGGCCAGCCTCGCCTGATAAGCGAGTGCCATGACTATACTTTAACCCGTTTACCACTGGCACCAGAAAATGTACTCCCACAGATCCTAAGCACGTTTACAGATATTAGTGAAGGGCTCCACTATTTGCACAAGGCCGACTTAGTTCATGGGGATATAAAGCCAGACAACATTTTAGCGCCAAAGAACAATCTGCGAGGCAAAATAACTGATTTTGGCGGCCTAAAAGATTTATTGTCAGAAAAAAAATACCCTTTAACGGTGACCGCAGAGTATTTATCGCCAGAGTTTTTTGATAAAACAACTAAAGCAACAGATGTTTATGCAATGGGCTTTGCCCTTATCCGTACTATCGAAAGGCAAGTTTTTCCTACGTTGCTACAAAGCGCAGACTCAAGCAAAAAAACTGTCAAAATAGCAAACAAATGCCTGCATGAGCACATGAAATATCGTATCCCTATTGATGCTAAAAAGGCTGAAGAATACAAGAAAAGTGGCTTTTATGTTCGTCGATGCAGGACCACGAAAAATGCAGACGGAACGGTTTCTAAGGAATATCATTGGTTCCCCAAGAGAAAAATGCGATCTCAACTTTTTGATGCATTTGTTGAAGCACTTACTCCAACCTTAACAAGACATGAATACGATGCACTTTCTTCACTACACCAACTCGCAATCCAGTGTATTTACGATGAAAAGCTTCGGCCAACGGCTTTGGAATTCAACCAAAGAGTCGTTGAGATCCGCAATCGTACTTTTTCCAATCCTGCTATAGCTATTCCAGGAAACGTAACACCCGGAGAGGATTCAGCAGCAACATCTTCTGCCAAACGCTCTCGAGATCCAGGAGAGAACAAGACTTCTAAAAAAGCACGCAGACAACTGAGTTTCCAGGGAATCTAGTCCCTCTTTCCGTAATTGCTCTAACGCGAGTTGCGGATCAAATAAAAATCTGCACTTAAAGTTAGCAAGCTATCTTTAAGCAGTTTTTCCTTGGATAGAGGTCTCAAGAAGAAGAGCCTTATTGCAGGTTGTTAATCAGAAAACAGCATTACTTTAAGGAGGCGTACCCACTTCATAATTTAGCGTTGTCCACCGCTCCCGTACGTCTGCAGCTAACTGCGGGTCTAACTCCGCATATCCTTCAGGAATCTCCATTATAGGGCATCTCTGTAGGGAGGGCAGCGGAGATTGCTTTATAACCCAGGAGGGCACTTCGCGAATAGGACAATCGTCCAATATCACCTTAATACCATCTCGATATTCTGGTACTTTTGCAATCTTGTTATCGCTTAAATCCACCACTTTAATATTCTGGAATGTATTTAGCTTAGGAAATGGTTGTCCCCAAAAAACACATTTGCTCATTTTAACTTTTGTGACTTTTTGCAAGATTTCAAGTTGCTCTGCAGAGAACTCACGAAATGTGGTGCCACTCAAATCTAGCTCACATTCATCACTCTGTGAAGCAGATCCAATTGATTCACTACGATTAATTATTACTGGCATACGCTCCCCTTTTTAACCGAAAGCATGCACATATTAAGCGTTTATTCCAAATACAATCTGCTCAATGAGTACAAAAGCTGTGTCCCACAATCAATTGAAGAGCTAGAAAAGTTACCTGGCGTTGGCCGCAAAACAGCCTCGGTTGTCGCAGCTCAAGCCTTTGGCATTCCTGCAATCGGCGTCGATACGCATATCTTAAGGTTGACAAAGCGTTGGGGCCTATCTCAAAGCAAGACCCCCCTACAAACAGAGCATGACCTACAAAAGCTCTATCCAAAAAGCATCTGGAAAACGATCCACTTACAGATGATCTACTACGGCCGGCGTTACTGCCCAGCAAGGAACCACACAATCGAAAACTTCCCCATTTGCCATGAACTAGACACGGTTGTTTAAAGAAAATTTATATTTATAAAACAAGACTTAATCTGACACAAATAGTAAACTGAAGAAAAAAATTAAACAAAGAGTGTTAGATAATGGTGTCTGTCAGATTAAGTAGTGTTCAGCACAACGTTCTTATACAAGCCTTAGAGAAGCGTTGTCATAAACTAGTTAAGGATCTAAAATCCATTCATTGTGATGATCAGTTGGATACAGGCCAATTTGAAGAATTAAGCGTACTTGAAAGAGCTTATATAAACTTAACAGGTACTACCCAACTCACTACAGGAGGAAAAAACGTGACCAAATTTATTCTTGACAACCAAAACCAATATGGTGAGGAGTGAAAGAGGTGAGTTCAGCTGTTAATCAATTGAAAACTCTGTTAATAGCGTTTGAAAATCTAACTGGTACAAGCTCGCTGAAAATACAAGGACAAAATGTTGCCAGCTCCATACAAACCAATCAAAACCCTTATACAGCTGCTACGGAGGTATAAATGAGCGGATATGTTATAAGCACGCTTTTAGATGGCTATAGAGCTTGGAACGACAAAATCGATCAAGCTGTGTCATGGTCTACAACAAAAACAGTCAACTTATTACCAGAGCGGTGCAAGACGGCTGTTCAAAGTCATTGCATGAATCATGCTAAAGTTGCGATGTATTGCATTAATCTTGCACTTTTATCGCAAGGGACGCTAGCTTTGCCAGTTGAAAGTGCCGTGGCCTATTCCATGATTGGGGCCGGTATTTTAGCCACTTCAGCAACTGCGGCAAGACTTGCAAAACAATTACTGTCTGACAGCTTTAACCTTCCTCCCAATCAGCGCCTAGAAAGTGCTATGGCTCCACTTCTGACACTGGTGGCTCAATTTTTGCTAAACCTCATCCTCGATATCAATGGGTCACTTGACACTAGAAAAATGGTGTCGGTAAATGTTGCTCTTTTATACGTCGGTTTAAGTGGAAATCTTATCAGAAATGGATTCTTAGTCCATCGCAACGCTATAAGACAGGCCCAAGAAGCTGAGAAAGAAAGGCTCCAAATTCAAACTCTTAAGGCACAAATTGAGCTAGATAAAAAATGTATCCAACGATTTGATAGGTTTGTCTGCAAACACCCAGTCTTGTATAACGCATGCAAGGAAAAGGCGCTTGAGTATGGCATAAAAGAGCTCGATGAGCTACCCACTGAAGGTCAAATTGAGCTTTGTCAACTGGAAGTTAAGCAGTGTACACTTGAGCACAATTTAAAAGCGCGTATGAGGTTAATACTTTACTCTCGTGATCTAACTGAGCTATGGAAAAGTTACTTACCAACCCAAGCAGATCTTAATCGACTTTTTTTAATGCTGCCAAATAGTGATTCAGACACCCAAAATATAACCGTGCCTCACTCTCCTTTTCCACAAAGAAATCTTAGTCGATTATACATTGAAGAGGTGAGTTAAAAACTCATGTCTACTTAACTTTTGTGACCTTTTTCAAGATTTCAAGTTGCTCTGGAGAGAACTCACGAAATGTGGTGCCGCTCAAATCTAGCTCACATTCACCCCTCTGCGAAGCTGGTCTAATTTCTCCATACTTAATTTTTATTGGCATACGCTCCCCTTTTTAACCGAAAGCATGCACACATTAAGCGTTTATTCCAAACACAATCAGCATTAGAGGATTTAGCTAATGCTTGCTAAAGGCTGTCCCATGAGCGCTCGCACTTCGATTTTTTGCGCTGAGTACTTGAGCAGGTCATCTGCGAATTGAACGCGCCCTTTTTCTATTAAGAGCATCACGCACGATCCGCCAAACTCAAAGTAGCCTTTTTCTTCCCCTTTTGCATGAGGCGCTGCGCTGGCTGTTTGAACAACGCTGCCAACGTTGGTAGCTCCCACTTCAATGTATTGAATTGTGCCTAGGTTTTGTGTTTGTAGCTCTGTGATATAACGCTTATTTTCTGAAAAGATGTCGATATTGTGCACAAGGGCTAGCGGACTCACGGAGTAAAGGTAGCCATTAATGAGGCGCGACTGGCTTGCTACACAATCGCAGGGAAAGTGAAATCGATGGTAATCAACAGGACATAAACGAGCAATGACGAGCGCACCATCTTGATATTTCTCTGCCAAAGCCTCGGATCCTAAAAGTTTAGCCAAATCAAACCATTTGCCTTTAACCCATATGCCATCACATGTTGATAAATCAGGAATGACAAGATATCGCCCATCTGCTGGCATAACCAATGCTGCATCGGCGATTGGGCGAGCACCTTTTTTCAATGTGCGAGTGAAAAACTCGTTGAAGGATTTAAAGTCCTGACGAGAAAATTCTGTAGCATCAACACCATACTTCCGTATAAATGGCGCTACTTTGCGCTTTGTAAAGCCAGATTTTTGGACCAATCCGTAAAGCTTGGAAAACCACGCGGGTTTTGCCAAAATCGGTAAAAGGTATTTGCCTATAGACTTTTCATAGAGCAGGCGAAGAAAAGCTCCTCCGTAAATCTGCTCTTGCTGAATCTGCTGAGTTTGTCGATCAAAATACTCAAGTTGCTTTGTCATCATCTATACGGTAACACGGGTACTTATTTTCAAACAGGTTCTTTAACAGCATCAATGGCGCATTATCTTCCGGCAAGGGAATATCTTTACGCTCTTTTGGCAAATCAGAAAACCCAAAAAAATCTTCGCTATCGTCCTCTTCTGGGATTAGAATTTGTTCTAAAGTCCAATCACCTCCATTGTGAGCAACAACTAGGCCAAAATAATCATCTGCCTCTGTTGCAGGATTTGTGTAGGCAACTCGGCATATGACAAACGGATTGAGTTGCTGATCAATACCCTTACCTCTTGAACACTTCCTTATAACTTCATAAGAAATTACTATTCCATCTGCAATACCCTTAATCTCTGGAAGTTGGTTATAAGTTTCCTTTCCAATAAATCGAATAAGCTCTTTAATGCGCGTTTCGCCATCAAACCGCTTATTAAAGCTGGAAAATGCCGATCTTTGAATTGCAGAAGTCATTTGAGTAACCTATTTTTTAAACTTTAAGGGTGTTGTCTCTTGTGGTAAAATAGAGACCAGTGCAATGATTATAGCATATGTTATCGATAAAGCCCATAGCCTTAAAGGATTCAAAAAATGTTTGGCCTGATTAAAAAGATTTTTGGCACGGCTCAGTCCCGCCTTGTTAAGCGATATTTCAAAATTGTGAAAGAAATTAATGCTGAAGAAGAAAAACTTCAGTCGTTATCTGATGATGAACTTCGGGCTAAAACTGCTGAATTCAAAAAAAGAATAGCTGATGGTGAGGAGCTTGAAAACCTTCTTGTTGAAGCCTATGCGGTTGTAAAAAACACCTGCCGCCGACTTTGTGGCAGCGAGATTCACGTCAGCGGTTATGAGCAAAAATGGGATATGGTCCCCTACGATGTGCAAATTGTGGGAGCAATTTCAATGTTTCACGGCTCCATTGCCGAAATGCAAACAGGTGAGGGAAAGACTCTGACCGCATCGATGCCTCTTTATTTGTATGCCCTCAGCGGCAAACCTGTTCACCTTGTCACTGTCAATGATTACTTGGCTCAGCGCGACTGTGACTGGATCGGAACAGTTTTTCGCTGGCATGGCATGAAAGTTAAGGCTCTAGTCAATAGTGTTGCTCCTCATGAACGCAAAGAGGTTTATAAAGCTGATATCGTTTATGGTACAGCTTCCGAGTTTGGATTCGACTATCTGCGCGATAACTCAATGTCTCACAGCAAGGAAGAGCAGGTCCAGCGAGGATTTTACTTTGCAATCATCGATGAAGTTGACTCTATTTTAATTGACGAGGCTCGAACACCCCTCATCATTTCTGGCCCCTCTAATCAGTCTCGCCAGATGTATGACCAATTGCAAGATCCTGTGTCATGCATTGTGCGCAATCAGCGCGAAATCAGCAATCGCCTAGCCTCTGAAGCGCGCAAAACGTTTGAAGATTTAGACCTTTTTAATGCCGAGGAAATGCCAAAACTCACCAAAGAGCAGCAAAAGCTATCTCATGAGGCTTTCAAAAAGTTTTGGGTTGTAGGCAAAGGCACTCCGCGCAATAAAATCTTAAAACGCATTAAGGAAAACCCAGCTCTGCGCGCTGATCTGGAAAAATGGGAAACCTACTATCACGCGGATGCTAACAAAGAAGAGCGTTTTGAGCTTCTTGCTCAGCTTTACATAGTCATTGACGAGCGTGCAAGCGACTATGAGCTTACTGATTTAGGGATTAAAAGCTGGAGTGAAATGCTCCAGAGCGATTCCCACAAAGATGACTTTATGATGCTTGATCTCGGACACGAGTATGCTGAAATTGATAAGAATGAAGAGCTCTCTGATGATGAAAAACTGAAAAAGAAAATCGAGATCCGCGAAGAGGATTCTTTGAGAAAAGAGCGCGCTCACAACCTGCGCCAATTGTTAAGAGCTCACCTACTGATGGAGCGCGATGTCGATTACATCGTGCAAGAGGGCAAGATCGTTATCATTGATGAGAACACGGGACGTCCACAACCTGGCCGTCGCTTCTCAGATGGTTTACATCAAGCTATCGAAGCTAAGGAAAACGTTAAAATTCAACAAGAGACGCAGACTTATGCAACGATCACTTTGCAAAACTATTTCCGCATGTACGATCACTTAGCTGGTATGACTGGAACGGCTATGACAGAAGCTGGTGAATTCAAAGAGATTTACGGTCTTCAGGTTTTAGAGATTCCTACTTACAAACCTTGTAAACGCGTTGACTCAGATGATCAAATTTTCATGACCGAGCGCGAAAAGTACAATGCGATCATTGCAGACATCAAAGAAAAACACGAGCAAGGACGCCCGATCTTAATCGGCACAGAGTCTGTTGAGGTCTCCGAAAAACTAGCTCGTATCCTGCGCCAAAATAAACTCGAGCATACAGTACTCAATGCTAAAAACCACGCGCGTGAAGCTGAGATCATCGCTGATGCTGGTAAAAAAGCTTCAATCACTGTTGCCACTAACATGGCTGGTCGCGGTACCGACATTAAATTAAAAGAGGGTGTGAGCGCCTGTGGAGGTTTGCATGTCATCGGCACGACACGCCACCAGTCACGCCGTATCGACCGTCAGCTACGAGGCCGAAGTGGTCGTCTTGGCGATCCAGGTTCTTCTATCTTCTTTGTCTCTTTTGAAGACGAGCTGATGCGCCTATTTACATCGCCTCGCTTAACTCAGTTCTTGCAGCGCTTTCGCCCACCCGAAGGTGAACCAATCTCTGCAGGGGTGCTAAACAAGTCTATTGAAACTGCGCAAAAACGGATCGAGGGTAGAAACTATGCGATCCGCAAGCACACTCTTGAATACGACGATGTCATGAATATGCAACGCCAAGAAGTGTATGCATTCCGCAATGACATTTTGCACACAGATGACATGGTTGGACTGAGCTATGAGACGCTTGAAGTTCTTATCAGCACTGTAGCCGAGCTGCAACCTGCAGCCGCATTTAAAGAGTGGATGACTCTGAATTTTCCTGTGTCTTTAGAAAACGAATCAACAGATGCAGCAGTCGATGCCGTCATCAATGCGTTTAAGCATAAGCTTGATTATCAAGCGCGCCTGATTGCCTCTGTGCAAACTTTATCTAGAAAAGATATCAATCCTATTCCTGTCATACAAGACATTATTCGCAGCTTGATGCTGCATCATATCGATCGCCACTGGCAAGAGCATCTGCTTCACATCGACCACTTGCGAGCAGAAGTTGGTATGCGCGCTGTCGCTCAAAAGGATCCGCTGATCGAGTTCAAACACGAAGCTTTCCAAATGTTTTCTGACTTCTCACAAGAGGTTCGTACAGAGATTGCTCACGCACTTTTTAAATTTGAGATGGCACCATCGCAAAACCCACAAGTTCACGATGCTATTTTAAAGTTGCAAGCAGAGCAGAAATCTTATTTTCTTGAATCAGCATCCGTTGAGTGAATCACTTGACGGTAGCCGATATAGATGAGCGGTAGTGAAAATAGGCAGTAGACAAACCAGCGCGATGCATTCCACTGAAGCGTTAAAGTGCCACTGTCTGAAAAGAAAAAGAGCAAAATACCCAAGGTCAATAGCTGGCTGCCAATTGCTAAAAATAGCAAAGGCCAAATACCGGCTTTTTTAGTTTCTACTTCTTCTTCAATAACCGCTGTTTGTTTTGGCGTCTCATCTGTAACATATGCAGATAGCAACGAGCTTTTCTCTTCTGGAAAAACAGGTGATCTTTCAACAGGTGGCAAGCTCGGTTCTGGTTCGCGAGGTCTAGAATATGGAGGCTTGTAAAGGGATGCCAAACTGTCTTCTAGGCTTTGGTGACGAAATAAAGGATCATCCCTTGCTTGTGATTCTTCCCTTTTTGTTTCTAATCCAAACCCTGGCAGACTTTCCTGACCATCGCTTTCAAAATCAAATTCCATAATGCAGTACCTCTTGACGTCAGAATAGCGGAATTGGCCTAAATCTCGCAAGTAAGTTACAATGAGAAAATCAATTGGAGTGAAAAATGACACAAGAGAAACAAAAATTTGATTTAGTCGTCATTGGCGCCGGACCTGGTGGCTATGTTGCGGCTATTCGCGCTGCGCAAGCTGGTAAATCAGTTGCCCTCATAGAAAAAAACAAACTTGGCGGTACTTGCTTAAATGTTGGATGCATTCCCACTAAAACCCTTCTTGCTAACACAGCTGTGTTACAAAAGGTGCGCCATGCACCAGATTTTGGAATCACAACGGGCGCAATCTCATTTGATTACGCTAAGATGAAAGAGCGCAAAGACCGCGTTGTAGGCGACATCCGCAAAAGTTTAGGCGGATTGATTGCATCGAATAAAATCACTGTGATTGAAGGACATGCCGAATTTCTGACGCCACGAGAAATTAAAATCAGCGGTGAGAAAAAACAAGTGATTCTGGCTGACAAAACGATCATTGCAACAGGGTCTGAGCCTTTTGATATTCCTGCCTTCCCCTGCGATCACAAGCATATTTTAAACTCCACTTCGGTTCTAGAGCTAACAAAGCTGCCAAAATCAATTGCTGTGATCGGAGGCGGATATATCGGATGTGAATTTGCATCGCTCTTTGCCGAGCTTGATGTCAAGGTCACAATTTTTGAAGCTCTGCCAGCAATTGTTATTGCCCAAGGAAAGACCATTTCCGATGCACTCACCAAAGCTTTTAAGAACAAGGGAATTGATATCCAGTGCGGCGTAAAAGTCGCAGGCATTGATAAATCTCAAAGTGGGGTCAACGTCAAATTGGAAGGCGGACAAAGCTCTGATTTCGACTTAGCGCTCATCTCTGTAGGCCGTAAAATCAATACAGAGGGCCTTGGTTTGAACAAGGCAGGTGTTGCAACTGGTGAGCGTGGAGAAATTATTGTGAATGAGCAGATGGAAACCAACTCAGCTGGCATCTACGCCATTGGCGATGTTACGGGCAAAGCAATGCTCGCCCACGTTGCCAGCCATCAAGGAATTGTCGCTGCAGATCATGCAATTGGAAAAGAAGGCGCTATGCACTATCACGCAGTTCCAGCGGTAATTTTTACCTCGCCTGAAATTGCAACTGTGGGCTTAACCCTTGAAGAGGCCAAAGAGAAAGGATACGCGGCAACTTTGGGTCAATTCCCCTTTCAAGCTCTAGGAAAATCGCTTGCAGCGCAAGAAACAGAAGGGTTTGCCCAAGTGGTCATCGACAGCAAAACTCAGGCTATTTTAGGGGCGCAAGTTGTCGGCCATGAGGCCTCAGCGCTCATCGCAGAGATGGCCATCGCCATCAATAATGAGCTCACCCTAGAGTGTGTCACAGAAACCATCCATGCTCACCCCACTGTGGCAGAAGCATGGCTTGAAGCGTCTTTAATCGCTGCGCAAACACCCATCCACTTTCCACCGAGGAGACGATGAGCGAACAACTTTTTGATGTACGCCCTACAGCGCAAGCCAAACGGCTAAACAAACTCCCTGAAAATCCAGAAAATGCCAACAAAGGACGCTTTCCCTCCTGGCTGCACCGCAAGCTGCCTCGCGGAGGCAATCTTTTTAAAACAAATGAGATTGTCGATAAATACAATCTCAACACTGTTTGCGAAGAGGCTAAATGCCCTAATCGCTTAGAGTGCTACTCAAAAAAAACGGCTACCTTTTTAGCCCTTGGAAAAGAATGCACGCGTGCGTGCGGCTTTTGCGATATCGATTTTGCAAAGCAGCCCAAACCACTTGAAGCTGACGAACCTCTGCGCATTGCAAAATCTGCAAAAGAACTTGGATTAAAGCATGTCGTGATCACAATGGTTGCCCGAGATGACCTGCCCGATCAAGGTGCGGCTCAAATTGCTGCGATCTTAGAGGCCATTCGGCAAGAAAATCCTGGTTGTACAACTGAAGTTCTAACATCTGATTTCAATGGCAAAATGGAATCGCTCGACATCATATTGGATGTAAACCCAGAAGTTTTTAATCATAATATTGAAACGGTCCGTGCTTTGACTCCCAAAGTAAGACATGTTGCGACCTATGATCGTACTTTGAGCGTTCTGCGCCACGCAAAAGCCTCTGGCAAATCTCGCTTTGTCAAATCAGGCCTTATGCTTGGATTGGGCGAAACTAAAGAGCAAGTCCATGAAACACTCCATGATCTCAAAGAGGCTGGCTGTGACATTGTAACCATTGGGCAATACTTGCAAGCCGATCGGGGTAAACTGGTTGTAAAATCATTTGTCACTCCAGAAGAGTTTGCAGCATATCGCGACTATGGACAGAGCATTGGCATTAAGAATGTCTATAGCGGCCCTTTTGTGCGCAGCAGCTATAACGCGAATCTATTATTGGAAGGGACTCCAGAATGAATACGCAAATTCCTATCCTTGATGCTGTTGACTTAGAGATCTTGATGCATCGCGATGCCCACTTTGGGGGACACTTTGAAGTCATGATTGAGTATTATGACAGCGATGGAGTCGGAGTGCAGCCCGATTTTGACATTAAAAGAATTCGCCAGTTGGCCCATATCGAAAAAGAAACAGATGGTGATCTCTCTGATCTTGTTCTTCCCAATGCTGCTCGCGTCCAAGTAGAGCGCTCCAAACAACTCTACCTCGATTTGCGTGAAGTCCACGAAAAAGAGGACCCTAATCACCACGCTTTGATATTTAGTAACCTTGTTTTAAGCGAAGAAGAGTATCCTAAGCAAGAGATTGACGATGTGATCGCTGAAGGGGATGAGATGGTTCCTTTGCTCATTGACTTGATCAGCAGTGACTCGTTTTATGACCCTCTTTTCCCCGGATACGGACGCACTCCAGTTTTTGCTGCTCATTGCCTTGCCGAGCTTGGCGATGAAATGGCAATCCACGCTCTGTTCAATGCTATGGGACAAGAAAATTTCTTCACAGATGAGGCTATGATCAAAGCGCTTAAATCCTTTGGAGACAAATCTAAGCAATTCTTGCTAAAAGCGTTAAACCATAAGCCTATCTCAAAAAATAATGAGCATGCGGCCATCGCTCTCATGGAATTTAGTGATGAGCCAGATGTTGCATCAGCCTGTTTGCAACTCCTCCCCGACACCTTATCCCATCCAGTGCTTGCAACATACCTCATCTTTGGCTGCAGCGCCCTTTCCAAAAGCTCTGACCAACAGAAGTTTAAAAAGCTTGCGCAAACTGTACAGTCAGATCTTGCCCACGAAATGAACGTCATTATTAAATCGTGGAAATAATTGCCCATTGATTGCTGCCATCTATCTATAGTATTTCTTTAATTACAGAAAAACAATAGATAATTATTATGCGCAGAAACCCATTAAAGGGTGAGAGCGAGCAACTTAACGATCGTGTTGCAGCTATTGTGCTTGCCGGAGGAGAGGGCACACGCCTATATCCTTTAACGCAATCACGCTGTAAACCCGCCGTTTCCTTTGGAGGTTGCTACCGCCTCATCGATATTCCGATTTCTAACGCTTTAAACGCCAGACTTCGACATGTCTTTGTGCTCACGCAGTACCTTGCAAATTTTCTCCATCAACACATTGCAGAAACCTACCGATCAGACCCCTACCAAGGAACTGTCATTGAAGTGCTCAGTCCTGAAGAAAAAGATGGGCAAAAGATCTGGTATGAAGGAACTGCTGACTCAGTACGCAAAAATCTCAAGCACCTTTTGCAATATCCTATCGATTACTTCCTCATTCTCTCTGGAGATCAGCTCTACAACATGGACCTGTTGGACCTTTTAGCCTTTGCAAAACAGACCGATGCTGATCTGACCGTTGCGACATTACCTGTTAGCAGAGATGATGCACCTCGCATGGGCTTAATGCAAATTGATGAACATCAAAGAATTTGTGACTTCATAGAAAAGCCCTCTGACCCAAAAGTCTTAAGTCAGTATAAGATGCCTGGTGAGGACAACTACCTGGCCTCCATGGGAATTTATGTCTTTAAAAGATCGGCTCTTGAAAAGCTCCTTTTAGAAAATAAGGGCAACGATTTTGGCAAAGACCTGATCCCGGACCAGATCAAAAAAGGCAATACCTATGCCTATCTCTACAGCGGCTATTGGGAGGACATTGGTACAATTGACTCTTACTACAACGCCAACCTTGCCCTAACAACTAATTCTTTAGCGCTTGACCTGTATGACGAGACAAATCCCATCTACTCCCATCCACAGCATCTACCCCTTCCGGTTATCGAAAAAACGCAGATCACAGACTCAATCATTGGTCAAGGCTGCGTGATCGAGGCCAAAGAAATCACACATAGCCTCATTGGCCTTCGCACAGAGATCGGCTCTGGGACAGTAATTCGCGATTCCATCGTGATTGGCAATCAATTTTATCAATCTGCAAGCAACAAAGATCTTCCTGATCACTTCAAAATCGGCAAAAACTGCCGCATTGAAAAAGCGATCATCGATGAGCACTGCCAAATTGGGGACAATGTCACACTCACCAACGCAAAAAACTTAGACTCCTACGATAGCGACCTTGTTAAAATCCGCAATGGAATCATCGTCATCCCTCCAGGCACGATCCTTCCCGACAATTTTAGTTTGTAGTACACTGCGGTCTATGAATGCGATATGGGCAATAGCAGATCTCCACCTTCCGTTCGGCAACCCCGAGAAATCGATGGAGATCTTTGGACCAGCCTGGGAAAACTACACAAACAAGATTGAAACACACTGGAAAGAGCATGTAAAGCCAGATGATTTGGTGCTGCTAGCAGGCGACCTTTCTTGGGCCCATGATTTAGAAAGCGCTCGCAAAGACCTAGAATGGATCGATCAGCTTCCTGGAACAAAACTGCTCATACGCGGCAATCATGATTACTGGTGGCCCTCACCGACTAAGCTGAAAAATGCCCTTCCCCCTTCGATGCACTTTATCCAAAATAATGCCTTTCAGTGGATGGATATTTCTATCGGGGGCGCGCGCCTTTGGGATTGCGAGCATTTCTCTTGCTCTGAGATTATTGACTTTAAGGTAAACCCTGCAACGGGGGCAATTTCTCCTCCTGAAACAGATTTAGCAGCCTCGAGAAAAATCTTTGAGCGGGAATTGCACCGTCTACGTTTAAGCTTAGAGCAGCTCCACAAAGATGCCTCCATGCGCATTGTCATGACGCATTACCCACCCATTGGCAATGAGCTAAACCCATCGCCAGTCTCTGCAATGTTAGAAGAGTTTAAGGTCGATGTCTGCGTTTTTGGCCATTTGCATAATCTGAAAAGTGGTATTGAGCTGTTCGGAGAAAAAAATGGCGTACGCTACATTTGCGTTGCAGGCGATCATCTCAACTTTGTGCCTGTTAAAATTGCGCCTGCTGCGTAATGTTGACAATCTCTTTTAAAGCTGTACCGAATTGACCCCAAAAGTAAATGAGTAAACTACTAGACAAAAAAATCTCTAGATAATTGAGTTTGTTCTACCTCCTTATAGCAACAGCTTAAGCATTCTACATTTTCACACATCATTGCCACATCTTCTGCTTCCTGAGGATAACGGCATAGAGCTATTAGACTTACAACCCATCCTCCAAAAATGCAGGTTTGGATCATGCAAAACGAGCAATATATGCTAGACGGCAGCGTGACTAGATGGATGTATGGACAGAAAACTACATCTACTAAACCTATTGTTCCACCTGTACAGGTCCCCATGCCAAAATTCGATAGCACCTTACAGAGCCAATTTGCTTTTTTAGTCGTACCATGGTGCTCGACTTCCCCTGGTGAGCCATATGAACCAACCTGCAAAATACTACCGTAATTAGTTACACTTCGACTGCTTGAATTTAAGGGAGAGTCCAGTCCTTGTAAATCGCCAAAAGTAGACTTCAAGTACTCAACGATAGCTGCATGCCCCAGACTTTCAGCTGCTTTTAATGCAGACTTCGGATTTTGAATATTCCAATACGACAATTCTTTCACACAATTGATCGATCCTTGAACAGCTGCTTCTCTAAGGTAGTCTGATCCGTCAATATTTCGGCATTCCCGTTTCAACAACCGAATCAGCACAGTATCCTCAATCTTTATCGCATTTTTTATGACGTAATCCAAACGACTATGGCTACTTAACGCCTCCATCGATACAGTTCGACCTTCCCCGTTTATTCTGAACATAGACCACCTCTAAGAATTTTGATCAACCTTTCTACATTTTTGCCGCTCAGTTTACAAGAGCAGCAATAATTACTATACCTTTGTGTAACAGCAACTTGGACACTTTTCATCTTCACAACTCTCTGTCACATTACCCTCATCATTAGCCTCTTTGGTGTAAAAATGGGATAACGCGCTACTCAGCCCTGTGATGACTGAGGCTGCATTGCCTATGCCTAGGATAACAAAGCACATACACGGACACGGACATTGACATAGACATACAGTAGCGGCTAGGCTCATGGCCGAGCCAATAATTATACCCACCCCTTCTCCAATAACGGTACCTATAAGAGTAAAGGCTAGGCAATCCCAGTACAAATTTGCTCTTTCAGCGCTAACACGACTCCTTGTTTGCTCAGACGGAGTATCTGAAGTGGTTGATGAAATGCAATTATAACCCCTCACTCTATGGAGGCCCACAACAGAAGAGGGATTTTCAACATCCTCTACCAGACTGCCCGTCGATACGCTCAATGTGCCTGGCTCTAATAACTCACCACAAACAGACTTCAAGTGCTCAACGATAGCTGTATGCCCTAGACTTTCAGCCACGTCTAATGCAGGCTTAGGGTTTGGAATACTCCATTGCGTAAGTTCTTTCACACAATTCATCGATCCTTGAATGGATGCTTTTTCAAGATAGTCTGATGCGTCAATACCAAATGCGTGTTGCCTTAACCTCCCTAGAAGCTCGACATTCTCTTGCTCTATTGCTCCTATTATGATACAATCCAGCTTATCAATAGCACTTGAATTTGCCGGCATCCCAGCGTGACTCACCCCGGTTATTCCTATCATAGACGACCTCCAAAACTTTTGTCAGCGATTGTGCACTTTTCTGATTAGTTTGCAAGCAATATTGCGCTGCTCAAGTAGATTATGAGGATACGACAAAACTAAGACTCCTAGGATCAGTTGAAGATGACGCCATAGTCGAAATCTTCAATAACGCGGGTTTTAGATCAACTCTAAATTAGATAGTTCAGACTTCTGATGAGATTTTCTGAAAAGTCTGCGCAGGAGGCAGTCAAAGAGGTATCTTCAAGCAGTTTGTCCTGAAAAAATCGCTAAAAGATGGACGATATCGTGAGAGTTCATCCTAAACTCACGCTTTATAAGCAACTCGACTTGAATAGCTGTACAATGCCGCTGAATATCTAAAAAATGGCGTACGCTACATTTGCGTTGCCGGCGACCATCTCAACTTTGTAGCTGTTAAAATTGCGCCTGCTGCGTAATGTTGACAATCTCTTTTAGCTTCTTAAGGCATGGGTCTGTTGGAAAAAACTTTGTTTCTGGGTCTATATCGGCGCGCTCATGGAGCATTTTGTCTACAACTTTTTCTTCTTGGTCGAAATCGAAGGCGCAAAAATAATCACGCACAGTAGATAAGAGATGCTGAAAATCTTCTTCGGTTTGCAGCCAAGAGCTCATGTTATCTAAAAGCACTTGAAATGCAGAGCGCTCGCCTAGCTGGCTCAGTAGGTGCAGCATTTCAAAACCCAGATCGATGTCAGGCTCTTCTTGCAATTCGACAAACAACCGATCAAGCATGATTTTGCCCTCAGCCTCGTCAGATTCGGCAAGTAATCGGACGCGTAAAAAGTCAAACCAGCGTTTATCTTCAGCATAGGGATAAAAAGCATCGAGCAACATTGAGGCCATGGTGCGCTGCTCAGCATCAATTAAACCTGCGATAAACTCATACGTAAATGATTCAATGTCATGGGCACAAATGGAATCGAGGAGCTTTGTGATTTCTTGTGTGTCAACTCCTTGATCAACATTTTGATCCATGATTTTACAAAGTTCGAGCAGTTGGTTGTAAAGGGGTTCGACATCGTCAAGTTCTGCACTGTCAAATTGCTCAATCAAGTGATCGAGCTCGTCACAAAAAACCGACAAAGTTTGTTTTTTTGGACAAAAACGCCGCCAGGCTTCAAAAGCTAAAAGATAAACCTGGGCTTGCAGTTTTTCATTTTTTCCATCTAGCAATAAGCAGTCAGTTAATTCTTCTGGTCCATCGCACTTTTCAGCGTATAAAAGGATAGATTCTGGGGTTAGGATAATGTCGTGCTGTGCTAAACGCTCAAATAGCTTCTCATCTGAAATGGATCGTAGGTCCTCCACTTGCCAAGGCTGAACATCAAAATTATGATTATCCTCCCATTTCATTTTGATCAGATTGTAAAATGCTTTTCCGCGCATAGCTCTATTCCTGGTAAAACACCAAATTATATACTAACTGGACCTCAAAAATCGGTTTTGGGCAACGCGAAAGCTTTCGAAATTTGCCGCTCTCAAGTAACCTAATATTAAAATGAGGCACCTTAAGATCGACGAATTGCGGTGCTTTGGCGCCGCCGAAAATCCGATTTTTGATATCCATTTAGTATATATAAAATTTAAAAAAAAGAAAACCCTCTTCTTTCTAAATACAAAAGTGATCTTAATAACAAAAGGCTTTTCTGTTAGAATGGCGGGAGTGAAACGCAAACGCCCATTCATTTTATTAGAAGTATTGATAGCGATTGGAATTGCCTCTATTGCTCTATCGTGGATCATCACATCTTCTTCCAAGCAGATGCACAAGCAGATGGAAGCTGCAGCGCGTATCGATCGACAGCGCCTTTTTGAGCTTGAATTTTTTGATTGCTTTTATGAGCTTCGAAAACAAAAATCGTTCAATCCCAGACTAGCAAGGGCGTGTCAGGAGTCAAAAATAAAGACAATGCGCGATGGAAAGTCATGGAAAACGCTTAAAATTGTTTTGAAGGATCCCAAATTAAAACTAAAAGCCAATATGAAAGCGCTTCTTTGTCTAGAAAAAAATTCATCAACATTGCATGTTGAAGGAAATGAGTGAAAAAACGCCTCCCTTTACCCCTGTTGTTCCTGCACAAAAAAAATTGCGCGAATTTTCTCTACGCGCTGTTGTTTTAGGAGTGCTGCTAGGCTTACTTTTTGGAGTGGGCAACGCTTATTTAGGACTTAAAATTGGCTCTACAATCTCTGCCTCCATTCCAGCTGCGGTTTTATCGATGGCTATTTTGCGCCTCATCGGCAAAAGTGTCACAATTTTAGAAAATAACATGGTCCAAACCATTGCTGCCGTTGGTGAGGGACTAGCTGCTGGTGTGATCTTTACGGTTCCAGCACTTTTCTTTTTAGGGAATCACCCTTCACCTGGCTATATTTTTGTATTAGCCATGCTCGGAGGAGTTCTTGGCGTGCTTTTCATGATTCCCATGCGTCGATATATCATTGTAAAAGAACATGGCATTTTGCCATTTCCAGAAGGAACAGCATGTGCTGAAATTCTAAAAACTGGGGAAAAAGATAGGTCTGGAGCCATATTAGCAGGATGGGGATTGCTCATCGGTGCAATTCAAAAGCTTTGTACTAGCGCCTTATTTCTATGGAACGAGGTTGCTACTTACACCATTCGCCCGTTTCAGAGCACTCAATTTAGCATGGATTGCACTCCAGCTCTATTAGGCGTGGGATACATTATTGGACCGCGCATTGCCTCAACGATGTTTGCAGGCGGCGCTATTGCCTGGTGGGTGCTCATTCCGCTGATTAAAATGTTTGGCCAGGGCGTTGTAACGATTTATCCTGCGATAACCCCAATTGCTCAAATGAGCGCAGAGATGATCTGGGAGGATTACATTCGCTATATTGGCGCTGGCGCTGTTGCATTTGGTGGCATCATGAGCCTTTATCGGATTTTCCCCATCATTATCAAAACCATTCATCTTGGCTTTACAGAGGTTTTTGCGGGGGCTTTCAAAGCAAGCCACATACAGCGCACAGACCGAGACATCCCACTTCCCTACCTCATTTGTGGATCAGTGGCTGCCATTGCGCTCCTATGGGCTTTTTTCCCAATGAATCTTTTAACAATTGTTTTGCTGGTCATTTTAGCATTTTTTTTCGTAGCCGTGACATCGATTACCGTAGGGTTGGTTGGCAGCTCATCGAACCCAGTCTCTGGAATGATTATTACAACGCTGTTGATCACTTGCCTCATTTTCGTCTCGCTTGGCTGGACAGAGAGGATATATCTCATCTCCGCTATCACGATGGGATGTGTCGCAAGCGTTGCGATCGCTCTAGCTGGAACGACATCGCAGGATCTGAAGACCGGCTATATTGTGGGTGCCACACCCCGCTCTCAGCAGATTGCAGAAATTATTGGACTGGTTTTACCTGCCGCTGCCATCGGCGTGACTATGTACCTGCTCAATAAAGTCTATGTGCTCGGCTCACCGGCTATGCCAGCTCCTCAAGCAAGCCTCATGGCCATGATTGCAAAAGGGGTCATCTCAAAGCAATTGCCTTTCACGCTTGTCACTATTGGGATCATATTAGGCATCGCAGCAGAGCTCACCAATATCTCAGTTTTACCCTTTGCGCTAGGACTCTATCTCCCTCTTTCTCTGTCATCTGGCATCATGGTAGGCGGGGTCGTTCACGCCTATGTAAAGCGGCTTTACATGAAAGATTCTATTCAAAAAGGAGTGCTTGCAGCCTCAGGCTTAGTCGCTGGGGATGCCTGCATGGGGGTTATCGTTGCCCTGCTTGCCGTCCTAGGGCTTGTGCCAGCAAGCAAGGTCGGATTTTTCAATGATGCCATAGCCCTTGGCGTCTATGCGATTTTAGCCGTTGCGCTCGGTTATTTTGCCACTCGCTTCAAAAATAAGAAAGGTGTATAATCCTTCCCATGGGCTCGCTCGATAAAATTTTTTGTCTAGAGGGCGAGCGAGGCAAAGTCAGGGGCATTTGAGTGACGAATGCCATAGCCCCAGCGCTATGGCTGAGGAAGAAAATGCACATGATGAAGCCGCAGTCGGCCTATTGGCAAAAAAATGTCATGGAGTGAGCCCCATGGGCAGGATAAAAAAGCGCAGCTTTACATTGATTGAAACGCTTCTGGCCTTTTCTCTCATCGCTATCGTCGTTGGAACGCTCACACTGCATTTTGTCAAAACATCTCGATTGAAAGCGCGCATTGAGCAAACCGCACATGAAATTTTAAAGCGAAAGCTGGTCCAAGAGAGACTCACACAGATTTTTGGCTCAATTTATTTAGATGGTGAAGAAAAACCCCATTTCGTTTGCAAAAACAACCAGCTCGAGCTCATCATCAATAATGGTTTTGACCATGATGAGGCCCTACGAGGTGCTGTTGCTGCCAAGCTTTATCTTCGCAATCAATGCTTAGTGCTAGAGCTCAAAAAAGACAAGACGGAACGTGAAGAAAATTTATGCTCTGGAGTTCAAGCTTTAGACTGGGAATTCATGAACAGACAAGGCGAAGTGCTGCTAAAAGCTTCGTGGGATAAAGATGAGCCTTTGCTGCCACTAGCGATTCGCCTTAACCTCAAAACAGGTGCTGATCAAACCGATCAATTTGCTTTTTTTCCCAATATTTTACCCCCCGTCATCCACTGCGATAAATGAACGTTTTACCTTTTGTTATTGTGATTATCGCGCTGTTTGCAGGGCTTAATGCTACGTTTTTTTCACATAGCCGCACGCTCATGTTAACAGAGCAATGCTATGAAAATTACATGGACGCTGAGCGCACGGCGCGCGATGCTGGAATCAACGACATCTACAAGAAAATGAAATCTACAAAGCCGGGAAAAAAGAATACAGAGCTAAAGCCTGTAACCCCTGTAAAAGCATTGCGCCACCAATCTCACTATGTGGCTAATGCGCGCATAAATGTCTTTGGATGGCTCTTTGCAGATCAACCCGACTCGACACTGCAACAACATGTTTTAGAGCTTTGCAGCCGCATTTATGGCAAAATCCCTGAATACCAAAAAATGGCCGAGCAGGGAAAGCTTAAAGCCTTTTTTGAGGAAATTGCAGCTGGCGCTAAATCGAGCAAAGCTACAACTTTTGACAGTATTCGTTTAAAAAATGATTCTTCTCTTTTTTATAAGATGTGTAGAGGCACCAACTATTTTGATATTGAAAACAACTCTGGATATCCACCTTTAGACTATCTCTTCCGTATCGATGAGGCCTCAGCAAAAACTCCTATTCGCTGGCGCATTGCCTCTCCTCGCATTCTAATTCAATTTCTTGGAAACAACTTAGCTAATAAGCTGCTAAAGGCTGAATCAGACCTAAACTTGCAGGGAAAGCAGTTCGATAAAAAAGAGCTTGATGAATTAGTTGGGCAAGATGCTTTCATTGGAGCTGAATTTGAAGCTGTCCAATCTCAACTAGACCACAGCTGCGGCAAGCTACAATCAAAGCTAATCACTGTAAGCGATCCTAGTAGCTGCACCAAAGTAGAGAAGCAGTACATTTCTATACCCGAAAATAGTTGAAAAAGCCTTTGAATTTTTGTTGAACTCGTTTTTATCCAAGCAGTCGGGCTACTATGGTATTATGCCTCAATTAAAGAATGAGAAAGTGGGAGAATAATCTTAAAGTGGGTGCCTTCACCAACAGCTGATCTCACCTCGAGCTTGCCATTGTGTTTTTCTACTATTGTTCGCACAATTGACAGTCCTAATCCAGCGCCACCAAGCTTGCGCGAATGCGCTTTATTGACCGTATAGAAACGATCAAAGATGTGATTAAGTTCATTAGCGGGGATGCCCATGCCTTGGTCAGATACTGTCAATTCAACTGTGTCATTCTTGACAGCAACGCGCACGCGCACTGTAGCCGGCGATGGGGAGTATTTAACGGCATTTTCAAGCAGGTTCATCAAAGCGAGTTCAAAAAGCGGACTGTCCACTTTTACGATGATTTCGTCTTCCTGCTCGCATATGTCAAGCTTTACATCTGGGTGCACTGTCTGTAACTGATGCCTACAGCTGTCTAAGACGATAAATAAATCCCGCTCTTCTAAAGATGCTTTTGGAAGGTTGTCCAAGTCAGCCAAAACTAAAAGGTTTTTGACTAGCGCAGACATGCGATGACAATTACGCACAATTTTTTCTGTGATGTCTTCTAACATTGATGCAGAAATTTCTGGCAAGTCATGCAGCATTTCAGCAAAGCCTTTAATGATCGTAATGGGCGTGCGCAATTCATGAGATGCGTTGGCTATAAACTCTTTGCCCATAGAGACAACTTTTTGATTGGTAGCGTGGTCTTGAAAGATGAGTGCAATACCTTGTCCTAAGCCAATTGGAACTGCTACGATATCAATATGGGATTGCTCTTCTGCATTTGTCGTAAGGGAGTCGGTCATGATGGTGTTATTGTGCAGCGCAGCTTTAACTAAATCATGGCTTTTTTGCATTAACTGACTTTTTACGCAATTACAAACACTTATAAAGTTTTTATTGTTCAGATCATCCTTTGCAATTTCTAATAGCTTTACCGCTCTTACGTTAACGTAGGTAACATTTTGATCAGCATCGATTGTGACAACGCCTTCTTCAAGAGCTTCTAAAACGGAGCTTGTCCGCAGCTTTTCATACTCGAGTGCATGTTGTCTTTGCTGAAAATCTGAGTAGAGTTGGTTGAGTGTTCTAGCAAAGATTGCAGCTTCACTCCTCCCTCGTATCGCCAGCTTTGGGATTTGATCTGAATTACCAAAAGCGTGGTTGTTCACGGCACGAAAAATATCCTGGAAGGGTTTGGAGATCATGGCAAGCATTACTAAACTGAGGATAACAAAAATCACTGAAAACACAGCGCCAACAATCACATAGATTTTTTTTAAGTCTCCACAATTGAGGGCAATTTTTTTATAGTTAAATAAAATCACAACGGTAAAGCTGTCACCATTAGGATGCACCGGCAACGATAAGCGAGTTGTAAAGGGCATATGCAGCCAATGAGATTCAGATACGTCATAGTGTTTATCTGCCACTGACTCGTAAACTAGATCATTATCATTGTTCAGGATTTGGAGATAATATTGATTTTGGGCAGCTTTATGCTTGAGGATATCTTGCAAGGTATCTGAGTGGGTCGTCTTTACATCCGTTACCCATTGCAAAACCTCTTGCTTGACTTTATGAGTGATAAATCTTTCAATCACGATATCGATCAGCGCAAAATATCCAGCAACAAGAATTCCAAGTAATATGAGATGCCCTAGAAGCGTTTTAAATGTTATGGACAAGCTCCGTCTCATGTCGATCTCATTGCCTGTTGATAACCTTTCACCGCGTAAACTGTCATTTTCTCAGAAAACCCTTTCAGTTGCACGTCTGAAACTTGCTCTAAAACAAAGGCTTCTTGGACTCCTGGACTTGCTTTCGTTGCTTCAGAGATGTAAACTTGCATAGGAGGAGCCACTGAGCAGAGCCGAGATGATAGGTTCACGTTCGATCCAAGCACTGTATAATTTAATCGGTTTTCAGCTCCCATATTCCCAGCAAGAACAACACCTGTATGAACTCCAATGCCCATCTCTATATTGGGTTGCCCATGGGATTGCCGCTCTTTATTCCACTCATTGAGAACTTCGACCACAGCAAGAGCACTTTGCACAGCTCTCTTAGCGCTATCTTCTTTTGCAACAGGTGCGCCAAACAAAGCCATCACTTCATCTCCAACGTACTTATCGATCACACCACCAAATTCATCGAGACAATGAGACACTTTTGTCATGCATGTATTGAGTAGCTCAATGACTTGGTTAGGAGACATTTTTTCAGTCAAATGTGTGAATTGGCGAATATCTGCAAATAGCACTGTTACCTCACGCTCTTCTCCCCCTAAGTGCACGTTACCTTTTAAAATTTCTTCAGCAATTTCACGTGAGACCACTTTGTTTAAGACACCTCTTACTTTTTCCTTATCTTTTAGCTCGCTCACCATTTTGGAAAATGTATAGCAAAGGCTGCTGACTTCATCTCTTTGTCCTGGCTTAACTTTAGGAAGCTCTACATCTTCAAGCTTGCCCTTACCAACCATAGACGTTGCATGGGCAAGTTTTGCAATGGGTTTTGTGATCCGTTTTGCGATATTGTTCAAAAACAATAGCACAATAACAAGGCTCACAAGCGCTGCTATTCTCATTTGTAGTGAAATATGACTGATCAGGGCATTGGAGCTTGCATCTACATCGTCTACAAGCGCAAACTCTTTGTCTTTAGGATTAAAGATGAAAAAATGGAAATCAACCTCTGGGAAAGGAGCCATGTGCAGATAAAAATATTCGGTATCGCCAATTTGCACTTCTCCAGTGGAATGTGTGACCATGTTTTCAACCGGCAACTGGCCCCAATCAGGGTTATCCATGCGCTTTCCATTATTGTCAAAAACGCTAACAACGCGTTCTCCATCAACTAATACGGTGGCCTCGTGCGTTGCCATAGACAATTGCCTTAAAACACGCCTTGAATCGACTCCAACTGTTAAATATCCCTCACGCTGTCCGTTGTTAACTTCTGATACCATTTGCATTGAATTAGCAAAAAATGTGCGCTGCATTGCAGGGACATCGATCACTTCAAGTTCTGGGCTGAGGCATAAGTCCTTGCCTGGAAATACATCATTTTTACAATCATGACCAAGTGAAAGGGGTCGATTTGCAAAAACATCTTGGGAGTAAACACCCTTACCGGTCACTTCACCCGCTGAAAAGCGCACGCAACCAATTGGCGCATTTGCATCGAAAGGAGAATACCCTAGAATACCTGTTGCCATTAACGATGATAGACCCCAAACCATATCGATCTCATCGTATCGATCGAGAAGTTGTATGATTTCTTCTGAGATGTCTTGATCGATTTCTTCACCATAAAGGGCTTTTTCACGCGCGATCTCTAGTGACCATTCTGTGGGCGCTGCGCTTTGGTGATCTGCCAGTAAGCGTTGACTTACCCATGTTTGCAATTCTTTAGGATCAGCGGGTGGAGGCAACTCCTTGATATGCGTGCGCAAATAATTTTGAGCTTTTTGAAGATTTTCAAGAAAAGCGCGAGCATAGCCTTCTGTGGCTTTCTCTGACATCAAGAAGGGGAAAGAAATGTCAGCTTGCAATCTGGTATCTAATTTTTGCAAATCAATTTGATCAATGCGCATGTTAAGAAGGGTATTGATTGGAAAAAATGCATAGCGAGCGCGTGATAAGATTTTAGCTTGTGCAGCTTGATTTTGATCTTCTAAGAGAAATCGACCATATTGAAGACGCACACCGATATATGGACCTTCCCAAGCATCTTTCGACCCTTTTTTCTTGAGGACGACAAGGGCTATATCCTCTTCGATTGGAACGCGCAACGCTACATCGACCTTTTCAGCATCAATGGCAATAAGGGAAGACAGGTTGCCTTGGTTAGTATTTTGGATAAAGTCAACCCAGCGATTCACTGTGCAAAGCAGGGCGCTATTGAGCCAGGTTTGGCGGGCAAGATTTTGAAGTGTAGGCTCAAACCCTTCAAGCATGATCTGATTTTCTGCAACTTTATCGAGCAAAACATTGATACGAGCTTGCTCGCCTGCCAGAATATCACGTAAGAACAGCTCGATATAGCGCCGCTTCTTCTCGTTGAGCTGCACAATCTCATTTTGGATATTTTGCTTAGCCTGCAAAAGGCTTTTTTTGGTAACGCGCTGCTCCCAAATATAGGAAATGACAAATGCAGCTATAAAAAGAGCCCCAACCCAGAGGAATAACCGTAATCTTAATCCCATATCAGGTATGGTACATTATTTATTTGTTTCTGGGTAAAAATTCTCATAACCATTGCTTGTCACGACAATTGTGTCTTCTATACGTGCCCCTCCTAAGCCTGGAACATATAATCCCGGCTCGATTGTAATGACCATGCCTTCTTCTAAGATGCGGTTTGCATCTTCTCCTTTTGAGGCAATGCGAGGCCCCTCGTGGACCTGTAAACCAATTCCATGGCCTAAGCTATGCAAGAACTGTTTTTCTAAGCCTTCTTTTTTCATCACATAACGAGCTGCCTGATCGAGCGTTGAAAGTAAAACGCCTGGCTTTACACAACTCAACGCTGCAGTTTGAGCAGCTTTTGTTGTCTTTAAGATGCGCTCAAATTTCTGATTTGCTTTACCATAAAAAAACGTCCGCGTCATGTCGCTGCAATACCCGTTAACGACAACACCCATATCCATCAAAACCAAATCGCCAGTTTTTAGCTTGACTTTGCCAGAATGATAATGGGGTTTTGAAGTATTTTTTCCAAAGGCAATGATGGGATCAAACGATAATCTTTCTGCTCCATTTTGTTTGACAAATGCCTCAAATTTATGAGTTAGCTCAATCTCAGTCACACCCACTTGAAGCTCTTTACAAAGCCATTCATATCCCTTCCATAAAAGTTTAGCACTTTTTCTCATCGCTTGAATCTCTTGAGCATCTTTAATGTATCGTAGATCATTGACAAGTGATGGCATGGGTTTAACTTTACACTGCTTCTTCAGCTGTAAGTAGCGCCCATATGTGGTTTTATTTTGGTCAAATCCAAGTTCCGATGTTGCTGCTGGGATTTGCTGAGCGCGTGGCCGCACTGGAATCGGGCTCTGATTTTTTGCTGATTCAGTGTAGCGGCCATCAACATATAAAATAGCGCCTTGCTTCGTCACGATCATTTGACCACTAGAAAGCTCAATACCTGTTAAATAAAGCAAATCTATGGGGTCTTCAATCAAAAACCTTACCCCTTTTAATAGTTTTTGCAACTGCTTAATACGTTTTAAATACATGTTGGATATCTTTTTCATCTAAATGCACAAAAATGGGTTTCCCGCGAGGCGTTGTTACGCAATCGCAGCAAGTTAATAACTTTTCAATCAGTTGCTTAGCCTCGCTCAAATGGTAGATACGCTTTTGCAAAACCAGACTGACAACAAGCTCTAACGGCAGCTCTTGGTCTGCGCGTGCAAGCAAGATCTCTTTCACTTTTTCCTGGGGAATGGATGGATGCAATCGATCGATGACAAAACTTGTTTGTCCAAAAGGGCGCAATCCAATACCCAATTGATGAAGTTGCTTTATTTGGTGAGCAATGCTTTCTGCTTCAGCTTTAGAAAACTCTAAAGTTAGAGGAAAAGCTAACTGCTGCATCTGCCCACATGATGCTTTACCTTTTATTTGCTCATAAAGCAAGCGCTCCTCAATGCAGCGCAGATCAACCATCACGATTCCTTCCCGCTCCTTTAAATGCGAGCTGAGCGGTGATCCTTCACCTGAAATAAAGACATACGGACTTTTAATTCCAATAATCGGGATATGTGCGATCGGCAATTCCGCTGCCTGCTCCATAGCAACAAAACACTCTTGCGTTGAGGGCGCAATCGGGACAGACCATTTTTCTGGCTTTACATGCATTTTTGTTGGTTGGATCGCAAAGGCTTTTTGGATTGCATAGTGGACGAATTCACTTAAGCGCTCCTTATCTAAAAACCTCACTTCTTTTTTCTGAGGATGGACGTTAACATCAAGGCCTTCACCTGGTAAATCTAGCGTCAAAACAAAGATTGGATATTGGCGTCCATTCAAGCGCGTTCCATAAGCCTGCTCAATTACCTTTACTAGGAAAGGGCTGTGCACAGCCCGTCTATTCACGATTAAATACTGTCCTTTACGACTTGATCGAGCAGCATGCGGTTTGCCAATAACCCCTTTAATGTGCATCTCATTTTTAGATGCGTTAACTGGCAGCACTTGATTGACATACTCAGGGCCGAGCATCTCTTTTGAAAATAATCGCGATTGACCATCCACCCTCAACTCAAGGCAAATATCAGGGTGGGCAAGAGCTAAATCTGTCAAGACTGCAATGATGCGACTTGTTGAAGCGGCGCAAGACTTTTGGAATTTGAGGCGAGCTGGGGTGTTATAAAAAAGCTGGCGCACCTCAATTGTAGTCCCTTTCGAGCGCGCTCCATTTGCGATAACAACGCTCTTTCCTCCTGAGCAAGTCACCTGAGTCGCAAGCGATCCACAAGCCTTGCTAGCCGTTAAAAGTTTAAAGTGGGAAATAGATGCAATAGAGGCTAGGGCTTCTCCGCGAAACCCCATCGTTTGGACCCCGACCAAATCATCAGCCACTGCAATTTTCGAAGTCGCATGCCTCTCAATTGAGAGTCTGGCATCTTCCTCGTCCATCCCATCACCATCATCGCTCACTCGGATCAGTTTCAAGCCACCTTTCTCAATTTCGACAAGAATAGAGTGAGCTCGGGCATCAATGGCATTATCGACAAGCTCTTTGACCACCGAAGCACTATCTTCAACGACTTCGCCAGCTGCTATCTGATTAATTGTGGCATCATCGAGCCTTTTTACACGCAAATCTTTGCCTCAACACGATTTAAGACAAGATGAATCGACTGCGTCTGCCCATGCATAAAAAACGGCTCTGTTGTTTGGTAGAGCACACCCCCTTCTAAGCGCACATACCTCTCAATTGTTTGTCCGATGAAGTTAGGATAAGAACTAAGTTTCACATCGTGCATAACACGGTCGCCGACGATATCAAAGGTGCCTACGTAGGAGAGGTAAGAGCGATAGGCTTCAGCTTGATCACTATCAGTAGCATCAAAAGGATCCTGCTCAGTGAAAGGAGTTCTTTTTCTTGCCATCATCTCAAGTGACATATAACCATCACGGCTATATATGATATATCCAACGGCATTATCTCCAACAGGGTGAGCACCAACTTGCCCATCTAAAGAACGCGATTCGCATGCAGTAATCTCCCACGTCCCAATAATTTCTTCTCTAGCAACCATAACGACTCCCTGAAGCATTTAAAAACAAATAGCTTACGCTGTCTTCTTGCAAACTTCTCATTTTTTTGACTTGTTATATATGTCATCAATTTAACAAATCATGAGAAATAGTTGCACAAAAATCAGGCGCCAAACGATACTCCTCCTCAGAACCTGGAGGTTTACATGGCAAAACGCCTTTTAGGTATCATCTTCACAAGCTTAATCGCTCTTGGATATGCATCCACTCCAAATTACTCGGAATTTATCGAGAAATACAGCGCACATCTCGGGCCCGTGGGCTCTTATAAAACTGGTGAAATTGAAATTGTCACAGACGCAGAAAAGATTGCGGCAATTCAAGCACAAGTAAAAGAGCGTCTGATCAAGCAAGGCCATAGCCCTGAAAACGCCTCCAACTGGAGTCAGGTTGGCATTGTAGCAGAAGATAATTATTGGGTTTGGGTACGCGATGCCGTCATTTTTCCATCAGGCAATGAAGGCACTTATGACCGTATCATGTGGCGTAGTACTCTGGATGGTCCTCAAGGTGTTGCTATTTTGCCTGTATGCAAAGATGGTCGCATTGGGATTGTGGTCAAATATCGCCATGCTACACGCAGTTGGGAAATCGAAGCACCAAGCGGCACACCACTAGAAAAAGAAGCCTCAATTGACACAGCTATTCGCAAGTGCTGTGAAGAAACAGGCTTTGAACTTGCTACTGTTGAAAAAATTGGCGAACTAGCGCCCTTCGCGGGAATGGCAACTAGCATTATTGCTGTTTACAAGGGCTCAATTGTCATCTCTAAGCTCAATAATCCTGGCCAAACAAAAGCCATTCATAAAATCATTCTTCTTAAAAGAGAGGAACTGCTCGAAGGTTTTGAAAAAGGCTACATCAACATAAGTATTCATGGGCGCACAACAAAGGCTGCATGCCGGGATTCGGCACTAGCTTATGCTCTACTTCGAACATCAACTTGACACTTTTATCCGAATCAGTCTAGAGTCAAGAAAATAGTTACTAGCTCAACTTACACCACATTTCGATTCAGGTGCAAGTTAAGCTTCTACCAGGAGGAAGTCCATGTATCCAATGATGAAGCTCGCTATATTCTCTTTAATGGCAGTCGCAGCGCCTGAAGTTGAAGATAGTTTTGAGGAATCAACCGATGAAGTATCTACAGAACAAGTGGATCAAGTTCTATCAAGGCTTGAAAAACTATCTGAGCAGATTGAGGCTCAAGTTAGTGCGCTAGAAAAATCTGAAGAAGATTCAGAGTTAGAGTGATACTAGCCAGTCTGAAAAATACATACAAAAATCGATATTAGTTCTTCCCCTTGTCTTTTAGATGTTGTATTATCAGGTCAAGGGGTTTTTTTATGCGCTTATTATCTACGCTTATAACACTAGGGGTAATTGGTGGGGGCCTTTGGTGGGCAGACCAGCAATACCCACAAGCTAAATATTTTGTCTTAGATCACATTCCAACATCACAAACTCTGGCCTTTGAGCCGAAAATATCAACACAAAAAATCCTTAAGGATACAAGCCGTCACAATCAAGACCTTGCACAAATCGATGTGAAGCTCGTTCCCTATCTCATGATGGATGTGAAGTATTCTAAAAACGACAAAGAAACGATCGAATGCACAGCCCTTTGGGATATGACCGATGGTGAAATGATTTTAGACACAAAAACATGGGAAAAAACGCACGGCTATGGAGATTGCACTGAAGCTCATGCTACAGCCAGTGATTTTAGCATCATCAACTACCTTGCATCTCAAGGAATTTGTGAGATAGCCACGCTTAAAAAAAACCTACCGCCTTCAATCGACCAGGGCAAATCCATTGCCACGGCCTTACATAAAAAACTAATCGTTGCAGTAGACAAGCATTTGCGCCTCCATATTGCATCGCCCCGTTTTGCCTCTGAGCCTGCGACCAAGCTATCAAACCCGCTCGTTGTTCTTGCAACAAAATCAACCGAGCGCCTACCCAAGCGCTTTTCAGCGGCTCAAATTCAAAAAACTGCTGAAGCCGCTTTTGGCAATGACTTTGCTGTACGCTCGACCAAAGAAGTTTACCTTCCCATCTATGCAGCATCCATCCCGCAGGGCGACCAAACGCAAACAATTTTTTATAACAGCATGACCGGCCTCGCTATTCGATGACTTAATTGACACCAAAGTGAGGTCAAGAAGGGAATTAACCCTTCCCTTTTTCATCATTATTACATATAATTCCCTCTAGAAAAGACTGGAGTGATTGAGAGATGTCGATAGAATTAGTAAGGCAATCGTGTGTAACTGCTGGGAAAGAGCTCGCAAAGAATCATATTCATATTTACACAGCAGTCGCCTTAGGCGCCCTAATAGGTGTGACAACAGGCCTAAATTATGATAAATTTTTCTCTAAAAAAACATTTTCTCTTTCCCCATTCGGATCAATTGCTTCAACTCTTGTTGAAGCAGCTGTTACGTTTATCAGTCTTATCACTTTATATCACTACGAGGTTGACCCCGCCAAGGCAGCCACAACGCGTGTTGCACAGGATGCATCTATCTGTATCCTCTCCATGATCGTTTTACGTGTTGCAACAAGATTTTTTTATTTATTGTTAGTTCCAAAAATATTTAATTGGGGGTACCTAAAAAATCCAATAATTTGGTCAGCCTGTAAATATGGAAATAACGAATTGGCTGAAAAGATTTGCCTTCAAGGATTACAAGATAAAAATACAAAATTTACAACCCCTCTTGCTGCTAAAATTATTGAAAACATAAGTACTAGGAAAAAAATCTACCAAACTGCCTTTGATGATGAAGCCATTCGTAGACATTTCAAAAGCCGCTTTGAGTCCCTAGATTGGGAGTTTAAAATCGCGTTGTTGATCGCAATGTTTAAAAATCATCAATCTGTCAGCGTATTGTTTGACCCGATGGAAGCTAAGCCACGAGCTCAATTAATAAAAGCTGTTTGGCAAGAACTTTCAGAGAATAACCTCTTTCCTAAACTGGTTCATCTCTTATTTAGATATGAGATAGATCTACAATTACAAAAAAAAGCGCTAGAGTTATGCCTTACTTCCGATGCTCTGATTCAAGATTACTTAACTTTTTTCCAAATATACAAAGACCCTGAGCTGACGAAAAAAGCTTATAGAAAGTATTTGAATCAATCAGATGATATAGCTCCAGAGCATCTCAAAGTCGCCATCTCCCTTAAGGATCCACAGATTTCTAAAGAGGCTTGGGATAAGAGTCTAAAGACATTGACGCTAGAAAAAATGGAAATCATCGCTTCATGTGGCGATATAGCTTTGATCGAAAGAGCGTTAAATACGGCATGCACCCACTCCACCGACTTATTTACAAAGTGTGCGCAACTAGTGTGTAATGCTGATTCAAATGAGTTTCTGAATCTACTACAGCGTTTCTTAGCTGACAAACCATTTTATGTTGATCTTGCAGGAACCTACTTCAAGCTTGGCGACCAAACTCTAACCAGGCGCATGCTGCCTAAGGCTATTGAGGAAAAGTGCTGGCTCGGCGACTACTTGAAAGAAATATCCAAATTGAATGAGCCAGAATTATATGAGGCTGCACTTATCCAATCAATTAGTAGTCCCAAGCTGCAAGCATCCATGTTAAAGTTCTATTCTGAATTTGGCGACGACAGCATGCTTCAACGTGCCACAGATCAGCTATTAGTTAACGGTGTTACTAGTCGGCTGGCGTTAGAAGAGGTTCTTAACCTTGGCAATGATGCAATAACAGCTAAAGTTATAGCTCATATTGTAAACAATATTAAAGTTGACTTCTATGGCTCTACGAGCAATTTCGACGACCTTTTGTTCCTGTTTGAAGGGACTTTATCCCTGGGAATTTTTAATTACTGTATGAAAGTTCTTAACCTTCTCCCTAAAGACCAGTTTAAAAGCGCATTGTCTAAAACTTGCGCTTGCAAAAATACAGGTCTGGCTAAAAAAATTATGAGCCAGGTTATTAACGAGGGAAAGTTGAAAATTGAACATTTGCAATTGCTTGAACAACTCGGCGATCTTGCTTTATTGAAGCAAGCCTTTGTAAAATTGTACCAAAAACAAGAAGACTTTGAAAGTTTAGTCGAAATTGCAAAGAGATCAAAGTCAGACGGCTTGGTGGTAGAACTGTTTGACCTAGCTATTGAGAAATTTAAAAAAGATGACGTCAAGAAGACTTTTCTTTTATTAAAAGCTTTTGCAATAAGGTCTAAAGCAGCAGTTATTCATGTAGTCACTAAGACACAAACGACGTGGATAGTATATGATAAATCTCCACTCTCTATTAGATGTTCAATTATCCATTTAGCAATTGAGAACAGGATGCCTGAATTACTCACCTGGGCACTATTACAAGCCCCCCAATTAGGTCAGATCGATCGCATCGTTACTAACATGTTTTACTTCTACCCTATTCCTCAACCAGAGTATCAAACAACAGCATCTTTGGCCTTGGATGCTGGACGGAAATACGCCCTTATTGCCTATATAGGGGGTGTTGATATCGACTCTGCGGATCTTAATTGGCGTGGGTGGTTGACTGATTTCAAAAAAATAAAACAGGCCTACCTAGAATATAACCAAAATCACTATGATCTCCTGGGGTTATCTGCTGAAGAAAAAGTAAATACTTCACACTCTATTGGAGCCCAAAAACGGATAGAGGAACTTTGCAGCCTAGGCTTCATCACAGAGCAAAATAAACAATCGAGATTTGAACGAATCGCTACTGCTTTTGATGTTTTACGAGATCCTAAAAAAGCAAAAAGATACAAGCTGGCTCTTGAATGGGAAGACCGTCACCTCAACATGGGCCCTGGCACCTTTTTTGGCATTCCTAGCACGGATAGTGAAAGATTTACCGCAGAATATATCGAATCAGCGTATGCAAAACTTAGAGAGGTTCATGATCCAAGTATAGGCGGATCCCCTAAGGTTTATGCCAAAATTGAGGGATACAAAAAACACCTGCTAAACCTCGTTACATCTATTCGATCAAATAATCCTCAGACAAGTGTAGAAGATGCTAAAAAAGCACTAGAAATCAAGGATAATCAGCCACTTACACATGAAGCAGTTCTATTTCACTATAGAGAGGTGTTAAAGAAATCCCACACGGACAAAAAAGGTAGTGGCGATGGAAACAGGATAAGATTAGCCCAAAGGTCACGTGATGTGTTATATGCCGAAATTGCACGTAGACTGTTAGCTATTTCCAACCAAGCTGAATTGACAAGATCTTTAATCGAAAAGCAATATCAATCTGCGTGTACATCCAGACCTGGTGAAAAGAATCAGTTAGAAAAAGCAAAAGACACCTTACTGAAACTTTTAACTGCTAAGGAGGCAGAAGCGAAAGCTAGAGAAACTTTAAAACTTTCTTCAGGCGACTTGTTAACCCACAACGTAATTCATGCTGCTTACGCCAATTGCACAAGAGCACAAACTACACGAGGTATACCATCGCAAGAGGAACCAATTGATAAGCTTCTCAAGAGCCTTCAAGATGCCCGGAATCTCCTGCTTAATCTCGTAGAATAGCCTCAACTGCGAAAAGGTATTCATATCGTTTTTGCATAATTTTTATTGATTTTTTTCTAAACGAGATCACAACTTGGGTAGACACAATCTAAACCAAAATTTTTTTGTGATAAGTAAAGATTTAATTTACAGCCTCTATTCCAGGTTTATACCCTAGCTTTTAGCCAATTCAGAGAAATCTCTGTGACCTAAACTCGGAAGTGATATTTTACGAAATAGTGACTTGTGAGCGAAATAAGAATGGGTACATGCAAATATGCATCATTATCCTCTACCTGACTCTCAATGTGCCATTGCTCTTTATTTTCACACGCGTTAGAATGGGTGATTCTGGAAAGATGGCTGAGTGGCCGAAGGCGCTTCCCTGCTAAGGAAGTGTACCCTTAAACGGGTACCGAGGGTTCGAATCCCTCTCTTTCCGTTCATTCTCCCTATAGACAAATCCACGATTATCATGTAGTCTTCCAAGAATGGATAAAAGAAAAGTCAAAGTCGCTCCGAACTCAAAAGAATCAGAGATGATGGTCTTGGGCTGTATGCTCACCAACGTTAACTCGCTCAACGTCGCTTGTGACGGTTTGGATGAATTTGACTTTTACTACACCGAGCATCAAACCATTTTTAGGTCTTTAAAAAACATCTATAAAAAAGACAAACCTGCTGACATCCATATCGTTGCAGAAGAGCTCAAAAGCGAGGATAAACTCGATGCGATTGGGGGAGTTGCCTACCTGACAACTTTGGCCCAATTTGTCGGCACCTCAGCCTATATCGAAGAATACATCGAACTTGTTAAAAATAAATCCATTCTCAGACAGATGATTCGCGCATCTGATGACATTGAAAAAGTGGCTCTTAATGAGCCAAATGATGTGCACGCAGCATTGGATCAAGCACAGGCTGCTTTTTTTTCCATAGGCCAAAACGCTAGCCGCGATCAATATATCCACATCAAAGATATCCTCTCTGGTTTAAGAGCAAAATCTCAACTCCCATACCTTAAAGAGCTGCAAGAGCGCCAAGAGCAATTCCATGCCCGTGAAGATGGAGCGCCAAGTGTTACAGGCATCCCTAGCCACTTCCTTGACGTCGACAAGATGATCAATGGCCTTGCCCCTTCAAACCTCTTCATCCTAGCAGGCCGCCCAGGTATGGGAAAAACTGCATTTGCCCTCAATATCGCAGAAAACGTCTGCTTTAAAAATAACATCCCCGTTGGCATCTTCTCTTTAGAGATGAGTGCTGAGCAGCTTTTACACCGTGTCATTTGTTCACAAGCCGAAGTCGAGTCGGATAAAATTATCCACGGATCTTTAGACGGCAGCGAATACCAACGCATTGTTGAAACCGTCGATCGACTCAACAAACATCACATGATTATCGATGATCAGGCAGGTTTAAAAATCTCTGACCTACGCTCACGCGCACGCCGCATGAAAGAGGTCCACAACATTGGTCTTCTGATTGTCGATTATCTTCAGCTTCTCTCGGGCTCTAGCAGCTCTTTTAACAGCGATAACAGACAACAAGAAATCTCTGACATTTCCAGAAATCTAAAAAATCTTGCCCGCGAGCTCGATATCCCCATCATTTGCGGCTCGCAGCTTTCACGTAAAGTAGAAGAGCGCACGGGCCATAGACCCATCATGAGTGATTTGCGCGAATCTGGCTCCCTTGAACAAGACGCCGATATCGTCATGCTGATGTTCAGACCCGACTATTACGATCCTCAAAACAAGCCAGGCCAAACAGAGATCATTGTCGCCAAAAACCGTCACGGCCAAGTAGGTACTGTCACACTGACTTTCCGCAAGGAGTACGCGCAATTTGGCAATTACTCAGGCTCAGACGAGTCGTTTTCAGATGACAATGATTCAGTATTTGCACCTTTTTCTCCATCAAATTAAGGGTGTCAACTCTTTTATTGAATGATGCTGCCTGGATAAACCCAGAACTGAGGTTGATAGGAAATGGATCTTTGTGGTATCGTATGCGATACTACTGTTTACAAGAGGAAGCCATGTCATCCGTTAAGAAGAAAAGACGTCTTAAGATTTCACAGCACAAGCGCAAAAAGCGTAGACGTCGTGACCGCCATAAGAATAAGAAATAATTTAATCTAGCCTTTTTATGTGGGCCTATCCCCATCAATTTGATGTTATTGTTGTAGGTGCTGGGCATGCTGGCTGCGAGGCCGCGCATGCTTCTGCTCGTATGGGCTCATCGACCCTTCTCCTAACCATGAATCTTGATACCATTGCTAAGATGAGCTGCAATCCAGCCATCGGAGGCACTGCCAAGGGACATATCGTGCGCGAAATCGATGCTCTTGGCGGTGTAATGGGCTTTATTGCTGACCGCACAGGGATCCAATTTCGCATGCTCAATGCCTCAAAAGGGCCAGCTGTCTGGTCGCCCCGCTGCCAATCCGATAAACTCGCTTACCAAACAGAAATGAAGCAGCACTTAGAGGGTGTTCCCAATCTTTTTATTAAGCAAGGAACAACGCAATCGCTGATCATCGAAAATGGATGCTGCATGGGTGTTGAAACCCAAGAGGGCATTGCTTACAGGGCTAAATCAGTAATCTTATCTGCTGGCACGTTCATGCGCGGGCTAATCCACATCGGTGATGTCAATTATAGCGGCGGCAGAGCAGGCGATAAACCATCTGTTGGCTTATCCAAAGACTTAGAAAACCTTGGCTTTACATTAAAGCGCTTGAAGACAGGTACGCCACCACGCGTTCACGCTCGCAGCATCGACTTTTCTCAAATGGAAGAGCAACCCGGTGATGATGGAGTCTATTTTTCACATGATGAAAAAAACCACCCGCTCAGACAAGTCTCTTGCTATATCGCCTACACAAATGAAAAGACAAAGCAAATTGTTTTAGATAACATCAAACGCTCACCTTTGTATTCTGGAGCCATTCAGGGCATTGGCCCCCGCTATTGCCCATCCATTGAAGATAAAATCACCCGCTTTACAGACAAAGAGCGCCACCAGCTATTTTTGGAGCCTGAAGGTCTTACAACGCAAGAGATCTACGTCAACGGTATCTCAACATCTCTTCCGTTTGATGTACAGCTTAAGCTGATCCGCTCAGTTCCAGGACTTGAAAATGCAGAGATCACAAGACCTGCATACGCAATTGAATATGATTACGTCACAAGTGGCCAGCTGCACACAACACTTGAAACCAAAACTGTCAGAGGTCTTTATTTGGCCGGGCAAATCAACGGCACAACGGGTTATGAAGAGGCAGCAGCGCAAGGTCTAATGGCTGGCATCAATGCTGCATGCAAAATTCAAGGGCGTGATCCTTTCGTTTTAAAGCGCTCTGAAAGCTATATTGGGGTCATGATTGATGAACTCATCACAAAAGAGCTAACAGAGCCTTATCGCATGTTTACATCGCGCGCAGAGTACAGGCTGCTACTACGGCAAGACAACGCAGACCTGCGTTTAAGAGCTTACGGCCATAAATATGGATTAATCTCAGATGAGCAATTTAATCGGTTTGAAAAAAAACGCATCCTTATCGAGCAAGAAGTTGAAAGGCTGCAAAAAACCTACCGCGATATCAATGGCAAAACAACATCACTCGCCCAGCTGCTTTGCAGACCGGAAATCTCCTACAAAAACCTAATGACTCAAGAGCCTACTGCAGTGCTAGATCATGGCGAAGAGGTCAACGCACAGCTTGAAATTCAGCTAAAATTTGCAGGGTATATCAAGCGCCAAGAACAAGAGGCAAAGAAGCTCTCATCAATCGAAGATATCCTCATTCCTCGTAGCTTTGATTACTCACGTGTGATAGGTTTACGCAATGAGGCCCTTGAAAAACTAAAAGTCCATACACCGCATACGCTCGGACAAGCTCTACGTATTAGTGGTGTGTCACCTGCAGATATCTCTATCCTTATGGTGGCGTTAAAACGGTAAGGAGAAAAAATGTTAATTCAACTCTACTTTATTGTGACTACGCTCATTGGCGTTGCATCTTTTGGCGACATGCCAAAATCCAACCCTGCAAAAGCTACTGAGCAAAAGATGATGGAAGCAAAAGCTGCTGTCACCAGTAAAACCTCCAAAGGACAAGAGAGCCCCGATGTTCTCTTAATTCAACCCTCTGCGCGCGCAGCTGATTGGGTTGCAGCTTACCAATACCTTTCCAAATACGCAGCTGAAAACTCAATCTCGTTCAAACTCAATGATGGATCAACAATCCATAACATTACAAATGTTGCAGCACTGCCAGGAGGAACTCTGTTAACCTTCACTTTGAACACAGTCTCTGGCCTTAAATATAAAGTTGTTAAAATCGAAGATATCGCAGATATCATTCAAGACTGATGTTTCACTGTCTCCACTTTAAATCGCTCCCTATTTTTGAGCAGCTTCAGATTGAAGAGGCCCTGTTGCGATTAGATGATCGCAATTGGTGCATCATCAATGAAAACGCTCCACCGGCAATTGTTATGGGGATCGCTGGCAAGCCCCAAGAGCTAATTGAAATCGATGCTGTAAAGCTGGCTAATATTCCGGTTATTAAACGCTATAGCGGCGGTGGGACGGTGGTTGTTGATCAGGACACTGTCTTTGTTTCGCTGCTATGTAAAGCGGCTTTACATTTGGCAAAACCCTATCCGGAGCCCATCATGAAGTGGAGTGAATCTCTTTATAAATCAGTGATTTGCCACCCCAACTTTTCTCTACTTGAAAACGATTATGTGATTGGAAATTTAAAATGCGGTGGCAATGCGCAGTATATTACGAAATCAAAATGGGTTCATCACACCACGTTTTTATGGGATTATCAGCCTGAGAATATGAGCCTTTTAAAATTCCCACAAAAGCGGCCGACTTATCGCCAAAACAGAGGACACGATGCCTTCCTCTGCCGCCTAAAAGACCATCTACCCTGTAAGGACGCTTTTATTGAGAGCATCAAAAACGAAATAGATAAGCGGTATGGGATTGCTTATGTTGACTTTCTTTCGATACAAAATGTCATCCGTCAAGAGCACCGAAAATCAACGAAGTTGATGGAAACATTGTGAGCCGCCACATTTAAAATTGGGCGGCTCAAAATTAGAAATCAAACCTAGCTTGTACGCGCAGGCCTTGAAGGGTCAAGTTTCCATTGGGATTTAAGTTTGTAACATTACTATTGCTGCTAGCAGCTGTTGCAGATAAAAGACCTGAATCTCGATTGATGAATTGATCTACAAGCTCATTTTGTTCAAACCAAAAATCAAATTCGTAAAACAAGCCGACTAATAGGCGGTATGCATCATCTTTAAAGAAGCTTTGCCAACTTAAACCAAGCTTTGTTTCTAAAGCAGGTCTTAAAGCAGTGAAGTTTTTTTTCAAGCTAATCACCTCAGGTACAAGTGCTGGACCTGCACCTACATTCAGTAAAAGAGCTCCGTCATAAACTTCATCGACTTCGAAATTACCATAGAGCAAGGACGCAAAAAAGCTACCCACCATAGACAAGTTTTTCGTGATGTACCAATGAAAGTCTGATCCAACTCGCGCTCCAGCCCCCCAATAATCATTGCTAGCCACAAATTGTGTGGCTCGAGTAAGTGTGTTTTGTGCCCCGTTTGTTAAATCCGTATATAAATATGCACCATTGTATTTTACTTGATAGTCCTGATTGATCCAAGCTATACGCACACCCATTCTAGGCTCCATGGATAGCCATTTGCCAAAAAAAGCATTCCGGCTGATCATGATATCTGCTAAGTTAAAGTTCATGGACCAATCCATGTCAGCTCGATCAGCAATGGATCCTAGCACAAGTGGCAGCCAAGCTACTGCAAGATAATTGCCAGTTAGATTGCTAAAGGTGTCTCTGTTCTTTGCGCTCGAATAAAGGTAAGTCCAATACCCAGAAATCTGCCATTGCTCTCTTTGAGGAATGATGTAGCCTACCCCAACAGACAGACCAGGATCCCATTGAAAATTTGGTAGCCGGGGGCGGTCTTGCACTTCGATGCGACTTGGTGTAGGTGCCCCAAATAAAGTAACATCTAAAACTTGCCCATAGGTCAAACCATCGACTTCACTTTTCAGATACAAGAAATTTAGATCAGTAAAAAAACCAGACTCAGGTGAAGCGCTATCTACTTTTCCTTGCCAGTGACCATAGGCATTTTGGTCAGCAATATCGCAGATTGTTGGGCAATTGCATGCATCAGCGAGCAAAGGCAAAATACCTGCCACAAGCATGCTTAAAAAATACTTCTTCATTTTTTCCTCTTTTGGGATATCAAAAATCTAGTTATAAATTGCTGAGCTTCGTTTGTCAAGCAGGCTCTGCGTCTGTGATATTAAACACATCGCGCATGGCTTGTTTACTGACTTGACCACCCATCGTTGCAATAGATTCTGTTAGAGGTATGTTTTTCGGACATACTTGCACGCAGTTTTGCGCATTGCTGCAATCTGATATGCCCCCTTCTTCCATGAGGATGCGGTTGCGCTCGTTTGCTTTCATTTTCCCTGTGGGATTCATGTTGAAAAGGCGCACTTGAGAAATGGGCGCAGGGCCCATGAACTTGGATTTTGAATTGACGTTTGGGCAAACCTCGCTGCAACAGCCACATGTCATGCAGGTGGATAGTACATACATGGTTTGTTGCTTTTCCGGGCTAATCTTTGGGCCAAACTCGTGTGTGTGTGAGCCATCGGCATCGATCCAGGCTTTGGTTTTCTTGAGGTTGTTATACATGGGCTCGCGGTCTACAAATAGATCTTTCACAAGGGGAAAAGATGTCATAGGAGCTAAAGTGATTTCGTGACTGCCTGTTTGTTTGATGATTTTATGAATAAGCGCGGTACAGGCTTGTCTTGGAATGCCGTTAATAAGCATGGAACAGGATCCACACACCTCTTCGAGACAGCCCTGCTCCCAAGCTATGGGCGTGGATTTTTCTCCCTTTCGGTTGACGGGATTTTTTTGGATTTCCATAAGTGAGGAAATCACGTTGGCCATTGGCACTAGATCCAACTCAAATTCTTCCCAGTATTGGTGCTCAGGAGTGCCACGAAAGATCTTTAATATGTATTTATCCATTAGATCGGCAATTCTATGTTGTTGGGCACGTTTTTTAGTGTGGGCTTTACTTTTTTAGCCTTCACATAATCTCTTAATACCGGCTCAAGGTGGCGAATGTCAACCGGTTCGTACTCAATTTTTGGCTCCTCACTTTGACTATCAAAGGTGGCAATGGTAGATTTAAGCCAATTTTTATCGTCTCTTTCTGGAAATTCTGGCTTGTAATGAGAGCCTCTGAATTCATCACGCAAAAGAGCTCCTTTCGTCATAACCATTCCAAGCTCGAGCATGTAGCGAAACTGGTTTGCAAAAATATAGGTCTGATTGAGGTGGGCTCCCACATCGCTAAGGGAAATGTTTTTGTAGCGCTCCCTAATGGCCTTGAGTTGCTCAAGCGTTTTTTGCAAGTCTTGATTGTTGCGCTTTACCGTGACGTTTTTGACCATTAGATCTGACATTTCATCATGTAAAGCGTGCACATTTTCTTTCCCATTGCGTGAGAGCAGATCTTGTTTAAAGTCCTCTTCTAGTTTTAACGCAGATTCAAATGATGCAGACGGAATATCTTCTAATTTTGTGTCTTTTGATTCTATAAATTTGGGAATCTCAACACCTGCAACAAGCCCTGCATAGATGCATGATAGGAGGGAGTTTGCGCCTAAGCGATTTGCTCCGTGATACTGGTATTCTGATTCACCTATGTTGAAACATCCGGGGATATTGGTCATTTGTCTGAAGCGCTTAGAGCGGTCGGGATCGTCAGAGGCTGGCCAATCTACCCAAATACCTCCCATCGAATAATGCATCCCTGGAAAAATTTTCATGGGTTTTTCACGCGGATTGTCACCTGTAAATTTGTAATAGATATCCAACACTGAATCGAGCTTATTTTGCTTTTCAGGAGGCATGTGCGTGACGTCAAGATATACTTGGGATTTATTATCGATGCCAAGCCCAAGCTCGCAAACACGCAATACCTCTCTAGAGGCGATATCGCGTGGCACAAGATTGCCAAGTGCCGGATAAAGCTCTTCTAGAAAATACCATGGCTCTCCGGTTTTGCCACAAGGGATGGTTTTGCCATCAGGTGTGTCGATAGATTTTGAAGAATCCCCATATACCCAAATGCGTCCGCCCTCTCCACGAATCGACTCTGACATCAATCTCAACTTATCGATACCAGGGATCGAGGTTGGGTGAATTTGGATGAATTCACCATTTGCATATTTTACGCCCTGCATGTAAAGCCGGCCATTTGCAGCACCTGTACAAAAAGTTGAGTTTGTTGATTTCTTAAATACCATGCCCGGACCACCCGTTCCTAAGACAACAGCATCAGCTTTCATCACTTCAAGCTTCATATTGAATAGATTTTGTAAGACGATGCCGCAAGCTTGTCCATTGTCATCGAGGATCAGTCGCATGAATTCATGATGCTCAAATTTCTCAACCAGCCCTTTCATTTCTAGCCTTCTTACCTGTTCGTCTAAAGCATAAAGGAGTTGCTGACCAGTGGATGCACCGCAGAAGGCCGTGCGATTGTATAGAGTGCCACCAAAACGTCGAAAATCTAAATTGCCTTCAGCTGTGCGATTAAATGGACACCCGAACCGATCCATCATCATGATGATTTTAGGAGCGCACAAGCACATTTCCAAAATAGGAGGTTGATGTGCTAGGAAATCGCCCCCTTTGATGGTGTCATAAGCATGAATGATCGGGGAGTCATCTTCTCCTTTTAGGTTCATGGCAGCATTAATGCCCCCTTGAGCGCAAACAGAGTGTGAGCGTTTGGCATGGGTCACAGATACAAGTTTGACCTTGATGCCCTGCTCGCCAAGCTTCATGGCAGCAGCCAAACCCGCAAGCCCACCGCCTACAACAATCACTTCTTTCATTTATGTCCTTAAGTTTACAAAATAAGTGCCCCAAATGGCCGCCAGTCCGAGAAATGCCATCACGCACATGATCCCAATGCACACATTCACAGCTTTTTTCTGCGACCGCATCCGCAGCACAATTCCCCAGGTGATCATGAATGTCCAAAGTCCATTATAGGCGTGAAAAACAGCGGCTAAAACAAAGATTGTATACAAAGCGCAAGTGATCGGTTTGCGAAAGGAATCGCGCACGGTCAACAGTGTCGCCGTGCCAAAATTATCGGCAACAGCTATCACCTGATCTTGGTCAATCGGGCGCTTTTTTAAAGCTTGTAAATATTCTTGCTGGAAATGAGAATCCTGGGCTTGTATTGATGGATTATTGTCGCTTCCTGTAGAAGGCGATTCATTAAGCTGCATTTGTTTTTCATCAATCTGTTTTTGATCATAGAGCTGGACATCGAGGCGAGATGCAACTGTATAAAGCCCAGGATCGACCCCTACACGGACAAAATAATAGGACTGAGCTCCTTCATTCAAAGCGTTTGGATACAGGTAAAATCGCATAAAACTTACATGAGCAATAATGCCAAAGAGTAGTATCCAAGCGGTATAACGCTGCCAGGTGTAGGCGTGGGAGCGGCCAAATTCTTTTGTTGACGGCTTTGAGCCATCGGATGATCCTGAATTTGCTTTTCCTTTGAGAATATATTGAATTCCCCAAACGCCATGCAGCAAAATTGGAACGCCAAGCAAACTAATTTCAATGACTGGTAGATAGGGTAGGTTTTTTAAGATATTGACGTAGTAGATGAATCCATGGCCATTATCGCCGATCAAAAGCGCAGCTTGTGAATTTGTAAGCAGGTGCTCGATTAAAAAAATCGCCAGCCATAGGCCAAACAGCGAATGCAGCCTCCTCCAAATAAAAGCACGCGGCAACGGTGGCGCCTTACTAGCAGTCAGCATATCCCCTCCAAGGTCATTTGCCCCACCTTAAAAAATATCCTATTGATTTGCAATATCAAAAACACGCATAGCATTAGCGGTTGTTGCCGTTGCTAACTCACTAGCAGAAATCTCTTTGAGCTGTGCAATATGCTTTGCAGTATACGCGATAAAGGCAGGCTCGTTTTGCTTGCCTCTGTAAGGCATAGGAGCAAGATAGGGCGTATCAGTTTCTATCAATAGCTGGTCAAGCGGCACAATTTTTGCCACTTGGCAGAGCTCTTCGCTACGTTTAAATGTCACGATCCCACTTAATGAAAGATACCACCCCTTTTCAATCACCTTTTCAGCTTCCTGAAGACTTCCTGTAAAACAGTGCAAAATCAGGGGAACTTTTATCCCACCTGCAATTGTAAAAAGATCGTCAAAGGCTTCGCGGCAGTGAATGACAACTGGCAAGTTGAGCTCTTCAGCCAAAGCCATGTAGCGCACTAAAAACTCTTTCTGCAGCTCTTTTGAAGAATGCTCATAGTGGTAATCAAGTCCTGTTTCTCCCACGGCAACAAGCTGGCCTTCTCGCGCCGCTTTTTCAAAAATCGGAAAGACTTCCTCTCCCTCTTTTTCTACATCATGGGGTGTTGTAGCACCGACGTTGTAAACCCAGGGATTTTTTTTGACTAGGTCAAGCCCTCTAGCTAAAGTTAGGGGATCTGTGCAGATATTTGCGATATGGCTCACGCCAGCTTTTTGAGCGCGTTGCAGACAATCATCAATTTCTGGATAAATGCTATCTGATGTTAAGTGTGCATGGGAATCAAAGTACATACTGTCGGTATACCTCTAGGTTAAAAATTAGCATTGGATTTACATGATGAACCATAGCTTTATCTTTTATGGGAAGCTCTAAGGTCTGAAATGGATCAATAAAGGGTTGGACTTTTTCATACTCAAAACCATGGATGAAGTCTTTCCCATTAAATGGCTGGCTCATTTCTCTTTCAATGCGCTCTTTGTAATTGTTTTCCTGAGCATGTCCCCAGCATTTGATTTTACTGAGCATGTTTTCTTTGCTCCTAACCCAGCTATAGTGATGCACCATGGGCAACCCATCCTTCCCTAAAACATTTCTCCTGCCCTTTAAATCACTAACCATACCACTACGCTCTTTAAGATTGAGCAGCACTTGGGGCGTGGCACAGGCTTTTTTCATCAAAAGAGCCGTATCGCTGATTTCTTTTGCTCGTAGTGAGGGCTCTCTAAAATAGCGGTAGGCAGAAAGGCGATGTCCGCAAGAATTCTCAAGGGCTCCTGATTCTAGCCACCTATTCATAGCAACGGAGTCGATCACTTCATCTGCATCGATAAAGGCTACCCAATCGATATCATCACCTAGAAAGTATGAACCTACCAAACGGGGGGTATTGTGCCAATGGTGTCCTAATCGCAGATCATCTGGATCATAGCACACGTCCGTGCCATACAATCGCTCGGGCGTGTATTCATATTGAATAAAGTTGCAATCTGGGTATTGCCAAAAGAGCGATCCGTGATCTTCCTTTGTCCCACAAAAACGTCGATCACTTAAAACAATGAGAATTTGCTCACTAAAAGCGCGTGCGTGCTCAACAACGTGAGGCAAAAATGCACGATCTAAGCTGCAATAGCTAATCACGCTTGCGATCTTGGGTCTCTTCGTGATACTTTTCATAAGTATGGCAGCGCATCCCTTTTTAACAGCTTTTCAAACGGCAGACGGGTTTGGAAAGTGTATTTTTTTAGCCTTATTTACTCTTTCAATTCTATCATGGTTTGTGCTCCTTCACAAGCTATGGCTCTTAAGAAAAGTAAAAGAAACATCAAATCACTTTTCATCATTTATTGCTCAACATCAAGAAACGCTTTTGCACTTAAAAAGCTCGCATATGCCCACACCATCGTCAAGCGTTCCACAACCATTTACCAAAATTTACCTCACACTCAAAAAGAAAACGAATGACCTTTTAGCTAAAAATCAATTTTTTATGAAAAAAGGAAAAAACGACCCAGTTCACTTATCACGCGCTGATCTTGCTGTGATTAAAAGCGATATGCAAACCGCCATTAAATCAGCTGTGAAACAACTCGAACATAATTTATTCATCCTATCAACAGTTGTTACTCTAGCTCCTTTTTTGGGACTTTTAGGAACTGTCTGGGGAATTTTGGTTGCTTTTAGCGAGCTTCAAAGTGGTGCCTCTATCGGATCGAGCACAGCTCTTTTAGGAGGCCTGTCGACCGCTTTAACCACCACAGTGATTGGTTTGATTATAGCAATACCTGCGCTTGTCGCCCATAGCTACTTTAAAAATGTCATTAGGCAATTTGCAGGATCTATGGAAATATTTGGATCTCAATTAATCGAACAAATTGAATTGCAATATCGTCAAGTCGATGTCACATGAATGATGAACCAGAAGTCAATTTAACACCCCTCATCGATGTTGTGTTCGTCGTTTTGGTTGTTTTTATTATTATTGCCCCGCTACTCGATGTCGAAAAAGTTGCCCTAGCGCCTGCCAAACCCATCAAAGATCAAAAAACACTCGAGGTTAAAGAGAAAAGCGCGATTGCTATTGTCGTTCGTAGTGACAACTCCATCACCTTAAATGGTGAGGGCGTTCAAATCGATCACATTGCAGCTCACTTAAAACAACTTAAAGAGCAATTTCCAGGTGCTATCCCTCAACTGTTCCATGATCAAAAGGCCCACTTTGGCACCTATCAACAGATCAAATGTGCAGCTCAAACAGCCGGCTTTAATGAACTTGACCTAATTCTAAAACCTGAATGAGGGAAGATGAAAAGACGCATTGTGCTTATTGTGCTGGGTGCCCACCTAGCAGTACTAACTGTTTTCATCTTTTCAAAACCTAAAACCACAACGACTGCTTTACAATCCATCAGGGTATCAACTTTCACCTACGAGCCCCCGCCACCAAAGAAACAAGTCGTCGCGACAATACCCCTTAAGAAAACACCGGTTGTTGCCAAGAAGGCCCCTACAAAAAAACCTCCTCCTCCAAAACTCAAGCCAAAGCCCAAGCCAACACCTAGGGCCAGTGATGTCCTAGCAGAAGTGAAAAAAAACCTCCAAAAAATTGACCGCGCAAGCACCGAAAAGAAAGTGGAAGCAAAAACTGTGGCCTATGCTACTATTTTGATGCAGCGGTTGCAAAGCTCGCTGAATTTGCCTGAAGAGGGCAATGTAAAGCTCGAATTAGAGCTCAGAGCGGATGGTAAAGTGATGGGAGTGAAGATATTGCAAACTCACAGCGAGATCAATGCACACTACCTAGAAGAGATCTTACCAACGCTGTTTTTACCTAGCTTTGTAGGCGACCTGCAAGGTCAAAAACAACACACATTTACCCTAACGGTATGCCATGATAACTAAAATTTTGTCTCTTTTACTCCTTACAGCTCCCTTGCTATGCGAAGATCTTATCATCCATGTGCCAACGCAAAAAAAGCTCCAGCCAACTTATATAACAGAAATCCATGTAAAGTCCTCTCCCTTTGGGAGCGACTACGTAAAACAGCTCGAAGAGGTTTTAAAATTCGACTTTAAGCACAATGGGCGCACATCTGTTGTTGAATCAAATTTCGAGGCTGAAAAGATTTTAGCCGATGAGAAATACCAACGCGCTTTTTATCCTAAGATGCTGCAAGATTTGCACGTAGGTTATGTCATTCAAGCACGCATTGAAGGAAAGCAGCTTTTAACGTCTGTTTATGTTGCAAGTTCTTCTGTTCTCAAACATTTTAAGCCTTTAGAGCTTAGTGGCCATCTTTGCGATGACAGGCGAGGAATCCATCGCCTTTCAGATGGCATTTTCCTAGATCTATTTAAAACACGAGGAATTGCAACGACACAAATCCTATACGCCTATCAACCGTCATGGAAGTCTGATGCTTCTGAAATCTGGCAATGCGATTATGACGGAGGCAATGCCCATCCGATCACCCATGACGGCGTTCAAAGTGTTACCCCCCAGCTCTACACAGCTAATCGATTTGTTTACGCCTGCTATAAATCGGGCCAGACAAAAATTTATGCTAAACGGTGTGATGAGCAGTCGGGAGTTCCCTGCATTCAGCTCAGCGGCAGTCAATTCCACCCAAAAGTGAATGCTACGCTAACCGCTCTAGCCTTCACATCAGACCACATGGGACGTAACGATCTCTTTTTACAACCTCTTAAAAACGGAGATCCTCTGGGCCGGCCCCAGCAACTCTACGCCTTTCCAAAATCTGTCACGGCCTCTCCATGCTTTAGTCCCGACGGCAAACAAATTGCCTTCGTATCCGACCAAAGCGGCAAGCCCAAAATTTATCTCATCGATGTGCCCATTGATGCAAAACCCCATAAAAGGCCCGAGGCAAAACTATTAACGAATAAACACAATGCTTGCGTCTGCCCTGCATGGTCGCCCGATGGTCAAAAAATTGCTTATTCTGCAAAAGTTGATGGTGTCAGACAAATTTGGATTTATGATTTACAATCTAAAGAAACATCCCAATTAACAAGTGGCCTGCACCATAAAGAAAATCCCACGTGGGCACCCAATAGCCACCACCTTATGTACAACACAACAGATGGTGATGTCTATGATTTATATCTCATTAACCTCTATGACCCTTCACCAGTTCGCGTTACAAACGGATCGGGCATTAAACACTACCCATCTTGGGGTTAAGTTAAGGATTCCACTCCATCCCTAAATATTTATCGGGATCATGTTCTTTAAGGAGAAAGTTGCTCTGCTTAAAGCCAACTGCGCGAACAAAGCTCGAGTAAGTGTGATTGGCTTTATGAAAATTGGTCACAATAGAGCGCGTATTAGGAAAGCGTTTCATCGCACAAAAAATCAACTCACTGCCAATCCCTCTTCCCCAATAATCTGGATCGATCGATATTTGCGTGACGTAAAGCTGATCGGGCATCTCTGTTGGCTTATAACAAATAAAGCCCACAACGCGCTCCTTGACTTTTGCGCGAGCTAAATGGCCTATTTTGTGAGTGCACTGAGACTTTACAACATCAAATAGTTCTTTGATATGCGCTGACTTATCTTCAACGCCAAGATCTTTATTTGTCAGATTTGCATAAGCCTGCCACAAACCTCGAAAAAAAACTGATTCTTCTTCTTCAAGAGGCTCTTGATCTATCCATTCTATCGTCACCCCTTCTCCTGATTTGTCTACAAAAGCAAAATCTGCCATAGCCCCAGTGGTCAGAGAGCAAAGGGTGCATAATAACCATTTTTTAAGCATTTCAAACCTCGTTTTAAGCAAATTATACTTAAAAGTTTTTTGCTTGCAAGGCCTATACCAGAGTGAACTCAACAATCTGAAGGTTTTTGGCCTTGAGAAAAATCTAATAACGCGTTACAAGTGTTGTAACCAGTATAGGGGAATTGTATGAAAAAAATCCAGATACTTTCAATATTTTGCTTGTGTTCGCTAATGCTTCTCACGTCCTGCCAAAATCGATCTGGAGCCGCCTGGGAAGACACAAAAACGGCCTCGCGTTACCTGCAACGAAAAGGCAAGTCTCTTTTTGGAAAGAACAACGAATCGAGAATGCTTGCATACGATGATGAGTTTTGCGGACCCGTTGAAATCGAATGCATCCCTCTTGCTGATGCAGACTTGAAAGAGCATGTCTCAGTACCTCAGCCTAAAACCAGTCCCGGTGAAGGTCGCATCCCTAGTATAGACATGTTTATGAAGCCCATGGGAGAGCTAGCCTCTATTTTCCGCACCGTACATTTCAACACGGATGAGCATATTTTGCGTGAAGAGGCCGATAAAGCCTCCATGTTAAAAATCGCCAACTATTTGAAAAAACATAAAAACGCCATCATCTTTATCGAAGGACACTGTGATGAGCGGGCCTCAGAAGCCTATAATTTAGCGCTTGGAACTCGAAGATCAAACTTTGTCAGGGAGCACCTAGTCAAAAATGGAGTTAACCCTAATCAAGTTTACACAACCTCATATGGCAAAGCGCGCCCCGTAGATCAAGGCCACACCCGGAATGCCTGGAAGCAGAATAGACGTGCCGAGTTTAAGATTTATGATATGGGAACTGCTCGATGAGAAGCTGGTCGACTTTTCTGATAGTACCGATCTGCTTATCCCTATGCGGCTGCGCAGCTGCCATGATGGGTGGTAGCTCTAAAAACGACAAACATCAAACCGAAATGGCACTGCATAAAGCCCGCACCGACTTAGAAGAGCTGCGCTGCGACCTAAATTCTACACAGTCGCAATTACAAATCCTTTCTAATAAAATGAACAATCAAGAGATTGCTCTATCAACACTTAAGCAAGAAACAATTAATCAGCAACAGACCAAACTCGATCAGATGGATGAAATTCTCACCCAGATCGAAAAACAACTTACAGCCGTGGCAAAGCTTCAAACAGAAACGTTTGAAGACCTTCAAGGTCTTTCATCCCAAGCTGCCGATGCCCAGACTGCTTTGTCACAATATAAAGAGAAAATGAGCGAGGTCGAACATAAGCTTGCTGCACAAAATCAACAACTCGAAGATATCTCTAAGTCAAGAAATAATGATAAGCCAACTGGCCAAAACGAAGAGAGTCAAAAAGAGACTTAAGGGGGAAACATGTCTCAGAAAAAGCGCATTTTGCTCATTGAAGATGAGGGGGATATTGCTTCGCTGCTAAAACTACAGGCAGAATTTTATGGATTTATGTTGCATGTAGAAGTGGACGGGATAAACGGATTTAATGCTATTTTGCGTGAAAAGCCCGACTTAATCATCCTTGATATCATGCTTCCAGGCCAAAATGGCTACGATGTGTGTAGAAAGATCAAAAATCATCCCGATATCAAACATATTCCTGTCATCATCTTGTCTGCAAAAGCTGAAGAGCTGAATGTCATTTTAGGCCTAGAACTGGGGGCCGATGACTACGTCGCTAAACCATTTTCTCCTAAAATTCTTTTCTCTCGAGCAAAAGCCATTTTAAGGCGAAGTAAGGAAAGTGAGAAAAGCCCCAAACTGATCAAGTTTGCCGATTTTTGCATGGACGTTGACCGTTATCTGCTTCGAAAAAATGACAAGCCCATCAACCTCACCTTATCAGAATTTGGCATCCTAAGGCGCCTGCTTTCAAACCGTGGCCGCGTTATGACCCGCAACCAACTCCTCGATGATGTCAATAATGACGATGCATTTATCGTCGACCGCAACATTGACGTCCACGTTGCAGCGCTGCGTCGAAAGTTAGGGCCTAGTTTCAAATCCATTGAAACCGTCAGAGGCGTAGGGTATCGGTTTGTCGAATCTGAGACAGAATAGTTCTAAGCTAGCAGCCTTAAGCGTATATTTTCTGGACAATTTTGCGCTGGCCATTGTCTACCCCATTTTTACGCCTCTACTTTTTGGGCATCACAGCGCTTTGCTAAATTCCGTTACAAGCGCACGATTTGCCTACTTAGGAATCTTAATTGCAGCTTTTCCCCTTATGCAATTATTCGGATCACCCATTATTGGCGGATTATCAGATCGCATGGGCCGAAAAAAAGCATTTTACTTAACGTTAATAGGTGAGGCCATAGGCTTTGCGATGTCTGCGTTGGCCATCAAGCAAAATAGTTACTCATTTTTATTGTTTAGCCGATTATGGACTGGGTTTTTTGCTGGAAACTTAACAGTATGCTTGGCCGTATTTGCCGATATGAATGAGGCAATAAAAAACCGCTCAAAAGGCTTTGGCTATCTCATGATGGCAGGGGGGCTAAGTTTTATCATTGCCGTGATCGTCGGGGGGTTGCTTTCCAATTCTCACGTCCTTTCCACCTTCAATCCCGCCACTCCCTTTTGGGTTACAACTTTCCTTACAATCATCAACTTAGGAATTATCCTAGGCTGTTTCACAGAAACAGCGCAGCCATCGCATGCAAGCCCTATAAAAAACCTCTGTCGCATTTGCATTTCAGAAGAGTACAAAGGCGTGCGAAAACTCTATGCCATTTACTTCTTTTTTATGTTGGCGTGGATTCCAACACTGCAATTCCTCTCTCCCTTACTATTCATCGACTATCACGCAAAACCCTTAGAAATCACAGCTCTCTTTGTTGTTGTAGGGATTGTGTGGAGTTTAAGCTCTGGGCTGATTAATCAACTGTTAAACACACATCACAAGCCTCAGAAAATTTTACGTCTTGGACTACTTGTGCTCATCGCCTGCTTTATCGCAACTATTTTTCCATACAGACTTTGGTCAATCGCGATCATTCTTTGCGTGCTTACCTCTGCAGCTGCCCTTTGTTGGATCAGCAATTTGAGTTTAATTTCAATCGATGGATGCAAAACACTTCAAGGGAAAATCTTAGGACTGAATCAGTCTTTTGGATCCCTTGCGATGATTCTAGGGCCTATTATGGGCAGCTATTTTGGAACAATGAATATACACTATATTTATTTAACTAGTGCAATTTCTGTATTTATTTCATTTATTATATTTGTAAAAAAATAATTTTTATTCTATTTATTAGAATATAATGAAAAAGAGCATCTTATCCACAATCTTTGTTATCGCCACAATCATGCTCTCCTTAACAGGATGCGAAAGTAAAGCAGCAACAGGCGTTTTAGCCGGCGGGGCTACAGGTGCTGGAATTGGAGCAATAGCAGGTGGTGGGTATGGAGCCGCTATTGGTGCTGGTGTCGGAGCTGTCACAGGTGGCCTGATCGGAGCTTACTTAGATACGCAAGATCAAAAAAACCTACATAATATCAGCCCAAATACCTATGACCGCATCGACAATGGAGAACAGCTAAGCATTCAAGATGTTATAAACTTGCATAAAGCCAATATTTCAGATGATAAAATTATCGATCTGATCAAGAAAACCAACAGCCACTACAACCTAACAACACGCGATATTGATAGCTTGCAACGCGCCGGAGTTTCAAACTCTGTCATCAATTACATGATGCGCTATTGATCTTTTCATCATAACTCGCTACATTCTGGGAGCATGCAGACAACACATCCAGCTCCCGGTGCTTCTTCCTTTCCAAAAGATAAAAAGCAGCAGTATATCGACGAGTATTGCAAAAGATCTCAGAAGAAATTTTGCAACTTGATCAAGGCCCATGTCTTTTTTCATGCCTTTTTTGTAGCTTTAATTGCAGTTGAGCTCTGTTTATTTACCCTCTTTTTTACATTTTGGTCTCAATCTTATATGCTAGCTTTTCCAATCGCCGCGTTTTTCCTAACCGTTTTTGTCTATGCGGTTCTGTTTTCTGTTTTTCAATCCAAAAAAATTGATCAACTATGGTCTTTAAAAAATCAGTTCACAAGAGCTTGCTCAAAAGCCTGTGAGCAATTGGCTCACACCGAGACTCATTACGTTCTAGCCAATGCACTTTTACGGCTAAGCTCGCTCCTTAAAGACCAAGAACTGCATCTATATCCCTTTTGTAAACAACCCGATCAACTCGCATCAAAAGTCAGCTGCTTTCTCCACTGGAAAGATGTGCTAAAAATGCAAGAAGTCTTGCTACTTGGGGCAATCGATCACTACATGCAAATCATCAAAAGACGGCCAACAGACATTGAGCTTCATACCCATTTAGCAAATGCCTTTGTCAAATTATCCAGGCTTTACTTAGAACCAAAAATCAAAGCGCAAGCCCAAATTATCCATCTAAATGAAAAAACCAACTACGCCCAAGAACTCACGCATAAATTTCAAACTGCCTCTGCTAGTGCTATCGAAGAGTTTAAAATTCTCAATACATATGCACCTAATGATGCATGGATCCATGCCAAACTTGCCGCTTGTTATCACCAGCTGCATATGTTTGAAGAAGAAATTAAAGCCTACGAAAAAATTTTAGCGATCTGCCCTGATGATTTACACACAATGTATCGCCTCAGCGCCCTATACTTTAAAAAAGGCAAAAGCGCCAAAGGATTGCGCTTATATGCCCACCTAAAAAAAGCCGGTTTTGAGCACTGTGATAGACTGCTTGATCACTATGATGCATCCTTAAAAAAGGCAATGCTTGCAAAATCTTGTATATAGCAATATAGTTTCAAAAAAAACAAAATAAGCTGAGGCACTCAAAAACCGGACAACCTTAGAGTTTTTAGGACGCATCAGAAATAAACAGAGGTAAGCTCATGAATTCACGCTGGATATTGATTTGCACTGCAAGTCTACTATTAACAAGTAGCGCAATCGGTGCGCAAGACGACATTAAAATACTTTCGCTTCAACCACAAAGCGATGACGAGGCATTTTTTGTAAGACGCATTGCAGAGTTTTGGAAAGATAAAGACTACAACATTGTCCAATCTCAAATTCTGACATTTCTTGAAAAATACCCCCAGAGCAAGCTTAAAGATCATTTAAACGGAATTTTAGGGGACCTCTACTTACAAAAAAATCAATACGATCGCGCTCTTGCAACTTACAATGAAATTTCCGATCGAGACGTTGTCCAAAAAATACTGATTAACAAGATGCAATGTTTGTATGAGCTCAATCAATTCGAAGCTATATCCACTGTTGGCGAAGCATACCTTTCCCACCCAACTCACTCCATTGAATCGAGAAGGCACGAGTACCATTTTCTAATGGCCGAGAGCTTTTTTAAGCGCTCATTAACAGCTGACGATAGCAGTGCTAAAAAAGAGCTTGCTCTGCGCGCAAAACCGCTTTATGAGTCCTTAAGCGGAACGCCTTATGCTGATATTTCCCGTTTTGCCCTCGCAGAAATTCACCGCGTGGTCGGTGACTATCCAGAGTCTGTACGGCTATATGTTTCACTTGCTGAAGACTATCCAGAACAAAGGGAAGAGCTTCTTTTTCACGCTGCAAATTTGCAAGCACAATTCAAGCCTGAAAAAGCCATCGATACCTTTACAGAAATCATTACCTTAGATGGTGAGCGCGCAAAAGAGGCAACCTTCAATCGCTTGCTGCTTTTCTATCAACTTGGCCATCATCACGATGTCATAGACGGCTATGATCAGATCGCTACAATGATCCCAGACGATAAGAAAAACACATTTAATCTCATTGTAGGTAAAAGCTATTTCAGCATCGCCGACTACCCAAATGCTGTATCACATCTAAGCGCATTTGAGCAGAGCGAGGAAAGTCCAACGCCTTCTCTTAAAAACACACTGCTCATGCTGATGACAGCAAGCTACCACCAAGGTGATCAGGCTCTATTTAACAAATCATTTGAACGCTTCAAATCTGATTTCCCAAGTGATCCTGAACTTCCAAAGGCAATATTTACCCATGCAATGCTTGCAAAGGCTGCTGATGATCGCGAAAAAGTCAAAGATGATCTCGAGTTACTTCTAACCGAGTATCCCGACTATGAAGATCAAGAGGGCCTTGTTTTTGAATATGCTTCACTGACCTACGATTCTCAAGAGTGGGGCAAATGCTATGAGTCCTTCCATAACTTTTTACAAAGTTATCCCAATTCAGAGCGTAGCGAAATTGCTTGGAGATACTTTTTCTCAGCATGTCTTAACCTTTACAAAGAGGCTCAAACCTCAGAAAATGTCCATTACTCTCGCAACAGATTCTACAGCGATTTGTCATCAGTGTTAGACCAGGATAATGTTCTTGGAGATGATGAGCTGCGTGAATATCGTCTCTTGCAAGGTAAAATTGCCTTTGAGTTGGACCTTTTCGAAGTTGCATACCGTAAGATTGAGTCATACCTCAATGATTATCCAAATGATCCATCAGCTGCTGAAGCCCACTATGTTGCGGGCTTAGCATCAAAAGAGATCAATCACGATTTGCAGCCTGTCTGTTTACATCTCGAAAGTGCGCTCGCATTAAACCCAGAGATATTCAACACAGCTGGCTTGCATTTGGAACTTTATAATGCTTACCTAACGCTTTCTTCATTGACCCAAAACGAAGATTCTTTCCTATGTAAAGCCGCTTTACATTTGTATCAAGCCATCGATTTAAACACTCAGCCCATCAAGGCAGAAAACAAACTTTGGCTAGCAAACTACTTCTACGAAATAGGAAATACTACCAAAGATGCCGATGAGAAAACGCTCTGCCATCAGCGCGCTTTTCTCTTACTAAAGACAACAGTTACAGAGGATGGGACTTGGAATGTTGTTGAAATAGATGAAGATTCCCTTTTCATCGAAGGTGAAGTTTTAAAGCTTTCAGATTTGCTTGAAAACCAAGGCTCATTTGATCACAAACGCGATCTGTTAAAAAGTCTAGCTAGTCAGCAAAACAGCCATCCAAATTGGGATTGGCGCTTGCAAAGGCGCGCCCTTTTAGAACTTGCCAGAGCTCACGAAGCCTTAGGAGATGAAGACAAAGCTCTTCAAACGTACAGCTTTATTGCAGAAACGGCCAAGTATAGCCCCTCAGAGCTGTCCTACGTTGCCCTTTTAAAAGAAGCTCGCCTAAGATTTAAAAAGCTGCCGGTGACATCTAGAATAGAGGACAACGACGAAATGCGAGGCGTTTTATACAATCTAAAAGAGTTGCAAATCAAGAAACAAGCAACCACAGAACCCCTGCATCTAGAAGCTGCTATAGACTATGCAAAAATACGCGCTGATCTCTCTCCAAAAAATGAGAGAGCTGAGCGTCATATGTTTTTCTTAGCCCGCCTCAAAGAGGACTTTAGCCCCACTGATGATGTCAACTCTCAAAACTACTATGCAACGCTCCAAGAAGACCCAGAAAAGAACCATCTTTTCCATCTGCATATGCGCTATGTCGACGCACAAATCGCACTGCTTGAAGCTAGCCAAGCTCTAGCTCATAAGTCGATTGAAACTGCTAAAGACAAGGCTCTAGTCGCAAAACGCCTCATTGAAGAGCTTGAGAGCGATCCTCTAACTACCCCTTACCTGCGTGAGCAAGCGCAAAACACAAAACAAGACCTAGCATCGTTGGGGATCTAGCATTGTCAACAAAAGTAAGACTGTTTTGCTCGCAGCTTAGGATCGCCATCGCTTTGATGGCGATCCCAGCTGTTGCATGGGCAAAACCCCTTAAGGTGCCAAAGCAGGCATTAAGCCATCAACCTTCCATCACAGAGCTCCCAACCGACTACTTCTCACAGAACTCTTTTATCACGCAAAAAAGTTGGGCTTTCCCAAAACGCCCATGGCGCGAAAAGAATACAAGAGATATTTTGCTTTCAACGCGGAGCGCGCTTACACTTTTTCATCCTCCAAGGACTGACCCCGTTCCATTTACGATTACAACGCCAGCATTCCCACCCATTTTGACCACCGCACAATTTCCACGCCATAAGATCAAAAAAGAGGCTACCGCCACGCTTCCCCCTACAGCGTGTCGATGGATTGCAAGACCAGATAACCAGATTTTTAAGCAAAGCTACAATGCACAAGAAGAATTCGCCGAATTCCAACTACCAATCCAAGTTTCTCGCCTCGAGATTCAACAACCACCCTGCTTGCCACAGCCGCATGCTATATCAACTGAGGATCTACGCTCGTCTTTGACCTTCCCTCATCTTGATTACCCAAAAGCAAAGATTGACGCTGTGATTATGATGCCCTTTGACATTCCGCTCATCAGAGAGCTCTACAGCTGTCCACAAGAGGCCTACCTTGGCAGTCAAAGGGCGAGCCTTGAGCCTCTGCCGCGCCCAAAATTTTCAATTCAGTCTGTGAATTTTATCAATCACCATAAACCCCATCTTCCTGCTTTTGCGCATGCTGCACTCCTCAACGAGTTTGCTCATCTAGCCTTTTTCCATCGAAGCCCTACGAGCAACCGCCCTATTCATTTTAATCAAAGCATGCACTGCATCAATGCCGTAAAACCCTATTCTTCAATTAAAGATCAAGAGCCCGATCCCATTCAACCGAGCCTGCAACCCGTAGGGAGGCAGAAATCCTCCACTCAAACCCTACCACTTTTAGTTGCTAACCATCTCGTCTACAACCCTCAGCTTGCTGTGATTCAAACAGCAGCCATTGGTAAACTATGGCATGGACTTAACGCTTCTGGATATCACCCATGCCCAGTTATGCCAAAACAACTGAGCGATACCGCACTCGTAAATGTGGATCTCAATATAAAACTTTTAGCTGAATGCGTCCCAACTCAGGCAATTGGCCCGTCAGTCCAGGACGTGGAGATTACATTTTTCTACCCAGAACCTTCGTCTTTGATTTTAGAGCCCCTCCCACTGACAATAGCTCTTCCAACACTTAATGAAGCTGGCTTTACAATCCGCGATCATATGTCAACAGGTTTCATCCATGCATCGATCCATCACATGATCCCAAAAGTTTCTATTCCAGCAAAATTAACAACCTCCTTGATCGTTGTTGGAGATACTCCATTCCCAGCTAAACAACTTAAGCAGCAGAATCGATCGCCTTTCCGCCTTAACACAGTTGATTCAGTAGGGCAGTGGGTTGATTGTGTTTTATACATTTCGCCATTAGTTATCTCATCGCGTGAGCCTTTTCTTCCAACATTTTTCCTTGACGCTGTACCTGATCCGCGACCACTTTTAAAAATTGCTGGCGCTTTCACACTAACTCAACCCTTACACCTACCAATGTTTAGCGAATTAGCAGCTGATTGCATCGCTCTCTTGCCACAAGATCAATCTTTTAAAAACGCTCAGCACTTCAACTCAATTTTCCGCCCAACTAAAGAGCTTTCTCGTAGCAGACTCAGCATCTGCTTGGACAGCTCGTTAAAAGAACTTGAAAAGGCACCTTTTCATTTTCAACAATTTTCAACTAGCATCTATGACGACCGCCAATATTTAATCACCAGTGCAAGCATTCCCATGCATCCTGCTTCCTTATCGCCGCTTAGTGAGCTCAATTCGCTATCTTTACTTCACGAGGCGAAGAAGCAACACCAAAATAGCCCCGTATTCGCCCGCAGCGATGCCTATATTCGCAAGTTTGGCCATACACCGATATTTGAGACCTACCAAGCAAAATCAATGCCCACAGCAACCCCAAAAGCTTTGACCCCTCCTTTGATTACCATACCGCCTCAAAAATTATGGCATGCCAGCGATGAGCAGATCCTTATAGCATCAATTCCTACCCCACTCTTCGATATGCAACTTGCCCTCAGTGAAGATGTCAATCGAAAAAACCGACTAACTTTTGCGAATTTATCAGGCATTCCATCTCTTTATGAGCTTGATACAACAACGCTAAATACCGAATTGAGTGTTGATCTTGCTTGGATGCCAAAAGCAAACAGCAAGCGTTATGCTTATGCCATTACCCTTAAAGCCTGTGAAACTGCGCATTTTACACGCATTCCACAAACACTCCATTTTGTCATTGACAATACGCTACCCCTTGAAAAAGCCAAGCTCAGCACCTATAAAGGAGGCATTTTACGGGCTTTACCATATATCCACCCAGACGACAGCTTCAATATCATCTCCTACGAAGATGGGCTCGTCTCTTTTAGTCCAGTTCCACTAGCTGTAACGCCATCTTCAAAGGCTGCAGCTCGCGCTTATCTCAATGAACTATCGCTCAAGCGCTCCCATAAAAAAACAAACACTTATCAAATGCTCAATGAGCTCTATGAAGAGCTTCAAGATCAACCAGGTTTACATACAGTCTTACTTCTCACTGATGGACAGTCGCTACCATACCTATCTAAAAAAGGCGAAGAAGCACGCAAACTAGTCCTGAATAACCAAAGACTTTTTAGCCTCTATCCCACAAGCAGCGGCACTCAAGTAGCACACCGCCACCTACAAATACTCAGCGCTATCCAACGCGGACATCCTTTCCATGCCTCAAGCCTTGTATCCTTTCCTCGCAAATTCGCAGCTTTCGTGAAAAAGCTCGATGAGCCCATTGCACGAGATCTCTATCCAGTCATCTTACCTTCTAATCCAGATGCAAAACACCGGCTTTACACAGAGAGCCCACGGTTACCGAACCTTTACAGATCAACTCCTATCGTGATCTACGGGGAAACTGATTCCCTTGAGCCCTTTACACTCATGCTACAAGCCCGTTTAAAGGGCCGCTACGTTAATATCAGCAAAAAAATGACCTTTAGCCCACACCCTTCATCATCTGCCCAATTATTCGATCAACAAATCTATGATGAAAATGCAAAATTCGTATCCGACCTTTTCCATAAATCCACAAAAGATGCCTTAGAGCAGGGCAACAACATCTTGAGTTTATGCAAGTCATAGCCGGTTATCTGAAAGGAAGAATTCTGAAATGTCCCAAAGGCCTAGCTACCCGGCCCACAATAGGACGCATGAAAAAGTCTATCTTTGATATTTGCGCGCAAGAATTACAGGGATGCCATTTTCTAGATATTTTTGCCGGCAGTGGCCAGATGGGCATCGAAGCTCTTAGCCGCGGCGCAGCCTTTGCCTCCTTCATTGAAAATGCCCCTCCTGCAATCAGCTGCCTTAAATCAAACCTAGAGACCCTTGAATTGACTCATACTGCGCAACTCCTCACACAACCAGCACAACGCTCCTTGCTCAAACTCATCGAGCAAGACGTATGCTTTGATATTATCTACATCGATCCACCCTACGGAACACCCCTAACAGAAAAAACGCTCCACCAAATTGATAATAGCTCTCTATTTCATCCCCACACACGGATTTTTTTAGAAGAATCACAAAACTTTGAAGACAAACTCGATAAAATCGAGCTAGAGCATATTCACTGCACTCAGATACGCAAGTATGGCGACACAAAGCTCTTTGAATTCAGACAAATTAGCCATTAAATAGCTTATAACGCTGCCGTATTGGTCCCAGCTCTGAAACCGAAAGAGTTTGCATATCGACGGGCGCCTTACGGGCCTTATTCAAAACAGTTTGACAACTGTGCGTAGCCATTTTCTCAAAAGTCTCCTGATCTAATAGTGCAGCAGCTAAATGTAGAGGAGTATTCCCATTGCGATCTGCGTAATCGACAAACCGAGAATAGTGAGATGTGAGCCATTTCAAGTCCTCTTCTATCATCTTAAGGGACATAAGCGCGCCTTCCCGCTGAGCAATTTGAGCGATTTTACGTTGACTTTCGCCTGATATACTCCTTCTACAACCCCAAAGGTCTTGTAATTCTTGATCGTTGAGGTGATAGCCTGGATCCAACTCAAGCTGCTTTAAGCATCTTGAATGCCCCTTCCAGCCTTCACAGTTTTTTAAAATCTCTTCATGCAATTGTGGACTCTCTTGAGGTGTTGCTAACAAGACAATTGCAGAATAGATCCAACCTCTTTGCTGACAGTATAGCTCCAACTGTGCTTTAGCCAAGACAGCAACATGCATAGCATTGAGTCCATTACCGTAGCGAAAACTTTTAAGTGAAACTCCCAAATCTAGCAGCATTTCAAGGGGAATCCCTAGAGTATACAAGCACAAAGCCATATCAGACCGCTCATTTTCATACCCATCCGGCATAAACCATTTCACGCGCTTCTCCAAGGCAACCTTAGCCAAGCTTCGGATTGTCGCTGCAATTTGAAGCATCTCAATAGGTGATGGTATCGACTCCAACGCAATAGCGGGCTTTATAGATACCGTTGAAAAGCAAAGCTCTAACGTGCTTGGCTCCAAATCCGATAAGCTCTTCTGGAGATTCCAGTGATCACACCCTTCAATGGCTGCAATTGCTTTCTCATCATGGCGATCAAATTGCTGAGCCGATGTGTATTCATCAGCTGATCCCCATATATTCTCTTTATTTGGAATAATTCCTAAGGTAGGAAATACAGCTGTCATCAGTTAATTTTGACTCCGCTCTCATAGCGCGTCTCTAAAACGTGGCCTTCGCGATCATAAAAGCGCTTGGTGCCATCGAGCTGATCGTTAACAAATACCTGCTCGAGTTTTGGCAAGCCATCTTCATAGTACTTGTTGAATCTACCACAGCGTTTGTCTTCGACGTATTCTCCTTCGAAAATGAGAACTTGATCCGGGCTCCATGAGCGGGCTAAGCCGTGAAGCATTCCATTTTTGTATGGGTTGATAGATGCGAGCGTACCGTCAGGATAGTAGGTTTTTTCCTCACCATCTTTTTGGTCAGCTTCAAAATTCACCTCTCTTTGTAGGCGCCCTGTTGGATAGTATTGCTTTGCTAAACCTTGTCTTTTGTCATTCTCATAGTTAAGCTCCATCACAACGGCACCTTTAGGACCAAAGAATTGAGCAGGACCGTTCTTGATCCCATTGACAAATGTCAGAGTTGATAAAGGCTTTCCTTCCTGATTAAATTCGTAAACAGTCCCTTCGAAGAAGTTGTTTTCATAAACAGCTTCTAAGGCTTTAACTTTTGTGCCATCGTCTTTAACAGGATAGTAAATTTCATGCAGGCCGTGCTTTTTATTGTCTTTGTAGTGGAAGATAATCTCTTTTCCGCTTTGATCTTTTGAAAAGAACCGGCCCTGAAGTTTTCCAAATTCATATTGGGCCTCTTCCATGAGATCACCCTCTTGGGTCCACATGCGTTTAGGTCCATGAAGCTGACCCTCGCGGTAGGACAAAAGAGAGCGTACTTTCCCATTGGGATAGTACTGGACCTCTTCTCCATCTAAACGACCCTCATCATCATAGACATAAAAGCGGCTGAGGCGTTTTTCTGTCTGGGCATCTTCGACAGAATAGTATTCTTTAAGGTTCCCAACAAGTTTACCTTCTTTAAAATTGCGCTCAAAAGCCAGCTCCCCATCTTCAAACCAGCCTTTCATTTCACCTTCAAGCTTGCCGTTTGCATAAAAGGCTTTTAGCTTGCGCTGGCCATTTGGATAGTACTCGTCTTGTGATCCTTGCTTAACTCCATTTTGATATCCGACCATCTCTTTAAGATTGTCCTTAGAAAAGTAAGTGCGAACCATGCCATGAGGAACATCGTTTTGATAGGTAGCTTCAAAAAGCAAGCCGCCGTTTTCATCCCAAATGCGATGATCACCAGACCGTTTGCCTGCCAAATAGCCAATTGATGTTTGAGCTTGTCCATTTTCGTGCCATTGACGCTGCATGCCATCGAGCTGGCCGAGCACAAAATTTTGATGAGATTTTAGCTGTCCACTTTCATACCACTCAAAGGCTTCGCCATCTTCTTTTCCTTCAACATAAGATACATCAAAGGCTTTTTGACCATTTTCATGCCATTTCTGAATACGCCCATTTATTTTCCCATCATGGTAAAGACATTGGAGCTTTAGTTGGCCGCTTTCATAATATTCTTTCTGCTCGCCTTGAAATTCACCTTCTTTGTAATTAAAATCTACTTTCAGATTGCTATTTTCATACCACTCTTGGAACACTCCATCGCGCTTATCATCAACATGGCGGTAGCGGCTTTGAAGGTGCCCGTTTTCATAGAATGCCTCGGCATAGCCTTTTAAAAGTCCTTTTTTATCATAGGTTGCAACAAAGGCTTTGTTTCCATTTTCGTGATTGCGATAGTGCTTGCCTTGAGGCAAACCATCTTTGTAACGTCCTTCACCAATTTGTTTTCCCTGCGTTGAAAAGTAAAGCTCTTTGCCTTCTTTTTTGCCATTTTTGTAAACAACTCGATATGCCTCACGCCCATTGTCATGATAACGAGTATGGGTACCTACTGGCACTCCATCGCGATATTCACGCACTTCGACCATGCGTCTATCTTCGTTGTAAGAAACAAATGATGGGTTTGAGCCATCAGTATCGAGTTTTCCATCTGCATAAAATGAAGTGGTTTTAACCGAACCATTCTCATGCCATTCAGTCGCTAGACCCTCTAGTTTTCCTTTGTTGTGTGCCAACAGCATCGCTTTTTGACCGCTTTGATAAAAGCGTGTCAATTGGCCATCGAGCTGACCTTGTACATAGGTTCCCTCTTCTGCTAGCTGACCATTTTCGTAGTAACAAACAAAAGCGCCATCGAGCTGACCTTGACTGTAGTGAACCTGATGTTTAAGTTTTCTGCCTGGATAAAAGGTTTGTACATACCCTTGCATCAAACCAAACTGGTACTCAGCGAGCTGTGCAACATCGCCTTGCTCTGTAAGCTGGACGAGCAATCCATGAGGGACAAGGTGGGTTTTATGGAGCTCATAGGCCTTAGAATCTTTTTCTACAATAGCAAGATCGCATTCTTCTTTGGTCCTTCCGTTCTCATAAAAGCGGATGCGTTTTTGTGCGATGTCGTTGCCTTCCAAATCGGGCCCATAAAAAATAACCTCTGCTGCAGTACCGTTGGAGAAAGTTTGAGTGATTTCAGCTCGCCATTCGGGGGCGCGCTGACGCAGGCTTGTGCTGAGTTGCGCAGGCGTTGGCGCACTGACATCGCTGGCAGTTAAAGTGCAGCTAAATGCGAGACATAAACTGATGAGAATTTTTTTCATGCAGACCTCTTTTTTTGATATAAGGTCTCATTGTACCGCAAAGAGGCGTTTGAAGCAAAAAAATAACGGGGCTACACGAGCCCCGCCAAAAGGAAAAATAGAGTTTCCTTGCGCTTACATCATTGTCATGTGGCGGCCCATCTCGCAGAAGTAGCCAAGCCATGTGAGGAAGAATCCCCATACAATCCAAACGATTGCCCAAAATGTTAGTGCGCCTGCAGAGCCAAGCATTGAACCAACTAATGCCTCCGGCCAGTAAAGAGCGATAACACCGCGTACAATCATAAACCAGCCAAGGAGTGTGACAAGAAGAGTCAAGTCCCAAACCCAGTGATTAAAAAATGTCACAATTGTCAAACCGACAATTAAGTTAATGATAGCGAATAGGCATAAACATGCAGGATGTGATGTTAAAGCCTTTCCTGTTTCTAAACATTTGTGACGGTAAAAAAGATTCCAAATACCCACGATTAAAAGCAGTGGGCCAAAAATTTTGGCAATCATAAATGCTGCAACCATTAGTTCCCTCCTAGAGTTACTTCTATTAATCTATATATAATATCATGTATTAATTTGCATATTTTTTTGTTGCAAAGCTTGCTGAGCTTAATAGAATATAAACTGGATCCGAGCCATTCAATTGAATTTTTGTTGCATTTGACTCCCATCTGCCTTTGTAAAATTGAATCGTGATAGGCTCAGAAATTTTAATGTGTTTTAGGTGAATCGTCTTTAATAGTGATGCTGATTTTTTTGAGATGTAGGGCTCATCGGATGAGCGCTCTATTGAAATTCCCCAGCTGTGTGGCTTTATATGCAGTGATAAATCAGCGCGAAGTGTTTGGCTGAGATGACGAGTCAAAACAAGTTCATCAATCAGTCGATCGGTATCTTGCGCACAATGATAGCGCTGCCATAATTTTTTACCCTGGATTGAAAAGAGTGATCCGCAAAGAGTAATCAATGCTAAACATATAAAGACTTCAATGAGGGTAAACGAGCGCTTACTTTGGCGAGTAGTGGCCCGATTTGACTTCAAATGCTTCCCTCGACTTGATGTAATTAACTTTAAATTCTTCTCCCCAACCATCTTTCATGAGACCGTCAAGATCCTTGACCATGCCCGAATTTTCAAGGACCTCTTTGATCTTATCAGAACTCCATGTGATAGAAGCTGGATCTATATTCTTTAAGTCACATTCTAGCATGAGAATTTCTTGTAGCTTTTCTGCAGCTCGCTCTGTTTTGAAGGTTTTACCTTTTGCCATACTGCCGCGCATGTTATACCCGATGACACTGCCGATAATGCCGATGATGAAAATAACAACCATGATTTCTAAAAGCGTCATGGGGCGCTTGACTCGTTTTTTCTTCTTCATCATAAATTACTCCAAAAATGAGCTGACATCTGTCAGCGGCAACAACACTGCTAGTAATATTACACCAACAATTAGACCTAATACAAGCAAAATCACGGGTTGTAAGTAGGCAGTTAGGCGCATTAAATTTTTTTCTAGGTCATTTGAATAGCACTCAGCGATATGGCCAAGCATTTCTGAACTTGAGCCACTTTCTTCTGCGATGGCAAGCATTCGTGTGACTTGTTTGGGGAAGCAGCGCTGTTTTTTTAATTCTTCAGACAGCCCGCTCCCTTCAACAACTCGCTCTGCGCTCTCGGTGATGGCCTGCTCAAACACGGGGTGTTGCATCACGCTTTTTGCAAGATTCAAGCCCTCGAGCAGTGGTACACCGCTTTCCATGAGACGCCCCAAAGTGCGACAAAAACGAACCATAACTGCCTGCGTGATAAAATCTTTTACAATTGGCGTATGTAGGCCCATGCGGGCTCGCCATTGAACTAGCCTTGGCTTTTTCCAAAAACAGGCAAGACCGCAACCCATACATGCTATTACTGAGCCAAGTAAAACTGCCCAATTTTGAAGCCAGTTACTCAATCCCAGCACAGCTGCTGTCATGGGATGCAAGCGATGCCCCTCAAAGAGTTGCGCCATCGACGGAACTAAGAAAAAAAGTAACACTGAAACAACGATAAGGCAAAATGAACCGATGAAGGCCGGATATATAAGAGCTGTCGTGATTTGTTTTTTTAGTTTTGACGCTTTCTGAATGAGCACTGCTAGCTCTTCAAAGATCTCAGCTAAACTACCTGAACGCTCACCGGCTGCCACCATGGCGATATAAACACCATCAAAGCTTTTTTGGTAACGTTTCAGCGCCGATGAGAGCTGCATGCCATGTTTGACTTGATCGCAAAGGTCTAAAATAACTAGATGTCCCTGTGTTCCGCGATATTTTTCCTCAATCATTAAGAGGCTATCATAAAGTGGCAGGCCCGCTTTAAGCAATTGAGCCAGATCATGCGTCAAGGTTAAGACGATAGAAGGTTTGAGCTTTATCTCTTTAGCGGGACGTTGAAAATCTTTAAGCAATGTTACAAGCAGCTTTTGAGCGCGCAGCTTTTCTTTAGCCATTTCAAAGGAATCGGCCTCGACATAGCCTGACTGATTACGCCCCAATTTGCTAACAGCTTTGTATGTATAAAGCGGCATGATTACAACTCGATCTGTCTTGTAACGCGCAATACTTCAGCGCTTGTTGTGACACCCTCTTTTGCAAGCTGCGCTCCATGATCGCGCAGAGTTTGCAAACCATCTTCGACAGCAATTCTTTGTAGTGCTGAAGCATCAGCGCTTTCAAGAAGCTGCTTTTTGATTCTCGGAGTGATGTGCATCAACTCATAAAGCCCAGCTCGACCTCGATACCCAGATCCAAAGCAAGCTTCACACCCTGCGCCTTTGTAAAGCTGGCATTTTTTTAAGCCCAGCTCAGATAACTCTTCACCACTTGGCTCATAACTTTCTTTACACTGAGAGCAAATACGACGCACAAGACGTTGAGCTAGGGCGCCTATTACCGAAGAGGAGAGCAGGAAAGGCTCAATGCCCATATCAACTAAGCGCGTGATGGCAGAGGGAGCATCATTAGTGTGCAGGGTCGATAAAACCAAGTGGCCCGTAAGAGAAGCTTGAATCGCTATTTCTGCAGTTTCTCGATCCCGTATTTCACCGATCATGACAATGTCTGGATCTTGCCTGAGAATGTGCCGAAGTCCCTTTGCAAATGTCAGGCCAATTTTTGAGTGAACGCCAATCTGGGCCATCCCTTCAAGTTTATACTCAACAGGATCTTCGATGGTCATGATGTTGGTCTCTGGCGTATGAATCTCTGTCAATGCGCTGTAGAGCGTCGTTGTCTTTCCACTTCCTGTAGGTCCAGTCACCAAAACAATGCCCTGGCTTTGTTTGATGCATTTTTTAAAATCTTTAAGAAGAGCAGGCTGCATCCCAATCTGGTCCAATCCAAGGGTAATATTTCCCTTATCGAGAATCCTAAGAACGATCCTCTCACCGTAGGCTACAGGCACTGAGCTTACCCGGAAATCGATTTCACGACCTCCCAAACGCAGCTTAATGCGCCCATCTTGAGGCATGCGATGCTCAGCAATATCGAGCTTTGCCAACACTTTAATGCGAGCAAGAAGCTGGTTTTGCACATCTCTTGGCGGAGCATGGCGCTGTTGCAAAACACCATCGATTCGAAAGCGCACATTTAAGCCCCTTTCTAAAGGCTCAAAATGAATATCAGACGCTCCTTGCTGAATGGCATCCGCTAGAATAGAATTGATCAAGCGGATAACTGGAGAGCTCGATTGCTGAGAGAGCAAATCATACTCTTCATCGGATGTCTCTACGAAAGCCTCTTTTTCCTCAAGTGCTTTTGGCTCATCTTGGTGGTGATAGCAGCGCTCGATAGCACGCTCTAAAATGCTCTTAGGGCAAAAAACCTCTTCAATCGTTGTATTGACCAGGCAACGCAGCTCTTCTAAAGCCTCAAGATCTGCAGGATTTGATATGGCAACAACCAATGCATTTTCTTTCTCTTCAATCGGCAACACACCCCGCTGTTTAGCAAAAGCGTAAGGAATCTTGCGTATTTGCCCTAAAACAAGAGGGTAATCAGAGAGGTCGTTTACAACAACCAATCCAAAACGTTCTGCAAGCTCTGCTTGTTTTTGATCGACTTCGTTTAACACAACTTATGACCCAAACATGATGTCAAAACTACTGCGAATTGCGCGCGCTTTTTCCTTATCTTGAGCCTCTTTTAAGCACTCCAAAAATTCAGGAATATCGCCAGCACGTTTTTTTAGTTCTTCACAGCGCACCCTGCGCACATCTTCTTGCGGATCGATAATGACTGTCGGCTTGATAAAAACCATGAGCTCACGCAAACGATCGCACATTTTCGATGTCCCAAATAGCTTGCCAATGCCCGGAATTTCGCCTAAAAATGGCATCTTATCAACGGCATCTTCTGCAGTTTTGCGCCTTAAGCCTCCAATGATCATCATCTCGCCATCAGCAACACGTACTTGGTTCTCTACTGTTGAACGATCAACGTTGGGCTGATCAGCACGGGTCGACTCTTGTGGATTGTCAAACGCGATTTTAGCATCGAGCGTAACAAAGTACTTCCCATCTATATCTTCAATCGATGGTTGATGGACAGTGGGTGTAATCACAAGCGTCAAGCCGTATTGATTACGGGAAAACGATTTTTCAAACACCGTTACGCCATTGGTTTCAACGGGCGCTACTCCATTGTTCACAGAGATCTCTTCAACAATGGATAGTTTTGCAGGCGTTTGATTCACGGTGGTAATTGTCGGTGTAGCATTGATGCGGATATCGTCTTGCGACATCAGAAAGTTGTAGGTGAGATCGTAGGCTGGGAAGTGTGAAGACTTTGCTCTTGAAATGAAAAAGTCTAAAATGCCCGGCATCTTTGGAGAGGAGGCATCAAAGCTTAAGCCTGTTGCATGCTTTTGGCTGGCAGCAGACCCAAGCTTCAAAATATTGAGGCCAAAATTATTTTGTGAGGTGATCTTACGCTCTAAGATAATGATCTCAATTTGCACCATCTGCTTTGGCACATCAAGATTTTTTAGGAGCTCTTTGATCTTTGGAAGGAGATCGCGCCGAACCACCATCATGATCGAACCTGTTTTGACATAGGGGATAAAATGCTTGGATTGACTCGATTGTTCAGCAGTCGACCATTCACCTGGATCGACAGGAGGGGTGTTAATCACAGCAGGAGCTGTTGGCACACCGAATTGTTGCGGACTGACATTGACCGAAATTTCTGAAACCTCTTTGCATTGCGTCCTAGCACCGCCACTTTCAAGATTGGAGTAGGCAAGAGATTGATAAACCTTTTCTAAAACATCTGATAAGTCATTTGGATCGCTATGTCGACATGGGTACCAATAAACAGTCATTTCCATGGGATCTTCAACTTGAGCTTCAAGTTCGCGCACAAGGGCTTCAGCTCGTTCAATCGTTTCCTTAATTCCAATCAAGGCAATAGAGCCCTCGTTTGGTAAGGGCAACATGCTCAAGTGAGCGCCTCCTTTAGAAACTGTCATCCGCCCATTATCTGCAGATGGACCAAAAAACGCCTTGAGCATTTTCTCCATTTCCTTGGGACTAATCTTAGATAGAGCTAAAACACGGATAGTGCGTTTTTGCCCATCAGCCCAAACTGCATCATACAAATCTAGCAGCTTTACAATTTCATCTTTTGTAGAAACAATTGCAATTTTCCCGCCCACTTGATGCACGTAGGTGCGTTTAGCATCACGGAATCGCTCGAAGAAATAAAAGACACTCTTAATATCCTCAGAGGGTGGGGAAAAAACATAAAGGACCCGCTCCCCAGGAGGCAATCGCTTGAGACGCTGCGGGCAACTCACAATCTTTTGCACAGCCATTAAATCATTTTTGTAAGAATAGAGCTGGCGCACAAGGGGAGTGAGTTGTTTAATGCCAATGCCATTTTGGGACAAAATCACTTCAATGAGCTCAGACCAAAGGCGTCGTGGAATGGGCATTGATGAATGAAGCTGGATTTTTAAACTCATCAAATCTGGTGGAATAATATACAAATAGTCTAAAGAACCATATTCCATGACTAATTGGGCAATCGTTGTCTCCTCTTGATCCCAAAGGCCATACCCTTCTTCACTTGCTTCGGCCTCATCAAGGCACTGACTACGCCAGCGCTCTTCAATAGCGCTCATGTCGGCCCTTAAAGCCTTGATTTCACCTAACCAGTCTTTGACATCGACTCCCGCCTCAAAATCAGCCTGTGCCATGCGGTGGGCATCTTGAATTTCCATGCGCAGACGATCCAGCTCTTCATTCATCTCTTTTAAGTAAGGTGTTTGTGATGAAGAAGCTCCTTGAGGATTCATCGCAGCGCGTTTTTCTTCGATAGTCTCACCAAAAACAGTCTGGCAGACCAGCAATAATATCCAAGCCTTTCTAATCATTATCACCCCCTGGCATTATGCCACTTAAAAAAACATCGTCATCATCATCGTCAAAATCATCAAAATCGTAAGCATCAATATCTTTATGCTGCTTTTTAGATTGAGCTTCGCGAAATGGAATGGACACTTTCTGAGCCTGCACCCGTTTTTGATCAAAAAGATGTCCTTGTAAACACCAACTAGCACCTGATTTTTCAATCTTATCAAAAACAAATAGCTCACCTGTCAACTGGCCCATAACGCAAGAATCAATCTCATCGACGCTTCGCAACGTGCGCCATCCTTCTGCCTGTTTTAAAATCCAATCCCCCTGACGCAAAATTCTAGCTTTCCCCGCTATACGGCAAGAAACAGATGAGTGGGTACGTTTTCGCAATTGCTGAAAGATCTCCTGGGGCTTAATAGGTGCAGGAACCGCTCTTTGAGCAACCATCGATAGGCTCATTTGATCGCCCCCTTGCACATCCCAAAGTTTAACCTCAACTTGCTCAGCGCTGCGCATTATAAACTGCGCGAGGGGAAAATCTTGCGTTTGCAAGCGCTTACTAGCCCGAGCCCAATCTTTACCGTTCCAAATCCATAACTCGTTATTCTCAATTGGCTCAATCCCAGCCTGCGTCTCTAACCTAAGAGCTCCCTTTTTATCGGAAAACTCCTGTCCACCATAAAGTTCGATGAGCTGGTCAGGCCCATAAATCTTCATCCTCTTAAGAGTTTCAACTGCAGCTAGCAGCGGAGAGTCACTCGGCAATCTTTTTGGCAAACGCGCCGGTTTTACTGCCCAGGAAAATTGCTTTGAAAAGTCTTTGAGATTTAAATAGGCCGTTAAATTTAACTCGTTATTTTCAAGGCGAGTACAAAGCATCAGGGGTGTTTCATACCCCACCACTTCAATGTACCCATGTTTGTATGACAAAAATATTGGCTCATCACAGCGAATAACAGACCTTTCCTTGGCATCCTTGAACTGAACAATCACCATAGGCTCATTACAATTTGCATCAGGTCTTGAATTTGTGCCTAAAAATAAAATTTCATCTTTCAAATCAAGAAAAGGGAAATGCTCATCTTTCTTATGCAAAGCAAGTGGAGATGTTGCAAAAGCACTTGGGTCCAAAGATACGTCCTTCATCACATGCCGTTTAAGTTTAGGGCAGGCTACATTAGGAGCACTGCCTTTAAAATAAGGGATGGAAAAGAAGGTTAAGGATAGCAACACCATCAATATCGCCAAAGCGGCATTGATTAGGTAAACAACCCTCAGAGAGCGCAAATAATAACAACTTTCATAAAGCATCATAGAATTCCTGGTCAGTATAATCCATGTTCAAATAAGGATCAAGTTGCAGAAAAAATACATTAATAGCTACAGTGACGATAAGAACTATTAAAATAGTGGGGTCTTAATGGCGGATAAAAAAGATGGTATGAGTGTGAAAGAGATAGAGAACTTTGCAAGAAAATACACCTATGAGGTGTTTTTTTCTCTTGTTTTTATCCTCGCAAGCTTCTTTTCAATGGTTATGTTTGGAGTGACTTGGTGCATCTACCTAGCGTGCTTAGGCGGGATCCTTGGAGTCTGGTTTCCTGTAAAAGTCGAAAAAGCGATCCGATCAATTTTTCTTTTTGTTAACAAACAGCAAAAGCCAACCATGCTCGTTTTGGGCGTTGTAGGACTAATCGTGGCTATTTTCTTGCCGCCTCTAGTCTTTTTTGTCTTGGGTCTAATGGGCGGCAAAGGCCTTTATCGCTTTGCAATGCACAGCGGCAACACAACCCGCTAAGAATTTGCTATCAACCCAAGATAATCGCTTAAGCTAACTTTTCCAGATTGAAAGTGTGAAGTCAGAGGCTCGACCTCTGGCTCATTTTGGTGTTGACTCACAAACTGTTGAAGTTCAAGAGCGGCTTTCTTTTGCGCCTCTTTGTGATCTAGCTCTTTTTCAAGAGCCACAATGCGCATCAAGTTGAATCCATAAACCAATTTGAAATGCTCAATATCGCCAGAGCTCATCTCGTCCTTTAACGCTTTAGCTTCAGCAAGTGCCGTCTGCAAGTCCCCATCAGCAATTGTCAGCGATGTATTTGCAAAAGATCGATGCCATTTTGAGGCAAATTCGGCACGATTCAAAGAAGCTTGAGCATACTGCTTAGCCTCTGCCCCTTGGCCTGAGGCTATCAGATGCGAGGCAATAGCATGGTCATATTTAGCATGGAGCTCTGGATGAAAGCTCATAATTCTTTCCAGCTCAGGTAACTTGGATTGATCTCCTGCAACCCATGCTTCATAAGATTGTGCAGCGGCAAAATAGTCTCCATGGCGTTTTGGCTTATGAAACGCTAAGTATGAAATTGAAAATGCAGCAATCAGAGTCAAAGGAATTCCAAAACGGACCAAGTTTTTAATGTTAATCACCCACAACCACCATTTTTCCTTAAAAATCATAACCGATGCGATGATATCCTGATCTTTACGTGTTACCTTAAACTTCATACCATTTTCCTTATGCTAAAACCCCAGGCTATCAAACAATCGGTTATTCCTCAACGATATATCGGTATTCTGATCTGTACCCAACTTCTTGGAAAGATGACAAAATCAATTTTAATAGATTTCAACATATTGCATGTTGCGGCATAAATCCCATTATAAACTTGAGGACGTGTGAATACGTAGCCAAGACCACCACCGGCAGCGAAACCAATACAGACAGCTGCAATTACCGCCATTGTTTTATCTGGACCCTGACAGTCTTTACGATCCATGTAGCTTACGGCAAGAGCTCCGCCTATGCCAGCAGCTATGGCTATCAGTCCTCCTCGAGAAAAAAATTCTGCACCCATTCTTACCCCTTACGGCTTAATACAGCCCCGATTTTAGTCTATTAAGTATTTTTTGTCGATAATAGATATTCCTTCAATTCACGGTGACCTCCGCAAAAAGGCAAATCCTCTAATTCGGAAAAGGAGACCCATCTATAATCCTCAAACTCCTGTATATCTGCGCCTTGCAAATTCCAGATGTGAGGGTATAAATGAGCTTGGAAGCGTGTAAAGCCATGTTTTATAGGGTCTAATAGCTTCGGTGATGGAAGAGTCCTACCTAACTGCTCTTGCAGATATCCCAATAAATCCCCCTTAGCAGTCGATGCCTCTAAAAAGGGAAAGTGCCATAATCCCTGCATTACACCATTTTTCTGCTCCCGTCGGATAAGGACATGTCCAGACTGAATTAGGACCCAGACAAGCCGATGAATCTGTGTTATTTTAGGATTTTTTTTTCTTAAAGGAATCAAATCCGTTTTACCATGTTTGAGGGCTTGGCATTCTTTTTGCAAGGGGCATAACCAGCATTTAGGAACCTTCTGACAGACAAGAGCTCCTAGTTCTATCAGCCCTTCGACAACCCCAGCAGGCTCATCGCAGCAGAGCAATTTTTCAGCATACTCCTCAACCTTTTTCTGCCCCGTTCGAGCATCAATGGAATCCTCGATCATGTAAAGCCGGGAAAGTACCCGTCTAACATTACCATCGACAGCTGTTACTTTTTCACCAAAAGCAAAAGCTGCTATCGCACCAGCTGTGTAGGTCCCAATTCCTTTAATCTTGAGCAGCTCTTGCTTTGTCTTTGGCATAATCCCATTAAATCGATTGCAAATATCTTGAGCTGCCTTATGAAGATTACGCGCTCTAGAGTAATACCCCAGACCTTCCCACGCTTTGATCACATCGTCCTCTGAGGCCTTGGCCAGCGCTTCAATGCTCGGGTATTTTTGCATCCATCGCTCAAAATAAGGAATAACGACACTCACTTGAGTTTGCTGAAGCATGACCTCAGAAACCCAAACTCGATAGCCTGACAAATCGGATCTCCATGGCAGATCTCGGCGATGCTTGTAAAACCAGGCCTTTAAGAGACCAGAGCACCTTTTTTCCTCGGTCAAACTTGCCTCCTGCTCAAGGTGAAGCGCAACTATAAATCTTTAAGACCTTTTCATTCAATTCCTTAATCAATTGGCACGCCTTGCGCTTGTTACCAATTACACATATAGGGAGAGATACCAATGGATATTAAATCTTTGTACAATGAGTTTAAGTTAACCTTAAGCGCAGAAATCTGCGCCATGCGAGAGGCATTAGGGATCAGTCACCAAACTGAATATGCAATCCTCTGTGGGGATGAAGAGCTTAAACAGCGCTTAAACAGAGCTGCTAACGAAGCCTATAACACCCTCTACAATATTCAATCTCATAGACAACAACTCCTTAACCAACTCGCATCTGCGCTCAATTGCAACGCTGCTTTAGAAGATGAGCTATGGCTAACACTCCAATATTATGATATCGAAGATTGCGAGTGCCAATCTTTAATTGAACAGGTGCAACTTCTAGATGATAAAATCGATGATCAGTCGGCTCGGAATGAATCGCTCCTGCAAGCTGTTGATACCCGTCAGCTCCTGCCACAAGAAGCTCATGCAATCGCATTTCAACCCATTCCGCTTAAAAGAGGCCGGCGTTCGGTAATGATCACTGTCGATTTTCCAGATGATATGAAATAACCTCAACTGGTATTGTAGGTGAATGCGTTACGCTATTTTTGCCTTCACCTACGTTGATATCGACCATATAGCCCCAATGGCCTACATATTGGGCATCCCTCTCATTGTCTGCGATGAAAAGACCAAATCCATTTGCGAAACTTGCTATCCTCAGGTGAAAATCGACTATGTTGATCAATCTTTTTTTACATTTGAGAACATTTGGAAAAACTATGACGTTATCATCCATAGTTACAAACCGTGGGCCAATCACATGCGCGTATTTATCGATACAACTTACCGCAAGCAGATCCTGCTCGTTTACTGCCCGCATGGCAACTCTGATAAAACTTTCACATACACCCACGCCGACTCTCTCGCTCACCACGATCATCAATTCATTTATGGCGACCAAATGCGCGCCCATATCAAGAAATACAGCTGTTACAAAGAGGCGCATACCCTTCAAGTAACCGGGAATTACCGCAAAAAATTCTACGAAAAATTTAAAGAACACTTTGATGCATTGGCCCAAAAGACGATCTTTTCACAATTTGAAAAAAAACAAACAACCCTTTTATATGCCCCAACTTGGCAAGACCCCAACGCAAACACCTCATTCATGCAACAGTTTAAAGGCATACTCCAAGCATGCCCTAAAAATCTAAACCTACTGATTAAGCTCCATCCCAATCTTGAACAGCATCAGCCTGCAGAAACGCATTATCTCCTTCAAAACAGCGATCGTTACCCAAATATCGTTGCCAACTACGATTTTACACCCACCCTTCCACTCATTTCAGGCTGCGATGCTTACTTAGGCGACTACTCATCTGTTGGCTACGACTTTCTTGCCACATGTAAGCCCATGTTTTTTCTAACCAATGACAATTACCCCTCTCCCATTCACAAATGCGGCCTTAAAATCCCTAAAAAAGATGAGCCCAACCCATTTTCCTTCATCCAAGAACACCTAAATGCAGACTTTTCAAAAGAGCAACAAGACCTATACAAGCACGCCTTCGATGATTCCATTTCATTTGATACAATTCGAAAAGAGTTTTTTGGTTATACTGAAAATACATGGAAGCAGCAGGAATTGTCTACGCAACATCAGCCCACCACTTAGACCATATCGCTCCGCTGTGCCTTTTGCTCGACCTACCACTCATTGTGACAGACCCTGCAATCTACGTACAGGCAACTGCTTACTACCCTCAGCTCATCATCCACGAGGTCGATGAGCTACATCTCATCGACTTCATCGCCAAGCGCTTTAGCGTGCTTATTTCCTGTTTGCCTGCATGTCTACTCTCGAAAATCTTTCTCACCCTTGAACACCTCTACGGAAAAAAAATCACATCCATTTGGTGCCCTCATGGCAGCTCTGATAAGGGATATCACTTTGCTGGTAAAATAGGTCTGCAAGAAGAGCGTTACGCTTTCATCTACGGACAAAAAATGCGCGACTTTTTCCGAGAAAAGAACATCTTTCCCAACTTGCGCGAAACAATCAGCGTTGGCAACTACCGCCATAGTTATTACACAAATGTAAAGCCGCTTTACATGGGCATTTTTGACTCTAAGATTCAATCGCAATTCTCTGAAAAAAAGCCTCTTATATTATATGCCCCGACCTGGAATGATGAATTCCAATCACATTCTATTCTAGAAATCGCGCCCGATCTGATTGAAAATTTGCCAAACAACTACAACCTCCTCATTAAAATCCATCCTAACGTATCTATCCAGCAGTCGCTTCAAATTGAGCGCATGATCGACACCTACCAGCATCGACCAAACATCGGGTTTTTAACAGATTTTCCTTTGATTTATCCCATCCTCGATCAAACATCCATCTACGTTGGCGATCGTTCATCTATAGGCTATGACTTCTTAACCTACAACCGCCCGATGCTCTTTATTGATGCATCAGCAAACCATCCCCTCAACAGATGTGGAATCACCATCCACCCCGACTCCATCGACGAATTTTACGACATCCTACAAGACCACCTCTTAGAAGACCCCGCACCTTTTGAGCAAGTTCGCTCCGATCTTTGCGCATACACATTTGATCCTTTATCAGATAAAGCCACGATCAAATCCTCATTCAACAAGCTGCTTCATTTTTCTTAACGCTTCATAATAAGGGGTTTGTTGTTGACAGATTGCTCTCAATTTGGAAACATACGAAACTGGAATTTTAGAAAAAATTGGAGCTTCTCTATCCCTTTTCAGAACATGAAAACTTGTGCTTATCGCAGCTCCAATATGCCAATTGGCTAAAGGCTTCCATTCCTCAGGCATGCCTTCTTCCCAGGAAAGCATTTCAGGCATATATTGAATGCCCGCTTTTTTGCAAAAGAACTTCATAGCAGCTTCAGGATCACTGCAAAGATCCTCTGCTTCTATAATGATAGGCCATTCTCCGCGAGCTTGCTTATACTTTTCAGCAAACTCAACTAGAGCATCATAACGGAAAACATTAGGCTCATCTTTAATACCGGCATCTGCGATTTCTTCATACCAGGATTCAATTGAGCAGGCAGGATTGCGTATTAAAATTGAAACAATAACATCAGGATCCGCAATGAGAGCATCGTCGTTTAAAATTTCATTTTCTATACACCAAATCATGTCTTTAAAAAAAACCGGCCCTTGCTCTGCATGACGATAGATAAGCGCTTTAACCTCTGAGTAATTTTTAGCTTCAATAAGTTCTTGTGAGGGTTGTTGCTGTAAAATTTCATGATGCCCTTGATGGCAAAAATAAGATGTATCAAAAGGCTCGTGAAAAATTTTGTGATCTTTGCGAGCCCTCATTGATTTCTCAAATGCCGTGCTCACAGTACGCGGAACAGTTAACATCATTTGAATTTTATGATGATCTGCGCTTAGCAATCCGTGAATCATCATCGTCAAAAATATCATTTTTCTCATTCTATCTCCTGATTAATGCTATTAAGATTTCTGAAATAATTTCAGCTATGCTGAAAATGTACCGAAATGACATTATTCCGTTTCCATGGGAGGGAGGACCTGAACAAACTCTAAATCATGTAGATTGGATGCGATCATTTCTGCCTCAATTGAGTAAGTTGGTGCACCCTTGATCAATGGGTAGATCTTTGAGACCGTTGCTACCTTCAAATGGGGTGGAAACACCCCGTCAAATCCCGTAGTGACCAAAACATCTCCAACGCGTAGCAACTCAACAGGGTCGATCTTGCTTTGTAAATCCAGTGCTTTTCCTGACTCAATTTCTCTTGGAGGGCCCTCAGAATCTGCAAAATCCCATTGAAATCCATACCCTTTAAGCTTTTGGTTGCGACATCTCCAAAGAGGGGCACTGCACCCTTGTAAAAAGCCCTTGGCTGCGTAACCAATCTCACCGGCTGTTCCAATACGCGCTTTAACCTTTGCAATCATCTGGCAAACTTGGCTGTACTCATCCCCAAGCAAGTGCTTTTGTAAAGGCATCTGCTTCATCATTCCCTCTAAATGATCCAGTAAAACTTGTCCCTGCAGCCCACCACGGACAGCCCTAACTGATGGACAGAGCGTTCCATCTGTGATTAAGCGGACACAGGAGCGATGCTTGCCAACCGTCTCAACCACTCCGATCAGAGCAGAGCCAACAACTACAGGGCTGTTTTTGCACACAAGCTTTGTACCCAAAGAGAAGTTTGTCGTTTCACCAACATCGATCCAAATGAACTGACTCCAAGAAGCCGGCTCGCGAAAAACAACACGGGCCAGCGCGAATTGGCTGGTTGCATCTAAAGTGCTTTTCAAAGACTGGGTGAACTTTGAAGCGGTTGCATCGGCCTGAGCCGCTCCAATGGAATCTAGATGCTCTTGTTGCTCAAGCCATTTGCAGATTCGGTCAATTTGACAACGCAATCGGTCATTTTCAATCTGTAACCTCTCATAATCACCATCAGAATACTTCTGAGCACATGGCCCAGCAAATAAAATTGCTCTGCAAAGACCACAACTTTTCCAAATAGGTGATGAAAGTGCCACACTTGAGGCTCGCAAGCTTTGACATGTCTGCTTAGGCAAGCATAGAGCAATAATTAATGAGGCTCCCAAAATAAAATATGATCGATAAGAGACTCTTCTCATTTGTATACTTTTTTAATCGCCTCTACAACACGATCCATATTGCTTGGATTAAGCCCCGAGATATTGACCCGCCCACTCCCTGTAAGATAAATGGCATCCAACTCCTTTAGCCTACTAACTTGCTTTTCTTCCAAATTTAAATAACTGAACATCCCTTTACAGTGATTCAAGTATTGAAAATCTTGAGATGGTACCGCTGCTGTGAGTGCGTGAGCAAAATTTTTACGCAGCTGCTGCATACGCACTCTCATGCTGTCTAATTCATCAATCCAAAGAGCCCTCAACTGACTATCAGATAAAACCGCCGCCGCAAGCAGGCCTCCGTGACGTGGGGGATTAGAATAAGATCCACGCGCCAGAGCCTGTAACTGGCTTTTTACATTTTCAGCATATGAAACACCTGGCAGAGTGAGTAAAACACCTGTGCGCTCTCCATATAACCCAAGATTTTTCGAGTATGAAACTGCTACGAGAATAGGGAGACCCATCTCAGCAAAAGTACGGATCGCTTGTGGATCCTCATTAAGCCCATCTCCAAACCCCAAATAGGCTAAATCAAAGAAGGGGATTAGATTGCCTCTTTGGCAAATTTGAGCAATTGTCTTCCATTGATCAGGCGTTGGATCCATGCCACTTGGATTGTGGCAACACCCGTGTAAAACCACAACACTATGCTCTGCCGCTTGCTCCAACTGGCTACATAAGACCTCAAAAGACAAACTCTGTGTCGCGCGATCATAATATGCATATTCTCGCACCTGAAAGCCAGCATAAGTGAAAATATTATAGTGATTTATCCAGGTAGGTTTAGGCAAATAAACAGTAGAAGCAACCTGCTTTAAAAGATCAGCGCCTACTCTCAATGCACCCGTACCTCCCAAAGTTTGAATTCCTGCAGACCCCTCCTTGTTCTTTCCAAAAACCAACAGCTCTGTTTCTGAGATCAAATCCCTCGATCCTGCAATAGGTAGATAGTCTTTATTAGACTCATCTTTAAATAGTTGTCTTTCTGCCTCTTTTATGCTTTTGAAAATCCCAGAGTTTAGGGAATCATCTCTGTAAATCCCCATTGTCAGATCGACCTTATTTGGGCGAGGATCCTTTACCGCCTCAGCACTTAGAAAAAAAATTGGGTCTAAAGGTAAATGCCTATAGGCACTAAAAACATCTTGCATTTCATGCATCTCCTAAGGGCATTATTGATATTGCCCTAAGGTTAGTCAAGCGACATATTTCTTGGCAGTGTTGATGAGTACATCATTAGGCACAGGCTTCACAAATTTTTCCGACATTTTCATAGCGGGAATGTCCTGAATTTTTTCAGCACTTGCTGAAATAAAAATAATGGGCACATTAGCACCCTTGGCTGAGTTTCGAATCTGTTTGGCGACTTCGATACCATCCATATCTGGTAAAAAACAATCCAGGAAAATTAAAGAGATTTCACCGCCATTAACAGCGTTGATAGCAGACCGCCCATTCGAAACACATTGAGTCTCCAATGACGCTGATTGCAAGACAATTTCGAGCACTTTTTGAACACCTGGTTCATCATCTACTATGAGTATTTTGCCCATCACGCCTCCTTCTTCTTAATTGGAAGAGCAATGTAAAAAGTGCTGCCTTGACCGGGCTGTGAACTAACCCAGAGCTTGCCTCCATGCGCCTCTACAACTTTAGATCCAATGGCTAGCCTGACTCCAAAACCTTGAGATTTTTGGCTAGTTCGTGTTTGGAGTTCTCTAAATTTTTGAAACAATTTTTCCTGATCTTCTTTAGAAATTCCAACCCCAGTGTCCTTCACAGCGATTTCTATTTTGTCATCAACCTGCTTACAGGTGATCTCGATTTGCCCCTTTTCAGTATATTTGATGGCATTATCGAGAAGGTTAAGCATGACATTCTCAATTTTGTCTTCATCGCAAAAGATCAAAGGTAATCCCTGGTCAACGTGGCGCTCAACAGAAAGCCCTTTCTTATTTGCCGAATCCAAACGGGCATCAATTGTCTTGTGAACTAAGGACCCAATGTCACATTGCGCAAACTTAAACGTTGCCTTCCCTTCATCCATTTGCTCTGACATAAGCATTTCATTGATCAATTCCAAAAGCCGACTTGAATTTTCGTTGATTATTCCAAGCAGTTCTTTTTGCTGAGCCGTCAGGTTCTCCTGAGTCGATAGCAAGATCTCTAAACCCGACTTAATTGGTGTCATCGGCGTTCTCAATTCATGGGATACCCGGGAAATCAATTCCGTTTTAGCCTGCTCAGATTTTTTTCGCTCCTCAACCTCTTGATTAAGGCGATTAATCGATGTCGTAGAAGCCTTGAGCTCTCCAACCATACGCATAAAACTTTGTGCTAAAGCTCCTACCTCGTCCTTCGATCTAATATCCACCTGCACGTCTAGATTACCCTGGCCCACGTCTTTGAAAGCTCTCTCAAGCTTCCCGATAGGTCCTGCGAATAAGCGTGCCAAGACAATGACGACAAGAATAACAATAAGAATCGTAATGCCACCAATGAGAAGCAACAAATTTGTGAAGTATTTAATCGGCGCAAGCGCTTCTGCAAGGTCAATTTTAATGACAATACCCCACTTTAACATGGGAAAATAACTCCAAACGGCCAGCACCTGTTCATCACGATAGTCAACAGATTGACCTTTTCCAGAAATCCGTTGAACAGCCTCTTGCATTGGCAGAGCAACTTGCGCTCCTACGGGGATTCTAAACTGAAAAGCAGCATCGAGCTTATGGCGAATAGGATTAACAAATAGCAGGTGATCACCCTCTAGCTTAGCGATTAAAACTTCACCAGTATCCTTGAGCGATGTATAATCTTGAAAGATTTTATAAACTTCAGAAGGGGGGATTTCAAAGGCAAATACTCCTAAATATTCATCTCCTTCAAAAATGGGGGCTCCAATAAAAATCTCAGGCTTGCCACTAACCGGATAGATATCAAACTCTGATATGGTCGTGTCGTAAGAGGCATTCACATCCTGAAAAACTTTTGCTAATTGTGTATCTTTGTATGGGCCACTGCCTAGGTTGGTTCCGTAATCTGCATTATGGTTTAACGAGTAGATAATTGATCCATCCCTATCAATAATATAAACATCGCTTAACTCAAAAAGATTAGCGAATAAATGCAAGTCATTATCCAAAGCCTTATTATTAATGAGTGAACGGTTGATGATCACATTTGTGACATTTTCAGTGCGCCCCATCATCGTGGCTTGCTTTGTCATATTCGTAAAATACTCTGCGATATATTCCATACGCGACTTTAAAATTTCGGAAAGGCTGATGAGTTGCTCTTGCTTAGCAATCTTTTCCCAGCGAGAAGAGGCAAAAACAGTAACAAGAACAAGGGGGACTAAAGCTATAACCAAAAAGCTAATGAGGAGTTTTGCAAATATTTTCATTGTTACCTTGAACATACCAAACCAATCTAAGGCTAGCAATGAAATTTTTGAATCGTGGATGAATGCTTGAATCATTATCACATGCATGATAAAATGCGGAGACTCAAGGGGTGTTAGCTCAGTTGGTAGAGCGCAACAATGGCATTGTTGAGGTCATCGGTTCGACTCCGTTACACTCCATTTTCATCATGTAAAGTTGCAAAATAATTCAAGATCGCAGATAGCGAGCTTATTCTTTCCACTGCCTTTTGATCTTCAAAAACAAGGGATCATACATCTGTCGTTTCAATCATTTCCATGAAAGCTTCTAGATGTTTAGACCGGGTTGGATGGCGCATTTTACGCAGCGCTTTTGCTTCGATCTGGCGCACACGCTCGCGTGTAACTCCAAACCGCAGTCCAACTTCTTCTAACGTTTTTGGTTTGCCATCGAGAAGTCCAAAGCGCTCGCTTAAAACTGTGCGCTCACGCTCTGTAAGTGTTGAAAGCACATCGGTCATCTTATCTTTTAAGATTGAATATCCCGTTGCTTCAGATGGTGATTCCGTATTCTTATCTTCTAAGAAGTCACCAAAGGTGCTCTCACCATTGTCGCCAACTTCAGCTTGGAGCGAAATGGGATGTTGGGCGATCTTGTAGATTTCACGCACACGGTCAGGGGTTAGCCCAAGCTCTTGAGCTAGCTCTTCCGGAGTAGGCTCACGCCCTAGCTCCATCATGAGCTTTTTAGCTCCGCGCAATACCTTATTGATCGTTTCGATCATGTGAACAGGAATGCGAATTGTACGGGCCTGGTCAGCAATTGCTCGAGTGACAGCCTGACGAATCCACCAAGTCGCATAAGTTGAGAACTTATAACCACGGCGGTATTCAAACTTCTCAACAGCCTTCATAAGGCCCATGTTGCCTTCTTGAATCAAATCCAAGAATGAAAGACCCCGATTCGTATATTTTTTGGCAATGGATATGACAAGACGCAAGTTTGATTCAACCATTTCGCGCTTGGCTTCTTGGCTCTTATCCATCCAGCGTTGTAGCATGCGGACATCTTTTTTAAACTCATCAAGTGTACGTCCTGCAGCCAACTCTCTTTTCATTAATCTACGATGAGCAGCCTTTAATTTTGCAGCAGCAAAACGATTCTTTTCAGCGCGTGGAATGAGTTCTTTAATTTCTTTTTCAAGAGCAATGAATCTTTCATAGGCCGTTGTGATCACCTCGCCAAAGTCATCGATGACATTGTGGCGAAAGTGCATGCGTCTTAAGTAGGCTTGTGTGCGAATGCGACTTTTTTCCACTTCCTCATTGATACGAACGCGATCAACTTTTTTAATATTAGGATCGTTTTGCTCGATCAAAAGACGCTCTAAAGTTCTATTCTCATCGATCAACAACTCTCTTAACCTAGGCAAAACTTTTAAGAAGTTTACTTTGTTATCGATCTCTTTTTCTGCGATAATTTTGTCAAAACGCTCTTTACCTGTAACAAGATAATGACAGATGGCAATTGTCTCGGCAGCAGAATAGCGAAAGCGCATGATGATACGCTCTATTTGCATTTGCGCTTTTTCAATACGCTTAGAAATTTCGACCTCTTCTTCACGCGTCAGAAGAGGAACTGATCCCATTTCTTTGAGATACATGCGTACAGGATCATCCGAAGTCCCTTCCGCCCGTTTGGGCAGAACTTCCATTTCCTTAGCTTCTTTTTTACGCTCTTTTTGCCTTTCAACCTCAGCTTGATTGAGGATTTGAATGTCCATTCCACTTAAAAAAATCAGCACCTGGTCAATTTGCTCAGGTGAATCAAAAGTCATAGGGAGGACTTCATTGATTTCCTCGTAGGTGAGAAAGCCCTGATCCTTAGCAATGCCTACTAAGTCTTCAATTTTTTGCTGGTGCTGGGGATCAAAGGCCCCATATCCTGTCTTGCTCATAAGCTCCTAAAGATCACAAAATACAATGCTAGTGAAGTGATTGTCTCGCATAAGCTGCTTTTTGTCAATCTCCTACTGATACCGCATCTCTTGATAAAAAACAATTGTTGATTTAAAAAAATGCTATGCAACTCTGTGCTCTCGACGATAAAGACCTCATTTATGCCTTTCAGGCAGTCAAAAACAAGGACTATATATGCCCTGAATGCAGCACTCGCGTCCGCTTGAGAGGAGGCAGATTTCAGCAGCTTCATTTTTTTCACCTCTCTACAAACCCTATTGGCTGTCGACAGCACGCCAAAAGCCTTATCCATCTTCGCACTCAACAATACATCAGCTCTCAATTTGCCGAATCTTTCATGGAATACTACTTTCCAGAAATCAACCGATTTGCCGATGTCGTGATCCCTAGTGAAAAACTAATTTTTGAAGTCCAGTGCTCACCCATTTCGCTGTTTGAGGTGAGGGCCCGTCAAGCTGCTTATGCAAAAACCGGCTATCAGCTCGTTTGGATCCTGCATGATGCCCGCTTCAACAGACGCGGCCTCTCCGATGCAGAATCCCACCTTTTAAATTCAACTTGCTACTACACCGATATGGACGCCTTCGGCAACGGACGCATTTACGACCAGTTCACAATTCGATCTAATGTAAAGCGGCTTTACATTGGGAAAAAATGCCCTGTTGATATCGGTAACCCCTTGTGTATAAAAAAAATTCAAACCACACCAAAATCAAAAAAAATAAGGATCCGCCAGAAAAATTGGCCCCTCTACTTTAAAAATGACCTCATTGACAGAAGCCAAAAAAGCATGGTCTTTGCGTCGAGTCTAAAACGTCAAGAAGCACTTTGTAGATTGAAACAACATTCAAAATTTACCAACGGCCTAAAGAAAATCCTAGCTAAAGCGATGGAGCACCTTAGATCAGTAGCCTTCAGCTTTGCTGAATCAGGTCAGTGACCCTACGTATCTCTTCAAAAATAAAAAGTAAAAGAGGGCTGCTAAACCAATTAACCCATGGACAAGCTCCTTCATAGGAAAGGGCCTTTGAAGAGTAGAAACAGCCGTTTTTTGTGGATTGAAGTAAACCGTCCAATTCTGCCCTTTCCAATCATTTAAAGTGGTCCGCGCTGCAACTTCATTGTTAAATTTTAATTTAAACACTGTTTTTCCAACAAGAATCTGGCCTTGATTTTCAAAAGAATATTTTGCATAGATCGCATAATGCCCTTTCTTCACTTCATCAATGCCCCAAGCATGGACTTGAGCAGAAGTCTCGCCAGATAATTGATGATACCGGTGCCATTCAACAGAAAATTTACCTAAAAACCAGCCTGTAATCCCCAAGCTCACTACTGTGAGAACAAGCCAATACACGATTCCTTTTTCAAGTTTTGCTTTCACTATCGACATTATTTCCTGGGGTTGCTACAATGGTTCCTTAAATGATTAAACCCAGGCTGTAGAATAATGGCAAACGAAAAAGAAACAAAAAAGAAAGTCAAGCGACCAACAGCGCTCAAACGCGACATGCAAAATGAAGTTCGCAGAGCTCGTGCTCGCGCCTATAAATCACGCGTCCGAACAGCGCTCAACGCCCTCGAAGCTGCGATGAAAACTGGCGGCGAAGGAGTCAAAGCGGCTTTCACAACAGTTCAAAGTCTTATGGATAAAGGCGTAAAAAAAGGCGTATACAACCGCAATCAAGCGGCCCGCGTCAAATCTCGCCTCAATCGCAAAACCACAAAATCTTAATAGCCCAGCTTGCATCTTACGCGAGACGCTAAAATAGGATAGCAAGTCGAGCTAATACTAATCCCCCTCGACCAAATGGATTGAGGGGGTAGCTTTATCCCCATTTTTCTCAAATCAACAATCAGGTTGACTAGTTTTAATAAAATCTGCCAGTATGGCCCTTTCGAAGATCCGGACAGGGAGATTTTTTATGTTCTTTCAATTTTGTTGTCTGCTGGCAACCAGCTTCACTTATATTTCGCAGCCCGTTGTTGACATGAGAGGTAGGTCAGACTCCACCTCATCTCTTGTCTCTCAAACTCAATATGCCGAACACGTAGACGTAATCAAAAAAGAAGGCGATTGGTCTTACATCAAAACACCTGATCAGTATAAAGGATGGATACCATCCAATGCTTATGTGGAAAGGCCAAATTCGTACGAAACAACAACTAAAACAACACGCTTGTCTGCGCATATCTACAAAGGAATGACGACAAAGCGCGATCACTTAATGACAGTCCCTTTCGGAACAGCTCTTCGCGAGATCGACAAGAGCGACCCTAGATGGACACAAATAGAACTTCCCGATGGCCGTTTAGCATATATCCAAAAAGGGGATATTTCCCCCTTATTCAACATAAAGCGAAAAGGCGACCTGGCTGCATTTAGCAAGCGATTTCTAGGTTTGCCATTCACATGGGGTGGTCGCACGAGTTTTGGTTATGACTGCTCTGGATTTGTGCAAATGCTCTATATGGAAATCGGCATTCAATTAGAGCGTGATACAGGACTGCAGATCAAAGATCCTCGGCTTGAAGATATAGACCTTGACCAGTTAGAGCCTGGCGACTTGATCTTTTTCGGTAAATCAAGAAGCAAAATAAGGCACGTAGGCATGTACACAGGTCAAGACGAATTCATCCATACAGGACCCTATCAAAACAAGCCTTGGATCCAAACAAGTAATCTGGATGAATACCTTAGAGCAAAATATCCTTTCGCAGTTGCAAAAAGGCTACGTCCAACATGTAATAACTAAGAAACCAAAAGGAACTCAATGCTTAAATCTTCTATAGTCGGCGCTACGTTGTCCTTGTCAACATTATGTGGGCAAGTCTACCACCACACAATTGATAAAGGAAATGCTAATAATGAATCTTACTGCTGGGAAAAAAACGGTGCTGTGAATTTTAACGAGTTATTGATCAGTTGGAATAGTAAAAGGCCAGCTAAAGGGTATTACGCCATTTATGCAAGCGTTCATCAAAGTGGATCGTGGTCTGAGTGGATGCACTATGCAGATTGGGGTGCAGATGGACAAAAAGGAGACGCTTCAAACCCAGAAAGCGGCGTAGCAAAGGTTTATCAAGATGCTGTAGAAGTCCTAAATGGGGAAGTTGGCGACGGGTTTAAAATTAAGATTGTTGCAAATGGCGGAGCCAATTTGGCAAACGTCCATGCTTTGCACGTCAATGCCTGCGTCGTTGACTCTATCGCATCTAAACAGTTTGATGAAACTACAAAATCTTCATTCATAAATGTGCGCGGCATATCTCAAATGGCACTCCCAACCCCAAATAACAATCGCCTATGCTCTCCAACTGCAACAAGTGCTATTGTTAATTTTTTGAATGGCAATGATAAGCTTGACCCAATCGAGTTTGCAAATCGCTCCTGGGATGGTCACTTCGATATTTTTGGCAATTGGGTGTTCAATGTTGCAGAAGCTTACAACCAACTCAATGATACGAAATATGCGTGCTGGGTAGAGCGGCTAGATAGTTTTCAAGGGGTGATAGACTCTCTTGAGCGGGGATTCCCCGTTGTGATCAGCATTAGGGGGCCTTTAGCTGGAAGCGCACTACCCTATGAATCTGGCCACCTAATCGCCGTTATTGGTTACGATCATGAATCGAAAATGGTGAGCTGTATGGACCCTGCATTCAATACAGATTCTGAAACGATTGTGAAATATGAGCTGAATGATTTAATCGAAGCATGGGCCCGTAGAAAAAATGTTGCTTATGTTTTCACTGAAGCTTCTCAACTACAGCTCAGTAATTAAAGCGCAGATCGGATCGATGAGCTGAGTGTCAAGCTCTTTTTCTGGCTTTACACTGTTATTGATTACGATTGTGACAGCAATGGGCTCTTTTGCTCTGCACCAGCAGATGCCAGTAAAGCTTGAGATTCCTTTCATGCTGCCAGCCATGCCGCGAATGCGCCCTTTGTGGTGGGGAGCGATCAGGCGAGTCTTTAACGATCCGTCTATTCCTGCAATCGAAAGAGCTGATAGCAACTCATGGCTGTACTGAGAATGATTGTAGGCCCACGATAAGAATCGTGTCATATGAGCTGGTGAAATAAGGTTGTAGCGAGATAGCCCACTGCCATCTAAAAGGGCAATTTCTTTAGGGTCAATTTTGATGTTTTCGGCTGCAAAGTTGCGAATGACACTTGATCCTGATTGCCAAGTTCCAGGTGTCCCACGCTGGTGTTGTCCCAGTGTTTTTAGTAAGCAATGAGCGTAATAGTCATTGTCATTTTTGCACATCATCTGGCCGATTTGCACGAGCGCTCCAGATGAACAGCTAGCAAGGGCATGACTTTTAGGGGGTGTAATGCCCTCTTTAATCTCTCCACGCAATTGGATGGATTTTCCATGCATTAGAGTTTGCATTGTCATGCCAGCCATCATTGGAGGATTTTCAACAGGCACTTTGTACAGTGTCGGAGAGCCTTTTAAGGCAAGTTGTCCCATGACATGCAAGGTCGATTTGTGATTTTTTCGCTCTTGCGTGATCTCAATGGTATCTTTTTTAGATTTTGATAGCGTTAGAGTTTGATTATCGATCTTGATAGAGAGCTGATTCAATGGAATATCGCTGATAATTTCTGCCGGTGCGGCCTCATTGACACCTGGACGAATCCATAGATCGCAACAACTTTGATTAATAGAAAGTGCACTTGGAACAGAAATATCTGGCTTTACATCTCCCCATGCCCATCCCGGACCTGTGGCCATAGAATCAAATCCTGAGGCATCAACAATGAGTTTTCCTTTAATTTCACGAATCCCCAAAACACTCAGCTGGTGGGCTAAATCATCCAAATTAGCGGATACAAGTGTCGGGTCTCCGCTCCCTTTTAGGTAGATATTGCCATAAACAACTCCGTTTTCAATTTCCCCATCTGAAAACACGGACGTTTCAAATTGGTGGTCAATGCCTAAATACTCATAAGCGGCTGCAAGCGTAAAGAGCTTGATGCAGCCTCCAGGGATTAAGCGATGATCGCGGTTCCGCTCATAGAGGTGCTCACCGGTATGCAAGTTGACAATGTCAATGCCAATAGTTGCCGTTTGATCTTGTCGATAAATGATACGATCGATGTCGTTTTTTAAAAGCGTCAACTGATCTCTATTAAGACCAAATATGGGCAAGCAAAGCCCAACTAAACAAAAAAGGTACCCTTTAAGCATATTTCCTCCAATAATTTTACTTTAACAACTTAAGGAGGCGATTTGCAAGACCTGATGTGCGGTGCCCACTGAATGCAATGGATTGGTGATAGGTTTCAGTTGAACCGTAGATGATGAGCTGTTGCCTGGCTCGCGTAATGGCTGTATAAAGCATCTTGCGCCCAAAACGCTCGGAGCCAGGAGGCATGAGAAAATGAACTCGATCATATTCGCTGCCCTGGCTTTTGTGAACGGAGATAGCATAGGCCAGCTCATGAGGTGGCAGGAGTGAAAATGGCAAGGGGTCTCGCTCGTCAAATAAGACATAGTCTTTTGGATGTGGCAAGTGTTTTTGCGTCTCTGGATGGACCTGGTGCACCCAGATGCCCATCTGCCCGTTGCATAAGTCCAAATCTGGAGCATTCCTTGTGAGCAAAATTGGAATGGCTAAGCGATCTCCGGGTTTACATGCCAAAGTGATGTGATTAAAAATTTTGGCATTGAGCCTGTCAACACCAAATGGTCCTTGCCTTAATCCACACAAAATTTGATTTTCTACCAGAACCTTCTGATCAATCTCATGCTTTAAAACTTCAGTAAATTGAGGAGATATCGCCTGAATTAGAGTGTCCTCAGAAGGGAGCTGGGCAAATATTACTGAAGAATCTGACTCACCAAGTTTGACCTTGTTTGCTAAAGTGAGCAATGCCATCGATTCGGTGCGCATTGATTGCTTGAGCTCAACTCCACAAGTCTTTCGCTTATTTTGAACAACCTTCCATAAATCTTCAAAAACATGGCCAGGTTCAACAGAAGGCAATTGATGCACATCCCCTAGTAAAATGAGTTTTGTGTGCGGCAAAAGGGAGCGAAGTAGCACTGTCCAAAGCGCCATATCGATCATGGAGCACTCATCAATAAGGATGACATCAAAGGATAAACACTTTGGCTTCTTTAAAAAATCCGATGACCTTTTAATCCCAAGCAATGTGTGCAGGGTAGATGCAGTTATTGGAAGTGCATCTTTTACGCCTTCTAAGCTTTGCTTAAGCTTGGAAACAGCCTTTCCTGTAGGCGCAGCTAAGGCAATCCGTAGGGGTTTATCGCTTGTTGCGATATGGGCCTCAATAATCCTGCGTGCAGTGAATGTTTTTCCTGTTCCAGGACCACCAGAAAGGATAAACAACTTAGATGTGAGCGATTGCTTAACAGCTTGCTGCTGCTCGGTGTTCAAACTATGTAAGAGGTCACTTGGCACTTGCAGACCTTCTTCTACAGCGCCGTCAAAAAGCTTTAGCAATGGATCAATAAGATGAGTTTCTAATATCCAGTTGCGTTGGAAATAGGTTTGCTTCTCGTGCTCTACAAAGGCACCACTCTCGAGGAGCTTGTCTGGCAAAGATTGGTCAAGGGTTGTGCAAACATCACCCATGCGTGCACCGTTCATCAACTGGATCAGCCGATCTTTGATCGACTCATCTGAAAGTTGAAAACGTTGCATAATGCACTCAGCAAAGAAAATATCAAATGGGCATAGCTCGGTCTCACTCATAAGTATTTCCTAAAGGTTGAAAATGATAAATGCCATGTGTGTTCTTATTTTCGAGCCCACGCAAAAAGACATAGTAAGCTCCTCCAAAAAAGTCTTGTGGGGCTCTTGAATCGTAAAGGCGCCACCATTTAACAACAGCAGCGCTATAGATGCGGGCTTGCAAAAAGTAATCATGCGCTTGCATTGCATGCGCCAAGTTCTCTCGTTCATAGGCCATGTGATCTATTCCTAGAAAGTTTGTCTTCCAATCCAAAATGTAGACTTTGCCACGATACTGAAAAATCAAATCACAAAATCCACGAATGGCAAGAGAGGCTTCAACAGGAAATAAAAACTCCATCTCTGTGGACATCTGATCTACGTCTTGAAGACAAAACCCACCTAAATCGACGACCATCAAATCGATTACGCCCTTTGCAATACAGCTTGACCATGGCATTAAGTCTGTAGTTGCTAATTTTTTGTACACTGTCTCGCTTATTTTTTCTGGGTTTACATGCAAACCTTGCATTAGGATGGTTTCTAAAAGATCATGCAAAATGATCCCAGTCTTAGCACCTGCTGGCATGCTATGTAATGAGTGTTGGTCCAGATCAAGCCCATCTTTACCTACGATGGGCACTTGCGTGTCTTTAACAAGGCTAGAGTACGAGGATATGACGTGTGGTATGTAGCTCAAGTGATGCTGGAGGGCTGGCTGCAAAAGCTCTTTTTTAGGCTCTGCCATTGCCTGGCAAGAAATGGCCTCTTCTAAAATTTCTGTGCTAATATTTTTCTCCTGGGCCAATGCGTGTGCAATTGCGCTGGCACAGTTTTCCTCAAGACCCCACCTTGCAAAAAACAACTCTGCTGCAGAGCCTGCACCTAGCGCAGGAGGCTTATTCTTAGGCAACACAACGGGGAGATAAATCCTTTTCTTAGCCCTTGTCATGGCAACGTATAGCAGCCTCATTTTCTCTGCATCTAGCTCTTTTAACTCTTCTTCTTGCAGATGGGAGTCAATGGTGTTTCTCGAGGCGACACCAAGAGCAAAAACAACATCAAACTCAAGACCTTTACTCATATGCGTTGTCATGATGGTAACGGCATCTTTTTGCTTACTCTCCCTCTGCTTGACAGATGGAACATGGTCTGGGTTTTCCATTTTTAGACGCTTTAAGTACTTGCATAACTCACCTAAACTACCCTTAACTTGAGAAGACCTTTCAAGCAGCAGCTCGCTTAAATGGGTCCAATCAATGGCATTTTGCCGATCGATGCTAAGACGCTCAAGTAAAGTCACATCGTGACCAAAATTGAAGTGCAAGGCTTGTTTGAGAACAGGCCCTATTCCATGGGTCTGAGCAAGGGAGCGCCATTGAAAGAGCTGATCGATAACTTTTTGCATTTCCTCAGACATACTAGAAAAGCAAAGTTGGGGATAGCTCCAGGCAATTAAAGGAGCAGATAGTAGCTTTTTAACTGCTGATAACTGCCTAGGACTCATGACTGCATGCAATAATGCATCTAGGATCACATAGGCTTTAGAAGCGCAAACTGAGAGGCCGGATTTTGAAACTGTCGGGATCCGCAACAGTTTTAAATAGCTTTGCAAGCGCATTGCCTGGTAACGATCTTTTACAAGAATTGCAAATGAGCTTAGCGGAAGGTTGATGCTTTGAATTTCCTTTGCAATAGAGGGAAATAAAATGGTCTCCTCGATTTGTTTCGATGGTGTGCTGCGAGCTGGCTTTACATCAATTAGCCAGAGATGAACAGGCCTCTTGTCATCGAAAATTTCAGCCGCTTCTGACCCTGCTCTCACATGTTGGTAAGTAAGCGAATGACCAGCTCTTGGCAAATCCAACCAACCTTTTGCGCTAGGATGCCCAAAAACTGCATTCAATCCAGCAACAAGCTCAGGCGTGCTCCGATAGTTTGTTGATAAGCTTTTTTGATTTTGGTCTCCAAGAGTCTGTGCTGCCTCTAAATAGGTATAAAGATCAGCCTGCCTAAAAGCATAAATTGACTGCTTGGGATCGCCTACTAAATAAAAAGCTTTGATTCCCAAAAAGAGCTTTCGAAAAATAGCCCACTGCGCAGTATCGGTGTCTTGAAACTCATCGATAATCGCCATCTGGAATTGAGAGCGGATCGTCTGATAAAAGGCATCTTTTTCAAGCGCAGCTTCCATCTTTTGTAAAAGAGTATCAGGGAACTGCACATCGAATATATTTTGAGCACATTCAATCCTCTTCTGGCACTCTACTGCCATCGACTCCAACAGCGCCTTGGGACATGCGATTTGCTTCATCAAAGGTAAAAGCTTGCTTTCGATTTGATCCATTAGATGCTGGTTACATGGATCTTGTTGCTTCTTTTTCTTGTTCTCTGGATCCAGTTTTTCTATAAAGCTATCTTCATAAGTGATCAGCTGATTGAGCATCTCTTCTGACATTTGTTTCTGAGAAAAGCATTGTGACCAGATTTGAATTTGCTCATCCATTTCAGCATGCAAGATTTGATCGCGATTATGCGTTCCTTTATACCCTTTTGCAAGAAGTTGCAAATCAGAATAGACCTCTTCTTGACAGCCCCAATCTCTAGATTGTAAGACGCTATTTAGCTTTTTGAGCTGGTTCTCAAAAGGGACAAAATCAGGGGTGTTTAATTTGCGCGCTGACAGCCTAACTAGGGCTCTTTGAAGTCCACCAATGTTTGATCCGGTCGACCTAAAGACGCGCTTTATCTGTCCACTCGAATACAACTGGGGCCGAAGACCTGTTCTCAAGTAATCGAGCACCTGATGGTTTGCAAAGGTTAGATAGGATTGATCTTCTGGATCTTTAAGATCAAGCGTCATTCCTGCTTCAAATCCTGCAAGATTGAGCATCTTATAGCAAAAAGCGTGGATAGTATAAATTTGTGCGGTATCAAATGCCTGCAAGCCTTGGGTTAATAGCTCGATCGCCTTTTCTGTTTGATTCCCATCGATAATTGCCTGTAGATAGGGAGCGCTAGCCTCTTTTGCTTGAAGTTGAAAGATAGAAAGGCGCACACGCCTTTGGATGCGCAGTCGCAACTCCCGTGTTGCAGCGCGCGTAAACGTGACGATAAGAATCTGGTCGATCGGCGTAGCTTCGAGTAAGGCGCGGATAACAATATGCTCAATTGTAAATGTTTTTCCAGTACCAGCAGATGCTTGTAAAAAATAATGTCCCCAAATATCAGTTGTGTTTGATAAGCAATCAAAGGCTTCCATAAAAACCTCCAAACACCTCTTTTGCAAGTCCAGACCAATTTTTTATCAGACTATCTACATCAAGATGATTTTCATAGCTCATTGCCCAAAGAACGTAAGGATCAGCTGCGAAGGTTGCATCTGAGCTCGATTTACCAATCGCAATCTCTAAGCTTTGCGGATCATCTTTTAGGAAGGACTCTGTCCAAAAAGGCATTAATGGGGATGGTTCATTCTGGGCACGCAAAAAATACTCCACATATGTTTTAAGATCTTCCATCGGATCTAATGAAGGAGTGGCAACCATGCCAGTCGGGGTGAGAAGAGCAGGATTTCCCAGCTGATCACGATTAGCAATGATCGCTACAATTAGCCAAAGAGGCCAGACTTTGGAAATGCCTGGAATATCCAAGCCCCTGTCAACAAGCATTCCTTGCGGCGTTAGTCCCTCAAGCGTGCCCGTGATATAGTAAGTCTGATCTTTTAAAGGGACTTCAATTGCAGGACAAATCCACTGCTGCTCGCCCATGTAAAGCGGCTTTACATTGTGTCTATCTAGCTGAACTGTAAATAGATTGCTCTCATCTATCTGAAATTTATGCAATCGATTTTGCAGCTCTTTATGCTCTTGGTTAAGCGTATCGATTGCAAGTTCTTTAAAGCGCCCTAATGGCAAGCGACCTTTTGATTGGGCTTGCTCAATAAGTCTTTGCAATGGCAGCTTTTGATATTGCGCACGCAAGCGAATTTTCTCAAGGAGAGCTAACTGAAATTCTTGATCCTTTTCCTCCTCGTAATCTAAAAACACTCCTAAGCGCTGCTTAATAAAATATGACAACGGGTTTTTTGCAAATTGCCTGATCTGAGCTATGTCAATTTCAATCTCTTCTATTTTTTTAGTTTCTTGAACAGCACGCCCAAAAAATTGGGGAATTAATACACATTCTGAACGATGAGCCGACATGCCACTTGCAACCTCATAGTTAGCTTGTTGGTACGAAGGGTAAGCAAAATCATTGGAGAAGTATTGGGGATCAAATGGATGCTCTGGATGATCGATAACCTCAACATTCGGACAAAAAGCTTGTAAATCGTCAATCAGAGTACAAGGCCCTTGCTCCTTGCCATCTGTTTCAGAGCGCTTCACGTAGCTAACGATGAATTGGTCCTGTGTTGAGGTTAATAGCTCTAAAAATAAATAGCGATCTTCATCGGAATGTGTTGGCATCAAATCAGCTTCTTCATCCATTTCATTGAGGTTGACTTTTGGATTCGAGCGAGGATAAGCTCCATCATGCAGCCCTAAAATCCAACAAATTGAAGAGGGAGTGGTCCTGCCTGTTTTTAACGAGGCAAATTGAATCCCATTTTGCACATGAGTATGTGCATTAACTGTGTGTGAGCTCAGTGATGCTTTCAATCGGTCCCAGATAGAAGAAAAAGAGAAAGTTCCTTGTGCTCGGCATTGGTTGCAATTTTGAAAAAAGGCTTGGTATCCCTTATCATGCTCACTGGCATCGAAAAATATTTGATCAAACTTTGAGAAAACCGACTGCCACTGCTCAACTGACCTTAGTTCACCAGACTCAATGATGTTAATCGCAGAATTTAGCTCTTTTAATAGCCTCATCCACTTGCCCAAAATTTCTGCTAGCGAAAATTCAACAAAATCTAGTGGATAGAAGGATGGATCTAAAGCTTCATCTTCAATGGCAATTAAACCATTGATCAGGCCATGAAAAGCAAAGGTCCAAGTCCCAGCATCTGTTTGCTCCAACAAAGGATGAGTGTGTTCTGGCAAAGCAACCTGTTTATCGCGCGTGCTTTGGTCATAACCCCAACGCACCTGCCCCTTTTCTGACCAGATTGCCAATTGCCGGATATCATCACCTGTGAGATCACAGCCCCTTTGAACACAAGGCATCGAGAAGAAATTGATCACATCAGAGGGCTCCAATCGAGACTGGGCCATATCAATTAAAGCTGTCATCGCCTGATACCATTCACTTTGTGCTGCGAGTGGCAGATCATAAATGACATAGGGGAAAGGGCTGTCACTAAATACATGCTCGATAAATGGAGCATAGAGGGCGATATCGGGTGCATAAATCGCAACCTGCTCAGGGCCTACACCCGCGTGACGCGTAGATAGCAAATGAATCAAGCACTCTTTGACAACTTCTACTTCTCGCAATCTTGTTACAGCAGTATGGATCTCTACCGATGCATCTTTTACCTCGTTCATCTCCAGAAAAGAGTGAAAAATTGCCCGCTTTACATTTGAAAGTGTCGATGTGCCATCAACCTCTTCATGTGCGTCTATCACTTGCCATCGGTATTCATCATAGTTTAAAGACAACCATTTACCGAGACGACCCCAATGAGCAAGAAGAGGGTTATCTTTTTCCGATCTTTTATTGATGTCGCCCCAATAAACGCCGCAAGGGCTAAACTGATAAGCTTTTACGCCCTCAAAAAATTGTAAATAAAGCGCAGGCATAAAACCCACGTTGAATAAGTGAACTTCAATCCCACTTCTCATCTTACTCTCTGCAATTCGATCGCATAAAACAGGACGCCCTTTAGCTGTAAGTGACCAAATTTTTTGCACCCACCCCACCTTTAAACGCCACTTTGCAAAAAATGCGCCTCCATATCGCTCATAGAGCATAAAGGTTTGACTCAAACAATCTGCAAGCCGCTCTGCTCTCCGCTCAAATTGTGGATGACCTGGCTGAACATTTGAAAAATACTCATGCAGCGACTTGTTTGATTTATCTACAGGTTCCTCCAACACCGAGTAAATTGCCCGCTCGGTTTCCAATGCCATAGAAAGAGGGTGGGGCATGAGTTGCACTGGGCATAGCCATTCGAGTGCATTCGTTACCCCCATAAACTGCAAGCCCATCGCAATTCCCACATCGGGGTCATTCATCAAACGCTGCTGCAACCAATCTTTGACTTTTTGACTTGGCACAACGATAACTTTTGGCTTTAACGGGTTGCTCGTTTGAAAGAGCTCTTCTTTCAAAGACTGGTACAGCTTTTCAAAAGAATTGCTGTAAATAACAGAGCTCATTGCGTAATCTCACTTTTTGCTATGATTGCATTATGGCGAAAACATCGATTTCAAAAATATCCCGCAGCTTATGGACTATTATGCAAGATTGAGGATTTCTTTGGTTCTTCAGGCTTGACTTCATCTTGAAATATCCTATTCAATACATTGATTTAATATGAACTTTTTTGCGATCCTCTATTTGCTAAATTTTACAAAGGAAAGCTTATGGCTACCCGGCAATTATCACCAAACCAAGAAACCTCTCAATTTTTTGCTAACTGGCAGGGAATTGCTCCTGACATAGATACCATCTCGACGGAAGTAGCACGCATTAGACGGGAGATATCAAAAGATCAATGTCCAAAAAGTGTATCCCTAGAGTCCTTGCTTAGTTGTTGCAGACAACCCTGGGAACTTTTTGATATTGACTTTGAAAGCCTCAGGGCGCCAGTAAACAATATCACAACATGGCTTCAAGCTCCAAAAACCGCGCTAGAAAGCTTCACTGGGCAGTGGCTTCGTAGCCATAACCCAACAAAAGCTAATGCTCACCAATACAGAGCAATCAATAGGCTTATCTGTGAGGTCGATACCCTATCAAAAGACAAGGAAATTTCCGCCCCGATTTACGAGGGATTAGTTAAAATCAAAGGAGTTTATGAAGACTTTATCGGTCATTGCTGTCAATGCCCAGATGAGCACTCCCGAACTGCTTTTCTCTCTGGAAAGGCTTTGCTTCAAGGAGGAGAAATTGGGTATCGTTTTTTGAAACCAGAAGCAAAAGCGGCTCTTTCGCGGCATCAATCTAGTCTAAGTCATCAGGGCGTTAGCTTTATCCGAAATCCGGCTACACCTGCAATTCAAATTGCAGCGTCCAGTTTGCTAAGCAGCATTTCTAACCTAAAAGAGATCCACCCTCGACTAGCAAAAATTAAAGTGTGGATCGAGAGCAGCTTAGTTCAATTCCCTGTCCTGCTAACCAAAGCTCCGGAGGGACCAAGCTTATTGGAATTTTTTGCGCCATCCGGTGCTAAAAATTTAATGTGTCAAGCCTACAAAGACGATGATTGGATGAGCAAAGTCAACAACTTTTCTATCATGATCGTCTATGGAATTCTTACAGACCCTTTCGATACAAAACTTGAACACTTCACAGTAGAAAAAATTCAAGATAAGTACTATATCAGATGCACAGAAAATGGGTTAGCATTTTCAAATATCTACATTGAACGTTCAGACAGCAAAACACAAAAAGCAAAGCGCCATTTGGATGTGAAATATCCCTTATTTTTCTTTAAGCAGATGGACAGCCCTATCGACCCAGATTTTAAGACTCATTTCCTTAGCCTATCGCCCGATAGAATCGTCCTTCAATGGCTCAAGACTCTAATTAACGACCAGATCGATTACATAAGACTTTTTCAAGACGGTGTGATTGATACAAAAGAGATGGTGCAGATGAGGCTATCCCTTGGACTAATCGTTGGAAAGAGCAGTGAAGAGGGGCTTATTGATTGCCTTTACTCCAAGATTCAGTCCATGCAAACTGCTATGAAAAATAAACCCGACTTAACACACCGCGAGCTCTTCTACGCTTCTCACCCAGATGTTGCCCAGTACTACCAAGAGATTGAAACATCGGCCTCTGAGGACAAACGCAATCCCTACGACTTAACCAAAGCCCTATATTATTCTGATCACGCCACTCAAGCAATTCAAAAAATGCTTCCGGATACCCAGCTCAGTTGCTGTAAACTGGCACTCAGTTCCCTAACAGCAAAAAAAAATGGAGTACAATCACCTACACCTACCGAAACTCTTCCGCAGGCATTAACCCGTTTTTTGCAGCAAATTGATTGGCAATATCAAACGAAAGCAACATTAGATCTATTGTTAAGTATTCGGGCTATACCTCGCATATATTTTAGAGACTGTCACTTGCTTCAAGACACACACCTAAAACGAATTGGAAAAAGCTTTTACCACTTGAAGGAGGTGGTACTAATAAATTGCCCAGAAATTACGATCAAAGGTTTAGAGGCTCTTCTTCAAGCTAAGCCAGACATAAAATTAGTCGTTGGGCATTGCCCTCAAATAACAGCTCGTGATTATTTTTCTCTTCGAAACCAGCAGAAAGCAATTTTTATTCAAATTTCTGATCAAAGAGAAATGCAGTTAAATCATGAATCTGTTCAGGATTTGCACGACTCTATTCACACTTGTGATCTAGAAGCAGTAAAGTATTTGCTGGATATCAACATTAATCCAAACACTCCTGATGAGTGTGGCAAGTCACCCCTTCATACGGCTGTGAGCTGCTCTCTAAACAACCTCGAAATAGCTAAACGCATGTTTACAGCCCTTGTCTTTTTTGGAGCAGATCCAGAAACGCTCTATGAAAATGAAACGCCTCTTCAAAAAGCACAAAAGCAGGCTCCAGATCACCCTGAAATGGCTGATTTTATTAAGAGACTTTTCAAGGCAATGAAAACAGGTCAAGATGTAGATTTTCTTGCAGACTACCTACCGAAGGGGGTGTTTATTGATTTAGGTAGAGTCGAAAATATATCCCTAGAGAGTTTTAAAAAAATCATCGCCAATCTCTCTCCACGAGAAATAGGATTAGGTCTAAAACTGTCAGGGCAACATCAGCTTCTTGGCATACTTGATCATCTTCCTCCGACATGCGACACAGAAGAGTTTATTGATTTGGGCAAAGCGAAAGGAATAACTCTAGAGAATGCGGAAGACATCATCGCTGGTCTCTCTAAAGGAAAATCAAAATTAGTTCCAAAGGTGTCTGGAGAGCACTTTTCTCCATCAGCGGACACAAATGTTTTTATCACCGCGCTGCATGTTGAAGGAACCCAGCACGATTTTAACACCTTGGCTGGAAGCTTAGCTAGAGGTTCTAGCGAAACATACCATTCCGCTCTCTTTAAAATAAGCAAGACTCCATTTCAGTATTTTTTGAAGATATTGAGAGGCCAGCGTATCAGGAAGTTAGTTTTGCGTGGTTTGATAGATGGCGAATCGGCAGACGAAAGAGCCAAGGATGTAGCTGAATCTCTCAAAAGCTTACCTATCGAGCATCTGGACTTAAGCGAAAATAAGATAAGCGACAATGGAGCTAAAGCTCTCGTAGAAATCCTTGATAACTGCCCTATTTCTTACCTAAATCTCAGCAACAACCAAATAACGGATAAGGGGGCATTAACACTAGCAAACTCTTTCAAAACTCGTTCACAACTATTTTGCTTGCGTCTTGAATGCAACAAGATTGGCCATGAAGGAACATACGCCGTACTAAAAGCTTTGGAAGGTTCTCGTATCAGAGAACTTCATCTAAATCCAGGCACTGCGATTAGCACGGGTATTTTAGCTCAGTCTCTACCAAGCTACAAAAATCTCACTCACCTTCACTTGCACAATGATGGCGGTTTACCCACAGTCAAGTATGCAAAAGGCATTGTTCAAGGATTGGAAAATTGCCAGCATTTCATACGACTAGGCTTTTCCTCAACTTCCACACCTACTGACACCTTCTTCGAGCTGCTGGCGTTATTATCTAAAACTGATTTAAAAGAGTTCATCGTTGCTAATGCCGTAGGTAAAGAAGATTTTGTGACGTTAGTAAAAGCGTCTGGTCTAGTCTGCTTAACAGGAAAATTTTCTAAGAGCCAAAAATGGATATGGGCTAACTTCGTTAACGCTCTTGCTAAAGATATTAATGATTTTCACTTAGACGCATTACTTCTTGAAGGCATAGGAGAGGAAGACCTCAAGGCAATAGTGCCAATCATAACGAACAGTAGGATAAAGCTTTTGGATCTAAAATCAGAGAGCATAGGCAATGCAGGAGCTAAGATCATTGCTAGAGAAGTACATGGCTCTTGCCTTGAAACTATAAAGCTCCACTTAAACCATGCTGAAGATGAGGGGCTTGAAGCCTTTGCTGAAGAAATAGGGCATCCACCGTTAAATCATTTTGCTTTTTCATCAAAAAGCGGAACTTTTGCTGTACAAATAGGTCAACCTGAACCCAGCTCCCTAGACTCTGGGACAATATCTGCGATTGATGGGGAGACCACACTTTTAACTAGCACTAAAACTGCTAAAACCATGCAAAGGGAGCTTGTAACCCCTTATGCCATGATTGGTGGGTTTAAGAGCATCTATCAAACAATCAAAGGCTATCCAATCACACAGCTGCACATCGATCTTAGCAAGTCTGATGAAGAGGGGTTTGAAAGTATTGTCGAACTAATAAAAGGATTTTCTGTTGAACAGCTTATTATTTCCGGCCCTAAAATAAGTATTAATCAGATGGTGGCTATTGTTGAAGCAATCCAACATTCTCATGTAGAAAACTTGCGCTTTAATGGCCAACTGATAGATTGCAAAGGCCTGGCCAATTTGGTCAAAATATCAACAGATTGGAACCAAACAAATATCCAAGTTGACGGCGTTTTCAAGCTAAGCAACAGATGCTTAGATTTTCAAGATCGCGAAATCCCAGATTCGATTTTGATTCCTTTAGCAGAGATGCTGCCTCAAACCAAACTAGAGAGCATTTGTGCAAAAGGATGGAAAAAGGAAATTTTATCTGCCTGCCTACCAAACTCAGAACTTGAAGAAGTTGATTTAAGGCAGTGGGAAGGAATAAAAAATGAGCGGGATATTATTGCACTGGCAAATGTATTGTCCAAGAGCACAATAAAAGCAGTCAATGTTGGAGATCACTGGATAGGAAAAGTCCTCAATGCCTTATTACCTCAATCTGGAATCACCGAACTTGAAGTTTCGGACTCGGATACATCACTGAGTGAAACTGAAGCTGTAATGCTGGCGACTCTAATAAAAGGTTCTAAAATCACTCACTTGAGATTACGCAACTGCATCCTTGGAAGTAGGGGTTTTAGGGCATTCTTAGAAATATTGCCTCAACTACAAAGCATTGAAGCCACCGACAAATATGGAATGGTTTTATCTGCATTGTCGTCAGATTCAGAAATTGAAGTCTTAGACTTAATAGGCGGCAGTGAGGATTCCTATAACCCTTTTTCCACACAAGTTCTCCCATCACTGGAAAATTTTTCGCTCGAGGATTTTGTAGCCCTATCAAAAGCATTACAGAAAAGCAAAATCAAAAAGGTTAATATGGGAAACCATTGGACTGGCAAAGTCCTTAATGCGCTCTTACCCGGCTCTGAAGTGACTCAGCTTGATTTTAGCAATGACCCTATTCCTGCTTACAACGGATATAGTCCAATAAAAGCTCTAGCAGATGCAATAAGCGGCTCTAAAATCGCTCATCTAAACTTACGTAACTGCCCTTTAGATGATCCTGACTTTTGGGCCTTGTTTGATCTATTGCCTCAATTACAAAGTATTGAAGTCGACGGTTGGAAGGGAAAAGTCTTAACGGCCCTGCTGCCGAATTCTAAAACCACGCAACTTGATCTTAGCGACCATCGTTCTCCACATTCAAGACCACAAGTATTTGGTGTTGGAAATCTTGGGAAACGAGGTCCTTCAACCAATGCGCAAAAACCTCCCAAAATTGAATTAGTCGCAGCAGCCATCAATGGATCAAAAATTACTCATCTAGATATACGCAATTGCAGTATAGATAATGATGCACTATACACCTTACTAGCTATATTGCCTCAACTAACGAGTATTGAGGCCGACCATTGGCAAGGAGCAGCTTTAAAAGCGCTACTGCCCAATTCCGAAACTCAGCAACTCGACCTTAGCCACCTTGATCTCTTCCCTGGGTCATCGAAACCGCGAGTTTTACAAGAGCTTGAAAAGAGAATAAAAGGTTCCAAAATCACCCATATAAGCTTGGGCTGTTTATTTGAACCCCAACATCGTAGATTAAATCTCACTATCCCTGAGAAAAACAGGCTATACCTTATTGGTGTCGTCCTGAACGCTCCAAATCTTAAACGCATTGAGGCTTTTGGAGGGTATGGTAAAATTTTAACTGCAATGCTGCCCAACTCAGATGTAAATGAGATAGACTTTACTAATCAAACCACACCATTTTTAGATCCAAATCTTGTGAACCTGCTACAGACCCCTCGCTTACAGAAAATTTCCTCAATCAAAGCCAATGGATGGCGCGGAAAAGTTTTAAATGCATTGCTTTTAAGTGGGAATATTACGCTCTTGGATCTAAGCTCCGAGGGCATTGATGACAGTGGCTTATGTGAGTTAGCAGCCATTTTGCCAAAGTGTCCAAATCTGAAGCAGCTTGACCTTAGCGATAATTGCTTTGCGAGTCATAGTGATAATTTCTCAACAAGAAGCCTGAGATATGGCAGTTCACAAAGTCTTTTACCTAAGGGTATTCGAGCTTTAGCTGAGGCGCTATCATATACTAAAATCACTCATCTAAACCTTCGTGGCAATACCATTAGTAGCGTGCGTTCATGCCACAATCAAGATCCCTTCCTGGAGACAGTTGATGCTCTTATAGAGCTCGCCGCTATATTGCCATACAGCAAATTAGAATGCATTGAAGTCGATGGTTGGCGCGGTGAAGTGCTAGCGCTAATGCTATCCGATCCTAATTGCACATGCCTAAGCTTGAGCTCCAAAAATATAAAAGATGAAGAGCTTGTGGTCTTAGAAAAATTTTTGCACAGATATCCACAATTTACGCACTGGGATTTAAGCCACAATGGAATAAAAAATGAATACAAAGCATCTCAAGCATTTATTGACGCTACCATTGAATTATCAAATGAGATGGTTAAGGCAAAAGCGCTCACAGCTGATTTTCTAGAGAGGTTAAAGCTCGCAGCTTCATATCTCAAGAATAACGATAAAAAATCCGCCGAGAAAGTCTTTAATAATGTAACTCTACATGGAAAACTGTATGGACTAAACCGTAGCGATAATCTTTATAATCTTTTACAAGATAAAAGTGCAGTTGCAGCTCTTTCAAAAGGCAGGTACTTTAATATCCATGGCCTTAAGGAAACTGTCATGACTATTCAATTACTGTCCGGGATTTTTGAAGGGAATACTGGCCTAGCTAGTGCTATGGAAAGTTCAGAAAACCTTACTGAGCTGAACCTTAGCTATAACGAGTTAACCAAGGAGACAATTAGCGACATCGTGAATGCACTACCTCATTGCAAAAAACTAAGGACATTAAATCTCAGGCATAACTGTTTAGGGGATGAAGGAGCAGCTGCACTAGCAGGTGTGTTGCAGCACACAAACATCACTCATCTTGACCTTAGGGAAAACGACATTGGGTTTAAAGGTTTCGCGGCGTTGGTGTCCGCAATCCAAAACAGACAACCGGGGCACATTGAAGCTGATGGGTGGCATGGAATAGTTTTAAAGTCGTTGCTGAACAGGACAAATGACAATAAATTAACGCTAGACTTTACAGATTGCGAAATAAATAATGAAGAAATCGAAAAACTAAAGAATCTCCTGAATAATTATGGGATTAGACAGCTAGACATAGAATTAAAAAGGCCTCTATAGCCAGAGTTTAGACCTCGGACAACGCAGAAGCTTTCAAAAATTCAGTTTTTATATTTATTTCTGTATATGATTGCATTATGGCGAAAACTTCGATTTCAAAACATCCCATCGCGTTTTTAAATATAACGCAATTCATGGGATCTCTCAACGATAACATATTTAAGTACTTGATTGTATTTTTGTTGTTAAATCTTTTGGGAGCTGGAGAATCGAGCGAGATTTTGTTTTGGGTAGGTGTTGTATATGTTGCTCCTTTCATACTGTTCTCATCAAATGCAGGTATCTTGGCGGACCGATTTAGCAAGCAGCGATTGATGGTTGCCTTAAAGGTCTTAGAAATCATTATCATGGCCCTTGGTATTATCGCTTTTGCACTTAAAAGCCAGCTAGGGCTTTACGGCTTACTGTTTCTTCTCTCCTTACAAAGTGCCCTGTTCAGCCCCCCGAAATACAGCATTATCCCAGAGCTTGTTTCTAAAGAATTGATCTCAAAAGCCAATGGTATTGTCACCTCGGCCACTTATTTGGCCATCATCGTCGGGACATTTCTCGCCTCGTTCATCACTCAAATAACCGACAAGAACTTTGTTTTTGCCTCCTTTTTCTGCTTGGGGATCGCAGTTGCCGGGTGGGCTGCCTCACTATTCATCCCTTATGTCCCACCGAAAGGAACTGCTCGAAAATTCTCGCCCCTCTTCATCCGCACAATTTTTCATACTCTGGGCCAATGCAAATCTGTCCCTTTTTTACTTGTTGCCATTTCTGGCTCGGCCTTTTTTCTATTTATCGGGGCATTCATGCAGCTCAACATCATCCCTTTTGCCATCAATTCTCTAGGATTGAGCGAGGTTGGCGGGGGGTATCTTTTCTTGCTCTGCGCCATTGGAATTGCCTGCGGAGCTCAATTTGCTGGACGCATCTCAAAGCATCAAGTTGAAATCGGCCTCTCTTGCCTAGCAGGAGTTGGGATTGTCATTGTCTTGATCACTCTTTATTTTGCACGCTCATCACTTCCATGTGTCATAACCGCTTTGTTTTTTCTTGGATTTATCAGTGGCTTTTTCATCATTCCCTTTGACTCTTTTGTCCAAACTTATAGCGCGCATCATCACCGCGGACAGGTGATTGCCGCTAACAATTTTTTAAGCTTTTGTGGCGTTTTACTCGCTCCGATTTTCCTCTATGTAGTCAGTGGATTTTTGCACTTTTCTGCAGCATTTGGTTTTCTTGTTATGGCCTTTGCAACTGCTGGCTTTACATGCTTTTTATGGATTCGCGCATCGTGTTATTTGCTCAACTTTATCTGCGCACGAATTCTTGTCCCCATCCTGAAAATTAAAGTCCCTAAACAATGCGCATACGCGCAGACCGATTCCTGGCGTGAATTGATTGGCCTTTATGCAACCACCCCTAACTTTCAAGTTTGTCGCTATAGCAAAAAGAAAAAAAGAGGCTGGATGCAGCACATGAGCTATCACACAAAGCTTCCAAAGCCGAAGCCAGACACGCTGCTCATCGCATGGCGCTGGCCTTCTTCAACTCACTAGTTCTTTTTTGCCTCGTCTTCTGAAGCTGATGAACGGGGGTCTAGCTCGTAGCTTAGGGTTGATTGTCCCGGAAGTGGCACAAAGTCCCCTTGCTCTGCTTTTGGAACAGGGCGTATTAAAGCGGCACTCACAAGCCCAACAACGCTGAGGATTCCGGCCATGATTCCGATATAAATAAATAAACCCATTGTATCTGACATGTTGATAAAAAATGGCGCTACAAGAGGGCCTACAACAGAGCCTGTGCTGTACGCAAAGAGCATCACAGCCGTAATCGATGTCAGATCATGTGTTTTATGCCGGTCTGTAACATGTGTAATGCTCAAAGGATAGAGTGTAAATGTAAATCCCCCTAGCAGAAAGATCAAACCCAAAATCAGTTTTGCCTTCCCCATCAACAACATAATTCCGGCGCAAGGTAGTACCGTTAATATGCTGACAAGAATCAGAATTTTTCGACGATCAAAAATATCTGATAGATAACCCAGTGGCCACTGGAGCAAAAAGCCTCCTGCAATCATTAAGCTCATAGCATAGGAAACAGAAAGTCCTGTTCTTTCTGCAAAGGTTGGGACAAAGCTGTAAAGCGAGCTCAATATCATCCCTGCAACGATACAACCCCAAGCACCAAATGGAGACTTCTTTAAGATGGATAAGAACGTGGCGCGTTCAGCCCCTATTTGCTCAGGAATGTGAGTGTATGTAAATGTAGCTGGCATCATCGAAAGAGAGCTAAAGATCGCTGTCACAATAAATGGAGTCATTGATCTTGGGTTCAAGAAGTCCACCAAAAATTGGCTTAAAGCTTGAGAGCAGTAAAGAGCAATCATATAAAATGAAAGAAGTGTGCCCTTGGAGGATTCTGGCGCGATGATGAGCAGCCAGCTTTCAATCACGACATACAAAGAGGCGATGCAAAGCCCCATTATAAAGCGCTCTATAACCCAAGCATAAGGATGAATATAAAGACCTTGCAGCAAAACAATTGCTGTACAGATGCATGTGAAAAATGCATACGCCCTGATATGCCGAATGCGATGCATAAGGGCTTCAATTTTCAAAGCTCCAATCAAGAATCCAGCATAATAAGCTCCTTGCACTAAACCAATAATGAAAGCCCCTTGACCATCTTGGTAAAGGCGCATCGAAATAAATGTCGTGTAATACCCGCTTCCAAGCATCAAAATGGCGATGCTCAATAACGGAGCTATAGACAAGCGGAATAAGGAATGCATACGAGCGCTTATTGTTTGAGGTTATAACCTCATCATGGAGAATTTAACTCAAATAGTCAAAGGTCAAAAATGTTTCATGATGAGGCCCCAAGGCTTTTGGCTAGATCCATTGAGTTCAGAGCGCCAAACATGCATGGGTTTTGGGCTTCGAAAGCTTGGGTCGCTACGCCACAAATCTAGTTCTTCGGTACCGGGATTAAATGCAAAAGCAAACCACATTCCAGGCCAATTTGTGTCTGCAACAAAAAGGGGCCTAGGAGGTAAATAACCAAGCGTCGATAACCGATCGCGAATCTTCTCGTCCTTTGTTAACGCAAATGCCAAGTCTGCAAATTCACAGGCTGTCATGATCGGGGGTAGTGGTGGACAATCCACACCCAGGTGATGCATGGCTTTTTGGGCAGACGCTTTTGAGAAAAGAGGCAAAAATCGCATCAGACATCCGTCGATTGAGGTAACGTCATTGGATTGTCTGGCAAAACACTGACGAAGGCTTGATACGCTTAAATCTTGCTGGCTTGCACTGAGTGTTAAGCCAGACATTTCTTTCATCTTGCTGATGATGAACTCTTGCTCGGCAGGCGATATGATCATGCTTTGATAGTATAAAAGTGCTGGCTTTACAATTGTATCCCGAACCCAAGTGTAGGTGAATTGTTTGCTTGTCCAGCTTTGCTTAAAAAGACCTGGCTGAAGCAAAAATGCATGGGAAGGAGAATAGGCATACAATGAAAAACTATCATCTTTTAAACAGGGGTTTGTTAAGGGTGCAGGAGCATTTTTCAATGTCTCAATCCAAAAAATCAGGAGGTCTTGAGGGCTTTGGGCGATGTGCTCTTCTTTGTGAATTGGACTTTCTACTCGAAAATAACATTTAAGAAGCGCTTTCATAGAGCCCCCAGAAATATAGCTCCATGGGGTGATTTCTAAAGCCTGGGTTTTTGCCTTTGCGTGCAGTTGTTTAGCGCGTTTTTGCGCTGAGAGCAAAAAATCTTCTTCTTCTATATGGTGGATAATGAGTGTTGTTATTTTAACAATTTCTTCCTTTCCCTCATCCCAACTGCAATCAGCAATTAAACGTCCCTCAACCATGCGCATGTAATCTATCAGCACCTTAACATAGCTCTTTTTGTCGACTATAGGCGTCCAAGTTGTTGGATCGCGTCTACCATGTTTGTAAACGAGCCGAAACCCTGCTGGTCGATCCTCAAAAAGCTCAGCTTTACAGGATCCAAGTAAAGGATCGTACACCTCTTGGAAAAACTCTGAAAAATGCGCTTGATAGTTTTCGACGATGAACTTAAAAAACTCTGCATAATGCTTAGCCGCATCATAGGCTTCATCTCGCCTATCCTGCGCCGACTCAAACTGATAGGCCTGCATCCTCCAGTTAGCTTTATGACGCCTTGCCGCATCCAAAGAAGATGCCTCTGAAAAAAAATGCTCTTCCATTTTGAGCTGGCCATAACTTTGCTCAACCTCTTTTTGATGCTCTTCAACACGGGCATTTTGGGCTTCAAGCCTTCCAGAAACATAATTGAAAATAAGCTTTCCGATGCCACTTTCTTCTTCGGGTCGCATCCCTAAGCACGCTACCAAGTTATGCCGATAGAAATCCAAGTTGTAATCGCTAAATGAAGCAAGCGTATACTCCCAAGCCCTAAGTAAAGCCAGATCAAACGGCATATTTTTAAACACCATCGAGTTGAGAGGGGCTACAAATTCTTGACCAGAGATGATGCGTGTGATTTGCCCCCGGTGCAAAAGAGCTTCAATATCTTCTAGAAATCGCTCAACGTGATGACGTTGAATGGCAATCGCAGGAGCTGTCGCAAAGCAGGACCCAACCACTTGACGCAGCGGAGTAAGGAGCGCGGTTAATACGCTTGTCTGCAGTCCTTTGGCAGGCAAATTTGGAGCAATGGCAGAGCTGCGCATGTGTGTAATTTGTTTCCACAACCTATTGTCTTTAGAAAGGATTTTTAAAACAGCCAGCTGATGACCTAAGTAAAGCCTGTCAATTGCGTAATCAAAGTAGGGCAATGACAGCTTTTCAAGCTCTTCGATAAGCTTTGCTAAATCCAATTCGTGCTCAATCAATTTTTTAGCGCAAGCATAAGCGCGGCTATAAGCACGTTCCTCTGAGTGACAAATGAAGGGGTCATCCCCTAATAATTTTTGTAAAATCTGACGAATATTGTCTACCTCTTGAGTTTTCCTTCTTTCTCAATTAAACTACAGATTAGGATTTTTGAAACTAAAGGCTTCCAATGCAAATTTTTCATGACGATTGCGAACTTAAACTCACAGAGGGCGATTCGGCTCAAACACTTGCTGAAATACTCAACTTGCGCGAGCCCGATCAAGCCCTTGCAGCCATTATCAACGGCCAGGTGGTTGATCTTGCCCATAAGCTTAAAACGGGTGACAAAGTACAATTCATTAATTTTGACACTCCCGCAGGAAAAGAAATTTTTTGGCATAGCTCTGCCCATGTCCTTGCACAAGCCATTTTACGCCTCTATCCAGATGCCAAACCAACCATCGGACCTCCCATCAAAGGTGGGTTTTATTATGACTTTGCTAATCTTTCCATATCAGAGGAGGATTTCCCAAAAATAGAAGCTGAAATTCAAAAGATTCTCAAAGAAAATCACAGACCCGAAAGAACCCTCTTTGAAGACCGAAAAAGCGCTTTAGCTTCTTTTTGTGAAAATCCTTACAAGTGTGAGTTGATAGAAAGTTTTGAAGATGGACCCATAACGGGCTACAAACAGGGTGAGTTTTTTGATCTGTGCCGAGGTCCTCACTTGCCAAATCTTGGAAAAATCAAAGCCTTTAAACTTCTTAAAACATCGGGGGCTTACTGGCGCGGTGACAGCAAAAATGCGATGCTAACACGTATTTATGGCATCTCTTTTCCTGATCGCAAACTCCTCAAAGACCATCTTCATCTTCTTGAAGAGGCCAAAAAAAGAGACCATCGATTGCTAGGCACTAAGCTTGACCTATACTCTTTTCATGAAGAGGCTCCTGCCATGCCGTTTATTCACCCAAAAGGAATGATTATTTGGAATCATCTTCTTGCTTTTTGGAGAGAGCTTCACACCGCAGACAGCTATGAAGAGATTCAAACACCCCTCATCCTTACCAAAGAGCTTTGGGAAACATCTGGGCATTGGGAGCACTATCGTGAGAACATGTACACCACAGAAATCGAGGAGCGCACTTTTGCAATCAAACCCATGAACTGCCCAGGATGTATGATCTACTACTCATCCAAACGCCATAGTTATCGGGACTTTCCACTTAAAGTTGCAGAGCTCGGTCGCGTCCATCGCTATGAGCCATCAGGCGCTGTCAACGGCATGTTTCGTGTGCGCAGCTTCCTTCAAGATGATGCTCACATTTTCATGACTCAAGATCAAATCACAGACTGCATCTTAAACGTTTTGCAACTTGTAGAAAAAACATACAGCGCTTTTGGACTGAACTACCGCTTTGAGCTCTCGACAAGGCCTGATAAAAAGAAGACGATCGGCTCAGATAAAGATTGGCAAGTTGCAACAGATGGGCTGCGAAACGCTCTTGACGCTTATGGCAAACCTTACCAGGTGAACGAGGGCGATGGAGCCTTCTATGGACCTAAAATTGACCTCCATATCCAAGATGCGCTCGATCGATCATGGCAATGCGGCACCATTCAGCTTGATATGTCCTTGCCTGAGCGCTTTGACCTTGAGTACACAGATAGTGACGGCCAATCCAAGCGCCCCATCATGATTCATCGCGCTATCTTTGGATCGATTGAGCGTTTTTATGGGATTATCGTTGAACATTTTGCTGGAAAGTTTCCTCTTTGGCTTAGCCCACGCCAAGTCGCAGTCATACCTGTTGCGGATCGCCACAACGAATATGCGTATGCTGTTTCCAAAGAACTTAGCCACTATGGACTTGCTTGCGAAACCTACGATGCTCAAGAATCTGTGAGCAAAAAAGTGCGTAAAGCGCAAACCCTACAAACAAATTATATGCTAACTGTCGGTGATCAAGAAGTTGAAAATAACACAGTTACAGTGCGCACACGCGATAATGTTGTACATGGGGAGTTGAAGGTAAAAGATTTCGCTGCGACAATCACAAAAGAGTTGAAATCACGAGCCCTGAGCTCGCCTTACACGAACAAGGAAAGCTAGATGAAAGTCATCACAATTAGCAGCTTTAAAGGTGGTACAGCAAAAACATCGACAACGCTACATCTTGGGGCAGCTCTTGCAAAGTACCACAAGCAAAAAGTGTTGCTTATAGACTTTGATGCACAAGCAAACCTCACAACAGGCCTTGGTTTTGACCCAGACAACCAAGACAGCCTCGCTCCAGTTTTGCAGGGAGAAAAAGCACTCGAAGAGGTTATTTTGCGCACTCAGCAGCGTAACCTCGATCTCATTCCTGCAGACACATGGCTTGAGCGCATTGAAACTACAGGCACGCTGGCCTCAAATCGCTACTCTCACGAGCGGCTAAAAGAGCTCTTGCGCAACCTTGAATACGACTACATCATTATTGACACTCCACCCTCGCTCTGCTGGCTTACAGAATCTGCACTTATTGCCGCACAATACGGACTGATCACTGTGACACCTGAATTTTACAGCGTCAAAGGTTTAGAGCGCCTCTCTCAATTTATCGACAACATTTCCAAGCGTCATCCTTTAGACATTATTGGTGTTAGCATGTCTTTTTGGAATCAAAGAGGAAAAAGCAATAGCGCTTTTATGGATCTGATCGAAGCGACTTTTCCTGGAAAAGCCTTGGATCAAAAAATCCGACGTGATATTCATGTCTCAGAAGCATCGATTCACGGAAAGCCTATTTTTGAGGTTGCGCCGTTAAGCCGAGCTTCACAAGATTACACCCGCTTAACGAAAGAAATATTAAATAAAATCCGCGCAATGTAAAGCCGCTTTACATAGGAGTCAAAATGGTCAAGCTCAATACGTTACTAGCAGAACGTTTCAAAAAAAAAGAAAAAGGATCCTCGAAAACAGATAGCCTAGCAGAGGCATCTGGAGCAGGTGGGCTCTCAAGTTTCGGAGGCGTTTTTCGTATCTGCCCCCTTAATGAACACGAGCACAAACAACTTTTTGATATTCTTCAAACCTATAAAAACGAAGATTGTGACTTTGATCGCGACCTCACAGACATTTGCGCTCTTACATCAGAAGTTAAAGCCATCAACAACCAAGCAGTCATCCTTCATGGAGAGCGGATACAAAAAGCTCAAGACATCTTTAAGTTCTACCGCGATGGTGCCTTTACCGAGTGGATGATTGCCTCCTATGGAAATCGCCAAACTCCTTACAACTTCCTCCAGTATTACAAGTTCTATACAACGCTATCTGAAATGTTAAAGAAGAAAACCGATCTCATGCCCAGACAAGTCATCTATACTCTTGCCAGCCGCGAAGGAGATCGCGAAGTTAAAGAGTCGATCATCAACAACTTCCATGGAGAGTCTAAAGAAACGCTTTTGTCCCTCATTAGACAAAAATTTCCCCTGCCACAAGAAGACAAGCGCTCTTCAAATCCTGTTAAAAAAACCATCTCATCATTAAAAAGAACCATCAAAGAAGTGCAGGGTCAATTTACCCCCTCTCCAAAACAGCTTGACAAACTTAAAGGGTTAGCTGAACAGCTCAACGCTCTTATCAAGTCGATCGAAAGTCAGTAGGGCATCTTGCATTGCCTTTTTGGAATCAGAGCTGGCTGTCACAAGTGGCAGCCTAAGTTCATTACCACATAGACCCAAGCAACTCATTGCGCACTTAATGGCGATGGGATTGACTTCAGTATTTAAAGCATTTAGCAAACAGCGACACATTTTAAATCTTTCTTCAGCCACATCCCAACTTCCGGCTTTACAAGCGTGCACCATTTCAGTCCAGACCCGGGGAATCACATTGCCCACCACAGAAATAGTACCAGCAGCGCCCATCTTCATCATCTCAAGCGTTAAGTGATCATCACCACAAAGCAAACTAGCGCCATAATCCAACAGCTCGCTGCACAGCTCTAAATCACCTGACGCCTCTTTCAATGCAACAACGCCATCAATCTGCATGATGAGCTTTAAATCATTCGCATTTAAACGCACACCCGTGCGTCCCGGATGGTGATAGGCAATAACGGGGAGGCCAACATCAGCAATCGACTTGTAGTGGGCAATAATGCCTCTTACGGGGGGTTTGTTGTAATAGGGCACAACAACCAAACATCCGTCAGCGCCCAACTCCATCGCCTGTCGCGTGCGCTCTACAGATTTTTGAGTATCATTACAGCCTGTTCCAACCACAACAGATAGTTGCCTATCAGACCAGTCGATAGCCCGCTTGATAATTTGACGCTCTTCTTCTTCTGAAAGGGATGAGCGCTCACCAGTCGTGCCCAGCAATACAAGCCCATCTGTTTTTGCTTCGACGTGCACATCGACAAGCTTTTTTAAAGAATCAAAATCAACACACCCATCATTAAACGGTGTGACTATCGCTACAAAATGCCCTGAAAACATCATTTCCCCTTCTCTTGATTTTAGCATTAGCATACTCTAGACTAGATAGAAAACCAAGGCAGAATCATTACACACGTCTCCTCATCAAACTTTAAATTTCAAGCCACCCTCTGTTGTTTATACCGAAGGGATCTCAAATAGTCACCCTATTTGAACGCCCGCTCCTTAATCTACAATATAACTCCCAAAGCTTGGATTATTAAATAATTTTTATCGTTGATTTTTAATATAAAGGGTTTTATACTTGCCCCAGGTGATTATTGATGAAGTATAAGACGTATCTACATTTTTTATCTCAAGTGGCGTCGGGCAGCTCTGGGTCTTTTCAGCACGAAAATATAAATATTTATTTTACATGGAATCCATGTAAAGCCACCATGTGCCTTTCTATTTTATTGGACGATTCGGACGGCTCTATGTTCCACGGATCAGGGGGATGTAAAAAGCTGAAGTGGAGCAACGACCACCCCTATTTTGAAATTAGAGATTCAAAAGTTTTCTTGTCACAAGACGTCAGCGGCATCCCGACCTTTGTGGAAATGAGGTCTGTTGTAAAGGGGTTTATTGAACTGTCTCAAGAGTTTAACGACCAGTCTATGGGCTCTTTGCCCCACTGTTTTAGATAATCATTTGTTTTTGAAAAATGGCGACACCCAAAGAACTTGTCCGCGGAGTAGGGCGATGGGTGAGCGCAAGTCAAGACCGCATGTGGATGCTTCCTAGATTCTAAAATTCTTTCGCACTTTTCTTGGGCTGAACGCCCCCATAAAATAAATACGAGCGGGTCCTTGCGATCGCACAACTTTGCGATCACGGCATCTGTAAACTCCTCCCAACCCTTGCCGTAATGCGACTTGGGCTGGCGCGCTCGCACGGTGAGGGTGGCGTTAAGAAGCAAAACCCCCTGATCAGCCCACTTAATGAGGCTGCCATGCTCTATAGGCTCAACCCCCAAGTCTGTTTGCATTTCTTTGTAAATGTTTTTAAGAGATGGAGGAACCCGTATGCCTCGCGCTACACTAAAGCAAAGTCCCTCTGCCTGCCCAGGTCCGTGATAGGGATCTTGCCCCATGATGACGACTTTGACCTTGTTAAATGGTGTGTGACGAAAGGCGTTAAAGACCTGTTCCTCAGGCGGAAAAAAGACCTGCTTCGCTTTTTTTTCTTCTTCAAGAAAAGCTTTTAAGTTTTGGATATAAGGCTTCTTTAGCTCATCTCCAAGAGCTTCATGCCAAGATTTTTCCAGTGTCATGCCTTTCATGGAAGAAACGGTACTATTTTTTGCATTTTTGATTCAAGTGCCCGGCGTTGACTTTTAACGCTATAAGAAGCTAACATTTAGTTCTACCTGGATGTGGCGCAGCTTGGCTAGCGCACTAGCATGGGGTGCTAGGGGTCGGAGGTTCGAATCCTCTCATCCAGATTTTCCACAATTGATTGTCAACAAAGTGTTCATAGGACGTTTACAAGGCTAGCTGAAATCTTTCATGTTCAAAAACAGATGGTTTTATGAACAGTTATACCCCCTCTGTCAACGGCTATTTTTCTCTATGTAAAACATGAGGTTATGAACATCTCCACAGTCCCTAATAACAACTACTCTAAAATACTATAGTTTTTATGTTTCTCTATGAGGTAGAATTCAGTTATGCATTACTCGAAGTTTTTCAAGTCAATCCCTCAGGAACTTAAAGGTCTTTTTGAGCAAAGTGAATATGTCTGGGATGTGTTAAAGGTTTTGAGGGAGTGGGTCGATACAGCAACTGGTGGAAAGGTCGTTATGGGAAAGGATGTGCTCGTTGAAGAGGGTGCGTTGATTGAGGGTCCCTGCTGGATTGGCTCTGGATGTAAAATTTTACACGGGGCTGCTGTTAGACCGTATACTGTTTTATGCGATGGCGCGGTTATTGGACACTGCACGGAAGTGAAACGATCAATTTTGCTTGAGGGTGCAAAGGCTCCCCACTTCAATTATATTGGTGATTCTATCCTTGGGGCCAATGTTAACATGGGTGCTGGCGCTAAAACAGCTAATTTGCGCTTTGATGGAAAGGTGATAAAGGTGGATGGAATCGACACAGGCTTGCGAAAGTTTGGCGTGATTTTGGGAGACTCTGCTCAGGTGGGGTGCAACTGCATTTTAGGTCCCGGGTGTTTGATTGATCCTAATAGGCTTTGTAGGCCTTGTTCTTATGTTGGTGCTGGATGATTCTGGTAGAGCTGCGAAATAGCTTTGAAGAGGCCTTAAAATGCGACCTGGAGCAGATGCGCGAGCAGATCAAACTGTGCGATGCGATCGAATATGCACTTTTGACAGGCGGAAAGCGTTTTCGCCCATTGATTGTGATGAGTATTGCACAAGCTTTGGGGTGTTGTGATGTAAAGCCAGCAGCTTTGGCCGTCGAGTATTTTCACACAGCTTCTTTGATTGCTGACGATCTGCCTTGCATGGACAACGATATTGTTCGAAGGGGCGAAAAGTCTTTGCACTGCGCGTTTGATGAAACAACAGCGCTTCTTGCAAGCTACGCCTTGATATGCGCAGCATTTGAAAAGGTGCATGTGAATGCTAAATTCTGTGGTGCTAACGAGGGAATGGTCGCCCTGGAGCAAGCAGCGCGTGCTGCTGGGTTGAAGGGCGCTACTGGTGGGCAATTTCTTGATTTATTTCCCCCCGATTATGATGCTGACACGCTTTTGGATATTTTAAACCGAAAGACTGTTACGCTTTTTGAAACGGCATTTGTATTTGGTTGGGTCTTTGGTGGCGGCGATTTAAAGCAACTCGATGCTGTAAAAAAGGCAGCCCTTCACTTTGGGCTAGCGTTTCAAATAGGTGATGACCTGTGTGATTTTGAGCAGGATTTAGGCCGAGTGACATCAAATTATGCTGTTGCTTTGGGCAAAGAAAAAGCCACCCACGCTTTTTATAAGCATGTGGCGGCTTTAGACCTTCTTTTAGTGAAGCTGCAGCTAGATGGCAGCGGGCTAAAAGATTTGAAAGGGCTGTTGATGCATCATTTAGCGCCTGCAAGCTCTGCTTGAGGTTCAGGCAAGTTGATCCCACGTGTTTGTTTGTATTGTTGTATGACACACTCTTCAATTTCGTCAGCAAGTTTAGGGTTTTTCTTTAGCTCATCGCGCGCTGCTTCTCGACCTTGTCCAAGGCGCGTTTCTTTATAGCTAAACCAAGACCCCTTTTTATCGACGACCTTGTAATCTACTCCTAAATCTATGATGTTGCCTAAACGAGAAATTCCCTCATTAAAGAGAATATCAAACTCTGCAACTTGGAAAGGGGGTGCCATTTTGTTTTTAGCGACCTTAACCTTTACGCGGTTACCAACGTCTGTGTTGTCTGCGCCCTTGACAGATCCAATGCGGCGAATATCGAGGCGGATTGATGAGTAAAACTTGAGAGCTCTTCCACCTGTTGTTGTTTCAGGGCTACCAAACATGACGCCAATTTTTTCGCGGATTTGGTTGATGAAGATAGCGCATGTATTGCTTTTAGAAAGAGAGGCGGTGAGCTTGCGTAGCGCCTGTGACATCAAGCGGGCGTGTACGCCCATTTGAGAATCGCCGATCTCCCCTTCTAGCTCCGATCTTGGAACTAAAGCTGCTACAGAGTCAATGACGATGACATCAATGGCTCCAGAGCGAGCTAGGACTTCTGCAATATTTAAAGCGTCTTCACCACAGTCTGGCTGAGACAGCATGAGGCTGTCGATATCGACACCGATGCGCTTTGCATAGGCAGGATCAAGAGCATGCTCGGCATCAATGTAGGCCGCTGTGCCTCCGTTTTTTTGGCAGTTAGCGACAATGTGTTGCGCAAGTGTCGATTTACCAGAAGACTCAGGGCCGTAAATCTCAACCACGCGCCCGCGCGGAACGCCCCCTATCCCTAAAGCCATGTCTAATGAAAGGGCTCCAGTCTTGATCACTTGAACGCCGTGGCCTGTCGAGTGCTTGCCAAGGGTCATGATCGATCCCTCTCCAAATTGTTTTTCAATGTGAGCAAGTGCAAGTTCTAATGCTTTTTTCTTGGCGCTATCTTGTGAATTAGACATAGATTCTCCTTTTGTGGTTTCCCATAGAGTGACCTGTTTTCTTGTTTCAGTCAAGGCCTAGAAAAGAATTCAGCCATCGTTATATAGCTTAAGTATGGTGTATTTAATTGGCGATATAGGCGGAACCAAAACGCATCTTGCTCTTTATGATGGGAAAGTCTTGCGCAATCAAAAGTTTGCAAGTGGCGACTATGACTGTCTAGCTGCTATTGCAAAAGAGTTTCTTGCAAATGGAGAAAAGATCGAGAAGGCATGCTTTGGAATTGCAGGACCTGTGCGTGATGGCAGATGTCAGGCGACGAATTTGCCATGGGTGATCGATGCGGTAGAGCTTGGCAAGGAGCTTGGAATTGAAAGCGTTTATTTGTTAAATGATCTGGAGGCCAACGCTTGGGGCATTAATAGCTTAAGAGAAGATCAATTCTATGTTCTTAATAAAGGCGATCCCACAAAAGGAAATTGCGCATTGATTTCTGCGGGAACGGGCCTAGGCGAAGCTGGCATCTATTATACTGGGGCCGAGCACCGCCCCTTTGCAACAGAAGGGGGACATGCCGACTTTGCGCCGCGCAGTGATTTGGAGATTGAGCTGCTTTGTTACTTAAGGAAGCGATTCAAGGGTCATGTCTCTTATGAAAGAATCTTGTCAGGTCCAGGGCTTGGCAATGTCTATCGATTTTTAGTTGATGTGAAAGGGTATGAAGATGTTCTTGGCTCTGTCGAGGAAAAGCTTTTGCCAAAGATGGTATCGGAAAGGGGGCTAGAGAAAGGAGAGTCTGCCTGCCAGAAGGCCCTAGAAATTTTTGTCGATCTTTACGGAGCAGAGGCTGGAAATGTGGCTCTCAAGTTTTTAACACTTGGCGGTATTTATGTTGGCGGGGGCATTGCTCCGAAAATTTTACCAGCCATTCAAAAGGGAACCTTCATGAAGTCTTTTTGTGACAAAGGGAGGTTTGAAGGCCTCCTAAAATCGGTCCCTGTAAGGGTTATTTTGGAAGAGAACACCGCGTTGCTAGGTTCTGGGTATTTTGTATCCCGTTCATAATCAGTAAAATAAAATTTTATTTCAAATATTTAATATATAGTATATGAATTGAAGAATGAAGAGGCTCTGTTCCAATGCTTGTTGCTCGCATTTCGTTGGAAAAAAGGTTTTCTAAAAAAATAATTATAAAAATGTTTTAATAAATAATTAAATTATATATATGGAAGATAAGAGTCAAAGATTAATTGACAATAAAACCCATGAGGTAAGAGATGAAAAGCATTTTAAGTAAGGTTTCAATTGCCTTAGCTTCTCTTGCTGTGATGCCAGTAATATTCGCGGCATCGGATCTACATTCACGTGTAGAGCAGCTAGAAAAGCAAATGTCGCAAGTTGGAACTGAAAACGCATTTGGAGGATACGGAGCAAAAACTGCTTGCGGACGCCCTTCAAAAGATAGCAAAAACTGGTTCATCACTGCTGATGCCCTTTATTGGTCATCAACTGTTGGTGGTACAGAGTTTGCATTTACAGATAATTCGCCGAGTTTGGCATATCCTATCAACGGTCGAACAAAAGATATCGACTTTGATTGGAGCTGGGGTTTCCGAGTAGGTCTAGGCTACAACTTCTGCCGCGACTGCTGGGACCTACAAGCTCAGTACACAAACTTTAGCAACAACGGTAGCCGCACTGTTAGCAGCAGTGGCTGTGGTAACAGTGTTGTTATGCCACTACGTGGCGCTGTTTGCCCACCTGCTGATGCCGGAGCAACTGCTTGGCAAGCTGACAAAGCTAAGTCTTCTTTTGATGTAGACTTCCAAAGCGTTGACATCAACATGGGTCGTAACTATTTCGTGAGCCAGTTCCTATCAATGCGTCCATTCTTCGGTGTGAAGATCGGCTTCGTTGATTTAGAGCAGCGCACAACATACTCATGCAATTCAAACACAAACACCCTATGTGGTATTCAGTTTGTTGGATTGGGTGGTAACTTCTTAAAAATCTCTGAAGAGTCTGATTTCAGTGGCGCAGGTCTTGAAACAGGTTTGAACACCAAGTGGCACTTGGCAAAAGGATTTAGCTTCTTTGCTAACGCCATGGGTGCAATAACATACGGATACGTTGACGTAGACTATAAAGAGCGTTATGGAGTAACAGATCGCCGTGCTACTTTGAGCGGAAGCACTCACAGAGTGATTCCAACAGCACAGCTACAAGCTGGTGTTGCATACGATCTATTCTTTGATTGTGATAGCCAACACATCGGTTTTAGTCTCGGTTACGACACTCAATACTGGTGGCGAGTCAACCAGATGTTGCAAATGCAACAAGCTGGCCCATCGCGCTACAACAGATATTCTGAAGATCTCGGAATGTATGGTGTGACATTCGAGGCTCGTTGGGATTTCTAAAGAAATCATAATCTAACGATCCTTAAGCGAGGGGCAGGTGTGAAATCTGCCCTTCGCTATATTTATGTAAAGGCAACAAGAGTTTCAATGTGAAAAAACAGAAAAAACAGGAGTCATACAAGGGCGTGGCCTTGGCACTGATGGTTCTGTCGGCTCTGGTGCTTTTGCAGATATTTAGCAGCTATGGCAAGTTGCCAGCAACTATTACAACAACTAAATTTGCTTCAGAAAGTATAGATTCACGCATAGATCGGCTTGAGCAGCAAATGAATCAAGTCAGTACAGAGACCGCTTTTGGCGGTTTTGGCGCACATACAGCGACTGCTCGCCCATCGAAAGAAGACCATAATTGGTTTATCACGGCAGGTCTTCTATATTATTCACCAAATGTTGGTGGAACAGAGTTTGCATTTACAGACAACGGCTCAATGATCAGCTATCCCATTAATGGTCGTACCAAAGACATGAAGTTTGGGTGGGGAGCTGGATTTACAGTTGGGCTAGGTCTTAACCTGAGCTTTGATGATTGGGACCTTAAGGCCACCTATTCACACTTTAGCCACAGCGATAGCCGAAGTGTTAACCCATCTGACTGCGGAAACGCAACAGTTGTCCCCTTACGTGGTGGGGTTTGCGTTAGCCCAACAAATGGCGGGTCATGGCTTGCCGCAAAAGCAAGGTCTAGTTTTGATTTTGACTTTAACTCTATTGATCTACAGCTAGGTCGCAACTACTTTTTAAGCCAGCTCCTCTCAATGAGACCATTTTTAGGCATCAAGGCAGCCTTCATAGATTTAGAACAGACCACAAGATATTGTGGCGGTAACTCAGATGCAGGCCTTCAGCTATTTTGTGGAGAGCACTTTCAGTTTCTTGGGCCTAATAATTTAAGAGTTAGAGAAGAGAGCGATTTTAAGGGTGCAGGCCTTGAAGTCGGCTTCCAGGGTAAGTGGTTTTTGGCAAAAGGATTTAGTTTTTTTGCTGACACCATTGGATCGTTGATCTATGGATTTTTTGATGTAGATCACTCTGAAAAGGTCAGCTCAAGTAGCGTAGAAAATGTCCGTCTCAGTGGGAACACACACAGAATTGTGCCTACGGCAGGAATCACTGCAGGCATTGCTTATGATCTATTCTTTAACGACGATAAAGAACACATCGGATTTCGCTTTGGATACGATACACAGTATTATTGGCGTGTAAACCAAATGTTGCAAGTGCAACAAGCGGGACCATCTCGGTATAACAGATATAGCGAAGATGTGAGTATGCGAGGAATTATTTTTGAAGGTCGATGGGATTTTTAATGCTCTCCCCAAACGCCTTTGACATCTGACCAGTTAAGCTTAAGCTTGACTGGTCTTTTTTTAAAATGAGGATCATGTGAGAAAATATACATCACTTATCGTAGCAGCACTTTTTGTATTTAGTGCTTACGCTGAGAACAATATGCAATCGCGTGTAGAAACTCTAGAAAAACAGATGCGTGAAGCAGGGTCGAAAACAGCCTTTGACGGGTATGGCGCGCATATGGCAAATGCAAGGCCTTCTAAAGAAGATAGCAACTGGTTTATCAAAGGGGGCCTTCTCTATATGCGCCCAAATGTAGGAGGAACAGAGTTTGCCTTTACATCTGCCACACCAACACTCACTTACCCAATCAGCGGAAGCACAAAAAAAATAGATTTTGATACAAGCGTTGGCTTTACAGTAGGGCTTGGATACAACTTCAACTTTGATGGGTGGGACATTCAATCAAACTATGCGAGGTTAAGCTCTGGAGGAAGTAAATCAGCGTCTGTCAATTGTAACGGGGTTGTGATTCCCCTGCGGGCAGCCATCTGCCCCTTTCCAGAAGACACAGTTCAGCAGAGCTCTTTTTGGGCGACACGGGCAAAGTCTAAATACAATATCGAGTACAATACCGTTGATCTGCAGATGGGTCGCAGCTATTTTTTAAGTAGCACCCTTTCCATGCGGCCATCATTTGGAATTAAGGCCGCTTTCATCGATTTAAAGCAGGCAACGCGTTACTGCGGTGGTTCGGACGATCACGATGATGTCTTTTGCGACGTTCAAATGATCAGCCTAGGATCTGATGTCCTTAGCATTCGCGAAACATCCGATTTTTCAGGCATTGGCCCTGAGGTCAGCATGCAATCAAAGTGGTTTTTAGGAAAAGGCTTTAGCTTTTTTGCTGAGGCTCTTGGAGCGCTTCTATATGGATACTTCGATGTTGACCGCAACGAAAAATTAAACTCAAATGACACATCACGCATTGACCTGTCGGCTAATACACACCGTTTAGTGCCTATGGCTCAACTCCAAAGTGGTGTTGCCTATGACATCTTTTTTGATGACGATCATCAACACATCGGATTTCGATTTGGCTATGATGTGCAGTACTATTGGCGCATAAATCAAATGATTGAGATTTATAATCCGTCGACACTGAGAATGGATCGCTACTCAGAAGACTTTAGTTTGCATGGGCTGCTATTTGACATCCGTTGGGATTTCTAACTACTTGAGTTTTGAGTTTAAGCAACGCATGTTTCATGCTCGAGTTTAACCTGGCTCCAGTCATAAGATGTAATCAGGTTGCGAGCTTCATTTGTAGAAGCGGCTTTGTTAAGCGCATCGCGCAGAGCTTTTGCGCCGTGCCCCTTCCTTAAGTACCAGCACCCAATGCGGCGCAGTTCGACAAGCGCCTTGCGATCACTTGCGTAAGCATCAATATCATCGAGATGCTCAAGAAGGATGCTTTGATATTGATCATAGCTGCGATCAAGAGGTGGCAAGCCGTCTAAAGCACGCTGGATGTCCTCAATGAGCCACGGGCGACCCAAAAGACCACGGGCTAGCAAAACGGCGTCACAGCCTGTTTCTTCAAAGGCAGCAAGCGCTGCACTAGCATCATTAATATCACCATTAGCGATGATCTTAATCTCTTTTGCACTGGCTTTACACTCCTTAATCCAGTCCCAGTTGGCAGGTCCCTTGTACCCTTGAGCGCGCGTGCGCCCGTGAATAGCAACAGCTTTAGCGCCTGCTTGCTCTGCAATGGTGACTATTTCTGGGCCATTAATAGACTTTTCGCACCAGCCCGCACGAATTTTTAGTGTCACAGGGATAGAGACCGCATTCACCATCTTGTAAATCATCTCACCAATCAGGCCAGGGTTTTGTAGCATGCCTGATCCACTCCCATCCTTAGTGACCTTATCGACAGGGCAGCCACAATTAAGATCCAAGACATCAAAGCCGAGCTCTTCAATCATTTGAGCCGCTTCAGCTGCAATTGCAGGGTTACTGCCGCAAAGCTGCGCACCAATTGGGTGCATGCCCGTTTCATAATCAAGAAGGTGATAAGTATTGGGATCTGCGCGCACCAAGGCTTCCATCTTGACCATTTCGCAATAGATCAGTCCGGGGTTATACCTTTTTAGAGCACGTCGCCAGGTCAAATTCGTGCAGCCGGCCATGGGAGCACAAAGAACTTTAGAAGGTAGAATAAGAGAGCCGAACTTCAGAGTCATAAGTAAAAAAGTTTTTGAAGGAGCATAAAGAGGACCTGTTCAACACCCCTGAGGACAAAAAAAGCCAAAATGGGACTGATATCAAGACCTCCTATAGGAGGTATGATGCGGCGGAACACATTGAGGTAAGGGTCTGTATAAAAGCCTACAAAGCGCATAAACTTTGAGTGAGCAAGCGAGGGAATCCACGAGCCGAAGATCCTAACAAGCAAAAGGATAAAATAAATATTGAAAGCAGTGCGTATCAAATAAAAAATCATAACCCAATTGTAACATATCTGAGATTAATACAAATAGATTTTGGTGAGGGGGATGTCGTGGGGCTCGGTTGGGAGGCGGTCGACTTTTTGCTCTTTAAAACCGATGCCAAAAGTTGGGATGTGATGTATCTGAGCTAAGAAGCGATCATAATGCCCATAGCCAAAGCCTAATCGGTGGTTGTCTGAGTCAAAGCAAAGACCGGGAACAAGGATACAGTCAATGTCATGTAAAGCCAGAATAGGACAAATGTGAGGCTGGGGTTCTTTGATGGAGAAAGAGGATTTTTCAAGATCTGTATTGATGTTCTTAACTTTGTAGGGCTGGATCAGCCTGGTCTCAAGTCTTGGTAAAGCCAGGCGTTTTTCCTTTGCTAGGATTGTGTTTAACGGCCAAAGATCGAGTTCATCGGGCAAACTTGAAAATGAAAGAATCATGTTAAAGCTCGAAAGCTTGGGATAGAGCGAATCCATAAGCAGGGATTTAGCTTCTTGCTGGCGCTTCATTGGGAGGTTTATGCGCAGGCCGCGAAAGTGGGCTCGCAGTGAAGCCTTATTCAACCGGATGTCCTTGTTTATAGATGATCGATTGCAGATGTACCCCATTCGCATCGTGTAGGGTCGCGGTTCCATTGCCGTCGATAACGGTGGAGATTGCCTCTTTGACTCCCCTTTTGAGATAGCTGCCTTTAATCAGTTTGCCCTGAGTGTAATTTTCGATGAGCATCAATGAGCCATCTAAATACCAAGCAAAGCTGTGGCCGTGACGCTTGTTGTGACTCATCTCTCTTTCGTTTTGGACAGAGCCATCTTCATACCAGGTTTTAACTGTGCCGTGGATTTCATCCTGATACCAGGTGATCAGCATTTTGGGCTTATCAGGTGTATCAAAGTAAAGCCACTCTTCTCCGTGCTTTTTACCATCAATAAGGATATGCTTTGACTCAAGAGATCCATCAGGACGAAAGATTTGAACATCTCCTTCAGGAAGGCCGCTTTGATAGGTGATTGTAGTGCGTAGCTTCCCCTTTTCAAAGAGAGCTTTTTGGCCATTGCCATTTCGTATTTGGGCCACAGTGCGGCCATCAAGGTCAAGGTAGGTTGCCTCCATAAGAGCACCCTGCTCATACTGCTCTCGATTGGCTGGTTCAAAGGCATTGCCAATGAAATGATGCCTGCCATGGGCCAATCCTTCGACAAAGCCTTGGCTTCCTATCAACTGTCCTTCAGAGTCATAAATGGAGGTTGTGCCATGCTGTTTGCCTTTGCTATATGGGACAGAACGGTGCACTTTCCCATTGGGCATGTAGTAAAGGGCAAGACCATCAAGATAACCCTTTACGTAGGGAATTTCTGCGATAAGGCGGCCCTCATCATCCCAAGCTCGGCTAAGGCCATCAAATAGCCAATCGTCTTGGGCTGATTTACTCGTGTCTCCAACGCCTTCAATAATGCAGGCATCGAGCCTTAAGTTGCCTGAGGGAAAGTACTCGCGATAGCGCCCATAAGCTCTACCGTCAAGAGTTTCAAGAGATTGGTAAAGCTGGCCATTTGGGTGGTAAGTTGTGACATGCCCTGGTGTTTTACCAAAGGTGTTTTTTTTGTATGTGCGAGTGACTTTTTTATAAGGCTGAGGTGAAAAAAAGTCGTTTTGCTCCATAAGTTTTAGGCGCTGATCGTTGCTAATTGTCTCGGAAATCTCGTTGCGATCAATGATTTGAATGCTTGAAAGCGTGAGGTTATCACTAGTTTTAGAAGCGCATCCAAATAACAGAATAGGTATAAGCATGAAAAGCTGTCTCATGATGATAAAGGTTCCCTTTTGATGAGTTCAAAGTCGAGTTTAAATATTTGCTGTTGATCTTGACTGACGGTTTTTTTTAGGTCAAAAGATTTGAAAATTAGTTGTGGGCACCCCGCTTCAGGCTGGTGGTCACCAATGCTTTTATTTTCAATGTTGGAAAGAATCGCAAATAAATCCTCTGTTTCAATGAGGACAGGTTGCATTAATTTAAGCTCAGTTTCCTGGATGTCTTTGTTCACGCGGCTTGAGCTTTCTTTGAGTTGAAGGCTGTTGTTTTGATGGCGGCATTGATTGAGCTGAGCTATCAGCGTAGGAGCAGAAGTAAATTCGGGAATTTTGAGGAGCTGTTCGATGGAATGCACTTTATGCGTTTGAAATTGCATTGTTTCTAGGTGCTTTTCCAAATAAAAATGGTTTGTATTTTTATAGCGCTCTAAAAATTCGCTTGTGTGGTTAGAATTGAGCAGTGCCTTTGTCAGCTTAGGTTTTAAGAGGGCAAATTCTTCCTTGAGCTCTTCAAGCTCCGCTGCCTTTTTGCTGAAATTCTGAAATAGGAAAAGCATTGGAAGAAGAAAAATCATCAGCAGGACTACTGGGAAATAGGGCTGTAAAATTGTAGATTTCCAGGCATGGGGATACAGTTTCACCGATTGCTCCTTTTTAAGTGGCACGTGAGTGTATATCCCGCTCCAGTGCGTTGAAAGTCAATATCTCGTTGAGTATCTATCAGAGTTGTGTCAGTTTTTAGGGTGTCGATAAGCAATGTTGCTGAAGTAGGTGATGGGATAGAGAGTTCTAAAGAAAGAGTGCCATCGTAGCGTGTGTTAATATGGTTGAGAGTGGGGTAGGTATCAAGCTCATAATGGAGCGATGAGATCTCTATTCCATGAGTTGGATCAGAGAAGATTGGATGCGTGGAAAGGTAAGCTAAAATTTCGGTCACTGCAGGTATCTCTAAATTAACTGGGAAAAATCCCTTTTGCTTTCTGAGGTAGGCTTTCAATTGCCCAATTTTGTAATCGAGGCGTTTTTGCACATCAGATTCGTGACAGAAGGCAAGATCGTTTGAGTTTAAATGATTTGAGCTTTCAATGAAGCTCGTGATGTACTTTTCTATGTTTTTTGCATTGCTCTTTAGCAGAGCACTCGTAGTAATTTGAGATGTAAGGGCAAGCAAAGCTGAAAGAAAAAAAGTTAGGCATAGTTTTTTTCCTAATTTGCCCAAGTGATGCGATGAGGTGTAACTGCCCTGTCGAAATTGGCATGTCTTTTCATCTTTCATAGCAGTGTCTAGGCCAAGTCCAATTGCAATGGCATAGCGGGCATAAGATTTCTCAATGCGCTCTTTTACAAGGATCATATCAGAGCCTTCAATCTGATCATTGACAAGGTCATCAGCAGATCCCAAGGTCAAAATTTGCCAATGTAAAGCGGCTTTACATTTGGATTTTAAGAAGTGAATGGAGCGATCCAGTTCATAGGAAAATCGCGCTCTAACATCTGATGGATCAGTTGCCTGCTCTAAAGTTGCAGTTCCAATCGAAAAGGCTGTCGTCCCCACAATTTGACCTTGATTTTTTGCGATTAAGAGTGTTTCTGAAGGGGCAACAAAAATTGCAATATAGGGGTCAAGCTTGGGATAGAAATGGGCGACATAACGCTCCAGTGCAACTGCGTGGCTGGAAACCCAGTGTGCACTTAATCCTAGATTTTGTAGCTTTTTAAGATGTGATTCAATGGTTTTGGTATGCGTGGCCAAAGCGTGAATGTGCGTTGTCGATTTATCAACGGGAGTAAATGTAGTTAGAATAATCAATTCATTGATTGGGTAAGGAAATTGGCTCTCGAGTTGAAATGGCAGAGCTTGTTTCAAGGCGCGTTTTTTGCAAAGAGGCATATCAAAAGAGCGCATCAAGACGTCTTTCACAGAGAGGCCTGTTGTCAGCTCGGTCTGCCTGCCAATAAAATCGCTCGACAAAAGCGCAGCAGAACTATCAATTTTTTTGACAAGATCGACCTTCAAGCCATTTTTTGCTTTTTTTATTAGAGCAAGATAAATGGTGTTTTGGTCAATGTGCAGGCCGACATTTGGCATGAATAGATCCCAATTACATTACAAGATCTATATAGTAACAAATTATGGTGTTGTTGGTCTAGTTCGATTCTTGGGGTTGGCCTGGTGTAGTGTTCTGCTTTGGAATTGGGCAGATGCGGTAGCCATCAGAGCTGTTGGCGCTGACAAAAGCTCCCGCTCCCACGTTTGTCACAATCCCAAATTCTTTACCATTTTCACAGTACCAAATGACAGTATAAGGAGTTTGAGAGAAGGACTGTCCCCCCGAATAGCTATCTTGCCATGTGAGTTGGTGTTGAGGAAGGATGGTAAAAGTTCCTTGATTCTCACCAGTAGCAGATAGCACTGTTGCTTGGAGCTTGAAGGCACTATCATTAAACAATGTCACTGAGTTGCAAAACAGTGGTAGGCAAAAAAAACCAAGTACCCAAACAAATTTCTTCATAAAATCCCCTACACCAGAAATATCATAAAAGGGCTTTTTTACACCAAATTAAAAAGCGCTAGAAAAGCAGTAATATTATCTTTAAAGAAGATTAAGCTCGACCTACCTTTGAACCAAAAATAGGCAGCTGAAATTTTAAATAAAATGAGTGTGTTTCAAATGAATTTACATATTAAATAAGTTGAGCTTATATAGAAATTATGATAGAATTCACCCAAGAATAACCTAGGGGATGTCTAACATATTAGAAGTAAATAGAATTTATAGTAGAACCGCCGATTGTATTCGATCGAATCCTGTGCCTATATTTTTAACGATTACAGGTATCGCTTTGGCAGCCCTATTCTTCCTTTGCCGACATAAAAGAGAGAAAGATGGTATCGCGCCTCAAGCTGGGAGGCAGGTTAGACCGATTGAGGGCCACAAAGGTCCGGATTGCATCGTAAGAGGGGAAAATAGTGTCGCGCCTCAAGCTGGGAGGCGGGTTAGGCCGATTAGGGACCAAAAAAGGTCGAATTGCACCGCCGATCTTGCTAATAAATTGTGTGAGCGCATTATGGGAAAAAGATGCGTAAAAGGTGCATATCAATCTATTTATTCTGAGCGTTTTAAGCGTTATAAAGAGCTTTCCCGAATTCCAGGTGACATATTTTTACAGCGAGGTAGTTGGCTGAGCTTGGGAAGTTGTAAAATTTATTTAAATTCGTTTAGGGAGAACTTGTCACCTATTGAATGTTGCGTGATTGGTCAGGCTCTTTTTACATATCTAGGTCATAGTCCTGAATGGATTCCAATACCTGAAGGTTACTCAACTGCTGCAAAAGACTTTATGGATACAATCGATCTGTGCTCGCATTTAAAAAATCTCAAAGATGATGGTAATTTATCAGCACGTGACTACTGGGAAGAGCTTAGAGATACGGTTTATCTGATGAATGGATTAGATAAATACAATAAGAATATTGATGATTCAAAAGAAACGAGGCTAACATCTGATGCTTTGCAAGCGTGTGCTGACGCGCTTTGCGATCAAAGGATATTAGCAAAGGATTTTAAAGAGGAACTTGTAAATTTTGTGATGGAACTAGATCTCGATGATGCCAGTAAACCCATTTCACAAAATGGACAAGCTTTGATTTCAGAGATGATAAAGATTGCTGGTCGACCTGAAGATAACGATAAATCTATCAAAATAATAACGCTGATCTCAGGATTTTTCTCTTTTAGATTCAGTATTCTCGAGACCAGATACAATGGCCCCTTTCCTAACTCTTCATACGATTTTTCGGAGCAGATAAAGGCTGTTCTTGAGCTTGCAAACAACAAGGGAATAGAAAACGAAATTATATCGAAGCTAGAAACTGCTCTCCGTGACAGTCTGGCTGGAAATCTGGTGCCCCAAATAGCCTAATTTTTGCTTGTTACTCAAGGCGCTCTTCAAAGATGCGCTGCAGCTCTTCATCGTAGGCAGGGTCATGAGGAGTCTGCTTGGTGGGTGGATGCTTTTTGCGGTTTTTGCGCCGCATTTTTTGTAAGAATGGCGCGCACATCATGGTTTTTGCATGTAAAGCCAGGCTAGAAGCCCGCAGCTCAGCGTCATCTGACACGACGACCGTGTCTTTTGGGTTTTTTGCCCCTTCGATGATCTCTAGAATATAGCGATCAGCGCACATTCCGTGGGGGGAAAAGACGATCTCAATGCCATTTCGATCGTGGAGATGGGGAAATGATCCAAGATGGGTGGTCCCGCTGTCAAATACGATGGTTGCTCGCATATGCAATTGGACTAGATCTTCGATGAGGACTTCGATCAGGGCCTCTCTTGAATGCTCTATGGGATGGGGCTTGAGCTCTAAGGCAAAGAGCAAGTTGTAGCCGTCAATTATGTAGCGCAAGGCAGTGTTTCTAAGGCTGGAAGGAGCTTGTCTAGGGCTTTTCGGCGATGGGAAATGCGGTTTTTTATTTCTGGCTCGAGCTCTGCAAGGGTTTTGCCGTAGTCCCATTTGACAAAGATGGGATCATAGCCAAATCCTTGGCCTCCTTTTTCCTCTAAGATTAAAAATCCTTCGCAGGTCCCGCGCACGGATTTGATCAAGCCGTTTGGTGATGCTAGAGCTAGCGCGCATTCATAATAGCCAGAACGCTCTTCTTGCTTAAGGCGAGAGAGGTTTTCAATGAGCTTTTTTCGGTTGTCTTTGTCAGTAGCTTCTTCGCCAGCGTAGCGGCGGCTATAGATGCCTGGATCTCCGTTGAGCGCTGGAATGACAAGGCCAGAATCATCGGCTAGAACGAGCTTGTTCAGGGCTTTGGCAGCGTGCAAGGCTTTTGCAATGGCATTCTCTTCAAAAGTGGAACCTGCCTCTTCAGGGGGCTTGTAATCAGCAAAATCTCGGAGTGAATAGATGTCTAATTGTGAAAACTCTTTGAGCATAGATCGCAATTCAAGAGTCTTGTGTAAATTGCGTGTAGCTAAAACGAGTTCCATAAACACGATCATAGCCTATGCAAAATAATTAAGGATAGTCAAAACTGTATATCGGTTGCTCTGATACTCGAAAGACTCTCCAACTTTTTTTCCCATCATCTCCTGGGCAAAACGGGATTGGATGGACAGAATATTTTTTTCAGGATCTGCATCCCAAGGGCCAAGTAGCGTAAATGTGACTTTATTTTTACTTGAGTCTTCACATTCGACAACACATCCAGGACTCACCTCGTTTGTATTTACAAGTGTTTTATTCAAGACTTGCGTTTTGGCAATTTTGTCGGAGAGTGTTTTTAACTCTGATTGGAGACGGTCGCGTCTTTCACAAGCGGCTTTAAACTCTGCATTTTCTCTTAGGTCACCATGGGATCTGGCCTCTTCAATTTCTTTTGCATTTTCAACCATTTCCCTGGAGCCAATTTCATCAATACGCCCTTTGACTTTGTCCAGGCCTTTTTGTGTTGTCCAGATGATTTCTAAGGCGGGCTCTTCATGGTGGTTTTTGCGCAATTTTTTAAGCTTGGGGTGCGCAACTTCTGCAAGAGAGTGTAAAATTTTGATGTCCTGCTCTTCGATCGATGGGCATTTGGAGGCGAGCAGCAAAAATTCTTGAACATCTGCTTGGGAGGATTCGCTCATGATTTTACGGACAAGAGCAAAGCGTCCTTTGGTTAGAATGGCATACATTTTTTTTACTGCATCGCGGTCGCCCTGGCTATCCAAATGGCCCATCAAAATCAAGAAAGCTTCAAAGAAGCGTGAGCGTCCTTCAGCAGAATTAAAAGGTAATGTATTTTTGGTCATGATTTTTTGAAAATACCAAATGACGGTCTGGGGGTATTTGATGGGGTCTTTGAGCAATTCTTCAAGCTTTGCTTCTACAGCTGCGGTTTGAGAGACTGCTAAAAGCTCTGTCAAAATATATTCGCGCAAAGAACCGGTTTCCAGCGAGAGGAAAAGGTCGAGGAAAATCGCTTGCCAGTCAGGTTTATAGGCTTGAATCATTACAAGAGTACGTTTTTTGTTAGCGATGACATCCATTTGATCGATGAGGTTTTTGATGTTGCTAACAGAATGGATAAGTTCTTGGATTGGTGGATAGTCTTTGATATCTCCTAAGTCTTGTAAGTAGTAGTGCAACTGCAATTTTTGTGCAGTGCTCACTTCTGGATAAGCTAGGACTTCTGTTAATTTTGTTTGGAGTAGTTGTTTAAAATCAAAATTCTTCAGTGTTTGAGGGAAGTCGCGCATATGGGCATAAACGAGTTGAATCAGCGTTTCGGCATCGGGTTTGTCCTCTAGTGTTTTTTGAAAGCGATCTTCATGAGATAGTGCAGCTCTTCGTATTTTGAAAGGTGACTTAGAGTCGGCAGGGGTTTCAATTTTGGTATCTTTTTTCAGCTTGGTTCTAACGTTTTGCCACCACTTGACCCACTCATCCTGCGGAATCACAAGCTCGCACATTTCATCTTTGATATCAGAGGCAGTCTTAGGTCCTAGGTCTCGAAGCAACATATGGATAACTTCTAAAGGGTCTTCTTTCGCTTTGTTTTCTAAATAGTCAGGTCTTCCAAAGCGCATGGCAAGGAAGTGGGTACTTGGGATGGGATAAAGTGTTTTAAAAGCATTTTCAAAAGAGAAATCTTTTTGGCCGCTTACGTAATCAAACTCTAAGCTCAGCTGCTCGCGCAAAAAAGAGACATCCATAATCTCTCCAACGCCCCAACCTGCTGTGTGATAGACGAAATTACCTGGGTTCATGTGATGGAGAAGTTCATATTTACTGATGGCTCCGCGGCAGTCAGTGCGATCTCGAAGACCTATTAATTTCATGTTGTCGACAAAACGAGGCTCTGTTTCAAAACACTTTTCTAGATAGTTGATCGCTAAATCCATAAGGGTTTCGGAATCGGTTGTTTGCAAGTCAAAGATGAGTTTTAAGATATAATGGCTTGACTCACGGTCTTCTATTTGTTCCCAAAGACCTAAAATTTGTTCGACATACTTTCCAAAGCCAGGTGCAAAAGGTGCTTTGAGCGCAGCTTCTAAAATAAACTGGAGCTCACTTGGGTCAACTTCGTCCCCCATGCAGTACTCTTCCCAGAGGGTTACAAAGGAGGGAAGGTCGTTATTTTGGATATGTTTTTCAAATTGTTTTAGATATTCCATAGCGCTCTTGTTTATTACATTTGTGAACTGTAGTATAGGAAGGTAGGGATTATTATACAAGGCAATGGAAATTCGCTTAAAAAAAGGGCTTGATTTACCACTGGCAGGTAAACCTCAAGGGAGTGTCCGGGATGGGCCATTGCCAAAACGCATTGGCATAGATGTCTCCTCTTTGGGCGGCATGAGCTTTAAGCTCCATGTAAAGCCGGGCGATTTGGTCAATGTTGGCGATCCGATAATCGAGGATAAGGCTTGTCAGGGTCGTATGTTCATTACTCCGGTCGCAGGTAAAGTCATCGACGTCGTTCGAGGCGATAAGCGCCGCATTCTCCATGTAATTATTGAGTGTCCAGCTAGTCAAGGCCAGCTCCCTTTCAGTCCTTTATCCACAAGTAATCGTTCAGAGCTCATTGAGCATCTTAAACGGTGTGGAATCTTCGCCTCGATTTATCAACGCCCTTGCTCGCGCCTTGCCGATCCGACAAAAACGCCCGAGGCAATTTTTGTTAAGGCAATTGATTCCACCCCTTATGCGCCATCTCCTTTTCTCGAAATCGATGCTATGCCAGATGAGTTTATTGCTGGAATCGAAGCTCTTAAACTCTTAACTGATGGCCCGGTCCATATCATGACCGATCGTCCATCCGATTTGCAAAATGCTCATGTCTGCAAAGGCCCTCATCCTATTGCAAACCTTTCCATCCATATCGAAAAACTAAAACCTATCCGCAGTGTTAAACAAAATATTTGGACAATCCATGCGCACCATGTCATTGCTATTGGAAAGTTATTAAAAACAGGGCAGCTTTACACCACGCGGATCGTCTCTGTTGCTGGTGAAGGTGTTTGCGAAGAGGCTCGTGGGTACTACCGCATTGTGGATGGGCAATCCATTGAAGAAATCTTGGAAAATAAGCTCTCAAACCAAGCTTGTCGGATCATTTCTGGAGATCCTTTGATGGGATGTAAAGCCAGCAAAAATGATTTTGTCGGCCGTGAGCATTTCACTCTTTGCGCAATCCCCGAGCAGCAGAAGCGCTCATTTCTTCACTTTCTTGGCTTAGGGCTTAGGCGCTTTACAGCAACGCGCACCTACCTTTCAGCCGCTCTACCCTCACATGCAAGCTCCCTTTCTACTGCTATGCACGGCGAAGAGCGCCCCTTTGTTGATAGCGCTTATTATGAAAAAGTGATGCCTCTGCGCATTCCAACCATGCAGCTGATCAAGGCAATTATTGCAGAAGATTTTGAAAAAGCTCTCGAGCTGGGGCTGCTAGAAGTGGACCCTGAAGATTTTGCGTTGCCCGCTTTCATCTGTCCCTCCAAAATACCGATGGTGGATATTGTTAGAGATGGGCAGCAACGCTACATTGAGCAGTATTTATAACGCGTTCTAGTCGCTTATTTTCAAGCAAACGCTCTGCAGCATAGGTGAATATAAAACTTGCACCAGCGCGTTTAATAGCTAGAAGCGATTCAAAAAAAACGCGGTCTGCATCCAAAATACCGGCATTGTGGGCTGCCATGACCATGGCGTACTCGCCGCTGACGTGAAAGGCGCAAATGGGTAGCTGAAAGGTGGCCTTAAAATCCGAAATGATATCGAGGTAACTCAGTGCTGGCTTGACCATGAGCATATCAGCGCCCTCGTCTACATCGAGCTGTCCCTCAAGAAGGGCTTCTTTTCGGTTGGCAGGATTCAGTTGGTACGATTTTTTATCACTTGCCACAAGCTTTGAGCCCAAAGCGCTGCGAAAGGGTGCGTAATAACTCGAGGCATATTTTGCTGCATAAGAGCAAATGCTCACCTGCTCAAACCCATGTAAATCCAGGATTTTTCGAATGGCCAGCACACGGCCATCCATCATGTCGCTTGGGGCGATGATGTCCGCTCCTGATTGGGCCAAGACAAGCGCTTGTTTTGCAAGTGCCTCAACGGAAAGATCGTTATGCACATCCGCACCTTGCAAAAGGCCATCGTGACCGTGGGTAGTGTAAGGATCAAGGGCAACATCTGCGATGATGCATAAATCGGGTAGGTATTCTTTTAAAAGGCGGATTGTTTTAGGGATGAGTCCATCTGGTCTGGAGGCATAAGAGCCCAACTCATCTTTATTGCAGGGATCGATGCAAGGAAATAAGGCAATGGCTTTTATCCCTAAACCAATCAGATGCTCAGCGTGCTTGATCAACTCGCTGCAGTTGTAGCGCAGGATTCCGGGCATGCTTTTGATAGCTTGTGTTGGTCCATCTGTTACAAAAAGTGGGGCGACAAAATCATCGGCATTGAGTTGGGTCTCTTGCACAAGGGATCGGATGGCCTGAGATTTACGATTGCGGCGTGGGCGTTTAAGCATAAAAGCTCCAATGGTTTTTTTCTTGCTATGGACATTGTCTTTATGTCATTCTGGGGGCTTAAGAGTCAAGAAAGGGGCCGACCACATGCAAGAAAAATATGAAGAATTTAACGAAAAACAACTTCAAATTTTAAAACGCTATGTCACCAATACTGACAGCCACATTTTCTGTGTGCGCAACTTGCCAGAGGTGATCAAAGGGGCTCTTTTTTCTCGCTACTCCCGCTCAAGCTTAGGATTGCGTTCGCTACTTTTAAAGGACTTTATTCTCAACGAGGAGATGCAGTTTAACGAAATTGCTGGAAAGGATGAGTCGAATAGTGAAGAGCAATTTGTTGCGATTAAAAAGGCGCAAAATTTTTATGACCGTATCTTAGATGGATATGGCGATGATTCTATCGGCGAGCTTGGTGGGGCCCATCTTGCTATGGAAAATGTCTCGATGATCGCAGCAAAAATCATCGAAGATGCCCGCATTGGGGGTTCTCCTCTTGAAAAGTCAACGCGCTACATCTATTTCGATCAAAAAGTGAATGATCAATATCTTTATTACCGAGAACCTGTGATCATGACATCTGCCTATAAGCAGCCCTACATCGATGTTTGCGATCACCTTTTTGAAACTTATAGCAAGCTCATTCCTCCTTTGACCGAGTACATGGAAAAGAAATTTCCACGTGAGCAGGAGGTGTCCAAAGTGGCCTACACAGCGGCCTTGCGTGCAAAAGTTTTAGATTGTTTGCGTGGTCTGCTTCCGGCAAGTACGCTGACAAATCTTGGGCAATTTGGTAACGGCCGATTTTTCGAAACTTTGATCCAAAAATGTAATACGCACAGTCTGGCAGAGCTACAAGAGATTGGACGGCGCAGCTATGAAGAGCTTTCAAAAGTGATGCCATCATTTGTTCGTCGCGCTGAGGCAAATCACAAATACCAAAAAACATTTACCGAGTTCCAAGAGCAAATGCTGGGTGACTTGAAGGCTTTAGGTAAAGAGCATTCAGAAGACTTAAAGCCCATGGAAGGCCCTGCAGTGCGCTTGATTGATTTTGATCCAACAAGCCATCACAAAGTTGCTGCAAGCTTGCTTTTCCCTCATACGGGTGTTAGCCTCAATGATCTTTTAAAGCATATCTCTAAGCTTTCTGAAGATGAAGTAGGCCGCATTCTAGATAGCGCTAGCACACACAGACAAAATCGTCGCCACAAATCACCCCGTGCACTTGAGCACGCTTTTTTCACATTTGAAATAGTCGCAGACTTTGGCATTTATCGCGATTTGCAGCGCCACCGCATGCTCACACAAGAGCGTCAATTGCTCACCTGCGATCGAGGCTATTACATTCCTGAAGAGATTTTGGATACCGATCTTGAAAAAGATTACCGTGAAGCTATGGATCGTGCAAAAGATGTCTACGATACCATTGCCGAAGAATTACCCGAAGAGGCCCAGTACGTCGTGCCGATGGCCTACAACATCCACTGGTATTTTCACGTTAACTTGCGCGCTTTACAGTGGCTTTGTGAGCTACGTTCTTCACCTGCAGGTCACCCCGAGTATCGATTAGTTGCTCAAGAAATGGCTAAGCAAGCATCAGTAGCGATGCCCGCCTTTGAGCGGTTCTTCAAATTTGTCGACTTTGAAGGCTATGAACTTGGAAGGATGGGACAAGAAATACGTACAGCGGATAAAAAAGCAAAACTATCCCTATGAAGGAAGCAAATAAAATCATCGGCGGGAGCTTGCTCATAGCAGGCAGTTGTATCGGCGCTGGTATGTTAGCGCTTCCAATCCTAACCGGTATTGCCGGACTTAAGCCAACACTTGTCATGCTCGGGCTCGCCTGGCTTTTCATGACGACAACAGCTCTTTTGCTCATTGAGGTCAACGGTTGGTTTAAAAAAGAGGTCAATTTGCTGACCATGGTCGAGCATACTCTTGGTAAATGGGGACGTCGCCTTTCCTGGGCGCTTTACCTGATGCTCTTTTACGCATTGCTCGTGGCCTACATGGTGCTAAGTGGCAATCATGCTTCCCATTTTTTACTGCATGTCCTCGGGCTCAATATTCCCGATTGGGTGGGCACATTTTTCTTTGTTGTTGTGTTTGGTTGGTTAATTTATCTTGGTACAAGACCAGTTGACCTTGTCAATCGCGCTCTCATGTTTGGTAAAATTGGCGCTTTTGTCCTTTTAGTGACCCTTTCTGCTGGATATGTGAGACAGGTCAACCTTGAGGTGTCTCACGTATCGCTTGTATTTGTGGCGATGCCCATTCTTGTGATATCCTTTGGCTTTCACAATATGATTCCACCTCTACATGCCTACTTGAAAGGGAATACCAAGAAAATCAAAATTGCAATCATTGGTGGCTCCCTTTTAACGCTCTGCATATACCTCATTTGGGAGGTTGTAGCCATTGGTGTTTTACCAGAAGGAGTGATCATTTCAAGTCATGCCAACGACATTGACGCTGCGCAAGCGATTCAAACAACTATTAATCGTCCCATCATTGGAACGACCGCTGGGATTTTGGCATTTTTTGCTATCCTCACCTCTTTTTTAGCGCAATCACTAAGCCTAGCGCGTTTTTGGGCAGATGGCTTAAGCAGCAAAAACAAAACAAGGTCCCTGTCGAATTTTTGGTTTTGTGGATTAGCGCTTTTACCTCCTTTGGGATTTGCTATTCTTTTTCCGAACGTATTTTTTGCGGCACTAAACTTTGCAGGCGGCATTTGCGCTGTCATTTTATTTGGCTTGTTCCCTGCTCTCATGGTTTGGATCGGACGGTACAAAAAAAATATCAAAGCGCCCTATCGCTTGATAGGCGGTCGCAAAACGCTCTGCTTTGTCCTCCTTTTTGCAAGCTTTATCCTCTTCTACCAACTCACAATCACCTTCGGGTGGGATCTATTTCCGCATGCTTAAAATTAACCACACATTTGGTGGAATTCTATTAGTGAGCGGCACCGCGATCGGAGCTGGGATGCTTGCCCTGCCTGTAACAACAGCGCTCATGGGGCTCATTCCGTCTTTGATTCTGTTTGTATTTTGTTGGCTATGCATGCTAGCGACCGCCTTTTTTTTTCTGGATGTTAATCTGGCAATTAAAGGAGAGCCCAACATCATATCGATGGCTCGCCGCACACTTGGTCCTTGGGGACAAGCCCTGAGTTGGGTCGTTTACTTGCTCCTTCTCTATTCATTGCTAGCAGCTTATATAGCAGGCAGCGCTCCCATATTCACGGCTGCTATCCATGCCGCAACAGGCTGGATGCCTCCAGCGTGGATGGGCATGTTTATGCTGCCCCTACTCTTTGGGGGCATTCTCTACTTTGGAACCCAAGGCGTTGACCTCATTAATCGCATTTTGATGGCCGGTCTCCTTGTTTCCTTTGTCGTGCTCATCGCCTTTGTGCCAAGCCACATCGAACTCAATCTACTCGCGCATATTGATTTTAAGCCCCTTGTCTTAGGGCTGCCCCTCATTGTCACAGCCTTTGGCTACCACGTGATCATTCCAACGTTGTCAACATACATGAATCACGATCGAAAAAAGCTTAAAAAAGCGCTCATCATTGGAAGCATTCTACCTCTAATCTTCTACACGATTTGGCAAGTCCTCGTATTAGGTGTTGTTCCTCTTGACGGCACACACGGCTTAATCGGGGCATGGAGGGCTGGTACTGCCGCAACAGGGCCTCTAGCCTATCTGATCAAAAACCCCTGGATCAGCCGAAGTGCACAGTTATTTTCCATATTTGCCATCACCACATCCTTTATAGGGCTGGCACTGTCACTTTCCGACTTTCTCGTCGATGGTTTTAAAATAAAAAAAAGCTGGGAAGGTAAGCTTTTTGCAATTCTGCTCACCTTCGTTCCACCACTGATTTTTGTCTTCACCTATCGACGCGGGTTTGTCGTTGCATTAGAATATGCAGGAGCTTTCGTGGCCATCCTCCTTTGGTTTTTACCAGCAGTCATGGCCTGGAATCTAAAAAAGCCCAAATTTTACAAGACAGCTAAAGCCAAAGCTCTCATGATATTCATCATGATTGCAGCCATTGGAATTGTCGTAATAGATATCCTAGAGCAATTAGGAACACTGCACCCCCTCATAGCGCATTATGTTCAAGCTTAAAACAGAATTTGCCCCTTGCGGCGACCAACCCGAGGCCATAAAAAAACTTGTCTCAGGGCTCAATAACCAGCAGAAAGCTCAAGTCTTACTAGGCGTTACAGGCTCTGGCAAGACCTTCACCATGGCCAATATCATCCAGCAAGTGAATCGTCCCACCCTCATTCTTGCCCATAACAAAACACTTGCCGCGCAGCTATACCAAGAATTCAAAGCATTTTTCCCAGAAAACGCCGTTGAGTATTTCGTATCCTATTACGACTACTACCAGCCAGAAGCCTACATTGCTCGTACCGACACCTACATCGAAAAAGACCTTGCCATCAACGAAAACATCGACAAAATGCGCCTGTCAGCCACTCGCTCACTCATTGAAAGACGCGATGTCATCATCGTTGCATCCGTTTCCTGCATTTACGGTCTAGGAATGCCTGAATACTACATCAAAATGAAACTCGATCTCGAAGTTGGAAAATCCTATCGCCGTGACGAAGTGCTCATCCATCTTGTCAAAATGCAATACGAGCGATGCAGCTTTGATCTCAAACGTAAAGCTTTTCGGGTGCGTGGAGATATCATTGAAGTGATGCCCGCCTACGAAGACGATATTGGATATCGCATAGAATTCTTCGGAGACGAATGTGAAAAAATCTCACAGATCGATCCCCTAACAGGAAAGGTGCTGCAAACCTTACCCGCTGTCACCATATTTCCTGGATCGCACCACGTGACACCCGAAGAGATCCACGCTCAAGCCCTACAAACCATCCGTGCTGAGCTCAAAGAGCGGGCAGACTACTTCCAGTCGGAAAACAAACTCATCGAGCACCAGCGCATCTTACAACGCACTAAATACGATCTAGAAATGATCAAAGAAATCGGATTTTGCAAAGGCATTGAAAACTACTCACGCCATTTTAGCTTGCGCGGGCCGGGCGATCCACCCCCATGTCTGCTCGAATACTTTCCTGAAGATTACCTTCTTTTCGTTGACGAGTCTCACCAATCCCTACCTCAAGTGCGCGCCATGTATAACGGCGACCGTGCACGCAAAACCTCCCTCGTTGAATTCGGCTTCCGCCTGCCTTCTGCCTATGATAACCGACCCTTAAAATTCGAAGAATTTTATAACGCCATTAACCAGGTCATCTACGTTTCAGCCACACCCGGTCCATTTGAGCTTGAAGAAACTAAAGGGGAAATCGCCCAGCAAATCATTCGGCCTACGGGCCTGCTCGATCCCGTCATCGAAATCCGCCCCGCCACAGACCAAGTCGACGATTGCCTCGAAGAAATCCGCCTCGAGACCGAAAAAGGCAACCGCGTACTCGTTACTACCCTCACAAAAAAACTCTCCGAAGACCTTTCCCGTTACCTCGAAGAAATCGGCGTAAAAGCCAAATATCTCCACTCCGACATTGACACGCTCGAGCGCGTCCAAGTCATCAAAGAGCTGCGTCAAGGCAAATTTGATGTGCTCGTTGGTATCAACCTTCTCCGCGAGGGACTAGACATCCCAGAAGTCTCTTTCGTCGCCATCCTCGACGGTGACAAAGAAGGCTTTTTGCGCAGCGAAACAAGCCTTTTGCAAACCTGTGGTCGCGCTGCTCGCAACGAAAACGGACGTGTCATCATCTATGCTGACAAAATCACCAACTCCATCCAGCGAACACTGGATATTACAGAAAGCCGCCGCGCCATCCAGCACGCTCATAACCAAAAGCATGGCATCACACCCCGCTCAGTCAAGCGCAATATCGTCGAAGATCTCATGCAAACCTTCACGGGTCTTGAAGCCGCAGAGGATGCCCGCCCTTCACCCGCATCTCTTTCACCCAAAGACATCGCCTCCAAGCTCAAAAACCTTGAAAAAGCCATGCGACAAGCGGCAAAAGAGCTCGACTTTGAAGAAGCAGCTCGGCTACGCGATGAGCTCCGCTACTACCAACAACTCCAACTTTTAGAAGACAACCCTTTTTAAGTATTGTTTCCCAACAGAACGCAGTCCCTAAATCCTGTCAGTTTTAAAATGCTCAACAGCATATTCATAAAGCCGGATATCAAGCTCATTGTTGTTGGCAATGATTTCTAAATGCTTAGGATTTATATACATGGGTGTTGATTTGTTGAAATGCTCTACTTTTACGAATGGCAACCCCAAAGTTTTGAAAAGAGACGGAACAGATGCTTGTAAATTATCTACAAATAAGACCGCATCAAGCTCATTCAACGTTTCAATAGCTTGCCTCAAAAGCTCTTCGCCTTCAGCAGAATAATCAGATGCAAGCATTTTGCACATAAGATTTGGTTTAACCCCTAAAGGACTAGAAGATCGGGTAAGGTGGACTTGCTGCTTAAGATGGCGGTGGTTTGACAGCACTCTCTCTATGGGATTTCGCAAAACAGTAAATTTAAAAGCGGTGGAGTAATGCACATGGTTTCTCTTAAGATACCAGACAGGGAAGTGTCCAGAAACAAGCTCATATGTGGGATTAATCGGGTATTTCTTGAGAAGCGTATCCATTACATCGGAGTATTCATTTTCGACACTGCCATATATAAGACTTTCAATATAACGCTCTTGCAAAATAAGGTGTTTTTTAGGGAACTGTTTTCTAAGCATTGAATTCATTGAAGTTCCTGCGCACTTTGGAATGTGAATAAATATGATATGGCTGTCCAAAGCTACGCAAAAGCACAGAAAAAAAATACACGCAAATTTCTTATACATGATAACTCCCCGGTTTGATAAAAAGTATGTTTTCCCATGCTACAAGGAATTAAAAATTTTAGGAAAGAACTAATTTATCACTTTTGCCCCCACAGATATTTAACTATTTATGCCATTTTAAATTTTATATAAAAAATTTCATTTTAATTAATTAACCAATTTGTTAATTCAGAGATATAAGGACTATAAATAAGGTATGGCTATGCGTTTAATTGCTTTAACTGCGCTTGCTCTATGCAGCTTGACATTAGCAGCTCAAGAGGATCAGAAACTTAACAGCAAACTAGAAGCTGCAAAAACAGATGCAAAGCGTTTTAAATCAGCATTACTGCGTGCGCAAAAAGCTAGTCGTGAGCAGATCGATAAGCTCTCTCACGAATTACAAACCATTCAGCAAGAGCGTGAAGAGCTGCAGACCCAAATCGCTCAGCTAAAAAACGAAAGCACATCACGAACAACATCTCTTAAGCAAGAACTTCAAATTATTGAGACCAAAGCCAATCAATTTCAAGTAGAGCTTGAAAAAGCACGTAAAGCCAGTAAAAATCAGATCGAGAAGCTAAGTAATGAGCTCACAGTAGCGCACAATGAAACAGCTCAGCTAAAAAATGAACTATTGCAAGCCCGTAAAGGGAACTCGGCTCATGTTGAAAGCCTAGAGCAAGAACTCAAGTCGGCGCACAGCAAACTTCAAAAGGTGCGCAACGAGCTTGTAGAAGCAAAAGAAATCAATGCCAAGCAGCTAAAAAACTTTACAGCGTGGCTTTACACAGCAAAATCAGAAGCAGAAGATTTACGCGCGCAGCTCAACAATGAAGACTCAAAATACCAAGAAAAATACTCTCAACTAGAATGTAGACTTCAAGAATCGTATGGCATGCAGCAACAACTCCAACACCAAATAGCTCAAGCAGAGAAGAATCATCAAAATGATCTCCTTGCATACAACCAAAAACTCCTTCTTGCTCAAGTTGAAAATCAGCAAATGCAAGACTGCTTACAGCAAGAGCGCATGGCAATACAACAGCTACAAGAGCAGTGCAAACCCTTATGTGACAACCGTCCCGATCCATCCCTTTGGTGCTGGCGTCCCAACATCTGCGAATCCTTAAGCTGGGCTCGTGGCGAGCTATTATATTGGACAGCAGAAGCCAGCGATTTAGACTTTGCCTTGCCAAACTATTCAGTACCAGGAGCCACTCCAACAGGGCAGTTAGGCAAGCTTGAAGAAGCCAAATTTGGTTGGGATCCAGGATTTCGAGTTGAAGTAGGCCATCGTTTCAGGCCAGACCTTTGGGATATTGCATTTCGTTACACCTATGAAAACATCTGTGGTGATGACAGCTTTAATGCCCCTAGCGATCCAGGTCAAGTTCTCATGGCAACCCAGAACAATACCTCAAATCAAGTCGCTACCTACGCAAGCGCTTCAGCAGAGCTCAAATACAGCGTCTTTGACCTTGTGTTGGGGCGAACATTTCTGCCTACAAAACAGCTCTTTATCCATCCATCTATGGGACTAACAGGTGCATGGATTGATCGTGACTTTGACGTCAAATACCATGGACTAGGCGACCCGTCTAATTTGTCTCACGATCATTACGATTACTCTTTTTCAGGAGGCGGAATGCGCGTTGGAGTTGATTTTGATTGGTATCTAGGCAGAGGATGGAGCATTACTGGAACAACTTCCGTGGCAGCACTTTTAGGTTATTACTCAAACTACACAAAAGCAAACACCAGCAACGCAGGCACAGGCAATGCGGCTACAGATGTTGAGAATTCACACTACGATGATAATCGCATCATAACACAAATCCAAATGCAGCTTGGGCCTTCGTGGGGGATCATGTGGGATGATTGGGGAATCAACGTCTTTGCAGGTTACGAGCTCAACGCATGGTTTAATGTAGAAGAATTACGATCAGGCGACCTTAGTGCATCGACATCAAGCATCACGCAGCGACGCACCGTGATCAACGACTCAGTCCTTGGCCTTCAAGGCTTTGTCGGTAAGATTCAAGTCAATTTCTAAATGTAAAGCGGCTTTACATTGAGATTTTTGCTTGCAAAAACCGATCCTGCGATAGACTTATTTTTTCAGATGGGGAGTCAGAGCACTCGCGAGTTTCATCATATCGATAGGTTCAGAGAACACCTTTTTCAACTTAGCATCAGGCACAATGATGCGTTTGTTGTTTGGATCTTGGCAGTCGTGCTTCTTGATGTAAACCCAGATGGCCTTTGTAATCTCAGGTCGAGTCATTTCCTTGTCGCCGACAACAGCTGCTAGCTCTTTTGATAGCTTGTACTTGGGACCACCAGAAGATCTGCGGCCTTTTCCGCCTGTTTTAGCTTTTTTGACATAAGCTGTTTTAGGGCGGTCTCTGTATTTTTGCTCAATCTCATCGACATCGTTACCAATCACATCACAATCGGGGTACTCAGAGCAAGAGATAAACATCTTACCAAATCTTGAACGACGCATCGTCAGTTGACCATCGCAGCCAACAGCTGGGCACTTCGGTAAATCTTCTTGAGCCTCTTCGCCTTTTTTGGGGATATTGACGATGCCTTTGCAGTCGGGGTATTTGGTGCATCCTAAGAATGGTCCAAACTTACCGTGACGGAGCATCATTTCGCTTGAGCACTTTGGACATTTTTGATCCCAATCAAAGTCATCAGCATATTGAGACTTATCAAAATTCAAGGACTCAACCGCAGCAGTATAGTCGCAATCAGGATACTTTGAGCATCCATAAAAATACTTATTCTTAGCCCAAATCTTTTGCAGTTTAGCTCCACATTTGGGGCAATCAATATCCGTCATTTCTTTTGGAACGTGCGCTTCTTTTTCTGCTGTTTCCACCAGGGGATTAAACTGATCCCAGAAATTGCGGATAAAAGATTTCCACTCTGCGTGACCATCGGCAATCTTATCCAAATCCTCTTCCATACTCGCCGTAAAGCCAATATCCATGATCATGCCAAAGCTGGTTTCAAGTAGGCCCACGATCACACGGCCAAGCTCAGTCGGATGCAGCTGCAGCTTTTCCTTTGTCGTATACTGACGCCCCTGAATTTTGTTCATAATTGAGGCGTACGTTGACGGGCGACCGATACCAGACTTTTCCAGCTCTTTGATTAATGAGGCTTCTGTAAAGCGGGCGGGAGGACGCGTAAATGCTTGCTCTGATTTCACCTCAATGAGCTTAAGCTTTTGACCTTCCGCAAGAGGAGGGAGGAGAGACTCCTTTTCTGCCTCATCTTCACTGTCATATTTTTCCATGTAAACGGCTAAAAAGCCTTTAAACTTCAGAGTGGACCCAGTGACTTTGAGCACCATTTGCTTATCAGTTTCAATATCGCAGGATACTGTATCGTAAATAGCAGGGTTCATCTGAGAGGCCACAAAGCGCTTCCAAATCAATCCATAGATCTTAAGTTGATCTGGGTTGAGGTATTTCTTAATGCTATCGGGCGTATGAATAACATTTGTAGGGCGAATTGCCTCGTGGGCATCTTGAGACCCCTTCTTCCCAGCATAGCCCTTTGGCTTTTCAGGCAGGTAGTCCTTGCCATACGTTTTTTCAATTAGCTTGCGCGCATGGCCTATGGCTTCGGTGGATACGCGCACAGAATCGGTACGCATATAGGTGATCAAACCTTCAGTCCCTTCAGCGCCTAGATCAAGACCCTCATACAAGCTTTGCGCAATTGACATCGTTCTCTGCGCGCTGAAACCATAATGCCTGCTTGCCTCTTGCTGCAAAGTCGAAGTAATAAATGGAGGCACCGGATGGCGTTTCTTTTCCTTCTTATCAACCGCACCTACTACAAAAGAAGCGCCTTCAAGTCTCGTAGTCGCTTTTTTAGCATCTGCAGCGTTACCAATTGTAATGCAGCCTTTCTTCGGCTCTTTTTCGATTCGCTTTCCGTCCACTAGATGCAAATGGGCATAAAATGGCTTGCTGCCATCTTGTAGAACTGCACCAATATTCCAGTATTCTACAGGCTTAAACGCCTCAATCTCCTTCTCTCTGTCAACAACCAGCTTAAGAGCCACCGATTGAACACGTCCAGCTGATAAGAAACCATCCCGGCCTCCCTGCACGCGCCGTTGCAGCAAAGGAGAAATCTTGTAGCCGACAATACGGTCAAGCAATCGCCTAGCTTGCTGAGCATCTACTAAATCTTGATTGATCTCTCTTGGATTTTCTACAGCCGCCTGTACAGCCGCTCTTGTAATCTCATTAAAGGTAATCCGCTTCGTATTGGTATCTTTAGGTAAAATATGAGCGATATGCCAAGCAATAGCCTCACCCTCTCTATCAGGGTCAGGTGCTAAATAGACAACTTCAGCCGCAGCCGCTTGCTTTTTCAACTTCTCAATGACATCTCTTTTATCAGGTAGTGATTGGTAGACCGGGTTAAAATCATTTTCGACATCGATGCCGAAGCCCTTCTGCGGCAAATCGCGCACATGACCAACCGACGACTCAAACTGAAAGTCTTTGCCCAAAAACTTTCTAAGCGTCTTGATCTTCGTAGGCGACTCGACGATGATTAACTTCTTTTTTCCCATACTTCTCTTCTTAACGGATTCAGCTAAAAAAGACTATTGCGTATTGTCAAGCATAGTCATTAAAGCCCATTTATGACAAGAAATGAAAATATTTTATTTTGCGATATTGATTCTATCTGTTTGAATATTAACGCTCAACAAACTTTAAACAACGCGTAAAGTACAGTTCAGGGAGAGGTTGATATCATATTCATCGTAGTTCTTTCAATTATTTAAGACTATTCAGTTTATAGATCTGCCCTTACAAATTAGTTGCTTGACTAATATTTGCGCACATAAGTAGCATGGGCAGAAATTTACTTGAAAATTTGGTGGAGCATGTTGGAACAAAGAATAAAAAAAACCCAGGGACGGATTCTTGCTAGCGTTTGTCTTCTTTTCGTATGCTTGGCAGCTATAACATCCGTTGGAATATATGAGATCAATAAAATAAAGAAGAGATCTCGCATACAGTCCAAGTTTTTGTATCTTGCCGAAGAAGGCTTTCGCAGAACGATGCCAAGATGTGGTAACGTTATTTTGCCAATGCAGCTTCAAAACATTCCCCTTGGCGAGAGCACAGGTGTTGTGTTGGATGTTAAAGAAATCAACATAAGAAATGTTGTTGCTCCTTACAACGGCTCCATATTGGCAAAAGAGGATGGCAATTACTTGCTTTTTTTCCGTTACGATGTCATTGATCATAATTGTCCGCGTGATTTTTACACTAACATTGGGGTTGTTGAGCTCGATCATAACTTTAATCAAACTGAAAAAGAGTTTAAGCGCATCAAGGTTGGATCTGACTATGCAGAAGATCCACGTGCAACATGGGTTGGTGATCAACTCTTTTTGACCTATAACTCTCTTGTGTCTCTTGCAAGTGATCGTAGAATTATGCATGCCGCTGAAATTGACTCCAAGACTATGGAGCTTATCAGCGACACAAAGATGGATTTACAGATCCAGCCAATAGAAAAAAACTGGGTTCCTTTTGCCTACAACGATCAAGATAAAGGCCATCAGCTCTTTTATGAGTATCATATTTATCCTCACTCACTTCTAAAGCTCACCGATCCTAAAGTTGGTGTGTTGGAACACGCCCTTTTTCCTGAAGTAGCAGCATTTCCAAAACCTAGCTGGCCCAAGATGTGGGGAGAGCCTCGTGGCGGGAGCCCTGCTATATCGATTGATGACAGATACCTTGGCTTATTTCATAGCTTTTTTAAAGATCAAGATGGGTATGCTTGGTATCTCATGGGAGCGTATACATTTCAAAATAAGCCTCCATTTCGAATCACGGGTATTTCTAACTACCCCATTTTCTACAAAGGCATTTTCAATACCCCTGCACAAAATACAGCTCCGCCAACTGTTCGAGCATCCTATCCAGCAGGGCTTATTTCTGAAAAGCGCGATGGAAGAGATGTACTAATCGTCTCATGTGGAGAAAATGATTGCGCGGTGAAGGTGCTAATTCTTGATCAACAAGCGCTTTTAAAAAGCTTAAAACCCATAAAATGTAAAAAGGAAAAATCATGAAAACGAAAATCGTTGTGCTATTATTAGCAGGAGTATCTCTGTTTGGTGTAGATGCAAAATGGGAGCGCTTTAAAAGAGACGTTGTATCAAAGCAAAAGCTTGTTCATGGGTGGTGTAATCCTGAAAAAGCCAAGAAAATGATGGAACTGATTTATGAAGTGAAGCCCGATGTCTGCGTTGAAGTCGGTGTTTTTGGTGGAGCTTCTATTCACCCAACAGCACAAGCGCTGAAATTCAATAACAAAGGCTATGTTGTAGCCATTGATCCTTGGGATAACGTAGACTGCCTTGAAGGTTACGATCCTGACGATCCAAATTTTAAATGGTGGAGTGAAGTTGATATGAAAGCCATCTTCGCACACTTTAAAGCCATGTTAAAAAGAAATCGCCTTGAAAAATTCTGCCGTATCATGAAAACGACCTCAGCAAAGGCGGTTGAAGAATTTGAAGATGGATCAATTGATATTTTGCACATTGATGGTAATCATACAGAAGATTCAGCTTATTTCGATGCGATCAGTTGGTTTCCAAAAGTGAAACAAGGTGGCTATATCTGGTTTGATGATGTCAATTGGACCTCTACTGGTAAAGCAATACGCTTCATGAAAGAGAATTGCAAATTGATAAAGTCACGGTCTGTAGGAAATGAGTGCTATTTGTTTAAAAAAGGAAGTTAATTCAATGTTCAAGTTTATTATTGGTATTTGCCTTTCGGTAGCATACATGTTGCCCAGCAATGTTCTAGGAGTGATCGAAGATCACTTTAAAAAAGCTGGGCCAAAAATTGGCAACTATTCCATGCCCAAAGTTGATTTTATCTATATGATCAATCTAGATCAAAGGCCAGAGAAATTTAAAAGGTCTCAAGAGCAGCTAGCGAAATTTGGGATATGTCCTTTTCGTTTTTCTGCTGTAAATGGTTGGGAGCTTACTTTAGATGCAATCAACGACGTGGGCGTTAAGTATAGAAAAGGGATGAAATCAGTCGAGTCATCTTGCTATCTCCATGAAGACAAGGGGGAAGTGCGACATGAAATGATGAATGTTGTTGGCCGAACATACTTTGCACATTGCCTATCTCGGGGCGCTATTGGATGCTGTTTGAGTCACCTATCAGTGCTACAAGACGCTTATGACAGTGGTTACAAAACAATTTGGGTAATGGAAGATGATATTTCCATTCAAATGAACCCTCACTACGTTACTGAGTGTATTAAGTTGCTTGATAAAGCAGTTGATAAGGACTGGGATGTGTTGTTTACCGACAGAGATATTAAGAACAACAGCGGAATATATGTGCCGTGTAAGGGCTACGATAAGCGCCGTCCAAACTATCAACCTAAGTCAAAATCTAAATTCACTGTTCGCAAAAATATCGATAGTCACTTTCGAAGAATTGGAGCAAGATTCGGTTCTCATTCTATGGTAATTCGAAGATCAGGGATAAAAAAGATCCTGAAATTTTTCAAAAAATATAACATCTACTGCCCTTATGATATCGATTATTTCGCAGTTCCAGGCATCAAGATGTTTACAACTCGGTATGACATCGTAGGAAATACTCCTGGATCGCCATCAGATAATGGCGGCCCAAGATACAACCAGGAAAAGGGGTAAAATGAACAATAGAGTGCTGCTAGCTAGCCTGCTCAGCTCTTCATTATTACTGGCAGGGCTATCTGATTATTTCAAGAATGCCCCCAATAAAGGTTCTAATCACTGTATCGAGAACATTGATTTTATTTATATGCTTAATTTAGATCAAAGACCTGAAAAATATGAAGCGTCACTAAAGCAATTAGAACCATATGGCATCCATCCTTACAGATTTTCTGCAGTGAACGGTTGGGAGCTACCCTTAGAAACAGTTCAAGACGTTGGTCTTAAATACAGAAGAGGAATGCAGTCAGGGATCATGGGGACTTCATACTTACCTGAAGATGAAGGGAGAGCAAAGCATTCATTAATTGAGCAAGAAGGTATGACGTACTTTTGTCACTGTATGGCAAGAGGGCCAATTGGAATTTGTTTAAGTCACCTTTCTATTCTCGCTGATGCTGTGAAAAGTGGGTACAAAACAATATGGGTGATGGAAGATGACATACAGGTCATAAGAGATCCAAGGTTAATGTCTCAGCTAGTAGCAAAGTTAGACCAACAGGTTGGAGAGAGTAGATGGGATGTATTGTTTACCGATAGAGATACGAAGAACCAAAGAGGCGAGTATGTACCATGTTCCGCATATGCTAAACGGCCTAATTATGAACCTAGAAACCCGGTGATCTTCCAACAAAAGAAAAATATAAGTCCAGAATTCCGGAGAATAGGATCAAGATATGGAGCTTATTCTATGATAATAAGACGGTCCGGTATGGAAAAAATATTGAGCTTCTTTTTAAAGTACAAAATATTTTTCCCTTATGACATGGACTACTACGCAGCTCCTGGCCTCAAAGTTTTTACAGTCAGAGAAGACGTTGTTTCGACATTATCAAAAGCTATATCGGATAACGGTGGTCCTAATTATCTTAATAAGAAAAAACTTACAAAGGCCCTATGAAATTCTTGCTCATAATTTTTATTTTTCCACTTGTCTTTGCCTATGCTGACTTGGTCGATCACTATAAGCCTGCAATCGGTAAAGACGGAAGTCGCTCTATTCGAAATGTCGATTTCATCTATATAATCAATCTTGACCAAAGACCTGAAAAATACAAAAGCTGTCTGGAGAAGTTAGCACCTTACAATATTAAGCCCTATCGATTTTCAGCTGTTAATGGATGGGAACTAAAACTAGAAACTATTAATGACGTAGGAGTTAAACTGACTCCGGAAATGACTAAAAACTTTTTGGGCACAGTTTATCTGTCAGAGACCCAGATTAAGCCAAGAGATGCAGTGATTGGGGAAATTGGCCGGACATATTTTTGCCATAAGATGCCACGTGGCTCAATTGGCATTGTGCTCAGTCATCTGTCAATATTACACGATGCTTTTCAAAGTGGTTATGAAACGATTTGGGTGATGGAAGATGATATCGAGGTCATTCGTGACCCACGTTTAATATCAGATTATATTGAAAAGCTTGATAGATTGGTAGGACCTGATGGATGGGACATTCTGTTCACGGATCAGAATACTAAAAATAAAGATGGGCAATATGTTCACTGTAAAAGCTACGCAAACAGACCTAATTTTGAGCCAAAAAACCCAAATATTTTTACATTATGTAAGCCGCTTGGGCGCAATTTTTTCAAAATTGGCGCTAGATATGGGGCTTACTCAATGATAGTAAGGCGGTCGGGCATGAAGAAATTGCTCGATTTTTTCGATAAGCATAAGGTGTTTCTACCATTTGATATGGATTTTTACCTGCCTCAAGGGATTCAGCTCTTTACGGTGAGTCAAGACATCGTTTCTACGGAGCCTCGCGCTTTAAGCGATAATGGTCGTTGTGGATATTTAAGGAATAAACAGTGACAAAGATCTTAAGCGCAAGCTTTTGCCGCTTTTAAGGTATTTGCATATTTTAGCTGGATCAGATTGAGCAAAGCGGATGATTTCTCGATCGGTTAAAAATAACATAGCGAAGTTGGCAAAGGAAGGGCGAAATGAGCTTTCCATCATTTTTTTTACCTTTTGAAACTGGTAGTGCCTAATGCTTGTTAGGATAGCTAGAGGAAAGGTCGCTAAAGCGGTTATTATAGGTGTCCAATGGCACGATAATGAATACCAGTCAGCAATTTGACCAAGAACAAATGATCCTAACAGTAAAAAGCAACGCCAAGATTGGGCTAGAAATGGGCCAAGAATGCGTCTCCAGTATTTTGGGGAGCTTTGATAGGCAATAAGCTCTTCAAATATTGGCTCATCAAATTTTTGTCGCATTACATGTACAAATTCATGAGTGATAATTTCGGTATAGTCGCTACGAGCAAGCCAGTATCTACGGCGCGGTAGTTGGATGCTAACTTCATTGTCTGATATCCAGGTAGCGCCGCCTTCCCACGGCATCAGTTTTGCATTTGAATGGAAAAGTTTTACGTTTATATGAGAAACTCCGTAAAGATTATAAATAGACTGAAATGCTTTTTGGAGATAAGGCGCTCTAACTTTAGGCGTTTCAGCATCCGCATTTGTTAACTTTTTGGCCCTTTTAAAAAAAGAATCTTCGGACTCTTCGGGCCCAGGAATAATACCTTGTAGGCAATAGGCCTTCAGCTGGTCATTAATTGGGCAATAGCAGACGTCTAAATTCGTTTTGGCAGTATGATTCATATTGATCTTGTGGTATTTGCATGCCCTTTATGCAGCTAGCAAGCCCTTCTTTAGGCCAAACGCGCATATGGGGGATCACAGGGTGCCAATATATTTGGTTTCCTTGTAAAAATGCACAATAGGGTAGAGTTAACTTCTGTTGCCAGTCGCTGTTTTGTAATTGATCTGCAAGAACGTCTGGATTAGGCACGACACCATTTAGTAACTTAAAAGAAAATAAGCTAATGCCCATAGGCCATGGGTTCGCAGATTGACCAACTATTCCAATTTTGTAATGGAAGTTGCTTGAGATTTCAATCTTATTGCTATTAGGAAAAGGTGTAATATTTCTTGTGTCTTTGTTTTTAATTAAATACGTTTGTTGCTTATTTTGGTCGCTGTTTATATTAGTAGAAAAGGCGTTAATTTCCGATAAAAATTCAGGAATCAGTTTTACAAGATCTATATCGAGCGTTAATACAACGTGATCAGCGATCTTGGCAAATAATTTTATGTATTCAAATCGGTTTGTTATTTCAGTTAATCCTCCACCGATGTAAGCAATATCAAAATGGTCTGTCTCGTACAATTTTTTTAAATTTGAGAGGTTAGGCTGCTTATTTATTAACAAGCAGTTAGGCAGCACATCCTGATTATCTCTAGAAATTCCTATAAATACAGATGACGGGTGAAGTGCTGCTAGATCGAGTAATACATCCGTAATATGGGGACTTAAGTCAAGCATAGTGATGGGCCGCTCATATTTTTTAGCAAGGGCATGCAAGAGACCATCACACTGCGCTTGACAGATTGTGGTAAAAATTAAGTAACACGCAATCTTTAAATATGTCCACATGGCTCACAGCATCTTAATCTGATGCAACGAATTTGTCAATTTGAAGAGGTTTATAGCAAAAAAAATTAGAATGTGTAGCATGGTGACTTATGTCAAGTATTTATATGGAGTTCGCATGAAAATTTTGATGCTTATTATGGTGCTGTTAAATTGCACGTTTTACCCGCAAGGGTTTAGTAATCAGCTAGATAATGCACACAATGAAACATTCTTTCTGAGCTTAAAACGCACTGGTACCAATTGGACCTTAGCAGCTCTTCAGGTTCTGACGAATCGCTACATCGTTCCAGCAGAAAATTATCCTTCACGCGTAGACAATAAACCAAATCGTAATCGATTACAGTTGTCCTTGAATGAGTCTAAGCCCCCCTTTTACCGCACCCACTACGTTGATTTATTAGAAAGTGTTTGTAAGGAAGATAATAAGCTGTTTATCATCATTAGAGATTATAGAGAAACTACTCTGAGATATTTAAAGCAAAACAAAAATAAAGAAATACTGTATCATAATTATGATTATTTGGTTGATGATTATATCCGTATGCTAGCGTATTTTGAAGCTTGGCCAGAAGAAAATCGGCATTATTTTTATTACGAAGACCTAATAGAGAAACCAAAAGAGACCTTGAAGAGCCTGGTAGAGTTTTTAGGTGAATCAGATGCAGATCTTGAAAGTTTTATGAAGCATCATGATGATTACAAAAATAAAGTAGCAGACTCTTATCACTCTATGTGGCACATAATTGGGGGATCTATCTCAAGAGGAGCTGATGTGCGCTACCATGCTTCTAGAGCTCCAGTGAGTTTAGTTGCTGAGATTGAGAATGTATTTGCGAATTCTGTGCCTGAAAACCTAAGGTCAAAATATTTGGGAAGGTATAACAATTAGAGTTGAAACGCTTTTTTTTAGCAGATTTTTCCGAAAGTACCTCTTTATAGATATTTGATCTGCAACTCGTGTTACTCTAAAAAATACGAGGGACCTAGTGCTTATCGCTATCTGATATTGTGGTTGTTATCTGGTGCTTTTTCACATGGTTATCGGTGTAAAGCCTGTCGAAGTAATTTGGGTCTCCTAGGAGGTAGAGAAATTGATCAGCATCCTTAACAAGATTCTTTACTTTAAACTCAACAATGCCATGGGCATCATCAGGAATGCCTGAAGATGTATTAGCAAAATTAATGATCGCCAGAAGAAATTTCAAGTCAGGAAATTTATTCTTGAGACAGGCATGTAGCTCTTGAGCCTGATGGACGTCGATAAACGTGCTAGCAGGACTGTATGTGGGCAGATTGTTTAAAACATTGAGTTTAGGATCAAATACTGTACGAATAAAAATAACGCGCTTTGCTATTGCTGGCAATTGGAAAAAACGATGGATGCGTCTACGATACTTGGACAATATATCAGGTAATTCTTGCAAAAGATTATGTTTGTGCCAATCATGGCGAAATTCAAGATTATATAACCTATTGACGACGTAGCCTTCAGGGTATTGAATTAAGTGATCTGGGTCCAGCATGTGCTGAAAATCATCATCAATTAGTCGAATAAGCCCTTTGTGATCAAAAGATAAAAGCCAGTCCAGCGGCATCGCACACTGTCGCAAGCCAAGTCTTCTTAGAATGATTGATGATTGACAGTGGGAACCAAGGCTAACTGTAATGATTTCTTGTTGAGGTAAATCAATTTCTTGGTTTGCATAAACAAGCAAATCAATGCACATAACAAGAAGGAATCCATACTTTCTCATAATAGAACCAGACCTTGCAGTCTATTATCTCCCTTGCAACATGCAGTTGATTTTATATAAAACCTCTAATTATCGTTGGACCAGAATTGGTTGTACATATTGCGGTGATATTTTTTTAGAAAATTTACCATGCTTCTGTTTTGAATTATATTAAAAGCAACATAATGTTCTTCTAATAGAGCTGTTGACCATCCAGCATTTACAAGTCTAGCGAGTCGTCGCTCTTTATAAAAGCGTTCATCTCTAAACTTGTAGTGGTTGACTTGAAGGTATCTACTTGTATGCGTATAGGGCACCCCAAGCTCACCATTGGCGTGGTAATGCAGCTTGTTGTTTGACCCAGAGTAATAGCGTTTGTCGTGCAGTAGTCTAAAAAAATGAGGGCTATGGCAGTGCAACACGTGATCTGGTCGCACAATGCTCTTACCTACGCTATTATCGGATTGATCGGGCGCAGAGCAGCCTGTTAAGCGAGTAATAATGGGTTTGCCTGGCTCTATATAGATGTTGTTTGTTCCGAAATTCCTCCAACAAACATATATTCCAGAAGCATTAGAAAAAACGTTATCTAAACAATCGGTTACTTTTCTATGCTTTTTAGGCATGATAAATTCATCTATATCGATAAAAGCAACCCATTTTGCTTTGCCTTTAAACTTATTTAATCCGTCGTGAAAAGCGTTCATTTGCCAAGTAATTGGAAATCCAGTCTTTTGGGCAGGGTCACCCCAATTTTCGGTTACTTCTACTAATCCTTCTTCGATGTAAGGAGCTAGGACTTCTCTCCAATTATCTTCGCTTAGGTTGTCATACAATAAAAAGTGGTCTACACCAACCATTCGATGATATTCAATCCACTCTTTTAGATAGTTAGCCTCATTTTTAAACAGTGAGACTATCCCAAGCTCGTATGCATCTATTTTGCCGGTAATGGTTGTAGCTAAAATAAAAAAAAGCAAATACAGCTTAATTGCTTTCATGACATTTCCCCTTTAATTTTGATTAAATTTTAGCGCATCTTACATGTTTGACCTTGAGGATGTCCAGAAAATTGTGCAAAAGATTTATCACAAAAGCGCCGAAAAACCCGGTCATTCATGGCCGGGATCAAAGGCGCTAAGCTTTAGGATGAGATTGTTGTTCGATATATTTGCGAATAACATCAAGGCTGGCACCGCCGCAGCTACCTGCAAAATAACTGGGTGACCAAAAGCTTTTTCCATAGAGAGCTTTTTGAACGGAGTGATAATTCTGTTTCCGAACAAGCCTAGAAGATACCCCTTTCAAGGAGTTAACGAGCTTAGAAATAGACATCTTTGGATGAAAGTTCACTAAAAGATGTACATGGTCGTGTTCACCGTTAAACTCTTTTAGCTCAGCCTCAAAATCATTGCAGACGCTTTTAAAAATTTGCTCCAGATGTCTCAAAATGCGTTTAGTAAATACGCGTCTCCTGTATTTTGTGACAAAGACCAAATGGACATGCATAGCAAAAACACAAGATCTACCCCGTCTTAAATATTTAGTTGACTTAATCATAGACCAAATTTTAGATTCAGTGCATGATCATTCGCAAGGCATTCAAATACAAGCTTAAGCCCAGAGCAGAGCAAAAACAGCAATTTGCAAGCTTTGCAGGAGCCTGCCGCTACGTCTACAACCGAGGGTTGGCTCAACGAAAGCAAGCCTATCAAGAAAACAAACAAAACATAAGCTACTACGAGCAAAACAAAGAGCTCACCCTACTCAAGCAACAAAAAGAGAGCACCTGGCTAAAAACCATCCACTCACAAATTCTCCAACAATCCCTCAAAGACCTAAACACCGCCTACACCCACTACTTCAAAAAAACAAACGCCCATCCCAAATTCAAAGCCAAAGGAATCCACGACTCCTTTCGCTACCCCCAAGGAGTCAAAATCCAAGATGACAAAGCCTACCTTCCCAAAATAGGGTGGGTACGTTACATCAAATCCCGAGAAATGCAAGGCACCCTCAAACAAACCACCATCATCCGAGAAGGAGAGCGTTGGTACATCAGCTTCTCCTGTGAAATAGAAGCACCCACACCAAACCCTGCTCCCCTAGACGAAAACAAAGCCATAGGCATAGACGTAGGACTCACAAAATACGCCACCTGCGCCATAGGCAAAACCAACAAACCCCTTACAATAGACCCACCGAAATACTACCACCGACTACTACCCAGGCTCAGAATACTCCAAAAGCGCCTCTCGAAAAAACAAAAAGGAAGCAGCAACTGGAAAAAAGCCAAAAGACAGCTTTTTAAACTCCACGCCACAATAAAACACGCTCGAGAAAACTTTACCCATCAGCTCTCCACATGGATCGTCAAAAACCACAACATCATATGTGTTGAGACCCTAAACATAAAAGCCCTCCTGCAAGACAAAAAATACAAACTTGCAAGATACATCAGCGATGCATCATGGAGGCAATTTTTAACCTACCTCAAATACAAAGCCCAAGAACAAGGAAAACACTACATCGAAGCAGGAGCCTACAACCCCACCACCAAACAATGTTCCACCTGTGGCCACAAACAAGAGATAGAGTTAAAGCAAAGAACATACAGCTGCAAAAACTGTAGCCTTGAACTAGACAGAGACTACAACAGCAGCATAAACATCAAGGCCGCGGGAACATCGGCCTTAAAAAAGCTTGTGGAGCAGCCCGCTCGGGCAGCGTAGAAACAAGAATCTCTCGCCTTCAGGCGAGAGAGGTTCAAGCGTTTAGATTGAAATGCTTTTTGGAGATAAGGCGCTTTAACTTTAGGCGTTTTAGCATCCACACACTATGCTTGACAGGTTGTGGTAAAAATTAAGTAAGGCGCGATCTTTAAATATATTCAATCTTAAAGTGATGCGAGGAATTTGATAGTTAGACGATACTTATGGCAAAATAAAAATGGAAAGTGTAGCATGGCCACTTGTGGAAGGTATAACAGGCAGAGGTCTAGGTGCTTGTTATCAAATAGTAAAGATTATACTTTTTTATATGAAATTGTGGAGGAGGCCCTTATGAAGTGCATTTTTTTTGCTGCAATAATTGGAATATGTGGATTTGTTTATGGTGTTGAAATAAGAAGAATTCCTATGCATGATAAGGCATATAATTTTCAATCTATTCAGCCCCATGAAGTTGCTTCTAACTATCAAATTCTTAAACTTACAGACGAAGTTTTGCGTAAGCATGGAGTAAGATATTGGGCCTGGGGCGGTACGTTAATAGGCGCGGTTAGACACAAAGGTTTTATTCCTTGGGATTTCGACACTGATATTTGTGTATGGGGCGAAGACCTAGAAAAAATGAAAGAAGCAGAAGAAGATTTTAAAAAGTACGATGGGTTTTTTATTAAAAGAACAGATGGCTCTCCCGAAAGAATTAAGCGGATAAAGAACGGAAAAGAAATATATGGACATGTCGATGTAGCTATTATGGTTTTAGGAAAAGACGGAAAGGTAGTACCAATGCATAGGCAGCCAAACAGTCAATACGATAACCATTATTTTTTGAAAGAAGAAATTGAGAAAATAATAAGACTAAAATTTGGTCCCATTACAATAAATGCTACAAGGATTCACATGCCTTATCTGTACAGAGGCTATGGGAATGATGTCATGAAAATGGCTGAGATAATGTATACAACAAACCCATTGACGGGTATGGCCTATGAAAAGTTTCGTATTCGAAACTTTAGACCAGCCATTTATCAGGTAATAGATGATTCAATTCCCTTGAATAGTATGCCTTTGTTCCCTTAGCATCTGCAGTTCTAAGTATAATCGCATAAAAAATAAAGTGGGATCGCGATCTATGTTTTGACGCGCCCAGATTTAAATTTATTTCTTAGAATAGGTATAAGCCCAGAACCGAGGTTATAAGGTATGTTGCAAAAAAAGATAGGAAGCATTCTAAAGCTGACTTGTTAAAGTCAGCGATTGTCCTGTTACAAGGGCTTTTTCTGAAAGAGGATCATTGAATTTTCAATAGAAAATTCCCTAACCCAATTGCAATTGTTCATAAGAAATGCCACGGCTCGAATTTTTGAAGCGAAATTGGCATTATTCAGCATAATAAAGCCACCTGGAGCTACCTTAGGGTAGTAGTTTTTTACATCTTCATAGCTACCGCTTTTTGAAAAGTTACCATCCATAAAAATAAAATCAATAGACCCGTCTTTAAAGTCCCTATGCGCTAGAGCTGAATCTTTTCTTACAACCGTGCAGTACTTTGATAACCGGTTAATTTTAAGCATTGTCAAAAAAGATGCATAGGCTTTGTGCATATCGCAGTTTTGCCACCACTGATAATTGGGATCATCCCTTTCAAGGCCTTTGGCCGCTAATTCGCCATTCCATGCGTCAATTGCATATAAGTGGCCGTGTTTAAGAAGCGCCATGCACTTTAAAATATTGTAAGACGTAGCTCCGTAAAAGGGGCCAATTTCTATGCAAGTTGAGGGAAGGTGTTTTTTCATGAAACGCGCTATGGTTAGTGCCTGGTCTTGACTACACCAGCCATCTATTGAGGTTCTTTTATTAACAAGAACTGTCTGTTCGAACCTTTTCCATTGTGCATCTGAAATATTAGCGCTCAATGAAGCAGCGCAAAGAAAAAAGATAGCGAGTGCCTTATGCATAGATAAACTCCTTAATGGTTGGTTGGCTTTTTAGTGTTTGAATCAGAGGATGTGCTGAAAGTTACAATGGGTTTATTAATGGCAAACATTTTTATACCGTGCACATGTGGTAGCTCATGGTCAATAGGGTTATACACACCTCTTTCTAAAAAGTGGTGGTAGATTTTTTGGATGCCAGATTGACTAAGTATCATAGAGTGCGTTCTTGTTCTCTGTCCAATTTGTTTAAAATCCTCAGAAATATCGTTGACCACTCCAAAGCGCTCATATTGTTCCAAGGGGCAATCTGGGCGAAATAAAAACCAAAAAATGGAATGTGCTTGTAGGCTTTTTATTTCTTTGGGGCAATCAGTATAGATCAGGTCCCAGCCATCGGCTCCCGTGATTTTGTCTAACTTGTGGACATAGTCTGCGAGCACTAAAGGGTTTGCTTGTATGACAAAATCGTCTTCCAAAATCCAAATTCGTTTATAGCCTGAAGCATAAGCATGCTTAAGGATGCTGATATGGCTTAGGAGGCAGCCAATTGCTCCAGGTGTCATATGGCAGGAGAATACTGGGCAGCCATCAATGGATGAATGTAAAAATTCAAATTGTTTGGTTAAGTTAGGCTCTTGAAAGCTCATAGCCCATTGACTACCTACCATGGTTTCAGCAGAGTAATTAAGCGCTATTTGATTGATTGCTTGTGCTGATAAGCTCCAACCATTTATCGCTTTTACTCTCTGAGGATTTATGTGGAATTTTCCAAGAGCGGCTTTCGATTTTTTGAGCCTGTCTTTTCGTTCATCTAAATTAATTAAATAGATGCAGTCAAAGCAATCCATAAAAGAGCAGTTATCATCAATTATAACTTCTGAAAGGAATCGATCGTAATTATAATTTCCAAAAATTACAGATGATGTGATCAAAATTAATAAAAATTTAGACATGTTAATTGTGTTCTCTCATGGCATAGCCAAGCAAGCACTCTAGATCCCAATCAGCATGGCTATTGATGAACAATAAGTTTTCGTGGCTTAAAGGAGGATAAGGTTTATTTTTATATTTTTTACTAAATGAGCCTGGGCGTGCATCAAAGTTAACATCAAGAAATTCGTTCTCAGGCGTAGCCACAGGTATGATTTTATTAATTTGCTTTAAGAAGAAAAAGGGGTCAGTTTTAAAATCCTCATATTTCAGGATGATAAAATGTTTGACCAGATTTTTGATCTGTAATGCGTTTTCAATTTTTTTTGCTCTTAATGTTAAGATGTTATCGAATGGAAGATTTGTATCTGGGTTTAGCTCTCTTAAGTATTTAGCTAACTCGGGGCTATTTTGCACTTTTTCAAGAGACTTATTGTAAGATGGAGGTGTACGTAAAAAAGCGTCTAGAGAGGGTTGTTTTGCTATTTCCCATGGAGTTCTAGCCATGGCTTGCACCCAGTCATAAGGGTTACGAAAAATATATATGAATAAGCAGTCATCCGAATTAGGAAAAGTGCAAAATCGTTCTGCTTGCTTTCCGTACAGGCGAAAGTTGTAGCTAATCGGTTTGCCAACCCATGCAGGCCAGTGTTTGATCCCATATGATCCGTTCTCACCGTAGTCGTATATTTCGAGCTGAGGAAAGTTAACCCGAAGAATAGTAGAAAGATAATTGGTTCCAGAGTTTCTTTCACCAAAGACTTGAATTCGTTTAATGGGCTCTGCTACGCAGAGAGGTAGGCCTAATAGCAGAATGATAAGAAACTTGGTCATTAATTGTCCTTAAGATAGTTTGGTTTATGTTTGGGCCTTTATAAAGCTTTATGGTTAGTGGGTATTATAGTGCTTAAGGTATTTATCCCAAATATGGTCACCAGCTAATTTTTTCACGATAGCGTCAATTTTCTCTAAGATTTCTGGCGTAGATTGATCTGAATGATAGGTTATTGAAGAGCCTCTTGAAATAGGGCCTCCTATGTCGCTCATTTGGTTATAATATGAATCTGCGCACCTCTTCTTAAGTACAGCAATGTTTTCCATAAACTCATCCATGCGAGTACAAGGTTCATTAATAAAATTTAATATCGAGCTGAGCGTGCGTCTAGGATCCTGAATAAGATCTTCGTAATAAAACAACATTTTGTCTTTATCTGGTAACGCATCGAACCGTTGTAGTAAAGTGATGTAGCTTGTCATTTTTGCGCCTTTCGCAGCTATTTTGTTAAACTCATCAGCATTAAATTGACCATCAGGATTAAATTTGCAATACCGAAGGGCAACTTCACGATAGTTTCTTAAAATCATGATTTTTTTTATTTTAGGAAGCAGTTTGTGATTTGTTGGTAAATCATGAGTCCTAAATAAATAAGGTTTTCGTCGTTCTAGCTGTAGGCCTAATCGGTTGTATTGCTGTGTAAATGAGGTCTCACATAGAGCAGGATATGATAAAAGATGAGAAAGGTATCGTCTTGTTAAAAACTGCAAGCACGCAAGAGACCAATTTGTCCCGCTCCTTTGAGCGCTAATTAGTAATACTGGTCCCTGTTGTTTACTAGGGCTGCAAAATAGGCTTGTGTGAACAAAAACCAATGCTAGAATAAATCGACATTTCATAAAGACACCTTCTTGAGATTGAGGTTATAAAGAGGCAAATGTAAAAGGTTCTTGCATTTTTTGCAATAGGATTTATTTTTAAATGTTGTGAATAGCAAACGACCTAGCTGTTAACGATGCAAGGGGATCAACTGTCCAAGAAAAGGCCTGCCTTTTTGCTAGATTTACCAAGGAAAACTTGCTTGAAGATAGTTCTCTGGCTACCTCCTGCGAAATTTTTTCTGATAATCATATCAAAAATCTAAGCCGTCTTATAGACATTTGATCCGCAACTTGCATTCGTTTCTAAGCATGTGTCTTAATTGCTAACGCGTAAGGGTAAAGCAAAAAAGGCATCAATAAAACTTATGCAACCTTACAATTTCTCCTGAAGGCTTTTTGCTTTAATTTTTATCCATCCATCAGGTCCTCCGATGTCTGGCTGGCCTCCAAACCATTCATTAGGTCTGACAATAATTTTACCGGGATTTTGATTTAGCCAAGCTGCCCACCAGCTAAATGTAGAGTTTGCAATAATGTTGTGCTTGCACAATGTTAAGATAAAAAAGTCGACATATAATGGTTCAGAACTTATAAAAATCACATTTTTCCCATTTGTAGGAATAACCGATTTTGCAAATTGGATATTGTCGCTACATACAACAAATAGTGCATCGTTTGGAAATAGACTCATTGCTCGTCCATAGTACTCTTCATCATACTGTCTAAACGATGGCTCGTGGGGTTTTTCAGCATAATAATGGCGAACATGTATCCCTACGCTATTTGGGTGGGCTAATATTTTTCTGTATTTGCGCTGTATGTAATGTAAATCAGCTCTCTTAGGAGCAAATAATTTTAACAATCGGTCTCTATATCGACTAAAGTACTTCTCGTTTTGAGAATACCCGGCAATCCTCATGCCATTTTTAAAAGGAATAGGTTTGTAACCATATGCAGGTGTTGACCACGTGCATGAGATATCTGGCTTGGGGGGATTTAGAAGACATCTGAAGAGAACGTGTTGATATACTTCTGAGTGAGGTCTTACAGGAATAAGATCTGGAAAGTATGGGTCTGCGCCGTTATCCCATGCTACAGCGCATGTAGTTGCTACCTGAAACATTTGATTTCCAAGCCCACCAAGAATTGATCCAACTACGTATGGTCTTTCCTCTGAGTGAGCTTTAAAAACGAGCAGACAGATTGATAGAAGTAAATATATGTGCTTATTTTTCATTGGCGTGTCCTATCCCAAGTAATTAAAACATTGTTTGTGTAGCTGAAAACTGGTTCTGCATGGATTTTAGGGTTGATTCCATGCTCTTGTAAAAGTTCGATGAACTCGGTCACTGATAAGTGGTCAAAGCTGCTGATGCTATTAAAGAGCATATATCCTCGCTTAGATTTTATGATGACCCGGTTAAAGTAGTCTAATTGAGTGATGCGATCACATTCTGAGAAAGCGTAATTACTAATAAACAAGTCAACAGCATCAACTGGAAGCTGTGCATAAGCATCTAGACAATTCACATTTGAGACATTCAGTTTAGACATCATTTTTTCTATGAGCATTTCTACTTCAGGTAGATCGTAAATATAATATTTCGAAAAGGGTGACAGCACAGATAACATGTAAGCTTGGCCACCAAATCCAGCTCCTATCTCAGCGACGGAGTAGTTCTCAGGTAATTTAAATAATCTGTGGATGTGGTCCGCCACTAGAACGTATTTCAATGCCGTACCTGAAAAAGCACCAAATCTTGGAAGGGGATATCGACTTGGCTGGCCATAGGAGTCCAATTTTCTAAATTTTGGAATTAGGGAAAGAGTTTTCTTAGTTGCATGCTTTTTAAGGTAATCAGCGAGCTCACCCTGCTGTCCGCACTCAACAGCGTGAAAATAACTCGGTATGGACCGAAATTTTTCAAAAACAGCATCGTCTAGGGCAGCTTCTTGACAGACTTTCCTGTATCCGCTAGAGTTTCCTGTGATGCTTTTTTGCGGTGGCTGGTTTGCAATGAGACTGCCTCCAAGAAACGTAACGAAAGCCAGTATGCAGTACTTTTTAATCATTTGGAATTCTCCTGTTTTAGGTTAAGGATTGACAATACGGCAATCTTCTTTTTTGAATCAAGCAATTATTTCTATCGATTATTCGAATTTTTCAGTTTTCGGTATAAATAGGAGCGCTTTTTTTTTGGCAAATAAATGGAGGTTTATGGATAGTGGAAACTTCTGTTCAAGAAGTGGGGATTAAATTTTGTCATGATTGACAGATCAATTATCAAGCTTATTAGAATAGGGGAGCAAGTCTATGATCTACTGTTTAAAGGAATTGTGGAATTCATCAATTGAGGCGGTCATCACACTATTGTTTTTAGTAGCTGCCTTGCTAAATGTTTCTGTTTTTTCGATGTCTGATCAGTTGTTTGTTTTAACAATCCCAAAATCAGGGACGTTTCTTACTGCAAGAGCCATCCGCATGATGACGGGTGTTCAGATCAAAGGCTCTCCTCTGAGCCACGACTATTTTACAGATGATTTTTTGGATATGCATCCTAAAATAGCTACTACAGCCCATCTCGTAGAACGTTTTGAACCTTTACGAACAAATCAGAACGTAAAAAGAATTTTAGTTGTTCGAGATTTAAGAGATGTGTGTGTTTCGGCTTTATATTGGCTGCAAGAGCACGATTGGTATTCCTATGCTATAGATCATAGTGAGTTTTACAAGAGCAATTTTGATGGCCGGTTGTCTTATATGATTAATATGGGCCATCCCGAATTTAGCATGAAGAGCTTCGCTAGGCGTGCTATTCGCTGGATGCGAACACCTGGAGTGCTTGTGGTTCGGTTTGAAGATCTAATTGGTGAAAAAGGAGGCGGGTCGAAAGAATCTCAACTGCAAACTCTGAAAAATATCGCAGAGTACTTAAAGGCTGAGGTGTCGCAAGAAACGTTAGAAAATGTTGCTGAAAATTTGTGGGGAGGAGGCGGAACTTTTAGAAAAGGCCTGATTAATAGTTGGAGATCGAGTTTTAATGAACATCACAAATCTCTTTTTAAACAAATTTTAGGGGAAGAGTTAGTGGAGCTTGGATATGAAAAAGATTTATACTGGAATTAACAGCTTGGCCGTTCAATTGAAGTTATAGGCTATGGTGGCGCGGTTAGCCATAGCGTAGCTAGAATTTCAAACAATTTCAGTATATACCGAATAGACCTCAAAAATCGGTTTTAGGCTACGCGAAAGTTTTCGATTTTTGAGGTCTATTCGGTATATATCTTGCAATCTGTTATATAAAGATCAATATGTGGTTACTAATTATGGGTTGAGCTCATGTCATATGATTTACGCAGGTTATTGATTTTTTTTCTAATACTCGTGCTGCCTGCATTTGTGTTTAAGGAATATCATGTGCTCAAATCCGCTAGGCAGCCGCAGCATGTGGTTGTGAATGAGCCGAAACCAGCGGGACCGAAGATCGATCATCATTTTGTTGTTGTCTACATTTCTAACGGCGCGAACGCTTTTGTTGAAAAGAGTTTGCACTCGATTTGTAATCAGGATTATCGCCACTATCGCGTTATTTATGTCCAAAATGGAAATGATGCTAAGACTCAGAAAAGGGTTGAGGATTGTTTGTTTGGTAAAAAGTTTGGTCAGAGGTTAGAGATTTTAAGTTATGCGACACCGGTCTCTGTGGCAAAGATTTACAAGGAGATTTTGCAGGACTGCAAAGATGAGGAGATCATTGTTCAATTGTCGCATCATGATTGGCTTTCGAATTATGATGTGCTCAAGACGTTGAATGAAACGTATCAAGATGATGATGTTTGGCTCGCTTATGGAAGTCGATTGGAATATCCGTCAATGAAGAAGGCAGATGCGCTGCATGGCAGACCTCTTTTAAATCAGCAGAGGCTCATGAAAATGCCCTGGTCCCAGGCTTCTGTAAAATCGTTTTATGCAAGGCTGTTAAAACAGGTTGATTTGGATGTTTTAGCTGTTGAGTTTGCTGGTGATGATGGTGTGGATTATAATTTTATGGTCCCGATGCTTAAATTAGCAAAGTGGCATGTGCGATATGTACCTCAGGCAATGTCTGTTCACAATAGGCTAAACGTATCTGGTGGGCAACCACCTCTTGTGTTGGGAAAAATGATGGATCAATTTAGCCAGAATTTGCAAACGTGCGCTCATTTGGCTAAGGGGCAACAAGTTGATGCGAATCGAAAAGCTGATCTGATTATCATGTCGCATAATCAGCCTTACCGTCTCGATGTGTGCTTGGAGTCGATTTTTCGTTATGTATCAGGTCTTGAGTCGGTTTATGTTATTTACACAACTGACCAAGAGCACCAGAATTTGTATTTGCAACTTCAAGAGAAATATGCTCAGGTCTGTTTTCGATTGGGTCAGAATGCGTTTAAAACAGTGGTTCTTGGTATTTTAAAAAATCAAACGTCTAGCTCAGAGTTTGTTGCTGTAGCAACAGATAATCAGCTGGTTCAAAAGAAGATTCAATTGGGCGAGTGCATTCAAGCCATCACGCAAACGGAAGCTGATGTCTTTTACCTTAGTATGGAAAGCCAGGGCTTGCTAGCTAAGCGCAATTACTCGCATAGTGTGCCCGATCGGATTCATATCATGCAACCTGACCAAGGGACGATGGCGGTGCCACTTAACTTGGTGCTCTACCGAAAGGAGGAGTTGTTGCACAATTTGGATAAGATTGATTTTAATAGCCCCTCAACATTGATCCATGCATGGCAGCAGGGGATTGGTTTGCCGCAGATGGGGCTTTACTACGAGCAATCTAAAGCGGTACAACTCAATTGATGCGGCGCTCTGAGGCGGATGGAATTTTGAGCTTTTGACGATATTTAGCGATTGTGCGGCGTGCGCATTGGATATTTTTATCTCTTAGGGCTTTTACAAGGGCTTCATCTGATAGGGGGGATGCTTTGTCTTCTTGAGCAATGAGCTCTTTTAATATTTCAGTGACTGTTGCGTTGGAAAAAAAGTAGCGTAGCTCAAACATGCCTTGGGGTGCGAGCAGGGTTTTGTCTTTAATGGCTCGGTTGATTGTTGAAATTGATAGGCCTAATTCTTGTGCTGTGTCTTTGATGGATAGTGCGTTTAGAGTTGATTGGTGTGCAAAGAAGCCTTTTTGATGTTCAAGCAGATAATCGGCAATGGCCTGTAGGGTGGAAAATCGCCTGTCGACCATTCGCTTAAGCCATTGGCCAGCGGCGCATTGGCCTCGGATGTAAGATCGATCCGCTGCTTGAAGCTGGTTGCTTTCGAGGAGCTCTTGGTAGCATTTGCTAATTTCAAATTGTGGGAGGATGTCTTTTGCAATGTGTGCTGAAAGAGAGCCGTTATGCTCATGAATGATGATGTCTGGGATGGCGGTATTTTTGTCAGAGCTTTGAGAGCGTCCTGGATGGAAATTAAGGAGGCGAACTTCTTTTTGAAGATAGGTCTTGAGTTCAGATAGGGTGATATTATGGATTTTTGCTAATTTGGAGATTTGACCATCGATGAAGAGCTGCCAATGAGTTTCAATGAGGGTGTAGAGCAGGGTTTTTTCTTTAGAGAGATTTTGCAGTTGGAGCATGAGGCTGTCTTGGAGGTTTAAAGCTGCAATTCCGCAAGGGTCAAGGCTTGCGATGAGTTTACAGATTTTTTCTAATTGGGATGTGGGGGTATTGAGGTAGGTAGCGAGCTCTTGATGTGACTGGGTTAGAAATCCATCTTCGTTTAGGTAGTGTAAGATTGCAAGAGCTAGATCTTTTTCTTGAGGATCTGAAAAGTAAACAGCTATTTCTTGTTTTAATTCATCAATGGGGCTCTTGGCTGTGGAAGTAGCAAATATTTCTGAGTGGTGCTTTTTGGGTGGGATGACACTAAGTGTTGGATTTTGCTCAATCTCGTTATTTAGCCATTGGGCAAGTTCATTAATGGGCATTTGCAAAACATGCAATGCACGTTGTAATGCCAGACTAATGACTTGTGATTGATTTAATTTTGCGGATTGTGTGTATTTATTATTCATAATTGCCTTAATTAACGATTAAGGCAATTTATTATTTTATGCAATACTATTTCTTGTATTCAAATTCATGTAAGTAGCTATTCCACAGCTTGGGATACTTTGATTTTACATAATTGTCTAAAAAGGCATGAGTTTTTGGTGAAATGAGGTCTCCAAAATAATGGACATTATCTCTTGATACTGTGGTGTACTTCTTGGCATCATAGACATCTCTCAATTGCTGCTTAAATGAAGAATAGTTACTGATAAAATCGGTAGGGTCAACAGGTTCTTGAATGAAGCTTAAAACAGCAGGGACGAATATTTCAGGATTCTTAACCAAATGCTCAAATTTGACGAGAAGCCGATTGGACGGATCCCATCGATCATAAAGACGCAAGCGATTTATATATTCAGCGAAAATTGAACCGCCATTGATAATCTCGTGTTGCAAAAGTTTTTCTAGTCTTTTTGGGCTAGCATTCTTATTGCCATGTTGGATTTTTAAATTGCTCAAAATTGTTTCTTTGTAATTTCGAGAGGTAAATATTAATTTGTTGTTGCTGTGGTTTAGCTTTCCAAGTAGATGATATTCATGGCCCCAATACATGGTCGGTTTGGAAAAATCCATGTCGAGTCGAAGAATGTTTTCTGGATTTCTAAATGGAGGATCATTCAAAAAATGCCACATTGGTACGCGCCCTCGCAATGGCCTTTGTGTCAGGGACACAATGCTATACAGCAGTAGATGAGAACCAGTTCGTGGATTGGTAAGGATTAAAAGCTGGTTTTTAATTTTTTGTGGGTTGTCAAAATCTGCCACGCCCCCTTTATCAGGGTATGTAAACCCGCATAGAATAGTAACAATGGCGCACACAGAAAATATTGACTTCATTTGGATCTCCTCTAGATAGCAAAGAACACGACATTACTAAAGCTGTAAAATTACGTCAATGGGCTTATTCGCTCGATTTGAGTTATTGGGAGGTCCATTTTTGGAGTTTGGCGTATTTGGCGACGAGGGAGCGGGTGATGCCGCTGTCGGTGAAGTAGACATCATAGGTGGGGCCGTGGGAGGTGGAGTAGGCGCGTTTGACGGTGCCGATGCCAAAGTCTTGGTGGTGGACGAGTGTTCCAGGGTGGAAGCCGGTGGGCTCTTCGTCATAGACGATGGTGCCTGGGAGGATGGAGTGGTTATCGAGAAAGGATTCTGGGATTTCGGAGAGGAAGCGGGATGGCTGCATGGTGCGCGGTGTTCCCCACAAGAAGCGGTAGCGAGAGCAGGAGAGGTAGAGGTGGATTTTGGCGCGGGTCATGCCGACGTAGAAAAGGCGACGCTCTTCTTCAAGGGCCTGGGGATCGTCTAGGGAATTGAGATGGGGACAAAGGCCTTCTTCTAGACCGACGATGAAGGTGACGGGAAATTCTAATCCTTTGCCGTTATGGAGTGTCATGAGCTGGATGGCGTCGCCATCTTTTGCGGTATCAGCAGAGGTGGAGAGGGAGAGCTCTTCTAGGAATGCTGTGAGTGTGGGATTTGAATGGGATTGTGACCATTCAGCGGCTTTAGCGATGAGCTCATCGAGGTTGGATTTGCGGTCTTCGAGTGTTTCAGGATCTTGTTTGAGTAGGCTTAAGTAGCCGCTTTCTTCGATGGTGCGGATGAGAAGCTCTTCGAGGGGGAGGTGTGTTTCGTTGCGTAGGGTTGAGATGAGAGAGAGATAGGATTGGATTCCTTCGCGCTGGCGTGGAGGGAGTTTGAGGGTGGTATCGCGGCAAAGGGTGAGGATGGGTGTTGCTGTAGTTTCTGCAAGTGTGGAAAGCTTTTGAATTGTGGTTGGGCCAACCCCTCGACGCGGTAGGTTAATGGTGCGCGCAAAGGAGAGAAAATCGGAATCTGAAATCAGCATCCGTAGGTAGGCGAGGATGTCCTTGATTTCACGGCGTTGGTAGAAAGAAACGCCGCCGATGATGACATAGGGAATATCGTATTTAAGAAGCATATCTTCAAAGATGCGGGATTGGGCATTGGTGCGGTAGAAAATGACCATATCGTGGTAGGGAATGCAGTTGCGATGGTGATGGATAATCTTTTCGTGCACATAGGTGGCTTCGTCTCTATCTGTTTCTGCGATGTAAAGGCCAATTGGATCGCCATTGCCAAGGGCGCTCCAGAGATTTTTTTCGTAGCGCTGCTCGTTGTGCTTAATGAGAGCATTGGATGCGTTGAGGATGGTATTTGTGCTGCGGTAGTTTTGCTCAAGGGTGATGGAGACTGCATTGGGGTAGTCTTTTTGGAAGTTGAGGATGTTGTTGATGTTTGCTCCGCGCCAGGAGTAGATGGACTGGTCGGGATCGCCAACAACGCATAAGTTTTGGTGGATTTGAGCAAGCTGTTGGACGATGCGATATTGGGCATGATTTGTATCTTGGTACTCATCGACAAGAATAAAATTCCATTGATTTTGGTACCGTTTTAGAACCTCTGGGTGTTTTTCAAAGAGTTCAACGGTGAGGTAAAGAAGGTCATCAAAATCAAGAGCGTTGTATTCTTTTAGCTTTTGTTGGTAGAGAGTGTAGGCTTTTTTGAGGAGGTTGGCGTTTTTGTCGTGAGATTTTGGTTCTGGTAGATTTTGAGGTGTGATGAGATCGTTTTTTGCACGAGATATCGCGGAGTGAAGTGTGCGTGCGGTGGCTTTGTCGTCTTTGATTTCGAGGGTCTTTAAGCAGTTGCGCACGAGTTGCAGGGAATCGTCGGCATCGTAGATAGCGAAGTCGTTTTTATAGCCGAGGCAATGAATCGATTCGCGTAGGATGCGGGCACAAAGAGAGTGAAAAGTGCAAGTGAGGATTTCTGCAGAGGCCATTTTTTTAATGCGATGACGCATTTCGCTGGCGGCTTTATTGGTAAATGTTAGGGCGAGTATGGAGTTTGCCGGAACGCCGATGTTGAGAAGATGGGCCACGCGGTTTGTAACAATGCGCGTTTTGCCTGAGCCGGCTCCGGCAAGGATGAGGAGGGGGCCTTCGATGTGCTCGATGGCTTTTTGTTGTTCGGGGTTGTTATGTGTGGTCATCCGCCTATTATGGCGGATGACCATTAATTGTTAAAGGCCGAGCTTTTTGGCATCGGATGGAGAGATGTTGATTTGTTGCAGGCCGGGATTTTTTCTGAACTGTTTTTTGTATTTGAGAACAAGGTCTTTGTTATTGGGTTCTGCTTTGATTGCAAAGATTTGTGTGCGGGTGAGGGTTTGTTTAGTGGGATGAGCTTCTTCCTTCGTGCCCCTGGTTGTATCAACGATTTGGCGATTTTTGAGGCTGAAAGAGGTTGGAAATTTGACCCCTCTGGGGATGGTGATCGAAAGTATAGGCTTTTCTTCTAGGGATTGTTCTTTTAATGAATGTAATGAAGGTGTTCCATCTATTTTCTGCATAATTTGTCCTTTGTTAAAAGATATAAAAATAGTTTAACAAATAGATGATTTATTGTCAATCAATTACTTTATTCTAAGTGGTTAGTTGTTATAGGGTTGGCTTTCGCAGTTCGCCATCTCGAATGCCAAGGTTGCCATAGCGGTGGTAGTCAAAGGAGATGGAGAGCTCACGTAGGTAGTGAAGGAGCTCATAGCGCCCGTTAGCGAGGACGGGACCAATAGAAGGTGTGCAATTTGCTGACCTACAAATGGTTATGAGATTTGAATCAGGTGGTGATAGGAGGCGTAGGCGGCGGATATCGTGATTTTTGATGCGTTTTTTTAGCTCGTCTAGGGTCTCTCGGTGTAGAGAAAAGTGGGGCAAAAGAAGCTCCCAGTTGGCATGGGCGCGGAAATCAATTTCTTTGGGGTCCCAAGAAACTTGTAGGGGCGCTTTGCAGGTGAGGGCTGCTGCGATGACGCGTAAGATATCGATGGGTTTATCGCCCGGAAAAATGCGGAGGGCGATTTTTTTACGGGGAATGTAGCGCAAAATGTTATCTTGCCCAATGAGTTTGATTCGATCTTTGTCGTTACCAAGGCGTTGGTACCAGTAGGCGTAGTTGGAAAGGCTGCCATACCAAAGGCCTTGCTCTTCAGTTGTAAAGTCGAATTTTTCTAAAAGAGGCGTGAGGTTGTTAACGAGTTCGCCAACGGGGTACTTTTCTTTGGGAAGGTCGGCATGTTTTAGGTGCATAAATTGCATGAGATAGTTGCTGCCGCCGGCTTTAACACCAAAACCGAAGCTGCTTTGTTTAGTGCCGCCAAAGGGTTGTCGACGAACGATGGCGCCCGTGGTAGTGCGGTTGATATAAAGATTACCAGCTCGAATGGCTTGTTGCCATTTGTGCTGCTCGCGCTCGTCGAGGGAATGTAGCCCTGAGGTGAGGCCGTAGGGTGTACCGTTAGCAAGCTTAATGGCGTGGTCGAGGTTGTTAGCGCACATGATGCCCAGCACCGGGCCAAAGAGCTCCGTTTGATGTGTAAAGCCACCTTTTTTTACGCCGAGTTTGATGCCAGGAGACCAGAGATTGGGATTACGTGTGTCTTGGCGAGGCTCTAAAAGCCACTCTTCGCCTGGCTCAAGTCTAGTGAGTCCGCGAAGAAGCTTTTCACCGGGTTGTTTGATCAGTGGGGTAATTTTTGAGGATAGATCCCACGCAGATCCGACATGAAGGGAGGCTGCAGCATCGCGGAGCTGACGACGAAAGGTTGAGTCGTGGTAAACTTCATGCTCGCAAATGGCAAGGCTTGTGGCGCTACATTTTTGTCCGTTATGTCCAAAAGCAGAATGGAGCAGGTCTTTTACTGCCTGGTCTCGATCAGCAAGTGCTGTGATGATCATGGCATTTTTGCCGCCCGTTTCTGCTGAAATTTCGAGATTAGGTCTAAGAGAAATAAAGTGCTGGGCAGTCTCTGTTGAGCCGGTTAAAATAACACCTGTAAGGCGAGGATCGCGAACGAGATTGGACCCTTCAGGGTCATCGGCAGTTGGAATGAATTGTAAAACGTTTTGGTCGATGCCCGATTCCCAAAAGCAGCAAGCAAGCAGATAGCCGCAAAGAACGGTTTCCGTTGCGGGTTTAAAGAGGACGCAATTGCCGGCTAATAGGGCGCCGATGATGCCGCCAGCTGGAATGGCGATTGGAAAATTCCAGGGAGATGCGACAAGATAAGTCCCTTTTGGGGACAGCTCTAAATCTGTGCAAAGGTGCATGCGCTGCATCACATCCACGTAGTAATCGGCAAAATCAATGGCCTCAGAAACTTCACTATCGGCTTCAGCAAAGGATTTTCCACCATCTTTAATCATGGCTCCGATTAGGGCGCCCCTTTTTTTTCGCAAAATGTTGGCAAGCTTCTTTATGCAAGCGCATCGGGTTGTAACGGGGACGTTTGCCCAATGTTGCTCGTGACCTTTAGCAACGATAAGGGCCTTATCGAGCTCGGCTGTTGTTGCAGAGGAAAAACTATAGCACGATTGTAGTGGTTGAGATTTATCCCATCCGTGGGCGGAAGGGGGATTGTGGTGGATGGTTTGGCTACCGATGACAAGTGGAATGGGCTCAATGATTTTGTGTTGCCACTCCTCGATAATCTTTTTAGCCCATTTTGCATTTTGTGGAAGAGAAAAGTCTGTATCGGGCTCGTTTTCAAAAGACATTCCTGCTGGTATTTGCACGTGCTTGTTGCGATCTTGGGTGCGTCTGCAGCTGTGATCAAGCTGGTTGAGCTCTTTGCAGCTTTCTAAAAACATGGTCACTTGCATATCCCATTCATCAGAACCAGGCTCTAGGCCAAAGCTATAGCGCAAGAAATTATCAGGCCCTGTGTTTTCGTCGAGTCGGCGAAAGAGGTATGCTAAAGCGTGTTGAAAATCTTTTGCGGTCGCAACAGGCGTGTAAAGCAAAACGTTTTGGCAAAGATTTTGGATAACATCGCGGTAGTGGTCGCACATGCCTTCTAGCATTTCAAATTCCACCGTTTCTTCGACACCGCGTTCTGCACGGAGGATCAAGGCGTAGGCGATGTCAAATAGATTGTGTGAGCCAACGCCGATGCGCACTGAACTCATGCGTTCAGGGTGCATTGCAAAATCGAGCATCATTTTAAAGTTGCCATCGGTTTCCACTTTGTTTTGGTAAGGTGCGCGTGGCCAGCCTTTGATGGAAGCTTCCACATCTTCCATTGCGATGTTTGCTCCCTTGACGATGCGAATACGGATTGGTGCACCACCATTTTGCACGCGCTCTTCCGCCCAGGCAGTTAGGTGTTGCAGGTGATCAAACGATTCGGGAAGATAGGCCTGCAGAGCGATGCCTGCGGTTAGCGATAAGAATTCTGATTCGCTGAGGACTCTTTTGAAGAGGTCGACAGTGAGATGAGTATCGCGGAACTCTTCCATGTCTAACGTGACAAGCTTAGCGGGGTAAGTGGTCATAGCAGCGCGGTAAAGCTCGCGCAGGCGCTCGGCGAGTTTGTCGAGGGTATCGTCCCATGCAAGGGGATTGATTTGAGAATAAAGCGTAGAAATTTTGACCGAAACGCAATCGATGGAGTCCTTCATTAGATCATTGAGATAAATGTTTAAGCGCCGTTGTGCTTCTTGCTCTCCCAATATGGCTTCGCCAAGGTGATTGATGTTAAGACGAAAATTTTGCTGACGCCTTTTTTGTAAATGTCTTACAAACTTTTCATGTTCACCGGAGATGATGACATGCGATGTCATTTGGCGCAAAGAGCGCATGGCCATTTTAACAGTTAGACTTGGAAAGGTCTGTCCGAGAAGGCGGAATGCACAGAGCTTAAGCTTTTTAACTGGGCTTAGAAAACGGGGTAGGCCATAGAGGTCAAGAAGATGGCAAATTTGCTCTGTAGCCCTCACTGGGTCTGTGGTGCGAAAGGATCGATCTGTAAAAGCAGTAGAAAAAGTTTTACCGCGAGCATCGTGCATCATGCGATAAAGCTCTGCCTGTCTAGTTTTTTCTGCTTTAGATTGAATGCGAAGCGATTCAGAAAGAAGGTGTTGGGCGAGGTTAAGTGCCTCTTTTTTTCTCTTATCGGGGTCAAGAGGCTCGCTCTTGACGTTATCGAGGAGGGCTTTTACCTCTTCCATATGTGGAGAATCTTTATCTGGCATACCTTTAAGTTACTCTATTTTCCTTTCCTAGAAAAGACAATTTCGCTTTTAATGGAGAGATATGAAGTGGATCCTTTTATTTATTCCGTTTGTTTTGTTTAGCCAGGTGCAATTGGGCATTGATGCGTTTTTTGAAGATGGACATGCGCAGAGGCTAAAAGGGAAAAATGTGGTTCTTGTCACAAACCATACAGCCGTGGATCAGCAATTGTGTTTGAGTGCAGATCGGTTTTTAAATGCGCCGTTTAAGCTTGTAGGGTTATGGACGCCTGAGCATGGGCTCCAAGGCGTGTCCTATGCAAGCGAGCATGTTCCAGACTCAAAGTATAAAAACAGCGTGCCTGTCCACTCTTTGCATGGTGATAAAAAACGCCCGACGCAAGAAATGTTTAAAGGTGTTGATTTTATCGTCTATGACATTCAAGACATCGGACTTCGCTCCTATACATTTGCCAGCACGCTTTATCTGGTTATGGAAGAGGCTGCGCGATTTAAGGTTCCCGTTATTGTGTTAGATAGGCCTAATCCCTTGGGGGGGCTCATGGTCGATGGGCCGATGCTCTGTCAAAAGCTGCGCTCATTTGTGGGGTATTTGAATGTGCCCTATTGTCACGGGATGACAATTGGAGAGCTGGCACTGTTTTTCAATAGCGAATACAAAGTTCATTGTGATTTAAAAGTTGTTCCGATGAAGCATTGGTCCCGCTCGATGATCTATAGCGACACAAAATTAAAATGGATTCCAACAAGTCCTCACATTCCTGAGATGGATACCCCAATATATTGCGCTACCACGGGTGTTTTAGGAGAGCTTGGAATTGTAAACATCGGTGTTGGGTATACGCTTCCCTTTAAACTGGTTGGTGCGCCATGGATTGATGCCGAGGTTTTTGCAAAGACACTCAATGAGCAAAAGCGAGCAGGTGTTCGATTTGTGCCGTTTCACTATCGCCCTTTCTATGGACTATTTAAAGGTCAAGATTGTCATGGCGTGATGATAGACGTTACAGATAAAGGGGCGTATCAGCCCCTTAGCACAGGGTATATGATCATAGGTGTTTTAAAAAGCTTGTACCCAAAGCCATTTCTAGAGCAACTAAGTAAAATTGCACCATTGCGCAAAGAGCTTTTTTGTAAAGTCAACGGCAATGAGGCTATACTAAAATATTTGCTGACCGATCCCTACCCGGCTTGGAAGTGCATCTCCTTTGAGCAAAGTGAGCGTCAAGCCTTCAAAAAAACACGAGAAAAATACCTGCTATATAATTAGCAGTTGGTTTGTGTTGGTGCTAAATTGTTGACTGAAAATCTATTTTTTTGCTACAATTGCGGTGGATGTCTAAACAGTTAAGGAGACAATTCAATGACTCAGAAAATTCAACCATTGGGCGCACGTGTTTTAGTTAAGCGCTCTTCAAACACAACAACGAAAGGTGGAATTATCTTACCCGATTCTGCACAAGAAAAACCGAAGATGGGTGAAGTTGTGGCAGTGGGTCCAGGTAAAGCAGACAAAGATGGTAAAATCAAAGCATTAGAAGTATCTGTTGGTGATAAAGTACTTTTCTCATCCTACGCAGGGACCGAAGTTAAAGGTAGTGGTGATGAGGAATTATTGATTCTACAGGAAGACGATTTATTGGCGATTACATCATAAAGGAGAGAAGACATGGCGAAAAAGATGCTGAAATTTAATGAAGATGCGCTCAAATCTGTTTTAGCAGGTGTCAAGACACTGGCCAAAGCTGTAAAAGTCACGTTGGGACCGAAGGGTCGCAATGTTGTCATCAATCGAGGCTTTGGAAGTCCTCTATCGACAAAAGATGGTGTTACTGTTGCTAAAGAAATCAGCGTAAAAGACAAGTTTGAGAATATTGGTGTTCAGCTTGTCAAAGAGGCAAGCTCGCAAACATGTGATTCTGCAGGTGATGGGACGACAACAGCAGTAGTGCTTACGGAAGCTATTTTTGTTGAAGGAGCCAAGGCTGTTATTGCTGGCGCTAACCCAACATCTGTAAAGCGGGGGATAGACCAAGCAGTGCAAAAGCTTTGCGAGGCTCTCGATTCACAAGCAGTTCATATCTCTAAGCCAGGTGAAATTGAGCAGATTGCAACTATTTCTGCAAATAATGATGCTGAAATCGGTAAAATGATTGGTGAGGCCATGCAAAAAGTTGGCAAGGACGGTACGATTACAACAGCAGATGCTAAAAGCGTTGAAACAGAACTAAAAGTCGTTGAAGGAATGCAGTTCGATAAAGGATACCTATCGCCTTATTTCATCACGAACGGAGAGAAAATGTCTGTTGAGTTTGAGAATCCAAGCATTCTGATTACCGACAAAAAATTAACCAGTGCCAAGGATTTAGTCGCAATCTTAGAAAAGGCAGCGGAGCAAAAAGGAAAGCCGTTTTTGATCATTGCTGATGATATTGATGGGGAAGCCCTAGCAACGCTTGTTTTGAACAAACTACGCGGTGGTCTGCCAGTTTGTGCTGTTAAGGCCCCTGCATTTGGTGATCGTCGCAAAGCAATTTTACAAGACATTGCAATTTTAACTGGAGCTACAGTTGTATCTGAAGAAGTTGGCCTCAATTTAGATGAAGTGGGCGCTGAAGTTTTTGGGTCTGCGAAGGGTGTTAAAATTACAAAAGAAGAGACAACGATCGTTGATGGGAAGGGATCACATGCCGACATCCAAAATCGAGCAGACATCATTCGCTCAGAATTGAACGATTGTAAATCTAGCTATGATCGCACGAATTTAGAAGAGCGCCTTGCTAAGTTAACAGGCGGCGTTGCTGTGATTCACGTAGGCGCATCAACAGAGGCGGAGCAAAAAGAGAAAAAGGCGCGTGTTGAGGACGCTCTTCATGCAACCAAAGCAGCTGTCATATCAGGAATTGTTCCAGGCGGTGGAGTGGCACTGATCCGAGCACGTGCTAGCCTTGATAACATCCAACGTCAGGGAGATGAGAGCTTTGGGATTGATATCATGCATCGTGCATGCGCAGCACCTGCGATTGCGATTGCCGATAACTGTGGCCGCCAGGGAAACCTCGTTGCTGAAAAGATCAGTGAGGGGAAAGGAGCTTTTGGTTACAATGGCCTGACAGATATCTTTGAGGATCTGCTAAAAGCTGGAGTGGTTGACCCCGTTTTAGTGACAAAGAGTGCGCTAAAAAATGCAGCATCGATTGCTGGCATGTTACTGACTGTTAGCGCCATTGTGACCGAGAAGCCTGAGCCAAAATCTGCCGCTGCACCATCTATGGATGGAATGGGCGGTATGGGTGGCATGATGTAGAGCCCTGGACGCAGATCCAATTGTCCTTTTCTAGAATGTGGTCGGGAGTGATCCCGGCCCACTTCATATAGTCAGATTGTTGCTCTTTTAAAATCCCTGAAAGAATCCAATTTCCCTTAAACTCTCGCAAGAACGGGTAGGCATCCATCACTTGCATCTGCTCTTGCCAAATCATATTCATAAGAATTGTGTCGGGTTGCCACTCGGGCTTTACATCAGAAGAATAGACAGCTTGAGGCAGATCATTCAGCTCAACATTAAGTCTTGAATGATCGAGTGCTAGCGGGTCAATATCGACCATGTAAAGCTGCTTTACATTGCACTTAAGTGCCACGCAACCAAGGACTCCACTGCCGCATCCAAGATCAATCACGCTATTTTTAAGGAAAGCTTTTTGCATCATTTCAATCATCAGTTGTGTGGTGGGATGGGACAAATCACCAAAGCCGGGTCCTGGTTTGATGCGAAGGTCATAATTTGGGATATGCATGAGCTCTCCGTCAAAATTTGGAGCGTGCGCTTGCCACTCTTGTTGCCAATCTACGGATCCATCATCTTGGCTAATTAGTTTGGAATGCTTGAGGTTTTGTAGGTTCAAGCTATGGGCAAAGCCACCTATAAGGGTGCAGTCCAGCTCCTCAATAGAATAAAGATGCTGCAGGCCGCGCACAGACAGTTCTTTTTCTGCATCAAAGGTGTTGGTAATAATTTTAAATTGATAATGCTTCATGCAAACATTATATGCTAAAAGCATGAAGTGTGCATCGTATTTATCTTTTCTGACTTCGTTGTGACATAATATAAGCCAAGCTCTTCTCACCAGATTTAAGTTCTGCTACAGTGATTTCACCTTTAAAAATTGTATTTAAAAGATGTAACTTTTTCGACTTTTTTAGGCGGCTGATCATCTTGTCGATTTTCTTTGAGGGTGTCTCGGTTCCGTTAAGAAACTCTTTTAACTCATTGACAAGTTTATCAGGACAGATATCTTCGAGTTCAGAGAATAATTTACGCATATTTGACATTTGATTCCTTGCCTTGTTAGGTTTTTGAATCTGTGTAGTCTTTGCAGTGGCAGTGGATTTTTCTACTACTTGACCATCGTCAATGGCTAGTTGTTTTTGGGTTTGTACCATCTCTTTTTCTCTTGCTAGTTGGATATTAGTGTCCAGAAAAATTACTATAGGCATAAGGGAATCCTGTTCCTTACCTGAAGCATACTTACAAACAGTTCGTACAGCATCAGCAACCTGGGATTTTTGAATAAGGGATAATTCCTCATATTTATTGACAAAAGTCTGTGATGTTACAATGGGGATCAGCTTATGGGCTGCACTGCTAGCATCAGGTTTGTATAGACCAAGCTTTACTAGAATGTCTTTGATCTTGCTGATAAGAGTATTATCTGCGATTACAAAGTTTGAGTAGGCATATTTGTTTCCGCCAGTTAGGTCAATTCCTAATTCTGCTACTTGTCGTAAATTACTCATATTGTTCACTGTTTTGCTTATTCTATATAATATTATAACAAAAAATTTAATAAAAGTTAATAACTAATATTAATCATTAATAATGAGCAGGTTAGCGAGAGCGCCAAAATGCTGGCGTGCATACGATTAAAAGGGCAAAATACTCCAGGCGGCCCAAAAGCATCGCGATTACAAGCAAGCCCTTAGAGAATAGGGGTAGAAAGGCGCAGGTGCCAGCTGGGCCGGCAAAGCGGAAAGTCAGACCTGTGTTGTTTAGGCTGCAGCCAATAAGACCTATGGCCGTTTCAAATTCTATCCCATTGATTAGCAACAGGACAGTGCCTAGGACTGAAAGGGAGATGACAACCCAAAACATGAGAAAAGCCGAGTTAGAGGTTGAGGCAGGGATCTGCTGATCGCCCACTTTGAGGACTCTAACGGCGTCGGGACGGAACATGCTTTCGATTTTATGGCGTGCTGTTCTAAAGAGAATGAGATGGCGTGCCGATTTAAGACCCCCTGTTGTTGATCCTGACATTCCACCTAAGTACATGAGAATGAGCATGAAAGCTTGGGCTGCGAAGGGCCAGTAATCATAATCCACGGTGCTAAATCCCGTGCAGCTTAGGGCTGAAATGGCCTGAAATGATCCATATCGGAGGGATTCAGCTAGATTATAATGAGGAAAGTAGTTAATAAAGAGGGATTTAACGTCCCAGATATCAAATGAGATGAGAAATACACCTGCAATGACCGTGCCTAGAAAAAGGAAGAATTCAGGTTCGTAGAATTTGTAAATTTTGCCTCTGATTAAGTAAAAGTAAAGGGTAAAGTTAATGCTGCCTAACACCATAAATATCATAACGATGCTCTCAGTCCAGACGTTGTTGTAGTAGGCAAGGCTTGAGCTGTGGTTAGAAAACCCACCGGTAGAAATAGACGATAACGAAATGGTAATGGCATCAAAGATAGGCATCTTAGAATTAGTAGCGAGTAAAAGCACGATTTGTAAAACAGTAAAAACGAGGTAAATTTTCCAGAGCAAGCTGGCGGTCTCCTTAAGCCGTGGCACCAAAGTTGAGCGAGCAGCTCCCTGATAGGGGCCGGGCAGCTCGGCCTCGACCATAAATTTACCGCCAATGAGAAGGAGTGGGAAGATGGCGATAAAAAGAAAGATGATCCCCAAACCCCCGATCCATTGCATAAAGCTGCGCCAGAAAAGGATGCCTCGAGAAACAGCATCAAACCCTTGCAGTAAGATTTTTCCAGTGCCCGGATCGCGAACTGGAGTGATCGTGCCAAAGAAGCGGTATTTATGAGTGGAAATCTTTGGCAAAGCAAGCTCAATAGGAATTTCTTCACCTTCTGCATTGTAGGATTTTGGGTAAAAAACGGATGATCCGGTCGTTGTCAGGCCAGACATTGTCTCATAGATAGCGTCCATAGGGTTATCTAGCGTTTTTGAAAAGACAAAAGGGAGTGCGCCAAGAAGTGTTGTTATGATCCAGACAATAACAACAAGTAAAATGCTTTCACGTTTGTAGACCCTGCCTTTGGGGTTGCGTCCCAGGAAATGGAAGCCGATTGCAAGTATGATGGTGATTGCAAAAGTGTAGAAAAAAGCCAGTGTTGAAGGGGGCTGCGGGTATTTGGCAGGATCGGCAAAAAAATCAAAGTAGGCACTCACTCCTATTGGAATCAATAAAATGAGGGCAAAAATTCCAAGGTAGAAAGCAAGAAGGCGGCAGATGGCTTTATAGTACATGCTTCAAAATAGTTTTTGGAGTTCTGGGACATGCTCAGGCGCTGTGATCACGATCACAGTATCGCCGGGTGAAAAGATGCTATTGCCTTTGGCAATGGTAACCTCTCCGTGATTTTCAATGAGTGCAATCAGGCAATTATGAGGAAGTAGGGGCGCTAGATCACTAATGGGCATCCCAGAGATTTTTGTTTCTGAGGACACTTTGAATTCGACAATTTTAGCGCGTCCTTCGCATAGCGAGGTCATTGAAGAGACGGCATCGGTGTGGACAATTGGCAAGATCCGGTTTGAAACACAAAGCTTATCAGAGATAGCGTAATGGATTCCAAGACGGCGAAGCAAATGCATATAGCCTGTATCAGATACTACAGTGATTACCTCTGAGCAACCCGCTTCTTGAGCGACAGTGGCTGCTAGTATGTTTTGGTCGATGGAGTCAGAGGCGGCGACAAAAACATCAATTTGGTTCACTTTTTCTGCGATTAAAAAATCTTGATCGGTTGGAGGGTGGTGCAAAACAGTGGCATAGTCGTGCTCGGTTGCAAGATTTAGGCATTTTTTTTCATCAGCTTCGATGATTGTGACATCGATATTATGTTCATGCAAGATATGAGCTAGATGATTTGTAGTCATTGATGCACCGGCAATAACAACCGATTTTACCGTTTTTTTCTCGATGCCAAAAAAGTTGGGCAAGCTAAGCGTGGCATCGGTTTCTCCAATAAATGTAACGCGATCACCGGGTAGTAACTCATCTGAGCCGTGGGGGAAGATAACAGTATCTGAATCGTTGGCATGGCGTTGAATGAGACCAATGAGCAAATGGTCTCCTAAATTGTATTCGGCAATTTTCTTGCCGTTGGGATTCCATGTATCTGGAATGCGAAGCGTTGACATCTGAACAGCGCCTTGCACAAAATTTTCTGCAGAGATGGTCCCAGGTGTAACAATACTCTTAAATAAATCGCGGGCAACAATGAGGTCGGGCGCAAGAAAATGATCGACATAGAAAAGGCGGCCAAAATCGATGCGAGTATGATCGAGCAAGTAAGGCTTTGTGATGCGGGCAAGCGTTGTGGGATAGCCCAGATTTTTTGCAATAGAGCATGCAGCAAGATTCGTCTCGTCATGACTTGTCAAAGCAAGGAAAAGCATGGGTTTTTGCTCAGCAAGTTCTGCAAGGATTTTCCAGTCGCAGCCACAGCCGCAAATTGTTGCCACATCAGCAGAGCGCGCAAAACGTGCAAGTGTTGATGCATCCTCGTCAATGATGATGACGTTTTTGCCCTCTTTAGCCAAAACATCTGCTAAGTGCGTTCCGATCGAACCTGCGCCAACGACAACAATACTCATGGTCCCGAGTTATATCACGCTTCTTGCGATTCTCACAACGGGGAATTCGAATAGTAGCCCGACTTAGCTATTTTTATTCCACTATGCACGCATGAGATTGCATATTTAAAATTTTTTACATAAAGATATACCTAATTTATATTTTAATATTTGAAAAAAATTAATCTAATGATACCCTTGTTCAAAACAAATGCCAAATTTAAGGAAATACAACCATTGTGTACCAATGCAAATCCACTAAAGACTCTAGATGGTCAAGCTGAACATCGTGAGTATCTGGAAAAGCATTCAAATTTGTCGCCTTTACAAGTGCTGTTTGGAGAATGCGTACCTAAAAACCCAACATCCGAATGTATCAAACAACGAGCCTTCGCTCTCTTGCTAACGTTCCACCCCGATAAAAATTCTGGGCCTGAAGATCCTGGGCTTGAAGAAATAACAAAAAGAATTAATCAAGCAAAAAAAGATTTGTTAGGAGGCAAAGAAACAGGCAGTAATATATTCTCTGGGTTCCATAACCAGGAGCTCTATGAAGAGACTGCGTTATATCGGCATGTATACTCGGGCAAGTGGTCAGAAGCTCTAGAATACTTAAAAAATGTGATATCAACTGAGAGCCTAGAAGATGACAGTATTCTATACCTCTTTATGGCGATGTTATATTCAACATTCGGTAAAAGATGTGAAGCCAGCCATTGTCTTGATAAGTGTCATTCAAATTTGAAAGATATCTTAGATAAGTGTTGGAAAGAAATAAATGATCATCGAGTTAATTACAAGCAAGCAGAAAAATTTATTGGCGACATAAGGGACTATGCGTCCAGCTTCTGCGGTGACGATGGCACAAAGGACTATATTTTAAAATTAACTGAATTGATCATTCCAATTGACCTGTTTATTGTTCTTAAAGATTACTATCGCGATAAGGATAACATCCTATATGAAACGCATTTAAGAACAGCTATCAGAAGATGTCCCTCCTCAAAGAAAGATTCCAAGCAAAAGCTGATTGAAGAGTTAAAAGAGCACACTCGGCGCTATTGCTCAAGTCACGTGATTTATTCTCCAGAAACTGGCAAGTTAAATATTATCGATGCGATTCAAAAAGTTTATGCAGACATATACGTAAAAATTTCGCAAGGCCAAATGTCAATGGCCGAAGAACTATCTTTTATGGAGAATAAAGGCTTTGCAAATGTTTCTGAAGATGAGTGGTCTGATCTAATAATAACGCCAAAACATAACGACGACTATCTTTTGCTAGCATTGATTAAAGCGAAACAACACGAATATCCTAGCGCCATTCGATCGCTTGATGAATATTTAAAGCATGATCCTCTCAATAAATACGCTCGTGGATGCGCTGTTGGCATCATGGATTATTGCGATACGTTATATATAGCTGAAGAGTCAACAACTACCGTAAGATCAACGGATGCTTTAAATGTAAAGATTCACGGTCAATTTGATTGCATTTGTGCAAGAGAACAGTCATGTCTTTTTGACCAAGCAACAAACGGTTGTAAAATTGACAAACCACTATCTTCAAGAGTATCTAAGAGGTTTCAACAAAGTCTTCTAGGCAATATTTGGAAAAATGCAATATTCGGAAGTGTGCCTTGTGGAATCTTGGCAGGCGTTGCTTTTGGTACGCCTTTAGCCATTGCTGCTTGCACAGTTATAGGGTACATAGCATGTGCATTTTTTATTTCTTTGAGGACCAGCTTCGTTCACTCTAGAGTTAAAAATGAAATTGCAGAAATTGTCTCCTCGTTTAAGCAGACTGTCAATGCTGAAGAATATCAAGCAGCTCTATCTAGAGCAAAAAAGCATCTCTTAGAGGGCGGATACTTAATCCAAAATCCCGAAAATTCCAGCCTAGTCATCAATGTACCTCAATTAGAAAAAACAGCTCAATTATTGGACCCAAGCGAGCAAATTAGCACGCTCAACTGGCTAAAATTAATGAGCTGTCTAATCCTTGAAGGCAGTGTTTCAAAAAATGAAGAGGTGAGCTTCTACATGAATGCCTTATTTCATAGCATGAGTGATAAAGATAGAGTAACGCTTCAACAGCTTCAAGACCAGCGAAATGCATGACTAAATTATAGTCTTTTTATCTCACAGCTGGCTTATTTAGTGACGCATCTAGGTAGGGGTAGAAAGCCTAAGACGAGAGAATACAGAATCTTTTCAGGCGTTAAATTGAGGGAATTTTCAAGCAACTAAGATTGGATATTATTTTTCTGGCTGAGTATAAGGCTAGCCCTTGTCATAAAAAAGGGAAATATGCCATGATAGGGGGTCCTTATGCACCGGTAGCTCAGCTGGATAGAGTACTTGGCTACGAACCAAGAGGTCAGAGGTTCGAATCCTCTCCGGTGCGATGCTCTTAACTGCCTTTCCCTCAGGGCCTTTTGCGACAAATGCTTACTTGCTTCAGTGCAAGCAGACGGGGCAGGCTGCTATCTTTGACCCAGCACCTGGAAGCGCCCAAGACTTAAAATGGGCCACAGCTCAACTGTATATTAAAAAAATCCTTTTGACCCACTCTCACTGGGATCATATTGGAGACCTTGCTGAATTGAAAAAATATTGGGATGTGCCTGTGTATGTGCACGAGCTGGATGCGGCCAACGTTTTTAATCCAGGATCAGACGGGCTGCCGATGATGATGCCAATTGAAGGGGTTCAAGTCGATGGATTTTTAGAAGATGGGCAACAAATACAAGTGGGTGCTCTTTTGATACAGGTGATCCATACGCCAGGACATACACCAGGAGGAGTTTGTTTTTATCTGAAAGAGCAAGGGATATTACTTTCTGGGGATACCCTTTTTAAAGGATCGATTGGAAACTTGTCTTTTTCAACCGCTAATCCAGATGCTATGTGGACATCGCTGAAAAAATTAGCTAAACTGCCAAGCGATACAAAAGTTTATCCGGGCCATGGCGAGCCGACAATGATTGGCAAGGAGACATGGCTTGAAAATGCAAAAGAGGTTTTTACATGTTAGTTGGAAAAAAAGCGCCGGACTTTAAAGCAAAAGCAGTGATGGGGAATCAAATCGTTGATAACTTTTCTTTGCAGCAGTTTATAGGAAAGAAGAACGTGATCTTTTTCTTTTATCCTCTTGATTTTACCTTTGTTTGTCCAACTGAGCTGCATGCTTTTCAAGATCAAATAAATGACTTTGAATCTAGAGATGCTGCCATAGTCGGTTGCTCGGTAGATAGCCCCTTTTCACATCTAACCTGGGTCAATACTCCTCGCACAAAAGGTGGTATTCAAGGTGTGCAATATCCTCTTGTTTCAGACTTAAATAAAAACATTGCTCGTGAATATCATGTTTTAAATGAGGAAGAAGGCGTTGCCTTTCGTGGGCTGTTTTTAATCGACAAGGAAGGGGTAGTTCGCCACCAGCTAGTCAACGATTTGCCATTAGGGCGCAGTGTTGATGAAGCGGTCCGCGTTTTAGAAGCGTTAAATTTTTACGAAGCTAATGGCGAGGTCTGCCCAGCTAATTGGAAGAATGGGGAAAAAGCAATGCAGCCAACTCAAGATGGGCTAGCTGCATATTTTAATTAAGCTTCAGAAGTAGTTTCTTCGCAGCAAGCTTCTGTAACAATAGGCTCTTCAGATTGCTCTTCAGATGACTCTTCAACGACCGCAGCTTCTTCAGTTGTGCTAACTTGGATAGAGGCTGCTAGCATGTCGATGACTGAGCGGTAATGATCCTCTAAGCCGTCTGCAATTGGTTTTTCCATGTTAAATGAAATGCAGTAACGGCTAGAGTTTTGCTCAAATACTAGGCGTAGAGTGCGTGATGTCTCTGTATCAACTGTTTGCAGCTCCATTGGAACTTGTCCTTCGATCTTCTCAGCATGAGCACCTTCATCAGTTGAAGCTTCAACATCAGACTTCACAACTTGCATTGTAAACTTATGATCTGAGTCGTTATCGCTTTGAAACGCGACAGTCATCTCGTGGTTTTCTGCATCTATTGCGCATTCGCAAACAGCGTAACTTTCGACATTAAGCGTGATGCTCTCCGCGTTCATTTGAAAAGTTTCTACGGCAAAAACGGCGCATGTAGATAGCGCTGCTGCAATCATCCACTTTTTCATTGAGGACTCCTTAGTTTGGGGTTTTACAAAAAGAGCCGAGTGTATGATTTATGCGGTTAAATAGTCAAATAAATCCTGTTCAGATGTGATGAGCATGCTTTTGTATGGATGGCAAAGTTGCGAAGCTGCATCAATAAGCTCACTATCACCGACTCCAGGCAAGCCGATTGCCGTGAGTTTTGGGAGCAAATTCGATGTTTGTAATAGAGAAAAGCCCTGAAAGTAATCGGCTCTACTAAAGCCCTCTTCTTCGACACGAACATAATAGACGGTTCGATTAAATAGAAGGGCCTGAATAGCAAATGGAATGCCCTGCGATTCATCAGGTGGATTGCCAAGTGCCTCAGCCAGATGTGCCATATCATTGCAGAGAATAGGAGCTCGCATTTCTCCACGTTCAGCTGCACCAAACATCACAAGTATATGATTTGTCTCCATATCTTGCTGATAACTGCTTATAAAAAACTAGGCAAGATTTAGATTGACTCTTAATTAAATCTTAACGATAACGACAAGATTATGACTTTAGTTACTCATTGTTCAGACCGAAAAAGAAGTGTCTTAGAAATCATTGAAGCTTTAGATTCAAATCGACCTGTATTTGTAGACTACAATAGAAGAATACAAAAGGTAGTTGAAGCAAGAAAGATCTCACCCTCGATGGTGCGTTGCAATACTTCTGAGGGCGAGGAGGTTTGTGTTCTTGAAAGAAGTTTAAGTACTGGTTTGCAACGAGTGATACTTGATAGTGATCCATTTGCCAATATCGGAAAGATTGAAGGCACTGTGGTGTGGATTAAATGTAGAGGAAAGGAGCATCTGGCGCGAATTGCTCAAATAAAAGATGTTGGTCTAAGTCGCTACTTTATCTGCGAGCGCCCTGCTAGGGAAGGAGGGCTGTATGGAGGCAGATTTTTCTTTTCTCAGCTTGAACTTGATTTCAATGAAGTTCATATTGATTTAGAAAAAGCTATACCGAGAAACGTCTCATGGCCATCTGAGCCTTCTGTAATTGAGCAAATGCGTAAAAGTTGTCGAGATACTGTCATAAAAGCGAGCTGGTTAGCAGGTAAAACTGAGTTTTTACGTGTTGACTCGAAGCTTCCTACTACGATTTGTTGCACCAACTTTGCCGATACTTTTACTTATTTGCCTCAAGAAGATATTAAAAGCGGTAATGTTGTCATCGATTTGGCATCAAAAACAGATTGTTCGGGACTCCAATTCTTCCCAGAAAAAAGCCCTCAGCGCTATCGACTGGAATATGAAACTTCCAAAGTCAGATACGCTCGCCCATAAAAGCTTCAATTTCAAGGAGGCGGTTGTACTTAGCAATGCGGTCAGACCTAGAGAGAGATCCTGTCTTAATTTGCTTAGCATTTGTTGCAACGGCTAAATCGGCAATGAAAGCATCTTCTGTTTCGCCTGAGCGATGAGAGATCACGGTGGCATAGTTGCTGGCTTTAGCAAGCGCGATGGTTTCAAGTGTTTCTGTAAGCGTTCCGATTTGATTGAGTTTGATGAGAATGGCATTAGCAATTTTTTCGTCGATACCGCGCTTGAGAAAAATGGGATTAGTTACAAAAAGATCATCGCCAACGATTTGTAGATGAGAAAGTTTCGAGGTGAGGGTTTTCCATCCGCTCCAGTCATTCTCGTCGAGAGGGTCTTCAATTGTGTCGATCGGATAAGCTTTTGAAAGGGAGAGCAGGTAGTCGGCAAGCTCATCTGCAGAGCGTTTGATGTAGGGCTGGCCAGCCTCTTTTTTCTTTCGCTCGATGTATTGGTTTGTTTCTTTATCATAAAATTCAGAAGCGGCGCAATCGATGGCAATGGAGATGTCTTCACCGGGTTTATATCCGGCAGTTTCAATGGCGTTACATATGAAATCTAGGGCCTCTTCGTTAGACTTAAGACGGGGAGCAAAGCCTCCTTCATCTCCGACAGAAGTGACGTGACCTGCTGAATGGAGAAGTTTTTTTAGGTGATGGAAAGTTTCTGCTCCCATGCGCAGAGCATTGGAAAAGTTAGGAGCATTGATCGGGCGGATCATGAACTCTTGGAAATCTAGTCCGTTGTCAGCATGGACACCTCCATTGATGATGTTCATCATGGGAGTTGGCAGACTGTAGGGCCCTGAAGCAATGGATGTGTAAAGCGGGATTTTTTTGGTAGCTGCAATCGCGCGGCTGATTGCAAGAGAGGCTCCCAGAATAGCATTTGCTCCAAACTTGGATTTATTATCAGTGCCGTCGGCATCAAGCATTTTTTGGTCAAGAGTGGCCTGGTCATCAAGGGCTTGTCCTTTTAAAAGGGAAGCGAGAGGACCATTGACATTGCCGACTGCTTTTTGAACGCCTTTACCGCCATAACGTTTAGGGTCGCCATCACGCAACTCCAAGGCCTCATGTTCGCCTGTAGAAGCTCCCGAGGGCACAGCAGCTTTGACATGGATATCGGTGTCGGTGATAAGATGGACCTCAACCGTAGGATTACCGCGAGAGTCAAGAATTTCTAATGCGCGTAACACTTTAATCATTGCCATAGATGCTGCCTCATTTGTATTTTTCTTACTATTTGTCATTAAAGCGCAGCAGGGATCAAAACGCAAGTTATACAGGTCCTTTTGAGGTATTATCAAGCATCGCATTAGCAGTCTTTAAAGCTTCAGAAATCTTTCGAAGAACCCAGCTTTTTGTGGTGTCATCCGGTATCGTATTAGCAGCCTCTAAAGCGTTATTAGCGATCTCTAAAGCTTTATCGAATTTCTTTTGCTGTGTGAAAGCTTTAGAAATATCTAGAAGAGCCCAGCTTTTTTCGGCGGGATTCGATATCTTATTAGCGATCTTTAAAGCTTCACCGAATTTCTTGAGCTGTGTGAAAGCTTCAGAAATACTTCGAAGAACCCAACTTTTTTTGGTATCATCCGGTATCGTATTAGCAGTTTCTAAAGCTTTATTAGCAGTTTCTAAAGCTTTATCAAATTCATTGAGCTGTGCCAACGCTTTAGAAATATCTGAAAGAGCCTCACTTTTTGTGATGTGATTAGGTATCGTATTAGCAGTCTTTAAAGCTTCATCGAATTTCTTGAGCTGTGTGAAAGCGTTAGAAATATTTTGAAGAGCCCAGCTTTTCCTGGTGTCATTCGGTATCGTATTAGCAGTCTTTAAAGCTTTATCAAATTCATTGAGCTGTGTGAAAGCGTTAGAAATATTTTGAAGAGCCCAGCTTTTTGTGGTGTCATCCGGTATCGTATTAGCAGTCTTTAAAGCTTTATCAAATTCATTGAGCTGTGTGAAAGCTTTAGAAATATCTAGAAGAGCCCAACTTTTCCTGGTGTCATTCGGTATCGTATTAGCAATCTTTAAAGCTTGATCAACTTCATTTGTTAGGCTTGATGGATCTTCAGCAATCTTGAAAAGCCGCTTTCTTTGATTCGCATCAGGTGCTTTTTGTAAATTTGCAGCTAAAAATTTAGCACAGCTTGTTACCTTAGCATTCTCCGAATGCGTTGCTGTCTGTTTCCAGTTCGCTTGTGCTGGATCTGTACTACAATTTTTACCAATTCCTCTAATCTCACCATTCTTCATCTTTAAAACTCCAATGTTATATCAAGGGTTGTAACAAGATTAATGTAAAAAATCAATAAAACTATACTCTTAACGAAGTGAACTCAAAATTGGTATTAATATTAGGTTACTTAAGACCCGTAAAATTTCGAAAGCGTTCACGTTGTCCAAAATAGATTTTTGAGTCCACTTCGGTATAGCTATCGCGGTTTGTGTTTTTCTGCAATGCTTGTCATTAAGGCACAGTAGGAATCGTAACGCAGGGCTGAGAGCTCGCCGTTTTCTAAGGCATTTTTTACAGCGCAGCCGGGCTCGTGGAGATGGCTGCAATTGGGGTATTGGCAGTTGTGGCTGAGAGCATGGAGGTCGGGAAAGTAGAGTCGGACATCTTCTAACTCGATTTCCCAGATACCAAAGCTTTTAATGCCAGGTGTATCTACGACAAAACCACCGCCTGGTAGGGGGATCAATTCGGCAGATGTGGTCGTGTGCATGCCTTTACGCGTGCGGTCAGTCACATCGCCAGTTGCCAGATCGGTTCCGAGGGTTGCGTTGATTAAAGAGGATTTTCCAACGCCTGATTGCCCTGAAAAAACCGAGGTTTTATCTTTCATCAGGGCTTTGAGCTCATCGATTCCTTGACCGGTTTGGGTGCTAATGGGTAGGAGGGGAAATCCGAGTTGGGAGTAACATTTGCAGACTTCATGGTAAATGGTTTGCTCATCGGCGTCTGCTTGATCAAGCAGATCAATTTTGTTAATCACAATGATAGGCTGCATGTTGCCTTTTTGCGCAGCGATTAAATAGCGATCAATGAGGGAAGGCTTGAGTGTGGGAGCAACAATAGATGCTGTGATGATCACTTGATCGATATTGGCAGCAAGAATTTGCTGCTTTTTCTGAGAGAGTGTTTCGGAGCGAGAGAGGTGGGAATAACGGGATTCGATATGCATAATACATCCTTCACCGGGATCTGTTATGAGCACATGAACAATATCACCAACGGCAATGAGGGATTTTTGTAGGCTTTTATCTTTTTTAAATAGGCCTCTCAGTGTGCATAGATATAGCGTATCATTAAGGTCGACGATGATGCCATCGGATTTGATTGAAACAACGCGGCCTCGCACGTGGGCTTGATTAGGCTCAATGGGTAGTTGTTGTTTTTTTTCAAGGTCGGTTTTTTTATACTTTGACCGATCTTTTTCGCTCAAGATTTTGCGCTCTTTTCGAGAGGGGCGCTTGCCCTTGTCTTCAAAATGATCAGCGTAGTCTTCGGGGGTCCAGGGCATAAAGTAATATTCCTCCGGCGACGGCCACATTGAGTGAGTCGACGCACGTATTCATGGGGATTGTGACGCGCTGGCAGTGTTTTGCAAGCTCATCGGATATTCCGTGCGATTCGCTGCTCACGATCACAGCAAAGGGCTCTAGTGGTTTGCACTCTTCAAGAGGCTTACCGTCTAGAGCGCCAGCATAGGCTGTAAGGCCCTTGATTATAAGCAGAGCGTCGTGGACTGTTCCGCTTGCCAAAGGCAGGTGAAAAGTTGCTCCTTTGGCGGCGCGCAAAGCCTTGTCGTTATAAGGATCAACTCCATGGACTAGAAAAGCGCCGTCATAGCACAAAGCGCAGGCTGTGCGCAGCAGTGTGCCTAGATTTCCAGGATCACTGATGTGGTCAAGAATGAGGAGGCGTTTTTTCCCGGTTAGGTCTGCACTTTTAGGGATAGCTAAAGTTGCTACAACTCCTTCGGGATGTTCAAGTCCTGTGATTTTTTTTAAGATGCCCTCGGTGACGAAATAGGTATGTAAAGCCGGAGGATAATCGTTGGGATTTAGATTTTCTAAGATTAGGAGCGTTTTTAAGGAGCGGGCTCTTCCAAGCTCTGCAACCATTTTGCATCCACAGATAAGAGCTTCACTGGCCTGCTGTCTGGCCTTTGCGTTTTTACGCAAATGAGTCAGCTCTTTGACGATTGGGTGTTGTAAACTCTTAATTGAAACTGGTACCATGCGATTTATGGGGGGTTGCTGAATACACTATTGTGTAATTCTAACGTTATGAGTCTTTTTTCACCAAATAAGGATAATAAATTCTCAGGATTATGGGGATCATTGGCTGCGCGCGTGATGGTTGTCGCATTGTGCTTTTTGGTCGTTCCTTTACTCGTTAGTGGCATTATAAGTTATATACGTGAATATCGGGAAGATTTTAAAGAACTTTATACTCAATTGAAAATTCTTGGGTTGGGTCGCACAACAGTTCTTAATCAATTCAATCAACTTGAGTACCAATTTCTGGATATGACCGATGAGCTTTTGCGCTTAAAAGCTTCAGAGCCTGGCGTGAGCCCCAATGAGATCAATTATTATTTAACGAAGATCGCAAAAGAGCAAAATGCAAAAGCCATTTTTGTGTTAACAAAAGATTCAGGTAAATGGACCTGCACCAATGCATCCTTACCCTACATGCTCGGCAAGGACTACACGCCTTATGTCGATCAGCAAACGCTTAGTCAAGAACATGCTGCAATGATTCTGTATGACCCGCTTGCACACAGGGGTTACTACGTAGTGACAAAGCGGATTTTTTCTCCGTCAACAGGTCGAGTTGAAGGGATTTTAGATATCACTTTGTCTAATCAAACGGTGTTAGAACGCATTGCGCTCATCAAAAAGAACACAGATCCCACGGCTGTATCGTTATTAAATCCTGAAGGCATGGTCTATATAAGTACAAATCCCGATTTGCTCTTCAACCAATTCTTGATTGTTGGTGAGCCCTCCGACGGCATTGAAACCGAGGTTAAACCTAAACAAACTATCGAAGTCAAACCTGAAAAGCTAGCTTTTGGAGATCTTCCTGACAGTTTCATGTTTAAGTTTAACGGTAAGCGGCAAAATGCTGTTATTTTGCCAGTCGAAGGATCAGATCTTAAACTTATGGTTTCTGTGCCATCGGTAAAATTTTTAGACCATTTTTTAAATCACATTGCTCAAGTCAGCATCACACTTTTGATTGTCCTAATCGTGGGAGGCATCGCTGCTTATTGGCTCACGTATAAAATGGCGCGTCCTTTTCGCTCTTTGTGCGGAGTGATGGCTTCTGTTGAAGAAGGAAATTTAAATGCACGGTTTGAAGATCAAAAAATGGGTTTTGAAATAAACGTTGTGGGGGAGTTTTTTAATAATGCTGTTGAGTCGCTATTAAAGCACATGCATCTAGCAGAAAATGAGCGTGTTGCAAAAGAGACGCTGGCAAAAGAATTGGATATTGGTAGAGAGGTGCAAAAGTCCATTTTACCAAAACAGGTGCCAGCATTTTCAGATTTAGAGATTGCCAATGGGTTTATTGCCGCCAAAGAGGTGGGAGGGGATTTTTATGACTTGTTTGTAGTCCAAAAAGAGGGTCAAGACTATCTAATGTGCTCAGTAGCTGATACAGCGGGTAAGGGTATTTCGGCTTGTTTTTATTCTCTGGGTTTACGCAGCATGTTGCGCAGTTATGGAGCCACCGCAGCACCATTAGATCAGGTTCTTTTACAAACAAACAATGTCTTTTGTAAAGATACAGGGGATACTGGCGTATTTGTTACAGCTTGGGTAGCCTATCTCGATGAAAAAACCAAGGTACTTACCTTTTCTTCATGTGGTCATCCACCCGCTTTACTCAAAAGGAAAAATGGAGAGGTGGAAAAACTCACAACTCCCGGAATCGCTCTTGGGGCCTCTTACCTTGATCACATCCCAACAAACCACTCCCAATTAGAAGCAGGCGATGTGCTATTGATTTACTCTGATGGGATTACAGAAGCCCACAATGGGCAAAATGAGCTCTATGGAGAGAGTCGATTGATGGAGTATCTGAAAAGCCACCCATGCGATCACGCTCAAAAAGTGGTCGACGATCTCTTAGCAGATATTGGCCAGTTTACAACCAATGTTGCCCAGTTCGATGATATGACACTGCTTGTGATTAGGGTGATTTAGCCCGACTTGTCACCCTATTCTTGCGTAAGATGTTTCAGCAAAACACGTAATCTGCGGCGCTTTTCTCCTCGCTAAGGTGGATCCACCTTAGCTTGTATCTTGATCCCTTCGCTTACCCCCTCTGGCAAAATAGATAGCTAATTCGGGCTATTAATACAGACTTAATATTAAACTACCAAAACTTTATTTTTGATTTTTATTTCTTTTAATATTATATAAATCAATATATGGACCAGGAGGACAAAAAATGATAGAAAGAGCAATATTATTCATCGTCGTCGTTGCCAGCCTTTCCAACAAGGTTTGGGCTCAGACTTGGAATGCCGGAAGCGGCGCATGGAATGTTCCTGCAAATTGGACTCCTGCCGTTATCCCTAATGGAGCAATAGATGTCACGTTCCCTGAGAATAGCCCTGGGGCCACTTCAACTGTTACAATTCCAGGGGCATATTCTATTCGCAATATGACTTTTACTTCAACAACACAAGCCTACATTCTATCTGGAGGAACCCTGTCTGCTACTCCATTAGCTCTGGGTGGAATTAGTGTATCCGTTGGTTCTCCTGCTCATGTTTTAGATACAAATTTTTCTTTTATCACGACTAATCCTTTTACGATTGACCAGGACTCGACAAATGATTTAACTATTTCTGGGTCAATCGCTGGATCGGTTGGTATATCGAAGACTGGGACTGGAACTCTTGTATTCTCTGGTGCGACCCCAAGTGTGAATAGTGGTCTTTTTACGATTAATGCAGGACAGGTCACGTTGGATAAAACGGCGGGTGTTCAAGCTGTTGGAGGTAATATAACGGTCAATGCGGGGATTTTATTTTGGAACCAATCAGAGCAAATGGCCGACACATCAACTCTGAGCATAAGTAACGCGTCAACAGTTATTGATCTCAACGGTAATACGGAAACAGTTGGAGCGTTAACAGTTGCAGCAACAGGTGCATATGCTCTTAATGGGACTTTGAACTTAGCTGGCGCAGGGACTGTCCTAAGTGTTGCTACATTTAGCCCGACTCTAACTGGTCAGATTAATTTGATTTCTGGAGCTGGGGGTAATGTTTCAAAAACTGGAGCGGGAACGCTTGGTCTACAGAATGTCGCAGTTCAAAATGGAGCGCACGGCTTTGCTGTTACGACCGGAACTATTGATATCTCTGGTAAAATCAGCGGTAATGGGGGGATTGTTAAGTCGGGGACTGGCACACTGACTTTTACAGGAACGGAAGTCAATGATTATGATGGTGATACAGTAGTTACTGCAGGGACTTTGAATCTCAATCATACAGCAGGAGTAGCAATTACAAATGATTGTTTTATTAGCGGAGGTGTTCTGCTTCTTGGCTCAGGCAATCAAATTGCCGATACTGCGAATGTAACTGTCACATCCGGTTCGTTCAACATGAATTCGATGCCGGAAACGATTAATAGCCTGATATTAGATGGAGGTACTCTCATCAATAATGGTGCAGGTTTGACGCTGAATTCTACAGGAACAGCCTTGTCTTTGAGAAACTCATCAATACCTGGACAGATCAATTTAACGGGTGCAACAGGTGGCAATGTCATCTTTACTGATACGGGCGGAAACACTGGGACGTTGGCTAACGTCGATTTAGGTTCAGCCAACCGCATCTTTACTGTTGAAGATGTTCCTGCTGCAGCTGACCTCAATATTACGGGTGTGGTGAGTGGAGCTGGTGGGCTGACTAAAATGGGGTTTGGGCTTTTGCAGTATAGCTCAAATAACTCGAATAGTTACACGGGATTGACGACGGTTTCTGAAGGTACACTTTTATTGATCAAAACAGCGCCTTTTGTTGCTGTCCAAGGCGATATGCTTATCAACGGAGGTACCCTGCGATTAGGTAGGACAAATCAAATAGCCGATACTTCAAATGTGAAAATCGAGAGCGGAACGTTCGATTTAAATAACTTTAATGAAACTGTGGGTAGTTTGAATTATTTGGGGGGATCTTTAATTCAGGGCAGTGCCGTCTTATCCTTGAGTGGAACAGGAACAGCGTTAACCATGAGGGATACTGTGGTTAACGGCACAGTGAGTTTGACAGGTGCATCAGGAGGTGGAGTTGTTTTTGATAGTAGCAATGGTGGAATGGCTTTTATCAATAATATCTTGCTTGGCAATGTTTCACGGACGTTTACGGTTGGTGGAGGAAATGACTCAAATGTCAAGATGGCGATATTAAATAGCTCTGGCACTGGAGGAGCTTTAATCAAAGATGGCCCAGGGATTCTAGAACTTATTGGCCTTAATACATATACAATTGATAGCGCAAGAGTTGTCAATGGAACCTTAGCTGTCCAAGGGAGTCTTAACGCTCCGGCGCTAATTGTAGAACCTGAAGGGGTAGTCAAGGGTTGCGGCACGATCATGGCGGCTGGAACTATTAATGGTACACTAAAGCCGGGTAATTCTATTGGAACGATCAATCTTGTTGGTGACCAAGTTTTCGGGTCGACCTTTGTGCTGGAAAACGAAATTAATCAAACTGAAACTGATTTAGTTAATATTACGGGAATGCTAACGATTGATCCCGGAGCGGCTGTTTCAGTTATTCCCCTTATATCAAACTTTACTGTCCCTACTACATATACGATCATACAGACAACTGCAGGTGTTTCAGGGACTTTTTCATCAGTGAATAACCCTTCTCTTTTTTACTCAAGTTCTCTGATCTACAATCCATTAACGGTTCAATTAACTCTCGACTCGATAGGGTTTTCTCAAATAGTTACAGCTGGCAATGCGGGCGTGGTAGCCAATTATTTAGACAGTCTCAATATCCAGCCTGGAAGTGATCTAGCAGCGGTTTTCAACGCCTTGCGTCAACTAACAACTCAAGAAGCGCTTGAAAATGCCCTTTTTCAGTTACAACCAAGTCCGCTGAAGGGATTAGCGCTTTCTCAAGAAAACAATGCCTTTCAAATTGAGTCTTATATATTGGAGCGGACAAGGCCTAAATGCTGTGTTGATAACCAAAGAGCGAATCTTTGGGTTTTATTTGCTGGAGATCAATACAATCAAAATTCTATTCAAGAAGAAAAGCCTTTTCAAACGGCTTCTGGGCATGCCTTAATAGGTATTGATCGATATGTTAATGACAGTGCACTTATCGGTATTGCCGGGGGCTATACTTACTCAGATGTGAATTGGGAAAAAATTAAGGACAAGGCGACCATTAATAATGGTACTTTAGCTTTGTATGGTCACGTGAAGACGGATTATATATTTGTCGATGGTGCGATTCTTGGAGCATACAATAACTATTGTGAAACACGGAAAGTGCAGTTTTCATCTATTGACCGTACAGTCAAAGGGAACCCACAAGGAGGTCAAATACTCACAAGCTTAAGCATTGGCAGCTCATTTTCACATCACAATCTAAATATCAGCCCTTTTTTATCAGGAAAATTTATGTATTTAGGGATGGGAAGCTTTAAGGAAAGTGGCGGTCAAAGTCTTGATCTAGAAGTAAGAAGCAGTGGGTACTCGCTTTTCCGTGGAGAGCTGGGCTTTAATTTTAATCATTGTTATAATTTCCCCAATTTTATTATGGCGGCTGACTTAGATTTAGCATATATTCGAGAACAGCGATTTATAGGAACAAATTTCGACTCAAAGTTTGTTGACTATCCCTACTTTACCGTAAAGGGAATGAATCCTTCGCGTAGTGCTTTTTCTCCCGATTTCAATCTCTCAATTTTGTCATGTGAGCGGAGAAAAAGTTTGATGGTTGGCTATCATGCTGAAATCGGTGGGCGCTACTTCGAACAAAATCTCTATCTTGAGGGAAGTTTTCAGTTCTAACCAAAGTTCTGGGTTTATATCACTAACCTTTAGGCCATAAGGGTGTTTCTTGCAAACGTTTGATGATGAGCTTTGGATCGAACAGCTGCTCGTTGACTGAGAGCTTTTCTCCCTCTTGTAGGAGGAGGCCCATCTCTTTACCTGGTTTTATACCAACCTCTTCAAGGTCTTGAGCTTTTAGAATGGGTTTGCGCGAACGAATCCTCTCAATGCACTCTTTCAATCGCTTCTGACGCTTTTGGTGGATGTCTACAAAAGTTGCTTGGCTTTCAGGATCAAGCTTAAGCGCAGCAAGTTGAAAAGAAATAGAAAAATTGGGTTCAGCGTAGGTCTTTGACCATTCATAATCATCGAGTTGAGTGTCAATGTAAAGCTGCTTTACATGAGCGTGGTAAGCCTCGACAAAGGCTTTAACTGAGTTGGAAACTTTGAAGTGATCACAAAGCTTTAGCTTTTCTTCTAGTGAGCTGTTTGGAAATAACTCGAGTAGGCCCGCAATCATTGGCGCATCGATGGGGAAATGGGGGATGTGCTGGAGTCGCTGGTGGATTGTTTCAATATCCGTGTTCCCAAGTTCTGGAAGAATGACTTGCAGGAGCCCAAGGCGGTGCATGGTAATCAGAGCGATCTCAAAGTTTGGATAGCGAGCCATTTTTTCAAGCTCCTGCCACAGGCGCTCAACAGCGACGGCATTTAGAAGCTCAGGGGAATGATCTATAATGGCTTGCAGTGTTGCGCTTTCAATCACAAAGTGAAAACGCGCAGCATAGCGTACGGCGCGCACCATCCGCAGGCGGTCCTCGGCAAAACGATCATGGGGGTTGCCGATTGCACGTATGACGCCTTCGATGATATCACGTTTCCCATCGACGTAATCATATAGCACATCTGCGAATGGGTCGTAGAACATGCCATTGATGGTGAAATCGCGTCTTTGAGCATCCTCTTCAGGGCATGCTGGATCGATTCCAACGGGGCGGCGGCCATCGATATAGGCGCGATCGCTTCGGAAGGTCGCCACTTCGAAGGCATGCTCTTGAATCACCACAATCACAACGCCAAAATTGACGCCAACCGGGATGGTTTTTTCAAAGAGCTTTGCGACCTCATCAGGCTTGGCAGTCGTTGCGATGTCAATATCATCGGAGGGGATTTTCATGAGATGGTCCCTCACCCAGCCACCAGCAAAGTAGGCTGTGTGGCCCGCATCGACAAGTTTTTTTACAACGGCTTTAGCCGCCTCTAAATGAGCCTTTGACATGATTCCCCCAGTATACAGCTGAAGGTATCCCCAAGTAAATTTAAAAAAAGCTAACTCGGAGAGTTTAAAACCTGTCGATTAGCCTTTTTTTCTAGTCTTGGTTTTTTTCTTCTCGCTAACGAGTGCATTGTAAACGAATGCAATGGCAAGGCCAAAAATCGCGCCGTCAAAAAATCCCCAAATACCTCCGATGATCCCACCTAGAAATGTAGGTTCATAGCCGATGTAGATAGAAGACATGACTCTGACGTAAAGCTCGCCCCAGCCTAGAGCTGCACACCAGCCTGCTAATAAAGACGCAGCGCCCCAAACGATGCCTAGCGCCAAACAAAACTTCCACAAATTAAACTTATTCATTTTAAATCCTTAATTTTGCTCTCAATTTACAAATAAACTATTTTGATAATTAATTCAAATTTATGTGAAATTATACCGAATGGGCCTCAACAATTGGTATGCCTTGACGAAAAAAATATATACACGTACCGTTATCAAAACTTTGAGATTCGGAGGCCAGAGTGAAGAAAGTTTTGCTGTCTATTGTATGTCTATTCGCATCCGTAGGTTTTTCTGTGGAGTATAAGGACCTGCCATTTACAAATCAGGATCGAGACAATATTCATAAGCTTGTAAAAACTTTAGCAACAAAAGAGTGGTACTCTCTTTTAAGACGAAAAAGTGAAATGGAAAATCTTGGAGAAAAGATTAAAAAATCCGTTCATCCGTTGCCTTTTATGGCGTGTATTCTTAAAGATTATGAACGCAAACAGTATCTCTATGAGATTCGCGAGTATACTTTCATGACAAGACCTGTAAAATGGACGCCTTTCAAAGAAGGTCTATTTAACCGGTTAGAGCATATGCATGCACATAATAGACTCATTTCGTGCATTCCAGGCTTTGCGAAAGACCTGGGCGTCCATCCCGATCCCCTTATTCAGTACGCACAGGCTCAAAACTGGAATAAATTCTTAGAATATATTATGCCTTGAGATATGAAGAACTGCTTTTTATTCGTGATAGTATCGGCTCTTTGCATAAAAGCGCATGCAGTAGAGAGGCTTGTTGAGGGTGATCGCCAAAAAATCGAGCATATGATTAAGCCGCTTGCTTCGTGGTCTCTTATTCGGCTTGGAATCAATCGCAAAGAAATTGAAAGGCGGGGTGAGGCTACATCGGGAATTCCGGTCATGCAGGCTCTTAGCTATTTATTTTCTGTCGACGGGTGTCGTGCTGACATGGAAGTGGTAAGAAAAAGCTCTTTAAAATGGAATAGTTTGGCTAAAGGCTATGCAGATCGCTTGGAGCATGAACACTCAATCGGTGCACTATTGCCAGTGATTGATGACTTTGCAAAAGAGCTTGGTGCCGACCCAAGTCTTTTGCGCTCATTAGTTGAAAAGGGCGATTTTGTCGGGTTGTTTAACGCTCTTTAAGAAAGTCTCAGGTGTAACAATTAATGCGTTTTTCTTAGCTTGCAGATAACGCGCGTTCCCTTTTTCCCAAGCGGGTATTCCTTTTAGCAACTGCTCAAGAGACGTTGCGGCATTTGCTTTGGTTTCAGAGTGGATCATGATCTGCCCTTCCATCAGCGCAAGCAATTCCATTGAGGTAATTCCACCAGATCGAGTGATGGAGGCATCTGCGCGCGCAAAAAGTGGAGCAATCACAGCATCATCTTGGTATGTTAATGGAACAATGGATAGGTTTTTTGGAAACTCCGGCAGACTGATAATGGATTGACATAGGCGCCCAAGAAGGCTGCTTGCTAGGTTGTGCTGCTTGCGGCAGAAGACAAATAAAACATCATGCAGATCATTGGGGTGATTTTGTTTAAATCGGATGTATTCTTGGACATAATTGAGGGTTGCTTTTTCAGCTGGACGTGAGCCTAACATAAGCAATGCAAGGTGGGCATGTGCAGGGATTGTGATGTCAAGGTATGGTGGGCAGTAGTCACACTCAATGGTGCCTTTGCTCAGAACGGGCTTAATGCATTCCCAGGTTTCGGTTGTTGGAATACGAGCAGCAATGGAGAGTTCTTTGTGTTTTGGCAGTGGCTCATCGAAGCTTTTAAAGGTTGGGCGTAGCGGGAAATCTGCATAGATAATATTTGCAAGTGGTAAGTTGGTATGATTTTTCCAAAAAAGCTCCTCACTAGCATGCGATTCTAGTAGGGGCTCTGTTGTATATAAATGGATGAGTGAGCGTTCTTTTTCGCTTAAGTTTTTTATTGGTTTAAAGTAGTGCGTGGCTTTATCGGTTGGGAGATCAACGAGCACTTTTTCATACCGAATTTGTCGGTTTTGGATCGCTTGAGCAAGCCGCACTGCTTTGATGATCGCTGATGTGCAAAGGGGTTGTGTGTCAATGATGTAATCGATATGCTCTTTTAAGATAAGAAAAAAGAGGCGAATGAAAACTGGAACGCGAAAAAGGACATCGAATTTTGATTGCCACCACACGAGTATTTTTTGAATGCTAACTTTGCCTTTTGCTTGAGCAAAATTCCAAAACCCAGCAAATAAGCTTCCAGGGTGTTTACCAATCCAGTCAAGCAAGAGATCGCGCTGAATCACTGCGATATGGGGCTGGTGTGTGTGCAGTTCATGGGCTTTAGCAGCAGTTGCTTGTAAATGGCCTCCGCCCCCTGAACATGTGATTAACAGACACTTCTTGTATGGGAGCTTTTCTGCCACAGGCACTATTCCTTAATGCTGATCAAGAATTCCGTGTTGTTATTCGTTTTGGTTAATCGGCCAAGAACGAGTTTAGCTGCATCAACTTCTGGTAGGTCAGCAACGCTACGCCGCATGATGTAGACTTTTTCGAGCTCTTCTGGGTGTAACAGTAGCTCTTCTTTCCTTGTACCACTTTTCGTAATATCGATGGTGGGAAAAATACGTCTTTCTGCTAAGCGGCGAGAAAGCACAAGTTCCATATTGCCCGTTCCTTTAAACTCTTCAAAAATCACCTCATCCATGCGTGAGCCAGTGTCCACTAGAGCGGTTGCAATGATTGTGAAAGAGCCTCCTTGCTCCACATTACGGGCGGCTCCAAAAAAGTGCTTAGGTTTGTGTAGGGAATTCGCATCAACACCACCTGTCAGGATTTTTCCAGAGTGAGGCTGGACGGTATTGTACGCTCTTGCTAATCGGGTAATGTTATCGAGCAAAATAACAACATCATGCCCATACTCAACCAGACGTTTTGCTTTTTCAAGCGCCATTTCAGCAACTTGCACGTGACGCTCTGGTGGTTCATCAAATGTTGATGAGACCACTTCGCCTTTTACAGAGCGTTGCATATCAGTAACTTCCTCTGGGCGCTCATCAATTAGAAGCACGATCAGGAAAATTTCTGGATGGTTAACGGCAATTGAGTTTGCAATATCTTGTAGTAAAACGGTTTTTCCTGATTTTGGTGGGGCTACGATGAGTCCACGCTGCCCTTTTCCAATAGGGGCAACAAGATCAATCACACGTGTTGTGTATTTTTCCTTGGAGGTCTCCATTCTGATGCGCTCATCTGGATAAAGGGGAGTTAGGTTAGAAAAGTGAATGCGGTCCTTTGCTTTTTCAGGACTTTCTCCATTGACAAGATCAACTCTTGAAAGCGCGAAATATTTTTCTTTTTCTTTTGGTGTGCGAATGGGACCGTAGACGGTATCTCCTTTTTTCAAACCAAAGCGTCGTATTTGTTGCGGAGAGACGTAGATATCTTCTGCAGATGAGATGTAGTTGTAGTTAGGTGAGCGCAAAAAACCAAAGCCGTCAGGCAGAATTTCCATGACGCCTTCACCAGCTAGAACTTCATTAGGCATTGCGGATTTAGCTTTGACGACGGCAAACACCATCTGAGATTTTGTTAAGGAGGCAAGGTCTGTCAATCCAATTTTTTGAGCAACTTTTCGAAGTTCATCAACTTTCATGCGTTGCAGATCTGCAATTTTAGTGACATTTACAGGGCCTGTTGGAACGGCTTCTTCTTCTTGTTCTTGCTCTTTAGGCGGGTGATTAGGTGCGTTATGTTGTCTGCGGTGGATGGGTTTAGTAGGAGGGGGTGGGAGGATTTTATTTTTGGGCGCTTTATTTTCATTTTGTGTTTCAGACATGTCGACTTATTTCCTTGTACAATTGCTTTGCTTTTGTTTTAAGCTGCTTAAGACTGCCATTGTTTTCAATGACGATGTCGCTTTTTTCAGCTTTGATGGTTTGTGGGAACTGATTGGCCATCCGCTTTGCATATTCGGGATGGGCTTTAGATAGGTTTCTGGTGACGCAAACTGTGAGGTCAAACCACTGATCCCAACCTGTTTCGAAAAGCAGAGGAATTTCAGCGACAAAAAGATTTGAGTGCACGCTTGCTTGTTTAATGTTTTCAATAATATGTGGGTGTAATATTTGTTCTAGAGCTTTGAGTTTTTTTGGGTTGTTAAAAACTATTTCTGCCACTTTACGGCGATCGATTCGATCACCTGTGACTATCTCGGGGCCGAGCAACTTAATGACTGCTTCCCGATCTTGTCCTTCTAAGAGCTTATGGCCTATGCTGTCCGCATCTACAACGTCAGCGCCAAGCTCCTTTAAGACCTGACAAAGGGTGCTTTTTCCAGATCCAAAGGCCCCTGTCACTGCAATCTTTTTCAATTGTAACACTCTCCCCAATTTTTGCCAACTGATACATCAACAACGAGCGGAACCTTCAAAGGGAAAGCGGTTTCCATCTTATCGACAACTATTTTTTTCACTTTTGCTAGGTGCTCTTGGGGCACTTCAAAGAGCAATTCATCGTGAATTTGCAAAATCATTTGTCCCCATTCTGGTCTGTCTTTGAGCTCAGCATCAATTGCGATCATCGCCATTTTAATGATATCTGATTGTGTTCCTTGAATGGGTGTATTCACGGCATAGCGCTCTGCAGCTGCGCGCAAATGAGGGTTTTTACTTTTAATTTCTGGCAAGGGTCTGATGCGCCCTGTCATCGATGTCGCAACGCCTGTTTTTCGAGCTTTAGCCTTACAATCTTCGATAAATTCTTTAACCTTGGGATGGCGCTCAAAATAGGTTGAGATAAATTTTTCTGCATCGTGAAAATCCATTCCAAGTGATTCTGAAAGACCAAATGCTTGTTGGCCATAGATGATTCCAAAGTTAACAGCTTTAGCTTTTCGGCGCATGTCAGGTGAGACATCCTTTAGTGGAACTTCAAAGATCGAGCTTGCTGTTGCAGCATGAATGTCATTGCCATTTTTAAATGCTTCGATGAGTGTTTTATCTCCTGTTAAGTGCGCTAAAATACGCAGCTCTACTTGGCTGTAGTCGGCAGATAAAAATTGCACACCTCTTTTCTCACAGGTAAAAGCTTCGCGCACTTTTTTCCCCTCTGCAGTACGTATGGGGATGTTTTGCAAATTTGGATCAGTACAAGATAAGCGTCCTGTAGCTGTGACTGACTGATGAAATGAGCAGTGAATTCTGTGCGTTTGTGGATTGATTTGCTCTGGTAGTGAATCAACGTAGGTAGATCGGAGTTTTTCAATGGTGCGGTAGTCGATGATTTCATCGATGATGGGATGATCTCCTTGCAATTCAGCTAAGACTGCAGCGCTTGTCGAGTAACCTGTTGCTTTTTTACGACCCACTGTTTTTAATTCTAAATCAGTGAAAAGGATCTCAGACATCTGTTTGGGTGAATTGATGTTAAATTCTTTACCTGCGTGCTTGTAGATTTTCTTCTTTAGGTCTTTGAGTTTTTCTGCCAGCATCTGTGATTTTTGTTTTAGCCTTTCTTTATCGATGTAAATACCTGCGCGCTCCATGCGTAAAAGGACCCAAACAAGAGGTAGCTCTACTTCGAAAAACAGTTTTTCAAGACCGGTGCTTTTGAGTTCTTTTTCAAAAAGTGCTTTTAGCTTGCATGTATAATCAACATCCTCACAGCAATATGAGCCGACTTCACTGATATCCACATCTGCCATTGACTTTTGCTTTTTCCCAGTCCCAATAAGTTTTGAAATAGGCGTTTTAATCACGTTGAAATGCTCGAGAATAATCTGGTCTAAACCATGCCTGTTTTTCTGTGGAGCAAGCAGGTAAGAAGCAATCAAAGTATCAAAGCAAAGTGATTTCACTTCGATTCCCGCATTCATCAATACATGCAAATCATACTTGATATTGTGTCCATAGAAAGAAATTTTATCATTTTCTAAAACTGGACGTAAAAATTCTAGAGCATCTTCACCGAGTTCGCCATTCAATGGAATGTACCAAGCTTCACCGGCTTTAATGCCTAGGCCAACACCTACAAGTTGTGCTTGCATCGGCCTTAAATGTGTTGTTTCTGCGTCTAAGCAAAGTTCTTTTTCTTTTGAGAGTTTTTCTGCGAGCTTTTCTAATTCTTCTATTGTTTCAACGATGTGATATTTACCTTTGGGAGCTGCCTTAACACCTTTTTTCGATATCTTTTCTTCTGGAAGTTCTTCTTCAGCAAAAAGAGACATTTGCTTCTCTTCTTTGATGCCCATTTCTTTTAGCAGGGAGAAAAACCCTTTGTCGCGATAAAACTGAGATAGTTTTTCGTGATCGCAGTCAGCCATTTTGTAAAAATCGGAGTCAGTGGGTATTTTTAAATCAGGGTATAGATGCGCGAGTTTTTGGCTGATCAAAAGCTGCTCTTTATTCTCTATAATGCGAGCGCGTTGTTTTGCATTTTCTATTTGCTCTGGATTGTCGAGCATGTTTTGAATGCTTTTGTATTTTGTTAAAAGCGTTGCAGCTGTTTTTTTTCCAATCCCAGGTACGCCAGGAATATTGTCTGAGGCATCACCCATTAACGCGAGATAATCTGCAATTTGATTTGGGTGAACTCCATAATGCTCTTTAACGCCAGCAGGAGTGAGAATTTTATTGTCTTTGTAGGTGTTGACCATCACCACTTTATCAGTTACAAGCTGGGCCAAATCTTTATCATTTGTGCACAAAAACACTTTGGATGCTTTTTTGGTTGCCCATTTCGCAATGGCTCCGATGGTATCGTCTGCTTCTACACCAGGGAGCTCTATTTGCGGAATGCCTGAGAGCTTGCAAAACTCTATGGCCCAATCAAGTTGTGGAAAAAGATCCTCAGGCATGCCTTCGCGGTGCGCTTTATACTTCTCGTAGATATCTGTGCGCGATTTTTTGTTGTCAGGTCCGTCGAAAACAACGACAAGGTGTTTTGGATCAAAATCTTTGATGACTTTTTGAACAGAGCGGATAAATCCATAGAGAGCATTGGTTGATTCGCCCTTGTCATTTGTCATGTGATAAATCGCATGATAGGAGCGAAAAAGATAAGCAAGTGCGTCAATGACGTATATTTTATCCATTTTCGTATAAATACATAAGCTTGTTGCTTAAGTTGGGATCGAATAGATCTTTTATTTTGTCAAAACCAAATGCTTTGCCCTCGATGAGATCAGCAAGGAAAAAACGTTGAGGAATGAGCTCGATGACTTGGTAGTTTTGCTCTTTTGTGATGCCAGCTTTTTCACAAAGCGCATTGAGAGCCATGGAATAATCGCTGTTTGCCTCGTCGATGTAGCCGAGTTGCTCGGCTTTGGGCGCATCGAAAACTTGCGCTCCGTAGGTATTGATAAGCGCATTTTTATTCAACCGAGGTCTTGCGCTTGTGACAATATCGACAAAGCGATTGTACTGATACTCGATGATGTCTTGCAAAGATTTGTCTTCGCCTGGCTTCCACTCTCTGAAGGGGCTGAGCATGTCCTTGTCGATACCACGCGTTATTGTCATTGCTTTGACGCCCACTTTTTGCATTAAATCGACAACATTAAAGTTAGGGCCTAGGATAACGCCTACAGAACCAATGACGCTTACAGGTGATGCATAGATCTTTTCAGCGCTTGAAGAAACATACATCCCTCCCGATGCGCACATCCCATCGACAAAAGCATAAACGGGCACATTATAACGTTTGCTGTAACTGTTTAAGGAACGATACATCTGGTCAGCATCAGTTACAGTTCCGCCTGGAGTGTTGATATGAAGCAATATTCCCTTGACGCGATCTTTTTTGATCATCACGCCTTGCGAATCCATCAGCTGCATTTCAATATTTTTTCCAAGCAGTTTATCCATGCCAATTACACCATGAATATTGATGCGCAAAATCACAGGCGCACTTGGAGGAAGCATCGTGCGGTTTCCTTCAGCATCGGCGGCAATAATCACTTCAGTTGATGGGCCAGACGTTTTGCTGCCAAAAAAAACTAAAAATAAAAAAACAATCACAAAGATGCCGATCAGCAAACCTGCTGCTCCACAAAAAGCTTTAGAAAAGCTGCGCATACCTGACTTGACGATTGATTCGTTTGGATTATCCATGCTGTTCCTTATAGTTGCTGTAGAAACCGTATACTAGCTCATGTCTAATTGATGCACAAGCTTAAGGCGGTGTGCACCCTGAGGAGTAAGTGACTGTACCAGCAGTGACAACAGGCCCCGTGTTACTAGTTGTGACAGTTGCCATGGAGTCAACCATGTTGAGGTCTTCAAGGCTGAACGTTGTCGCGGTGTTGCCAAGAAGCTCAAGACAACCAAAAGGAGCACTTAAAATAGATTCGACGCGGATAGCGTTTGTCAGTGCCACGTTGTTTGTTATGCTTGCATACTTAGTATAAAAAGGCGGAACACCTATGAATTGATGGAAAATACCGTTTGCTACAAGAGAAGAGCTTACCGTATTGTTCGAGATAACAATGCTCGACAAACCGGCCTGTTCCGTAACAGCAATTGCTTCATTTCCTGCAGTTACCATATTTCCATCAATGATAATGGTATTTAGTGAGGGGTTACTTTGAATAGCGAATATTCGAATGCCGGTGTTGATCGGGGAAGTGATGGTATTGTTTTGTATTAAAGTGGCAGAAGTGTTGACGTTGTTAACTTCGATACTAGCTCCACCAAACCCAGTCAGATCGGTATCTACAATTGTGTTATTGCTCACGTCTATTATACCATTAACATTAACAGTTGTGATAAATGGCATGCCCGTTGTGAAAGAATTGTTTTGGATGAATGTATCTTCTAAGCCAAATAGATTGAAGTAGGAAAAGCCGGTTGATAGCCCTGTTGTGACAGACGAATTTACCAAAGTAAATGCGGTGCTTCCTATCGAAGTTTGTGCGCCAAAAAAGCCACCTACAAACTCAAAGGCGTTAACAGATACTGCCCCTCCTTGCAATTCAAAAATAGTCCCAAACATATCCACGTGGTCGAGCGCCGGTGCAATGGCTGTTTGTGCTGGGAAAACGATCCCATCTACAGTATGGGCGATGCCTGATCCTAAGAAGAACAAGTCGTGAGGCACAGTGACAAGGGCACTTGGCCCTGGCGTTGTGTAATTAATGCCAGTTCCATAGACGTATATGCAATCGCCAGCAACTGAAGCGTCAACAGCTTCCTGAATTGTTTGAAAGGGCATTTCAAATGTGCCATCACCGCCAGCTGGAGCAGTATTGTCAACGAAGATACAATTGATCGTTGTGGACCCTGAACCTGATCCAGTAGTAAGAGCGCTGATCCTACTTGTGTTACAAACAGGGATAATTTCTTGGCGGATGACCCCTTGCGTCATGCGGCGTTGCATTTTGGCAGACGCAATGCACTCTTGCAGGTACCAATTCCTCCACCGTTTACCTCTAGTGCGAATAGTATTAGGTCCTAAGGGAAAGCTCAATGATGCGTAACCATTAGCTCGGGTTTTGTATTCGCGGTCATAGCTGATTTCTCCACCAATAGAGATGCCATCGAAGATCAAAACACCCAACCGTGCCATACCGCCCCAGGAAGCGCCGCAGCGCTTGCCAAGCAAGTGTTTTTCAAATAGATAGTAAGGGCCAATTGATAAATAGGGATCGACTACCAGTCCAGGAATAGGAATTCCAAATTCTGCTCCGATATTTGGAAGAGCTGTTGTTGCTTTTTGTTTAATGTAAAGGGTATTGCCTGAAGCATAGGCAAATCGACGAGGAGTTTTACCGGTATCGTTACTTATTGGGATATAGCCGTTGAGTCTGAAGTCGACGTAAGGGTTTAACACTTCAAGACCAGGGCCTATTTGGTGCGCCCTTAGATTTCTTGCATCGCGAAAGTCATAGTAGCAGTTCGCTCCAAATGCCCACTGACCGGTCGCAAATCGCGATCCAATGCCAACGTTTGATGCTGTGCGCCCATCATTAAACATATGCCCTCGCATATCGAGAAATGGCTGGAAGTTTCTTTGCCAATTTGGCGTTAAGAATCCAGAGACGGTTCCATATCCCTGGCGATAGCCAACGCCTTCAGGCGCGCGATATCTCATTGATGCGTGTGAGGGGGTTCCGCGAATGCATGAGGTTTGCGCAAAACCCTGCACCAGGAACATAAAAGTGATGATCCAAAATTTCTTATCCACTGCTTCATACATATATATATAATTCTTTTCCGTAAAGAATAATTTTAGGGTCAATTCGGTATGGCCAGCTTCACAGTCGATTAAGTTCTTTTAAGAGATCGCCAGTAGACGAATACAATTTTCCGGTCCACTCAGAAATATTGCGAGATTGCGTGCTGAAGTTAATCCCAATGACAGCAAGCTGACGATTTTGATGGGAGTATTTGCGGTTAGCATCAGCTGTTTTGGTGCAGCTTAAATTGTCTATAATGGGTTTATCATACTCATCGACTAGCACGACGACTTCAGCTATTTGAGAAAGCTTTTTCACCAAATTAGCAAGGCCTTCTTGTAATGTAGGTGTATCGATTGAAACTCCATAATTTAATGCAATTTCTGACAGTGATCTTTCGATGCTTTTTTCTAATTGATGCACAAGCTTAAGGCGGTGTGCACCCTGAGGAGTAAGTGACTGTACCAGCAGTGACAACAGGCCCCGTGTTACTAGTTGTGACAGTTGCCATGGAGTCAACCATGTTGAGGTCTTCAAGGCTGAACGTTGTCGCGGTGTTGCCAAGAAGCTCAAGACAACCAAAAGGAGCACTTACAATAGATTCGACGCGGATAGCGTTTGTCAGTGCCACGTTGTTTGTTATGCTTGCATACTTATTATAAAAAGGCGGAACAAATGGATTGGTGAATTGATGGAAAATACCGTTTGCTACAAGAGAAGAGCTTACCGTATTGTTCGAGATAACAATGCTCGACAAACCGGACTGTTCCGTAACAGCAATTGCTTCATTTCCTGCAGTTACCATATTTCCATCAATGATAATGGTATTTAGTGAGGGGTTACTTTGAATAGCGAATATTCGAATGCCGGTGTTGATCGGGGAAGTGATGGTATTGTTTTGTATTAAAGTGGCAGAAGTGTTGACGTTGTTAACTTCGATACTAGCTCCACCAAACCCAGTCAGATCGGTATCTACAATTGTGTTATTGCTCACGTCTATTATACCATTAACATTAACAGTTGTGATAAATGGCATGCCCGTTGTGAAAGAATTGTTTTGGATGAATGTATCTTCTAAGCCAAATAGATTGAAGTAGGAAAAGCCGGTTGATAGCCCTGTTGTGACAGACGAATTTACCAAAGTAAATGCGGTGCTTCCTATCGAAGTTTGTGCGCCAAAAAAGCCACCTACAAACTCAAAGGCGTTAACAGATACTGCCCCTCCTTGCAATTCAAAAATAGTCCCAAACATATCCACGTGGTCGAGCGCCGGTGCAATGGCTGTTTGTGCTGGGAAAACGATCCCATCTACAGTATGGGCGATGCCTGATCCTAAGAAGAACAAGTCGTGAGGCACAGTGACAAGGGCACTTGGCCCTGGCGTTGTGTAATTAATGCCAGTTCCATAGACGTATATGCAATCGCCAGCAACTGAAGCGTCAACAGCTTCCTGAATTGTTTGAAAGGGCATTTCAAATGTGCCATCACCGCCAGCTGGAGCAGTATTGTCAACGAAGATACAATTGATCGTTGTGGACCCTGAACCTGATCCAGTAGTAAGAGCGCTGATCCTACTTGTGTTACAAACAGGGATAATTTCTTGGCGGATGACCCCTTGCGTCATGCGGCGTTGCATTTTGGCAGACGCAATGCACTCTTGCAGGTACCAATTCCTCCACCGTTTACCTCTAGTGCGAATAGTATTAGGTCCTAAGGGAAAGCTCAATGATGCGTAACCATTAGCTCGGGTTTTGTATTCGCGGTCATAGCTGATTTCTCCACCAATAGAGATGCCATCGAAGATCAAAACACCCAACCGTGCCATACCGCCCCAGGAAGCGCCGCAGCGCTTGCCAAGCAAGTGTTTTTCAAATAGATAGTAAGGGCCAATTGATAAATAGGGATCGACTACCAGTCCAGGAATAGGAATTCCAAATTCTGCTCCGATATTTGGAAGAGCTGTTGTTGCTTTTTGTTTAATGTAAAGGGTATTGCCTGAAGCATAGGCAAATCGACGAGGAGTTTTACCGGTATCGTTACTTATTGGGATATAGCCGTTGAGTCTGAAGTCGACGTAAGGGTTTAACACTTCAAGACCAGGGCCTATTTGGTGCGCCCTTAGATTTCTTGCATCGCGAAAGTCATAGTAGCAGTTCGCTCCAAATGCCCACTGACCGGTCGCAAATCGCGATCCAATGCCAACGTTTGATGCTGTGCGCCCATCATTAAACATATGCCCTCGCATATCGAGAAATGGCTGGAAGTTTCTTTGCCAATTTGGCGTTAAGAATCCAGAGACGGTTCCATATCCCTGGCGATAGCCAACGCCTTCAGGCGCGCGATATCTCATTGATGCGTGTGAGGGGGTTCCGCGAATGCATGAGGTTTGCGCAAAACCCTGCACCAGGAACATAAAAGTGATGATCCAAAATTTCTTATCCACTGCTTCATACATATATATATAATTCTTTTCCGTAAAGAATAATTTTAGGGTCAATTCGGTATGGCCAGCTTCACAGTCGATTAAGTTCTTTTAAGAGATCGCCAGTAGACGAATACAATTTTCCGGTCCACTCAGAAATATTGCGAGATTGCGTGCTGAAGTTAATCCCAATGACAGCAAGCTGACGATTTTGATGGGAGTATTTGCGGTTAGCATCAGCTGTTTTGGTGCAGCTTAAATTGTCTATAATGGGTTTATCATACTCATCGACTAGCACGACGACTTCAGCTATTTGAGAAAGCTTTTTCACCAAATTAGCAAGGCCTTCTTGTAATGTAGGTGTATCGATTGAAACTCCATAATTTAATGCAATTTCTGACAGTGATCTTTCGATGCTTTTTTCTAATTGATGCACAAGCTTAAGGCGGTGTGCACCCTGAGGAGTAAGTGACTGTACCAGCAGTGACAACAGGCCCCGTGTTACTAGTTGTGACAGTTGCCATGGAGTCAACCATGTTGAGGTCTTCAAGGCTGAACGTTGTCGCGGTGTTGCCAAGAAGCTCAAGACAACCAAAAGGAGCACTTACAATAGATTCGACGCGGATAGCGTTTGTCAGTGCCACGTTGTTTGTTATGCTTGCATACTTATTATAAAAAGGCGGAACAAATGGATTGGTGAATTGATGGAAAATACCGTTTGCTACAAGAGAAGAGCTTACCGTATTGTTCGAGATAACAATGCTCGACAAACCGGACTGTTCCGTAACAGCAATTGCTTCATTTCCTGCAGTTACCATATTTCCATCAATGATAATGGTATTTAGTGAGGGGTTACTTTGAATAGCGAATATTCGAATGCCGGTGTTGATCGGGGAAGTGATGGTATTGTTTTGTATTAAAGTGGCAGAAGTGTTGACGTTGTTAACTTCGATACTAGCTCCACCAAACCCAGTCAGATCGGTATCTACAATTGTGTTATTGCTCACGTCTATTATACCATTAACATTAACAGTTGTGATAAATGGCATGCCCGTTGTGAAAGAATTGTTTTGGATGAATGTATCTTCTAAGCCAAATAGATTGAAGTAGGAAAAGCCGGTTGATAGCCCTGTTGTGACAGACGAATTTACCAAAGTAAATGCGGTGCTTCCTATCGAAGTTTGTGCGCCAAAAAAGCCACCTACAAACTCAAAGGCGTTAACAGATACTGCCCCTCCTTGCAATTCAAAAATAGTCCCAAACATATCCACGTGGTCGAGCGCCGGTGCAATGGCTGTTTGTGCTGGGAAAACGATCCCATCTACAGTATGGGCGATGCCTGATCCTAAGAAGAACAAGTCGTGAGGCACAGTGACAAGGGCACTTGGCCCTGGCGTTGTGTAATTAATGCCAGTTCCATAGACGTATATGCAATCGCCAGCAACTGAAGCGTCAACAGCTTCCTGAATTGTTTGAAAGGGCATTTCAAATGTGCCATCACCGCCAGCTGGAGCAGTATTGTCAACGAAGATACAATTGATCGTTGTGGACCCTGAACCTGATCCAGTAGTAAGAGCGCTGATCCTACTTGTGTTACAAACAGGGATAATTTCTTGGCGGATGACCCCTTGCGTCATGCGGCGTTGCATTTTGGCAGACGCAATGCACTCTTGCAGGTACCAATTCCTCCACCGTTTACCTCTAGTGCGAATAGTATTAGGTCCTAAGGGAAAGCTCAATGATGCGTAACCATTAGCTCGGGTTTTGTATTCGCGGTCATAGCTGATTTCTCCACCAATAGAGATGCCATCGAAGATCAAAACACCCAACCGTGCCATACCGCCCCAGGAAGCGCCGCAGCGCTTGCCAAGCAAGTGTTTTTCAAATAGATAGTAAGGGCCAATTGATAAATAGGGATCGACTACCAGTCCAGGAATAGGAATTCCAAATTCTGCTCCGATATTTGGAAGAGCTGTTGTTGCTTTTTGTTTAATGTAAAGGGTATTGCCTGAAGCATAGGCAAATCGACGAGGAGTTTTACCGGTATCGTTACTTATTGGGATATAGCCGTTGAGTCTGAAGTCGACGTAAGGGTTTAACACTTCAAGACCAGGGCCTATTTGGTGCGCCCTTAGATTTCTTGCATCGCGAAAGTCATAGTAGCAGTTCGCTCCAAATGCCCACTGACCGGTCGCAAATCGCGATCCAATGCCAACGTTTGATGCTGTGCGCCCATCATTAAACATATGCCCTCGCATATCGAGAAATGGCTGGAAGTTTCTTTGCCAATTTGGCGTTAAGAATCCAGAGACGGTTCCATATCCCTGGCGATAGCCAACGCCTTCAGGCGCGCGATATCTCATTGATGCGTGTGAGGGGGTTCCGCGAATGCATGAGGTTTGCGCAAAACCCTGCACCAGGAACATAAAAGTGATGATCCAAAATTTCTTATCCACTGCTTCATACATATATATATAATTCTTTTCCGTAAAGAATAATTTTAGGGTCAATTCGGTATGGCCAGCTTCACAGTCGATTAAGTTCTTTTAAGAGATCGCCAGTAGACGAATACAATTTTCCGGTCCACTCAGAAATATTGCGAGATTGCGTGCTGAAGTTAATCCCAATGACAGCAAGCTGACGATTTTGATGGGAGTATTTGCGGTTAGCATCAGCTGTTTTGGTGCAGCTTAAATTGTCTATAATGGGTTTATCATACTCATCGACTAGCACGACGACTTCAGCTATTTGAGAAAGCTTTTTCACCAAATTAGCAAGGCCTTCTTGTAATGTAGGTGTATCGATTGAAACTCCATAATTTAATGCAATTTCTGACAGTGATCTTTCGATGCTTTTTTCTAATTGCTCGGTTGTCTTATTAGGAATTTGAGTGAAATCAAAATGAATGATAGGATGCTCAGTCCACGTGTAATCACTTTTACTAATGGAGCAATCTTTGAATAAAGCTTGATTTCCCTTCAAGATCTCTTCAAGTGTGCTAATAAAAAGGGACTTCCCAAACCGCCTTGGTCTTGACATGAAGTAATACTTTCCATTATCGATAAGCCGCTTTGCATCTGCGGTTTTATCGACGTAGGCATAGCCCCCTTCCAGGATCACACGGATAGACTGGATGCCGATGGGTAACTTTTTTATCATTAATTATGACTCCTACATAGGAGAGTAACAAAAAATTTTCTCAAAATCAACAAGCGCTTTCAAGCGGTTCTTGAGTGCGAAGCTCTTTGTCGGTGATGGCAGTCACGCAGCTATCAGACCAGACGTTGAGGGCAGTCTCGACCATATCAAAGATGGAATAAAGGGGAAGGATGAGCCCCATGAGCTCAAGGCGCACATTGAAGCCGATGAGGAAGGCGCTGGTAAGGAAATAGCACCCCATGGGCACACCTGCGTTGCCAATGGCGGCAATTGATGCGATGGCAATCCATGGAAGCATTTGGGGTAGGGTGAGCGCATATCCAGAACTTGAAAGTACGAACAGCACAGTGATGAGAATGAAAGCTGCGCAACCGTTCATGTTAATGACTGAGCAAAGGGGAAAGCTAAATGAGCTCACTCTTGGACTGAGGTTGGCATTCTTTTGAGCGCTGGAAAGGGCAAGCGGCAGAGCTGCATTCGAGGATTTAGAAAAGAAAGCTGTGGCAAGAGCAGGGAACATAGCGCGCGCAAGCTTAAGAGGGGCGATTCCTTTACTTTTGAGAAGAAGCGGAAGGGCGATTAGACCTTGGATAAGATTGGCGCCAATCACTGTGCAGGCGTATAAGAGGAGGGGTTTTATAGGCGCATCGCCACTGATAAGCTGATTTGTGAGCATAACGGTGAAGCAGAAAACGCCAATGGGTAAAATGCGCACGATGCCACTGGATACTTTTAAAAGTGCTTGAAAAAGAGCTTGGAAAAAGGTTTGCAAGGGGGCTTTATGTTCTTTTGGCAAGCGGAGAATGGCAAAGCTTAAAATGGTCGCGATAAAAGCAACGCTGATAACATTATTTTCTGCAAAGGGTTGAATGATATTGGAGGGGATGAGTGATTTTATAAAGGATAAGTAGCTGGGCAGATGAATGTCTGGTGCTGCGGTGGCTGGCAAATAGCCAGTTGCCTGGGGTTTGATTTGTAAGAAAAGAATTAAAGCAATTGTAGCAGATAGAAGTGTTGTTAGAACTGTGTAAGTAACAATTTTGCGCAATAGATGTTTGGCTTCGCGCAGGCTAGTCATGTTTGTAATTGTTGCAACAATCGACAGAAAAATGACAGGCAAGCTAATCATTTTCAAAAAATTAATGAATAAACCTGAGAGTACTTTTGCAGAAACAAATACAATGGGCTGATTCAACAATCCAGCGCAAGCGCCCAATACAAATGCTAATAAAATAAAAATATTTGATTTCATCTCATTATTTTACGACAAGTGGGCGTTTTGGTCGACAGATATTTGCCTTAATAGGGCAATCTGGCGATCACTTAAGGAGTTGAGGTCTACCCATTGGCCATTTTCAGCGAGCTTGCTATCATCAAAATCTTTGATTTCGACAAAAAAAGTGATGGTATTGCTATCTAGTGGATCAAAAATTTCTCTCATCCACTGCATGTTTGAGGTTCTTTTTGCGACAATGCCAGTTTCGTTAGCAAATTCCTTAAGAGCGCACTCACGAGGGGTTTCCCCGATTTTGAGGTGGCAGCTTGGGGGCGTCCAGCTCACGCTGCCTTTTTGGTCGATGTGTTTTGTCAGTAAAATTTTTCCATCTTTTATTGCGATGGCAACCACCCCCACATGTGGGAATGGCGGCTGGGAAGCGAACAGTGATAAAAGCCCTATTAAGCAGACTGCAATAAGTGTTAGTAATCTACGCATGGCTCCAAGCTTAACGCGTAGCGATATGTAAAGTCAACTATTTTTTAATAACGACGCGTTCGGCAGTGAAAAGTTCATAAAGAGCAAAGATCCCCATTACTATGAAAATAGTGTAGAACATGGGCGGGATTGACACATTTAAAACAAGTGCAATCAGAGTCATAAATTGCACAGCTGTGGAAATTTTACCCCACAAAATAGAGCGAAAGGGATAGTTTTTCCATTTGCGAAGAGCTGTTAAGTAAACTGCAAATAAAACTAGGGCTACATCGCGCGAGAGCATAGCGCAGGCTTGCCATAGAGCCAAATGATGATCCATCAGCAGTACAGTTAGGCAGACATAGACAAAAAATTTGTCCATGACGGGATCTAAAATGGCACCAAAACGGGTTGCTGTTTTAGAGCGCCTTGCGACAAATCCATCAATTGAATCGGTGAACATAGCCAAGAGGACTGCCCATAATCGTGCCATTGGGGAGCCGTAGGCAAATAGAAATGCCAAAGGAAGTCGGGCAAAGCTCAGACAGTTTGAAATGGTAAACATTTACTTTGGTGCTTTTTTCTTCTTTTTATACCAAACTAAAGAAATTACAGCCAAGGCGAATGCGCTAAATATAGCGATATTGAAGGTTTTTAGGTTAGACATCAGGCTTGCGCTATTGGCGCACGCATAGTAAAAAACGGTGAACGAAGCAGTTGCCCAAAGAGTGCAAGCAATCCCATCAAAGAGCATAAACTTTTTAAAGGACATGCGGCTGAGCCCAGAGCTCATGAACATGCAATTGCGCACGCCAAAGGGGATAAACCTGCCAACGATAAATGTCCAGAGGCCGTATTTTTGATAAAAGTGCTTAGACTTTTCAAGGCGCTTTTCGTTAAAGGTTGCTCGGAAAAAGCGTAGCTGCATGAGTTTTGGGCCCAGTTTGCGTCCCAGCCAATAAGCAATCCATGCTGAGATCAAGCAACCGCTTAAGGTAAAGGCAAAGATCTGAAAAATGTTTTCAGGCATGATATGCGCTGCGAGCAGTGCGCTACAAATCATCATCAAATCGATGCTGATTGGGATATTTAACCCTGCAAGAAGAATGGATCCAAAGATCAGCCAGTGGGCGTAGTCTTTGTGCTCAACAATAAGATTGGTAAGTGCTTCCATGCTTTAAGTTGCTACCGGTTGTGGGTCAGTTCCAGTATCAAGGGCAGGAGGCTGTGGCTCTGAAATTGCGTGGAATTTATGACCAAGAGACTTGACAGCGGCAATCCAGGCTCCAACGACAATAAAGAGTAACACAGCGATGTAAGGTGTGCTGAGTGAAATGCTACCAAAAATCATTAAAAATCCTTGGTGTAAAAGCGAGCCGCCAGACTTTCCAAGGCGGGAGCCCACTCCGTCAATAGCTGATTTGCCTTTGAGTTTAGACTCTTGGCTAAGTGGAACGAAGGATAATTCTTTTGTGGCATCGAAAACAGTGTATTTACTGGCTCTGGCAAAGCAGTTTTGGACTGCGCCGAGGAAGACGCCAAGAGCCAGAGGTGTCATACCAAAGAGCCCAATTGCAGACCCCCAGTCGCTATTATGCATGAGAAGGAGTGAGAAAAACGCAATGCCTGTCACGCACATGATTACAGGGGTGATAAGGGCGCTAAATGTCCATCCCATCCTGCGCATGCTGGCGCCTGTGACAAAGACTGCCATAAAAGTCGAAAGTACGCCCATCATGGCAACAACGCGCCCCATGTAGGCGTTGTAATCGGCGGGATTGGGGCAGAGTAACTTAAGTTGGTCTTTCCAGACGACCTCAATCATGTTAAGCGAGATGTTGTAGGCAAGTACCACAATGGCGATGCAGATGAGATAGGGCGATTTAGCAAGATAGGCAAAGCTCTCCCTTAGTCCGAGCTTGATTTTAGGCTTTGAGCGCCCCTCGCGCGCATGCTCGGGATCGATCACCGAGCGGCAATACCAGCGGTAGATGAGGATCGCAAGGGCTCCTATCACTAGGAGTACGCCGGTAATGAGCATCACGGAGACACCCCAAGGATCGGTGGTATGGCTTAATTTGCTTGCAATCCAGCCACTTGAAAGGGAAGCTGAGGCCCAGCCTGCGAAAATGGAGGCAACATTGGCTCCTAGTCCATAGATCGCATAAAAGCGTTTAGCATCATTGACATTGGTCACTTGGTTTGCAAATCCCCAAAAAAGGACCGTCATGACCATCGTACCCCAAAGCTCACTGACGACATAGAAAAGGGTGAATGTCCAGTTCCGTATCATGGCAACTAAACCGTTAAGCCCTTTAGGTAAAGCGGCTTGCATCGTATCTGCTAATCCATGGGGATGCAAAAAATCTTGAAGAGGGTAAAGCACAAAGCCAAAAAGGGCAAAAAAGGCCAAAAATCCTGTGATCATGATGTAAAAAGTCCGATCACGGCCGAATCGATTGGACAACCTGGTAAAAACAAAAGTCGCGAGCAGAGCCATTGGAAGAATTGCCCAAACCTTGATAAAGGGGATTGCTTCTGCACCAGATGAGGGGGCTGTGATGATTAGAGCATCTTTTACGCCACGTAAAAGGCTGTAGTTAAAGCAAACCAAGGCGTAGATAACAAGCAAGGGCAGGAAGCGTTTGAGCTCAGAGCGGTGTAGGGGCCAAATCCATCGGCGCCACCGGCTAAATTCCATGAGTACCTTGTTTCAATGTTATTCCCATATGCAGGGTGCTTTAACTTGTACTCCTCTCATTATACATAAATTTACCTTCACTTCAAGATAAAGACATTTATTTAATGATCTAGGGCGTCAATTCCAGGTAGATGGCCATGCTCAATAAATTCTAGAGCAGCACCACCGCCAGTAGAGAGGTGAGTAAAATATTTACTTAACCTTAATTGATTGACTGCTGAAACGGAGTCGCCACCTCCGACGACGGTCATAGCGTCCATCTGTGATAAGAGTTCTGCCAGCTTTTTTGTTCCTTCTGCAAATTCATCGACCTCAAAGATCCCCATTGGACCGTTCCAGAAAATGGTCGCGGCGCTTTTCAGAGAGGGGCTCCAGTCTTCAATTGTCGAAGGGCCGATATCCATCCCTTGCCAGCCATCAGGTAATCCTGCCTTCACAGGAAATGCTTTGATTTCAGGCTCATCAATAAAGTTGCGCCCCATCAAAATATCTGTGGGGAGCCAGAATTTAATCGCCTTTTCCTCGCAAGTTTTCATAATCGAGCGTGCCTGATCAAGGTATGCATCGTCGCAAAGGCTATTTCCAATGGAGATGCCTTGGGCTTTTAAAAACGTAAAGGCCATCGCACCGCCAATAAATAAACCATCAACTTTTTCAAGTAGCGCGGCGAGCACTCCAATTTTAGTGCTGATTTTTGCTCCACCGAGTACGGCATAAAAAGGGCGTTTCGGATTTAAGGTAAGTGGGGTTAGGTGAGTGATCTCATTTTCCATCAGAAATCCAGAGGCGCATCTTTCAGGAAAGAACCTAGGCAAGACGTAAGTAGATGTATGCTTGCGGTGCGCGGCTCCAAAAGCGTCATCGACGTAGATCTCTCCAAGGCTTGCAAGCTGCTTGGCAAAATCAGGGTCCTTTTCAGGATGCTCTTCACCCACATGCCATCGCAAATTTTCAAGCATCAGCACATCGCCATTTTCCATGGACATCGCAAGCGTTTTAACTTGGTCTCCAATACAATCGGGAGCAAGTTTGACTTCGCGATCGATCATCTCTTGCAGCTTCTTAGCGCAGCTTTTAAGTGAAAGCTCTTTTGCTTTAGGTCTTCCAAGATGGCTCATTAAAATGAGCTTTGCGCCTTGTTTAATTGCGTACTCAATTGATGGGAGGGCATTTTTGATGCGCGTTACATCCTTGATTTCGTCACCGTCCATAGGCACGTTAAAATCAACGCGCATCAGCACGCGCTTTCCTGTAAGGTCTAAATCCTGTATCGACCGAATCATGCGATAACTCCCTTCATTGCTGATTGTAGCTTAAAGGTTTATTTTTTGGGAGCAAGCATATCGTGGGAGTTGATCTTTAATATGAGTAACGCGTTACCAACAGGGCTTGGTCGATTTTTATGCGTGCTGGGAATGTTTTGGACTTGGTTGTCATAGAAGATCGTCGATGAGCCTCCACCATCTAGATTGAGGGCATCTATACATCCTAAATCATTCATAAAAGAAGAGAGCTCTTTTAGTGTCATTCCAATGCTTTTTTCACTATGGCCGTCAACAACAACAAACACAAGCTCGCCATTTGAGCGAATTCCAACAGCGCTTCTCGAGAAGCGGTGAGTGGAGAAGTTGTCTAGGATTTGCTCAGGGCCATAGTCATCAATGACTTTGCCTTGATGAATAAGAACTGGTGTTCCGCCTAAAATATTTTCATAGTCCAGCCACGTTTTGCCTAGCAGGGGCTGAATATCAATCCGAATATCAACGTGATCCCCTATATTTAATGATAGGGTTTGTGCATCGGGTCCTACAGAAAGAATGTACCCATTTTCAGGGATGGTGGCATTGCCTGTTCGCATGATTGCAGTCACGTTGTGATCAGTATTCAATGTGTACTCCCACCCCCCAGCATCTGTTAAAGTATGTTGGTGAAAAGGTCTGCTGTATAACACGATATCTTTTTGCTTTCTTGGGCAGTTTAACCCAGTAATTTGCACATTGTTAATGGTTACTGTTGACTTGACGCGCTCAATAACGGGAGAGCTGTTAGCATTCCAAGCAATGACGCCTCTATTTTTTACTGACGTTGCAAATAAAATATTTTGAATTTTCAACAGGCCAGCGGCTCCACCAAGGTAGGGATCTCCTAGAAAGAATCCTCCATTGATGGCTGCAAATCCACTATATCGATGCGCAATTGAAGGGACCGACTCCAATCCTAGGCCACTATCTTGAGCTAATCCAATTTTCATCTTGTAGAGGTTTGGATCAATTGTCAAAATATAGGCGATATTCGGCCCTTCAAGTTCCCGTATTTCAAAATTGCCAAAGAGAAAGCAGGGGAGGAAAATCCAATGTATTAAGTGCTTCATAGCTCAGCAAAGGGGCTTGCAGATTGCATAAATCCGGTTCCTTTTTTCCGTTTTTTCAGCTCTGTGCGAATAGAAAAAATGAGGTCCTGATCAAAGTTTTGGTGTTGAGCCCACTGCAGATATTGGAGTGGGATTTCGCGAAAAGGGCGCCCTTTATGTTTGCCAAGTGGCATCTTAGGAAGGGAGATGGGCGATTTTAAGCGCTCAAGGATCTGCTCTGTGGTTTTGAATTTGGAGCTGAGATAGCGGAAGACTTGGACGTTGACGATAACGTCTCCCATGGCACGATGTGCACCTTCGGCAATAATATTAAAGTGCTTGCGCAGAGCTTCAAGGGAATTTGTGGGGCTTTCCCCGTAAAGGCGGGCAAGACGAAGTGTGTCTAGCACTGGGAGAGTATGCAAATGGTGGGGAATATTATGGCGCTCTGCGCTGTTTGCAAGCAATTCAATATCGAAACCAACACTATGCCCAACGATGGGTCCTTGCCCAATAAAGGTGAGGATTTCAGGTAGGACTTGCTCGATTTTTGGAGCGTTGGCCACCATATCATCGCTAATGTGATGGATGTCTTGTGACTCGCGAGGAATTGTACATTCAGGATTGATGAGAGTCTCATAAGAGGCCTGCTCGCCATCGAAAGTAAAACGAACGGCTGCAACTTCGACAATGCGATCTTTTTTTGGATCGAGGCCTGTAGCTTCGCAGTCTATGCAGACAAACGATTGTTTACTTAATAAGGTCATTGAGTTTTGTCATCAAGGCGGTGCGCGCCCTGCCATTTTTTATTGAGTATGTGACAAACGGTAACACATCATCGCCACAAATTTCAGCAATTGCCTCGCAATTTTTTTTCTGCTGCTCGTTTTTTTCTTTTTGGTTTAGTTTATCGCTTTTTGTAAAAACAATCAGCATAGGTTTTTTAAAGTGGTGAGCCCACTCAATGAATTGCAGGTCATCAGAGTTTGGTAATCGATTGAGATCAAGGAGGACTAGAAGTAGCTTAAGTTGGCTGCGTTTTTCTAGGTAATCGTCAATGGCTGCAGACCATTTGGCGATCGTGGTGCGCGCAACTTTTGCATAGCCATATCCGGGCAAATCGACAAGCATGAGGGAGTCATCTACTGTGAAGAAGTTTAGAAGTTGAGTTTTACCTGGAGTATTCGAGACTTTAGCAAGCTTCGAATGATTAAGCAGATGATTGATTAACGATGATTTGCCAACATTTGATCTGCCAATGAGAGCGATTTCGGGTAGCATCGATGGAGGAAATCCTTCTATATCGGCTGCTGATTTTACGAATGAGGCTTTAGAAAAAGACAGGTGTTTCATACTCGATGCTCCTTTCATTTTCCGAGACAATGGAAATGTGGATGCGCTGGGCATGGCTAGGAATCATAGGTTCAATTCTCTCAGACCATTCAATGAGGCAAATCGAGTCGGGGGCAAAGTACTCTTCAAATCCTAGTGCGTGAAACTGTTTAGCGTTTTGTAAACGGTAAAGATCAAAATGGTGGATGTGTCCGTAACTGTTTACATAATTGAATGTAGGGCTGGTGATTTGATCGATGGGTGTTGCTGTGAGTGCATGAATCATAGTTTTGATCATGGTTGTTTTGCCTGCGCCCAAGGGACCAAAAAAGCATACAATACTACCACTCTTAAGAGTGGGCGCTAAGTCCTTTGCAAATGCGAGCGTCTCGTTTAAGCTTCTTCTAACCAAAGCTCAACATGCTCTTTAAATTCCTTGTGTTCGCTAAGCGCTTCCACAAAGGCGTTAATCTTGTCTTCTGCAAGATGCTCTTGAATGAAGCCAAGCAGTTTTGCATCCATCGTAAAACGGTTCTGGCTTGGAACTTCAAAGAGAGGAATGGGCTTGAGTTGACTTGCTTTAAAGTCTTCTATCACGGCTTGTTTAGAATTAAAAAGTTTACCGCTAGCTGCAGAAGAGTAAACAGTTTTTTTAATGGGCTCGCGTCCCTTTTCAATATAATTCTTGATAACCTCAGGGTCTTCTGAAATGAAAAAGCGTTTAACGCGCATTCCATCTAGGCGCTCAGTATTTTCAGGGCATGTGGATACCCAGTCATAGATCGCATCTTGTGGATTAGGGCATGTGTTATTTCCGAATACCTTGCCTGTAAAAGGGCAGATATAAACGCGCTTGGTTTCTTCATTAACACTCGGCTGGCCAAATTGAATTTTGATTTCAGTCTCGCGCCAGAGCTTACCTTCTGCTTCTAAGCGAGCTAAGATCTCTTTGGGCGTGCTGTAAATTGTTTTTTCACGAATGTAAATAGTGGGACTTAAACGATGCGCATTCTCTAGGTAAAAGAGGTATGTGCTGACCAAATCCGCTTCGTCGTGGTCTTTTAAAAAAGTTTTTAACTGTTCTTTGAGCGTTTGTGTGATTTGAAAGTTTGCCATCAGTTATCCTACACCTTAAATAATACTAATAGGCTCCATCTTACCGCACGCTAGGCCTTTAGATCAAGCGAATAATATTACCTTGAAAAAGAGGGCTTTGATATGGTATGCTTCTTGAAACACTTGGTGAGGTAATGATGGAAACAAAAACAAGCGTTCAATTGGAAAATTTAGAGATCCCAGGCTTCCATAAGGTTGTCAAAGTCACTGACCCTGTATCTGGTCTAAAAGCCATCATTGCAATCCACGATTTAACACTTGGGCCTGCGCTTGGTGGCACGCGCATTATGCCTTATGCGAGTTGGGATGAGGCGTTATTTGACGTATTGCGACTTGCCAAAGGAATGACCTATAAATCTGCTGTTTCCAATGCCGGGACTGGTGGAAGTAAAAGTGTTATCATTGCAGACCCCAAGACAATTACAGATGAGCAGCTGCAGGCATTTGGTGAAGCTGTAAACCAACTTCAGGGAGAGCACATCTGCGCAGCAGATATGGGATGCACTCCTGCTTATTTGGCTCATGTTCGCAAGTCAACGCAGTATGTTGTAGGACTTGCTCATAAAAACAGTAGCGGTAATCCAGGGCCTTTCACAGCTTACGGAGTCTATCGTGGAATTCAAGCAGGTTTAAAGCAAGCATTTGGATCAGAGTCTGTTCAAGGCAGAACAGTTGCTATTCAAGGGTTGGGATCCGTTGGATCCGAGCTTGCAAGGTACTTATTCTGGGGTGGTGCTCGTTTAATTTTAAACGACTTTGATGAAGAGAAAGCGAGAGAGTTAGCGCACCAGTTTGGAGGCACTGTTTGCCCTTCAGACGAAATCATGAGTGTCAAATGCGATGTGTTTGCACCATGCGCGATGGGAGGTATCATTAACTCTCAGACCGTAAAAGAGCTTAACTGCCGTATTGTGGCCGGTGGTGCCAACAACCAGTTGCAAAATGACAATCATGCCATTGAATTGATGCAAAAAGGGATTGTTTATGCTCCTGATTTTTTGATCAACTCAGGTGGGCTTATCAACGTAGCTTGCGAGATTGAACCTGAAGGGTACGATCCAGTGCTTTCGCGTGATAAGACTGATTCCATCTATGAGCAATTGCTCACAACGTTTCAAATATCGCAAGAAAACCGCTGCTCAACACACCAAGCAGCCGTTGAACTTGCTAGTTATCGCCTGCGCTACGGCATTGGTAAGCGCACAACGCCGCCTGTATTTCACCATTAATGCAAACGCTGCAAGCTTATCTAGCACATAAGGCCAACCAGGCAATTTCAGCTGCAATCGCAAGTGATTATCAACTTGCGGAGATCACTCAAAGCACGCAGGAAAAGTTTGGCCATTATCAATGCAACTCAGCATTAAAACTTGCAAAAGAGCTCAAAGTCAATCCACGTGAATTGGCACAAAAAATTGCAAGCGGCATGGAATGTGAGCAAATTGAAAAGCTAGAAATTGCAGGGCCAGGATTTATCAACATTACACTTTCAGCCACCTTTTTATCTGAACAACTCAACGCGCAAAAGCAAGATGCAAAACTTGGCGCCCCAACGCCGCAAAAACCGCAGCGAATCATTGTTGAGTTTTCCTCACCAAATATTGCAAAAGAGTTGCACGTTGGGCATTTGCGCTCTACCATTATCGGCGATGCCATCGCGCGCCTTTTTGAGTTTTTAGGTCACGACGTCTTGCGCTTGAATCACGTGGGCGATTGGGGCACGCAGTTTGGAATGCTAATCACTTATATGCGCGAGGAAGCGCCCGATGTGCTCTCTGGAGATAAGCAAACCGATTTAGTTACTCTCATGCAGTGGTATAAAGCGGCAAAGCAGCGCTTTGATGCAGATGTAGAATTTAAAAAACGCTCACAGTTAGCTGTTGTCGAGCTGCAAAGTGGTGATCCCAGCGCACACCAAGCCTGGGAAGCAATTTGCACCATTTCACGCATGGCCTTTAATGAGATCTACTCATTGCTAGATGTTAAATTGCAAGAGCGCGGCGAATCATTTTATAATCCCATGCTCTCACAAATAGTGAACGACCTCGCATCCAAAGGACTTGTTGAAAAATCAGAAGGTGCCTCTTGCCTCTTTCTGGAAGGTTTCAAAGGGCAAGATGGAAAACCTTTCCCAATGATTATCCAGAAAAGCGATGGCGGTTACAATTACTCGACAACCGATATGGCTGCAATGCATCAACGTATTTTTGATGAAAAGGCCGAGCGCATCATCATTGTCACAGACAATGGGCAAAAGCTTCACTTTGAAATGATTCGTGCTGCTTGCGAAAAAGCAGGTTATCTATCTCCATCAATAGAATTCAATCACGTAACATTTGGTGTAGTTCTCAATAGTGATGGAAAAAAATTTAAGTCGCGCGAAGGCGAGACAGAAAAGCTCATAGACCTGCTCACCGAAGCCATTCACCGTGCTGAGGCGATTTTCAAAGAGCGAAATCCCGATCTTTCCGATGACGAGCGTAAGAAAATGGCAACCATTTTGGGAGTCGATGCCATAAAATATGCAGACTTATCAGGTCTGCGCACGAAAGACTACACCTTTAGCTACGAGCGCATGCTCCGATTTGAGGGTAATACAGCAGCATTTTTACTCTATGCCTACGTGCGCACAACAAGCATCTTAAAACGCGTGGGTAAACCCTCTAACAGCGCAATCAAATTGCAGCACCCTTCAGAGATTGCCTTAGGGCTGCATCTACGCCAATTTGGTGAGGTGTTAACAGTGATGACGCGCGATCTTTGCCCCAATCGCTTAGCAGATTATCTTTATGAGCTAGCAGAAAAATTCAATGCTTTTTTCCGCGACTGTCATGTCGAAAACACTCCAGAAGAGGCCGAGCGCCTTGCTCTTTGTGAATTGAGCTCAAAAGTTCTTGCTCAAGGACTCTCTCTTCTTGGGCTCAAAACCCTTGAGCGGATGTAATGCGTCTTCTATATGTGGTGATTTTTGCCTTTATGGCGCTGCATGCAGACATCATTATCAAACCCACCACTGAGACCAAAACACAAATCATTTATCTTCATGGATTGATTGAAGGCGATGTTGAGCAAGCCTTAGAGCAAGAGGCTAAGACTTGGCAGCCTCTTGTTGATAAATACAACTTTGCGTTGGTGATGCCGGTTGGCACCAAAGGAGCCTTTCCTGATCAACCTGAAGCCTATGCTTGGGGCACAAGTGATATTTCACGCGTGAGGGCTCTTGCTCAGAACAGTGACTATGCTCAATCAATTCTCTTTGGGTACTCAAATGGGGCTTTTTTAGTCGGTCAAATTTTACAACAGACTTGCGACACACCCTTTTCTGGATATTGGTTGCAAGGAGGTGGCAATGCGCAAGAGATTTTGCCGTGCGTGCCTCACAAGCCTGTCGTATTGCAGATAGGCGTCCAAGACACTCACCATTTGCAGCCAATGCAGTGGCTTAAAAGCGCACTGATCAAACATGGCTGGCAGGAAAATAAGACGTTGCTCTATCAAGAAATGCCAGGTTGCCATGCTTTCACACTTGATCATTTTGATGAAGCATATAGATTTATTACAGGAGGTAGTCGATGAAAAATTCAATGCTCATTTTATCATACAAGCGCCGAAAAACCCGGTCATTCATGGCCGGGATCAAAGGCGCAAAAAAATAACCTTGACTAAAGGATAAACGATTTTTTAAAATGTCGGCATGATCATTCGCAAGGCATTCAAATACAAGCTTAAGCCCAGAGCAGAGCAAAAGCAGCAATTTGCAAGCTTTGCAGGAGCCTGCCGCTACGTCTACAACCGAGGGTTGGCTCAACGAAAGCAAGCCTATCAAGAAAACAAACAAAACATAAGCTACTACGAGCAAAACAAAGAGCTCACACTACTCAAGCAACAAAAAGAGAGCACCTGGCTAAAAACCATCCACTCACAAATTCTCCAACAATCCCTCAAAGACCTAAACACCGCCTACACCCACTACTTCAAAAAAACAAACGCCCATCCCAAATTCAAAGCCAAAGGAATCCACGACTCCTTTCGCTACCCCCAAGGAGTCAAAATCCAAGATGACAAAGCCTACCTTCCCAAAATAGGGTGGGTACGTTACATCAAATCCCGAGAAATGCAAGGCACCCTCAAACAAACCACCATCATCCGAGAAGGAGAGCATTGGTACATCAGCTTTTCCTGCGAAATAGAAGCACCCACACCAAACCCTGCTCCCCTAGATGAAAACAAAGCCATAGGCATAGACGTAGGACTCACAAAATACGCGACCTGCGCCATAGGAAACAGCAACAAGCCCCTTACAATAGACCCACCCAAATACTACCACCGACTACTACCCAGGCTCAGAATACTCCAAAAGCGCCTCTCGAAAAAACAAAAAGGAAGCAGCAACTGGAAAAAAGCCAAAAGACAGCTTTTTAAACTCCACGCCAAAATAAAACATGCCCGAGAAAACTTTACCCATCAGCTCTCCACATGGATCGTTAAAAATCACAACATCATATGTGTAGAAACCCTAAACATAAAAGCCCTCATGCAAGACAAAAAATACAAACTAGCAAGATACATCAGCGATGCATCGTGGAGGCAATTTTTAACCTACCTCAAATACAAAGCCCAAGAACAAGGAAAACACTACATCGAAGCAGGAGCCTACAACCCCACCACCAAACAATGTTCCACCTGTGGCCACAAACAAGAGATAGAGTTAAAGCAAAGAACATACAGCTGCAAAAACTGTAGCCTCGAACTAGACAGAGACTACAACAGCAGCATAAACATCAAGGCCGCGGGAACATCGGTCTTAAAAAAGCTTGTGGAGCAGCCCGCTCGGGCAGCGTAGAAACAAGAATTTCTCGCCTTCAGGCGAGAGAGGTTCAATGTTGTTGGTATTTGCCAAACATCTCCTCACTCATTATTCAGAGTGCTTCAGAAGATAAAGGTTCAGAGCACTTTGTTCCCTACGAGGCCTCCTGGGAAGATGGAACGTCAGTTATTCTGTTCTGTAATACGCTAACAGTGCAAGGCGAGCAATAGTTCAATTGTATATCCATTATGGGTAGATGCTTGAGTCTAATTCAATAGGCTCAGCACTCTAGAAATAAATGAACACCATTGTTTTAGACGGTGATTTTTCCCTCAGTTGAGCTCTTCAAAATCCAAAGACTAGGTGATCAGTTTAAATAATGACAACTTTAGAAGAGGTGCCTGGCAGATCTTGGACGTACTGGGGGATGGCGTAGCCTGGAAGGCGCGTGCGTAGTTTGTTTAGCAGGTGTAGGCCCTTGGAAGTTGGGACTTCAAAGTGGGCTGTGCCCTGCACGCGGTCGAGCTGATGAAGGTAGTAGGGAAGAATAGCGTGGTCGGCAAGGGTTTCGAAGAGCTGATGGAGCGTATCGATGTCATCGTTGACGCGATGGAGTAGGACAGCTTGGTTGAGAACGGGGATGCCGATGTGTTGCAGGCGGCCAAGGGCTGCTAGGACAGTATCGTCTAGCTCGCGGGGGTGATTGATATGTGTTACAAAATAGATCTGCTTGGGCGATTGGGTGAGAGTATGGAGAAGCTCAAGCGTGATGCGTTCAGGGATGCCAATGGGAAAGCGGCTATGAAGGCGAATACGGCGTATATGCGGGATTTGATTGAGCTGATCAATGAGATGTTGGAGTTTGTGATCGGAGAGGGAAAGGGGATCTCCACCGCTTAAAATCACCTCGGAGATCGTGTCATCGCGAGCGATGATATCAAGCTCTTGGATGTAGTCTTTGATTTGTGTTTCGTAAGGGTATTGCTGGCGGAAGCAGTAGCGGCAATGCATAGCGCAAGCAGATGTTGTGACAAGAAGGGCTCGTCCATTGTATTTATGCAAAAGTTTAGGTGTGCGTTGACAGGCGCGATCGCCGACAGGATCTGGTGTAAAGCCAGGTGTGATATGTGTTTCTTCGATGAGAGGAATAAATTGGCGTATGAGAGGATCATCGAGCGTTCCCTTTGGCATTTTTTGAGCAAGCCTTAAGGGAATGTTTAGGGGAAATGAGGGATTAATGAGCGCTGCGCTTTTCTCGATTTTTAGAAATTCAATGAGTTGATCATGGCGGGTGATATTGCTACGCTGTATTTGTCGCCAGCGAGGGAGTGTAATGGTTGTCATACAATGGCTGGGTCGTCTGCAGTTTCAGAAGATTCAATGCGCTCAATTTGTGCGCCTAGATTTGCAAGCTTTTGCTCAACATTTTCGTAGCCGCGATCTAGGAAGTGAAGATTAGAAATATGGCTAATGCCAGGAGCGAGAAGCGCTGCAAGTACATAGGCAAAACCAGCTCGTAGATCAGGAATGGCAATGTCGCAAGGTTTTAAAGGTGTGGGCCCACGTACGATGAGGCTATGATTGTAATTTTGATCTGCAAATCGGCAGGCGCGTCCACCGAGGCATTGAGAAAAAAGGGATAAATCAGCACCCATTTTGCAGAGCATGTCTGTATAGCCAAATCGGTTTTCATAAACAGTTTCGTGAATGACAGATGTGCCATGTGCTTGAGTTAAAAGGAGCACAAAAGGCTGTTGCCAATCAGTTAAAAACCCTGGGTGAACGTCAGTTTCAAGGTGGATGCCGCCTTTTAAAGGACCCTGGTGAAAGAATTCAATCCCAGCATTGCGAACCTGGAACCCACCACCAATCTCTCTGAGCTTGTTTAAGAAGGTGATCATATGGGCTTGCTGTGCGCCTTCAACAAAAACGCGCCCTTTAGTGGCAATAGCAGCAATGCCAAATGAAGCAGCTTCAATGCGATCGGGGATTACTGTGTGCTCGTTTTCATAAAATGTCTTTGTTTCTTGGATGTGAATAGTGCGGTCAACGTCGACGTGGATGATTACTCCTAAATTTTGCAGAAATAAAATGAGATCCATGATCTCAGGCTCGATAGCGGCATTTTTAATCACTGTTGTGCCTTTTGCTCGGCAGGCAGCGAGAATGGTATTTTCAGTGGCACCTACAGATGGGTAGGGCAGTTCGATAAAAGTTCCCTTCAGACCAGAGTGTGCTCGAGCAAAGTAAGCTCCCTCTTTTTTCATTTCACGAAATTCGACTGTAGCGCCGAGAGCCTCAAAGGCATGGATGTGGAAATCAACAGGGCGCTTTCCTATTTTGCATCCGCCGACAGTGGGTACAATAATATCGGCTTCTGTGCGACCAAGGAGAGCTCCGATCATCAATATGGGTATCCGGTTCGATCCACAAAAACGCTGGGGGACATAGGTAGATTTTAAATGCTTAGTGACGATTTCAATGACGCCACCTTCAGCATCCCATGTGATATCTGAGCCAATTTCTCTGAGCAGATCAATTGTAATGCCCACTTCTGTGATATTGGGGACATTATAAAAAATACAACGCTTATCAGAAATAAGGGAGGCAACAAGCATTTTTGTAATGGCATTCTTTGCTCCAGCGGCTTTGACATGCCCTTCAAGGGGCTGGTGACCTTTTATTTTTAATACGTCCATTGCTTCATTATGGCGTTGTAACAGTTAGTTGTAAACCTAAAGATGTGGTTGGTAAAAGTCCTTTTTCCCCTCTACAGTAAAACATTGAAAGCGTTTGGGTTTGGAGTTTTTCACAGAGCTTTAAGGCGACCCATCCCATTGTCTTACGCGGATTGATTTCACATGCGGCATTCAGTTGCCCGTTGTACGTGAATCCATCAATCCCTAACTGACCAAAAAAGCCTAGCTTTGCAATTCCATTGAGCAGGGGTTGAACCTGCTCGATATGCGCATTGATAAAGTCTGGGCGTTCTTTTTTGATATGCGTTGCGCGGTATTTCCCAAACTCATTGCAGTCCATTATAGTCCACCCTATAAAAACAATTTCTCCTGACTTTTCGATGTTCCATTGAGTGCTAAAATCACACTCTCTGCTCACCCAAGGCTCAGCTAAAACAGGCTCCTTAAAATCGTAATGTAAATCCGCTTTACATTTAAAAATTTTATGACCGCGACCAGCTGTTGCAAAGGGCTTTTTTAGGACAAAAGGGAGCTTTACGTTGTTTATCCAATGGTCTATTTCTGCTTGGCTGTTTAATATGAGGCTTGTTGGCAGGCCAAAGCCTTGCTCAACAGGATAAAACTTTGAAGCAACGGTTTTAACAACATCGATGGGGGGAATGTCATACTCTAAATGATGCTGTTTTGCAAACTCCTGGATCTTTGCAGACGGTCCCCAACTCTCGATGCGTTTGGCTTCGGTAATGTGGTCTTTGTCGACGACTTTTGGCGTTTTTGGAAGATCGGGTGGAAACCAGTTGGCTAGCACAAGATCTTCAGGGCTTGCATATAGCAAGGGCAAAAACTGTAGCTGATCATGAACGGGGTGGTTATCTTGAAGTCCTTGCAGCTCGGACTCAAATTGAGTGTTGGCAATATGTAGAGTTGTCATGCTATTATTCTAGTATGCGTACTGGATTAGGGCAAGATAGTCATCGTTTTTTAAACGAGCCGTCAGAGAAAAATTTTATAATCGGTGGAGTTGTCATCGATGATGCCCCTGGCCTTGATGCTGATTCTGATGGTGATGTGGTTTTACATGCCATTTGTAACGCCATCACATCACTTACAGGTGTGCCAATCCTCGGCGGTATCGCTCCAAAGATGTGCAAGCAGGGCATCACAAACAGCGCCGAGTATCTTAAAGAGGCTGTTAAAACACTTGGCAATAGCCAGATCTCACATATTGCGCTCAGTGTTGAAGCTAAAAGGCCCAGACTTGAAAAGCATATCCCTGCAATCCGCGCTAATGTGGCAAAATTGCTAGGCTTGGAGCTTAGACAGGTGGGAATGACTTGCACTTCTGGCGATGGACTCACCGACTTCGGGCGGGGCGATGGATTACAGTGCCTTTGTATCTTAAGTTTAATAGACATCAAGGAGTAAGCGCTTATCGGCGCGCATTTGGCGCACGGCTGCGTGGTCTCCTAAAATTGTGGCAAGGGTTTCCAGAACATCCTTTGCCATGCGCTTGGCATCTCCGCAAATATAGATAATGGCACCCTCATCGATCCATTGACGCACAGCTTCTTGTTTTTCAAGCAGGCGATGTTGAACGTAGATTTTTTCTGACTGGTCTCGTGAAAAAGCGGTATCAAGAATGAGTTGGTTGCTTTTTTCTAATTCTATGAATTCGTCGCGATAGTAAAAATCGCAAGCAGAGCGGCGCTCACCGAAGATCAGCCAATTTTTTCCAGAAGAATTGGTGGCAATGCGCTCTTGTAAAAAAGCGCGGTAGGGAGCAACGCCAGTGCCAGGGCCGATCATAATGATGGGAGCGCTTGGGTTTTCAGGGAGAAGAAAGTGCTTAGTTGGTTGATGGTAGAGGGGGATGGGAGTGGATTGATTGGCCAGTGTGCAAAGAAAATGGCTGCCAACACCTGGGCGTATTTTGCCTCCATGGTCGTAAGTAAAGGTTGCAACAAGAAGGTCTACAGAATTGGGAGATGTCTGCATTGATGAAGCAATTGAATAGAAGCGGGGAAGCATTGGAGAGAGTGTTGCTGCAAAGGCTTCAAGCGAGCCTGAGTAGTTTTTAATGCTTGCAAGGCAATCTTCAAGATCGACAAATTTTTCATCGATTCCCAGTAAAGCCAGAAGTTTTGAGGGTACTCGGGTGAGATTGACACACGTTTGAAGGTAAGTGCGTAGGGTCATTGGCACTCTTGTGCGTGGGTTGAGAAAAGTTTTGCTCGGAGCGTGGGAAAAGTAGGAGAGTAAGCTCTCAACTTCATCTGGGTCGTTAGCTGGGATAACGGCGATGCAATCGCCAGGTTTATACTGAATGTTTGAGCCTGTAAGGTCTAAGCGCACATGATAGGTTTTCTTATCCGATTCGGGTTTGTTCAGCAGGGTGCATTCTTGCATTTGACCAATGAAAGGTGTTGCTTTGTCGTAGCTTTTCGTTGTCTTAGTTGATGTTATCATAAGTTTTTGGTATGTATTACAATCATGAAGTTAATGCTTATCGTAGTTCTTTTCCTGACTGGTTGTGTGTCTTCTGGGTATAACCCAAGTTACATCATTTCGCAACCTGTCGAGGAAGAAAGTTCTACTGCGCGGTAGATTTTTCTACAAACTCCTTACAATCTTTATCCTTCCAGGCCTTTGTCAATGCACTAAGTCGTTTATTGGATACCCCGCCGAGAAATTCAATGGCTTGTAGAAAGCGTGCACGCGCGCGATCTTTACCCAAAATTTCTACAGAATCAAAAAGCGGAGGGCCCGCTGGTTTACCAACAATTGTTGTAAATAGAAGGCGCATGACAATTTTTTTATGATTCACACCAAAAATTTCTGCGATATCGCGTGAGGCTTGCTCAAAACCCTGGCGGCCCCAATCTTCGAGTTCTTCCAATCGCCAGACCATTCCTTGCAAAATTTGCGCTGAGCTCTCTTTTGTGATACCACTTGGTGTTAAATGCTCTTCTTCGTAGGGGATGTGATTGATGAAAAAGAACTGACACAGTTCCATAAATTCACCAAAAGTTTTAATGCGGGTGTGGACAAGGGGCATGAGCTTTTGCATAAAGGCATCGTTAAACGACCACTCTTTGATGCGCTCCCATAGTTTGTCTTCTGGGATATTGTTAATAAGATATTGCTGGTTGATCCAGTCAAGCTTTTGAATGTCAAAAAATGCGCCTGATGTGCCAATGCGTGAAACATCAAATTCTTGAGCAAACGCCTCAATCGAATAAATCTCCCTATCGCCTGGCATGCTGTAGCCCATCAAGGATAAAAAATTCACGAAAGCTTCTTTCAAGTAGCCACTATCACGGTAGTAGAAAATTGAGGTTGGATTTTTGCGCTTGGAGAGTTTCTTACCATCCCGGCCTAAAAGAAGGGGCATATGTAAAAACTCTGGCGCCTTCCAACCGAAAGCCTCATAAATGTAGATGTGTTTTGGAGTTGAGCTAATCCACTCATCTCCACGCATCACATGGGTGATTTTCATCAAATGATCGTCGACGACATTTGCAAAGTGGTATGTTGGAAAGCCATCGGATTTCATCAAAATTTGGTCGTCGATGTCAGACCATGGAGTTGTAATGCGCCCCTTAATACCATCGTCAAAAACACAATCACCTGTTAGGGGAATCTTTAGGCGAATAACAAACGATTGACCTGCAGCTTCGCGCTCCTTGACCTCTTCAGGACTCAAGTTGCGGTATCTGCGATCATAGCCAGTGCGTTTGCCTAACTTTGCGCCCAGCTCTCGCATTTCCTGGAGCTCTTCTTTTGTTGCAAAGCACTTATAGGCTTTGCCCTGATCCAGCAGCATTGTGATATGCTCTCTATAGATTTCAGTGCGCTCGCTCTGGCGATAAGGACCAAAATCTCCACCCACATCAGGCCCCTCATCCCAAGTAATCCCTGACCAATGGAGTGCCTTGTAAATATTTTCTTCATACTCGGGTCGGCTGCGGCTTTGATCGGTATCTTCAATGCGTAGAATAAATTTACCTTGATGCTTTTTAGCAAAAATTTGATTGAAAAGGGCAATGTAGGCGGTTCCCACATGGGGGTCACCAGTGGGCGATGGCCCAATACGTACGCGAATATCACTCATAGACTACCTTAGGTTAGTCTCCCATTTTCTCCTATAATAAGATTAAGAATCAACCCTTGCTTTTTTAGGCGCCGGCTTGCGCAGGGTGTGATGCATGCGGGGAGTGTACTTGCAGACGCATGAGCATGATGAGGTCTTTCATGACATGAAGGGCCTCTTCTTTTTGTAGGTCGGTTTGTCCAAAAAGCTCAATTTCATCAACAGATTCTTTGGAGATGGCTTTTAGAAAATTTTGATAGTTTTTGTTGCTACCGATACGTATTGTGCTGTTTTTAGAAAGGATGTCAATGTGGGGCTCATACGTATGGAGGCGTGGCTGCAGGTCTTTTTCGTAAAAAAGGCGGAGTTTTTTACGTTGGAAGGGAGAAATGTCTGAAAGGTCGTCGTTGAATTTTGCGGGGATGTTGTCTGGCTCAAGGGGGAATTTTGCAAAACGTTCTCCAATATCAAGTTGAGAGAGTGCGCCTGGCATGACGATATCAGCTTGCACGCCGTGTAGTTGGGGACTTTTGCCTGAAACGGTGAAATACATGCCACGAGTTACTTTATACTCCCCTTTGGGATTAACTCTGGGGTGGGCGGCAGGTTCTAGAGAAAATCTTTGGTAAGACCCTTTGCCAAAAGTGTGGTCATCGCCAACGATAAGAGCACGTCCGTAATCTTGGAGGGTTTGAGCGACGATTTCTGAAGCTGAAGCTGAGGCTCGATTAGTGAGCACGAGTAGTGGGCCATCCCAAACTTTGTTTGAATCAATATTGCGAAGGTGCTGTACATTGCCATCGCTATCTTTAATGGAGACAACAACCCCCTTAGAGATGAAAAGACCTGTAACGCCAATAGCTTGAGATAGATGGCCGCCTGGATTGTTGCGCATGTCCAAGATGATGCCGTAGAGCTTATCTTTATGCTCGTTTTTAAGATCGGTGATCACTTGCTTTAAGTCAGAGGTTGAAGAGCTGTTGGGATCTTGATAAAAAGAGTAAAGGTGGATGTGGGCGATAGTGCCATCACCGAAAGGTTCTAAGGAAACGTCATAGCGTGTTTCTTTGAGGACGATCTCTTGGCGAGTTATTCTAACATCGACTTTTTCTCGTTCAGCTTCACTTGAAGAACGCAGGAGAGTAAGGTCGACGTGAGTACCAGCTTTGCCACGAATTAAATCTATAGCATCGGTGATTTCCCAACCGACAATGGGCTCGCCGTTGACGGCAATGATGCGGTCACCCACTTTTAGGGATTTTGTGAGCTCTGCTGGACCGCCTTCAATGAGGCGTACAACTGTCAAGCCATTAAGGTCATCTCTTAGTTGGGCCCCGATGCCAAAAAGCCGCTGGTCGATCTCAATCATGAATTGGCGAGCTTCAGATGGAGTGAAGTAATTAGTATAGCTGTCCAGGGCAGAGCTGGCAGCTTTTAAAAAATAGACGAGAACTTGGGCTTGGCGCATTTTAGGGCCATCAGCCAATATTTCGCGCTCTCTTCCTAATCGTCTCTTAGTAAGTCGCTTAAAGAAGTTTTCGCGAGTCTCCTCTTCAAAGTTTTCAACAGCTTCAAGTTGTAACGCCTTAATTTTCAATAATCGGGTTCTAAGCTCTTGTTCACTGTTGACCCAAGCCAATTCTTTAAACTCGTCAGGATTGACTTGAGAGGGTAATTTTGCGCCAACTATCTCAGCTTCAAGGCGGTTTCTCCTCTCAATTGCCAAGATCATGGATTCTTGAATAGATCCAAACTCGCTGAAATCGTGTCGGTTATAATCAGATATCACTTGATTGAGGAGAGCAGGGCTGGCATCCGCCCAGTGACTTACCTCTGAAGCCAAGAAATAGGTTTTTGTAGGGTCAAGCTCATCGAGGTAGTTATTTAAGGTCCTTTGCATGAGCTCTGGTGTAAAGTGTTTATAGGATACGTGTGACCGGAAGATTTGCTGAATCTGGGCTTTAGCATCTTTTTCGCTGATTTCTGGTGGTTGGGCAAAGCAAAGAGTGGAGAAAATGAGAAAAAAAATACCGAGGGTGATCCTATTCATAGCTACTACCTATATCAGGTCATAAGAATAAGGCGCCAGATTTTTCTTCTAGGGTTTATTTTGTTAGATGTTGATTAATAACAGCTTATGGAAATAATAAGATTTATTAAAGAAAATTATTTATATCTAAGATTCAACAATTTACGCCTATTTTGAAAAAAGAATCAAAAAGGGTTGCATTCAATTCATTTTTATGTAATAATCAGATTATCAAAACGCCGAATAAAACATAATAAGTGTATAATAACCTTGGTGAGAAGAGTTGCTAAAACACCAAAAATAAGAAAAGGTAACTGACCATGGGAAATGAAAACGAAAACCAAACTGACGAGATCAAGAAAGAAGAGATCATGCGTCAGTTGGAAAATTACCTAAAGTCTCGCATTACAACAGACGAGATGGAAGGCAGCAGAGAAGATAAGAAGATCGTCTCTATTACAGAAGCGGCACGCATCAATGGTGTGACGCGTCAGGCAATCTATGTTGCAATTAAGCAAAAGAAGCTTAAGGCAACAAAGGATGCAACGCGTTGGAAAATCCATATTGATGACCTAGAAGATTATCGCAAGCAAAAGTACTCACGTACAAAGTCGATGTTCGATGGTGAGTTGCTTTTCGATAATAAGCAAGGATTTTACTCTGTGCGTCAAGTTGCTGAGCTTTTGAATGTACCTGTTCAAAAGATCTACTACGCAACACGCATCGGGCTTATTAAAGCTTCTAGAAAGGGCGCTGCTTGGGTTGTTCACATCGATGAAGTGAAGCAATACCAAGAGAGCTATTTGAGCAAAAGCGAAGTTAAAGAAAACGTCGGTTAATTGCTTTTGATCGCTCAAATCCAAGGAGGGTTGCGATCTATGAATGCCTATCAATAAGATCTTCTCTATAAATTAGAGAAGATCTTTTTTCTTGCAATGTAATTCAATTTTTTCTACACTATTGTCTAAAAGGCATAGATAATAGATCCTAACGAGCGGAAATAAGGGTCAAATGCCCCTCTGCAACCGTAGAGTCCATGTGCTCCTTGAACTTATTGGAACTGGTCGAAACACGATTGCTCAAATTGAATTTGGTGAAAGCCGAAGGTTGAGTCCTTCCGTCAGGGAAGTAATTTCCCTCAGATGTTTAGTTATGAATTAACTGAAAAGGACAAACTAGGATGGAATCCAAATCAAATTTCAATTCTCCGGAGCTCCAGAAGGCTTTTGAGCAGATTGAACCTATATTAACCCAACACAAGACTCAGCTTGACCAAGTCTCCTCGGACATTAAAGAGGTCGAGCGGTTCATTCGTGGATGTGGTATTCATTTTCCTTTAAGGTTTCTGTGTAGAGAGCGATCAAAAGTCATAGATGAAGACCCGTTTCATCATCAAAAAAAAGAGATGCTTTACAGAGATTACTTATGTTGGGATAAATCCAAAGACGGACAATTTCGGTTGCTTTATGAGGTGGAAGAGCAGCTGACGATTGTTGAAAATGGATCAAGCGGTGTTGAACCAATGCAGGTGATTAAAAGGCGGCCTCTGATCGAGGCAAAGGTCAAAGTAAGACTGGAGCTCTATCCAGAACTGCCCAGGTTTTTAGAAGCGATGGCAGCGGAGCTCCAGCTTTCAAAAACTCAGCAGACGAGCGCTGATATTGCCGAGTCAATAAAGACGTTTAATCGCAAACCTTGAAAGCTTTCACGATGAGTTGAATGCTGGATTTGCTTAAGAATGTGTTGACGTGAGGTGTATATGCGATTTCTAAGTTAATGTTTTTTCGGCACAGTTCTTTACGCAAGGGGGCCATATTAAAGCCAATGCCCTCTAAGGCTCTGCCGTCTTGTTCTAGGTAGAGCTTTAGGTGGGTTTTCCCAACGATCTTTGGGGGCCAGGCTTGCTTGGCTTTAGCGTAGAGAATCGGTGCTGGGTTATCGGTGCCGAAGGGTTCAATCAGTGAAAAAGAATCCATGAGATCGAAGGTGATATCTTTAAATGATGCAGCTGCATCGAGATAGAGCTTAGGGGCGATGTCTTTTTCTAAAAGAGTGGCATTTGCAGCATCAATAAAGCCCTTTGTGAACGCCTCGATGTTTTCTTCTTTGATTGTGAGCCCAGCAGCGTAATCATGCCCGCCAAAGTTGAGCAATAGGTCTTTTTGTTCGTGGAGATGGCGCAGAAGAGGGAATTCTGGGATGGTGCGTATGGAGCCTTTGCCCTGTCCGTTATCTATTGAGATCAAGATGGTTGGTCGATTATATTGCTTGGCAAGGCGCGCAGTGATGATGGGAATGATGCCCGGGTGCCATTTTCTTGAAGCGAGAATAATGGCCTTATTTTGCGTGAGCTCAGGTCTTTTTTTAATGAGTTTTTCAATATCATCGGAGTCGCGTTTTTCAATTTTTTGCCGTTCGATATTGTTTAGATCCAGCTCGCTAGCAAGGCGTTCAGCTTCAATTGGGTCTCTGACAAGGAGGAGTTCAACGCCCCGTTTGGGATCGGCGATGCGCCCAAGGCTGTTGAGGCGAGGTGCAATCTTTGAGGCGATATCGATGGGAGTTATATCGCGGCTGCGCACCTCGGCAATCGAGATGAGTTTTAACAAGCCAACACGTTTGCTCATGCCAATTTGTCTGAGACCATAGCGGACAAGGATTCTGTTTTCGCCAAGCAATGATCCCATATCCGCTACAGTACCAAGTGCAACAAGGTCTAAATAGCTTTTGAGATTAATTCGCTTAGAGCTGATATCCCCACGGTTAATGAGTGAGTTAAGGTAGGCATGTGCAAGCTTAAAGGCTACTCCAACTCCGGTAATTTCACGGTTTGGGTAATGTGTTGTTTCTAGTTTAGGGTTTAGAATAGCTGAGCATTTGGGAAGGGTTTTCGTGGGCTCATGGTGGTCGGTAATGATGACATCTATCCCTTTGCGAACGACTACGCCAATCTCTTCAGTTGCCGTGATCCCGCAATCAACAGTGATGATTAACTTCACATTTTCTTTTTCGACATAGTCTAGGCAATCAAGAAGCATGCCTTGAAATTGTGAGGAGCGGTCTGGAAGGTAATAAACAACGCTAGCACCCAAACGCCTAAAAAAATCGACTAGCAAAGTGGTTGCTGACATCCCGTCGACATCGTTGTCGCCATAGATCAAAATCTTTTCATTATTCTCAAAAGCGCGGTGGATGCGTTGCACTGCGGAGTCCATCTCATCAAAAAGCTCAGGGTCATAGAGCTGGGGCAATTTTGCATAGAGATAATTATGAATTTGCTCATGTGATGTAAAGCCCCTAGAGATTAACATCTGCGCTGTGATGGGATGGATGTTAAACTCTTTGGTTACAGACTGCAAGAGTTTGTCATCATCGCGAGGGTGAACCCAAATGAGTTCTTGGGTCGTTGGCGCTTCCATGTGATCCTTACTCCGTCACTAGTTGCAATGTCTTTGCATCTGCCCGCTTGTGGAACAAGAGCAGAAGAGACGATGCGATGAAGAGTGAAGAGAGGGTGCCTATAACAACTCCAACTGTCATAATGAGAGCAAACCCAAGGATTGATGAACCACCTAATAGCACGAGTGCTAGAAGGACAACAAGCGTTGTTAAAGAGGTGAGCAGCGTGCGACTCAGTGTTGTATTGATGGCAGTATTGACAATTTCCTTAAACCGTTTTTTGTGCTTATGCAGTCTAACATCTTCACGAATGCGATCGAATACAATAATCGTATCGTTAAGTGAGTATCCGATAATTGTCATGAGAGCCGCTACAGTCGCTAAGTCAATTTGTATTGCCATTCCACATTTATGGAAAAGAGCAATACACGCTAAGCTGATGGCAATATCGTGACCAAGGGCAAGTGTTGCGCTGATTGCATACTTAAATTCAAAGCGTACTGTAATGTAGAGTAAGATGCAAAGGAGGGCAATCGCTAATCCTTTAAAGGCACTAGAGCGCATGGCATTAGAAATCTGGCCGCTTACAGCGTTCCAGTTTCGATCAAGGGTTTCCAAAGATTTAGCCTCGATCTCAACACCGTTTTTCTCTAAGGCATCGACAATCCAAGTCAGGCGAGGGTTGCTTTGATAGGTCTTTGTTGCGTTTAAATTGTCTATTGCAAAAGGCATTTCGTAAAAAGGTTGCCCTGCATTTTCCAATGTTTGTGCAAAGAAAAGGCGTAAATGATTGGAAGGTGATAACTCGCGCACTTGGAAATCTTGAGCTTTAAGCCCTGCTTTTTCTAAAGCATTTGTCACAACTGCTCGAGGATTTTCAGTTGGCTTTACAACAAGATTAAGCGCATAGCCTCCCGTAAAATCCATTCCTAAAATGGATGACTTAGATTGTATTAAGCAAACTCCGCCAATGATTCCTAAAACAAGAGAAAAGGCGATGGCGTACTTTGAGCGTTTAATAAAATCAAATGAATGAGCTTTAATCCATGAGTTCATTTTCAGTTGTGTGTTTTTAGCTTTGCTTGACCAATGGGTAAAATAGGCTCGAGTCATAAACAAAGCAGTAAACATTGATGAAACAATGCCGATAATCAGGGTAATCGCAAAGCCCTTAATGGGTCCTGAATCAAAGTTTAGAAGAATAAGAGCTGCAATGAGTGTTGTAATGTTTGAATCGATAATGGCAGTGAAGGCCTTTTTATACCCTGTTGATAGAGCAGAGCGAAGGTTGCCGCTAATAGCAAACTCTTCACGAACCCGCTCAAATACAAGGACGTTCGCATCAACAGCCATGCCGACGGTCAAAATGATCCCAGCGATACCTGCCAATGTGAGCGCTGCTTGAATATTTTGCAGGGTTGCCCACATCATTAGGAGGTTAAAAATAACCGCAGCAGAAGCTACAACGCCTGCAAACCGGTAATAGCCACTCATAAGAGCAATCACAGCCAACAAAGCAATGACCATGGCAACGATACCTTGCGTGCGATCTTTCAAGCCAAGTTCTGGGCTAACATTTTGTTCTGAGAGAATTCGGGGAGCAAAGCTCAAGCTGCCTGCTTTGAGGTCTGCTTCTAGCTTTGTTATTTCACGCGTTGTGAAGTTTCCTTCAATCACACCACCATCTGAGATGGCAGCTCTTAGTGTCGGTGAACTGATGATGCGGTTGTTAAGAACAACGGCCATGCGCCATCCTTCATGACGGCTAAATTCGCCTAAATCGGTCCCTGATATAGTGTCTTTGCAAAATGCTTTTGTCCATGCGCCAAATACCTGCGAAGGGTATGTTTTTTCTTCACCTTTCACTTGCGAGCTTTTTACAGAGAATGAAAGGTAGTTACCTTTTGATGGGTCATAGCCAGCGCGTACTTCAGAGAGATTAGAGCCTTCAAGTGCATAGTTATTAAAAACTATCATAAGGGGTGTTGGATTGCCCTGCCAATCGGTGACGCTATCGCCTCGCATTATGGAGATCTTGCTAAGTTTATCGTTAAAAGCAGCTGTTGAGCGGTCAACCTGAGGATTTGCTAAGCGCAATCCATTTTCATAAAGTAATTTGGCAGATTCACTGCGCGATTCTTTAGAGAGCTGGCGGTAGGCAATACTGTTGATGCTTTCGGCATCAGTTGTGCCTAGTACTGTGGCTTCATTCCACACCTCTTGAAGAAAGCGGGACGCCAGTGCTGTATGTTTTTCATTAACGATATGAAATTGCATTGATGAAGCTTTGACAAGATCGGATGCTGAGTAATTTTGCGATCCAGGAAAATCAAGTAAAATGTGGTGTCCCTCAGACCGGATGCTCACTTCAGATACGCCCATTTTATTTACGCGGGCATAAAGCTCATTCATTCCTTGAGTGATTTGAGCCTCATCAGTAACCATTTGTCCATTTTGATCGCGCAACTCAATGCGTACGGTCTTTCCACCTGAGAGGTCAAGACCCCATTTAAGGACTTTGCGCTCATCGCCGCGAAAGTACTTTTTAATGCTTAAGCTAATGTTGCTGATGAAGGCGTTTTTGTTTGGTTTTGCAAAGTCGTAATGCTTATTCGGATCACGTGACACTTGAGCTGTGTTGTACTCATCTTTCCACTTTAGGAGTTGCTCATGTTCGAGGGTGTCAATGCGATTTTCAACGAGGAGTCGTTGCTCTACATCCGCAAATTCTAAAATTGCGTAGCGTTTTTGCCCAATAAGCTTAAAATCTTCGCGTGTTGCAGCAATGACGCTCGAAATAAAGTCGCTTGACTCAAATATAATATCCTTGCCCAGAGGGTAGGCGTAGCATCCGTGGGCGCGCATAACCCGCTGTAAATTCTGGAAATCCTCGATGCAGTTTTGTGCGTCAGGGGAGTTGGGATTGTCTTGATATTTTTTCAAGATCTGATCAGCCCCTTTAGCAACGATGTAAATGGATGAGCTTTCTAAGCCATCGGGTAGGACATCAGTCGGTTTTGGGGCATGTACAAGGAGTCCGAATTGCCTCTCCTCCGGTGGCAAACTGTCGTAAGTTTGCTTGTCCCAAATAGGGAATTGATCACTTTTAAAATCAAGGTGTGTAGGCTGCCATTGCTCTAAGATTGCGTTTTTGATGTCTACAGCTCGCGCTTCACGCATTTTCTGAACGTCCATGAGAAGGAAACTCTGTGAATTGCTCAATTGGCTTAGAGCAAGAGTAAATCCACCATCTTGTGGTTTGATCGTTTCACCAGTTATCATGGCAAGACGTGCTATTTCATTAAAAACCATTTGCTCAACTTGGTCATTTTTTGCTGTTGCTAAAAGGAGCTTGTTGACATCTTGATGCAAAGTGATGTCAATTGCATTGCGCTCCCAATCTAAGTGTAGAGAAGCAATCAATGGGTGGTGTTCTGATAGGTCGATGAAATCATTGCTTGAGACTGGTTTTGAGCGAGCTTTGCTTGAAGTTGTGGCAAGAGTATCAATCGATGCAAGTGTTTGTGTGAGCAACGCTTCTTGTTTTTTTACCGCTGCAAGTTGGGACTGTGGATCGGCTTTTTCAAGTTCAATGCGTTTGAGTTTGACTTGATCGCGAAGGCCGCTAAAAACTTGCTTTAAAACTTGGGTATCACTTGTCAATTGTGCAAAATACCGTTGCGTGATTGGCGATGAAATCTTAAAAAGATCGACATAATTTTTTAAATTTTGAGCGACATAGAAAAGGCCTTCTGCATGTTGGTTTTGCTGGGATTGCTGCAAAATTTGGGCATCTTGACTTGTGCAGCAGCTGTCAATCAATTTTTGAATCCGGTCAAATACAACAGATTTATAAAGGGGAGTGGGAATGCCATTTTCAAATTTTTTCCCATATTGAAAAATTGATGTGTCATTTAGATGCATAGGCATTTGTCTTTGCATGATGACCTTTTTTGCATCTTCGCTTCCATCTAGGGCGCTTAATCTCAGCTGTGATGGAGTAAATGGGATCAGACTTCCAGCTTTTGCCGCATAATTTCTAAAGGTGTTGGCCTCGCTTTCGGATTTAAATGAAATTTCTAGATTGTCAGAGCCGGTAGCTACCGCATTTGGCTTGAGATGGAGAGTGCTTGCATAGGATTTGACCCAATTTTGTGCCTCTTGCTCAAGAGAATTAACACGCTTGACAATGGACTTAGCGACCTTTTCAGCTTGTTTAGAGTCAATTGGTTGATGCAAAGGTTTTGTATAGTAAAAAATTGTAGGCATGATATTGACCAGAGTTAAGGTCACAGCTGCCACGATTAAAAACAGATGCCATCTTTTCATTTCAGTTCCTTAAGTTTTTACATTTACATCATCGTAGCGGATGTTCAGATATATATCAATGTGTTAGAATCGATTCAAAGCATCAATGTAAAGCTGCTTTACATTAGAAAATATGATAACTAAGACACACATCCCTAAGCACATCGCAATCGTTATGGACGGTAACAGGCGTTGGGCCATGAATCAAAGAAAGGCCATAGAATTTGGCCACACTACAGGTGCAGAGCAAGTTCAAGAAATTGTTTCAGCAGCTCATGAAATGGGTGTAAAAATTTTAACGCTTTACGCATTTTCAACTGAAAATCGCCATCGCTCAAAAGCGGAAATCCAAGTGCTTATGCATCTGCTAAAAGCTTATTTAAAGAGTAAGGCCCCAGAAATGGCCAAGCAGGGAGTGCGCTTGCACACCATAGGCTACATTGAGGGGCTTCCAAATGATGTGCAAAATGCTATCAATAGTGCCAAAGAGCTCACTAAAGATGGCACGTCAATTGATCTTGTGTTAGCTCTAAACTATGGAGCGCGCAACGAAATATGTAGGGCTGCCATGCGTTATGCGGCAGAAAATAATTCAGGAGAGCTCACAGAAGATCAATTTGCAAAATATCTTGATACTGCTCTGTGGCCAGACCCAGATTTACTCATTCGCACTAGTGGTGAGATGCGACTTAGTAATTTTCTTCTTTGGCAGATTTCCTATTCTGAGGTATACATTACAAAAACTCTTTGGCCCGATTTTGATAAACAAGCGTTAAAATTGGCAATAGAAGAATATCAAAACCGTAAAAGGCGATTTGGGACATGAATAAAAAAACTGAAGGATTATCAGACCTAGGCCGACGTTTGTTCACTTATAGTTTGGTGGTTCCAGTAGTTATCTTGCTACTATTTTATAGACTTGTACCAGCTGTTCAAGTTGTCAATCTTCTAGCAGTGGCGTTCATTGCAGGCATTGGCGTTTGGGAATACACAAGGCTGATGCATGCAAAAAAACTCCATCCACCCTCTAATTTCTTGATTTTTGTCGGCATTCTTGAAGTCTTTGCCATTTATGCTCCGCCAGCTCTAGGCCAATGGAATCAAATCTCTGTAATCATTCTAGTTCTGTCTGTCGTTGCGCTGTGCGTTTATTATTTTGATAAGATAGACAATGCCCTTGTTAATATTGCCACCGGATTTTTTGGTGTTTGCTACATTGCTATCCCTTTAGGGTTGATGCTGCGCATCCTCTATCCACCATCCCTTGAATTTAGCTATCACGACGGTATATGGTGGTTTGTTTATCTCATATCTGTGACCAAAATGACAGATATAGGAGCCTATTTCATCGGTAAATTTTTCGGCAAGCACAAGCTGACAAAGCTTTCTCCGAAAAAAACTTACGAAGGGGCCTTTGCCGGTCTAATGACAGCTGCAGCAACAAGCGTTGCTATTTACTACATCGGCCAGTATTACCACTTTGAGAGCTTTGAGCTTACGCTCTCACGCGCTGTCTGGCTTGGTGCGCTTATTGGAGTTTTAGGCCAAATGGGCGATCTTGCAGAATCTTTGCTTAAAAGAGACGCTGGCGTTAAAGACAGCAATCAATTGCCAGGAATTGGCGGCATCTTAGATATTTTGGACTCGCTCCTCTTTACAGCACCATTTACATATTTCTTTATTCAAGGGTTTTAGCTTTTATGATCATTACTATCGACGGTCCATCAGGCACAGGGAAATCAACAGTGGCAAGGTTGCTTGCGCAGCGCTTAAAGTTTGATTACCTCGATAGTGGGGCGATGTACCGCACCTTGGCGCTTCAGTTGATAGAAGAAAACATCGACCCAACAGACTTAGAGTCCATTGAAAAGCTATGCGAAGTTTTTTCCTTCCGAAGTACGTTCGAAAATAATCACTGGCGGTTTTTTTTAGGAGATCGAGAGGTTACAAAGAAAATCCGCACGCCAAAAGTCACAGAGCTTGCATCTAAAATCGCTCCCTATCCATTTGTTAGAAAGGCAATGTCTGCCTTGCAAAGAGCTCATGCAGAGCGAAACAACCTCATTTGTGAAGGGCGCGATATTGGAACTGTGATTTTCCCTGACGCAGATCTAAAAATCTTCCTCACCGCTTCGCCAGAGATCCGATCAGAGCGCCGTTACCAGGAGATGCAGCAAAAATTTCCAAACGAAACACACGATTTTGAACAAATCAAATCAGATATTCTCATCCGAGACGCAACAGATTCAAATAGAGATATTGCACCCCTTCGTTGCGCTGAGGATGCCTACCGTTTGGACACATCCGATATGAGCATTGAAGAAGTTGTAGACACAATCATAAAAATGGTGCCCGGTGCATGAATTGGATAAAGACTAAGACCCATTCTTGGCTTTACTGCTTTGTTATTCACGTTATGGGCTTGTTCTTCCTTATTTTCTACCGCCACAAAGTCCATGGACTTGAAAATTATGTAAAAGGGGGTGCGATTATAGCGGGCAATCATACTTCGTTTTACGACCCTCCCCTCGTTTCTGTTTCATGTCCAGAAGAAATCCACTTCTTGGCTCGGAGAACTCTATTTCGCAATCCTCTTTTCGGGTGGCTAATCCGAAGCCTTAACAGCCATCCTGTAGGTGGTGCAGGTAGCGATGTTGCCTCTTTCCGCACTGTATTAAAGCTGCTTGGGGAAGGTAAAAAAGTGCTTCTCTTTCCTGAAGGGACACGCAACAAGGATGGCCTAGGAGAAATGCAAGGAGGGCTAGGTCTGCTTAGCATTAAGAGCGGTTGCCCGATCATCCCTGTCTATATCAAAGGTGCAGACATCGTCTTTGGACGGGGCCGAAAATTTCCAAAGCTGTGGGGAAAGACATCTGTTACTTTTTGTAAACCCATTGACCCAAAATCATTTGCAAGCCTAGAGAAAAAGCAAGCCATCGAGCAGATTGCACAAACCTTTGCCTCCGAAATGAAGCGCTGCGTCAAAGTTAAATAAAATATTTACTTTGATTGAATTTATTGTACTCGTTTGTTAGAATTGCGCCAAGTTGTATTGAGGTATCGTTATATGACAGTAAATTCGTTATCTGAACCTATTAACTGGGAGCTGGTTCCTGAAAATGAACAAATTCGTATGTTTAGGGGTAACGATTTACCGTTGCCGCCTGAGCTGATTTCCAAGATCTTAGCAGAAGTGCCGATCTCGGATCGCTCAAATTTTAGCTTGACATCTAGGAGTTTTTACAAGGTAGCTAACAGTCCGGACTACTGGGCAGTCCAAGCTAAGAAGTTCGCTCTTTTATGGGAGTTATGTGCACCAAGCATCAGTAACGAAGAGAATCGAGCAAAAAATGCGATAATGTCTATGAGAAAGTTAACGTTAGATGTATATCACAAATTGAGAAAAACTTTCCCAAACGATACAAACCTGCTTATTAATCTCATCAATTCTTGTATTACTGTTAAGGATGCGCCACACGAAACTCTAGAAAATGCTCTTTTGCGCTACGATGTGCTTTTGAATTCTTCACTTTATCGCATTTTGGCTGATATGCCTGAAATCAGTTTAAATTTAATAAAGCATGTAAAGCATGAAAGGGTGGGGATCGTTGCGAAATTGTTTTTTGCAGATTTACAGGAAAGATCTGGTAAAACATTTGAATGTGATTATATTGCTGAGTTAAAAGAACATTTAAGAAATCGTTCTAGAGACGCCTCAATAATTTTCTACGGGTCAATGCATAATCCAGGTCTTCTTGGCAAACTATTTGATGGCAATCTGACCTCCAATTACGCGCCATCACGCCTTATTAGCGATTTGGAAGCATGGTTAGAATTACCTAAAATGCAAAATTGCAACCGAAAGCATTTTGTGGATGTTCTTTTCACGTTTCCAGGTTTGCTTCCTAACAACGAGGTTATGAGACGATATCGTGAACTGTTGGTAAAGTATCTTGGGGTTTGTGGGTACTTAAAGTTTTGTATAGAAAACTACCATCCTGATTTTAAGAACAATACGTATAGGATGGACTATACGCATAAGATGATAAGGCAAGCCCACAGAAAGGACTCTCAGTTGAGTATGGGTAATGAGCATGACTTAACGTTTGTTCTATGGCACCTTTCACATTGTCAGTTCCGTGAAGCAATAGTCCATATGCGTCTATGGGTGGATGATCCAGCATTTCAACTTGCTTGTGCAATCGCTCTGCTATCGATACTTCCTTGGTTATTCGTCATGCCGGCTATCGTATTTTCTATTCGCCATTTATCCAAGCCTGTATTTAGTATTGTTACAAATCAATTAAGCCTTGTTCAATCAAGATATATTTCTAGTATTTTGAAGGTAGGAATATTTTTTGTTAGTTTGGTAAGTGGTGCTTCACTGTTATTGAGTTGTTGTTTGATGACCTGTGTGTTACCTGCTATTCATGTGCAAATATTTTTTAAGTTTGCTGCACAGTTGTTGCGGAGCATTCAAAATTGTTATGCTATCCACAGGCAAATTCAGAGTGAACAAGCTAATGCGGTGGTGCAAAACGCACAACACAACTTGAAAAATTAGTTTTAGCAGGTTAACTGATAACTTCAACAGCAGAGGTTATGAGCTGATAGCTGACAACTCTTCAAAGGCCTGATCTGCAGTAGGCCGTTCTTGATAGTCTTTCAAAAGAGATCGAATGAGTAATTCAAGCTGTATAAACTTAATGGACTCTTTCATCCCTTCATTTGCTCCCAAGCCCATCATAGCATACCCAAGTAAATCACGTCTTTTGATGAGGTAGTCATTATGCTGGGATTTAACAGAGCGTTGAAAGTTATCTTCCAGTGGCGAGTGTTTTTTTCTGATTTCCTTAGCCAGAGAAGATAATCCCATATTCTTTGTTGCATTTTCAAGAACTTTTGCTCGGAGATCTAGTAGGATAAGACCAAGCGCAAACATATCTGAAGCAGGCAACTGTTTTTTTCTATGAAGGGCTCTTGATTCTGGTGCCATGTAGACTGGGGTTCCATGGAATGAAGAGAATGTTTTCTTTACATGAGTGACCAAATCGTGATCAGCAAGGATTGCTCGTGCTTGATCATCAATGAGGATATTTGCAGGCTTAACATCGCGGTGCATTTTGTTTTGGCTGTGAATAAACTGTAAGCCCTCACAGATGTCTTTGCCGATCTGAATGACCTCATCAATATTTTTAGGGATATGATTTTTAAGATCAGATTTGTAGAGGGGAGTCAAAGTAAACTCTCTTTCCGGAGCAATCAATCCAAAAGCCATTGCCTTCTGCTCAATGCGATTAGTTGAATTTTTCGTAAAAAGAGAATGTTTAATATTTTCGCTTCTTGCTAAGTGGCCAAACTTGTATTTAGATTTTTCGTCTTTTCTGCCAATTTTTAAGTTAACGATTTGAACATCGTAAGTATCATTTTTGGCTGTAAAGAGGTAGGCTTTTTTGCACTTACCAAATGAACCCTTTCCGTGGTCCCCTTTTGCATGTGCTATAAATCCTGTGATGTGTTTATCAGTGCCCATGACAACAGGGGTGACGCTGAAATTCAAGCCTGTATCTTTGCGCTTAAAGCGCTTGAGTGGCGATGGTTCTTCGTAAAGGTGCTTTTCACCGAGTTCGATAATTTTGCTAAGCTCTTTAAGGAGTCGGGTATCTTGTGTAAGCGCCAAGACCTTATCCCTTGTAGAGGAGATCTTTTCATTATCTTGTGAAGCCGTTAAGACTTTGTCTCTTATAGAAGGGATCTTGTCACTATCTTGAGCAGGAGGTGTTGCTTGGACTCTCCCCTTAAGGTGTTTGTGCAGCAAATAGGCTAAGGGCAGGCCTATGATGGTTAAACTCAATGCAACGACGGCAATTCGCCCAGCTATTGAAATGCTAGGTTTTGAGTTCTTATTATCAATTGATTTAATATTATTAGTTATTTTCATAAAGTCCCATATAGTTATAACTATATTATAACATATTTTTTGATAAAAGTAAATGAGCTGGACTGGCATTTATTTATGTTGCAAAGTGCTATATATTAATGGCTTAAATAAACTTAATTTCTAGTTATTGGGAGAAGGATTGATGAAAAAGGTCGTAGTTATTTAAAATGCTTATTTACAATAATATACGCATATTTAACTGTGCACGGATGTGGCGCTGTCATAAAATCCAGCTTTTGAATTCACTTTGGTCTAAGATTTCTAGTGGTCAAGGGGTAGGAATAGGGGTTTAGAGGCGTTTTTTCTCGTCTCTTTGATTGCCAAAAATGCCCTTAACTTGATACGATTACGCTAAACTCACGGAGGCTAACATGGACCAATTTACTGACGAGAATTTTGAAGACAAGATCAAGCAGGGCGTAACACTTATTGATTTTTATGCTGACTGGTGTGGGCCGTGCCGCATGCTAACTCCGGTTCTAGAAGAAGTTGCCAGTGAGATGCAAGGCAAGGCTAATTTTGCTAAGCTGGACATCGATCAAAATCAAAAGGTCGCTGGGCAATATCAGGTCACTTCGGTTCCAACGCTCATTCTGTTTAAGGATGGCAAAGAGGTGAATCGTTTAGTGGGTCTGCGGGATGCTGAAGCGATTAAGCATTTTGTTGGTGGCGCCCTGTAAAGTTTGTTTGCCTAAGGGCTTCATAAAGACCAATTCCTACACTTGTTGCCAGATTTAGGCAGCGTACGTTTTCTACCATGGGTAGCTTAACTAGTTCTTTTTCGTAATCTTGATGAACCCAATCTGGTAGCCCTTTTGTTTCTGATCCAAATATGAGGATTGAATCATTTTGGTAGGAGACACTGGTGTAAAGCTGTGTGGCTTTGCTTGTAAAGAAGTGAAGGGGACCTCTGTGTCCTTCAAGGATAGGGCGCAGGTTATCTTTGACTGAAACGTTCACGCCATCCCAGTAATCAAGGCCTGCGCGCTTAAGCATGCGATCTGAGGTGTCGAAGCCTGGATTAATGAGGATAAGATCGGAGCCGGTGACTTTACAGGTGCGCACAACGTTACCTGTATTTTGTGGGATTTGGGGCTCAAATAAGATGATTTGCATATCGGATGCCCCTGGGTATTGAGCCCAGGGGTCTTGTGGGGGAATTTTATTGTTGTTAGCGGATAGCTGGCACTTCTTCTAGATCAGAGATAGCGATCTCATCGCCATTTTCTCCTGAATCTGCAGACGATAGTGTGTCTTCTGTTTGGGGAGCGTTGGCTTTCACAACTTCAATGTCAAAAATAAGTAGGGAATTTGGCGGTAAAAAGCCTTGTGTGCCATAGCCAAGTTCAGGGTGGATGAATAGACGTCTTTTCTCGCCTTCTTTCATGCCGATGATCCCTTTTGAAAAGCCAGGAATGGTTTCATCTAGGTTAAGAGCTTCTGGTTCTTTGGACGCACCAAATTCTTTTCCATCGATGAAGGTGCCTTTGTAGTTGATGAGCGGGTTGAAGTGGGCTTGAACAATTTCGCCAGCACCCTCTTTTTCAATCTCGTATTGGAGTTTGCCATCATCAACTGTGACAACAGAATCTTTCTGGGCATTTGTTGCGAGAAATTCTTCAGCATCAATGAGATTTAGATCAGATTTTTTCTGGAATGAATCTTCTTGAATTTGGGTGATGGCAGCTACTGTTTCTTCATCACTCAGGGGGGATTTTTTGCCATCTAAGGAGTTGCGAAGGCCCATAAGGACTTTGTCCATATCAAACTCTAGTCCTAACGATTCAAGGTTTTGTGCAATCATATGTCCGAATGCTTCTGAGATTTTTGCTAGGTCGGGTCTTTCTTTCGGGGCATTTTCTTCTTCAGCTCTTAGGGTGGTTAATGTCAGTAGACTAAGAGCAAATAGGACGAGTTTCTTCATTGGTTCTCCATTTTTGTGCTTCCTTAACGCCTAGTTTATAGGATTTGATTTATTTTTACAAGCGATGTTCAGTTCATTCAGCTGCTTGTCTTGTACCTGGGCTGGTGCATCCATCATTAAATCAGAGGCTTTGATCGTTTTTGGAAAGGCGATAATGTCGCGGATGTTATCAGTTTGACAAAGGATCATCATGAGGCGATCGAAGCCGAAAGCAATTCCAAGATGGGGAGGTGTGCCGTATTTTAGGGCGTCGACAAAGAAGCCAAACTTTTGGGCGATATCTTCCTGTGACAGTTTGAGGTGTTCAAAGATCTGTTGCTGAAGCTTTGGATCGTGGATTCTTTGTGAGCCTCCTGCGATTTCATAGCCGTTAAGAACGAGATCGTAGGCATTGGAGCGCACTTTTAAGGGATCGCTGCCAATGATGCCAATGTCTGAGGCATGTGGAGCTGTAAATGGGTGATGTTCTGATACGAGGCGGTTTTCTTCACTGTCCCATGCAAAAAGTGGGAATTCTGTAACCCAGGTAAAGGCTAGCTTTTTAGGATCGATGAGCCCTTTGTCTTGAGCGATTTGCCGGCGTAGGTGGTCAAGTGCTTGATTGACAATAGGGGTGTCTGCAGCAGCAAATAGGAGTGTATCGCCAGGCTCTGCTTTTGTCAGTGCCTGGATTTCGTGCAGCTGCGCTTCTGTGAAAAACTTTGCAATGTTGGCTGTTAGGGTTTGCTCGCATTTCATCCAGCCAAGACCTTTTAGTCCAAATGAGGCGACAAAAGATGTGTAATTCTCGATCTCTTTGCGAGAGAGTCCTCCCTTAACGCAAAGGGCTTTAACGCAACCGCCACTTTCTATCGCGCTTTTGAAAACAGCAAATTCGCTGCCGCGAGCGATGGCGTCGATGCGTACAAGAGGCATATCGAAGCGCAGATCGGGCCGATCTGTGCCATAGCGCTCCATTGCTTGGCTATGGGCGATGGTAGGAAATGGGGTTTCGATCTTTATGCCACAAACTTTTGAAAAGAGCTCTTTGCACAGGTTTTCAGATAGTTGCATGATGTCGCTTGGCTCTCCAAAGCTCATTTCGATATCAATCTGCATGAATTCAGGTTGGCGATCGGAGCGCAAATCTTCATCACGAAAGCAGGTTGCAAATTGGAAGTAGCGGTCAAGACCACCAACCATGAGCAGCTGCTTGAAAAGTTGAGGGGATTGGGGCAGAGCATAGAAAGCACCTGGATAAATGCGTGAGGGGACAAGGTAGTCGCGGGCACCTTCTGGTGTTGATTTGCCTAAAATGGGTGTGGTCACCTCTGTGAAGTCTAGGCTGTCAAAGAAGTTGCGCGCCGCAAGCATTGCAGTGTGGCGCATTCTCAGGTTATTGATGATTTTACCGCGGCGCATGTCGAGGTAGCGGTATTTTAGACTGGTAGATTCTTGCAACTCGAGGTTTGTTTCATTGAGCGGGAAAGGTGTGATTTCGGCTTTTGAGAGGATGTCAAGTGTTTCGACATCGATTTCGATGGCTCCAGTTTCCATCTTTGCATTGGGCATTTCTCTTGCGATGACGCTGCCGGATACGGTGATGACATCTTCTGAACGCAGGCCTTGTGCGAGTGATTGATCTTTAAAAACGAGCTGTGTCATGCCATAGCGATCGCGCAAGTCGATGAAAATGAGCTGCCCTAAATCGCGCCGCCTGTGCACCCAGCCAGAAAGCCTGACGGTTTTGGAGATGTCTTCTTTGCGCAGCTGGCCGCAAGTGTGTGTTCTGTGATAGTTAATTTTCATAAAGCTCTTTGCAGGTTTGGATAAGGTTGGGCAGTGTGACATTGTGCTCCTTGCGGCTATCGAGGTGTTTGAGTTTGGCATTGCCTGATTCTAGCTCCTCATCGCCGAGCACCAAGGCATAGACTGCGCTCCGTTGGTTTGCAATTTGTAGTCCTTTTTGCACTTTGCGCGAGGAAGGTGCGCAATCAGCGGCAATGCCGCTATGACGCAGCTCGGCCAGCGGCTTTTGTGCTTGAACATAGGCTTGCTCGCCTAGAGGAATGATAAAAATAAATGGGTGTGGCCCCTTTGGAAATGGGCATCCTTGCTCCATCATCGTTTGCAAAAGACGCTCCATGCCTCCGGCAAAGCCAGTTGATGGAAGGTTTGGCCCGTCAAGCTGTTCGAGCAGTCCGTCGTAGCGACCACCTGCGCTGATGGAATTTTGAGCACCAAGTGATGGAGAGGTGATTTCGAATACGGTTTTGTTGTAATAGTCAAGGCCACGGACTAGATTTGAGTCAACGGTGTACGGGATGCCAAGGACCTTCAATTGCTTGCAAACAGTATCAAAATGCTCTTTGCATGCCTCATTTAAATAGTTGTGAATGGATGGCGCGCCCTCTAATAGTTTGCGCTCATCTGCGTCTTTGGTGTCGAGAATGCGCAGGGGATTTTTCTCAAAGCGTACTTTGCTATCGTCGCTTAGGCTATCAAAATGGGGGCGCAAATAATCGCGCAATGCTTCGCGATAAGGCGCTCGGCAGCTGGCATCGCCAACGCTGTTGATAAGAAGTGTCCATTCTTTGAGTCCTAACCGTCGATAAAGCGTAACAAGTAAATCGATAATTTCAACGTCTTGCTCGGGGCTATCATTGCCAACGGCTTCAACACCAAATTGGTGGAATTGTCGGTAACGTCCAGCTTGGGGGCGGTCGTAGCGAAAGTAGGGGCCAATGTAATAAAATTTGTGAAAAGAGCCCTGCTGCTGCAGACCTTTTTCGATAAAAGCTCGCATGACAGGAGCTGTTCCTTCTGGTCGCAAAGACATCAAGCGTTTGGCTTTGTCTTCAAAGGTGTACATTTCTTTGCTGACGATATCTGAACTATCACCTACTCCGCGCACAAAAAGCTCGGTGCGCTCAAACATGGGTGTGCGGATCTCATAGAAGCCGTAAGCTTGACAAACCTCACGGATCACGCTTTCTAAATAAAGCCAGCGATCCGAGCTGCGCCAAGCATCTTCTGCCTTGCTTTCTTCAGGAACGATGTCAAAGAGACCTTTTGGAATATTGATACGCATATCCAACGAGTATAGCTCTGTTTACTCTTTCTGTGAAGAGGTTTCAGGGTTTACTCGGATTCAATTTGATTCATGGATGAACTATTCTCAACATGGTACAAGATCGTTGATGGGGCTGGGGAGAGGAATCTAATTGCTAGCTGACCACTTTCAAGCTCAAGTATGTCAATGCCGAGCTTTTGAATTTTTTCTAAAACTTTAGCATCATAGCCAATGTAAGCCGATTTCTTAGATATGATCCTAACGTCGAGCTGCCCTGTACAGTGGGAAAGTATAAATACATCTCCCTCAGTTTGGATATCAATGGATCTAGCAGAAAAGTTGCCTATGGTGATTACGTTTTTTGCGCGGACAGAGATATCAGCAGTTGACTCCAGATTAGACACAAGGACAACAATCGTATCAGGGTGGTCAAAAACAAGATTGTCAGTTACTTGCAAGGGTTTTCTGTCTTGTCGAGGTAATACATATAATGTCATAAAAAATCTCCTATTTATTAAAAAATATTAACAAAAGTTGTTTTTTTTGTAAATAGATAAAATTTATATTAACCTGATTAGGTGCTGAAGCTCGCTTCTTTTCTTGCGGAGGACGTAGCCTTGGTGGAGCTTGCGTAGGATCTCGAGGAAGGGAAAGGGGAGCCAGGTGTCGCCTACGTGGTTGGCGAGGTAGAAGGCAAAGGAGTGGGCATCGCCCTGGGGATAGGCGTTTGCGGCTTGGAGGAAGGCGTCAAAGCGAGAGCCTGGAGGGATGGAGCTGAGCGTTAGATAGACTGCTATTAGCTTGTCTTTCATCATGCATCTCGTACGAGAATAGGAACGCCAAGGTGGGCTAGTGCATTTCTTTTGGACCGTTAGTTTTGCAGGAGCTTGTGGATTTTTTGAGAGTTGTGCCCCATCAGCAAATTCATGACCTTTTCGAGATAGCTCTCGGAGTTTACCCCATGAGATTGAGGGGTTTGCGCGAGTGTTAGCAGGACTGCTGCTGCTTCTCCGCTGCCTTCACTGCCCATAAAAATCCAGTTTTTAGCTCTATTTCTACCGGCCTTATCAACCGTGTAAATAGCATGACTTAATCCGAGTCCCAATCCCACGTAGGACTTGATGGATCGTCTTTTTCTGGAGGTTTGCCTATTATAATGTTATGGATATTACCTAATAGACCAGTATCTGAAAAGAAAAACTGTTGTTTTGAATTTTCAATAAGAATCCCTGCGATTTACGAACAACATTGTAGCAAATCAATGAGGCGCTGGAGCTCGCTGTTTTTCTTACGCAGGATGTATCCTTGGTGGAGCTTGCGTAGGATTTCGAGGAAGGGGAAGGGAAGCCAGGTGTCGCCTGCATGATTGGCGAGGTAGAAGGCAAACGAGTGGGCATCTCCTTGAGGATAGGCATTAGCGGCTTGGAGGAAGGCGTCAAAGCGGGAGCCTGGAGGGATGGAGCTGAGTGTGAGGTAGGCAATGGAGAGCTCTTCTATGAAGTGAGGGTTTTCGTTCTGATCAGATGTTTTGAGCATCTCAAGGTGCTCTTTGATGATTTGGGCTGCTTGGGCAATTTCTTCGGGTGCTTTTGATCCGCGCGAGCCGCGTGAAAATAGGGATGTAGCAAAAACTTTTTTGAAAAAGAGAAGGAGCGAGCCGTTGATGAGGCGCTGACGCTTTTCAGGGTCTTGATCGAAGGGTTTTTGCTGCTTTTGATCGCCATGTTTATCGCCAATCGGCTCAACCGGCGGAGGGCTCCTGGCAGGGTCAAACTTCGGGGGCGGGGTAAAAAAATCGTCCATAATTCGCTAAAAACTCCAAAGTCTGCTACCATCAACCTTTAACTGTAACATGCCAAAGTAAAGCATTTTTATTGAATGAAAAAGATTTTTAGATTTTTTATCCCACCTGAGAAACGCTCAGACATTGCTGAACAGGCTCTGGTCAAGAAGCGCTATGCTTATTGGAGATGGCGCACCTTCTTTGGGATGTACTCTGGCTATGCGATGTTTTATCTGACACGCAAGAGCTTTAATGCGGCCAAACCAGCCTTGATGGAAGGGCTTGGCCTGACCATTACTGATTTGGGCATTTTAGGCACTGCTTTTAGCTTAGCTTATGGGTTAAGTAAGTTTTTGAGTGGTGTTTTAGGCGATCGCTCTAATCCTCGCTATTTTATGGGGATTGGCCTGATTGTTACGGGTGTGCTCAATTTGATTTTTGGTGCAGCCTCAACGATCTGGGTATTCTTAGTGCTGTGGGCCTTAAATGGTTGCTTCCAAGGTTGGGGGTGGCCTCCTTGTGCAAAGCTTTTGACACATTGGTACTCACAGAATGAAAGAGGTCGTTGGTGGGGGCTTTGGAATACATCTCACAATTTGGGTGCTTTTGTCATTCCCGTGATTGTGACTTGGGCAATCGGTGCCTTTAGCTGGCGCTCTGGGATGTATATTCCCGGGATCATTGCTATTTTAGGGGGATTAGGTGTGATATACACTTTGCGTGATACCCCTCAGTCGATGGGATTGCCTCCAATTGAAAAATTTCGAAAGGATGAGCCGGATGGAGCTCCAGTTGATGAAAAGATTAAGCTTAGCTCAAAAGAGATCTTAGTTAAGTATGTGTTCAAAAACGTCTATATTTGGCTCCTTGCGATTGCGTATTTCTTCATCTACTTTTTGCGCGAAGGGGTCAACGAGTGGATGCAGATGTTTTTTACTCAATCTTGCGGATTTTCTTTAGGGCAAGCAAACGTAGGTTTGAGCTTTTTTGAAGCAGGTGGGTTCCTTGGTAGTTTAGCAGCGGGGTGGATTTCTGACAGAATTTTTAATGGCAACCGTGGACCTGTCAATGTGTTGTTTTCAATGGGGATTCTCGGGATGCTCGCGGTTCTTTGGATGACGCCACACGGCCATGTTACTTTTGCAACTGGTGCAATGTTTTTAACAGGGTTTATGATTTTTGGTCCGCAAATGCTCATTGGGATGGCAGCGGTTGAGCGCTCACATAAAAGCGCTGCAGGCACGGCATCGGGATTTGTTGGCTGGTTTGCTTATCTGGGATCGGCTGCAGCGGGTTGGCCGCTTAGCAAGATCAAGCAAGTGGCTGGATGGGGACCTGTCTTTGCAGCTCTTGCCGGATGCGCCATCGTTGCGATTCTTTTATTGCTTCCCCTCTGGTCTAAAAAACGTGATCCAGAGTATGCTGAAGCCATATGAACAGCTGGGTTTCCCTTCACACCCATTCACAATATTCGATACTCGACTCCACCGCATCGCCTAAGGCGCTTGCTAAGCGTGCCAAGGAGATGGGCGCGCCGGCCCTTGCCCTAACGGATTTTGGCAATTTGTACGGTGCCGTTGATTTTTTTAAGGCGTGCAAAGCTGAAGGCATTAAAGCCATCATTGGCTGCGAATTGATGCTAGCCCCTGAGGCTTGTACTGAGAAGAAAAAAACGCCAGGTGTTCCTGTTGGAACGCCGATCGTTTTGCTTGTTAAAAACGCAATTGGCTATCATAACTTGTGTAAATTATCGTCAGCTGCACACATCGATGGTTTTTACTATTTTCCACGTATCGATAAAGAGCTTTTGGCAGAGCATAGCGAAGGGCTCATCTGCTTGTCGGGCCCACTCACATCAAAGCTTGCGCGCCTTGTGATTGAAGGGCAAGATCCAGGTGAGGAAATCGAATGGTATTGCCGCACTTTTGGCGACGATTTTTACTTAGAAGTCCAAAACCACATCATGGAAACGGATGATGGTTTATCGAAAGAGAGCTGGCTACATGCGCAGTATCAGGATTTTGTTGATGGTCAGCAAAAGGTGATCACGGCTTTTAAAGAACTTTCAAAAAAATATGGCGTTCCATTAGTTGCTACAAACGATGTGCATTATCTTAATCGCAAAGATTGGAAAGCTCATGAAGTTTTGATGAATGTGCAGTCAGGCGAGCCTTGCTCAATCATTGAGCGCGACTCTTTCGGGAATCCAAAAGCAAAAGTTCCCAATCCAAAACGGCAGGTGACATCAAGCCACGAGCATGATTTTAAGTCCTACGAGGAGATGAAAAAGCGTTTTTCAAATGTGCCTGGAGCTTTAGAAGAAACGTTAAAAATCGCTGAGAAATGCACGTTCACATTTGATTTCTCTCAAAGGCATTATCCTGTGTTTGTTCCTCCAGAACTAGAAGGGAAGCCTTATACAGCTGAGGAACGAAAAGCAGCAGCGGAAGAATATTTATGCGCGCTCTGCCATGCAGCAATTCCTAAAAAATATACACCTGAAGCACTTATTAATATCGATGATAGCGACCCGATGAAAGTTGTAGCGGATCGCTTGAATTATGAACTTGACATCATCATCTCAAAGGGGATGTGCGATTACCTATTGATTGTGCGTGATTTTATCGCGTGGGCAAAAGAGCAGGGAATTCCTGTGGGTCCTGGTCGAGGGTCGGGTGCGGGCTCCATTATTTTGTATTTGATAGGCATTACCGATATCGAGCCGCTGCGTTTCAGCTTATTCTTTGAAAGGTTCATCAATCCTGAGCGCTTATCATATCCTGATATCGACGTTGATATTTGCATGGAGAGGCGCCATGAGGTGATCGATTATACGTTGCGCAAGTATGGCCGTGAAAATGTAGCACAGATCATCACATTTGGAACGATGAAAGCAAAAATGGTTGTTCGCGATGTGGGGCGCGTTCTCAGTGTGCCTCTTGTCAAAGTCAATAAGATTGCAAAGCTCATTCCAGACGATTTAAACATCACGCTTGAAAAAGCTTTGGAAGTGGATCAAGAGCTGAAAGAGCTTTGTGAAAGCGATAGTGAAGCACGAGAAATCATCGAGTATGGCAAGAAGCTTGAAGGCTCTATTCGCAACACAGGCATTCATGCAGCAGGTCTTATCATTTCAGGAGAGCCTCTTACAGATCACATCCCGATTTGCAGTGCTAAAGATTCAGATATCTATGCAACGCAATTTTCGATGAAGCCGGTGGAAGCTGTAGGTATGCTCAAGATTGACTTTTTGGGACTTAAGACGTTGACATCGATTCAAAAAGCTGTTGATACCATCGAAAAAAGAAATGGGCTTAAAATAGATTGGGCTAATTTGCCTCTCGATGATGCCAAAACCTTTGAGCTTTTAACTCAAGGCAAAACAAAAGGGATATTCCAGCTAGAATCGAGCGGCATGCAAGATCTAGCACGTCAGCTCCATATCGATAAGTTCGAAGAGATCATCGCTGTGGGAGCTCTTTATAGGCCGGGTCCGATGGAGATGATTCCCTCCTTTATAGCGCGCAAACATGGCTCTGAAGCTATCGACAACGATCACCCTCTTATGAAAGACATTTTGGATGAGACATACGGCATCATGGTCTATCAAGAGCAAGTCATGCAGATTGCTCAAAAACTTGCGGGATATAGTCTTGGCGAAGGTGATGTGCTCCGCCGTGCGATGGGTAAAAAAGATCACAAAGAGATGGCTAGTCAAAGAGAAAAATTCCGTGCAGGAGCTATTGCCAATGGCATTTCAGAAGAAGTAGCGATGCGGATTTTTGACAAGGTTGAAAAATTTGCATCGTATGGCTTTAATAAATCGCATGCGACAGCTTATGGCTATTTGAGTTACGCAACAGCGTTTTTTAAAGCCAATTACCCTAAAGAGTGGCATGCAGCACTGATGACCACTGATATCGATGATTTGACAAAAGTGACCAAGCATATCAGTGAAGCTGCAGAATTTGGCATTCCGACCTTGCCTCCTGATGTCAATGAATCGAGCATCGAGTTTTTTCCAACAGAAAAGGGGATTCGCTTTGCGCTAGCTGGCATTAAAGGCGTTGGGCGAGGTGTTGTAGAAGCTATTTTAGAAGAGCGTCAAAAAGGGGGGCCTTTTGCAAGTTTGCTCGATTTTTTAAAGCGCATAGACTCGACAAAAGTAGGAAAAAAAGTTGTCGAAAACCTCATCATTGCAGGATGCTTTGATTGGACGGGGTGGTCGCGCAAGTGCTTGGTAGAAAATCTAGAGCCCATGTTTGAAAGCGCTGTCCGCGAGCAAAAAGAAAAATCCAAAGGTGTGATGGATCTGTTTGAGCTCATTGGCGAGCAAAAATTAGGCTTCGAAGAACCTAAAGATACAGTAACAGAGCTGCCCAAACAGGAAATTCTTAAAAAAGAAAAAGAGCTGCTGGGCTTTTACTTAAGCGGGCATCCGATGGATGAGTATCGAAAAACGCTTTGTCAAATTGATGTGACACCCCTTGAAAATCTCAAAGAGATTAAGCACGGTAGCGCGATCAAAGCGGCTTTTATCATTGAGAGCCTATCGACAAAGATTTCCAAGGCGCAGAAGAAATTTGCGATTTTAGCCATTAGTGATGGAGTCGAAAGGTACGAGCTGCCAATTTGGCCTAATCAGTACGAGGAAAAAGGGCATCTGCTTTTAGAAAATGCACTCATTCTTGCTGTGCTGGTTGTGAATAATGAAGATGGAGAAGTCTCGCTCAAGTGTCAGTGGTTTGATGAGTTGATAGGATTGGATGAGGCTCGGCTTAGTGAGGCAGAAGATGCTTTCAAAAGCGCAAAGCGGTATGCTCGGAAAAAGCCTGTAGAAGAGAAGATAGTGAAAGAACCAGAGCCTGCTACGCAAACATTAAAAATATTACTTGATGCCGATACCGCTAAATTATCTCACATTTTGCACCTAAAAAAATTATTTCACACATTTCCAGGAAATGTACCTGTGGAGGTCCATTTTCAGGCAGCAGATAAATCGCTTGGTCAAATCAGCATCGATGCAACTTGGGGAGTAACTCTTAACTCTCAGTTACAGAGCGGATTAGATCAACTCCCGAGCTTAATTCGTTGCGGTGTATCTTAAATTATGGTAGTATAAACATTATGTATAATAGGATTCTTTTCTCTTTTGCTCTATTGGCAACCAGCTTTGGATTTTCAGAAGCTGCATGGGATTATTTTAGCGCTGCCCAATCAGCAGAGCACGAGAAAAATTGGAAAAGTGTTGTTCACAACTGCCATGTTGTGGTCACAACCTACGAAAATTCACCATTTGCATCAGAGGCCCTTTTTATGATGGGGGTAGCCTACTTCGAGATGGGTGAGAATGAGCTTGCTAACGAGTGCTTTTCTGATTATTTGAAAAAACAGACGACACCTGAAGAGTTTGAGCAGGCTATTCGCTATAAATTTGAGATTGCTCGTCGTTTTGAAGACGGGGCTAAGATGCACCTGATGGGATGGAAGCACATGCCCAAATGGCTGCCTGCCAAAGACCTTGCTATCGAGATTTACGACGAAGTGGTAGCGACGTTGCCACGTCATGAGCTTGCATCTGAAGGTCTTTATCGCAAAGCGCACTTACTTTATGAATTAAAAGATTACAAGCTAGCTATTGATGCCTATCAAGCCCTCATTCGTAGATTTCCTAAACATGCGCGCGCACCTGATAGCTATTTGGGAATTGGTAAAGTCTACATCAAGCAGTGTGAAGAAGAGTTTAAAGACCCGCAGTATCTTGATCAGGCTGAGATTAACCTGCGCAAATTTAGAGCAGATTTTCCTGCAGAAGATCGGTTAGCAGATGCAGAGCAGATGCTTTTAGACATGAAAGAAAAATATGCTGCTGACTTATTTGAAACAGGTGAATTTTTCGAGCGCACAAAAAAGCCACAAGCAGCGATCCTTTACTACCATAATATTAAAAATCGCTATCCAGGAACAGAGGCTGCTAAAAAGTCTGAAAAACGCCTTAGCAAGCTAAACTATTCCAATCCACAACCCTCCTCATGAAAGCCCTTATAGCCATAGCCCTCATATTAAGTGGGTGTGGGTATCGTTTGGCAACACCTGGCGTTGCAGCTGATTATCCACAAGTAAGCGTGCCTTACGTCGAAGGGGATATAAGCGGAGTTTTAACCGCTGCTCTCGTCCGTGAGCTCAATGCACGTGGCCGGTTTGCTACCACAGATAAGGCCCGCTACACCCTGCATGCTAAAATCATCCAAAACGAGAATGAGCAAATTGGTTGGCGCTTCGATCGTCAGGGCACCAACGCTAAACGCATCAGCCGTCTGCGCCCTGTTGAGAGCAAGCGCATCATGACAGTTCAAGTTTCCATTGAAGACAACACCAGTGGCAAGCTGGTCTTTGGGCCATCAAAAGTATCCGCCGATGTTGATTATGACTACGTCAACTTTGACACCATTTCAGACCTTGCTTTTACACCTCCTGGTGGTGGTCCCCTTGTATCAGTTCTCTCATATTCCCTAGGTCAGCTTGATGCTGTCGAAGATGCTCAGACTGTGTCTTTAGCGCCCCTTTATCAAAAATTATCCAAGCTCATTGCCGAGGGCCTTGACGCATGTGAGCTCTAGGCTGTATGTATAAGTTATGGACACTCCAAAATCGGACAATGTAGTTTTTGTGGCAGAGCTCTCAGAGCTTCCCGATATGCTATCGTGGGTAAGGGCAAAAGCTAGTCTGGCCGGTTTTTCTCATAGCGCGCGTCATAAGATTGAAGTTTCTTTGGAGGAACTTCTGGTTAATATCATCTCATATGCTCATGCAGATGTCGCAGGGACAGTGGACCTAACTGCCCATTGGATTGTCGATGATTATATTGAGTACACCATCAAAGATCGCGGGCAAGCGTTTAACCCCGCCAAGCACAATGCCTTAATAGATCCGGCTGTCCCTGTTGAAGAGCGGGCCGTTGGAGGAGTTGGTATTGCATTGGTTAAAGCATTCATGGACGAAATGCAGTACAAGCGCGAGGGCGTTTATAACATTCTGACGTTGCGCAAATACTGCAAGACAAAGTAATGCCACGTTCTGACTCCATGCTAAGCCTGAAGTGAGATAAGGCTATCTATGAGGCTGTGTTAGTCGCTTCTTCCGCCTCTGCAGTCTGTTGTAGTAGTCCGACTTAGCTATCTATTTTGCCAGATTGGCTAGCTGTGTTTCCCGATGGAGCTGATTACAGCTTCTGTGTCGAGGACCTCAGAGAGGTAGGACTTGAGGACTTTTAGCACGTACTTAGGAGAGTTGTACAGCCCGCTTGTTGAAAAGACAATTTCAAGGTTAGGCTCGTTATCTGAGATAAGGCTGATAAGTGTAAGGGTTGTGGGGTTTTCATCGATGATTTTGGGAACAATCCAAACGGCAAATTGGTGATTGAATAAGGTTACTTTATCGGAAGTTTCGATCACGTGAAAGTAATGCGGGAACTCTTCATCGTTTTGATCATCTTGTAGCTGCTCAACTTCCAATAAGCCCAGCTCTGAGAGGAGCTGAAGGTTAACCTCAATGATCCCATCTGGAACATAGTGGTTGAGGTTGGCGATAAAGCTTTGGAACGCATCTTCCAGTTCAATGGGGTTTAGCATTGATCCTCTTGGTAATGTGCTAATACTTTTTTTAATAGAGCTATTCGTATTTTTTTGGAAAGCTTTAAAACAAAAAACATTGTAAAATTTATTTAAATATTGGCTATTGTGTTCTCTATCAGGGAGATATTGATCTTTCAAAGAAGCGCTGCTATAATGCACCTTTATGCGGCTTATCTGTTTTTTGCTTGTCTTCGTTCATGTGCTCGCTCTGGATGTTCAGGTCGTATCCAAGTCAGCTGTTCTCATCAATGCCGATTCAGGAACTGTTCTCTATGATAAACATAAGGATCGCGTGGCGTATCCAGCTAGCATTACAAAAATCGCGACAGCCCTTTTTGCATTAAAACAAATTGATGATCTTGATAAAATGGTGGTCTGCCCCTCAGAATGTTTAGTCAAAATCTCGCCGAAGGTAAAAGTTGCCCACGATTATACACATCCATCTCATTGGCTCGAGTACGATGGCACAACTTTTGGCGTGCTTAAAAATGAAATCTTGCCCTTAAGCTCACTTTTTTATGGTATGATGCTTGTTTCAGGTAATGATGCTGCAAATGTAATTGCTCACCACGCAAGTGGAAATGTGCTTGCGTTTACTGATGGATTGAATAGCTATTTAAGTAGCATTGGCTGCTTAAATACTCAGTTTAAAAATCCTCACGGGTTACACCATCCAGAGCATTATACAACAGCGCATGACATGGCATGCATTACAAGAGAAGCTCTAAAGGATGAGCGCTTTCGCAAAATTGTGAGCGCCTTGTCCCACGAGAGACCGAAGACAAATAAGCAAGCGAAGAAGGTGATCAATCAAGCAAACCGCTTGCTCCGCAAAGCAACCAATTTTTACTATGATAAAGCGCTTGGCATCAAGACAGGGTACCACTCTAAAGCGGGTTATACACTTGTAGCTGCCGCAGAACATCATGGGCGCACATTGATTGCTGTAGTTTTAGGTAGCCCGAATCCCCAGCAGCGTTATCGCGATGCAATCAATCTTTTCGATGCAGCATTTGCAGAAAAAAAAGAGAAGCGCTTGCTATTTCGCGCTGATGAAAATACGTTTCGCCATACAATCAAAGGCGCCAATACGGCGCTGCTTGCCGATCTCAAAGAGGATGTTTGGTATAACTTTTACCCTTCTGAAGAGGTAGGGTTGCGCAGTTTTTTGCATTGGGATGAATTGGCTTTTCCAATTGAAATAGGTTCTCGCGTTGGGGAAGTTGTCATTTACGATGAGCACGAAAATCTCATTTTATCTGCCCCTCTTTTTGCAAAGTCACATGTGCGCTTGAGTCTGTGGCACAGACTTTCAAGGCATCGTGTATTCTTGGCATGCATGGTTCTAGGGCTTATTTTCGTGATTGTATTTGCTCAACCACGCTTTCGCAAATTGCTCAAGCGTTAAGTTTTCTGCGCGCGCATTCTGCGGAATGCCTTCAACAAGACCAAAAAATTTTCGGACCATTTTTCGCCTGTGGCGAAAGGCTTCATAGATAAATGGAAGGATCTTTTCGTCATACGCGGGAGGCTTTGTGGTGAGTTGAATTGCAGCAGACTTGATCTTAGGCTCTGGATAAAAGCAGTTGGCTGGAATGGTGAATAAATATTTAGCGTCAGCAAAAAGTTGGCATTCGAGGGTGAGGGGCCCATAGATTTTGCTGTTTGGTTCTGCGCAAATGGTGTCGGCCATCTCTTTTTGAATGATGACGGTTATCGTTGTTATTTGTGGATGGAGGCGGATCAGCTTTTTAATGATGTCGGCAGCCACGCTGTAAGGAAGGCTAGAGATTACTTTTGTCGGCGTATGCAGGTGGGTGTAATCAAATTCAAGGGCGTTTGCCTCAAAAGTTTTAACGCTTTCAAACCGCTGTTTCAAACTCATTGCAAACACGTGGTCCAGTTCAACGGTGGTGAGATTTTGAGTCTTGTTGAGTATTTGCTCGGTTACTCCGCCAGGGCCAGGGCCAATTTCTAAGATGTGATCGTCTGTTGAAATATTAGCTGCATCAAGCAACTGCTGGATGATAGCTTCATTGATCAGAAAATTTTGTGAGAGGGATTTTTTTGGATGAATGCCTAGCGATTGAAGAAATCGCTTGAGCTCACCTAAGTGCGAAAGGCTCATAATCAGCTGGAATCATCTCTTTGAGATCATCATCGCTTAAGTGGTATTTGTCACGAAGGGCTGTAAAATAATCTTTGGCGTATTCCATAGCGTATTGTTGCAGGATTTGGTTTTTCAACTGCTCACTGACAATTTCAAATGGAGGCGGTTCTTGATGCAGCTTATCTTTTAGATAAAAAAGGCGCCAGACAGAGGAGTTGTCTCGACGACTCACTTGCGCAATAGGAGCGCTAAATTGATTGGGTTTAAGATCTTCAAGAGCCTGTTTGTGTTGATCAGATATTTTACTGAGCTCAACAGAGAGTTCATCTGAGATGTTAAGGTTGGGCATATCGGGCTCTTCTGCAAATGCTTCTTTGACAGCTTTTGCACGAGCTTCTAAATCGCCTTCAGCACTAGCTGCTGCTTCAATCATTTTTTGCGCAAGACCCTGGCTGTCGTCCTTGACGGACAGAACTTGGTAAACCCATGTGTCTTTCGGTGGATTAGCTTTTACATAGTCGGCATACGACTCTTTGATTTTTTTTGGGGTGGCTTTTTGCACAGCTTTTTGGTGCACATTCATCCACATAACTCTTTGAACCAACATCTCTGTTTCTACGAATTGGCGAGCTTCTTCTAAAGACATGCCAATCTTTTCCAGGCTTTCCATAATGTTGGGACCAAAGCGCGCTTCAACCTCTTCGCGTACGTCGCCGACAGTGACAGTGATTTCTTTGGCTTCAGCTTCAAGCAGCATGAGCTCGTCGTTGATGATGTCATCGAGTGTGCGACGCCAGCTGCTCGAGTAGTACTGGTACATAGGGATTTTATTGCCGATAACTTCAGGGTAATTTTTGTATAAAAAAGCATTCATTTTTTTAATGACATCAATTTGTGAAATGGTTTTGCCATTCACTTTAATTAGGGGGCGATTGAGGATGGCGATGTCTTTCATGCCCTGTTCAGTCGCAGCGATTGCTTGCTCGGTAAAAGAGGGGGCTACAACCTCACTTGCGATTAAAAATGCGGGAAGAGTAAAAAAATAAACAAAAAACTTTCTCATGCTCCCGAATATATCATGGTTTGCGCAAAAAAGCCATCCATTTTTCCACTTTCAGGAAGTGATTTGAAAGTAGGTCCAGCTTTTAAAGATGTGTTTTTACAAAATAAAGCGATTTGTTCTTCGTTTTCACAGGGTAAAATGCTGCATGTGGCGTAAACGATGCAGCCTCCAGGTTTAAGGCACGTGAGCGCTTGATCAAAAATTTTTTGCTGCTTGTCTACAAGTTCTTCAATGGCCTCTGGAGTCAGCTTCCATTTCATATCGGGATTGCGTCTAAGCGTCCCCGTGCCTGAGCAGGGGGCATCGACAAGCACCCAATCCATTTTTCCTTTCAATGAAGCTAGGCGATCGGAGGGAATGATCTGAGCGTTTTGTACGCCAGCGCGATTTAAGCGTCGCTTAGCCTCTTTTAAAGCATGGGGGCGAATATCATGTAGGTAGAGCTGCCCCTTGCCTTGCATCATCGGTGCTATCGCAAGCGTTTTTCCACCGCTGCCAGCACAAAAATCTAAGACGTGATCTCCGGGCTGAGCTTTGATCATGAAAGCGACGAGCTGACTGCCTTCATCTTGAACTTCAAAAAGTCCTTGTTTAAACTCTGGTGTGACAAAAAAATTAATTTTCTTCAAAAAGGTGATGCCAACAGGAGAATGCTCAGTTTTAACAATTTCATAGTCGGGCCAGCGCTCCATGAGCGCATCACGCGTTGTTTTAAGGGCATTGGCTCTCACCGTTGTTGGTGCTGGTTCATTGAGAGCGTTGCAAACGGAGTCGCTGAGTTGATCATACAAAAATTTGGGGAAGCTAACAGCGACGTGCCTGGGAAGTTGGTCGCGCGATGGAAATTGGCCATCCATGTACTTTTCAAAACGTTTTTCCCAGGTGGCTGGTTTGCTGATGTAGGCATCTAATAACCCTTTTAATCGGATAATGGCATAAACAGTTTCGCTGATCCACTTCCGATCTTTAGAGCCCAGGGATTTATGAGCCCGGAAATAATTTGCCATCAGCGCATCAAGTGGTAGCGTTGAGGCTCCGTGCTCGTTTAAAATTTTCAGTAGATGGTGGTGGCGAAAAGGCAGCATTTCATGTATGATAGCAGATCTAGCAAAAAAGGAGTAGGTCGATGTGTCGAAAATTTGCGGTTGTATTAGGTCGAATTTTAATGGCGGCGATTTTTATTTTGAGCGGAGTTAGTAAACTTTTTAATTGGAGCGGATCACTTCAACATTTGGAAAGCACCCTCTCTGATTGGCATGCCTACCTTGGTCAAAGCCCCTTTTTCGCTAAAGCGATTTCCATGGCGCCACTCTTGCTTGGCCTTGCGATTGCGTTTGAGCTCATTGGGGGATGCTCAGTCCTTATTGGCTATCGACCTAAGTGGGGAGCAGTACTCTTGATTTTATTTTTGATTCCAACAACGATCCTCATGCACCATTTCTGGTTCTTAGAAGGACAGGCTCGCGTTGAGCAGCAAATTAGTTTTATTAAAAACTGCGCAATTTTAGGAGGTCTAATGATCTTGTGGGCGTCAAATATGGATAAGAGACGTGTTCATTATTAGCTTTTTGCTTGTCGCTTTTGGGCAGGCGGTTTTTCATCCGATCATCGCTACAATTGCAGCAGTGAGTGGATATGCGCTTTTCTGGACAAAAAGACGTCCTTTTTTGCTCGCCTGGGCGTTTGGGGCAGGAGTTCAGGGGGTGCAGCTTTCGTGGTTTGCAACGCCTGAGTACCAAGGACAGTTCATTATCGTTGCCTACGCGCTTGTTTGCTTACTGATGGGGCTCTTGTTTGCAGGATTCAATCATTTCGTAAAGCCACAGCACTATCATAAAGTGCATGGATGCATTGCTTTAGCCGGCCTTTGGGTCTTGATCGAGTGGGCTCGCCTTTTCTTATTCTGTGGCTATGCGTGGAATCCAGCAGGTTTGGCTCTTGGAGCTACGTTGTATGGGCGTCAACTGGCATCTGTCGGTGGGGTCCTCTTATTGTCATTTGCAGTTATGTTCATCAATTTGCTTTGCATACGCGCAATCCAAAGCAAGAAAATAAAAGCATTAGGACTTTGGGCAATCGCAGCTTGCGCCCCCTTTGCTTTTGGAATGTTTAGGGTTGCAGACACAAGCGACACTGTTGGAGGTCGCGCTCTCTTAATTCAGACAGGTCTTTACCCCGATCAAAAGTTTCCGATCTTTCCTAGCAAACAATCATTCATATCGCTTGAATCCCAATGGGATTTAGCGCTTGCAGAAGTTCAGCAAGCAGAGTGGATCATCTTTCCAGAGTCAGCTTTTCCTTTTGGGGCCCATTTAGGAGTGATGTCGCAAGAGCAAATCGATCCTCTGTTTATAAAGCACTTTGGCAAACCCACAACCAATCGACTGCCTACCTGGTCTAATCTGCTCATAGCAAGGGAGGTTGCAGAAATGATGAATGCCGAGGTAATTTTAGGTTTAGACGATGGGGACTACAATGCCGCCTTTCATGTTCGGCCTGATGGGAAGATCACGCGCTGGGAAAAAATGCGCCTTTTGCCCATTGCCGAATGCCTGCCTTTTGAATGGCTCAAGCCGCTAGCTGCAGTTTATGGAATTGATGGGGAGTTTAAGCCTGGAAAAAATATCCCGGTTAGTGAGGGTCGAGTGCCAATCGCTGTTTCAATTTGTTATGATGAATGCTTTTCTCACTTGGTGCGCAAGGGTAGAGCAAAAGGTGCTAAATTACTTTTGAATTTAACAAATGATGCCTGGTATCCTCATTCGCGATTAACTCGATGCCAGTTTGAGCACGGGAGGTTGCGAAGCGTTGAAAATGGGGCTCCTTTGATCAGGGTTTGTAATACAGGAGTGACAGCAGCCCTCGATTGCTTTGGCCGCACCCTTGGCGCGCTCGAAGGTGAGGAGAAAGGGAGTCTAATTGTTGATATCCCTTTAAGTGAAAGGCAAACGTTATATTCGCAATTTGGCGATTTCCCTCTAATATTTAGTTGTTTTGCAAGCGGTATAACTTTTCTTTTGCGTTGCCTAAAAAAATCTAACTACGCTACTCTCGTGGAAAGATATCAATAAACGAGGATGCTGTGTCTGTATTTCGTGAAATGTCATCGTCCCGTGACAAACAGCGCACGCTAAAAAAAGAAGCGTCGATGACTGGCACAGGGCTTTTTACGGGTAAAAAAGTAAAAATGCGTTTTTGCCCAGCCCCAGAAAACCATGGAATTGTGTTCAAGCGAATGGACCTGCAAGGCGAGCCCACATGTCCTGCGCTTGTTGATCATGTGATTGAAACACCGCGCTGCACGATTCTTGGAAAAGGTGAGTGTCGCATTCAATCTGTTGAGCATGTGTTAGCTGCGATTTCTGGATATGGAATAGACAACCTTTTAATCGAGCTTCATGGGCCAGAGGTTCCTATTGGAGACGGAAGTGCAGCACCTTTCGTTGAAATGATCGAAGAGGGGTGTATTGCTTATCAAAAAGCTAAAAAAGTATGGCACCGGCTCACGTCGCCAATTTATTGGACGCAAGGCGATGTCCACCTTGTCGCATTGCCCTATGACGAATTCCGCATCAGCTACACATTGAATTACCCCCAATCCAAGCTATTGCGCTCACAGTTTTATACCTTTGTGCATAACGAAGAGCGGTTTAAAACAGATATTGCAAAATGCCGCACATTTTCTCTCTACGAAGAGATTGTTCCTATGATTGAAGAAGGGCGGATCAAAGGGGGCTCGCTAGAAAATGCTCTTGTCATCAAAGATAACGAAGTCTTAAACCCTGAAGGTGCTCACTTTCCAGATGAGATGGCGCGTCATAAAGTTCTAGATCTTATAGGCGATTTGTCGCTAACGGGCATGCATTTTTACGCCCATGTCATCGCTGTGCGCTCAGGTCACTTCTCAAATACTGCCCTAGCAAAAGAAATCGTTAACCATATTCAGTCGGAGGCGTGTGTATGAGTCAAACCGTTGTCGTTGACCCTACCAACATCGTTTTAAACCACGAGCAAATCCAAGAAATTTTGCCACACCGCTACCCCTTTTTACTCGTCGACCGCGTTGTGCATTTTGACAATGAGAATTATCTCGTTGGACAAAAAAACCTCACGATGAACGAGCAGTTTTTTCAAGGGCACTTCCCTGGCACACCGATCATGCCTGGCGTTCTTATTCTGGAAGCGTTGGCTCAAGCTGGGGGGATCTTAACCCACTTGAAAGGGTTCAGTACGGCTATTTCAGTTTTGCTTGGAATCAAGAACTCCAAATTCAGAAAACCAGCCTTGCCAGGAGATCTACTCCACCTGCATGTATTTTGCCAACATGTCAGCAGTAAAGGAGGGAAAATTCTTGGGAAAGCGATGATAGGGAATCAGCTAGCAGCGGAGGCTGAAATTGCCTTTGCTTTTGTCAACAAGGAGCAAATTGGCCGATGAGCATTCACGAAACCGCCATTATTGAAGAAGGCGCGCAAATTGGCGAGAACGTAACCGTTGAGGCATATGCTGTCATCAAAAAAGATGTTATTCTAAAAGATAATGTCACAATAAAGTCTCATGCTTACATAGATGGGCATACCACTGTTGGTGAAGACTCCATCATCTATCCCTTTGCAAGCATTGGTGCGCAGACGCAAGACCGTAAATATAAAGGCGAGACAACCTATGTTAACATCGGTGCACGTTGCGAAATTCGAGAATACGTCACAGTCAACTCATCTTGCGGCGAAGAAACATCCGTTAACATTGGCGACGATTGCCTGATTATGGCTTACTGCCATGTCGCACACCATTGCGAAATCGGAAACCATGTTATCATGGCCAATGCAGCAATGCTTGCAGGGCATGTTACTGTTGAAGACTACGCCAATATCGGCGGAATGACAGCAGTGCATCAATTTTGTCGAATCGGCGCTCATGCCATGGTTGGGGGTCAAAGTGGCATCGTGCGCGATGTTCCTCCCTACACCATTGGTTTTGGATCGCGACTCTACCGCATTGGTGGTCTTAACCTCGTCGGTCTACGTCGCCGCAAATTTCCTCGAGAAGATATTCAGGCCCTGCTACAGGCCTACAAAATCACCTATCGCTCTGGACTGTCGATCAATGAAGCATTAGAAAAGATCGAAAACGAGCTCGAGCCAAGTCCTGCAATCGTGCATTGGCTGCAGTTTGCAAGAAGTTCAAAGCGGGGGCTCAGCGGTCTAGGCCTAGAAGAAACCTCGCCGCATGAGCTCGCAGAAGCCACGAAAGAGGCCTGATGCGCATCGTTTTTTTCGGAACGCCACACGTCGCCGAAATCGTGCTAAACTATCTCATTGATCATAACATTGAAATCGTTGGTATTGTCACGCGTCCGGACAAACCCAAGGGTCGCTCGCAAAAAATGCAGCCTCCGCCCGTAAAATCCTGCGCAGAAAAGCGCTTGATAAACGTGCCAATTTTTCAGCCAACCCGCGCGTCAACACCCGAATTTTGTGAAATTCTCAAAAGCTTAAACGCCGACCTGTTCGTTGTCGTAGCGTACGGAGAAATCATCAAGCAAATGCTGCTCGACTTGCCTCCAAAAGGGTGCATCAACGTTCACTTTAGCCAGCTTCCAAGGTGGCGCGGAGCAGCTCCCATGCAGCACACGCTCCTTCACGGAGACAAAGAGACCGGCGTGTCGATCATTGAAATGGTGCTTGCTCTTGACGCTGGAGCAGTGTTAGGCGAGGTGAAAATCCCCGTGCCAGAAGATATGACCTGTGGAGAGCTTAGCAGCAAACTTTGCGAGGTGTCTGGACCATTGCTTATCGATGTCATAAAAAAAATTGAAAACAACACCATTAAGCCTCAACCGCAAGACGATGCCTACGTGACTTTAGCGCCGAAAATCACCCCTGAAATGTGCAAAATCGACTGGTCCCGGTCAGCCAGAGATATCCATAACCAAGTGCGTGCGTTAAGTCCTCATCCAGGCGCTTGGACGATGGTGGAGGTCCAAGGGCATCCAAAGCGCCTTAAAATCCTGCGTACACGCGTTAGTGAAGCTCAGCCAAGCTATTCTAAAGCTGGGTGGTTTATTCAAACCGGCCAAGGAGTGATCGAGATTTTAGAGCTACAGCTAGAAGGCAAAAAGCCTCTATCAATCAAAAATTTTATTGCGGGCATCTTGCAAGTTTCCTTGCTATAAATCCTCAGTTGAGTTAAATTTTAGATTTGTGTCATTAACCCGGAGGTATCCAATGGCAGTCAGCGCATTCAACACAGTCCAGCAGTTTACATTATCTTTTGTGTCTAGTAACGGAACGGGTATACCGCTCTCGATTCTTAATGTTATGTCCAATATCTTTTCGCGATACGAGAAGGGCGAAAACATAAAAATGATGATGAGCGAATGCAATAAAGCCTGCAATCTTGGAAAAGGTTTGAGCTCTCTAAGCGGAATCACAGCAAAAGTCTTAAACGGCTCTGATGATTCCAGCTGGAACGGATGGGATGCCTTAAAAGATGTAGGAAATATTATATCTGGAGTTAAGTCTGCTATCGTTACTAAACCTCAAGATGTAGGTATTCACTCTAGCGAAAGCAGGGCTAATAAGATAGGCGCAATAAGTGGCATGATAGCCATTGCTTGTCAGATTAACAAAGATGGTATCAAGAGTTTGCAAACTTGGATTGTGATTTACTTGAAAGTCGATGATATTTGCAAAGGAGTGTTTGCTTGGGCAGGTGTTGACTTAAAAGATACAAAAGATACAAAAGATACAGATGGAAGTGAAGACACTCTTATCAAATCTTTCAAGAAAAATGTATACGATATCGCTTACCATAAAGACATCAAGTTTATCATGGGTATTGTGACCATTGGCAATTCTTTGCTAAGCCACCAAGATAACAAATTGTGGAACGCATTAGGTTTACAGCAGTATTTTGGGCAGACGGCGACTGCGGCCTAGAGGGGAACCGCGAATAGAGATCAAAGAGCGAATAGCTCTTCTGATCATCGTAGTGACGATTGCGGCCTTTGTGGCCGCAAATCGTCTGATCATCGCCTCAATTCGAGGAGGATGAAAAAAAAAGAGGCGAGGGGCTTGCGCGATAAATGCTAAGTCTGTTAGTCTCTTCGCTTAGCCGCTAATGGCATTTCGGCCAAAAGCAGCAGCCAACGCATCGAGAAAATAGGGCGTATAAGGAAAAAATTTATGAGCAATCAATTATTAGGCAAAAAAGAAGGCATGACAAAAATTTTCGACGACAAGGGGAACCTTGTGGTTTGTACTGTCATCTCTATTGAAAAACACGTTGTGCTGCAAGTTAAGACGGTTAATGGCAAGGATGGCTATAACGCGGTGCAACTAGGCGCAGTTCAAAAGAAAGCGAAGCACACAACTAAGCCACTTCAGGGTCACTTTAAGAAAGCCGGAGTGGAACCACGTAGACATCTCTTCGAAGTTTCCTTTGAAGGAGAGGCTCCTTTCCAAGTCGGGCAAGAGATCGGTCTGGAATTGTTTGAAGGTGTTCCATACATCGACGTCACTGGCCAGTCTCAGGGAAAAGGTTTTCAGGGCGTTATGCGCCGTTATGATTTTAAAGGGGGCCCTGCTGCGCACGGTTCAAAATTTCACCGTTCTGGGGGATCGACAGGATGTCGCTCTACACCAGGCCGCTGTTTGCCCGGCACAAAAAAACCAGGTCACATGGGCGCTGAGCGCGTGACAGTACAAAGTCTAAAAGTGGTGCGCCTCGATGCTGAAAAAGGTGTCGTCGTTGTCAAAGGAGCAATTCCTGGCAGCAAAGGATCATCGATCACCATCAGTAAAGCAGTAAAGAAGCAAAAGTAGGAGCGATTAAGAAGTGGCAACGCTAAAAAAACACGACATCGAAGGCAAAGAGGCCGGTGAAGTTTCAATCGAAGATAGCCTGCTTGAAGGCAAGTGTCATCCTCAGCTCGTTAAAGACTACATTGTAGCCTTAATGGGTAACCAACGCCAATGGTCCGCGAATACAAAGGGCCGTAAAGAAGTTAAATGTACAGGGAAGAAGCCACATCCTCAAAAAGGAACAGGCCGTGCACGTCAAGGATACTTGGCTGCGCCTCAGTTTCGTGGGGGTGGAGTTGTGTTTGGTCCAAAGCCAAAACCACTGTCTGTACGTATCCATATCAATCAAAAAGAGAAGCGAGCAGCAATTAAAGCACTTCTTGCTGACAAGATCCAAAATGGACAGATCAGCGTTTTACAAATGCCTAAAATGGAAGCACCGAAAACGAAAGCTGTTGTCAACTTTTTGCAGCAGCGCCAGTTTGTTGGTAAGCGCGTCCTGTTTTTAGGCCATATGAGTGAAGATGAAGAGATGCTGCACAAAAGCATTCATAATATTCAAAAAGTCTTCTACGGCAAGGCTGACTGTGTCAATGGTTACGACATTATGAACAGTCAACAAATTGTTATCATGGAACATGCAATTGAAGATTTCATTAACGTGCTAGGAGAAAGACGTCATGCAAACGCGTAAGAGTCCTTATCAAATTATCAAAGAGCGTTACGTCACTGAAAAGGCGCAAGTTCTCCAAAATTTAGCGACTGCGACAAACAACAAAAGCTTGAGCAAGTGCGACAAGCCCAAATATGTTTTCCTAGTTGAGACATCAGCGAACAAAGCTGAAATTAAGGCTGCCATTGAAGAGATCTATGCAAAGAAAAAGATCTCTGTCAAAGCGGTCAATACAATTAATATCCACCCTAAGAAACGCGTTGTGCGTGGAAGGAAAGGGTTTAAGAGCGGCTTTAAAAAAGCTATAGTAACCCTTGCTCCTGGCAACACCATCGATTAACGGAGAAAACCATGGCAATGAAAAAATTTCGCCCAATTACACCGGGCCAGCGCAATCTTGTTCTCTCTAAAAATGAGCAACTCACTCGCAACGTAAAACCGTGCAAGCAGCTCTTAGAGCCTAAGAAACGCACTGGTGGACGCAACCACAACGGTCACATCACATGTCGCCATCGTGGAGGTGGGCATAAGCGTCACTATAGACTTATCGACTTTAAGCGCGATAAAGATGGGGTACAAGCGAAAGTAGCTTCAATCGAGTACGATCCAAACAGATCAGCGCGCATTGCGCTTCTACATTATATTGATGGTGAAAAGCGCTATATCATAGCACCTGCTGGTCTAACTGTTGGTCAAATTGTTGAATCTGGAAAAGAAGCGCCATTTGAGACAGGAAACAGCATGCCGCTGATCAACATGCCGCTAGGTTCTGTTGTTCACAATATCGAGCTATATCCTGGTAGAGGAGCAGCTCTTGTTCGCTCAGCAGGTTTGTCTGCGCAACTTATGGCAAGAGCAAACGGGTACGCAACAGTTAAGATGCCATCTGGTGAGGTGCGCTTGGTCAAAGATAGCTGCCGTGCAACATTTGGCTCAGTTTCAAACGCGGAAGAGTCCTTGCGCGTAGAAGGAAAAGCTGGCCGTATGCGCTGGAAGGGTTTTCGTCCAACAGTTCGCGGTACAGCTATGAACCCTGTCGATCACCCTCACGGTGGTGGTGAAGGACGTCACAACGGCTATACACCGCAAACGCCATGGGCATTGCAAACTAAAGGTAAGCGCACACGCGCTAAAAACAAAACCACGAATAAGTGGATTGTCAAAAGACGTAGGAAATAAGCATGGGAAGATCACTTAGAAAAGGACCATTTGTCGACAACTCAATCCTGAAGAAGCTCAAGCGTATGAAAGAGTCAGGGAGCAAAGAAACCATTAAAACATGGTCTCGACGTTCCATGATCATTCCAGATATGGTTGGTCATACCTTTGATGTTCACGCAGGACGTAAATTTTTCGGAGTTTTCGTGACTGAAAATATGGTAGGCCATAGGCTCGGTGAATTTTCTCCAACAAGACAATTTAAAGGACACCCGGTAAAGAAATCATGAAACAGGGACTAGCAAAAACAAAATATGTACGCATAGCGCCGCGCAAAGCGCGTCTTGCTGCAGGCCTAATCCGCGGCAAAAAAGTCGTCGAGGCTATGACACAGCTTACCTTTTGCAATCTAAGAGGTGGCAAACTACTCAAGAAGACTTTGATGAGCGCGGTAGCAAATGCAGAAACGCAGCAAGGAGCAACGCGTGACAATTTGGTTGTTTCAGAAGTGCGCGTCGATGAAGGACCGACAATGAAAAGAGCAAAATCAGGTTGCCGAGGTCGTCGCTTCCCGATCATGAAAAGGACGAGCCATTTCACTGTGATTGTTGCATCAAAGGAGCAGAAATAATGGGACAAAAGACATCGCCAAAAGGATTTAGACTCCTGATGCGTAAGGATTGGCTTTCAACCTGGTACGCAACAAAAAAAGAATACGGTAGCCAAGTAGCAGCCGATGAGCAAGTGCGCAAATTTCTTACTGCAAAAGCTTCATGTGCAGGTGCATCACAGTTTGTCATCAAGCGCATGAGTGATAAAATAGAAGTGACGATCCACACAGCACGCCCAGGTCTCGTTATCGGGAAGAAAGGTGCAGAGATCGAAATTTTGAAAAAAGAATTAAAAGCACTTACTGGTAAAGATGTATGGGTAGAAGTTGTAGAAATTAAGCGCCCAGATCTAGATGCAAAGCTTGTTGCAGACTCCATTGCAAAGCAGTTAGAGCGACGCATATCTTATAGAAAGGCTCTGAAAAAAGCAATTCAGTCAAGCATGGATGCTGGTGCAGTAGGGATCAAAGTTCAAGTTGCTGGCCGCGTTGGTGGAGCAGAGATTGCTCGCACAGAGTGGTACAAAGATGGAAGCGTACCATTGCACACACTACGCGCTGATATAGATTACGCAACAGGTCGAGCAGAAACGACCTACGGCTCACTTGGAGTCAAAGTTTGGATTAACCGCGGCGAGAAATCGGCATAAGAGGAGAAAACGACAATGGCATTACTTCCCAAACGCACTAAATTCCGCAAGCAGCAAAAAGGCAGCTTAAGAGGCAATAGCAAAGCTGGAAACTTCGTTACATTTGGCGAATTCGGCATGCAAGCCCTTGATAGAGGTCGCTTAACAGGTCAGCAAATTGAAGCTTGCCGCGTTGCGATTAACCGTTACTTTCAGCGTCGCGGAAAGACATGGATTCGTGTTTTCCCGGATAAGCCCATCAGTAGTAAACCTGCAGAAACACGCATGGGTAAAGGTAAAGGATCTCCTGACCACTGGGTTGCGCAAGTAAGACCAGGTCGCATCCTTTTTGAAGTTGGAAACGTATCGAGAGAAGATGCGCAAAACGCACTGCGAAGAGCGGCTGCAAAAATATCAATTAAAACGCGTTTTGTAGAACGTGTGGAGCAAGTATCATGAGTAAAGCAAGCGCATATCGCGATCAAAGCATTGAAGAGCTTGAAGCAAAGCAAGCAGACCTTCTTAAAGAGCTATTTGAATTAAAATGCCAGTTAAGCCTAGAGAAGAAGATTGACAAACCGCATCTTCTACGTGAGCACCGAAGAGAGCGAGCACGCATACAAACCGTCCTGAGAGAAAAGAGGGTAAGCTAAAATGACAAGAGAAAACACAAGAAAAGTGCGAGAAGGGGTTGTCCTTTCGAACAAGATGGAAAAAACTGTAACAGTTCGTGTTGATCGCCGCATGCCTCATCCACGCTATGGAAAAGTCATTGTGCGCAGCAAAAAATATTACGCACACACTGACAAACCGCTAGAAATTGGCGCTACAGTAAAAATTGAAGAAACAAGACCACTATCAAAACTCAAGCGTTGGCGCGTTGTTGAGTCTGCGTAAAAAGGAATAAGGAAGCTAGAAAATGTTACAACAAGAAAGCGATCTACAAGTAGCAGACAACACAGGCGCTAAGCGCGTGCGCTGCATCAAAGTCTTAAAAGGCTCAAAAAGGCGTTATGCTCGCGTTGGTGATGTTATCGTTTGTTCTGTGAAAGATGTCGAGCCGAAAGGCTCCGTCAAAAAAGGTGAAGTTGTTAAAGCTGTGATCGTGCGCACTAAGCGCTATATCAAGCGTCCCGACGGATCCTACCTAAGATTTTATGATAATAGCTGCGTCATTATTGACGATAAGCTCAATCCAAAAGGAACACGTATCTTTGGACCAGTCGCTAGAGAAGTGCGTGATGAAGGCTTTATTAAAATTAGCTCGCTAGCTCCAGAGGTGGTGTAATTATGACTCAGAAATGGATTAATCAAGGAGATCACGTTAAAGTGATCACAGGAAACGATAAAGGACGTGTTGGCAAAGTCATTCTACGAGCTAAAGATCGTATTATTGTTGAAGGTGTTAACGTTAGAAAGCGCCATGCCCCAGCACAGGGTCAACAGCAACAAAAAGAAGGCGGCAACATCATTGAGATGGAGCGTCCAATCCACATTTCTAATGTTGCACTAACCGATGCAGATGGCAACAAAATTAAGCTGAAGGTAAAAACCGACGGCCAGAAGAAAGACCTTGTCTATGACAAAGGCGGAAAAGAAACCGTGTTTCGAACATTGAGGAAATAAAGATGTCAAGGCTCAAAAAACGTTATAACGAAGAAATCAAGAAGACCCTGTCGGCCAAATTCAACTACAAGAACACAATGCTTGTGCCGCAGATGCGTAAAGTTGTGATCAGCATGGGACTTGCTGAAGCGTCAAAAGACAAAAACGCAATGCAAGACTGCTTTAATGAGTTGATGGCATTGGCCGGTCAAAAGCCTGTCTTTACAAAGTCACGCAAAGCCGTTTCAAACTTTAAACTACGTGAAGATCAACAAATTGGTCTGAAAGTCACACTGCGCGGAAAACGCATGTACGATTTCATCGATAGATTCACAAACATCGTATCGCCTCGGATCCGCGACTTTCGTGGATTTAAGACAAAATGCGATGGACGCGGCTCATACTGCTTAGGATTGGATGATCAACAGGTTTATCCAGAGATCAACCTTGATGCTGTCAAACGCACACAAGGGATGAACATTGCCTTTGTAACAAATGCTAAATCGGACGAAGAATGCTTTGAGTTGCTCAAAGAACTAGGGATGCCTTTTAAAAAGGAAGGAGAATAATACCATGCAGGACACTATTGCAGACATGCTCACACGCATTCGAAACGCGCTAATGGCAAAACACCGCTATGTTGATATCCATAAAAGCAAAATGAATCGTGAACTTGCACGCGTTCTTGAAGATAAAGGTTTTATCGCAAAGACACTTGTTGATGACAAAAAATACTATTTTCGTCTATTTTTGAAATACGACAACAGAATGCCAATCATTCACGGGCTGAAACGCATCTCAAAACCTTCAAGACGCGTCTATGTGAAATCAGAAAAGATTCCACGCGTTCTTGATGGACTAGGTGTGGCTATTGTTTCAACTCCCAAAGGAGTGTTAGATGGCGAAACAGCACGCAAAGAAGGCTGTGGTGGAGAGCTGCTTTGCAGCGTTTGGTAAACGGTAAAGGATAAGGAATTTAAAAAATGTCACGCTTAGCAAAAAAACCAATAGAACTACCACAAGGCACAGAGCTTAACTATAACAACGGTATTGTGACAGTGAAGGGGCCTAAAGGTCAACTTCAGCTAAACATTATGCCAGGCATAGTGATCAAGCAAGAAGGACAAAACGTTTGGGTTAGCCTTGATGAAAAAATACATATTAAAAAGCCCTTTTTAGGATTGCACCTCAGCCTTATTAAAAATATGGTTGAAGGCGTTAGTAAAGGATTTGAAAAACGTCTGCAACTCATCGGCGTCGGTTATAGAGCGGCGGTCGCTGGAAATAGCCTCGATCTAAAAGTCGGTTATTCCCATCCGACCTTGCTAACAATACCAGAAGGGATTCAAGTGAATGTCGACAAGAGCGTGGCAATTAGCGTCGCGGGCATCGATAAGCGTGCTGTTGGACAATTTGCCGCAGATATTCGCTCTGTGCGTCCGCCAGAGCCTTATAAAGGCAAGGGCATTCGCTATGTTGACGAGTTTGTCCGTAAGAAAGCCGGTAAAGCAGCGAAAGGAGCATAAGGAAATGCAAAGCGAAACAAAGAATACAATTAATCGTGCCAAGAAGCGCAAAATGCGCATTCGCAAGACCCTAAAAGGGACAGCTGTTAAGCCCCGTTTGAGCGTTTTTCGATCAAACCAGAACGTTTCAGTTCAAGCCATCGACGATGTCAATGGAGTTACACTTGCTGGAATTGGCACTTATAACAAAGAAATTAAAGCTGCCTCAAAAGGCAAAACGCAAAAAGAGCTATCCGCTATTATCGGGGCAAAAATTGCAGAAAAACTAAAAGAAAACAAGATCGAGACAGTCGTATTCGATCGCGGCGAATATAAATACCACGGTGTAGTTGCAGCCCTTGCGGACGCAGTGAGAGAAGCCGGAATCAAGCTATAAACGAAGTGATATAAAATGGCAGAACAACGTAAAAGCAGACCGAAAGTAGAAAAAGAAACAAGCAGCGACTTTGAAGAAAAAGTCCTGTACATCAACCGCTGTTCCAAGGTTGTAAAAGGTGGACGTAAGTTCAGTTTTTCAGCGCTTATCCTAGTAGGAGATGGAAAGGGACAAGTCGGTGTTGGATTCGCAAAAGCCAACGAAGTTGCAGATGCCATTCGCAAAGGATCTGAGTGTGCTAGAAAAAACCTGTTTACGTTTGAACTTCAAGGAGACACAATTCCCCATGAAGTCTGCATCAAATGGGATGGAGCTCAAGTCATGCTAAAGCCAGCGCGAGAAGGGACAGGCGTGATTGCAGGTTCTCATATCCGTTCAGTTTTAGAAGCTGGTGGCGTTAAGAATGTTGTAGCAAAAAGTCTTGGCTGCAATAACGCTAAAAACCAAGTGATTGCAGCTTGCAAAGCATTGCAATCTTTAAGATCACGATCAAGCGCTTTAGCCCTAAGAGGAGAAAATGTTTAACTTACACACACTTAAAAATACATCGAAGCCATACAAGCGCACAAAACGAGTTGGCCGTGGCGTTGGATCCAAAATGGGTAAGACATCAGGTCGAGGAGAGAAAGGTGGAAAATCTCGTTCAGGATACAAGCGTCGCATAGGTCAAGAAGGTGGACAAGCTCCACTTTATACCAAATTACCGACACGAGGATTTACAAGAGGTCGTTGGGCAAAAGAATCTGTTGCTATCAACTTGGGCCGCATTGATGCTGCTTACGAAGATGGCGAGACAGTAAACCATGCAACTCTGATTGACAAAGGCCTAGCGCCGCGTCTAATCCCAGGTGGTATCAAGATCCTCGGTGATGGGGAACTGACAAAGAAAGTCGTCATTGAAGCTCATCGTTATTCGAAAAGCGCCTTGACCAAGCTTGAAAAGAGCACAGCAGAATACAAGACGATAAAGGCCTAGGAGCTGCAATGATCGGAACCCTGCGGAAGATTTTTTCTATTCCAGACTTAAAGCAAAAAATCTTCTATACAATCCTCATGCTGGCGCTTTGCCGACTTGGGCGATTTATTCCCGTCCCTGGAATCAATGCTGAAGAGGCATTAAAAGTCTTCCAATCAGCAACTGGAGGAGGGCAAAATCTCTTTCAACTGATGGATGTTTTTTCTGGCGGTGCTTTTGCGCAGATGACAATTTTCGCCCTCTCAGTAATGCCCTACATCTCAGCATCGATTGTGATGCAACTTTTCATGGCTTTAGCACCTGGTTTCCAAAGAGAACTGCGTGAGAATCCAGAAGTAGGTCGTAAGAAAATGACCAAATGGACACGCATCATCACTGTCATGTTAGCCCTATTTCAATCATTGCTTGTAGCTAAAGCTGTGATGGGATTCAATTATGCAACACCTGGAATTGTCGTCCAAGAGATCATGGATTTTCAGATTATGGGATTCCCTTGGCTGTTCTATCTAATCGTCATGGGAACTATGACAACTGGAACAGTATTCCTGATGTGGATAGGGGAACAGATTACAGAAAAAGGCATTGGGAATGGAATCAGCTTAATCATCACTTTAGGAATTCTATCATCGCTGCCATCAACCATTGGCGCCATCGTTAGAGGTCTTAATCTTGAGTCGCAAGACAGTGGACAGCTGACGTTCACCTCAATTGTTGCTTTGGCATTTATTTTTGTCTTCATCATTATTGGCACGATTTTAATCACCCAGGCTCAACGAAAAATACCATTGCAATACGCACGTCGCATTGTCGGCCGTCGCGAGGTACAAGGGGGTGGAAGTGCTTATATTCCACTAAAACTTAACTATGCCGGTGTTATGCCTGTTATTTTTGCATCAGCTCTATTGATGTTCCCTGCAACACTAGCACAGCTTGCTGGACCCGAGGGTTTTCTACGCAACCTAGTTAACTGGCTATCTCCAGGTAGCTGGGTTTATACGACATTTTATGTCTCTCTTATTCTATTTTTTACTTACTTTTGGACAGCTACACAGTTCCATCCTGAGCAAATTGCCTCTGATATGAAAAAGAGCGGAGCTTTTATACCAGGTGTCCGACAAGGCAAACCAACACAAGACTATTTAGAATTTACCATGAACCGCCTAACCTTTGTTGGAGCCATTTTCTTGGCCTTCATCGCTATTTTACCGATGTTAGTTAGCAAAGGAATAGGTGTCGACGCCTCTATCAGCCAATTTTTTGGTGGCACATCGCTGCTGATCTTGGTAGGTGTTGTATTAGATACTACGAAACAAATTGAATCTCATCTACTTACAAAACGTTATGATGGCTTTATGAAGGGAGGCAAGCGATTTGCCCGCCGATAAATATAAGCCCTTGCAGCAAAAAGTTATAGATGATATGATGTACCCATTTAAGCGATAAAAGGAAAGAAAATGCCCAGAGTGATTGGAATCGACATCCCTAGTAAAAAAAGACTTGTCATTAGCTTGACATACATCTACGGACTAGGAAATACCCTAGCGGCAAAGGTCTGTGACCAGCTTGGTCTAGATCCAAATATGCACGCTGAAAAGCTGACAGATGAACAAGTTTCACAACTTAACGCTGTACTAACAAATGATTATACCGTTGAAGGAGACAAGCGCCGTGAGGTTCAAAATAACATCAAGCGTTTGATTTCTATCAACTCCTACCGAGGCCTACGCCACAAGAAAGGACTGCCGGTCCGTGGTCAAAGAACGCGCTGTAACGCACGCACTCGTAAAGGAAAGAAAAAAACCGTAGCCGGCAAAAAAATGGCAACTAAATAGAAGGTAGAACGTGGCAAAACAATACAAATCAAAAGAACCGAGTAAAGGCGCATCACGTAGCAAAAAAAAACTACAACGTAACGTCCCAAGTGGAGTTGCGCATGTTAAGGCGACCTTCAATAATACAATCGTCACAATCACAGATCCTGCAGGGAAAGTCATATCATGGGCATCAGCTGGAAAAGTAAACTTTAAAGGCTCGCGCAAATCATCTGCGTTTGCTGCCACTGTCGCTGCGCAAGATGCAGGAAAGATTGCTACAGGTTCTGGTATGAAAGAGCTTGAAGTAATCCTAAAAGGCGCTGGCGCTGGAAGAGAATCTGCCGTCCGCGGTCTGCAAAGTGCAGGCCTTATCATTACAACAATCCGCGATCGAACGCCACTACCTCACAACGGTTGCCGTGCAAGAAAGCGCCGCCGCGTATAAGAGATAAAAAGGAGAAAAGACTATGTCTGTTAAGTACGGTAAATTTGAATTGCCTCCAAAAATCAAGGTTGAGCAAAGCGAAGGTAACACTTTTGCTAAATTTGTTGCTGAAGCCTTTGAACGCGGTTTTGGCCACACAGTTGGTAATGCCTTAAGACGTATTATGCTGACTTCACTTGAGGCACCAGCCATCATTTCTGTTATGCTAGAAGGCGTAGCTCATGAATTTATGGCTATTGAAGGTGTGATTGAAGACATGACACATATTGTTTTGAATTTCAAAACAGCGCTGCTAAGAAGGTTGCCAACAGACGAGGAATCATCTTCTCGTGGATTGCGCACAATTTTTACAACCATTGATGTCACTCCACAAATGCTTGAAGCAGGTGGTGGTCAATATGTTGTTACATTGAGTGATATTGCAAAAGATTCACCATTTGAAGTGATTAATCCCAACCACAAGATCTTCACTGTTACTAAGCCGATGACGAAAAAGATTCAGATCAAAGTAGCAATAGGACGTGGCTATGTTCCTTCAGAGCGTCACAACTTAAGAGACAAGGGTACAAATGAAATAGCAATTGATTCTTGCTTTTCACCTGTACGTCTTGTTAACTACTTTGTCGAGAATACTCGAGTCGGCCGTGATACTGATTACGATCGTCTAGTGTTTGAAGTTCATACAGATGGACGCATTTCACCAAAAGAAGCTATATCATTTGCTACGCAGATTGGAGTATTGCATCTTTCAGTATTTGATGAACTAAAATATCACGAGATTAGCTATGAAGCAGCGATAAGTGATGAAGATTCTGATCGCGATGCTATGATGGCAAAACTATCTCGCCGGATTGATGAGATAGAGCTTTCAGTGCGTTCAGCAAATTGCCTTAAGCTAGCAAACATTGATACGATTGCTGAGCTTGTTGTTATGCCAGAGCCTGAGCTTTTACGTTTCAGAAATTTTGGTAAGAAATCACTAACTGAGATCCGCGAGAAGCTTGATGAAATGGGCTTGAAGCTTGACATGCGTGAAGAGCTAAAGCGATTCAGCATTAATGAAGATAATGTCAGGGATGTTATCAAACAATACACTCAACAGAATGCAGGAGCCTAAAAAATGAGACATTGCAATCACACGTTTAAGCTAGGTCGCAATTCATCGCACCGTAAAAGCTTGATCTCAAACTCTCTAAAAAATCTTGTTGAGAAAGGTCGAATTGAGACATCCTTAGCAAAAGCAAAAGAGATGCGCAGACATGCAGATAAGTTGGTGACAATTGCTAAGAAAGAATCGCTTGCAGCTAACCGCGAAGCGATTTCAAAGCTTCGTATTCGCTATAATCCGCTAACATCAAAACAAAAACGCGCTGCCAAAACAGGAGACATCTCGTCTCATAACCAAGATCGCCATATCATGGAAAAGCTATCCATGCTTGCGACTCGCTTTAAAGAGCGCAAAGGTGGTTATACGCGCATTTTGAAGCTTGATTATACGCGTACAGGCGATGGTTCAGAGCGCGCTATCTTAGAATACCTTCCTGAATAAGGCAATTCGCTCAGCTTATTTTCAATTTCATTGATGGGGGCATACCTAAAGAGGTATGCCCTCTCTATTTTAAGCATATCACTTGAGGGTAATCTACCCGTGCTGCTTCTGTTGTAAGGATGATGATATTTGCTCAAGTGGCCCGAAATAGCTTGAAGCATATTAAGGTCAAAAAGGCTCCTCTTGATGCATCTCAGAAATTCGGACTAATCAGTGTTACTTAAAAAAAAGCGCTTGCGATTTGTTTCACAAATACCTTAAAATGGATCTATGAAAAAGTCTGTCTGTTTTGTTTTATGTCTATTCATGATGGCATGCGCTCCAGCTTATCGCGCACAGCCCAAAGGCGCTTTTGCAAGATGGTGGGATCCGTCGGGCTATAACGAGCAGCAAATTGATGATGACACCTATTTAGTGAGTTTCTTAAGTCCCTCTAATGCAAATGCTCAACAGAATTTGCTTCGCGCGATGTACCGAGCTGCAGAAATTGCCATTGAGCACGATTATGAATATTTTAAAGTGTTGAATAATCAGTCAACGCGTGATAATCCAACGCGTTTTGCAAGTGATTCTCCTATGAATTTAACAGATATCACGGTTCGCTTTTATCACGAGCGTATCGACGACACTGTCATCAATGCCAAAAATTATATCGGCCATGTTAAGGTCAAAAAATCTTGAAATGCGCCCACAACTAAATTTTTCCATAAATTATTGTTGTGGGCAAAGTGTTAGTTTTTTCCCATGATTGCAAAGTCAGCTTCAATAGCTTTGCCGTCGTCGTCAAGCAAGAGTCCGCCAGCATAGCCGGGGCAGCCAAAATATGTTGGTAATTCAACCCATTTTTCGCCATCGGTGCTTATGAAAATGCCACTTTCAGGTTCCACTCGAACATATGTTGTTTTTTTAAATGTTAGCTCAGTCATGCCTTTAACTTCCATTGCTGGACTACTTAGATCCATCTTTAAGGGAACAACTTCGCCTGCTTCAAATACTGTATAAGAGAGATCTTCGCTCTCACCTGAAACCCCTGCAAATGCAGTGATTGCTAATAAACTGATCATTAATGTTTTCATTGTATCTCCTCTTGGTTGTTTGGTCAAATCGAAATGACTCTATCAATACTGAAGCTTTAAGTCAAATATGTATACCGAACGGACCTCAAAAATCGGAGTTGAGGTTAAAAATATGGCCCACGTCTCAATATTGAAATCTCTTCCTGAGTCTCTGTAATTGCAAACTGCCAACATTCACTAAAACTGTCATAGAACAAACGTTAAAAAGTAAAGCTGTTTACTTTTCGCAATGGCTATCCTATAGTGAAAAAATAGGAGGATGTCATGACAATTAAAGTTGCGATCAATGGTTTTGGTAGAATTGGGCGGGCTGTTTACAGGATTGCAGCTGGCCATCCAAATGTAGATATCGTCGCTGTTAATGATTTGGTTCCGGCTGAAAATCTGGCCTATTTGCTTCAGTATGATTCGACGCATGGACGCTTTGCAAAGAAAATTGGCTTTAGTGATAACACACTCGAAGTGGGCGAGTTTAAAACGCATTTGTTTGCTGAAAAGGATCCAAGTAAATTGCCGTGGGGTGATTTGGGCGTTGATTATGTGATTGAATCTACAGGGAGGTTCACGAAACCCGAAGATGCAAAGGCCCATTTGGATGCGGGTGCAAAAAGGGTAATCTTGTCAGCTCCTGCTAAAGGAGACGTTCCATTTTTAGTGATGGGGGTGAACGAGGGCAGTTATGATCCAAAGAAGGATAGAATTGTCTCGAATGCGTCATGTACAACAAATTGTTTAGCGCCGATAACAAAAGTTTTATTGGATGAGTTTGGCATTGAAGAGGGGCTAATGACCACAATTCATGCGGTAACGGCGACTCAACCGACTGTGGATGGTCCATCAAAAAAAGATTTGCGTGGGGGAAGATCAGCGCTTTTAAATATTATTCCTGCGTCAACTGGCGCTGCTAAAGCTGTTGCAAAGTGCTTACCTGCGGTGGAAGGAAAGCTCACAGGCATGGCATTTAGGGTGCCTGTTGCAGACTGTTCTGTTGTTGATTTAACTGTAAGGCTGACGAAATCTTGTGATTATGATACAATATGTATGGCCATGAAACGCGCCTCAGATGGGCCGATGAAAGGAATTTTGGGTTACACTGAAGACCCTGTTGTTTCAACAGATTTTATTGGGTGCCCGCTCTCATCGATCTTTGATAAAGGGGCAGGCATTGCGTTAAGTAAAAATTTTTATAAGCTCATCGCGTGGTATGACAACGAGATAGGCTACTCACATCGCTTGATCGATTTGATTGAATTCATGGCCGGAAAAGAATAACACTTTAACCGGGATTACTATCGTGAACTTTACCCGAGAACCCATCATAGAAACCATTATTACACCCAGAGAAGGGTATAAACTTACCCTCAAGTGCACAAAAGGTGGCGCTAGCGAATACAATGTTGACGCTATCGAGGTTGTTAATTTTGGTACAGCGCTTTTTTATCGCTCGCTAGAGCGCCCTAAGGCATTTTTATTGCCTATGAGTGATTTTGAAGTGCTTGAGACAAAAGAAACGCGCGTTGCAATTAAGAGCGCAGCTGTTGAAAAATCTGTGAAAATCGCAGGTGGAAAAGCCAAAGAAACAAGCTCTGATGAGCCTGATAAAAAACGCCGTCGCTCGCGTCGTCGTCGCTCTGAAGATAAGCCTGTTAAAGCTGAAGAAGCAAAGACTGAGGGAGGTGATAAACCCAATGAAGCAAAACCTGTTTCATTGCCCAGACCAACCTCTCTTTTTGCACCGCCTACCACCCTTATCTCTGACAAAGTCAAAGCTCAAAGGTCTTTGGAAGAGGCTGCTTCAGAAAAGACGCTGAATGTTGAAGACTTCCCAGGGGATGAGGTGCAAAAACCCGATCCAGAGCTTTTTGAAACATCTACAGAGGTGGATGCAGAAGTAAAGCTACCAACGCCTGATAAGGAGTAGCGGTGTCAAAAGAAGTTGTTTCTGTATATCTTGCCGGAAGCATTCAAAAGGGTCATGAGCCGAATGAGTCCGAATGGACAGTGGAGCACATGACTCAGCTCAAGGCTGATCTAGCACCGTTGCAGATCAACTTCTTAAATCCTGCAACGCGCAGTGACGATCTTTCTGATTCTAAATCAGTTTTTGGGCGAGATATGACGCAAGTCTATCTCGCTGATATTGTGATTGTCGATGCTCGTCACCGCAGAGGTCTTGGCGTAGGCGCTGAGATGATGTGGGCAAAAGTTAACCAAAAACCTGTGATTACCTGGGCGCCCCTTGATACTCATTACCATAAAAAAGACACCTCGTTGCTAGGACAGCATATTGATGATTATGTGCATCCTTTTGTCTATTCGCTCAGTGATTATATTTTTGAGACGCTTGAGCAGGCAGCTTCATGGATACGGAAGTTTGCTGAAGGTAAAGGTGGCACACCCAAAGCTATTCCATACGTGCACGAGTGCATGCTGCATTATCATGCAAAGCAATACAGTGCCGATACGCCTATGCAGGAGCTTATTGCTCAATGCTCGCATTTGACAGAGCGCTTTAAAAATGCTTTTTCGCAAGAGCTTAATGAGCTAGATCAAGTGCTCGACTTTATCTCGCTTTGCGAGGCTCTTAAGCGTGAAGAGCGCCATTGCTGGCTTGTTAATGGTCGACGCGAGAGTGTTGCAGAGCATGCTTGGCGTCTATCTCTTATGGCTTTCTTGCTCAGCCCCTACCTGACCACACCTGTGAATCTAGAACAAGTCTTTAAACTCATCGCTGTTCATGATCTTGTTGAGATTAAAACGGGGGATATTCCTTCTTTTACTCCCTCCCAAGATAAAACAGCTCGCGAGATGGTCGCTATGCAACACCTCAAAAGTCGCTTGCCAGCGCCTATTGGCCATGAGCTATACCAGCTCTGGCTTGAGTATGAAACTGCAGGCTCCAATGAAGCGCGTTTTGCAAAAGCTCTTGATAAGATTGAATCAGACATCTCTCACTATGAGTCGGATATTGCCACTTGGCTGGAAGAAGAGCAATCGATGCGTTTTTATCATATGGATCCTTACTGCGCTTTTGATCCGGCTATGCAGCGCCTTAAAAATCTTGTAAAAAAGCGGTGCATCGTAAAGCTTGCAAAGGCTGGCATCGATGTGCAAAAGGCTTTTAAAAAAGCCCAAGAAGAATCTCCTCACGCCTCCTGGCCTGACGAAAGCTAAAAGCTGAAGTGGGTATGGAAGAAAGCAAGCACTATAAGGGCGCGACACTGCATTTTGAAAATGAAGTTTTTACGGACTGTATATTTGAGGATTGTCGTTTTGATGAAGCTAAGCTTTGGAATGCAAAGTTTACTGATTGTGTGTTCAAGGGATGTAATTTTCATTTAGTTAAGCTTGAGGGTTGCTTCCTTCATAATGTGATTTTTGAGAAATGCAAAATTGTTGCGGCACAATTTAATACGTGTGATATGAAGTTTTTTTCAGTGCAATTTGGTCAATGTGCATTAATGGGATGCAATTTCTCAGACCTTATCATGAAAAAAACCAACTTTGGAAAGAGTAAAATAGCCGAGTGTTTTTTCAACGAGACTCAACTACAAGAGGCTAACTTTTGTGATTGCGATCTAGCTGGCAGTGTTTTTCACCATTCAAATTTATCAAAAGCTAATTTTACCGATGCTGTGAATTATTCGATTGATCCTCGATCCAATGTTTTAAAAAATGCTCTCTTCTCACTCCCTGAGGCTATTTCTTTGCTAAATTTTATGGAAATAAGGATTTCCTAACTGGCTATTGCAAAATGTATGCCATTGGGGTAAAATGGGTCTTTCTGCTCGGGTGGTGGAATGGTAGACACAAAAGACTTAAAATCTTTTGGGGGGTAACCCCCGTGCGGGTTCGAGTCCCGCCTCGAGCATTAGCCTCACTCCATGACATTTTTTTGTCTAGAGGGTGAGCGAGGCAAAGTCAGGGGCATTTGAGTGACGAATGCCATAGCCCCAGCGCTATGGCTGAGAAAGAAAATGCAGATGATGAAGCAGCAGTCGGCCTATTGGCAAAAAAATGTCATGGAGTGAGAGCGTTAGCCTATTAGCAGGCTTAAATCGTGAATCAGCAAGTCTATGCTGTGATGAAGTTGCTCAGGAGTATGGTGGCCTTTGGCCCACTCTGTAGCCTGATGCAGTAGGCTGTGGGCCTCCATTTTTGTCTGTTCATTGATGGAGCTCGTGCCGATAAATGTTGTTATCGTCATGATCTGGCCCAGCAAAACTTCTTTGGGTGCGTCTTCATCGTGTATTTCTTCTGAGAAATTCTTTAGCAGTCCGAGCATGATGTCTGTAAAAAGTTGACGTGGAATTTGGGGTTGGATTTGCCCTAGGTGCGCAATTTGTGCTTCAAGCTCTTCGCGTTTGTTTCGATTCAAGGCTTTAGATCCTCAAATGTTTTGCAAACATCAGTAAAACTCTGTAAAAAACGGGGGTCTTCAATTCTCTTGGCAAAGATCTCAAAGACATCGAGCATTCCGCTTAGCTGATCTTTGTTGGTATAGGCGCCCTCACGCATGCTGAGTGAAACAGTGTTAAAGCCCTTTTGCAAATCATACATCTGCAATGATCCAGGCGGTGAAACATAAGAGGGGACAAAGATAGGGGGAATTTTGCTTTCCATATTTTCGCAGTGTAACAAATTGTTATTTTAACTCAAGATGTGATACAACTTCATGAAAATAGAGGAGTTGAGGAATGGGCCACTTGCAAATCGATAGATCGGCATATGAGATGATGGTTAATAGTTGCAGAGGTGCTCAAAAGACTTTAGCCGAATATGGAATTATTGGGGAGGTATCTTTCTTTCATCACGCGAACAAGCCTGTTGTTATCCAATTTGATGATGAGAAAATGGATATCATTCATATTGGCAGGCCTGGTGATAGTGTCAGTATAGAAACTGTCACCAAGCAGATTGTGCTAAAAGTATTGCACCATAAGGTTGCTGTGGCTGAAGGTGTGACGATCATTGGAGATGGATCAAAATATGATTTGAGGAATGTTGGAGTTAAAATGACCGATGTCGATGGTCTTCTTTGCATCGATGGTGTCCCCATTATACATAAGGATGCACTGATTATCGGGGCGAAGATGCTTAGAACAGATACGGTGCATCGTGTCCATAAACTAGCTGGTGACATTCTAATCATTTATAATGAAGAATTAGGGGTCAATGAGAAAACACCGTTATACGTAGATATGCGCAGAAAAGTGCATTCTGAAGGATATGATTGTTATCGCTCTAGCAGGTTATTGAATGAGTTTGAAGACATTACTCAGGAGACATGGACTTCTGTAGCCGCGTTGGTTAAATCAATAGGCGATTACGACCTTTTGGCCAATTTGAGTGCGAGTAATCTCGACGAGCAAATTTCAGAATATAAAGAGAGACTTGAGCTTATCGAGAAAGCCGCTCTTTCTGGGTGAGTTAGCGGGGGTTTCTGTGTCCGCAAACTCGCTGAGCAGCTTCTTTTGCTTAGCATTTAGGTTGACAGGGGTTTCAACAAGAATGTGAACGAGTAGATCGCCTTTGCCATGTCCATGCACGTTTGGCAGGCCTTCGCCGCGCATACGCAAAACTTTGCCATGCTGCGTCCCTTCAGGAATTGTAAGGCGTACGCTGCCAGTGAGGGGAGTAGGGATCTCTTTTTTGGTGCCAAGGGTAGCTTCTGTGATGCTGATGGGTAGCTCTAAGATGACATCATCTCCATCGCGTGAGAAAACTTCGTGGGATTTAACGCGTACATATACGTAGAGGTCACCTGGAGGGCCACCGCTAAATCCTGCGTCGCCATGACCGGCCATTTTTAGGCGCATGCCATCGTCAATGCCAGCGGGAATGGGGATTTTGATTTTTTTCTTCTGCTTGATGCGGCCATTTCCATGGCACTCTGGACAGACATCGGTGATCATTTGACCAGCGCCATGACATTGTGAGCAGGTGGTAGTCATGCTAAAGAAGCCGCGTGTTTGATGCATTTGCCCGCTGCCGCCACACGCAGAGCATGTCTTAACAGCTTCAGGCGATTTTGCTCCGCTGCCATTGCATTTTTCGCAATCGCAGAGGTTTGTAATAGAAGCTTCTTTTGTGACGCCCTTAGCGGCCTCATCAAAGGTGATGGTAATGGTCATTTTTTTGCTAGAACCTTGCTGGGCACGAGTGGCTGTGCCTCCTCCTCCAGCTCCAGCAAAACCGCCACCAAAAACTGACTCAAAAAAGACGTCGTTCATATTGCCGCCGCCACCGCCGCCGAAGGCTCCCATGAAGGTGCGCAGAGCCTCTTCCATAGAAGAGAATCCACCACCACCAAAACCTCCTGGCCCGCCTCCGCCTTTGAAGGCGTCAGCACCAAATTGATCGTACATGCGCCGTTTTTCATCGTCGCTCAAGACTTCATAGGCCTCAGAAACTTCTTTGAATTGGGCCTCGGCTTCAGGGTTGCCTTGATTGCGATCAGGGTGGTATTTCAGGGCTAGCTTGCGGTAAGCTTTTTTGATTTCATCCGCTGAGGCGTTTTTTGAAACGCCCAACGTTTTGTAAAAGTCGCTCATCTATCTATATTTTTTTAGCTTGTGCTTGAGAGCTGCCTTAGATTTTGCGCGCATCTTAACGGATGGCTTGTCGTGAAATCGAATGGCTTTAGCCGTCTTCATCACGCCTTCCTTATCAAGTTTCTTCTTGAGTGCGCGAAGCGCTTTATCGACCGATTCTCCGTTGCGTACTTTGACAGATGTCATGTCTAAATCACCATCTTTTTGTTAAGAACCTAAACGAGGGGCTTAAATCACTCAAAACCCAGAGTTCAGATTGTAGGTTTATTCAATACGTTAATAGTAATGGATTGAGCTATTGTCGTCAAGGTGTGCGTAGGTAGAGAACTTCACATGAGGTGGCAGGTATTGGTGTAAGTGTTTGTAGCTGAGATGCTAAGTGCTTTGCAGATGGTTGTACAGAATGCCACTCTTGGGCTGAATTATTGAGCTTTGCCTGTAGATCAATTGCCTGAGGCGATAAAAAGGGGCCTGATCCGAGTGCGTCGAGAGGAAGTAGTTCGGGTGTGTTGTAAGTGGTTGTATTTGAGTGATTTCCTGATAGGACATAGACTGCTGATCCTTTGGCGTCTACAAGGACATTGAAAGGGCCGGGTTTAAGGGGCTTGAAAGCGCGCAGACTACAAAAGGGGAGTAGGGGAATGGAAAGGGCAAAGCCCAGGGCTTTGGCGATGGTCACTGCGATACGCGTGCCTGTAAAGGCTCCAGGCCCGATTCCAACTGCTATAGCTTTAAGATCTTGTAGCTGATAGCCGTGGCATTTAAGGAAGCCTTGTAGCTGAGGCAAAAGGGTTTGTGATGCTCGCCCCACACCCAGAGGATACTCGGCAATGAGCTCAGACCCATCGGCTAATGCCATAAGGCTGTAATCGGTACTTGTATCTAAAATCAAAGTCAGCATATTCATAGTATAAGCGGGCTTGCATTTTAGCGCTAGCGGCTGTATCATGGTAAATATTTTGAGAGGCAAATTTGAAAGAAGCTGAGATTGAAGAAGATTTTAATGTTCCTGGGCCGGCTGGAGAATCTCCTGATGAGCTATTTGTCATCCCATTAACAAGGCGCCCCTTTTTTCCTGGAATGGCAGCACCTGTTGTCATTGAGCCGGGTCCTTATTACGAAGTTCTCAAATCTATTGCTGCATCCGATCATAAGCAACTGGCGTTGGTGCTTACCAAAAAAGAAGACGCTGATATCTACAAGCTTAAGTTAAGCGACATGTGTTCGGTGGGTGTGTCTGCAAGGATCTTGCGCATTATGCCTGGTGATCAGGGAGGAGCTCAAGTCATCCTCAACATGGAAAAGCGCATTAAGCTTACTGGTCCTGCTAAGAAGAAAGAGAAGACGCTTAAGGCTAAGGTGAGCTACCACGAAGATAGCCCCCCTTCTAGGGTTAATAAAGTGCTTAAGGCCTATTCAATTAGCATTATCACGACGATTAAAGAGTTATTGAAACTTAATCCGTTGTTTAAAGAAGAGCTGCAAATTTTCTTGAGCCATTCTGATTTTACTGAGCCAGGACGCTTGGCAGATTTTGCGGTAGCGCTAACGACTGCATCGCGCGACGAGTTGCAAGATGTCTTGTCGGCTTTTGATTTGCAAACGCGCATTGATAAAGCGCTTGCGCTTTTGAAAAAAGAGCTCGATTTAAGCAAGCTCCAAAGCAGCATTGCCTCCAAAATTGAAGGCAGCATTAATAAGACGCAGCGCGAGTTTTTCTTAAGAGAGCAGTTGAAGACGATTAAGAAAGAGCTTGGGCTGGAAAAAGATGATAAAACCTGTGATGTTGAAAAGTTTAATCAGCGCTTAAAAGAGCGCCAAGTGCCAGGTGATGTTTTTAGCGTCATTAGTGAAGAGCTTGATAAACTGGGTGTGCTCGATGTTCAATCGGCGGAGTATTCTGTTTGTCGCAATTACCTCGATTGGTTGACAATTGTGCCGTGGGGCATTTTTTCTGAAGAAAAGCATGATATAAAGCTTGCTGATAAAGTCCTTGAAGAGGATCATTATGGGCTCAAAGATATTAAAGAGCGCATTTTAGAGTTTATTAGCGTTGGCAAACTCTCAGGTGGCGTTAAGGGGAGTATTATTTGCCTGGTAGGCCCGCCAGGAGCTGGTAAAACAAGCATCGGTAAGAGCATTGCTAAAGCGCTCGACCGTAAATTCTACCGTTTTTCTGTAGGCGGCATGCGTGATGAAGCAGAAATTAAAGGGCACAGGCGTACCTATATTGGCGCTATGCCTGGTAAGATGATCCAAGCCTTAAAGTTTTGCGGAACTATGAACCCTGTCATCATGCTCGATGAAGTGGATAAGTTAGGGGCAAGCTATCACGGTGATCCAGCTTCAGCATTGCTTGAAGTTCTCGATCCCGAGCAGAACAAAGATTTCCTAGACCATTATCTAGATGTACGCTGCGATTTGTCCAATACGCTTTTCATCATTACAGCAAACGTTTTGGATACGATTCCTGAGCCGCTTAAAGACCGTATGGATATTTTACGCCTTTCGGGATACATCACTGAAGAGAAAGTACAGATTGCAAAAAAATATCTCATTCCGCGTCATCGCAAAGATATGGGGTTAAAGTTAAGTGATGTCACATTTTCTAATAAAGCCATTGAAGCAATTGTTGAGGGATACGCTCGCGAGGCAGGTGTTAGAAGTTTGGAAAATAACATCAAGAAAGTGCTTCGTAAAGTTGCGCGCAAAATTGTTGAATCACCTCGCAAGACTACAAAATATATCATCAGCGAAAAGACGCTGCCCGACTATTTAGGGAAACCGATCTTTACATCTGATCGCTTCTATCCTGTAATGCCGATAGGGGTGTCCATGGGACTTGCTTGGACAGCGATGGGTGGTGCTACACTTTATATTGAAGCCATCCCAACGCCAGCAGATAAAACATCGATGCGCCTAACAGGCCAAGCGGGTGATGTCATGAAAGAATCGGCCCAAATCGCTTGGAGTTATACAGCAAATAGTTTGGAGCAGTTTGCGCCCAAGGCTGAGTTTTTTCCAAAGCAAGAGGTCCATATCCACATTCCAGAAGGAGCCACGCCAAAAGATGGGCCTTCTGCTGGTATTACGATGGTAACAGCGCTTATGTCGCTGCTTCTGAACAAGCCGGTATGCAAGGACTTAGCAATGACAGGAGAGCTTACACTGACTGGCAAGGTGCTCCCAATAGGTGGTGTGAAGGAAAAGCTCATTGCTGCTCGCCGCTCAAAAATGAAGCAAATTATTTTTCCCCAGCAGAATCAGCGCGATTATGATGAGCTGCCCGACTATTTAAAAAAAGGACTTAAGGTGCATTTTGTCGACTATTATGAAGATGTCTTCAAAATCGCTTTTGGAAAAACACATGAGAGAAAAACAACTAACAAGAAGCCAGCTGCAGGTAAAAGTTCAAGAGCTAAAAGCCGCAAATAAAACCATTGCGACTCTCAACGGATCATTTGATCTTTTGCATGCAGGGCATTTGCACATTCTATTTGAGGCTGCTAGTCAAGCAGACGTTCTAATTGTTGCTCTGAATACAGATGCATCCATTAAACGCTATAAAGGCGAGCATCGCCCGATCTGCACTTTAGAAGAGCGCATGGCAATGATGGCAGCACTTGAATGTGTTGATTACGTCACCTCATTTGATGAAGATACGCCCATCGAAACGCTTAAAATTATTCAGCCAAATGTCCACGTCAACGGGGCGGAATATGGTGAGAATTGCATTGAATCGGGCGTTGTCAAAGCTCATGGGGGCCGTATTCATATCGTCGACCTTGTTCCTGGTCTTTCGACTTCAAAACTTATCGAAAGAATTGTCCAATGCGTTTAGTTGCCACGATTGAAAATTCTCAAGATGCCTACGTTGTAATCACGGCCTTGCAGCATGAAGGGATTGAAACTACTTTTGAGGAGACATCAAAGGGCACGCAAGTTTGGATTGCCAATGAGGATGATCTCATTCGGGCAAAAGAAATTGCAGAAGAGTATAAGGGAGATCCCAAAGCCTTGCGCTTTGCAAGAGCTCGATCTGCTCCACGTGTTCAGCAAATTGATCCGAGCCAACCTAAAGCAGTTCCAGTTCCTCAGAAAAAGCCTATGATCACTAAGCTTGCAATCAGCTTATGCATCTTCTTCTTCTTTTGGACATGGATGCAAGAGGCCAGCGAAATGAAAAAGGGTGAGACAAAGCGCGCCCAGTTTGAATTCACAGAGCTTGCCTCTGTAATGCTCTACGACTACCCACAAACCTTTGAGCTCATGCGCACATTTGTGGAAAAATATCCGATCAAAGAGCGCAAAGATATTAGTGCATTGCCTATTGAGGCAAAAGAGCTTTTTCGAAAAGCAGAGCGCACACCTTATTGGGATGGCATTTACGAGTGGATGCTCAGCTACCCCAAGCCCGATCCCCATTTAGACGCGCCCATGTTTGAAAAATTGCGAGAAGGGCAATTTTGGCGTTTAATCTCGCCAGTCTTTTTGCATGGCAACATCATCCATATCCTATTCAATATGCTCTGGCTCTGGCTTCTTGGGCGTATGATTGAAATGCGCATGAAACCGATGCGCTATATCCTTCTTATGCTAATCATTGGGGTGGGCAGCAATACTGCGCAGTATCTCATGAGCGGACCTTTCTTTATCGGATACTCTGGGATCATCACAGGTTTAGCTGGATTCATCTGGATACGTCAAAAGGTAGCTCCTTGGGAAGGGTATCCCTTGCCTCGCTCAACGCTCATATTCTTGATGGTGTTCATTTTTGGAATGGGCGCCTTGGGAATTGTGAGTTTTATTTTTGAGCGGATGGGACATTCTTTTTTTGCAATGAATCTAGCAAATACAGCGCACATCACAGGGCTACTCATAGGAGCAGGCTTAGCGCGCATTCCCTACTTTGCGCGTAGGAGGCGAGCATGAGTGTGCGCGACCTGATCATCTTAGGGTGTTCTGCTCAACAGCCAACGCGCAAGCGCAACCATGGAGCTTATCTTCTGCGCTGGAATGAAAAAGGCTTTCTTTTTGATCCCGGTGAAGGAACTCAAAGGCAATTTATCTACGCAGATGTAGCACCACCGACGGTGACTCATATTTTTGTCAGCCACTTCCATGGAGATCACTGTTTAGGCCTTGGATCGATGCTCATGCGTCTGAACCTTGATAAAGTTACGCATCCCATCCATTGCTTTTATCCAGCATCTGGGCAAAAGTATTTTGATCGGCTGCGTTATGGCACCATGTATCATGAGAACATCAACGTTATTTTACATCCTATCGACCAGGGCGGCATTATCTATAAAGATGAAGGCTTTACTATTGAAGCTCAGTTTCTTGATCACGGCGTGGACAACCTTGGTTATCGTCTAAAAGAAGATGACCAACTCAAATTCGACCGTGCCAAGCTCAATGCTCACGGCGTAAAAGGCCCGCTAGTGCGTCAGTTGCAAGATCAGGGACATGTTGAAATTGGTGGTAAAACTGTCACACTTGAAGATGTCAGCTGGCTGCGTCAAGGAGACATTTTTGCTTATGTCATCGATACCCGACCATGTAAAAACGCTATCCACCTTGCTCGCGATGCCAGCATGCTTCTATGCGAGAGCACATTTTTATCCGATAGCGCCGATCTTGCCAGAAAATATCATCACATGACTGCCACTGAGGCGGCGCAAATAGCATCTCAAGCGCATGCCAAGCAGCTCATCTTGACCCATTTTTCAGCCCGCTACTTAGATGAGGAAGTCTTTGCAGAAGAAGCTCGGAAGATCTTCCCCAACGCTTATGCTGCTAAAGATCTACGCAGATTTGAATTTTCAAGGACAGACTTTAAAAAATAGGGCTAGCCTTCTTTCATGGAAGCATGGATCTCTTCAACGATCCTCGCTTCTTCTGAGAAGCCAACATAGTTAAGAGGTGCGTTGGTATGGCGACCCTCACTGCGAAGAGAGGCCCAACGGCGATCATAATTGCGAGGCGAGCCTTTATCCCAGGATAGCGCGTCCTGCTTGACTTGGTCCCAAGCCTGCTTGAATTTCTCTTCATCGAGTTTTGGTACGGATAGGCGTACTTGCTCAAGCATTTCGTCAGGGATGCTTTGCAAGGATGGATCTTGACTCATTGCTATATCAATCTTAGCGCGTAGGTGAGCCACGCGTGTGAGCAGAGTTCCCCAATAATAATCATCATTTTTTAGACAATGGATGCCTACAGCGAGAAGGCCGATAGGGTTGTATGTGCTTGGGTCTTTTAAGATCTTTTCTGCTAAGAAGATACGGTAATCGGGTCGAATGCCCTTTTCAGTAAGACCGTTAAAAGCTTCGATGGAGTCTTTGGCGTTGATAAATGCATATTCGCCAGATGTTTTGGATTTAACAGCGGGGGCAAAGCAACACGTTTTGTTGTTTCCCATACATCCACATAGCAGGATTAATCCAACTGCCCAAAAATTTTTCATACAAACCTCCGTTAAGACGGCAGCATAAACTATGCAGCGTATTTTTTCAACTCATCAGAAAGAAGCTCAAGCTCCTTGATAAGATTGACGGTGGCAAAGTTATAGCGAATGAAATTATGCATGACAGCTTTGAAGGTGTCTTCAGTTTGGTTTTGGAATGCCTCTGCAGATTGGAGCATAGATGTAGGCTGTTTTTTGCCTGTACCGTTGATGGGCTGGGTGAGAATGTCTTGAACAATCACTGCCACATCTTCAACATCTTCAGATTTGATCACTTCTAAAGATTGCTTATTGAGCTCAAAAACCTCATTAGCAATTCTTCTTAAATGATCATTTTTTTCTGCAAGCGCTTGGTCTTTTAAAAGGGCTCGAATGTCATTGATAAATCGATCAAGTGTTGTAGCAAGCGCGATACATACCTGTTTATTGTCCATGAATTCATATCTAGCATACCGCAAACTTTTTGAGCTAGAGCAAAGCAACCAGTTATTGACTTAGGTATTCTTCTAAAGTCCCTTCGAATAAACGGGGGCCATCTGGCTCAAATGCAATGATCCGGTTAGCCACTCGGCCAATCAAGTCTCGGTCGTGAGAGACAACAATCACAGAGCCTTTAAAGTCTTCTAGGCCCCATGCGAGCGCAGAAACTGACTCTAGATCAAGATGGTTATTGGGTTCATCAAGAATTAATGTATTGTGATTGAACATCATGAGTTTTGCTAAAATTAGCCGAGCTGTCTCGCCACCAGATAGGGCTGACACGGGCTTAAAGGCATCGTCTCCAGAAAACAGCATGCGGCCGAGTGCACTTCGGACATCTTGGTCATACAGTCCTTGTTGCTGGCTTTTTAACCAGTCAAAGGCACTATTATTCTCAGACTTATCGATTGATTCTTGATGGTTTTGAGCAAAATAACCAATGTCCACCTGGTGGCCCAGCTCAACAATGCCAGAATCAGGTTCTATCTGTTTTGCTAGGAGTTTAAGAAGGGTAGTTTTACCGCGGCCATTGTTCCCAATAACGCCTACTTTATCTCCGCGGTTCAGCTCAAAATTGAAATCTTTGAGAATGGGGTGGTCATAGGCTTTGCTTAAGTCTTTGCAACTCAAGGCAATTTTTCCGGATGGTTTTTCTGGGTTGCCAAAGCGGATGTAAGGGCGTTGGATGTTGGTCTTTTTCATGTCCTGTGGTTGCAGGCGATCGATTTCTCTTAAGCGGGATTGGACTTGTGATGCCCGCGTTCCAGCCCCAAAGCGTTGCACAAAGTCTTGCAACTGAGCAATTTTTTTCTGCTTATTTTTGACTTCCAATTCTGTGCGCTCTGATGCAGCTGTTTTAGCAACGATCATTTGGTCGTAGTTGCCTGTATATGTAATAATGGTGTCGTAGTCGATGTCGGCAATGTCTGTTGTCACCGCGTTTAAGAAGTGGCGATCGTGCGAGACGACGATCAAGGTTCCGTTATACCCCATTAAGAACTGCTCGAGCCAGGAAATGGATTCGAGGTCCAGATGGTTAGTTGGCTCATCCAACAGCAGGGCTTCTGGTTCGCCAAAAAGGGCCTGGCAAAGCATTGCTCTGAACTGAAAATCACTAGGCGTTTCTTTCATTTTTGCATTGTGAGCCTCTAAAGGAATGCCCATCCCCATAAGGAGCATTTCAGCATCGGACTCTGCGGTGTAGCCATTTTCATCGGCAATGATCTCTTCGATTGTACCAAGTCGCATGCCAATTGCATCGGTCATCTCTTTTTCATAAAGCAAATCCCGCTCGGTTAGGGCTTCCCATAGCTTGATATTGCCCATGATCACGACGTCCGTCAATTTGAGCTCTTGAAAATCTTCAATATTTTGGCGCAAATAGCCAACGCGTTTAGGCAATATAACCTCTCCGCTTGTCGCTTCTATTTCCCCGATCATCACCTTTAAGAGTGTAGATTTTCCCGCGCCATTTGGTCCGGTTAAACCATAACGCTTGCCAGCTTCAAAGGCAGCTGATACATTTTCAAATAGAAGGCGGGCTCCGACCTTTTTACAAATATCTTTTAATACTACAGCCATAGAGCAAGAGTATAACATATGAAAGAGGCTTTTGCCAAGTTTTTACAGCACCTGGAGAGTATCCAGGGGGTTTCCCCCCATACCTTGCGCAGCTATGCCCAAGATCTTCACGCTTTTAAAAAATTTACTGAGCATACAGCATTGGGAGCCATTAATAAGCATCACATACGTAACTTTCTTGCTGACCTCAATCTTCGTGGTCTTAAAAAACGTACGATTGTTCGCCGACTTTCGACCTTGCGCACCTTTTTCAAGTTCGCCATGCAGCGCAATATGATCGATAAAAATCCTCTTGATCTGATCGAAAGCCCAAAGCTAGATAAACCTTTGCCCAAAGCTTTAAGTTACGATCAGGTGCAGAATTTTTTCAGCCAGCCAGATATTCAAACCTATCTTGGTTTGCGCGACCGTACAATTCTCGAGCTTTTTTATTCATCGGGCTTGCGTGTGAGTGAGCTTGCTGGAATCAACTGTGAGGATTTTGACCCACGCACCCATCGCCTGCGCGTGCGGGGAAAGGGGAGTAAGGAAAGGATTTTGCCTGTCACACGCAATGCAGCAGAGTGGATTAATCGTTACCTCAATCATCCATCGAGAAAGCCTAAAGATAGCGCGCTTTTTCTCAATAAGTTTGGATTGCGCATCACAACGCGATCGATTGATCGGATGTTTGAAAAGCGTCTGTTGCAAAGCGGACTAGCTGGCAAGGTGACGCCTCACACCATTCGGCACACCATTGCAACGCACTGGCTAGAAAATGGCATGGATCTCAAGACCATTCAGGCGTTGCTCGGCCATAGCTCTTTGGTGACAACCACCATCTATACGCAAGTCTCAACACGCCTTAAAAAAGAGGCCTACGATAAGGCCCATCCCCGCGCTAAAGAATAATGATGCAGGTTATTTTGGTTGATCACATAGCGCCTCGTGCCCTGCAGATGGGATGCTGAAGATCGTTGCATTCAAAGCGTCAGCTGCTGATCTTCGTGCATTCTCATCTACCGTTGTATCTTTGAGCACCTCTATTAGAGCTTGTGCAGCCTTTCCTGCAAGCTCTCCTCTGGCTTTTGCGATCTTTCCCAAAGCGTTAGCTGCTGATCTTCGTGCATACCCAAACACCGTTGTATCTTTGAGCACCTCTACTAAAGCTTGTATAGCCTCTCTTGGTAGCTCTCCTCCGGCTTTTGCAATCTCTCCCAAAGCGTTAGCTGCTGATCTTCGTGCATACCAATCCACCGTTGTATCTTTGAGCACCTCTACTATAGCTTGTGCAGCCGCTCCTGGTAGCTCACCTCCGGCTTTTGCGATCTTCCCCAAAGCGTTAGTTGCTGAGCTTCGTGCATGTCCATCCACCGTTGTATCTTTGAGCACCTCTACTATAGCTTGTGCAGCCGCTCCTGGTAGCTCTCCTCCGGCTTTTGCGATCTCTCCCAAAGCGTCAGCTGCTGAGTTTCGTGCATACCAATCCACCGTTGTATCTTTGAGAACCTCTACTAAAGCTTGTGCAGCCTTTCCTGGTAGCTCACCTCCGGCTTTTGCGATCTCTCCCAAAGCTTTAGCTGCTGAGCTTCGTGCATTCTCATCTACCGTTGTATCTTTGAGCACCTCTACTAAAGCTTGTGCAGCCTTTCCTGGTAGCTCTCCTCCTGCTTTTCCGATCTCTCCCAAAGCGTTACTTGCTGATCTTCGTGCATTCTCATCTATCGTTGTATCTTTGAGAACCTCTATTAAAGCTTGTGTAGCCTCTCCTGCAAACTCACCTCCGGCTTTTACGATCTCTTCCAAAGCGTTAGCTGCTGAGTTTCGTGCATACCAATCCACCGTTGCTTTGAGAACCTTTACTAAAGCTTGTATAGCCTCTCCTGGTAGCTCTCCTCCGGCTTTTGCGATCTCTCTCAAAGCGTCAGCTGCTGAGCTTCGTGCATTCTCATCTATCGGTGTACCTTTGAGAACCTCTATTAAAGCTTGTATAGCCTTTCCTGCAAGCCCTCCTCTGGCTTTTCCGATCTCTCCCAAAGCGTCAGCTGCTGAGTTTCGTGCATACCAATCCACCGTTGTATCTTTGAGCACCTCTACTAAAGCTTGTGTAGCCTCTCCTGGTAGCTCTTCTCCGGCTTTTGCGATCTGTCCCAAAGCGTTAGCTGCTGATCTTCGTGCATTCTCATCTACCGTTGTATCTTTGAGCACCTCTACTAAAGCTTGTATAGACTCTCCTGGTAGCTCTCCTCCGGCTTTTGCGATCTTTCCCAAAGCGTCAGATGCTGAGCTTCGCGCATTCTCATCTACCGTTGTATCTTTGAGCACCTCTACTAAAGCTTGTATAGACTCTCCTGGTAGCTCTCCTCCGGCTTTTGCGATCTTTCCCAAAGCGTCAGATGCTGAGCTTCGCGCATACCAATCCACCCCATGAAAAACAGATCCTGATGAATAGCTAACCCCGTTCATGTCTGCCTGCCTTTGTTGTCCGAGCTCATAGTGTGATTCTTATGAATTTTTACTAGGTTTTGGAAGGGGATTGTTGCTGAAAGAGATTGCTTGGTCAAGCAAAAATTATGGTTCTGGTACAAAAAGCCTGCTTGAACTATTGCTTTGGTAAAAATTTATTTCTCATAATTGGTATTATTGCTGCTTTTGGGAGTGGATTGGGAAGTCCTGGTCGGCATCCAGGTCTCGGTGAACACCGAGGTTTTTCGCTTTTCTAGGCGGGGGAGAGCTTTCCCTGACCGCAATTTTTCTGGGCAAGATGCAGAAAAAAATAGGGAAAGCGGTAAGCTGGATTCTGTCGTGGGCAATCATTCATCTAGGGCGGCTATTGCTAGCGCGCCTCAAGCGTATCTGAACCAATCTTGCGGAGCGCAATTGCGATCGGTTCACTTGCTTCGGATAGGGTTTGCCGCTGCTGACCTTGCGATCAGTCAGGCTAGCTCTCAAAGCTAGCATTTTCAGCCTGTCTACATCGCTGTAGCGGAATGTTTTCTGTGACACTTTCCGTAGCCTCTCGGCCCCCAGCCTTTCGCTGGTATCCTGCTCCTGTGAAGTCCAGACTTTCCTCCACCACCGTCAGGTAATGGCGATTGCCTACTTTCCCTAAACTGTTGCTCTGCGGCGGCGGCGTTTAGGCGCGATGCCTGTGCCTTCTAGCTCTTCGCTTCCTTGCCAGTAGTGCACGCGTGAGCAATGCTCGCAAAAGGTAAGATGCTCACCTTTGCGCACGAGGTTCTCGTGTTGTGGTGTGAGGGCAATGTGGCAGCCAGAACATGTACGATTGACAAGAGGCACAATGACACGGTCTTTTTTGTTGTTGATCAGACGCATGTAAACAGCGAGAGTGTCAGCGTTTGCAGTTGTTGCCAGCTCATCGCGCTGCTTCTTCAAGACTAGGCCCTCTTGGTTGATTTCCTTGATCGTTGATTCGATCTCTTGTTCGAGTGCAATGCTGCTTTGTTTTGTTGTGTCTAAACTCTCTTGAATCTTGTTATGAACTTCTTCTTCATTGTTACGCTTATCGGTTAGGTCTGAAATTTGGTGCTCGAGTACATTTTTTTCACGCTCTGCAGTCGTCATTTCTTGTGTGAGAGCGTTGAACTCATCGACTTTTTTGACGCTTGATTGACGCGCTTCTAAAGCTTTGATTTTCAATCCTAATTGATCAAGTTGGTGCTCGTGCTCTTTAATCTGTTCATCGAGGTGCTCAATTTGATGTTTTTTGGAGTCGAGTTGCCCATGGAGCTCTTTTCTCAATGCCTCGATTTGGCGCAGCTCTTTTTGACGCTCGCGCTTCACTCTCATCAGCTGGATCATTTTGATATCGAGTTCTTGAATTTCTAAAATTGTCTTTAAGGCTGGATGCATCTTCCTATCCTAAGGTAATAATACTAGTTTACGCCGATTGTACAGGATAAAGAGAATAGACTCAAGTCAAAATATTAGTTGATATTGCATAGAATTGTCGCGATGAGGTTTACTAGGGCTTATGGGATTTGCAAAGCGTTACTTAAGAAATTTTGAAAATGATCAGTATTCTCCGCAGGCTCTTGCCTATTTGGCAACGCTTGATGCTCTATCTGCTGATTGCCCGCAGGTGGCACAAGCCATTTTAGGCGAGCTCAAAGCCCAGCGCAATACCCTGAAAATGATCGCTTCTGAAAACTACTCTTCGCTGAATGTGCAGCTAGCTATGGGTAATTTGCTCACCGATAAATATGCAGAAGGGTATGCCCATCACCGCTTTTATGCCGGTTGCGAAAATATCGATACAGTGGAGGACTTAGCAACCTCAGAGCTCAAAAAATTATTTGGTTGCGACCACGCTTATGTTCAACCGCACTCGGGTGTTGATGCAAATCTTGTTGCATTTTGGTCCATCATTGTACAACGCGTGCAAAATAAAGAGATGGAGCGGTTTGATTGCAAAAGCGTTTTTGATTTAAGCGATGATGAGTATGAGCGCATCCGTCAGGGAATGGTCAATCAAAAAGTGCTTGGAATGTCTCTCAATAGTGGCGGGCATTTAACCCATGGATTTCGCCACAATATTTCATCAAAAATGATGCAGGCTCACACCTATGATGTCGATCCGAAAACTCAAATGCTCGATTATGATGTGATTGCTCAAAGAGCTAAAGAGGTCAAACCTTTGATTTTACTTGCTGGTTATTCGGCTTATCCACGCTTGATCGACTTTGCAAAAATGCGCCAGATCGCCGACGATGTAGGAGCAACTCTCATGTGTGATATGGCCCATTTTGCAGGGCTTGTTGCAGGTAAAGCTATCACGGGTGACTTTAATCCAATTCCATTTGCGCAAGTTGTGACCTCGACAACGCACAAAACGCTGCGCGGCCCTCGTGGGGGTGTTGTGATGTGCACAAGTGAGTTTGCCGATATGGTTGATAAGGGGTGTCCAACTGTGCTGGGCGGGCCGCTCCCTCATGTGATGGCTGCAAAAGCGATTGCATTCCAGGAGGCCAATACCCAAGAATTTCAAGCTTATGCAGCTCAAATCATCCGCAACTCAAAAGCTTTAGCTGATCGCTTGAAAAAGCAGGGCGTTCACTTAACTACAGGTGGCACAGATAATCACTTGATCGTTATCGATGTGATGCAAAGCTTTGGCATCACAGGCTTGCAAGCTGAGCATGCGTTGACAATGGGCGGCATTACGGTTAACCGCAATGCAATTCCTTTTGATCCTAACGGGGCCTGGTACACATCAGGCGTTCGCATTGGTACGCCTGCGCTTACAACGCGCGGCCTAAAAGAAGATGCGATGCATAAAATCGCCGATTGCATCATAGAGTTGCTCAAAAGCGCAAAACCCACTATTGTGATGAAAACCGGACAGCCATCCCGCGCAAAGGTTGCTCTAGAAGAGAGCGCACTTGCAAAAGTACAAGCAGAGGTTAAGGATTTGCTTAAAAGCTACCCCCTGTACCCAGAACTACATTTAGAGGAGTCAGAACATGTCAGAAGAGAAAAAACCACAGTCGTCAGCTCTTAACGATAAAATTGACGAGCTGTTGCTCGAGAACCGCCGTTTGTTTTTCTCATCAGCTGTGGATGAAAACAGCGTTACCGATATTATCCGCAAGTTGTGGTATTTAGAGCTCAAAGATCCAGGCAAGCCAATCCTATTTATCATCAATTCTCCAGGTGGATCTGTCGATGCAGGTTTTGCCGTTTGGGACCAGATCAAGATGATTTCATCGCCTGTAACGACACTCGTTACTGGTCTTGCAGCTTCTATGGGATCAGTTCTTAGCCTTTGTGGTGGAAAGGGCAAGCGCTTTGCAACGCCAAATGCCCGTTTCATGATTCACCAGCCATCGATCCATGGAGTGATTCGTGGCCAGGCATCAGATCTTGACATCCACGCCAAGGAAATCATTAAGTCTCGCAACTACCTCGTTCAGCTTTATGCGGATGCAACAGGCAAGGATTTTGATACCCTTGCAAAAATGATGGATCGCGACACTTGGATGAGTGCCAAAGAAGCCCTAGAATTTGGACATATCGATGGCATTGTCAAATCCTATAAAGACCTTAAAATTTCATAAGTGGCACGGCGCTGGCAACGATTTTATCCTCGTTGACGACCCCCACTTTGATCCGCAGCTTGTCCAGCACCTCTGCCACCGTCGTTATGGAATAGGGGCAGATGGTGTTATCTGGCTTCTTCCTCCTAACCGCATGCATATCTATAACGCTGATGGTCAAGAAGCCCCTATGTGTGGCAATGCTCTACGCATTCTTGCACATGCAAAAAAGCTCAAAACGATTGAATCCTCTCAGGGTATGCACGAGGTCAAAACCATTGATGGTCAGTTAGCTGTTTCTCTTGGCGAGCCTCAACTTCTGTCAGAGGATCCGCTCATCATCGACTCTGGAGTTCGCCATCTCGTTCTCTTCGATGGGGATTTTGATAGTGCCCCCCAATTGCGGGCTGCCCATGATGCAAATGTCAATTTTGTAAAAATCCTTGCGCCTGATACAGTGGCGATTAGGACCTATGAGAGAGGGGTAGAGGCCGAGACCTATTCTTGTGGCACGGGAGCAGTCGCTGTTTGTTATGCTATGAGGATGCGCAGCAATTTTGACGGCCCCTATCATTTGGAGTACCGCTCAGGCGATCACTTATCAGTTGTTTTTATTGATAACCAATCTTTTCTCATGGGTGAAGCTATGTGTACATTCAAGGGGGAGATTGATGCATATTGGGATACCCAAGGAGATCAAAGATCACGAATTTCGCGTGGGGGCAACACCGCCTTACGTGAAAATGTTGATCAATGCAGGCCATAGCGTTACCGTTGAAAAAAACGCTGGCGAGGCCATCGGTTACTCTAATGCAGCTTACGAGAAGGTTGGGGCGAGCATCGCACCTGATGCCAAAAGTGTCTACGATGCTGAGATGGTCATCAAAGTCAAAGAGCCCCAAAAAAGTGAGTATCCACTTCTCAAAGAAGGGCAGATCCTTTTTTGCTATTTACATCTAGCGCCCGATCCAGAGCAAACGCAGGCATTGCTTGATCGCAAAGTCACAGCTATAGCTTACGAAACCGTTGAAGATAATGAAGGAAGGTTGCCGCTTCTCACACCGATGAGTGAAATTGCTGGACGCCTTTCCATTCAAGCTGGCGCTACAGCTTTGCAAATGATCCATGGTGGCAAAGGGGTGCTCTTAGGTGGTGTGCCAGGTGTGCACCCATCCAAAGTTGTCGTGATTGGGGGCGGTATTGTGGGCACGCAAGCAGCTCGCATGGCTTTTGGGCTCGGCGCGGATGTCACTCTGATGGATCGCAATATGAACCGTCTGCGCGATCTCGATGAGACCTACCGCTTTCGCATCCGTACACTTTATTCCACGCCCCACACCATAGAAGAGGCGGTTTCCTCAGCAGATCTTGTGATCGGAGCCGTGCTTATCCCCGGTGCTAAAGCTCCAAAGCTTGTAACGCGCTCCATGGTCAAAAAAATGCAGCCAGGTTCAGTGCTTGTTGATGTTGCCATTGACCAAGGCGGGTGCTTTGAGACATCAAGGCCTACAACGCACACTAACCCAACCTATATTGAAGAAGGCGTTGTGCACTACTGTGTGACCAACATGCCTGGCGCCGCAGCGCGCACAGCGACCATTGCGCTTACCAACGTGACCTTCTCATACGCACTATCCATTGCAGATAAGGGATGGAAGCGGGCTCTTAAAGAAGATCCTCTTTTGCGTCTAGGGCTCAATACATGCGACGGCCATGTAACCAACAAGCCTGTTGCAGAAGCTCTTACTCTAAACTTTAAGCCTCCTGAGTCATTTCTATGATGTTCAGATAGCTGGCAAATGCGTAACGCTTCATGCGTTTTTTCGGCTTAAGTTCTTCGAGTAGTCCCATTGAAACGAATTGCTTTGTCAAAACAGAGGCTGTTTGAAATGATACGCCCAGCTTTTTACTGATATCGCCAATCGTGACAAGTGGTGAGATGAAAAGTTGGTCTAGTAGATCATACAAGTAGATTGAGCGTGATGGAGCTTGTTTGATTTTTTCAATGCATGAGTATTGCAGATTCGCGATGGCGTGAATGGTATGAATGGCTTGGTCTGCCGACCAGCACATGCACCGCAGAAAAAAATCAATCCATTGAGAGAAATCGCTTTTTGTTCTGACGAGCATCAGGCGATCAAAATACTCTTGCTTATTGAGTTTTAAAAATAGACTTGGGTAGAGCAGTGGTGATCGGATTTGTTTTGTTGAGAGCAGGTGCAGCATGATCAGAAGCCGTCCGATGCGTCCATTGCCATCTAAAAAGGGATGGATCGTTTCAAATTGGTAGTGAATAATAGCACATTTTACAAGGGGTGGAATATCGCTATCTGCGTTGATAAATTTTTCCAAGTCCGAGAGGGCTTGCAACATCTCATGCGGAGGTGGGGGCACAAACGTTGCGTGTTTTAACGATAGCCCTGGAGGGCCAATCCAATTTTGGCTCTTGCGAAAATCTCCAGGCGTTTTGGTTGCGCCTCTTACCCCAGTCATTAAGATTTGATGCAGTTGTTTGATCAATCGCACGCTAATAGGAATTTTATCGAATTGTTTGAGGCCATGGTTGAGGGCCTTGATGTAATTGACAACTTCTTCCACATCATCGAAATTAGAAACATCATCCCACGTTTCGTATGTTAAGATATCTTCAAAAGTTGCTTGTGTTCCTTCGATTTGAGAGCTAAGCAAGGCCTCTTTCCGAATGTACATCGATAAAAAAAGTTGAAGGTTGGGCACGATTTTTGCAGCGGCATCGAGCTGGCCAAGTTTGAGTTCAGTGAGTGCATGCAATTTTTTAGAATAGTCTGTATTTTGATTGGTTTGAAGCGAATTTGGTATAAATGATTTATAGCCAGTGATCTGTGTAATATATTGACCGCTAATAATGGCGGTTTTGCTTGAATCTGTCATAGAAAAATGCCTCTGTATTCAATTATACCTGAATGATAGCACGAAATAGGCTATTTCATTCAAGCAAAGTTGAATAATACCAATTCTGAAAAATAAATTTAAATCTTAGCGATATAAACCCAGAACTGAGGTTTTAGCTTATCCAGTATGTACCGTATTATGGTACATACTGGATAAACTAGGCGCTATACAAATGTGACTTTATCCGCAACACTGAAAAAAAATGATCGTGACCAGATCTCGAGGCTAGACATGTCCTTAACAAACATGCAGATGTCTTCTATGGCGTTATCTACATCCAGGTTTTCGATCTTTTGTTTTAGTATTGTTAAAAAAATGTCAGATGTTAGGGCTTCTCGCTGCGTATAATGAGCGCTTTGACGCATGCGTGCTTCAAGATGCTGTAAATTGATAGGAATGCCATTTTTGACGTACCAAACAAAGTCATACCAGTCACGGCCTTTGATGCGCGTTTTCCATGATCGACACAAAAGGGCGTGCATTTTTCCAGCAAACAAATCTGGCTTTGAAAAAACATGCACTGGAAATGAAATAGGCTGCAGAAGAAAATGCTGCTGAGTTGCATAATTTCCAGGAGGTGGATCTGTATCGACTTCTAACTTAATTTTTAGCTGAGCATTTGAGTGACATGCGTGGCGCAGCTCGTCTTCAATATTGATTTTAATTAAGTGTTCAAGAGTTCCCATTTTAATAAACGCAGATTGTATTGCAGAGTCTTGAATTTTCGTTTTTATGTCGACGGTCGCATTGAATCCAAAATTCATAAGCTCTGTTTGCAGTGCAGAAAGATAGCTGTCGAGATGAAAATCTGGTGTGGGCTTTAGCAAGGAAAAATCAAGATCTTCACTGAAGCGATCCAAGTTATATAGGATTCGTAAAGCTGTTCCTCCATAGAATGCACATTTTTCGAAAAACTTTGATCTCCAGAGTCCTAATAGAGCGACTTCTTGAATGATTTCTTTCAAGGCATTATTGTGATCATTCATCGTTTTGCATTCATATTTTGCAAGCATGTCCAAAATAAGGCGGTTCATAGAGTGTCCTTTAGAAACTGGTAAAGTAGATTTAGATTGTGATTATGGTAGCTCTGTTGAATTTTATCAATGAGTCGTAAATCAAATTTTGCGAGCTCGTCCACATCAATGCGCAAGTTTTCAAATAGATGGGGTTCTATCTCATTATAAGTGCCAAGTCGTGGCTCATGAGCAATGAGGTCGCATAGAGCTTTTTCTGGGGTTGCAATCAAGTAGGTGTGGAAGGGCGATGGCTGAACTTGCCTAATTCCAATTATGTATTTTTTTAAGCCAATATATTTGTATGAAAAATTACCTACTGGAGTCGTAAAATATTTGTCTTTACGGCTTGTCATGCTGGTCACTGTGGTAACGCGCTCAGGAATTAAGCCATAATGACTCAAGGCATAGTGTGATGAAATATAGGATGGGCCATAGATCCAATTAGCTAGAAGTTCCTGGCAAATGGGGCCTTTGCGGTATTTAGGTCCAAAGACGTAAATCCCTTTTTTTATGCGGATAATGGATTCCGATTGAAGTAGGCGATTAATTTTATTACGGGGGTTTTTGTATTTTTGTAAGTAGCTCATTAACAATGGATAATCAAATTCTTCTCCCTGTAAATCTCTTCTAAGGTCCTCAATCATTGCTTCTCCAGTATGTACCGTATTATGGTACATACTGGCAAAATTGTCAAATCTACTGATTTCAACTCTAAATTTTATAAAAGTTGGGTTGCTTGAATCTACCATAGAAAAATGCCTGTCAATTCAGGCAAAGTTGAATAGATATCGCTTGACAATCAGAGAATTTTTTGAAAATTTGAATTTTTTGTTGTCGTATGATAGTATAGGACGGTTTTGTATGAATAGATTGCCGTTCAATGAGACAATCGCTAAAGCAGGTGAGCAACTCTGCCAGGCGCATTGCGTAAAAAATGTTTTATTCTCTGAAGGGACTTATCAAATTGAGGTCTTTGACCCCGGTGTTGGCCAAAGTTTTTGGCCATTTATGCAGGTCAGCGATGAGGGAGAGCTAGGAGATTATTTTTGCTCATGTGAAGCAGCAGAGGATGGCCCGTGTCCACACTCGGCTGCCGCTGCCATGACAATACTGAAAGGGCACGCCCCCCTTCATGTGCTTTTTCGTGGATCGCTTTGGAATCAATTGTGTCAGATTGGATCTAAGCGCCATGGATATGCCTCAGAGGTAGTTCACAAAGATGAAAGTGGCTTGAGGTTTTGTCAATCAGTCACTGGCAAAAAACTTTTTACTATTCAGCCCAAGACAGAAGAAGGATCAAAGTTTTTAAGAGATATTATTGATCATCGCCCCATCGAAACAGAAGAGACGTCATTAAAATTTTCTAATCTTTCGCCTAAAGAGATCGAGCAGTGGCGTGAGGGAAAACCTTCCCATTACCTGAGTTATGAGCTCTCATTTTGGTCTGATTTAGCTAAAGGGTTGTTGCTACGGCAGGTGCAAGGGGATCAATACAAGCTCTCGTTTAGTCAGGAAGAACTTCCAAAAGAGCTCAAGGTTGAGTTTACAGATTTTGTCATGGTATTTTACATCGCCGAGGTCAACTGGCCAGAAATCATACCAGCTCTTGCACATGTCAAATCTCCGATTAAAGCGTATGCGCTTTTTGATTTTGAAGTTGAATCGATTGCTTTTGATGAATCGATTTGGGGGTTTCGCATCATCTCGCAAAAAGGGGAAAGCTTTAAACAGCCCCATGGACAGGGTATGGAGCTGGGTGAGTATGTCTATTATAAAGGGCAGGGTTTTTATCCAAAAAATGCTCAAGAGCTCATGGATGGTGAGATCGTTGCAAGCAAAAATGTTCCCTTCATGCTTGAAAATCACCGAGCACTTTTAGAAAAGCACCTCAGAAACTTTACAGTAGATCCCATTCCATCAAGCTTGAAATACACAATTCATTTTGATGATCAACATCGTTTGCATATCCGGGCCTACTTATTTGAGCCAGATGATATCGCGAAAATGTTTGATCACTGGGCATATGTGTCTGGTCAGGGATTTTATAAAGTTGATGAGCTGATTTTTGATGCAAGAGAAACAGTTTTGAAAAAGCAAGAAGTTTGTAATTTTATCAATCGGCACCGCATTTGGCTGTCTAATTTCGAAGGGTTTGAAATCCATTTATCAAATATTGAAGCTCAGCTTGTTTTTCACTTCGATCGAGATGGCTCGCTTTGTTTTGACACTGAGTCTGATCTTTTTGAAGATGTCGGTGATGTAATTGATTTTGGTGAGTGGGTCTACATCAAAGAGCGGGGATTTTACCCAAAAAGACAAGGTAGAGCAGCTTCTGCTCTCCATCCTGGGTTAAGATTAGTCCCAAAAGAAATCCCTTATTTCATCCGTGCACATCGAGAAGATTTAGAAAATATTCAAGGGTTTTTCTCCGAAAGGTGCCCAGTTGCAAAAATGAACCTTAACATTGCATTTGATGATAAAGGGCTTATTCATATTGATCCTGAAATTGCATACCATCCAACTCATAAACCTGAGCAGGTGAAAATTTTTGGCGAATTTGCCTACGTAGAAGGAGAGGGATTTTCTGAAATTCCATCTGAGATTCAACTCCCTGAGAATTACACGACCCCACAAACCATCGATAAAAAATCTGAGCCCTATTTTATTACGTATGAGCTAAAAAATCTTAGGCCGTTTATCACTTATCTCGACCCAAAACTTGTTGAGCCAAGTGAGATAAAGCTCATGGTTTTTGGCATCGAAAACGAAGTGGAGAAAGGCCAGGGATATTATGCAACTGATCTGGCTTACGAAACTGAGTATGGCATGGTTGATGTGGTTAGTATTTGGGAAGGATTGCAAAATAAGCAAAGTTACTTGTTTACCGATGCGGGGTTAATTTTCTTAAACTCTCAACGCTACGATTGGCTGCGTCAAATTCCAAAGAATCGTTTTGTCAAGGGGGGGCGTCGCTTAGTTGTATCAACTCTTGAGTGGATCCGTTTGGGTATTTTTGAAGAGTTAAAGATCACAGAGGATCAAACAGCTGGAGCCGTTCGCTGTCGTGCGATGATCAAAGAGATGGAGACATTTCAAACAGCAGAGCTCCCAAATATTGAAGGGTTAAAAAGTACGCTTAGGCCCTATCAAGAAAAAGGACTTCAATGGCTTTGGTTTCTTTATTTGCAAGGACTCTCAGGCCTGCTTTGCGATGATATGGGACTTGGGAAGACGCACCAGGCTATGGCACTTTTGGCAGCGATTAAAAATAATATGGAGCCACAGCGACCTAAAGTAATTGTGATTTGCCCAACGTCTGTTATCTACCACTGGGAAGAGCTATTAAATCAGTTCCTTCCCGATCTGCGCGTCCACGTGTATTATGGTATTTCAAGATCTCTTAAGCCGTTTCAAACTTCGGATCTTTTACTCACCTCTTATGGAACTTATCGCAGTGAGCAAAAGGCCCTTTCTCAAATCGAATTTAATATCGCGATATTCGACGAGCTGCAAATCGCAAAAAACGCCTCATCACAAACACACAAAGCACTGCGCAAACTCAATGCCAGTATGAGAATAGGACTTTCAGGAACCCCTATTGAAAATCGGCTCTCAGAGCTTAAAGCGCTTTTTGATATCATTTTGCCAACCTATTTTCCAACTGATAGTCAATTTCGAGATCATTTTATCAACCCAATTGAAAAGCACTCTGATACCGAAAAGAAAAAGCTTCTTTCAAAACTGATTCAGCCATTTTTGATGCGCCGTAAAAAATCTGAAGTGTTGGAGGATTTGCCAGAAAAAATCGAAGAGATCGCCTATTGCGACCTTTCCGATGATCAGAAAAGCCTTTATTCATCTGCTGTCTATCGTGAGAGAGATGCGCTGCTTCACGAAATCGAACAAAACGATCAGCCTGTACCTTTTTTGCATATTTTTGCACTCTTTTCGCGGCTCAAGCAGATCTGCGATCACCCAGCGTTGATCACCGAAGATGCTAGCCAACAATCTGGAAAATGGGATCTATTTGTAGAGCTGCTCAGCGAAATACGCGATAGCGGTCAAAAAGTTGTCGTTTTTTCGCAATACTTAGGGATGCTGGATATCATTGAGAAATATTTAGCTTCGCAAAAAATAGGTTTTGCCTCTATTCGCGGGGCTACGCGTGATCGCAAAGAAGAGTTGATCAAATTTAAAAATGACCCCCATTGTGAAGTCTTCGTAGCCTCTCTTCAGGCAGCAGGCGTGGGTATTGACCTTACCTCGGCATCCGTTGTAATTCATTACGATCGCTGGTGGAACCCAGCTCGAGAAAATCAAGCCACAGATCGAGTGCACCGCATTGGGCAGAAAAGGGGTGTGCAGGTCTTTAAATTTGTGACAAAAAACACCATTGAAGAGCACATCCATCAAATCATCGAGCGCAAGCGCGCTTTAACTGAAGAGCTAATCACCTATGATGATCAGGATCAGATCAAACAGCTCAACCGCAATGAGCTAATTGAAATTCTGCGTCACATGAACCTTTAATTCATATGGTGAGCTGTGTAGGCAAGCAAGATAAGGATTAACGCCAAAGTTGCAGCTCTGGAGCCGAAGCAGGAAAGGCATATTTATATTTTGCGAGTATACATATTCACCAAGAAAACAGCCGTCACTATAATTCCTATGAATACCGCTATCTTTTTTATTGCAGAAATGGCGAGCTCTTTTTCAAATTTCGGTGAATAAACAAATTCAGATAAAATAGCATCGCCTCTTCGCAAATCGCGGTTGTAAGAATTTATAAGTTTCTGAAAAGTTTTTAGGGCAACTTTATGTACGTCATTAAAGTCTTGAATGGGAAAATTGGGAGGGTTTTCAGTATTGTCAATTTCGGTTGCAATGGAGTATTCTCTTAAAAAGATTCTTCCTACAAGCATGGACTCAGGAGAAAATGCTTTATCCCAATAAAATAATTTGCCGTTTTCCGCAGATTGTTTCGCATGATCTAAAACAATTCCAACTTTTGCAATATCGAATTTTTTACTGTGAACCAATTCTCTGTCTACGTAATAAAACTCTTTTGAATGCGTTAGCGTTTGCAAGATTGTACGTGAATTGTCGTACTGATTTGATGTCGCTTTAGAAAGATATTTATATATCGACTTCACTCGAATATGGTTCGTTCCTTCATATAAAAACGAATCTCTAGCCCTTTGGTAAAGGGCAAGTCCAATTTGGGTCATATTCTCTCTCCTTTAAATAAATGAGAAAGGTGGTTTTTATAATATATCAACATATAATACCTGCCAGTTTAAACGAAACGTTAAATTTTATCAATCTATTATTTTTTTAAATTTTAAAATGTGTGTTGAAAAGAGTCTCGAACTCGTGTAAGATAGGGGTCTATGACGCCCCAATTGCCTAAAATAGCCCTTATCGGTCGCCCCAATGTAGGTAAATCAGCCCTTTTTAATCGGATTGCACGCAAACGCATTGCTGTAGTTCACGAGGTGGAGGGGGTGACGCGTGATCGTTTGTACACTGAATGTGAGCACTTTGGACGTCGATTTATCCTCATCGATACAGGTGGCATGGAGTATTTTAGTCACTTGCCTTTTCGAGAAGAAGTGCGCATGCAAGCGGAGCTTGCTGCAAATGAGGCAGATGTCGTCATATTTATCGTCGATGGGCAGGTTGGCTTAACAGAGTCGGATCATGCCGTTGTTAAGGCGCTGCGCGATATAAAAAAACCTATCATATTGGCAGTCAATAAAATAGATGCTCCAGAGCAGGAAAGGCGGATTCATAATTTCCACTGCTTAGGTCTTGGAGATCCCCATCCCGTATCAGCCATTCAAGGCCTTCAATTGGCAGAGCTCATTGATGCTGCTTTGGCCCATTGCCCCGACTTGGAGGTTTCAGAAGAACCAGGTTCCATTAAAGTCGCCTTCATTGGGCGTCCTAACGTAGGTAAATCGACGCTACTCAACTGCATCCTATCTGAAGACCGAAGCATTGTGAGTCCAATAGCTGGAACCACACGGGATAGTATCGACGTGCGCGTTGACGTTGATGGGAAAAGCTACACTCTTATTGACACCGCAGGCATTCGCCGAAAGCCTAAAGAAAAGGATGTCATTGAGAAATTTGCATCACTGCGCACCGAGCTTGCGATTGCTCGCAGCGACATTTGCGTTCTTTTGCTCGATTCTGAAGATGGGCTGACTGCGCAAGATAAAAAAATCGCCTCTCAGATTGAAGAAGCTGGAAAGGCTTGCATCCTGCTCTTTAACAAATGGGACAAGATTAAGGGAGTGCGCATGGAGCATTGCCAAAAACAGGTGCGCGATGAGGTCAGCTTTCTTAACTATTGTCCTATTTTATTTGCTTCAGCAACTACTGGGCGTAACATTCCAAAACTCTTTGAACTGATTGAGGAAGTGCATCAGCAGATGCATTCACGCATCAGTACAGGTCAGCTCAACAAGTTTGTGGAGCGCACAACTCAAATCTACCATCCTCCTATGCTTCAAGGGCGACGTCTGCGCATCTATTACTTGACGCAAGCATCGACTAATCCGCCCCGTTTTGTTCTATTTGTCAATCATAAAGAGCTCATGCTCGAGACATATCGCAAGTACTTGCTCAACGCCTTTCGCAAAGCCTATTCATTTACCGGGTGCCCCGTTCGCTTTGAGCTACGCCCGCGCAAGCAGCGCGCAGACATTGCTCGCTACATCGCTAATCGTTAAATTGTCTTGAGTAAATATTTTAGTTTTTGTTAGGTTAGCGGGGTATGAAAAACTTAACATTATTTAGCCTAGCTTTTGGCGCCATTTGTGGCCTTAGCGCGGGCACATTCAACGTTTACACAGGCCCACATTTTAACTATGCCAATGTCGATTTAGACAGCGGGAGTAACTTTGATGGTTACGCTGGAGGCTTGACTGCTGGTGTAGGGTACAATTGCCCGCACTTTTTTACCGATGTCTCATTTGAAGGAACTTGGAACGCAAGTGCTATGGTCGATAGCATTAGCCGACGATTAGGTTTCTCAGAATATTTTGTTGAATGGAAAGTAGGACCCACATTTAAAGCGTATGGAGAGCGTCTTATTCTTGCTCCATACACAGGATTTGGCTGGGATCAGTTTAACAATACGCGCGATCCTAACGGTGCGAGCACTTGCTTTGAGTACAACAAGCTCTTTATTCCTGTTGGGTTTTATGCTACCTGGATATTCAATGTGCAATCGAGCCTATCTTTGCAGTTTGAATGGCGCCCAGATGTCTATTCAGATTTGGATGTTGCATCCATTGACTTAGACAACTCATCTGAGAATGCTTTCAGAGTTCAGTTACCTTACGAATACACCTTCGCGAGGTGCTCTGCAACGACTCTAAGTATCGTTCCATTCTTCGATTGGTCAGAGTATGGAAAATCCAGACAGACAAATGCGGCTGGTGCCGTGATGGTCATTCCATCCCTTACAAGGTGGTATTTGGGCTTGCGCCTCATTTTAGGATATGCATTTTAATAAGGAATATAAATGAAAACATCTTTTGCTATTTTTCTTGCGCTGCCTTTGATGCTATGTGCATTGTCTGACAGTGATTTTTTAAAATTGCAGCGCACGCTGCGACAAATCGATGCCAATGATGTCAAACTAAATGTCACATCATTTGATTCAAAGAAAGCGTTGCCCAACCAAAAAACAAATGGGGATGAGCAGCGCTATGAAGACTTGCGCGGCTCATTTGGAAAAGGTCTTGATCATCTTGCAACGGGATTCGTCAATCAGATTGCTTTTAAATCCTTAATCAAAGCTTTGGGTACTGGCAGTCAATCATCGTTTAATCAAATCATACTGGGGATAGGAACAAGACTTCTTGCCAACCCACAAGGCTCTTATGCTTACAGTCTGTCTTCCAACGACGGTTGGATTAATTCCATGCCAGCCGCTCCACAGTTTGCATCAGCTGAGGCTGCTGCAGAAATGGTTGAGCTTTATTGGACAGCGCTAGTGCGCGACGTTAACTTTAATGATTTTAGCACAGACCCAACTGTTGCATTGGCCGTTGCTAATCTTAGCACGCTGACGGACTTCACTGGACCTAAAGTAAACGGTCAAGTCACAGCAGGTACATTTTTGCGTGGGAATGCAGCAGGGGATTTAATTGGCCCTTATATCTCGCAATTTTTATACCAAACGATCCCTTATGGAAATACATCGATTGGGCCGACAGGGCAAGTCCCCGTTTCGGGAACTGGCAATGATTTTATCACAACTTTCATAGATTATTACACCGTCATTAGCGGCGGTTTGACAGGCGATGCCATCACATTTGATGCAACAGCGCGGTTTATTCGAACACCGCGAGATTTAACAGAATATGTGCATCAGGATACGCCCGGTCAGGCTGCTTTAAGCGCTCTTTTGCTGCTCAACAGTTACGGATCGGCTGCTCTAGACACTAACAATCCCTACTTGAGCAACCCCACCCAGGACGGATTTGTTTCCTATGGCATTTCTCAAGTGCTGGAGTTGCTCAGAGATGCTGTCCAGGAAGCGTTGAAAACTGCCTGGTATGAGAAGTGGCAAGTAAATCGACGTTGTCGCCCAGAAGAATTTGGATTTAACGTGCAGCAACAAATCGTTGGAGGCCAAGATTTAGGGATCAATGACCAGCTGATCAACTCTCCTGCTCTGACATCTCCATCTGGTATCTTTGCAACTTATGGATCGTACTTTTTGCCACAGGCCTATCCTGAGGGATCTCCTATGCATCCATCCTATCCAGCAGGCCACGCGACACTTATGGGAGCGGCTGTTACAATTTTAAAGGCCTTTTTCAACGAGGATTTTACGATTCCATCCCCATTAGAGCCCAATGCCGCCAATACGTTGCTTGTTGCTTACGGCGGAACTTTAAAAGTAGGAGATGAGCTTAACAAGCTAGCTTCTAACATTGCTCTTGGTCGTGACCATGCAGGCGTTCACTACCGCAGTGATGGAACGCAGGGTCTTTTACTTGGTGAAAAAGTTGCCATTGATATCCTTAACAACTCCTCATTCCTCTTTAACGAAAATTTCCCAGGCTTTAACCTCACCAAATTTGATGGCACGCAAATCCTAGTTGGTGGTAAGCGCAACACTCCATAACCAAAAGTGACCACAAAATTAACGTTTTGCTGATTTTGTGGTCACTTTGTGTCTTGTAAAAAGTGACCACAAAATTGATGTTTTGTTGATTTTGTGGTCACTTTGTGTCATTATGGGAGAAAATAGGGATCTGAGATGACTAAAAAAATATTTATAGGCAGGCGAAGTGAGTTAGAACTTCTTAATAATGAGGTTGATAGGGGAATGGCGCGCCTTGTTGTTATTCGAGGGCGTCGTCGTATTGGAAAAAGCCGTTTAGTGGAAGAGTTTGTTAAACAGAACCATCTTAAAGCCTACACATTTTCTGGCATCCTACCAGTTAAAAGGACCACAATCAAAATGCAGCTTGAGGAGTTCTCCAAGCAAATGGCTCGCAATGGGTTGCCCAGGGTTGTATCGGATGATTGGGGAGATCTCTTTTGGACCTTGGCCTCTCATACAAGCAAAGGGAGGATTGTTATTTTCTTAGATGAAATTTCGTGGATGGGCTCAAAGGATGCCGAGTTCTTAAGCAAGCTCAAAAATGCCTGGGATTTACATTTCAAACAAAACCCTGAATTGATTCTGATTCTTTGTGGATCGGTATCGAGTTGGATCGAAGAAGAAATCCTCAATAATCCTGCCTTTTTAGGAAGAATATCTAGAAAGATGTTGATTCAAGAACTTCCTTTGAGAGAGTGTCATCAATTTTGGGAGCATTCAAGTCAAACCATCTCTGCCTACGATAAGTTTAAACTTTTAGGTGTGACTGGCGGGGTGCCGAGATACTTAGAAGAGATTGATCCAGATATGCCTGCAGAAGAAAACATTCGTCAGCTTTGTTTTCGCAAAGAAGGTCTTCTGTATGATGAGTTTGATAAGATATTTTCTGATTTATTTGGACGTAAGACAGCAAGTTACAGGCGTATTATTTACAGCCTAATTCAATCTTCTAGAACACAATCAGAAGTTTTTAATGATCTTGGACTTTCAAGAGGAAGTAAGGTCAGTCGTTTTTTGAACGACTTGATTTTAGCAGGATTTGTTCAAAGAGATCATACATGGAACATTCGTTCAGGAAAGATGTCAGAGTTAAGCCGTTATAGGCTCAGTGATAATTATTTAAGGTTTTATTTAAAATGGATCGAGCCTAATCAGATCAAGATAGCTCAAGATGATTTTGACCATAAATCCCTTTCAAGCTTGCCTAATTGGGATGGTATTATGGGTTTACAGTTTGAAAATCTCGTGCTCAATAACCGCAAATTGATCATTAAACAGCTAAAATTGCTTCCAGATAATATAGTGTGTCATGGTGCCTATTTTCAAAAACCAAACCAGTCGCAACCGGGTTGTCAGATTGATTATATGATTCAGACATCTCAGGATTTCCTATACGTATGCGAGATTAAATTTTCTAAAAAGCCGCTAGGGGTAAATGTTATTAAGCAGGTGCAGGAGAAAATACAGCGTCTAAAGCGGCCTAAGCACTTTTCTGTTTTGCCCATTCTCATATATGTTGGACAACTAAGCAAGCCCCTTCTTGATGCTAATTACTTTGTTAAATTAATAGATTGTAGCGAACTGCTTTCTGAGTCGGGCTAATAGGTGGGATCCCACTTGTATTTGACGCCATTGATGACTTTTGTTCGGTAGACCCAGTCATCTTTGTTTTCGCGCATGAGGCGATCGCACCCCATTACAAATCCCTTGAAAAAGCCGTGGCGACGGATGGCCATAAGCATATAACGCGAGCTTGTCGGGCGAAAGTCGCTGCGGGGTCCGTCGACAGGTGAGAGAATATGGGTATGGAAAGCGATGAGCTTTTCAGCTGTCCAGGAGAGGGGGTCTTTACGTGGGGCAGGGGCTTGTGTAGTCTCAGATGGCACGAGATTTGCATCTTTGCCCCAGGGTTCAAAGTAGCCCGGAGCGCTAAAAAGCGTAGCGCAAAGAAAAGACAGGAAACAAACGCTCCCTCTCCATGGTATGTGATGCAATATTTTCATATAGACGCTCATTATACAACTTTGCCGCTTCGCCCGCACCATAAATCCCACCAAAGTACCATCCAGCTTCAAAGCTTGTAGTGATTACGCCAGCAGCAATATTGCCATCTTTAAAAAAAAAATAAGCAGCGGTGATGAAGGCCCCATTGAGCAAAAAGGCTGTGACAGCTGATTGCTTTTGACCAACATAAAGGTAGCCAGCCCCTGGAAGTAGGGTGTTAAAAAGCTGAGCTTTACCAACAGATTTTTTGTTGAGCTCAAAGCAATCAGCGATAGATTGTAGATATTTTTTATCAGGGACCTGGCAAGCGAGATGCTTTAATTGCGTAATATTGCCATGAGATAAAATATTTTCTTCCTCGAGCTTATCCGCAGTTTCAGGATAGGTTTTTTGCATTAGTTTAAGCACTTGATCAGCCTTAATATCGGCACCGATGGCATCATAGGATTCATAAAGAATGACGAGCAGGTCATGGAAGGCGCAAAACTCTGAGCCGACGCGTGTGAGGTTAGAAGACTCAAAGCTATCAATGACATCAGTATAGCGCTTACCCAAATAGTAGCTGAGGATGATATTGTAGCTAACTTCTCGTTTGCGCTCAATTTTGTCATCGGGCAGCAGAATTTGTGCACGCTTAAAGGCTGTGATGGCTCGGTACAAATCTAACTCTTTTGCAAAGGCTGTACCGATCAAATATTCTTTTCCCCACTCATGGCTTTTTTCATCGTTGGTAAGCGGAGAGAAGCAAGTGGGCAGGCGCTCTAAATAACGCTGCTCAACTGAGTAACAAATTTGAGGCTCAATTTTATTAGGAACGCGGTAGCAGCCTACAAGCAAGAGCAGTCCAATCCAAAAATGTTTCATAGACTAGAGCTTAACACGAATGCGAAAAAAAGACTACTCTTCATCTTCGGGGGTTTTGACAAGCTCGAAGCCGGCCTCAACATCATCGGCAATGCCTTCTTGCAGACAAATCTCTTCTTGCCGCTCGGTGACCATTTTGTATGTTTCAAGGTCATCGACAATGATCGGTTTAAGGAAGATCATCACATTTTTGTTGTCTTTGAGATTGTTGACGCGGCTGAAAGCGACACCAACAACGGGTAGACTTCCCAAGCATGGGATGGATGTTTTGGCGCGCGCTGTTTGATTGCGCACTTGACCGCTCAAGACGAGGAAAGCTCTGTCAGGAATGTGAACGCGTGTTGTTGTTGTCGTTTTGCTCGTTGTAATCCCTTGCAAGGTCGAAGTATCAGGAGTTTGCCCAACTGTTTCTGAGATTTCTGTGTCGATCTCAAGCGTGATCAGGTTGTTATCACCAATATTGGGCGTGATGCTTAAATTAAATCCAATATCTCGATATTCAAGGTTGGCAGTTGTTTGCTGACTGTTGTTACCAACTGTTTGCACTGTTGATCCAGTGAATGGAATGTTATCGCCAACGAATATGGTAGAATTACGCGCATCTTGCGTGATGATTTTTTGGTTGAGGACAATGGTTGTGTCAAGGTCGCCTTTCAGTGCGTTAATCAAAGCGCCAAGCGCTGCAAACGTGCGTCCTTTATGGAAGATAAGGTCTCCAATGATGCCCATATCAAATCCTGAGGCAAACGGAACATCAGATCCTGTAGGTGTTCGTGTGCTTGTAATAGCGCTTATGCTGTCGCCAAATGTCGAGGCTAAACCACCATTGGCTGCATTTTCAATGCTAGCATTCTGAGGGAAGCTGCCCGTTGCATAGCCAATTCGCTCTGTGATTTTTCCTTGTGAACCCCATGTAAGACCAAAGTCTAGTTGGTCGCCAACTTCTGTTTCAATAACAAGGACCTCGATGAAGATCTGACGTAATGGGATGTCAATATTTTGGATGAGCTCTTTGAGTTTTGTCAGTGTTGTGGGATCACCTGTGCCGATTAGGGAGTTGGTGACCTGTAACCACTGGATTGAGTTGATAGCGTCAATGAGCTTTGCATTTGCTCCGCCCTGAGAGGAGGCGCTATTTTGCAGCTCTGCAGCAATTTGCTTGAGGGACTCAACAATCAATGTGCCTTGATGGTAGTGGAGCTTGTAGATCAAGAAGCTAACATCGTCAAAAGGCTCAAGGGGAGGCACCTCTGAAAGCGAAAGTGTGCCTGGGACATCAAAGCGCTGGAGTAGATCCATCACTTCAGCTACAGCATCGGCCTCGCCAGAGACTAAAAGTGAATTGGTTTTTTCAATGTATTTTAAGTTGTTGATGGTGTCAAAGAGTGCTGGGCGGGTGACGCCGCTATCTATGAGGTTTTGCTCAAAGTCATCCATAACATGGATGAGCTCTTCTCCTGCTAGGCAACGGGGCTTATAAATTTTAAAAGTGTCAGGGGAAGGGCGCTCTGCTGCTCCACCGCCAAGCGAGGGGATGTCAAAGCGTTCTGCAAGCCTTTCAGCTTTTTGTAGTGCTTCTGGAGAGCCTGTAAACATGATCGAGTTAGTCTCTTGGATGAAGCGTGCATTGCTCAACGTTTTGATTAAGGCTGGGTCTGCGTTAGCTTTTTGTAGATCCGTTGTTAAAGCTTTGAGTGATGCAAGCAGTTGTGGCCCAGAGGCGTTTTTAATTTTATAAATGAGGAAGGTGACATCGCCGATCGTTTGGACACCAGCTACACCAACTCCATCGTCAATTGTCTGCAGAAGAAGTTTGATCTCATTGATTGAATCGGGAGTCCCCGTGAAAAGAAGAGACTGGGTCGATTCAACATAACGCATCGTGGTAATGGTGTTGATCAAATCAGGATTTGCTAGTCCTGATTTTTCTAAGTCCTCTGCTATACTCAACAGGGCATCGCGGATTTCTTGGGCTGATTTGTGGACAGGTTTATACATGTAAAATTGAGAGGCCACGCCTGTTCCTCGAGGAACATCAAACTTCTCACAAAGAGCAATCACTTGCTCGATTGTTGATTCTGTGCCGGTGATTAATAGCGAATTGGTCGATTTAATCCACTCAATAGAATTAATGGCTTCAATAACAGCGGCATTGTTCACTCCTGAGGCTTTTAAGTTCTTTGATACGCCCTGTAAATCAGAAATTAAGACATTGCCTTGAATATTTTGGCATTTATAAACTGAGTATGTTTTTTGTGAGATAAGCCGAGAGCCTTCTCCATCGAGTAATGTGAGCATCTCTTTAATTTTTTCGATAGCAGCTGGAGGTCCTTTAAAGACAAGCGAATTAGATTCAGGCAAATACTTCATCGTATCAATGGTTTGCTTGATAGCACGCGTGGTTGGGTCGTTAGCTGCAAGGGTATTTGCAAAATTTTCCAGTCCTTGCTCAATTTGCTCGTGAGGAACTTTTTGGATTTTGTAGACAAATAAAATGTCTTGGCCCGTAGCAACAGCTGTAGCTGAGTCCATTACCTCGAGCATTGCTTGTATGCGTTGCAGTGCCTCTGGGTTCCCGGTAAACACAAGCGAGTTCGTTGAAGGCACCCACTTGCCCGATTCAACAGCCCGCAAAAACGAAGGGTCATAAAGCTGTGAAGACTGTAAGCTTTTTCCTAAGTCTTGCATTGATATGAGGAGCTCCTCTCCAGAGCGGTATTTAGGATGGTACATTAAAAAGTCTGATGAGAGCTGCTTGCCGTTAATATCAGTCGGATTATCGAGATCCGCTAATATAGCCATTGCGCGCTCAACTAAATAGGGTGTTGAAACGACAAAAATGGTGTTTGAGTGAGCCTGTGGCACCATGATGACGGGATTGCCTTCAGCAACTGGCGTAATAATGCGCTGTGCGTATGCTACAAGTTCATCAGGATTAGATTCTAGAACTTTATAGGCGTCGATATCAAAAGCAGACTGTGGGGCATCAAGAGTGAGCATGACATCTGCAATCTTCTCGATATTGCCCATGACATCGGTGACGATTAAATGACGCGATGAGGGAGAAACCTCAACAAGAGCTGCAGCTGAGAGCATGGGTTGAATCAAAGAACCCAGCTGTGCTGGATTGGCATTTTGGATCTTAAAGATACGGGTGGCAATGGCAGGGACTGGACCACCCTTAAAAGGGTGCTCCTCTGAAATAACAGTTGCAAGCTTAGCGCCACCTGGTTCCTTCGTGATAAGCAGATTTCCTTGTTGCTCTAAAACCTCAAAACCATTGGCTCTTAAGACCTGGATGAGCACTGAAACCACATTTGTGGAGCTGGTCGGATCTTCCGATACCACAGTGACGTTAAAATCGAGCTCATCGTCTTTGTAGATGAAGTTGATATTTGCGATTTTTGAGACAAAGCTTATAAATTCGGTGATAGATATATCGGTAAAATTAATTGTATAGCCTTCATCCTCAGCAGGTTGGTCAATAATGACCCTCCTTGTAGGTTGAGGTTGCTTCTTATCAGCAGCAATTGCAGCAGCAGCCGAGAAGCAAAAGAGCAGCAGGAAGATCCAGCTGTGTTTTATTAAGTCTTTCATTACGATCGAATGCGTCCATTTGCGATACGAAGCTTCATTAAACACCATTAGACTTTTTTGCAAAAGCCCTCAATGCATTTAACCCCAACTAAATCAATTGCATACGGCTCAAAATACGAATATAATAAAAAATTAAATATAATATTATAGTTGATAAAATTGAAATTAAATCAATTATTTGATATAATGTTAATCGCAAGTTAAATAATTAATAGGTAAAACTTAATAATTAAGTGTATATAGCACAATATTAATAAGTTAAGAATTTAAGCGAGGAAAAACATGGCAACAGGAATAGGACCAACACTGAGTGGTTATGTAAAAGAGTTGTCTGAGTCGTGCAGGAAAAGCTGTGGAGAAGGTCTTTCCCACTACATGCCAACGATGGGTGATGCAGTTACATTTATCAAAGATCGGCTGATATTTCCCCAAAAAGACACGGTCTCCAAGGCGATTAGCGGACTTATTGTTAGCGGGGCTTTAATTGGCGCTAACCAGGTTGGCTTAATTGCAGGAACATCAACTGTTATGATGATAAGCTCTTTGACACTAGGGATTTATATAGGAAATAAAAAGGGTTTGGAGTTTGATGTTCAAAAAGCTAGAGATGTTTTGAGATCCGAAGTTGAAGTGCGAGCTAAACTCAGCAGCGAAATGCTCGAATCCAAGATGGTCATGCAACTAGAAAAAGCAAATCAAAGAGAAAAGTTCATTCTTGAGAAGATTGAAACAATTGATTTGTTAATTGGAGCCGTCCAATCGAAAGTTGAGTCGTTTCAAAACGAAAATAAAGCATTGACTGAAGAGATCGTTATGATGCTTGATTATATAGACAGAATGCTTGATAGCTTGAAAGACTTGCTTGATGAACTGCAAACTGGAGAGGAATAATAGTATGACGTTTAATTTTATAACAAATCCAATTGGTACTACAGCAAGGTTTTTAACAACTCCGTTAGGGGGTGAAGATTCTGCTTGCTTAGCGGAGTGGGTAGGCCGTATCGGTGCAGTTTCAATGATAGCCTTATTCGCGATCGGAGTTTTTGCAACCCAGGTGTCTGCGGTAGCGGCCTTGGGGTTAAGCATTATCCCAATTGCCGCTGTCATGGTTGTTTTATTTGGGCTGATTTGGGTGATATCTTCACAAAGCCGAACTGAAACGGAAGCTATAGAGCTGCAGAAAGGGTTGAGCCAGTCTACAGACAAGCTGAGCGAAAAGATAGATGAGGCAACCGAGATGGTAACGCATTTACGTAAGGCTAAATCTCAAAGGTTAGCCGAGGCTGAAGATTCGTTCAAGAAATACGGGGTTGGTGGTATGCCTGATGACCCACAAATGGATAAACTCAAAGAGCAAAGCAAGATCTTAAAGAAACAGCGTAATGCGGCGACCGATCGGGCTGAAAAAAGCCGCATACGTGCCGAATTAGAGATCGTGCGTAAGCAAATGCGTGCTTTGTTAAAACCGCCGGTAGATTTGCAAAGCGTGTCTTAGAAGGCAATCAAAGCGTTCTAGATTCATAAAAGAAGGAGTGTTTCACTCCTTCTTTTTTTCTTCATCTACCAGCCGGCAGGCCTCTTCGAACGTCTCTTCATGAATTACTTCTAGCATTTCCATTTCTTGATCGGAGTTGATGATGCTGTAAAATAGTCTATTTTCATAGCATGAAACATTTGCAATATAAGGCGGTTCAATAAATCTTTTATTTTCTGTGAAGCTAATAATTAGCCTAATGTTTTCAATTGAGAATGGGTATGAATTTAAGTAAGGGCGTAATTTCCTGTCTTCATTTGTTCTCGTAATAAAGTCAAGTGCTGTTTTTACAAAGATTTGTCGAGCGCGGATGATATTAACATGTTCTGAAGACTTGAAGATTTGGCTTAAGGCTGAAACATTATGCATCAGCATGCCGCCTTGTCCTGATACAACTAGACCGTCCCTATGGTATGCAGTGCTGGCATTCTCAGTGAGAACTTTTGACACTTCGTGGTGAAATGGGTCTTGCTTAGCAAAAGAAACTAGCGAGCAAATTGCAATTATTAACACTATCCAGCTCCAAGATTGGTTTCCATTTGTATGCCAGCTCTCATTTTAAATCTATTGCATGATTCGGTCAATGGCATTTGATACCCATCGCCCAAAAAGCAATGACCAGCAGATTTGATTGTATAATTAATATTATATTCTAAGTCAAAATTTGTATAATTTGGTGAAGTTGAATCCGGGCAGAGGAACGAAGGGAGTGCGTCTAATTTTGAGCGGCGGAACTGCATGTACTGGATAGCTGGAATCGCAACAAAATCTTTGGGATCTACGTGGTTTATTACAAAGGCAGCTAAAGACGGATGTATCGGCCTCGGTGCCCCATACGTTTCAACTGAAATCATTTTGCGAATAGAATCAGGCAGGTGTGTTAATTCTCTTTCCAATATAGCAGCACCCTTGCTGTGGGCGGAAATATTAATGATTCCTCCTCCTTCTGGGCCGCCGAGCTCTTCTGTTAAGTGCATAATTGTATTCTGTAACATATTTCCTGGGTTGCTTTTAAAACCCATATAACTCCAAAAGGTTTTTCCGGCCTCAACTGGAATGGAAGTATGGGGTTGGTAAACCGTATATACTCTGGTATTCCCTAGCATTTCTGATAGGCGTTGGCCACGTTTCATGATCTCTTCTAATGTGTTATTCATCCCGCTGATATGGATGTGGCGTTCATTGGGGCTCCTATCACGGTCACCATGAATTAAGAGCTGGGGCTTGGGTGTAGTTAGCTGAGGTTTGAAACTCATTTCACCATAGAGGTCGTAGTTGATAAGGGGGTTGTTGAGGACGAACTGATAAAGGTTAGGGCCTTCGGAATAGCCTTTTGGATCGGGAGTTAAGAAGCGTCCGGAGGTGGGGTCGTAGTAGCGGCGGCCAAAGAAGGTGAGACCGGTGGAATCGAGACGTTTGGATTTATAGCGCCAGGGGTTGCGGTCTGTAAAGAAGATGCTTGAATACCAGGTGGTTGAGGATGATGCAATGCCAAAGGCATCATATTCGTAGGAAGTATAGGGCGTGCCCTCGGAGTTGAGAAGGCATGTGATATTGCCAAATAGGTCGTGGAGAGGAACGTAGGGGGTGGTGTCGATAAGGATCAGGACCGATGAGCCAATTTCTGCACCATAGCCCTGGCCAAGGATGCGGTATTCGCCATTTGTTGATCCAATTTCGTTTCTGTCGTCGTAGAAGTAGGCGGTGGTAATCCCATTTTGTGTGGAGGTAAGGCGCCTGTTGAGATAGTCGTAGGTGTAGGTGATTTTTTCGGTGGGGGTGGTGTAGGCAATGAGGCGATCGAGGGCGTCGTAGGTTAAGGTGGCATCTTTGTGGGATAGAGGGCAGCCGGTTTCGTTGTGGGGGATATCGATGGGTTGGTTTAGCTCGTTGATGGTTTGGTGGGTGTCGTTGTGCTGAATGCGATTGTGATGGGAGTCGTAGGCATAGCAATTGTTGTTTTCAGAGGCCAGGTGGTTGTGGGAATCGTAGGTGTAGATGCTTTTAGAATCGTTTAAGATGTTGCCACACGGGTCAAAGGCGAGAATGGTGTGTGTGTATGAAGGATGGATGGTAGACGTGCGACGTGAAAGAAGATCGTAAGTGTAGTTTGAGTGGCCATCGGAAAGAATGTTTCCAGCAAGATCGTAGCGATAGGTATGGTTGGCAACGGTGTGCAAAAGTGGCCCGATATAGGTGTATTGGGCTGTGTGCTTAGAAGAGCAAAAAGCGATGCGCCGACCTTGGCTATCATAGGTGCTGTTAAAGGTGTGCCCTGTTGCAAGAGTGTCGGTGAGCAAGCGGCCCATTGGATCCCAGGTGCGCTTTGATGTGGTTTGGTTCACTTTGTCTTTCACTTGCTCGATTTGATCGAGGCGATTGTAGCTATATTGGTAATCTACTGTGCTATCGGAGGAGTAGAGCTGGGCGAGTCTATCGAGATAGTCGTAACTGTGGGTAAGAATAACTCCGTTTGGCTTCATGAGTTGATAAATTTGGCCCGTTGAGGTGTAGGAGGTGGTTGTTTTTCGTTCAAGGGGTGTGTTGGCAGCCTCGGTAAGCTCTACCAGTCGTGATCGCTCATCGTAAGCGAGGGTGGTTGTGGTTTTGCGTAGCGTTCCAGGAGAGTAGATGGTGCTGGTTTGCGAAAGAGGATTGTTAAGAAGATCGTAGGCGGTTTCTTCCAGACCAATGGTGTAGCCTGCTCCATCGAGCTTTTGAGTGGAAATGTTGCGGCCTAGCGCATCATAAGTCATGATGGTCTGCCTGCCTAGGGGATCTGTTGTGGTTGTTTCTAAATGGTCTGTTTCATTGTAACTGGTGATGGTTGTATGGCCAAGAGCATCGGTGTGAGATATCAATCTGCTAAAATAATCATAGAGGTTTTTTTCTGTAGCAGGTGTATTTTGTGGATAACGAGTGATGCTTGCTTTATTGCCATGGAGATCATAGGTGCAGTCTTCTCTGAGGATTATTTGATCGCCCTGAAGTGTCTTTGTGGAAACAGGTCGGTCAAGATGATCAAATTCTGTAATGACAGTGTAATCAGGATAAATGGTTTGGTTGCAGCGACCTAATGTGTCGTAGCCATAACGGATGGTTTCTTGATTTCTAGTTTCTGAGATTTTACGACCAGCGCGATCATAAGCGTAATGGGTCACATGTCCCTCAAAGTCTTGATGCTCTAAAAGGTGAAAGGTGTTGTATTTGAAGCGCTCTTCTTTAAGAAGTTCTCCGTAAATGCAGATGACTTTTGTGTGGACAATGCGCTTTAAAATGTCATAAGTATGATGCATGGTGGTTCCGTTTGGAAGGGTATGAGAGGCTAGTTCCCCATCGATGGTGTAGGTGAATGTTTCGCTTGTGCCATCTGGATGTGTAATTGTAAGAGGTTTCCCATAGGCGTTATAGGTTGTTTGTGTTTTGTGGTTCAACGCGTCTACAACGCTTACGGGATTTTGCATAAAATCGTATGTGATTGTTGTTTTGGGATGCTTACCAGATGAATCTGCTGGAAGATTTTTTTGTGTGCAATTGCCACTTTCGTTGTATTCATAGTTGGTTTTGTTGTTATAAATATCTGTTTCTGATTTTTTTTGATCTTTGAGATTGTAGGTGCATGCAGTTGTATAGCGCTCGTTTTGCACGGTTTTAACTAGACGGTTGTGGAGATCGTATTCCATGAGATAAGAGTTTTGCGCAGCATCGATGAACTTTGTTTTGTTGTTGAGAGCATCGTATGAGCTATATGTGGTGCGTTGTTCTCCGTCAATTGTTTTGCAGGGGCGTCCTCGGTCATCGTAGGTAATATGGTTTGAAAAGCGATAGGTATTTGTAGAATCGTAGATTTTTTCTTCTATGACTTCTCCGCGGTTATTATAAATAATGTCTGTGCGCTTTAAAAGTTGATCGTAGGCATATTCACGAATGCTTATTGGCATTCCAATAAACGGGGATTCTGTGCGCAAGGTTAGTTTTTTGGTGAGGCACGTGGTGTTTGCCGGTCCATCGTCGGTTATTTCTTCTATCAAGAGGTTATCATCATTGTAGCGAAAATACATTCGTAGGATTGGCGTTGAGCCTTCGTAGAACAGCTTTGATGCGATCAAATCGGTATTTTTATGGTAGGTGTATTTAATGAGCAGGCCGTTGGGCATTTGCTCAGAGGTGAGCAAATTGCGCTCGTTAAATGTACGTTTTGTGATGGCTTTTTCAGCAGCGCCCTTTGATGGATTTTGTATCACGCCAGGGCTTAAGGGATAGGTGCTTTTCCCAGTTAAATTGCCTTGAACAATGTCTTGAATCACATTGCCTGCGCTATCGTAAATATGGGTGAGAGCTTTATGCGGAACATTATTTTCATCGCACCAGTAACGGCATTTAATGCGATGCCCATTCCAAGTGAACCGCTCGTAACCGACAATGGTGCTTTCTCCGCGGTAGGTTTCAATGGCATTCAGGCGCTTTGCCGGTGATGATCTGTAGATGGTGCGGTTGCCAAGCGCATCAAAGACCTCGGTAAATTCTTCTTCCTTCGTTATTTCTCTTGGGTGATAAATGAACGATCGGGTGGTGCCAAGCTCTGATCTGAGTGAGCTGACCCGTTTAAGCCGAGCGTCTTGATCTCCTTCTAGCGTGATGGTTTTATTGCCTGGGATTCTGTTTTCTTTTGCTTCACGGTAGTAATGAATATGCTGAATACGCTTATCTGGCATTGTGATGGTGCTTAAAAGTGGGTCTGTGCGTTTTTGATTGCAGCCATAAGTAAAGGCTACTCTTGGAAGATTCCACCCTTCTAAGTAGCGCACGAAGTGGATGTCTTTTTTACCTAAACTTTCATAAAGGGGATAGAAGTAGTGTTTTAGGCGATCATGGGAAACTGTATAGCTCTGACCATCGCTAGTTGTAAGTTCAAAGTTGGGGCGTTTTTGGGGGTCGCAGGTATAGCGATACTTAGCCCAAGCAAATGTTTTTGATCCGTCTGCATTGGTGGTTTTGATTTCTCGTAGTTCGCTGTGAAATTTGTATTTTGTTTGGAAAATATTTGAATGGTAATCGACATGCCAGTCGTAGTGAATTTTGTGTCCGTTTGGTTTTTGTTCCCAATAGAGAAGAAATACGTCTTCAAATGGAGCTGTTCGGCCGCGCCATTTGTAATAGCGCACGGTGCCATCTGAGCAGTAGAGTCGGAAAGCTTTTTGATCGGGCTCTAACATGACGTATTGATTTGCCAGATCATGGCGTGCGCTGATTGTGCCGCGTGCGCAATTGGTCAAAGCCTGTTTTTTTGAGGACTCCCCTAAATTAAAACGAAATGGGCGCTTGCGTCCGTTCAGAGAATGAGCGCGCCAGTAGTGCAATTCGGTGCCGTTTGGCTCTTTAGCATAAATATTCCTGCCTTCTTGAATTGCTAGCAGGTGCGCAAACTGGGTCCAGCCTCCAGAGCGCTCCTGCCCTAAACCGCTAATGTAGCTTAAAGGAATGTGGATAGGCTCAGCGCCCTTAACGGTGATGGTTGGATATTGATAAAAAAATGACCCTGTGATGACGCTAACGCACCCATCGATAAGCGTCTCTGGCATAGCTTCTGTCACTGCCAAGTGTGATACATCGCGCTCTGCAAGCAAGGAGAAGGCGAGCATCAACATGACGAAAATACGCATGCCCGCAAGAGTAATTTAACTTTTTAATTTATGACAAGGGAAAAAATCCGGCTAGGTAAAGAGGGTAATAGTGAACTTTTTCTCTTTCCACACATTTTAACGGGCGTCCGCTAAAAATTACTTGGTAAGGGCAGGTGTATTTTTGGCTAAATATTTGCAGGCTTTGCGCCCTAGTGATGTTTCCAGATTTGACCTCCAGCGGAATCACTTCACCCTGGTGCTCATAAAGAAACTCAATTTCTGATTTTTTTTCTTGCCAATTGACTAATGAGTCCTTGCCTTGTGCAACGAGTTCTTGAAGGGCAAAGTTTTCTGCAAAATAACCTTTATAACTGCCGTAGTTGGCATCCAAAAGAACTTTCGGGGATAAATGATTCATCATCCCGAGCAGGCCGACATCGAATAAAAAGAGTTTAAAAAAGTTTTCTTTTTCATAGCCTTTGAAGGGGAGGAGAGCAGAATTTATAATAGGAACTTTGATGACAAGGCCTGCCGCCTCAAGCCAGTCTATTGCGCCTGCTAGGCGATCGTAGTGAGATACTCCTGGTATGACGCCTCTAAACCTGAAGCGAGAGCTATTACCGTCGTGAGAGCGACTTAGTTGAGCTGGGGTAGAAGCAAACACCCGCTCAATGTGCATTGCGTTGATTTTACCGCTATGCTTTGCAATGTCAGCAAAGTAGGATTTAAGTAAATCATCTTGTTTCTTTCTAACTTGAGAAAAACTCTCAAAAAGATCGTTTCTGTGCCTAATGTAAGTAGAGACCGCTTCTGGTAGTCCTCCGACTATAAAATAATGCTTTAGCATTGTCCACAAATGAGTGTGGATTATCTCAGGAATCTGAGGCTTTTCTTTAAGTGATTGGAGTATGGGGAGTGATTTGTCATCGATGGCCATTAAAAACTCTTCAAAGCACATGGGACGTAAAGTTTCAAACGTTACTTTGCCGACAGGAAATGAACCTTTACTCAAGTGAAGCCCTAATAGAGACCCAGCTCCGCAAAGGTGAGTTTTTGGGGACTCTTCGAGAAAGTATTTAAGGCTAGTTAATGCTTTTGGGCATTCTTGAATCTCATCAAAAATTATCAAATCATTGTCAGCGTCAATTGATTGGGCAAGAAAAAGGCTTAGCTCATTTAGGATGCGTTTTGGTTTTAGGTCGGGCTCAAAAATCTTTGCCAGTTCAGGGGTTTGCTCAAAGTTAAAATAATGGAAGGTTGGGAAATGCTTCTTACCGAAAGACTTTAGCAAATGGGTTTTACCAACTTGGCGCACACCTTTTAAGAGAAGCGGTTTTCTCCCTTCCCCATTCTTCCAATTGAGTAAATTGGCCATCATTTTTCGCTGCATGAACTCTCCAAAAGTGTCATATCTGTCACTTTATACTAGCAAAAAGTGACAAATTTGTCACTTTTTGCTAGATGATTTTCTAAATCGTTTGTTGTAAGCTACTTATAAAGTTATAAATTTTTAGTTAAACATGCGCTAACTGGGTCTTCTTCAGGAAGCTTTCAATATAACTTGCGAGCAATATCGGGGTTTCTTGCATGGGAAAATGACTAGCGTCCGCAATTTCTGAAATCGTACAGTTAGGGAAAAATAGTCCAAAAGTTTTTTCCATCATCTCACGGTTATGCCATGGTGTATCACAGAGGCCAATAATCACATGATACGGTGTCGCAAGTCCCTGAACCTCTTTTGAAATGTTATTCTGGGAAAACATATTCAGATAGGATAGACGCGCTTCTATAGTCGCGGAGCTTCGAAACTGCTTTAACTTAAACTGCACAAAGGCCTCGTTGTAACGCCCACCACTTGTATTACGAATAATCTCAGCGATAATAGAATCATCGCCTCGAATGCCTGCGCGTGTGTATTCAAGGAAATCATCTGGGATTGAAGAACCCGTTGCTGGTACAGGAGTAATTGCAGTGGCGCTCAAGATTCTATTAGGTATCTGAGAGTTTAGATACTGAATAACCATACCACTCATTGAGTGGCCAACCGCGTGAAAAGAGCCCCAATTCAAATGGTTAGCAAGCGCTATGCAATCTTGACTAGCTTCATTGAGAGAATAATCGCCTTGGACCTCTTTTGACTTTCCATACCCCCGCATATCAAAAAAGATGTAGGTGAATGTCTCTTTATCCAGATAATCATGAAGAGGTAGGTATGATGCTGTACTGGCAAAAAAGTCATGAAGCACCATCACTTTTTGCTCGCCTGTGCCAAGTTGAAAATAACGATCTTTCACAGCAATCTCCTAAGATAATTTTGCATAAGAGTACCATAAGGATTCCTGCGATGTAAAGATATAGCCTCGATTCCAACTTTAGCTGTTGGGGGTCTATGGAAGTCGTTGAATGGAGAGAATGGCTTGGGGGAGTTTGTCTGTGCCTGTTAGCTCGCGCGATTTCAGAGTGCGCATGATGGATTCGGCTTGGGGTCTTGGAGGGAGGTTGCGTGCTTCAGCAAAAAGCGCTTGCATGTCGATGGTTGCTGATTCAAATGTATGCATGAGTAGCATGTCGCCATCATTCCAGTTATCGGAGACTGCAAAGAAGTCGTAGTTGTTTTCTTCCCCAAGATAGGGGTTGCGGCTTTCTATGAGGCGGGGGATGCTGCTTCCTTGGATTAAGTTCCAAAGGGGCTCAAAGCCGCATGAGATGGCTGTAAGTTGTGAATCGGTTGGGTTGAGGTGGAGGGCGTGCATGGAAAGGGTTTTGGTGAAATTTTCTTCTGAATAGGTGTTGTTGAGCTCGCTGACAAGGTTGGAAAGATCGATGTTTTTTTGCGAGTATTCGCGGTATTGGTGCATGAGCATGCGCACGAGGCCTTTAAAGTGGGCAATGGAGATGAGGGCGTCGATGTCATGCGATGGCGCGCGCGCTAAAAAAATGATATAATGGCCATTTGGAAGTTTGAAAAAGTCTTGAAAAAGACCTAAAGGGGTTGTATCGGCATCACGTGCCAGACCGATATCTAGCCCTGACCAATCGGGTAGTTTTGAGGGAATGAGCTCTTGATGAATGAGCGTGAGCTTTTCGTAAACTTCTTTGATTTCATCAGAGCCGCGGCGCTCTTTGCGTAACTCGCCAGATCGCATGTAGGTTGATAGGTCTGAGATCCAGTCTACGATATCATTGTAACGATCTTTTAGGTCAGGCTCAAGTGCTTTTTGGATGATTTGACGCAGGCGTTTAGGCAAGAGCTCAAGCTTGATATTGCCAAAACTTAGGCGGCCGACAATGAGCTCGTAGGCGATGACGCCAAGTGCGTAAATATCGGTTGCAACGGTAACGTGCAGGGGGTCTTTTCTCTGCTCAGGGCTCATGTAACTGGGTGTGCCAATAATCCCGCCGAGGCCCCTTGGTGGAGCTTCCCCTGGCTGCCAGAGCATTTGTGCAATGCCAAAGTCGATCACTTTGACCTGGCCTGTTTCCGTGATGAGAATGTTTTCAGGTTTTAAATCGCGGTGGATGATGCCGTTTGTGTGGAGGTGTAAAAGGGCATAGGCGACTTGAAGGCAAATCTCTAAGGAGCGCTTGAGTGAGAGGGACTGCTGGAGAATGAACTGCTTGAGCGAAATGCCTTTGACCCATTCCATGGCGATATAAAGGCCTTCTTCCCACTCACCCTGTCCATAAAGTTTAACGATGTTGGGGTGATCGGCAAGCTCAATGACTTGGGCCTCTTTGATGAATTGCTCTTTCATTTCAGGGTGTGTCAGGTATTGCTGCTTGAGGACTTTTACTGCGAGGGGTTGGCGTTTTTCTGGGTGTAGTCCAAGGTAGAGCAGACTCATGCCGCCGGTACTTAGAAGGCTTTCAATTTTATAAGGACCAATTTGCTTGGGGATAATTTGAGTTGAGGTTGTTCCTTCAGGGATGTGGGGCAGGGTCACTTGCTTAAAAAAAAGATCCTCGGCAACCATGATCTATCCCACGTCGGTGATTTTTACGCCTAAGACATCGCCGACTTGAATCAGCTGACCTTTTGCAATGGCTTTTCCAGAAACGCAAAGGGTGATGCCCTCTTCGGGCCTTTGGCTTAGCTCAAGGGTGTTGCCTGGTTTTAAGGTTAGCACTTTGGCAAGTGGCATATGCATGCGACAGACCTCAACGGTGATCTGCAAGGGGACGTTGTCTGCAGAGATCAGGTCTTGATGCTCGGTGTGTGTTGCAGGAGGGCTTTCTTCTTCCTCGTCAACTCTATCCTCAATGAATTCTTCATCTTCATCCATGGTCGTCTCCTCAAAGGTGTAGGCATAGTCAAGAATTTTAACTTCGCCCTCTTTACTGCGTAACTGAAAAAGTGGCTTAGAGCCACATGATAAAAGCATTGAGCCCTTATGGTCGTTGATATAATAAGAGCAGTGGTCGAGGATTACAAAATCGCCAACCTGGACTTCTTGCCACTTTGCAGCAGATAAGGTTGTTGAGCCCACTTCAAAGGCAAGAGGAACAACGGTCTCAGGGTGATTTGAAAGATCGAGAGGGTGATTTAAGAAATGAGCGCGAAAAGCTGAATGAAATGAGTCTGGACAGATCAAGCGCATCCAGTGTGTTTTAGCTCCGAGTACAAGAGAAAAATCGCAAGTATAGCTGCGGGTGGGTTTAAAAGCGTGGTCAGCGAGTTGAGGTGTAAGATCCTCAAGGGGTTTTATATCCGCTATCTCAGATAAGAGTTTAACGAGCATGTACTCAAAATAAGCTGTGCTAATTTCAGGGTCGTCTAAGCCAGGGCCACTTTCTTTCGTTAAGGCAGCTATAAGTTTTGCAATATCTGTTCGAGGACAGGCGATAAAAACAGGCTCAGTAAGCGGAGATAGTTCCAGCGATATAATGCGTGGATCAGCTCCTAGCCCTGATAAGAGTTTGTCGCTCTCCATCCATTGAGATGCTCCAGTTTTAATCTGAGCATCCTGGCCAAAGATCTGTGTACAACTTTTAGACACGGCATCCCACGGAAAAGCTGGCGGGTGTCCCCACATGGGAATCAGCTTTTCTTCGCGCAAAGTATCGCGTAGCACTTCAATAAAATGGAAAGAGTTACTCTTGGTCATCCTGCCTTCACCATACCGGTATTCCACTAATTGTTCAACGGGCTCTATCAGATTTCTGAACGCGCTGTTTTCTTTGCTTTGTATCAAAAACTTGATGTTCAGGGCTCAAAGCGGCATCGACTTTGAACACAAAATCAGGCATGCGCTCTTGTAATTGTTTATACAGCTCTTTCATATTTTGACTAAAATCCATCATTTGCTCGAACGAGCCGCTGAGCTCAACATTAAAGGAGTGGGGGTTGGTATCGTAGTGGACGATAGAAATTGTGGAGCCTTTAAATTTTCCTTGAGGGACTTCAACAGATGTTGTGGTGATCCCTTTGTCAATAACGATAGTGATTTTATCGGCGATGATTTCTGAAAGGGCGTTAATTTGGATGGGGCTGATAGTCTGAACATCGGGCAAATCGGTTGAAGGGGGTGGTGAGAAAAGGGCCATGGGAGTTGGATGCTGCGCGCTTTCTTCATCCTCTTCTTCTTCGTCTAGCAAGTAGTTAAATGGTTTTCTTGGAAATTCCTCTTCTTCTTTAACGTGAAGATTTATAGGGGTCTTTTGAACATCTTGCACTTCATCCATGGGCTAAACTTTAGCCATTTGCAAATATTTTGTCAAATGCAAGTTATGCCAGAGAGGTTTAAGGACAAGAGGACACAAACTCGAACCCGCCACCGCTAAAAATAATAGGGTTGGCCATTGAGCCTGTATTTTCGCTTTGAACCTGGGCAGAATTGTCACCGACGATTTGAAAGACTGAAGCGCCCACTTTAGAAAAGCTGTAGTTATTGTCAGAAAAATTATTCGTAAAATTAACGCAAAAGAAAGTGCTGCCATCTGTTCGCAGTAGAACATCATCGACGTTGTTAGTCATCTGGTTATTTTTTATGACGCTAGAGGTTGAAGAACTTGCTCCAGAGGGCATGTTATATCCAAGACTTCTAAATCCATTGCCATCAAAAGTGTTATTCAAAATGAAAGTGATGTTTTGAGAAAAGTTGCTAGGCGTTGTTTGAAGGCTTTGCAGTAAAATGCCAGAGTTTCCGTTTTGGCTAGATAGGTTGCTATTTATATATGCCGTCATTGTTGAGCTGTCTAATCCGTTGACCTCAATCCCTAGCTGGGTATTACTTAAAGATTGGTTACTTTTCATTCTTAAGTTAATGTTAGAGGTATCTTCTGATTGTATAAAAACCCCAATATTGGTGTTTGCTTTGCAAGTATTGTCTTTCATGAAACAGCTAAACTGAGCATCTGAAGCTGTTGTAAGGTCGATGCCATTGACTCCAGCATTCATCACAGTGTTGCGCAATAAGATAGAGTGACCATTGACGATTGGTACAAGGTTAATGCCATTATTAGTGGTATTTGTGATTAAGTTATCTGTGATCAAGTATTCGCCGCCTGAGGCAGCAGAGCTATCGATACCGTGCATTGTTGCTGAGACAATATTGATGCCGGTTACAGTATTTTGATTCGCAAGAGTGATAGCACTGCCAGCTGTATTTTCGATTTTTGGCATGGCGTTTGGCGTTAAAGCTGGAACAATAAAACCATCTAAGTCCATGGGGTGGCCAGATCCGTGGAGTCTTTGGCGGCTTTGTAAGGTGATGCCTGCATTCATGCCTGTGGTTGTTCCATCGCCTGGAAAAACATAGATCACATCGCCAGGCGATGAGTTTGCCTCGGCAAGAGCTAGGGTTGGATAGGGACTTTCAAAAGTGCCGTTGCTACTTGAGGTGTTGTTAACAAAAACGATGTTAAACGATGGGGTGATTGATCTTGAGCTTGAGTCAATTGGGATGATTTCAGCGCGTTGCGGCAACTGGTTACGAGCTTGGCAAAGCAGTGAATGCTCTCCCTGTTTTTTTCTGGGCCCGAGGGGAACGCTGATGCCGATTGTTCCTTGGACTGTCCACTTGAAAATCTTGTCATACGTGGTGTCAGCACTAAAGGTTAGCAGGCTTTTATAATCAGCTACCACTCGCCCTTTACCACCAACTGCGTTACCTAGATCGATGCCGTTCACAGTTTTCTTAAAGAGATAATAAGGCCCCAGTGCAGCGTAAAAGTTTAAGTTATCACAGCGCTTACCAATGGGCGCGCCGACTTCGGCATCGATCATGGGTAGAGCGGCTTTAAGTTTCTGCGTAAAAACAACGCCTTGGCTCGTAAATTGCTTGAATGAGGGTTTAGATGCATAAGAGGTGTTAGTGAAAGGGCCATATCCATTTAAGCGAATGTCAAAGGTATCAGACAAGAACTCTAGTCCACCGGCGAGTTGAAAGGGATTTAAATTGGCAGCATTGCGGTAGTCGATATAAAAGTTGCCACCAAATGTGTAGTCTTGATCTTGATAGCGCAAACCAATGCCAGTGTTAGTGGCAAATTTCTGATCATCGAAAACGTGCCCTCGCAGATCAATAAAGGGCATGAAGCCATTCTTCCAAGAGGGGGCTAAAAATGCCTGTAGTGTTGAGTAGCCGGTCCCATAGCCGATTCCGTTATGCTCGCGGTGTTTCAATATAAGACGAGATGCAGTTTGATCAGCAAAACAAAAAGTGCTGAAAGCAGCAAATATTAGAAACAATCTTTTCATCCAACATCTCCTTTTCGATTCACGCGCTTGGCTTTATCCTTGGCGCTTTCCCCTTCGTGAATTGCCCGATTGATGTTCACTTTGAAGGGGTAGCGCCCTGCTTGGAACGCTGTTGTTAACTGTTGCATATTTGCATTGAATAGGTCAACAGCTTTGGGGTTATCTGATGAGAGTTGGACGTTGAAAGTGTCTCTGGCTGTTGGAAATCGCTCAAGCTTAAGTTTTGCTCCATCAAAGGCAGAATTTTTCATGGAGATTTGTACTGTGGTCGTTTGCAGACCTGACTTAGCATGCTCGATGGTAATATGGCTGACCATGTTGTTAAAAAGTTCATAGATGGGAGATAGGGGATTGAGAGGGGAAGAGCTCATGGCTGCTGTTGGCTCAATGACATTGCCAGTTCCTGCAGGTTGGTCTGAGGGGGTGATCCCTTCAACGGCAGCTCCTTGTTCTTCTTTGGCTTTTTGGCTTTTCTCTTTTTGGATTTTCTCAATTTCAGAGGCAGGAGCGTGCGTTATAGGGGTTTTTTCATCGCTTTCTGCTGTTTTTGAAATGGCTTTTTTTGGCTCTTTTTGGGGGCTGAAGGTTTGAGGCTCTTTTTCTTGGGTGAGGTTGGATTTTACTGGGGATGGCGGAAGAGAGGCTGCCTGTTGAGCTTGTTTTTCAGAGGGCTCTGAGGTATTGCTTGAAGCCTGGGATGGCTGCTGTTTGGGTTGCTGCTCAGTTTGTGATTTTTCAGATGGGGGTTGGGGTGGCAGTTGGCTTGATGGTTGCGATTGTGGCTGAGAGGGAGGCAGAGGCTGTGGAGAGGCTTGCTTTTCAGAAGGTGGAGGAGGAGCAAAGGGCGTTGGCGTCTCTTTAGGTGCTGCAGATGGAGGCGTTGGCTCCTCGATAAATTCCATCGTGGCACCCTTTTGCCCTTGGTAGGTTTGTCTGCGGCCCGATTGGGGGCTTTGCACTTCAAAGGGAGAGGGCTCTACATCTTTTTTTGTGTCAAAGACATGTTGGGGTTGATTTAAGCCTTCAAGACCTGTGCCATCATCTTCAGCCTGCTCACGTTTTTTTTTATGGGGAGCTTCTGTTGCTGATTCGACCTCTTTGATTTTCTTTTGAAATTCGTCTTTATCGATAGGCTCTTCGATATCTTTTTGGGTGCTCTCATATTGACGATAGCCTTGAATAGGGCGTTGCCCTCCCGCATCGCTAGACATTTCACTTTCCCCTTTTTTTCTTTCTAACATGCATCGAAGTCCCCATCTCTTCGGTTTCTTTAGCTTCTTCCTGCTTCTCTAGGTAAAGCTGCTCTGAGTCCCATTCCTCGCGATGCATTTTCAACTTTTCAACATCGGCCTGCTTTTGGAACATGTTTTGACGAGCATCTTCAACGGCAACTTCTGCTTTTTCTACTTCGAGCTTTTGCTTTTTAACTTTGTCGTCTTGAATTTTTCGCTTGTCCTCAATCGTTTCAAGATAGCTTTTCATCTGCTTAATTTTATCTGTTGTTGTACCTTGATCCATCTCTAAGCGCATCTGAGCCATTTTTTCTGCTTTATGGTCCAGAATTGTCTGCAACTTGTCTATTTCTATTTGTAGTTTTTTCTCTTCTGCTTCAAGCTCTTCCTTGCGCTTAGCAAGCTCGCGCTCGGCCTCTTCTAAGCGCTTGAGCTTAATTTCCATCAATTGCTGCAGGGGATACTTTGCCATTAGCTGAACAACTGTTTGAGTTGAGCGAGGGTTTCTTGAAACGAGCATTTCTCATCGACGCGCTGCTGCAAAAAGCGGTTGACGCGATCGACGTATTTAATCGCAAAGTCAGCATCGCGATCAGAGCCGGGTTTGTACTCGCCAATGCGAATTAAAAGCTCGTTTTTTGCATAGTTAGAAAGGACCTCGCGGATTTTGCGAATCAACTCTTGGTGAGGTTTGTCGGTGATGTGCGTTAAAATACGGCTGACAGACTCAAGCACAGAAATTGCAGGGTAGTGGCCCTTATGAGCCAAATGGCGGGATAGGATGATGTGCCCATCCAGGATTGAGCGCACCTCGTCGGCAACGGGCTCGTTAATATCATCACCAGCAACCAAGATCGTGTAAAAGGCAGTGATTGAGCCTTTATCGCTGTTACCAGAGCGCTCAAGAAGCCGAGGGAGGATCGCAAAAACTGAAGGGGTATAGCCCGCGCGGGCAGGCGGCTCACCAGCTGCCAGACCAATTTCACGAAGGGCTCTTGCAAAGCGCGTGACAGAGTCCATCATTAAAATAACGCGTTTTCCTTGATCCCGGAAATATTCGGCAATTGCAGTCCCGATGTAAGCAGCATTTAGGCGTAGCTGGGCAGCTTGATCAGATGTTGAGACAACAATGACAGAGCGAGCTAGCCCCTCTTCTCCTAAATCATTGACCAAGAATTCGCGCACCTCGCGGCCCCGCTCACCAATTAAAGAGATGACGATAATGTCGGCTTGGGCATTGCGTGCAAGCATCCCAAGCAGAGTGGATTTACCGCCGCCAGCTGCAGCAAAAATTCCGATGCGCTGTCCTTCACCACAAGTGAGGGCACCATCAAGGCATCTCACACCTGTTGGCATTGGCTTTTCAATCAAGCGGCGCTTCAGAGGATCGGGGGGTGAGTTCATCACCGAATAAGTTTGATCGACGTCAGTTAATGGCCCTTTTTGATCAGTATCAAGAGGTTGCCCAAGTCCGTTTAGAACGCGACCAAGCAATCCGGGTCCGACTTGAATTTGCAGAGGTAGTCGCATGGGAATCACTTCAGAGGATAACCCAATTCCAGTCATTGCTCCCAGAGGGGAAAGATAAACTTCATCTTGTGTGAATCCAACAACTTCAGCCATCAAAGGCTCGCCCTCGCGTTTGATCAAAACAGCTTCACCCATTTTGACTTGTGGGATGACAGCCTTGATCAACATGCCGACAATTTCAGTGATACGGCCGTGCACCGTTGTCAGCTCGAGATCTTCTAGTTGTTTTTCTAACTTTTCAAATTCCATCTGAGGAAAGACCTCTTATATTTGGACATTAAAGAGCGATTTGATTGAGCTGACTGCGTTGCTAAGCAAAACAGATGCATACTCAATTTGCTGAGAGGCCTTATTGATCTTGACTTGGACAGACAGCAAAAGACCTGGACTGACCGACTGGCCCTCTTTGGCCATTTTGTTGATCATCTGCTGCGATTCATCCATTTGCTTTTGGCTGTCAGTGACAAGGCCTATGAAGCGTGCAATTGGATTTTGCCTACCTGTGAGATTAGGAGGTGGCCCAACATCAACACCTGTCTTTTGCGCTGCAGACCGAATATTCTGGTTGGCATCGGTTAGCTTATTGCGTAAAAGGTATGTCTGAGATCGTTTGAGTTTAAGACCTTTTGTGTTGAGTAAATTGTTAACATCTCCAAGCGAGCTAGAAGCTGACTTCATCTGAGCATTAACAGACTCAAGAGTGGGCTGAGAAGTGGGTATCCCAGGACCTTTAGCAAGGTCCATAGGCGATGGCTGGCCAGTTGCTCCTGGGCCTTGCGTGCCCTCTTTCATATAAGATGAAAATGGCTCTTTGGCAGTTCCTTTTTTTGGAGTTTCTTCACCCGTTTGAACCGATTTGCTCGGGTCGATTTGGGAGGGGCTTGAAATGTCTTTAGGAAGGTTATTTTCTGCCATTATTTCCTAGGCTGCTTGGGCTTTTGTATTTCTGCAGGGCCGCCACCGCTTTTCTTAATGAAGCGATCAACAAAGTCAATAGCAGTATCGCTCAATTGTTTGACATAAGGGTCCTTTGAGGTAGATGCTATTTCATGTAAGATTTTTTCTCCTTCAGCGCCACCTTTTGGCATCATTGATTTGCTAATGCCAAGCAAAGTTCTTGCCATTTCATTGTTTGGCTCTTTGCGAAGAACGCCTTCAAACATTTCACAAGCTTTTGCTAGCTCCAGCTTGTGTAGGTGTAAATACCCGAATCCCACATCACAAAGTATGTTTTGAGGTTTAAGCAACTTTGCTGCATGAAATAGCTTTAACGCTGAATCTTCATCGGCTTGGTTGCAAGCGATGTAGCCACACTCCAAAAAATAGAAAAAAAGGCCTTCGCACTTTTTCTCCCACTCTTCCCATTTTGACATCTAAAACTCCCTTTATCTTTATGATGATTTTTGGTTGCGTACAACAGCCATGATCATCGAATTCACTTGCGAGATCAAGTTTGAAATCGTTTCACCGATCTGAGTCACTTGAGCCATGCCGAACTGAAGAAGCAAAAACTTTCCAGGCGTTGCATTTGAAATGGTAGATGCGAGCGTGCGCACCATTGAAACAAGTTGACTCTGCAGCTTCGTGTACGCAGTGATCAGTGTTGAAAAGGACAGTGTTGCCCAATTGGAATCTCCCATGATTGCCTCCTAACGCACTCTTTGAATAACAGTTTGCATAGCAATACACCCATGAAGTAGCTTGCCAAATTTTTCAAATTCCTTGGAATGGGGATCAGCGTCCCGAATCGCTTCTTTAAGGCCTTTGGCAGTATCTTCTGCTAGCTTTAAGACCTCTTTTTTCCGTTCTGGACTTGCTTTGACCTCTTTTTCCAAGTCGAACTCAAATCCATCTGACGGCTGTTTTTCTAGCCCGTACATTTTCACCTCTCACGTGTATAATAAATTAATTTTCATTGTAATTAATCTGGTATTTTAATCCATCTTTTTCAAGTAAAACTTCATTTGGCGCAATCGCAGTGATCGTCATGCCGTCTAAAGTATCACCTTTCGATAAGATCTTCCCTCCAATGACAACATAAGTTGGGACATTATCAAACATCGTCGTTCCAGTAACGCGGTACTGGGATGATAAGTTAATGCGCGATGTTGCAGCAGATGTAAAAATCACTAAACTCTTAACAGAACTAATTCCTGGCAAGAGCTTGATTTTATCGATGGCATCTTCAAATTCATCTTCTTCTTTTTCAGGAACTCTGCCAGCGATCACTAAATCACCGCCAACAAGCTGCATCGTCACAGACGCAAAGCCCTCTGAGATCAAAATAGATTGAATCTCCATCTCAAGAGTCCGCTCGACAACAACTTGGTAATCCAGCTTATCTAGGTAAGAGAAATTCAAATTTAGATATTCTTTCAGCTCGCCACTATCTTGCGCTGTTTCAACAAAACCGCGCAGCAAAAACACACCCGGTTTTTTTCCTGTCATCGAAACGCTGCGCCAGGCAGGATTTTTCATCAAAAGCGCGTTGACATTGTCCCAAACAAGCTCATCGATGACAACGTTGTTTTCGATTCCCTTGATTATTTCTAATGTCGACAAATTATAAAGCATCTCTTGGTTGTCAACTTCAGTCAACACGTGTCCCAATAAAAAGATCTTGCCAGTTGTTTCGTTGTATGAAAACTCAACATCGGGAAAATCTTTGATTGTTTTCCGAATAGCGCCATGAGGGTCATGTTTTTCAAATGCAATCGATTCAGTTTGAAAAAGAGACAACATGCCCCCAATTCCTACGAGAACAAAAACAGCAAACAAGCCAGCTAAAATAAGGTGGTGACGAGGGATGATCAACTCTTTCCAAGATTTCGGTTTTTCCTCAATGACCTCATCTTCTTCAGGTTCATCAATAGGTATCATAGAAGGAGGAGAAAAAATCGTATCGCGTGTTTGCTCGCGGTCAATGATTAAGAAAGTGGTTGTGCCAAGGGCAATTAAATCTTGTGATGTGAGTAGCTTTTTCTCTTGGATCGGGCGACCGCTAATAAGCGTGCCATTGCGTGAGCCTAAATCCTCAATTTCAACAGTTTCGCCCTGATCATCAATCGTGATTTTAGCATGCTGCCTAGAGACGCTCAAATCTTGTAAGGCAATATCACACTCATTAGGATCTTTGCCAATGATAAGCTCAGAGCCTGGCTCTAAGTTAAATTCAGCGCCCGCATTTGGCCCAGAGATCACCTTAATTAGCCATCGCGTTTCTTTTCCACCTTCAAAGCGAAACGAGCCAAAAAGATCATCATGAGCAGGCTTTTCAGGCTCATCTTCAAGCATTTCTTCTTGGTGGACCTCTTCTGGCATCTCTTCAGCATCTGCATCGCCAGCAGGATCTTCATCCGTGAATCGGAAAAGCGTTGACCCGATTTGCACAGTGTCATCCAAAGAGAGCTCAACAGGCTCTTCCACAACCTTGCCATTAATAGAGGCGGGATTTACATCGCTCAAGTTGTGTAAAACAAAGCCACTTTCAGATTTGACCACCTTAACGGCCTTGCGCGAGACCATAGGATCTTCAAGCACCTGATAAGAGACATCAGGGTCACGGCCGATGATCCACTCATCGCCCTCATCCATGCGGATAATCAGACCAGCAAGTGGTCCCTCTTCACCAACTAAAAAACCCTTCACAACTGATCCTTCCAATAATCAACAAAATTCGCGAACTCTTCAGTGCGCTCTTTAAAGCCTTGATAAGAAATGTCTTCTGGGTCATGCATCACCATAACTAGCTGTTTGCCATCTGCATCCAGCCCAATGCGGCACCTTCCAGTTCCCTGGCCCACAAGATTTGCCTTGCTATAATAAATAAGGTGCTCTTCAACCTCTTCGTTTGGGAGGGGGCCGAGCACCGCTTTAAATAAGAAACCTGGAAACAAATCCCAAACGTGCATTTGTGCTTTCGCAGATATCGCAATAATATAAGACTTGTCGTCGGCTTTTTCAGGTTCCTTGTCTAGGCCGAGTTCCTTATAAAGAGCAGAGAGGTGGTGATCCAGCATGCGTTCCCTTGAGGCCTGCGAACATCCACATTCCAGACCCCTCGCGTACTTTCATACCCTATTCGGAATATTTACGCAAGCCCCCTTGATAAAAAATCAGTATCTCAAAACACTCAAACATAGCAATTTGAAAAAATAATTATTTTCTGGTATAATAAAGAAAAAGGAAGAGTGTTATGGCGCAAGATGAATTTGATCGGTTGATGGAATTTTTTAAGCTAACCCCAAAAGAGCGTGCCGATCGCTTTGAAGAGGTTTTTGCAAACTCCGCCGACTTCTTTGAAAAGCTTAACTACATCTTAAAAAACGGTTCTCCTGAAGAGAGAAAAAAAATGATAGAGGAGCTGCAACAACTGCAAAGCGTTGTTCAAGAAGAGACTCATAAATTGGTAGAGTCCACTGGGTTAAGCGAGGAAGAGCTCAAGTCGTTTGCAGAAGACCCAAGCAACTTTACTCCAGAGCATTGGGAGATGATCCAAAATGCTCGCCATAGCATACAAACTGATGCCTCAGAAGCTTCAAAAATGCTCAATTTTCGCCCCGAATCGCCAAAACCACCCTCTGGCGAGCCAAAAAAGAAACCAAAAGGGCCAGGAAAGTCTGGATGGGTAAAGTCTTAATATCCAATGAGTTATTAAATTCATAAGTCGCATAAAATAAATAGTTTATTCCAAACCCCTTCTTTAAAAAATCTTTATATGGTATAATAGATGTTAAGGAGAAATCATGAATATAAACAATTTAAAGACAGAATTATTAAACAATCTACAATCGCTTCATAATCAATCAGATAACAGCCAAACGGGATCGTATTCAGCTCTTCTAAACCTATTAAAACAAGGGATTTATAACGTTGAGCATCAGCCTCCAGGATGTCATGTCATGGTGGTAGCGATCTGTCCAAATTCCCATCACGCTAATACTATTTACATTCCAGAGATTTTTTTCGGGTATTTCTTCAACAATTATATTGAAGAGTATCTAAATTCTCAGGAAAAAGATTCTTAATTTCATAAACCTCTGAATATCAGCTTGATAAAAAATATTTTATCATATAATGCGCTTATGTCGCTAAAATTTTTAAAAGCACAAGACGCTGATTCAGAAGCTAGTAGAGATCATAATTACCTAAAGTGTGTATAATCAGTAAGATACAATCAACACGTTTTGAGTATAAATATACGTCATAACTCTTTGCTATTTAACAAAATAAAATTTATTTTATCAAAACACTATCTTTAAAAATACTTTATATGGTATAATAGATGTTAAGGGGAGATAAGTCCTAACAAAATTAGGAAATAATGATGAGCACACAAAGTATAAACACAGACCAAACAACACCTGTCATTCAGCCAAAGTCTGATGATGCAAAGGGGTTCAATTCGTCAACAGCGATGCTTGCTCTAATGACTGCGTTGATCGCATATATGGGACAAATGAAAGGTAATCTCCCAGACCTTCAGAAAAATTACGAAGCAATGAACATGTTTCAGATGATGCAAGGATGGTCAGGTAGTGAGTTTAGAGCTCAATTCTTGTCAGACCTTGCTAATAAAAGCGGTGGTGCAATCGTTGCTACATATGGCGTAGGAGTACAAGGGCGTCAGCCAGTTACGCCAGAGCAGGCTGGCTCTAATAGTTATCGCCTAGAGCCTGTTCAAACTTCGCCGAAAGTTGATACACCTCAGGTGATTATTTTTAATGACTCATTGTACGGATGTACTCGAGTTTATGTTGTGATGCCAGAGAGCATGCAAGCAACACCTGCTCAGGAGTGGGCAATTGGGATGATGAAAGAGACCGGTTCTCAAACAGACCCAAAGCAAGCCAGCATCTATACAGGGGAAGATGATGCGATGGCAACGCGCGCTGCAGATGGGATGCAGCAAAAATTTGATGGAGCGAAGTTAATCGCTAGCAACCTCGAAGAGATCTTTGCAGCAGTTTCTGAGATCTTAGGTGGGGAAATCAAACAATCAGAAAATTCGTAGCGAGGCAATCATGGGAAATAGCAATGTAGGACAATTACAACAAATGAAGCAAGAGCAAGAACATGCTCTTACCCAACTTGATAATAAAATTCAGTCAGAGCAGGCAAGTGGTAATTACAACGTAGCCCTTTTGTGTGTGGCCCTCTTGGTTATTGCGGGTATGTCAGACCAGGTTATGAAAGTGATGGGTGTATCTGACTTTACAGACGTTGCAAACCAGGTTGGTACAAACGTATACCAGATTGTATCATGCTTACAATATCTAGAGCAGAATTCTGCATCGATTACAGCTGGTGGAACGACATCTACAGACTTTTGGAACAGCCCAACAACTGAGCAATACATTACTAACATGGTAAATGCAGTTGGTAACATCTTTTTCGAAGATAACAATTTAGACGTGTCATTCGATCAGTGTGGAGTTAATATTGGAGGGGAGACGTGGTACATCTATACATCGCCTACCACAAATCCTAATACAACAGATGGAGCATTAACCATCACTCTATCGCAAACACCGCCATCAGATAATATTAATGGAGATCCGTCTGTCGCTTCAGACCTTGATATCTTGCTATCGATGTCGTTGGCTTCAATTGTTCATAAAGATGGCATTACATCTGTTTCGAATCCAACACAGCTTGCCAACGAAGTGTCAAACGGACCTATCATTAAGACGCTGTTGAACTTAGGCGAAGCGGTTAATGGCCTAGGTGGGCAGATGACGTATGAAGGTATTAGCGGATCGACTCAAACAACCGATATGTTGACGCTATTGTTTAGCATGTTTGGAATGTTTAATCTGGGTGCTACTTTTAGTGACAACATTGCATTGCAGTCTATGTATAGTACTTTACAAGGGCAGCCCACTACTGACTCATCAGGGACGGTAACTCCAACCAGTACTGGTGGTAACCTAATTAGTGATGCCAGCGCGTACCAGAATAATCTAGACCCGAGTAGCTCAACTTATGGTCAAACCTCAGCGTTTACAGCGGTTGTGACAGCAGGTCAGAATGCTCAAAAAGGTATCAGCTCGACAACTAATCAAGAGATCACGGTTGCTAAGACAGCAGCGCAGCTTATTGAGACGCTTGATAACGCTGGTCAGGCGATGGAGAAGAGTAACCAGCAGCTTCTACAAGTCATGATTAGAAATTTTAATAATTAATATAACGGGGAAAATATGATTAATACAGACTACACTAAAAATAGTGATGACGTAACAATGTCTTTGAAGCTAGAGCTAGTTTCTAACAACCCAAAGACAGAAAACAATAGCAAATCAACATCTGCTCGCAAGCCTAAAGGCTTAGAGGGCGCTCAGACATCTTTTGCTAAGCCAAAGATTGAGTACACATCAAGTGCGTTGATTAGTCAGACCCTAAGCGAGTATTCTAATAAGACTCCATCAGAGTTAAAGGGTGCTTTAAATAAATTTGGCGTTACAGAATCCAACTACCATGAGATTCAGCCAGCAGTTGAGCACGTGCTTAAGAATATCGAGCCACAGGTAAAGTCGCTCTTCGGAAAGAAGCAACCGTCAGGAGCAGGTGACCAACCTTCATCTTTTCAAAACATGTTTGGGAATGTGAACCCCTTCTATCTCATTAATGAGATTATGCAAAAATCAGGAAATAACGTATCGCTTTCAGAGATCAGTGACATGCAGAGCATGAACACAGCTCAGTCGCAATTTGAAAATCAGATCAAAGGTTTGCAAGGCGAGCAAACGAACATCCAAAATGAAGAAGCTAAGCAGTCTTCTCACCATATCTTGAAAGATATTTTCACAGTGGTTGTTATAGTTGTAGCTGCTGTATCCCTAGTAGCACTTACTGCTACAGGTGTTGGAGCTATTGCTGATGGCGTTGCAGCAGCAGGCGCTGCCGCTGTCGAAGAAGGCGCAGAAGGAGCCACTGAAGAAATGATCGATGGTGTTGCTAAGGAAGGTGAGAAGAAGATCCTTGAAGCTCCTGGCGATGACGCAGAAGATGTTAGGGAAGGAGCTGTAGAAGACGGTGGTGCTAACCCGGATCGTGGTGAAGGGAGCTCAGAAAGTGATGCTAAATCAGAAGAAAAAAGTGCTAAACAAGTTGAAAAAAATGAGAAGCAGCTAGAGAACATTGAGAGTAAAACCGAAGAGAACGCATCCGAGATGGGTGATGGGTCATCAGGTGACAATAAGGAGATAAGAGAGAAAAGCGCAAGCGAGTCGGTCCCATCCGAGGGGCTTGAATTGACTGATGAGGCCTCACCTAAAGAAGCAGAAAGCGCGTTTAAAAAGTATTTAAGCAGCAAGAAGTTTAAATGGGCGTTAAAAACGGTGGTGCCATCAGTTGGAGTAGGTATTGCAGCTGGCACAGGTTTAAACTCATTTCGAACTTCAAGAGGCAATAATAAGATCACTCAGTTCCAAAATGCTGCGACGATGATCTCAACGAATATGCAAAATATTCAGCAGCAAACCCAGTTCCAGAACTCGAATATGAACAATGCTCAGCAGCAGTTGTCAGCATTCGCTTCTGTGGAAAATGCCATGTTCAAAGCTGCGGCTCAAACATCGCAAATTCAAATAGTTTAAACATTAGGTAAATAAGGAGAAAAGATGAGTACACAAATACCAACATTATCTGGGATTGACCTAATGAATGCCATTGGGAAAGCAGTCGAGTCTGAGCAAGCACTTGGCGTTGTGGGTCAGCAGATCACAAACGCGAACCTATCGGCTTCGCAAAGCTTGATCAACCAAACAAGCTCTAATACGGGTAAGTTTAGCCTGTGGGCAACGATTGGGTCTGCATTGGGATCTATAGCGGGCGTTTTTGCAATAGCCGGCGGCATAGGAATGGCTATAGGGAGTGGGCTGCCTAGTGCTGCTCAATTAGGGGCGAGAGTAGTTGCTGGCTTTGCCACTGCCGGAAAAGGTGTAACAGATGGCATAAGCGCACATTATAAAGCTGATATAGACATGGAACAGGTCGCATCAAGCGCAGCTGGTAAAGCTGGTAAATCGGCATCAGACTTAACGCAAGACTCGATGAAAGAGGCTGGACAGGCAGCAAAAGCAGAAAGCGCCGTCTTGCGTCAGATGACCTATACCAGACAAATAGTTTAATAAAATTAATAGGAGAATAACAATGACAAACCAACCAACTACAGGAATGAATCTATCTAGCATCCCAACGTCGGCTTTAGCTAGAAGCGTTGCATTCCTTTCACAGGCGATGATGGGTAAGCTGCAACAAAATGCAGGATTGCTAATCGCAGCTCTTTCAACACTCTCAGTGAATGAAACAAGTTTAAGCATGAGCTGTGCTCGCTCGTCTGCTCGAGATAGTTTAGCTGGCGGTATAAGTGATGCTATTGGAGGTGGTGTAGGCGGTCTTATTCAAATAGGTGATGGCATCAGTACGGGTAAAGAGATGGGCGTACAGAGTAAGGCTCAGAAGACTTACGAAGAGGAGATGAGTAAATCAACAGGTAGTAATGATGCTCAAGCAGCTATTGACAGCGCTAAAGCTGTTCCAGAGACAGCAAAAGAGAATCGAGACAAGGTTCTTAATGAGTCTAAACAGCGCATCAAGCAAAACGGACAGTTTGCAAGCGGATATTCAGTGATTGCTCAATCTTTAGGTAAGGTTGTAGGTTCTGGATTCAATGCGTCTGGGCAGTTAGAAGCCTCAGATCAAAAATTGGCTGATCAAGTTGCAGCGGCACTCATGCAAACGCTAAATACAATTGTTGGGCAGGTCACAACTGACTATGGCCAAAACAATCCGTATGGCGCACTTGTTAACTTGGCAAACTAAAGGAAATAAGATGATACAACCAATAAGTAATACACCTAGTGCTGCCGATGCAATGAAGTACTTGGATCAGCAGTATGCCAAACATACTAAAGCGCCAAAGGAAAAGAGCAATCAATCAGCCCTTGCAAAGGCTACTGCTGGAAGTTCTGGCAAAGGTGGCAGTGCGTTGAAGGGTAACATTGTTCTGCTTCTGCTAGCTGTTGTCTTGGTTTCGATGGAAAACACGAATAAAACGATGTCGACCAGCGCTAACCAGTTAGACATGAGTCGTAATCAGGCCAAGCAAGTGCTTATCAAGGGTGAGGACTTGGCAAACCAGCCTGTGCCGACAAATGTGACGGCAACAAATGATGGTAGCGCTCAGTTAGCAACAAGCATGATCAAGGCTACAGAGTTTGAGGCAGCCGGTCAGAAGGTGATGTCAACTATTTCGATGACATCATCATCATTGACCCAGTCAACTCAGCAGGTCATGGCTCAGTACCTTTCGGGATTGAGCGCGATCCAATTGTTTATGAAATATGCAACAGTGAGATAAGGAAGTAAAGAATGCCAAATTCAGTCACGTGCGTTCAGAAGCATAGTAACCCGTTTGAAGGGATTCTTATTCGCCCCGAATACGGAGGCGAGAGTAAAATAGAAGGTATCGATAAAAACCTTTATAGCTTTAATAACGTAGAGTTTAAAAATGCTGATGGGCAAGATTTAGAGCTTGGAGAGTACCACATCGCTGCAAAGTCGCTGCGTGTTGCCCTCCTTGCTTTAGAAACTTTGGCGCGTCAATCACAAAACATGACCCCAGCTGAGTTTGCAAAGTTTAAAAACACATATACTCCACGCGTATTGTCGTTCGGGGAGATGATTACAGATCACCACAGGTTTCCAAGACCTTGGAAAGCACGGGAAGGTTTTGCAACAGTCTATCGCCAGCATGATACGTTTATTGCTGATACATACTTGTTCGGCAAAAATACGCCATTTTCTTCGCACAAAGAGACACTGAAATATGACCATCCATACATCACAAGATTAGAGAGGTTGGCTGAATTGTTAAATCCAAAACCGCCCGGAAAGCCTCCTGTAAAAGCTCAGGTTACCTTAGAAGAAGTGGATGATAAAGGTGCGGTGTTCTGCATGGGTGAACAAGAGGGCGTTAAGATAAAAATCAGGCCAGAACAAGAAGTTATCCGTTTTGAGGACCCTGAGTTAAGTCCTGAAGATATAAAGGCGGCCGAGCAAGCAGGATATGGCCAAGTATTTCAAAAATATCTAAGCTGACTGGCTGCGCTCAATCTTAGGAGGGAGAGCGTCGGTCACAGTCTCAGCTTCGACTGTCACCGATCTGATTGAAGGGTCTGAAGGAACCTCGTACATGAGGTTAATCAAGAGGTTTTCAACGATCATACGCAAGGCGCGGGCTCCGGTCCCTGCCTTTTTTGCTTTTTCAGCAATGGCATATAAAGCTTCTTTTGTGAAGGTAAGCTCAACGCCGTCTTCTGAAAAGAGCGAGGTATATTGCTTGATGATGGCGTGTTTGGGTTCTGTAAGGATTTCGATGAGATCTTCAAGCTTGAGTTCGTTAAAGTTAGCAAGGGAGTTGAAGCGGCCGATGAACTCAGGAATTAGGCCGAATTCGACAAGGTCCTCTGTGGCAACTTTGGATAGGAGATAGTCAACTTCGGTTGGATCGAGGTGGCGTTTTTCTACAGAATCAAAACCGATCACGCCTTTTCCAAGGCGTCTGGCGATGATTTTATCAAGACCAACAAAAGCTCCGCCAACAATAAAAAGAATGTTATCCGTATTGACCTTTAGGTATTCTTGGTTGGGATGTTTGCGCCCGCCTTTCGGTGGGATGTTAGCCGTTGTCCCTTCAACAATTTTAAGCAGGGATTGCTGCACGCCCTCACCAGAAACATCGCGCGTTATGGAAACGTTGCCGGTGGTCTTGCGGATTTTGTCGATCTCGTCGATATAGATGATACCGCGCTCAGCTTTTGCGATGTTGTAATCTGCATTTTGTACGAGTCGCAAGATGATGTTTTCAACATCCTCGCCGACATAGCCAGCTTCTGTAAGTGTGGTAGCATCTGCAATTGCAAATGGGACATCGAGGATGTTTGCCAATGTACGAGCAATGAGGGTTTTCCCGGAGCCTGTGGGGCCGATCAGCAAAACGTTTGATTTGGAATACTCTACATCGTGCTTTTGATCGATAGCACGGATACGCTTGTAATGATTATACACAGCAACAGAAATTGTGCGCTTGGCTATTTCTTGGCCAATGATGTACTCATCTAGGCGATCTTTGATTTCTTTTGGCTTTAGTACGACAATTTCGTGGGGTTGAGAATCTGCTCCTTCTTGCGAGGGCTTTTTCTCAACGATATCTAGACAAAGCTTGATGCACTTGTCGCAGATGTAGGCATTTGGTCCAGAGACGAGTTTTTCAACTTCATCTTCGTGGCGCCCGCAAAACGAGCAGACCATGTTTTTTTTATCCTTTGCCATTTGCCAGTGCGTGTAGTTTTGATTCTTCATTTGCCAGGATTTGATCGACCAGGCCATATTCTAGAGCTTCTTGAGCGCTCATGTAGAAATCTCTTTCTGTATCTTCAACAATTTTCTCAAAGGGTTGCCCTGTGTGCTCGGCAACAATTCGGCTGTTTTTTTCTTTTAGGAGTAGGATTTCTTTGGATTGAATGTAAATATCTGCAGAGGTGCCTCCAACGCCACCATGTGGCTGATGGAGCATAACGCGGCTGTTTGGCAGGATGTAACGCTTGCCTTTAGTGCCAGCGCATAGCAAGACAGCTGCCATAGAAGCTGCCAGACCAATGCAGTAGGTATTGATATTGCACCCTAAGTATCTCATGGTGTCGTAAATTGCAAGTCCTGCAGAAATGACGCCACCAGGAGAGTTGATGTAGATGTTGACATCTTTTTTTGGGTCGTCAGCGCGAAGGAAGATGAGCTGGGCAACGACAGCATTAGCAACTTGGTCATCGATTTCTGTGCCTATAAAAATAATGCGATCCTTCAAGAGTCTTGAATAAATATCCATGGAACGCTCGCCGCGTCCTGTATCTTCAATAACGTATGGTATGAGTGCTGACTTTGCTCGCATATGTGCTCCCTTTAATAATTAAGGCGTTATCCCTGGACTATACGTATCCATGAATTACTTCGCAATATTTTCAATTTGCTTGATAATATGCTCTTGAGCCTTGTGAAGCATAAGGCGGGTCATTTCCATTGCTTGTTGCTCTTCGTTGTGTTGCTGCTCATAAGGTGATCTTAGGCCAATGAGGAGTTCTAAAAAGCTAGCATCAGACTTTTTAAGCTCTTCTTTTGATAGAGAAATATTCGCATCTTGAGCAACTTTGCGGCAGAGGTAAAAGAGGCGCACTGCATTTTCTGCGGTTGTGCGCAGTTTCGACTCATGCTCTTTGCGCTCTTCTTCTGTTTTTTTCTCCCACTCTTGTTTGAAGCGGGGATGTTGCATCGCTGATTCCATGCGATACTTGATCTCTTCGTCAAGAAGTGATTTCGGTAAATCAAATGGGTGTGTCTTGATGAGCTCTTCGCTTAACTGATCGCGCAAAGAGCTGATGCGGTTTTCCTCGTTCTTTGATTCAAATAAAAGGCGGATATTTGCGCGCATCTCGTCCATGGTTTTGCAGCCAACTTTAGCGGCAAAAACATCGTCTTGCTCAGGGAGTTTGGCTTCTTCGATTTTAACGAGTTCAACACGTACATTTTTAGGCTCAAATTCTTTCTTCTCGTCTTCGGTAGCGTCGTCGTCAGGTTTGCTAATGCCTTCTTTTTTCTCGTTTGTACTCATTCCAATGACAAGCTCACGCATCCATGAGCTCATGGATTTCTCTGACACCTCAAAGCGCGTGCCGTTAAAGACTTTTTGCTCTTTTTCCCCATCAAGTACGAAAATATCTAAAATCACATAGTCTTTTTCTTGAGCAGGCCTATCGGTGATGGTTGTCCATTCGGCAAAGAAGAAGCTCGCTTGACGCACTGCCTCATCAATGGCCTCTTCTGAGATGTTTTCTTTAGGAGGAATTTCGAGGTGAATTTTTGAGATGTCTATTTCAGGGACCTCGGGCTCGCGCTCAAAGCTAAATTTCATTTCAGCTTTGTCCATCTCGCAGCTGCTCATGTTAAATGTGATAGGAGCTTTGGTTGTGAGAACGGGGATGCGAGCTACATGTTGGGCTGCTCTAAAAGCGTGGTCGGCAATTGCTTTGTGCCACTGTTGTTCAAGAGCTTCTGGGTAACGCTTTTGGATAAGTTCTGTGGGCGCTTTGCCTTTGCGAAAGCCAGGGATAGAAACTTGCTTGGCAACAGAATGAACAGCTTCTTGAAAAGACTTTTTAACAAGAGGCTCTTTGGCGGTAACTTGCATTTCAACAACGCAATGAGGTTGTGTATGAATTTCAAATTCGACGTCTTGGCCAAGTTGGATTTCTTTTTGTTTTGTCACTAACAACACCCCTTAAAATTGGAAATAAATGAAGCGGGTGATGAGATTCGAACTCACGACCCTCACGTTGGCAACGTGATGCTCTACCACTGAGCTACACCCGCATAGAGACCAGTATAGAACGCACTGTATTTTTCATCAATTAAAATCTCGTAGATTGGGATATATACCGGATGGAGCTCAAAAATCGGTTTTGGGCTCCATTCGATATAAACCCGAAACTGAGACTGTTAAAATAAATACTTGGTTTTTAAACCGGACGCAAAGAAACCTTTAAGAACGTGTTTTGCAGGTTTTAGTGAATGTATTTTTTGCTTGCGATTGTTTCAAAAAAAATGTAAAAGCTGATTAATCCCTTGACTGAGGTAGGAAAAATGCTGAACGTTAGAAAACTGAGACAAGATTTTTCATCGACGATCCTTCGCGATGGTAAAACGCTTTTTGAAGATAAGAAGGTGTTATCTGCTAAGATTCTACACCTAGATACGAATACACTGCGCATTTCTGCGCAAGTGCAAGGGCAGTACGAAAACGCCTATGAAACTGAGATTGAAATCGATCGTAGAGAATGCGAAACGATAGATTCTAATTGTGATTGTCCCTATCACTATGACTGCCAACATCTGGCAGCACTCATGTATTACCTAGAAGCGAATTTGGACAAAATTCTTGTTGAGTATTCTGAAGAAGCGGATTTGGAGTCGATTGATGAAGGGGGAGACGAGGGCTCAAAAGCTGAGCTTCTCAAGCATGTTCAAGAAGCGGCAACTAAAGAAGTAGAGCGTAAGGATATTGAGTATAGGCGTCAGTTGCTGCAAGAGTATGTTGCATCATCGGCTTTGCTTGCCCAATCGCCATTTTTTCTAAAGCCACAAGAGCAAAAAATTGATCGAGCAGAGCTTGCTATTATTTTTAAGGCCATTGCTGATAAAAAACAAAAAACACATTTCGAAATGCAGTTTGCACTCCGCCTTCCATCGCGGAGCAAGCCGTTACACATTCCTAATCTAAAAGCATTTTTGCTCAGTATGCGCTTTCAAGAGCCGCTTTATGTTGGTGGGAAGTGTTACTCATTTGGCTTGGAGTCGTTTGATGAGCGTCACCGTGAAATGGCAAGGATTGTCTTCGAACATGCTCGTCTGCCAGAAAAAACAGGCTCGGATCGTGCCCTTAAAATTGGAATGATTGATCCGGCGATTTTTGGATCCGTTTTGGCGAAGGCTTTTGATATTGCTATGGCTGATATTAAAGCTCAAAATACCCACTTTCAAGATGATGAACTCTTCACCTTGCCTTGCCTTTATTTTGAAAGCTTAGAATCTCCTTTGCAGTTCTCACCCCATTTTGCCTCGTTTTGTTTTAATCTTGAGTATATAGAGCCGCCAGCCAAGAAAATTCTGATTAACCCTACGCTCATGATTGGCAAAGAGCCTGTAACTCTTGAGGACGTGCAGCTTTTGGAGTGCGCAACGCCAGGAATGTTGCATGACGGTGTTTATCATCGGTTTGCTCCAAATATCACGCGTCAGCATTTAAAAAACTTGAGCCCGATTCGAGATATGACAATTCCTGAACCCCTGTTTGGGACCTTTGTAGAAAATGCTTTACCACAGCTTTCCGAGTATGCAACGATTGCCAACAATCATGTCACAGACAAGTTTGTCACGCTGCCCTACACCGGGGAAATGCAATCTGTTTGTGATATTTCATTTCTCAATGGCGAGCTTGATGCAACCCTTCATTTTAAATATGACGATCACCTCATTCCTGCAACGCCGGCCCAGCTTCAAGACGAGCATCTCGATACGTTTGTTACAGAAGATGGCATCGTTGCGCGCAACCTTGTAGAGGAGCGCAGTATTATCAACGATCTGTTCTTGGATTTTGTTTTCGATAATGAACAGGGGATGTTTCTTGCAAAAAGCGAGAAGAAAATTGTTGAGTTCATGACTGAGACAATACCGCGCAATCAAGGACGTGTACAGTTTAACTGCCCGCAAAATTTGCTCGATCAATTTATTTATGACGAGAGTAAATTTACGCTTCAACTATCTCACACGGATCGTATGGACGCGTATTTGATCGATCTTAAAGTGGATGGGGCTCTTAAAGGCGTTAGGATGGATCGCCTTTGGGAATGCCTTTCTGCGAAGAAGGCCTTTATTGAATTGGCGCGTCCTAAAGGCAGCAAATCTGATGGAAAAAATAAAATTCCAAAAATCTTGGTTTTAAATCTCGATACAATTGGAAATGTGGTGCAGCTCTTTGATGAGCTTGGGATTGCTAAGCTAGACAATCATGTCGTTGAGCGCCCGATTTGGTCAATAGCAAGCATCGACGCTTCAAATTTTGAGGGCCTCCCTGTCAAATTTAGCATGACCAAGCGCTTAGAGGATGTGCGCTCTCAGATGCTTGGCGAAAAAACCATTGAATTTTCACCTGTGCCAAAAGATGTTAAAGCCACATTGCGCAGCTATCAGACAGAGGGGGTTCAATGGCTTGAGCGCCTGCGTTTGATGTATCTGAACGGGATTTTGGCCGATGATATGGGACTTGGAAAGACTATCCAAGCTATTGCTGCCATTACACAGTATAGCCAAAATGCGAAAAAACCAACCCTTGTTGTGTGTCCCACATCGTTGCTCTATAACTGGAAAGAAGAGTTTCATCGCTTCAATCCGAAAATGACAACGCTTGTGATCGATGGTATTCCAACTCAGCGGAAAAAACTGATTGCTGATGTCAAAAAACACAACGTGATTATCACATCTTACAGTTTGCTGCAAAAAGACATCGATCAATATCAAAAAACAACCTTTGGCTATGCGATCCTAGATGAGGCGCAACATATTAAAAACCGCGGTACACGCAACGCTAAATCAGTTAAAATGATCAAAGCAGAGCATCGCTTGATTCTTTCAGGAACGCCTATTGAGAATTCACTTGATGAGCTTTGGAGTCTTTTTGACTTCCTCATGCCAGGCTTTTTATCCACATTCGAGCGTTTTGTTGAAAAATATATTCGTGTCCAGGGCGAGGAACAGACGCAAAACCTTAACTATTTACGTAAAAAAGTGGCTCCATTTGTCATGCGCCGCATGAAGGCAGATGTGCTCAAAGACTTGCCGCCTGTCGATGAAATCGTTTACCACACACAGCTTTCTGATTCGCAGCATGAGCTTTACCGCTCCTATGCTGAATCTGCATTGGGTGAGCTCACCAAAATGGTGGAGCGTGATGGCTTTGACAAATGTCAAATTCACGTGCTTGCGACCCTAACTAGGCTTAAGCAGATTTGTTGTCATCCCGCTATTTTTGCAAAAGAAGAGGCAGAAAGTGGCGATTCAGCCAAATACGAAATGTTGCTTGACCTTCTTGATACGCTCATTGAGGGTAAACATAAAACGGTCATTTTCTCACAGTATACAAAAATGTTGCAGATCATGCGCTGCGATCTCGAAAAACGGGGCGTGCGCTTTGTTTACCTTGATGGTTCAACAAAAAATCGCCTTGAGCTTGTCAAAGAATTTAATGCTGATAATGAGATTCTTGTTTTCCTTGTCTCCCTCAAAGCTGGAGGTACAGGTCTCAATCTTACAGGCGCCGATACAGTCATACACTATGACATGTGGTGGAACCCAGCCGTGGAAAATCAGGCGACAGACCGTGTGCACCGCATTGGTCAAAAGCGATCGGTTTCCGTCTATAAGCTGGTTACCAAAGGCACAATCGAAGAGAAAATTGTCGATATGCAGAACCGTAAGAGGGGGCTTGTTAAGAAAATTGTCTCCTGCGATGACGAGGCTATCTCTAAGCTCACATGGGATGATGTGCTTGAGTTACTACAGACTTGCTAGGCGGTGCAATACCAAAATCTCTAGCCCTTGCGCAAACGGTGGGTGTCTTGCTATGCTTGGGTAATGAGTAAGGGCGTATTGATCGGCTGCGATCGAGAAATGGAAATTTATTTGAGCTGGTGGTGGAACCATTACAGAAAGTGGAATAGCTCGCCTGTGGCTATAGCCGACTTTGGGCTCAGTGAGCGGGGACTGGAAAAAGCCAAGAAAATTGGCCAAATTATCGATATAGATACAGAAGTTGGCGATGCAATCATTTCATGCTCTGAGGTAAGGGAATTACAAAGCACGATCAATCAAGTGAGACAATGCATCGGAGTTTGGCAAAGAAAGCCCTTTGCAATCTCTCAATCTCCCTTTGATGAGACGGTGTGGATTGATTTAGATTGCGAGGTCAGGGCAGATATAAATCCTCTTTTTGAGTACTGTAAGGGTGGTTTTGGGGTCATATCAGATGAGCCTCATTATGAAAAATGGTGCAACAAAATGGGAATTTTGAGTGGTCTTGGCTATGATACTTCTGTTGTGGTCTACAAAAAAGACTCTCAAGTTTTAAAGAGCTGGGTTGAAGCAACACATGACTGGAAAGAAGCGTTTTGGGGAGATGATCGCATTTTGTCGCATGTGATTAAAAGCGGAGGCTATGCAGTTAATATTATTCCAGAAGAGTGGTCCTCGAACTTTGCGCGCAGAAATCCCGCTGCAAAAATTGTGCATTATCCCACGGCAAATGGTAAAGCTGAAATCATAAAGCAACTCATTCATGGACAATTATTCCATACATGCTAAAATAGCCCCAAGAGGGTTTTATGTTCTCAAGATATTTAGATCCGAAAAACGATCTGGCTTTTAAGAAGATCTTCGGCACGGAAAAGCACAAGCGTATTCCCATTGCATTTTTAAATGCGGTTTTTAATCTGCAAGGTTCTGAAAGAATTGCTGATTTGGAGTTTTTAAACACCATTCAGCCTCCGGAGATTGAAGCAAGAAAGGAAAGCATTGTCGATGTTTTGGTGCGCGATCAGAGCGGGTCTAAGTATATCGTAGAGATGCAAGTTGCAAAATTGGAAGGCTTTGAAAAAAGGGCTCAATACTATGCTGCTAAAACCTACTGCTCGCATTTTAACATTGGCGAAAAATATTATAACCTTAAAAAAGTTGTATTCCTAGCTATTACAGACTACGTTGTTTTTCCTGAAAAAGAGGGTTACAAATCTGATCATGTCATCTTAGATAACAAAACACTAGAGCACGACCTTAAAGACTTTTCGTTTACGTTTGTGGAGTTGCCAAAGTTTAACAAAACACTAGATCAACTCAACGGGTTAGAGGATCAGTGGTATTATTTTTTTAAGCACGCCAAAGAGAGTCGAGATATAGAGGGGATCTTAAAAGCTAATTCTGAAATTAAGGAAGCTTACGAAGTCGTTGAGCGTATTCATTGGACCGAGCAGGAGCTAATAGCCTACGATAAGATATGGATGTCCGTTTCAGATGCCAAAGGCATACTTGACGCCGCTCGCAATGACGGCTTAAAGGAGGGCCTAGAGCAGGGACTAGAACAGGGACTAGAACAGGGAATCCAGCAAGGCCTAGAGCAGGGGCGCAAGAGAGCTCAAATTGAAATTGCTAAAAACATGATTAGCTTTGGGCAATTAAGTGAGGCGATTGCAAAGCTTACTGGCTTGTCAATAGAAGAAATAGAGAGCATCAAAGAATATACGCAAACAACTTAAGCAATAGGTTTTTGATTGGGTCGTATTCTTGTCAAATTTCCATTTTTTCAAAGTGCTAATGTGTAACTCTTTTTGATCAGTTGCCAAGTTAGGAGAATTTCGATATAGTTGGGCAGATGATGAAATTGAGGTTAGAATGAAAAAGCAGGCGAAGTCTCCTTGGCAGTTGTTGCAAGATCTAGGGCAAAATGCCCTCAAGCGCTGGGGTAAGCTCACAGGTATTTTTGCAAGTGATATTGGTATCGACTTAGGTACAGCAAATACTCTTGTTTATGTGAGAGGTAAAGGTATTGTCTTGGCAGAGCCCTCTGTCGTTGCAGTGGATTCTTTAACGAATGAAGTGCTAGCAGTCGGCCATAAGGCCAAAGCGATGCTAGGTCGAACACCCCGTAAAATCCATGCCGTAAGGCCGATGAAGGATGGGGTCATTGCCGATTTTGAAATCGCAGAAGGCATGCTTAAAGCGCTTATTAAGCGGGTTACTCCTACCAGGTCGTTATTTCGACCAAAGATTCTAATTGCCGTTCCATCGGGCATCACAGGCGTTGAAAAGCGCGCTGTAGAGGATTCTGCTCTTAGGGCGGGCGCTCAAGAGGTGATTTTGATTGAAGAGCCTATGGCGGCAGCTATTGGTGCTGATATGCCTGTCCATGAGCCGGCAGCAAGTATGATTGTTGATATCGGCGGAGGTACAACTGAAATTGCTATCATTTCCCTTGGCGGAGTTGTGGAGTCTCGATCTTTACGTATTGGTGGCGATGAGTTTGATGATTGCATCATTAATTATATGCGACGCACCTACAATTTAATGATCGGACCTAGAACAGCCGAAGAGATCAAAATGACAATTGGCTCTGCTTACCCTTTAGGTGAGAATGAGCTTGAAATGGAAGTGCGTGGCCGTGATCAAGTTGCTGGTTTGCCAGTGACAAAACGCATCAATTCTGTTGAAATTCGCGAATGCTTGGCAGAGCCTATCCAGCAGATCATAGAAAGCATCAAATTGACACTAGAGAAATGTCCGCCTGAGCTCTCTGCTGACCTTGTTGAGCGAGGCATGCTACTCGCTGGAGGCGGTGCTTTAATTAAAGGTCTTGATAAAGCGATCATTAAAGAAACAGGGTTGCCCGTTATTGTTGCGCCAAGCCCACTTTTGGCTGTTTGCATGGGCACGGGTAAGGCCCTCGATTATCTAGACCGTTTTAAGAAAAGCCGTTCGGCTTCTTAATGCCACGATTAGGGGGGAGTAGTGGAGGTTGATTTTTCTAATTGGACGACAAACAAGCGTTTGCAAGCATGGATACGCGAAAAAGCTGAACTTTGCAAGCCAGAAAGGGTGCATCTTTGCAACGGATCAAAAGAAGAATTTGACCGTCTAGCGCAAGAAATGTGTAAATCGGGAGCTTTTGTTCAGCTCAATGCTAGCAAGCGACCCAACTCTTTTTGGTGTCACTCTGACCCAAACGATGTGGCACGTGTAGAAGATCGAACGTTTATCTGTTCAGTCAATGAAGAAGATGCTGGCCCAACAAACAATTGGAAAGATCCCCAAGAGATGAGATCTCACATGCTTCAGTTATTCAACGGCTGTATGCAAGGGCGAACGATGTATGTCATTCCATTTTCTATGGGACCTCTTGGCTCGAATCTCTCATTGATTGGAGTCCAAGTCACAGATAGCCCCTATGTTGTTTGTAATATGCGCATCATGACGCGTATGGGTGATAAAGTTCTCAAACTGCTAGATCGAGGAGCTCCATTTATTCCCTGCACCCACTCGGTTGGTGTCCCACTTAGACCGGGTCAAAAAGATACTTTTTGGCCTTGTCGCTCTGACGAAAAGTGGATTGTCCATTTTCCTGAAGAGCGCTCCATTTGGTCATTTGGCAGTGGTTATGGTGGTAATGCTCTTCTTGGCAAGAAGTGCTTAGCTTTGCGCATTGCTTCTGCGCAAGCGCGCGATGAGGGGTGGCTTGCAGAGCATATGCTCATCGTTGGAATCACCAATCCAGAAGGCAAAAAACACTATTTTTGTGCTGCGTTTCCCAGCGCATGTGGTAAGACCAACCTTGCTATGCTCACACCTTCACTTCCAGGATGGAAAGTAGAATGCGTAGGCGACGATATTGCTTGGATGCGTCCTGGAAGTGATGGTCGCCTTTATGCCATCAATCCCGAATCGGGGTATTTTGGTGTTGCTCCAGGCACCTCTGTAAAATCTAATCCATCAGCAATGAAAACCCTTGAGAAGAATGCCATTTTTACAAATGTGGCTCTTACAGATGACAAAGATGTTTGGTGGGAAGGGATGACGGATGAGCCTCCTGCGCACTGCACAGACTGGCGCGGTCAAGATTGGACCCCAAGCTCAAAAGAAAAGGCATCACATCCCAATGCTCGCTTTACGGTTTCCGCTTATCAGTGTCCGGTGCTCGATCCAGCTATGGACGATACCAATGGAGTCCCAATCTCGGGCATTATTTTTGGAGGTAGGCGAGCATCGACGGTGCCACTTGTTTTCGAAACATTCAGCTGGCAGCATGGCACCTTTATTGGAGCGAGTGTTTCTTCTGAGAAAACAGCCGCTGCTGCTGGCAAAGTTGGTGAATTAAGACATGACCCCTTTGCAATGCTTCCATTTTGTGGTTACAATATGGGAGATTATTTTGGCCATTGGCTCAAAGTGGGAGCAAAGTCTAATGCAGGAAAGCTTCCGCGTATTTTCCAAGTCAATTGGTTTAGAAAGAATCGCGAAGGGCAATTTCTCTGGCCTGGTTTTGGTGACAATATTCGCGTACTCAAGTGGATGTTTGAGCGCATTGAAGGGCAAGCAGACGCACTAGAAACACCTCTAGGATTTATCCCGACTGAAGGGAGCTTGGATCTTTCAGGCCTTGATTTATCTGCGCAAACACTCAAGGAACTTTTCGCAATCGATAGAGAAGCCTGGCTCAAAGAGGCCAAGGGCCTGCGCGAGTATTTTTCTCAGTTCGGCGAGCATCTTCCACTGGGCATTCATGAGGAACTAGATGCTCTTGAAAAACGCCTCTTATGAAGTTATGCCAAACGAACCTCAAAAATCCGACTTTTGAGCCCCGTTACAATGATTCCGGAAAGACGCGGTTAACGCTTTGAAGAGAGGCTCTGGATTTCACCTGCTTTGAAGAAGAAGGGGATTTCCACAGCGGCAGTCTCTGGAGCGTCGGAGCCGTGAACAGCGTTGCAATCGATTGAATCTGCAAAATCAGCGCGGATTGTGCCCGGCGCTGCTTTTTTAGGATCAGTCGCGCCCATGATATCTCGATTTTTTGTAATGGCATTTTCACCTTCTAGCACCATAATGACGACTGGTCCAGAAGTCATGAAGTCGACTAGCTCACCGAAAAAAGGGCGCTCTTTGTGCACTTCGTAAAACTCTTCTGCTTGCTCTTTAGTAAGGTGCATCATCTTGATACCAGCGACGCGTAAGCTGTTTTTCTCAAAGCGCGCGATGATATCGCCAATGTGATTTTTTTCTACTGCATCTGGTTTAATGATGGATAGTGTTTGTTCTAATGTCATAGTAAATCTCCTTGTTCAAGCAGTTTAGCATAAGATGTAGATCCAGTGCAAGGTGTAAAATATTTGCTTTAAATTAGAAGGATTGGTTAGGATGCCCCTGGAGGTGTGGTATGGCAGAAGTAGATAGTGTTAACGGCAAAAGCAATAACCAATGTGAGCATGCGGGTGTCGGGCAGGATTCTCCAATCCTTGGCACGGTAGCACTGCTTGCAGCGGCAGTATTTGGTTATTGCGTATTTAATATTGCCAAACAGCTTGCAGCCGGGTTAAAATTCGGAGTTAATCCAATTACGCGCTAGATGAACCTGACAAAAATAAAAAAAATACTAGTTATCAAGCTTCGCCACCACGGGGACGTTTTGATGGCAACACCTGTTTTTCAGGTGCTTCAAAAGCGCATGCCGCAAGCTCAAATCGATGCGTATATCTATGCTGAAACCAAGCCGATGCTTGAGGGGCATCCATCAATCCAAGATTTTATCCTCTACGACAAGTCGAAAAAAACGCTCATATCTGAGCTAAAGCGTCTTTGGCGGATTCGCAAAAATCGCTACGATCTCGTGATTAATCTTACAGAAGGGGATCGGGGCGCTGTTGCGGCATGGGTTTCTGGGGCAAAAGTACGGGTGGGCGTTGATCCTGAAGGCACGGGGATGTGGGGTAAATCCTCTATGTACACACATCTTTGCAGAAATTGTCCTAACCCTCGCCATGCTGTGGAACGGGGGCTTGATGTGCTGCGCGTCATTGGCATTTTCCCAAAAAGTGAAGAGCGGGAGCTATTTTTCAAAACCGATTCAACTTATACGCCGCCTCTTGATGATTACGTCCTTATTCATCCAGTTTCTCGGTGGATGTTTAAATCTTGGCCAGCAGAAAAGATGGCAAAACTCATCCATATTTTAGCTGAGCGAGGAGAGAAGATCATTTTAACATCGAGTCCGAGCGACATAGAACGTCAAATGCTAACTAGCATCGAGCTACTCTGTCCCAATATTGAAATTATCAATTTGGGAGGGAAGACCTCTCTTAAGGAGCTAGGTACTCTGATTAAAAATGCGAAATTGCTCATCACAGTTGACTCTGTGCCACTGCATATCGCAAGTGCTCTCAAAGCGCCTTGTCTTGCAATATTTGGTCCCACATCAGAGGTGAACTGGGCGCCTTATCGCAACCCCAATGCGCGTGTTGTTGCTCAAAATATGCCATGCCGCCCCTGTTACCGCGCAGGGTGTGCAGATAGCGGTCGCTCTGATTGTTTAGAAACATTAGAAGTCAGCGCTGTAGTCGATGAATTGAAAACTCTTTGTCCTCTCTAAAGCAAGTATTTGTCCACCCGTTTATATACCCCAGCGGAAAATAACGATCACAAGGATAATCTGTATACACATGGGTTAACAAAACTGTGTCGATGAGCTCATGCTGAAAAAATAGCTCGAAAATATCTTGTCCACCCGTAACACAAACTTTTTTGTTTGGGTAATTTTTGAGTTGCTCAAGGCATTCATCAAGCGATGAAACGAAAAAAGAGCCTTTTTGTGAGTTGGAAAATACAATTAAATCCTTATTTTCAAGGCGATGTTTAGGAATTGCATCGTAGGTCTTGCGCCCCATGATCATCACCGAATCTTGAGTCGTATCCCAGAAAAATTTCAGATCTTCTGGCAGATGCCAAGGTGTTTTGCCCAAATGGGCTATTCCCCCAGAAGCTGTGCATGCAACAACAGCGATCATAGTTTGAAATCGTCGCCCAAGTAGGCCTCACGCACAGTTACATTGCTGATAAGCTCTTCAGTATTGCCTTGCGCTATGCAGCTGCCGCCTTGCATCAGGTAGCTGCGATTAGCAATAGAGAAAATCTCGCGTGCGTTATGATCTGTGATCAACACGCTAATTCCTTTTGCAGTGAGATGGCGTATCATTTTTTGCACATCGGCAATCGTTTTAGGGTCGATGTTTGCAAACGGCTCATCGAGAAGTAAAAGAGAGGGATTTGTGACAAGTGCGCGCGTGATTTCTAAACGGCGTCGCTCGCCCCCAGAAAGGGTGGCAGCGCGTTTATTTGACAGGTGGGACAGGTGTAGCTCTTCTAAAAGCTCATCTAAGCGCTCTTGGCGTTTTTTTCGCGATAGTTTCAGCACCTCTAAGATGCACAAAATATTGTCTTTGACCGTCAATTGTCTAAACACTGATGGCTCTTGAGCCAGATAACCCATGCCCATTTTTGCGCGCTTATGCACCGGGGTTTTAGTGACATCGACACCATTAAAAAAGACCTGGCCACTGTCGGGCTTTACCAAGCCAATCGTCATATAAAAGGCTGTTGTTTTGCCAGCGCCATTTGGGCCAAGCAATCCTACGACCTCACCTGCATCAATATCAAAGGATAAATCGCTGACAATAACGCGGCCGCTATACCCTTTTTGCAAATTTTTCACAGATAGTAGCTTTTCTTTCATCTCACTGCCTCAATGTTAGGGATATGTGCTTGCATTTGATCAGCTTCAATACGCGTTTGGCGATCGCGAAACGAGAGTTTGAGCTGCTTGACAATTCCATTTAAAACGATAGCATTATCGCGCATCATTTGCATTGCAACGCTTTTGGACACAAACTCGTGAGTGTTGTAGTAATACGTTCCAGTGCGTGATTGAAACATGCGCATGCCCTCGGCTTCTTCAACGCATCCATTGATATTTTCCATGCGTTCAATCAGCTCATAGTTATTGCCAATGGGAACAACTCGGAGCGTGGCGTTTTGAGCTGTGATTTTTGTATAGCACCGCCCATTGTCACCAGAAAAATAGGCTTCTTTGATCACACCATGCTTATTTTGTTGAGTTAGGGGGTGATCGGCATTGCTTTCTCGGCGGTAGTGGCACAACATGTCGTGAAATTCTTGGCGGTCTTGATCTGTAATGCGGCAGGTCATAACACCGATCCAGCAACCAAAGCCTCCAATACACACAAGTGTAACTATTAGTGCCCGCGTAAACATTGCACCTCGTCTATGAGCCTTTCAAGGTCAGCAAAAGCCAGGACAGATGCCGCATCACTTTTCGCCTCAGGTGGGTTGGGGTGTGACTCAATAAACAAAGCATTTGCTCCCACAGCAACTGCTGCTTTTGCAAGGGGCAAAATAAACTCGCGTTGGCCGCCCGATGAAGTTCCCAGGCCGCCGGGTAGCTGCACAGCGTGCGAGGCATCAAAGCAAACAGGGTGGCCAAGTTGTTGCATCAAGGGGATTGAGCGCATATCGCAGACCAGATTATTGTAGCCAAAACACGACCCCCTTTCTGTTAAAATGATTTGGCAGCCATTAAGCTTTTCAACAACATTTTTCACATCCCAAGGAGCCATAAATTGCCCTTTCTTCACTTTAACCACCTTGCCAGTGTTGGCTGCAGCAACTAGCAAATCTGTCTGCCGGCACAAATAAGCGGGGATTTGCAAGACATCGGCAACCTGTGCAACAGGATCTGCTTGATCAGGCAGATGAATGTCAGTGACAATTGGGACATTAAACGTTTTCTTAACCTTTTCTAAAATTTTCAAGCCTCTTTCAAGGCCAGGTCCACGGTATCCAGAAAGAGAGGAGCGATTAGCCTTGTCAAAGCTCGACTTATAGACAAACGGGACATTCTTTTTTTCAAAGAGCTCACATAAAAATTCTGCAGATCTCAAGGCATGCTCTTCACTTTCGATGACACAAGGTCCTGAGAAAAATAGCAAAGGAGAGTCATCACCAACGAAATATTTTCCTATTTTAACGCGCTGCATAAAACATCCTCCATCGAATACAAGCCAGGTTTTTGATCCACGATCCAATCGATTGCATTAAGAGCGCCTCGGGCAAAAGCTTTTCGATTGTGAGCTCTGTGTCTGATTTCAATATCCTCATCGCCAAAATTTAGCAAAATGCGATGCTCGCCCACGACATCTTTTTCACGAATAGAATTGATCGATGGGTTATTTAAAAGTTTAGCAAGCATAAGCGCCGTACCACTTGGCATATCCCGCTTTTCAGAGTGGTGGATGTCGGTGATTTCAGATGAACTGAGTTCGGTGAGCTGGTTAATCATTTTAAGAAACTTGTTGACCAGGGCAATTCCAAAACTGAAATTAGGAGCGTAAAGGACGGGGCTTGTTTTGGCTTGTCGCTCCATTGCAGCAAAATTTTCTGGTCCATGACCTGTTGAGCCAACAATGTATGGAGTGTTGCAAAGGCAAAGCGCATCCGGGTGAGAGACATCGACAATCACATCTGCCTCCTCAATATCCACAATACTGTGCTCTGTTAGCGCCTCAATTGCCGACCCCATCTTGCCGGATCGACCTAAAATACAGATCTTCATGGACCGAATGATAACACGCTAAGGTTTTTAATTGCATTTACTGTTATGTAGTATTATAATCACTGTATTGGATTGATAGCTCAGCTGGATAGAGCACCCGCCTTCTAAGCGGGCGGTCACAGGTTCGAATCCTGTTCAATCCGCCAAATTTGAGAGACGCATGACCGGCAAGCTAGGCGATTACAAAATTTCTTTGTATAAATTTGAAGACGTTGACTTCAGTCGCTTTAAAACAAAAGAATTTAATGAGCTTAACGCCTACGATAAACATGATGCCGTTTGCAACGACCTAATCAGCCACATTCTTAAATCTCCGCAAGATGCCTTTTTACTCGGAGCCCTCGTTCACTACATCTCATCCATTTGCCAAGAGCAGATCATTGAGCGGTTCAATTTCCAAAGCTTTGAACTCTGGCTCAATCAATTTTCAGGGCGCACGCCTGATGAAAATGCCAGCATTCGGGCCCGCATCATGGGCAAAAATATCCCGCGCGAGTGTTACCAATCTTTTTTTCCCATCGGTATGGGTAAAGTTTTTGAGGGCACCCACTTTGTGGCAGCACACGCCTCGCCGGATCTAGACACCACCGTTGCCTCTTTCTGGGGATGGGTCGATGCCTTTGCAGCGCGTGTAGGCACAGGCTTGCATATCTGGAACGTGCCAGGCGGCTCTCCGGCTGCTCAAGTCGAGATCGATCTACTCTTTCGCCAGCACTTTGGCAATGATGTCTTTTCCACACTTGCCAAAACAGGCTTGTCATTGACCTTATCCAGTTATGATCTCATGACGCAAAAAGGCGTGATGAAAAAAGAACTTGAAGAGCCTGCTCTTAGCATCGATCACGAGCGCAATCAAAACGCCATTGTTCTCATTGACAATCAGGGCTATTACATCGGCGATTGGCGTAACATGGATGTTGAAGGTGTGCGTCAAGTGATCATGCTTCTTAGCACATGCCTAAACTGGTATGAGAGCAATTTACACATACGCCTTATTGCTCTATTTGCAAAACCCGACCTCAACAAAAGCGAAGTACCCAGCTTTATGCAGGAGGTGCTACTGCGCAAAATCAAAGAATGTGATCCCGCAAAAGAATTCACTGTCCGACAGCAAGAATACCTGCAAGACTATCTGCAAAAAGTGCTTGGTGTAGAAAAAGGCATTGAAGCGACATTTCAAGAGATTGCTCAGGCCCTAGAAAAAAACAAAATTGCAGACTTCGCATCCCTTGTTAAGACAATTCGCTCCTCATTAGAGTCTGACCTCTTTGGCAATGACGGCACTATCTTAGAAAACCGCCCGCTGATTTTCGAACATCTAACCAAAATTGTCACCAAAATCGAAGAGACGATGCGTCAAGTCTCGACCTACGTGGAAAAACTGGCCGTTGCATTTCAGATCAAAACCGATGTTTTTGGATTTAAGCCCTCTTATTTAAGCCATCGAGCTGACATAGAAGAAATCAAACTCAAAATGAGCAACTATCCCTACCTTACCGTGAACTACTACGATGATGAAGGACGCCATGTTCCAGTTGGGATTATCCGCGCTTCAGCCCTCAATAAAACCACGCTTGGCACAGTCACATTGCGCGACTTTTCGAACAGAGAAGAGACCAACATTCCCGACTATCTCGACGTGATTAGCGTTATCGATCACCACAAAACAACACTGCGAACACTTGCGCCTCCCATGTGTCTCATTTGCGATGCTCAAAGCTCCAATGCCCTTGTGGCCGAACTTACCTTTGGTATCAACGACCGTTTTAGCACAGGTGGCATGAGCCTAGAGCAAATCAACGCGCAAATTAAGCCAGACACCACAAGCTCGCAAGACTTGCGCATCCAACGCCGTTTGCTACAGCGCAAAATGGTTGCTCTATCCCTTAAAGACCAATACATCTCCAAAACACGCGAGATGTTAGAATATACCCATTTTCTTTATGCTATTTTAGACGACACCGATTTACTCACAAAAGTCTCCGATCGAGATATTCACGTTGTTGCCCAGCTTCTTAACCGCCTCAAATCATTGAGCGTGTCTAAAGAAGTGGAAGTCATCCACTTTGACGACATTCCGCATGGGCCTGCTTTTACACAGCAATGTGCTGCGCGTCTTCTTCAAAATGAAGAGCTTTATTCTTTATATAGCAAAGTTTACATCGCGCGCGAAAAACATGTCGATGCAGAGATTGCTGCTCTTGCCAAAGGACAATCTTCAATCCTTTTTGAAGATACCAAAATACAAAACAGTTGCGCTCGCGTTGGCCAGATGAAAATATTTGCCAAAAACTACGGCACGCTATCCAAGCATATTCAATCCCTACGCGCTATCTGGTTAACAAACGCTCAAGCCGTCTACAAAGAGCATAAAGACATCGCGCTGCACATCCAAATGGTCTCCACCATTTCAAGCGCTGAAGAGCTTTACAAAGGCTCTAGTCGTGATTACAACCACCTTGATGAGATGTGGATTTGGGTGCCCGATACAGAGCTTGGACTTGCTTATCTAAAATCCTTCCTCAATGCCTTCCGCTCATCTCCAAGTGCTAGTCACATGAAAGAAGTTGAATTCTTCGGTTCCAATCACAAAGAGCTTGCACAAAGTTTTAAAGAAAGCTTCATCCAAATTCCCACAAAAACCACTTCAAAAGATATGCCCATAGCAGTTATTCGCTATACTGCGGGCAAGATCAACTCACGTAAAGCGATGATCACTCCGTACCTTCCCACCAATAAATAAATAATTACGTATTCCATTAAAATCTGCGCTGCGATAGGTTGGAATATTAATTAAATTTACCAAAAGGGGTGAACAATGCAAATTTCAGCATCGATCCAATCAAGCGCAGCAAAAGCATGCAGCGCATTGACTAGCACTTGGTCAACAAACGCCGGCAAAGTAAAAATCTGTGCAGCACTAGCAGTTGCTGGAGGTGTTTTATATCTTGCTTATCGTAACCGAACAGAAATCCAATCCATGATAGGCCGAGTCTTTTCATCTTCTTCTCCACAACCACCAAACGGCGGTGATGACAAACCAGTTGGCGGTCCAAACGACCCAGAAAATCCAGAAAAATTAAATGATCCAGACCTGCCACCAGATGATGATGAAGAAGAGATTAAAACTGATAATGAGAAATCAGCTAAGGGAAGCGATGCCGATAGCAATATCAGTGGCAATGAATCTGAGGAAGCTAATGAAAGTGATGAAGCTAAGGAAAATGAAAAAAGCCAAAAGCAAACTGGGGAACTAAAGGCTAAGGAAGATGATGGGCTAGATGAAATCGATGAAGCCAGCAAAGCTAAAAAGCCAGATAATGCTGAGGCTAAAGATTTCAGTAAACCCGATGATGTTGAAAAACAAACTAATGAGAGAAGGCCTTTGCCTTCTACACCTCCACGAAAAGAGGAAGAAGCTGACATAGGTTCTAAAAATTCCCTCAGCTATGGAGACCCACGGACTCCCACAAAGAACTCTGGAAACGAATATACAGCGACTCTGAGTGGATATGAAAAAAAATCTTTACTTGAATGCCAGAAGGCGTTAACCGCTTTAGGTCCAAATCCTAATCCCGGCCAAGCAAGAGCTTTGAACAAGCTTATTAATGATAAATCGAAAGCGGATGATCCTAAAAACGGGTAGATGACCTGCTCTGTAACCCACTCATAGTATGAGTGGGTTTTTTCATGTCTATAATTAAAATATTTATTATTAATTAAATCATTATTTAGTATTGATTTAATTATTCTATTATTTTATAATTTACTCATAAACAATCTAACCAATAAGGTATTTAAATGAAAATTACAGATTATATTAGTGTGAAATCAGCATATGAGGCACTAGAGGCAGTTCGCGGGTGTATGCCATCAACTGAAACGGCTAAGAGCTGGGTCGTTGAATCTATTACAAGCGCATGGAACAAACCAGCTGGTAAGGCTGTTTTCATTGCCGCAGGTTTCATGGCTACTCTAGCTGTAGCTTTCACTGCCGTCAAGGCATTTAGCTGGTTCTCGAGCAGGTTTAGTGAAGCTAGACCTCTTAATGGTCAGCGACATAAATCCATTAAAGCTCCGAGAAATATACCCAGAGATAAGGTTACTAAAAATATAGCTAGGTGTTTAAAAGTTGATCTTAAGCAGATGACTCAATATTCAAACGATTATAAAAGAACCTACACCCAGTATGAAATTAAAACGTTAAAAGAGTGTTTGGAAAGATTTGAGAATTTAGAAACAGCTCTATCAACCGTTAGAAAATCTTGCCAGAAAAAGAAGATGCGGATGATGAGGGCGCTTCAAGACCTTATTCGAGAGAAGAAATGTGCAAGCTAATCGCTTGCAGTTCATATTTGGATTAATAAGCCCACTCATATGATGAGTGGGTTTTTTCATGTCTACAATCAAATTATTATTTACTATTGATTTAATTAATCAATTCTTTTATGATCTATTTCATAAACAATCCAACCAATAAGGTATTTAAATGAAAATTACAGATTATATTAGTGTGAAACCAGCATATGAGGCACTAGAAGCAGTTCGCGGGTGTATGCCATCAACTGAAACTGCCAAAAGCTGGGTCGTTGAACCTATTAAAAGCGCGTGGAGCAAGTCAACTGGTAAGGCTGTTTTCATTGCCGCAGGTTTCATGGCTACTCTAGCTGTAGCTTTCACTGCCGTCAAGGCATTTAGCTGGTTCTCGAGCAGATTTAGTGAACCTAGAAAGCTTAATATAGCTATAAAGAACTGTTTAGCAATTGATCTTGCGAGGATGTCAAACTGTTCAAAACGATATAAAGCCACCAAAAACGAATATAAAGATAAAACGGTAAAAGAGTGTTTGGACAGCTTTCAGAAATTTGAAAAATCTTTAACAAGCTGCCAGGTAACTCCTGATAAAAGTCGTGCTAGAAATATTAGGCAGCAGATGAAGGCGTTGCAAGACCTTATTCGAGAAAAGCAAGCTGCAGAGTAATCGCTTGCAGTTCATATTTGGATTAATAAGCCCACTCATCATATGAGTGGGTTTTTTCATGTCTACAATCAAATTATTATTTACTATTGATTTAATTAATCAATTCTTTTATAATCTATCTCATAAACAGTCTAACCAATATGGTGTTGTAGATGAAAATTACAGATTATATTAGTGTGAAACCAGCATATGAGGCACTAGCAGCAGTTCGCGGCCGTATGCCATCAACTGAAACGGCTAAGAGCTGGGTCGTTGAACCCATTACAAGCGCATGGAACAAACCAGCTGGTAAGGCTGTTTTTATTGCCGCAGGTTTCATGGCTACTCTAGCCATAGCTTCCATAGCTTTTAAAGCAGTTAAATCCATTCAAGGATTTTTTAATAAAAGATCAGAAGCTAAGCGTGCTTCAGAGACTGCTAAGATTGCTGCAGAGACTGCTGCAGAGACTGCTAAGATTGCTGAGCTCGTTTCAGAGACTGAAGAGAGGTATAAGAAATACAGCGTCAAAGGTCTAAGGGATGCATACAACAACGAAATAGCCCAAAAATTTATGACGCCAGCGGAAAAAGAGGCTGTTTTTAAGACTTTTTGTGATCTGCTCAAAAAGGCGGTGGAAAAAAAGACAAAAAAAGACTACGCGCTATATCATCTTTATCATCTCCAAAGCCTGTTAGAAAACGCTCAAGAGCAAGTTGAAGCTAAAAAAAGTAGTCTACAAATAGGTAATAAATTTGACCTATTAGAGGCTGAGGCCAAAGTGGAGACGCTCAAGACTATGATAAAAGAAAGGCAAGCTCCAGAAAAGCAAGCTGCAGAGTAATCGCTTGTAGTTCCTATTTGGACTAAAGGAGCCCGCTCGGATGAGTGGGCTTTTTTATAGACGGGAATTGCTCGTAAATTTAGAATAGGAGACCTATGATTTATATTGATAGCATTAGAAGCGCTGCTTGGAGCACCTATGAGACACTTAGTGATGTCCAATGGTGGCAACATGTCTACCAGAAAGTGTGTGAAAATCAGGGCGTTAAAAGAGCTTGGACTGTTATTAGCTCACCGAGAGGAAGGGCTTGGGGAGCGGGGATAGTTGGCGTTTGTGTTGCGGGCGTCATTGCTGTGGGAATTGCTCGTCGATGGTCGTCAAGGACTGCTAATGCGGGTCAAACCGGGGCCGAAGAAGGCCAGAAAGAGGAGTCGTCAGAGTTCAAAATCGCTGATAAGCCTAGTAAAGAGACAAAGGGCTGTGTGAATTATATAAACCCCAGCGAAACGCCGGGGTCTTGAGTAGCGTTTTTAAGCTTCTGCTTCTGCAGGGGCTGCTTCTGATTCCTCGGACTGTCGGTCTTCCTCGACGATTTCAAGGTTAACGCGCATGTTGTTGCGACTTGCAACAGCCATTAGAAGAGTGCGAATGGCATTGATTGTCTTGCCTTTCTTACCGATGATTTTACCAGTGTCTGACTTGTCAACAGACAACTCAATGATCAAAGTGTGCGTGCCGCCAACTTCGCTGATCTGGACTTTGTCGGGATTATCGACCAGGTTCTTTACGATGTATTCAATAAATTCTTTCATGTTTCAGTCCTTGCTAGGATTAATGGATCGTGCTCCTGATTGTAGCACTCCTGTAAATTTCTGCCCACAAAAGAATTCTTTTGGAACAGGTGCCTGAAAATGAAGATCTTGTGCTGTAATGGGATGCTTGAGCTTCAGCTCATAAGCATGCAGTAAATGGCGGTTTAAATTTTTTGCAGGGCTTCCATAAAGGGTGTCGCCAACGATGGGGCAGTTAAGGGACTTGAGGTGGACGCGGACTTGATGGGTGCGGCCTGTATGAGGCCTAGCAAGGACAAGTGTATAGGGCCCGTCCTGAGCAAGGGTTTGAAAATGGGTGAGGGCGCTGCGGCCTTCTGGGACGCAGGCCATTTGTTTGCGATGGATAGGGTGGCGGCCGATGGAGCTATCCACTGTGCAAATGCCAGGGTTGCTTGTTGTGATGGCAAGATATGTCTTATCTATTTGACGGTTAGAGAATTGCTCAATTAAAAGGGCGTGGGCTTGAGATGTTTTTGCTGCGATGAGCACGCCTGAGGTCTCTTTGTCGAGACGGTGCACAATTCCTGGTCGCAAGGGATCCGTGCCACCTTCTAGTTTCTGCTTGCAGTGGAAAACAAGGGCATTTGCGAAGGTGCCAGTTGGGTGGCCAGGCGCTGGATGGGTAACCATGCCAGCGGGTTTATTAATGGCGATGAGGTGCTCGTCTTCATATAGGATATCAAGAGGGATATTTTCAGGGAGAAGGTCGAGCTCAGGGGTTAGCTGAAAGCAAACTTCGATTTCATCGCCAATTCGTGGGATAAATCTTTTTTTGACAGGAGATCCATTGACGAGGACACACTTTTCTGTGATGAGATGTTGGAAGTAGCTGCGCGATTTGCAAAAGCGATGTGCTAATAGCCGATCGAGGCGCTCATCTTCATTTAATATTGTAAACGTTTCTGTGGAATCCATGTGCCTATTAACCTCAGTTCTGGGTTTATATCACTAACCTTTAGGCAATTCAGAGAAATCTTGCACAATTTTTGCCTCACCCATAGCGGATTTGCTATGGGATTCGCCAAAAATGGTACAATCTTCCACCTGAATTCCGTTAAATCTTACCGATATAAACCCAGAACTGAGGTTATTATAGCACAGACTACTGTCCTTCCTCAATCTTCTTGTTTTTTTCAGCTTGATTTTGCATGCTAGCGCGTTGCCGGCTGCCGGCACCTTCGATGCTTTTGTCCAAAGCTTGCTCAGCGGCTGGGTTATTGATTACATTTTCATAGGTGATCTTGTAATCAGATGAAGGCATATCTACATCTTGTTTGCCATTTGGTCCATCTGGTGGGGTGGAAGGTGGCGAGCCGCTGGTTGGGGGAATAGGTCCTGTCATAATCTTATCATAATAATAAAAAATTTATTGTCAAAAAGATTATTATGTCTCTTCCCGCTTCATTTTTTCCATTTGCTCTTTCATTCTTTGCATGTCGTGCTTGACGATCTGAGATAAGAATTTGAATTCATTATCCATAAATTCTTCATATTCTTTTGGAGTGAAATGCATAGAAGGAAAAAAGTTCTTAGGCACCTGAGGGCCTTGCGAAGAATCATCTGAACCTCCGAGTTTTCCTGAACCTGGGGCGCCACTTGGCGGTTGTACACTACCCATATTTGTCTTTTTCCTCCGTTTTTATTATAGTTCGAACAGATTTATGAGTCAAATTGAAGACGCTGAAATTAGGTCCGGTTGGAATTACGCTTTAAAAGTGCTATCTAGGCGCGCCCTTTTTTGCGAGCAGCTTCGAGAAAAGCTTGAAAAGCGATTTTTGAGTCAAGAGGCTATTGATGCTATTATCGCGAAAGTTAAGCATTATGGTTTTGTTAATGATGGCGAGCTCCTTAGAGCGAGTGTGACATCTGCATTTACAAAAGGCCGAGGGCCTAAGCGCGTGCTTTATGACCTCATGCGAAAGAGCAAATTGCCAAAAGAGGTGATTGAAAAAGAGATCAATGAGCAAATGCCTTTTGAGATGTGTGTGGAGCAGGCAAAAAAACTCATCAAGCGCTACACATTTCCTGAGCATAAAAAACGCGCCTTTGCATTTTTGCTCAGGCGTGGCTTTTCATTTGATGTTATACAAAAAGTCTTGAATTTTGATGACTGATTGCATATGAGTAGTTTCTTATGCGGTTTGGTATCATAGGAATTAATTTTAAGTCTGCCGAATTAAATTTGCGCGAGCAAATTTCACGTGTGTTTGATCGGCTCTACGGTGCCCAATCGATAGGGTACTATCGATACTCTTGCATTTTGCTTAGCACCTGTAATCGGTGTGAGCTCTATTTTCATGATCCTGATCCAGCTCAGTTGCATGCGACGATTTTAGAAGAAATTCGTTTAGCGATTCACGATGATTTTGATCATGCGCTTTATAGTTTTTTCGATCAGGAGTGTTTAGCGCATTTATCTAAGGTTGCAGCAGGTTTTGATAGCGCCTTTGTGTTTGAAAGTGAGATTCAAAGACAGGTTAAGTGCGCATATAGCCGAGCAACGCAAAAGCAGTTGCCATTTGAGCTGCACTATTTATTTCAAAAAAGCCTGCATAACAGCAAGGTGTTGAGAACGAGCTTGAGTAATGGAGAGAATGTGCCAGCGCTTCCAAGTGTTGTTGCTAAAAAAGTTTTGGGGCATAGGCCTAAGAGCGTTTTAGTCGTTGGCAATTCAGAAATTGGACGTGGCTGTGTTAGAGCTCTTAAAAGACGAGGATTTACAGACATTGATGTCATTACACGCCATGGGCAGGGGCTGGGGTGGAATCAGCTTCCTACATGGCCAGAATATGATGTTGTCATCGCAACTAGCAAAACGCAAGAGGCGCTATTGACAAGTGAGCATTATTATAAAGGCGCGCCGGTGCAAATGATTTATGATTTAGGGATGCCCCGATGTGCAGCAAATGATCTATTACTACCTATTGTCGATATCGATAAGCTAGCTTTTGAAATGCAGCATATGCGTTTGCTGCAACAAAGCAATCTGATGATTGGTGAAAAAAAGATTCGCGAAATAGTTGCGCGCCAGTTTAAAATGGCGCAAGCAAGGAAGTTGCGATGCGCAAGTTAGTCTGTTTTTTTCTCTTTTTCCTTTCAGTCTCTGCGTATGCTAAAGATGGCGCGCTGATTAAAGTGTTGCCTGCAAATAGTAGCCATTTAGGCGATTATTTCGTGCGAGGCCAAACAGTAGAAATATCTGGAACTGTGACCGGAGACCTTTATGTTTTAGGTGGCCAGGTATTTATCGACGGGACGATTAATGGTAACGTGCTTGTAGCCGGAGGCACCGTGAATATCGAGGGGAGAGTTGATCAAAATGTGCGCTCACTTGCAGGGCAGGTTGTCATTAGTGGATCTGTTGGTCGAAGCGTGACCGTTTTGAGCGGCTCTTTGGAAGTGCAGCCTTCAGCGGTCATCAGCAAAAACCTCATTGCAATGTCGGGTAATGTTGATCTTGCAGGGTCAGTTCATGGGAATGCTTTGCTTGGGACATCCAGTTTGCGTTTAGCAGGTGGAGTCGGCGGAGGAGTGACAGCCTATGTCAATCAAATGCGAGTGACCTCAAAGGCAAATGTTGAAGGGGGTCTTGAATACTGGAGTAGTAGCGATGCTCTCATCGATTCAACAGCGCACATCATTGGCGGCGTTGTGCATCACCCCTCATTTTTCTACTCAATTTCAAAAGGTAAAATCATCCAGAGCTTGCGCTTTGGTTCAACCATTTTGCCTATCCTCATGAACTTTCTTTATACGCTTGGTCTAGGGTTGATCTTGATGCGCTATTTTCCTCACAGCATTAAGCGAGCAGTGGGAGCTCTTTTGCAAAATCCTGTTCATACAGCGCTTGTAGGCATCGTTGTCCTCGTGCTCTTGCCGCTTCTTTCTCTTTTGTTTTTGATGTCCGTGCTTGGCGTGCCTTTTGCAATCACTCTCATAGCTGTCAACGTTTTTGCTTTTTACACGGCGAAAATTTTTACAGTCCTCTGGTTGGAAAAGCTCATTTTCCGCAAGCATTTTGAAAAGCACAGACGCCTGTTTTTCACCATAGGCCTTATGGTCTACTTCACTTTGGCAACGATCCCCACTGTTGGAACGATCATCTCCTTTGCCATCATGCTCATGGGGCTTGGAGCGATGGTGCGAGGCCGTCTCATCATGAAAGAAACATCATGAAGCCGACATTTAATTTTAAAGAGATGGCGCCTGTTCTCTTCGCAGTCTTTGTTGATATATTAGGCTTTGGCGTTGCCCTTCCCATCTTGACTTCACTCTTTTCAAGCGGTGACTTTTTGCCTGCAGGTATTTCAGAGCAAGGTCGTTATTCCCTTTTGGCTGTGGGATATGCTCTATACCCTTTTTGTATGCTATTTGGTTCGTCATTTATGGGTGACCTATCGGACATTATCGGGCGCAAAAAAGTGCTTGTGATGTGTATGGGGGGATTTGCCATCGGCTTTGCTTTCATGGGCATTGGCGTTAAACTCTTTTCGATTTCCCTATTGTTTGCAGGACGGGCATTAACAGGGCTTACTGCGGCAAGCCTTCCCACGACGATGGCAGCCGTGGCCGATATGAGCACCGATGAAAATAAGGCCACCCACATGAGTTTTGTTGTCTTTGTTCAAAGCCTTGGATTTGTGCTAGGACCTCTCATTGCAGGAGTCTTATCCAACCGCAACGTCACATTTTTTTTCGATGATGCGATGCCATTTTTTTTCTCTGCGTGTCTTGCAACATTGGCTTTTTTCTGGATAGGTGTTGGCTTCCAAGAATCCTTTATCAAAAATCCCAACAAAATAATCGAGCCTCTGCGCTTGATTATGGTGTTTGTTGAAGCTGCCCGGCACAAGCGCGTGCGTCTACTCACATCAGCATTTATTATGCACCAGATGGGCATTGCTCTTTATGTGCAACTCATTTTAATCCATTTACAGCGCACTTTTTCCTATACAGCCTTCCAGATGGGGCTATTTAATGCCTTTTTTGGCCTATGGATGGGCCTTGGTCTCATCATCATCATTCCGTATGCAACAAAGCGATTCAAAATTGAATGGATTGCCTGTGTTTGTATCGGATGCATGGGTCTTTTTCAACTCTTGACTGCTTTTTCAGCAATCCAATGGCTCATTTGGCTATTCCTAATTCCGTATGCAGGCTTTGCCAACGCAGGCTGGTCAGCGATTCTGACCTCTTTTTCGCACGCAGTGGATAAAAAATCGCAAGGTTGGGCTCTTGGTATCACAGGCTCTGTTGTTGCGCTCTCATTTGTGTTAACCGGTTTTGCTCCTAACTTGATTCCCTATATGGGAGCCATGCCCCTCATTGCAGTTGGTGGTGTTTTGCTTCTTGGTGGCTCGCTGATCATGCGCCATTATTGTCGCCGCTTTCACGTGCCTTTTTGATGTCAACGTCTTTGCTTTACTTAATTTATCTGGATGACTATGATCCTCCCTCATGGCAACACCTGGCAATAGACAACTTCAAAGATACAACGCAACATTGAGTGAAGCATCACAGATAACTCCCCCTCCTTGCTGTAGCCATGTGCCTGTCATTGCTGCTTTAAAAGAGGAATTAGCAGCGATGGACAACCAATATCGCAAAGAAGTTGCTGATCACATGCAAGCGGTAAAAAAGATGTGTGAGCTGCACAGCAAGGTGGAAGAGCAGATCAAAGTAATTGCAAGGCTTAGACAAGAGATTTTAGATAAGACGGGAGAAAATCAATGACGCCATCGATCAGAAGATCTTCTAGCTCCGACTCTCTCTCATCGCAAGCCCAGGAAGCTCTTGAGCAGAAAGACCTACAAGACCTGGTTAACACTGTTCAAACTAGGGTCCATGCTTATGAGTCATGGATTGCCACTCAAAATAAGAAAGTCAAAGATCTAGGGTCAAGAATCAAAGGCTTGTACTGTCAACTACGCTGGTGCGAAAATAGCCATATTAGCCATGGGAGGATGAAGAAATCTGATCGAACAGTCTTTGAAGAAAAGACCCCAGAGCTTGAGAGGTCGGCTGGCTCTTTAGGCCTTTACTCAGCAGAGACCCTTGTTATAGGGAGACAGGATGAGCGAGAGTTTTTTAACGCGCAGCTTAAAAATTTACATGACCAATTGAGTCTCCTTGATCAGCAAAAGAAGGAAGTGACTAAGACAATCTCAAAGTTGGAATCAAAAGAGAAGGACTTGCTTCAACTTATTAAAGAGAGAGAAGAGCTTTATTTTAAAATTCCGCATGGCCAGGAACACGTGGAAAAGCGTTGACATCGCGGATGTTTTCCACGCCGGTCACAAATTGGATAAGGCGCTCAAAACCAAGTCCAAAACCTCCATGGGGAACTGTTCCATAGCGGCGCAAGTCTAAATACCACTGGTAAACTTCTAGATCGAGGTTGTGATCTGTAAGCTTTTTCTCGAGGATGTTGAGGCGCTCTTCACGCTGGCTGCCGCCGATGAGCTCGCCAATATTAGGGACAATGAGGTCTGTGGCTGCGACGGTTTTCCCATCATCATTATCGCGCATATAAAAAGCTTTTATTTCTTTAGGATAATTGGTGATGAAGAGGGGACACTTGCAATGCTCTTCAGCGAGGAAGCGTTCGTGCTCGGTTTGTAGGTCAATGCCCCATTCGGGTTTGTAATCGAAAGACCTGTTTGATTTTTGTAAGATGGCAATGGCTTCTGTGTAGCTCAGCGTTGCAAAGTCAGCATCTCGAAAACGTGTGAGGCGATCGATCAGGCCATTTTCAAGGAATTTATCAAAGAACTGCATGTCTTCGGTGCAATGCTCGAGGATATCAGCAATGAGGAATTTTACATAGTCGCGCGCGCAATCCATCACTGTGCTTAGGTCTGCAAAGGCAAGTTCAGGTTCAACCATCCAAAACTCGGCAATATGGCGCTGGGTGTGGGAGTTTTCTGCGCGAAATGTAGGGCCAAATGTGTAGACATCTGATAAGGCGCACGCATAGGCCTCAGCATTGAGCTGACCAGAGACAGTGAGGAAAGTGGGCTTGTGGAAAAAGTCTTTAGAATAGTCAACACCTTCTGGGGTTTTGGGAGTTTTTTCGAGATCGAGCGTGGTGACTTTGAACATCTGGCCAGCGCCCTCGCAGTCGGAGCTGGTGATGATAGGGGATTGCAGATAAAGGAACCCGCGCTCTTGAAAGAATCGGTGTGTGGAATAAGCGAGGCGAGAGCGCACTCTTGCGACAGCACCTTGGGTATTTGTGCGCGGGCGCAAATGGGCAATCGTTCGCAAAAATTCAAAAGAGTGTCGTTTTTTCTGAAGAGGATAGCTGTCGGCAGGGCAGGGGCCATGCACTTCCATGGAAGTGGCTTGCATCTCAAATTTTTGGTGACCCGGGCTTTCAACGAGCTTGCCTGTAACAGAAACCGAGCACCCTGTTGTGAGCTCGCAAGGAATAGAATGGTCGACAATGATTTGAAGGTTAGAGAGTGATGAACCGTCATTGACCTCAACAAATGTGAAGCTTTTTTGCGAGCGTACGGTACGCACCCAACCGCTGATGCGTTTTTCAGATCCGATATCGCTGAATTTAAGATCGTTAATTTTGGTACGTGGAATCATTTGTTTGCAAAGTCCTTTAGCATTTGTATTTCTTCTGCCCACATGGTGTCCCCATTGGGGGTTTCTAAGTATTTTGGAAGATCAGCAAGCCTTGGATCGCGCATCATCACTTTAAAGCATTCGACGCCGATTTCCCCTTTGCCTAAGTTGGCATGGCGGTCGCGTCTGGATCCAAGCTCTTTCATAGAGTCATTTACATGCAGGGCGTAAAGGTGTTTTAACCCAATGGCTTGATCAAACTCTTTGAGTGTTTTATCCCAGCTGGCTTTGGTGCGGATATCATAGCCCGCTGAGAAGATGTGGCAAGTGTCAATGCAAACGCCGATGGGCAGCTTGTTTTTCACTTGATCAACAATGTAGCCAAGGTGCTCAAAGCGATGGCCAACTGTTGTTCCCTGGCCGGCAGTTGTTTCTAATAGAAGGCGAGGGGCGTTTGGTTTATTGGCTAGTTTTTCAACACTCAAAAGGCTTTTAACAATTTGATCGAGGCAATCTTGCTCTTCACTACCCGTTGCTGCTCCGGGATGAAAGTTCATGTATGAGAGCTTAAGCTGTGTGCAGCGCTCAATTTCTTTTTCAAAAGCGGCAATGCTCTTTTCGAGCATCTCTTCTTTAGGGGAACCTAAATTGATGAGGTAGCTATCGTGACTCATCATCTTTTCCATGCCGGTTTCTTCAGCAAGCTCAAGAAATTTTTCCACAACTGAATCAGCAATAGGGCGACTATTCCATTGCTTTTGATTGCTCGTAAAGAGCTGTAGTGTGGTCGCTCCAAACTCGGCGGCTTGAGAAACAGCGTTATGCACGCCGCCTGCAGCAGAAAAGTGTGCACCGACAAGAATTTTTTTACTCTTAGCCATAAAAATGCTTCTTAGGTTACAACTATAATATAACCTAGATTCTCATGCAAGCAACCAAACAACTAACCCGCGCGGCGGGCTCTTTTTTTTCTGGAACGTTTCTTAGCCGCCTGTCCGGTTTTGCGCGTGATTTGTCGATGGCGATTTGCTTTGGTGCAACGCCGACAGTGGCTGCGTTCATGCTCGCTTTTCGTTTTGCTAATTTAGCAAGGCGCCTGCTTGGCGAAACCCCCTTAACCTCAAGCTTTATCCCCCATTTTGAAACCTTGCGTAGCACTTCAGAAAAAGAGGCTCTACAATTTTTTGCCGATTTTCTCCTTTCGCTTGGGTCTGTGCTCATTGCTTTAATTGTGCCTGCGATGCTCCTTTTGCCTCATACTGAAGTGTGTGATCTAACGCGTTTGATGCTCCCAGGGCTGTTTTTCATTTGTCTTTTCGGTCTATCAAGTGCCTATTTGCAGTGCGAAAAGCGATTTTTCACATCGGGCGCCTTGCCAATGACGCTCAACATTGTATGGATCGGCATTATTCTAAAATTTAGGCAGAGCCCAGCGCCAGTCGCCATGCGCTTTTTAGCGCTTGGAGTGGTTGGTGCCTTTGCTCTGCAGTGGCTTTTAGCCTCTGTGCCAATTGCAAAACAGCTGAGCTGGACCATATTAAAAAAAGCCCGTCCATTTTCCCCTCAGGTGCGAGCGATGATCATGCCTTTTGCATTGGGAATAATCGGTGTGGGAGCCTCGCAGATCAATAGCGCTCTCGATGCGCTTTTTGCGCGCTCGGCTTGTCTGGAGGGGCCAGCCTACCTCTGGTATGCAATTCGCATGCAGCAGCTGCCTCTTATTCTCTTTGGAATGGCTTGGTCGACAGCCCTTCTACCCGCGCTTTCAAAAGCCTCTGAGAGCGAGCAATTGCCTCTTCTGCATCACGCCATCAACCGCTGTGCTCTTTTTCTGATTCCGGTCACCTTTGCTCTATTGCCTTGCGCTAGTGCAGGTGTTAACTTGCTCTTTGGACATGGGGATTTTACACCTGAAGCGGTGCACAAAACAACCCAGTGTCTTTGGGCCTATGGTGTGGGTCTATTTCCTGCTGCTCTTGTGATGATGTTATCGGCGCGTTTTTATTCGAAAAAAGATTTCCGCACACCGTCAATGGCAGCTCTCATCTGTGTTGGTGCAAACATTGGACTAAATGCTTTGCTTGTTTATGGATTTCAGCTAGGGGCAGCAAGCGTTGCTTTAGCGACATCAGCAACACAATTCATCAACGCCTATCTACTTTTGCGCAAATGCAATGCCGGCTCACTCAAGCTAAACAAGCTGATCGGAGCAAGTGCCCTAGCGGCTGTGACCGCTGTTTTGCTTTATCCCGATCCAGTCTTTATAGGGGGCGAGTTTCCACGCGTATTCTTTATGCAACTTAAGAATTTAGCCTTCCCATTCCTCGCTTTTTGCACCGTCATGGCCCTTCAGTGGAAGTGGTATATTCAACCTGCAAATCAAACCGATCGATCAAATACTGAGTAAAACTTTTCATTTCTGCTTGAAAATCGGCGAGTCTACTTTTAAGTTCATCAACTGGTAGAGCGAATACGTACTCACCATTTGAGGGCATTAATCGAATGGCATGATAGCCAACAGTATGGCCCAATGAAAGGGCTTTTCTATAGCAATGCGGATGATTCTTGTAAAAATCCTCTAGTAATTCATTTAGAAATCGAACCTCTTCGCTTTGATAAATGAGTTTATCGATTTCATACCGATTTCCCTTAGCATTATGAAGAGAGGGGATTTCAATATGAACCCAAGGATAAGGTGAACCCCAATCAGCATGTCCTTCGCAGGATTGAGAAGTTTGAAAGCCAATGAGATTTAGAGCGATGACACAATCTTTAATGCCGTTATCAAGGGGGTTTCCTAACGCATCTCCCCAAGTTTCGACCTCTTTTGCAAGTTCATTCCACGAAATTAGTGGTTTAGCAAGATCTGCACATAGCATGCAGCACAGACTGGCGCAAATCAAGAAAGCTTTTTTTAACATGTGGTACCTCCAGGTTGATTTCGCGATTATGCATCCAAGAGGAATATCTGTAAAGATTACTTAATAGGGATTTCGATGTGGGGGACTTTTTCGCCCTCTAGAATGATGCTTTCATCGCTATGAGCATAGGATGAATCTTTGGGATGACGGGGTTTTTTCGTGAGCTCGCGCTTGTGTTGCGCTTCTTTCTCTTCGTGGAGCTGGATGGCTAGCTCCACGTTGGGGTCTTCAAGGGACTTGTGGTCTTCTTGAGTTGCGCATGCTTGCTCTTCAGGAACTTCATCTTTCTCTGGGTTCATAAAAGCGCTGCCAAACAGGCAGGCGATGATGGTGAGCCAAGAAATAGTCATGAAGAACTCTCCTTAGTGAGTGTGAGCCAAGAATTCGCAAACAAGCGGCACGTTAATAGGAATTGGAAGCTGTACCTGATCTGAGTGGGGCGCAGTTTCCATCTTTCCTGAAAATGCCTTTGGATCAAGCGATAGGTATTCCGGTACTTCATTTGAAGTGTTTTCAAGAGAGTGCTTGATAAGGGGCATGTTTTGTGACTTAGGCTTGATTGAAATGGTCATGCCTGGCTTGACTTGGAATGAGCGGATGTCTACTTTTTTGCCATCAACGAGGATGTGGCCGTGGGCAACTAGCTGGTGAGCGGCAAAAATAGTCGGTGCAAATTTTAAACGGTAGACGATGTTATCAAGACGTGACTCAAGCTGCTGAAGGAACTCGTGAGAGGTGTTGCCAGGACGGCGCACAGCTTCTGCATAGTATTTAATGAGCTGTTTAAGCGTAAGCATGCCATAAGCTGCCTTTAGCTTTTGCTGCTCTTCAAGCTGCTGACCGTAATCAGATTTCTTCTTGCGACGACCACCGTGCATCCCTGGAGGATTTGGCTTGTGCAGTAATGGATTACGTGCAGTGCGAAAGATGTTGGCGCCAAAGCGGCGTGCGATGCGGTTGCGTGGACCTGTATAACGTGACATTTTAGATTTCTCTCCTAAACTTAAAATCGTATCACCAGTTTATAAGGAATCGGAGTTTCTGGGCAAGGGGAAAATTGACAAATGTGCTTTATTTGCGATATGATAGGTGGAGTAAATCATTTTTTGAGGTCAAATCCATGGAATATCTTGTTCTTGCTTACTATATTTTCACAGAGATTGAAAACCCTGAATACGAGGTAAAAAAGCATAAAAAATTCTTTGAATCTCGCGATGTTGCCTGTCGCATCTATATCTCACACGAGGGCATTAATGGGCAGATGAGCGCTAGCAAGCAGGCCGCTGAGGAATATATGGGATGGCTCAAAAGCGATCCGCGTTTTGCCCATGTTGAATTTAAACTGCATGAGGCGGATGAGCAGGCATTTGCTAAGAAAACTGTAAAGGTGCGCAAGCAGCTCGTTGCCATGGACGCTGATTATGATCTCAATCAGGGTGGGGAGCATGTGGCTCCAGAGAAATGGGCAGAAATGCTGGAGCAGCAAGATGAAAAGACACTAGTTCTAGACGTGCGTAACGACTACGAGAGCGAGATAGGTCATTTTGCAGGCGCTTATTGCCCTAAATTAAAAACTTTTCGTGAATTTCCTCAAATGGCTGAAGATTTAAAAAAAGACTATGATCCTGAAAATACGAAAGTAATGATGTACTGCACAGGTGGTATCCGATGCGAAGTTTATTCAGCTGTCATGAAAGAAAAAGGATTTAAAAATGTTTTTCAACTAGACGGTGGTGTAATTGGTTATGGCAAAAAGATGGGCTCTAAGCACTGGGATGGAAAACTGTTTGTTTTCGATGACCGTCTGTCTGTACCGCTTAATCCAAACGATCCAGGGACAGTGATCAGCCGATGCTCTTTTTGCAATGAACCTACCGACCAGTATTTGAATTGTGCCTATATGGATTGCAACGAGCTCTTTTTATCCTGCATGCGTTGTGCAAGAGAGCATAAGGGGTGCTGCTCAGAAAAATGCATGGGTGAAAAAAGGGTGCGGCCATTTCAAGAGAGTGAAAATCCAAAGCCTTACCGCAAGTTGCCCCACGAGCTCAAGCAGCAATTGCAGTGATTGAGCCGGCTTTAGATGGCAAAAGTGCCTGCTTGCTAAATGGCAAGCCTGTGATGCCAGGAAAGGCTTTAGACACGCTAAAATCGCTTGCCGTTGCCAAAAAATTGCCCTTTGCTTTTGACCCATTTATTGAGGGAGTTGTTAAGCTGTGCGTTGAGGGCGATGGAGATGGATGTATTGTTTCTGCACAAGTGCTACTTGGTAAAAGGTGCGTTCCGCTAGAAGAGTGCACGGTTTACTCTCCATATCTAATTTGTGATAAAAGTGTTTTGCAGTTAATTGATTGCGCAGTGCCTATTCAGTGGTTTGATCGATTAAAGGCAGGTCCGATCATGCTTATGGGAGAGGACTACAAAGCTTTTTATCAAGAATGTGGCCCCGCGGATTTCCCAAGACCTTCACAAGTTTTATCGGCTGTTATTTGCGATGCTTATGGAGCAAATCTGAAATCAGAGTGTAGAGAGTGGCTAGAAGAGATTGGTTATTCTAAGCAGGGGAATGTGTGGATCTGCCCCTTACCAGAGGCATCAGACAAGTTAAAGCAACTTATTGAACTCGGCTTTTCCATAACCCAAAATGATAAACCCCTCATTTTGCAGACTCACTTTGAGGTTGATATCGCAGACAAAGGGCCAGCTCTAGAGGTATCTGGGAGAGTCTATTTTGAAGAAGAGGCGGTATCAATTATTGATGCAATGCGAGTCAGTGCGCCTTTTATTGATCTTGGATCATCTGTAGGGCTGCTTGATCCTAAAATAATCGATGCAGAATTTGGACAGCTGAAAAAGTTATGCATTGCAGGGGACGCTATCACTGTTCCTAAAGTTGAGGCAGCTCGATTGATATCTCCCACACGCCCGCTTCAGGCGATTCTGCCAAAAATTGCAGAGTGGATTGATTGTGAACCCAATCCAAACTTTACAGGATCTTTACATACCTATCAGAAATCAGGTCTGTCATGGCTCAGTTTTTGGTATCGATCTGGTTTAGGGGGTATCTTAGCGGACGAAATGGGCCTGGGTAAGACTGTCCAGGTACTGGCACTTTTTTCACTGATCCAATCTTGCCGACCTACCTTGATTGTGATGCCAACATCCCTTTTGGGGCAGTGGAAATCCGAATTTAGCACCTTTTTGCCAAATGCATCGATATGTATCCATAGTGGATCAAATCGCGATGTGCAAAACCTTCAAAAGGCGCAGTTTGTTTTAACGACATATGGAACTCTCTTAAAGGATAGCGATGCACTTAGAAATATTGAGTTTGAGCTCATTGTTTTAGATGAGGCGCATATTATTAAAAACCCTCGTAGCCAGACCTTTAGCGCTGCTCAAAGTCTGCAGGCAAAGGCGCGTATTGCGCTCACTGGCACTCCTATTCAAAACTCAACGGAGGAGCTGCAAACCTTGCTCACGTTCTGTATTGGGACGCCGGCGCAACGATCTGAGCCCTTTATTCTTAGACGCACCAAAGATGATGCGGGTGTCGATTTGCCAGATAAAATTGAACAAGACATCTTCATCGATTTAGAGCCTGCTGAGCAAGCTTACTATGATGAGTTTGAAACAGCCATGCGCCAAGGGCTGGTTGAAAAAAACGGATCGACGATGGAGATTCTCGAAGGCATTTTAAGGCTGCGCCAGCTTTGTTGTCATCCTGATTTGGTTCCTGATGGACGCAGTTGCTCACATTGGAGTAAATTTGATCACTTTATGTCAGATGTTGAAGAGTTGGTTGCCGATGGCCGTAAGATTCTTATCTACAGTCAATTTACAAGCGTACTTGATAAAATTGAAAAGCGTTTGAGCGCGGCCTACCTGCGGCTTGATGGTCAGACAAAAAACCGGGCCGATCTAGTGGAGCGCTACCAGACCGACCCCCAAATCCCAATATTTTTAATCTCTTTAAAGGCTGGCGGTGTTGGACTTAACCTCACCGCTGCCGATTATGTGTTGCTTTATGACCCTTGGTGGAACAATGCCATTGAAAGCCAAGCCATTGACCGCGCCCATCGTTTGGGAAGAAAAGGACGCGTCATCGCAAGGCGTTACTATACAAATAACACCATCGAGTCAAAAATTGAGCAACTCAAATCCATCAAGGACAAGCTTAACGTGCATTCACAAGAGCCCTCTCTCGATGAACTCAAGAGTCTGCTAAGCATTAATTAGCTTCGTCGCTGTCTTTGTTTTTTTCAAGAAGCTCTTTAGCCGCTTCCTTAAGTGTTTCAATACCAGATGCAAAGCCGATTTCTCTTAAAAGAGTATCGAGGTGATCAAACTCAGCCTGTAGCTGGTCATTCATTGATTCTAGCTTTGCGATCTTAGTTTCCATTTCTTCTGGTGACATAGCCCACTCCTTTTTAACCTGTTCTCTGCGTTTATGTCACTTACCTTTAGGCGATTCAGGGGAATTTTGCATATCCTGAATCAAAGCAACTTAAACCCAGAACTCAGGCTTTTAGTTTTTACTAATATATGCTGCGCAAAGCGTGCCAAGTTGATAAAAACCCGAAACTGATTTTAAAACAAATAATTTTTAGCCGTAACGAAGCTCCTTTACATCTACAACGGATTGCGGTACGATGACCATATGAAGAGAATAATTTATATTGTGCTAAGCTGCACTGTTTTAGCTCTTTCTGGTTGCCAGTCGCCTACAAAAGCGGAAGAGGAAATTGACCTTGATCGCATGGCTCAAACCGAAGCTGAGGTCAAGTCTATTCGTTAAGCAGGCGATGCGAATGACTCAAAATTTAGCAGCATCTTTTTCATTTCCATCGGGTAGGCAAAGCCTCCTAGGCCTTGAGATGAAACAATTCGATGGCAGGGAATAAATAAGGGAAATGGATTGTGGTGGCAAACTGAGCCAACCGCGCGTGTTGCTTTTTCGTTTTTAATCGCAATGGCGATATCTTTATAACTCGCTGTTTTTCCAAATGGGACTTTTGTAAGTGCATCAAGCGCTTGCTTTGTAAATAATGTAGCGTGATCTAAACGTAAGGGGAGCGTTAATGGATTGGGCGCTTTGTTTGCGTATGAGCTAAGCCAGTCGATAGTAGCGTTAATAAGTTCTGGCTGATCGTGGAAGGATGTGATGGTGTAGCTGAGGTTATTTTTTGAAAAAGCCAAGGAAACATCGTCGATGGTTCCTTGGCCTAATAAAATATTCGCGTGGAGCGCAGGCCCTTTGTTTAGCGACCCTTGGATGAGCGCTGGCTGAGGCGCGCAATATGGCGTTCTTGTTCGCATAGCTCGTCGTACTTCTCTTTAGAGACTTTTTCGTTGGTATAATACCACTCGACTGTATTGTAGCCGTCTAAGTAAATAATAGATGGGCCGTGGCGTTTGCTGCCATGCCACTCTGTTTCTTCAACGAGGATCTCGCCGTCAACGTAATGGCGCTCAATGCCTTCTTTCTCGCCTTCGAAGTAAGGAGTTTCAACGTATTTTGCTCCGTTTTGGAAATAGGTGAATATGCCATTTGGGACGCCATTCTTCCAATTTTCAATAGCTAGTGGCTCACCTGATGCAGCATATGTCTTTTTAGTTCCGTGTAAGTTGCCGTTCAAAAGGCTGGTGATAGTATGGGGTGTTCCAGAGCTATAGTACTCGGTGCGCATTGCGACGAGGCCATTTTCAATGGTCTCGCGAGCGACTAGCTGCCCTTGTTCATTGCGCACGGTGCGCACGCCTTCACCTTTATTGATGCGGGACTCGACTTTATTGTTTGTTGTAAAATATTCGCCCTCCACAAGACGACCACTATCATACTCTTCAATGCGCAAAGGAGTGCCATCGGTATGCCATGTGGTTAGCTTGCGGTGAGTTGGTGAGATGTGTACTTCTTCAGAAGTTGGAATGCCGCGGACGTTAAAGGATGTTTTTTTAACGAGTTGTCCACGATCGTAAAGATGTGCAGACTCAAGTGTTGTACTATGAGGAAACGTATAGGTTGTAGTGCCGTGAAGTTTTCCATCTTCATAACGTGAGGTGATGGTAATGCCGTTGCGTAAATTTGTAATTACTTGGCCAGGGTAGCCATTTTTGCTCCAGTCTTCTTTACTGACATCGTAGCCATATTTGTGAATGTAGCGTTCTGATATGACTTGCTGGTTCTGGTTAGTGTTGTCCTGACAACCTACGAGTGCTAGTCCTAAGAGTGCTACAAATCCTGCAAATTTTTTACGCATCGCTTCTTCTCCATAGATGAATTATTTCCCTAAAGATGACGCATTTGGCTTTATTTGTGCAAGTCTTTTTCTATCGTTGTGATTAGGCGTGTGTGTTCCCGCTCGATCGCCTCAGCAGAGAGGGTTTTATTTGCATGGCGATATGAGAATCGAAACGTCGCAGCTTTACTGCCTGGCACTTTGCGGAAGAGGTCTAGCAAAAAGACATTTTCAAGAAGTTGTGAGCGCTGTTTGAGAATGTTTTTAAGGATATGATCAATTTCCATAGATTCAGGAACTTCGATTGTCCAATCTACTTGAGAGCCTGGATATTTAGGGAGTGGGATCAGTTGTTTATCAGAAGATGGGCAAAGTTTTAACACTTCATTCAAGTTAATTTCTGCAAAATAAATGTCTGCTTTTGATAATTTTGGGTGAATTTGTCCCAAAATTCCCAGTTCAAAATCACCATGAATGATTTTGGCAGAACGCCCAGGATGAAATAGGGGATGTACATGCGACTGCATGGAAACGAGTTCGATATCTAAGCCTGCAAATAAATTTTCAATATGACCTTTTAGATCGAAGAAATCGACGTTTGCAGCTTTTGGGGTAATTGTGTGCGGCGATTGTTTTCCTGTAAGCAAAATGCTCAAGCAAGTCATCTCGCCTGATTTAGGGTGGATGCGCCCAATTTCGAAGGCGTTGATCGTGTGGTTTTGGTGATCGAAATTGTGTGCAACGGATTGCATCATGCTTGGCAATAAGCTAGGGCGTAGTATCGATTGGTCGATAGAGCTTGGGTGCATGACACTGAGCAAATCGCTTTGCTCGGCCACAAATTGTAGATCGCTCGGCCCGATAAGATCACAGGTGATAAATTCAAGGAGCCCTTCACCTTGGCATAATTTGCGCACGCGATTTTCTAACAGGTAAAGGGGATTATGAGGGATGGTAGAAGGTGCGATGCGCATTTGTCTTTTTGGAAGATGGTTATAGCCATAGATGCGACCGACCTCTTCGATGAGGTCAACTTCCTGTGTGATATCGCGTCGATAGCTTGGCACGCCTACTGTTAACACATCGTTACTGTCACTGCGCACCTGCATGCAAAGGCTAGTTAAAATTTGCTCGACATCGCCCAAGCTTAAATGAGAGCCGAGCAGGGCATTGATACTGCTAAGGCGCAACGTGATCTCTAGGGGAATGTGGGGCTCTTTAGTTTGGCTGTAAATTATGCTGGCACGTCCACCAATTAGCTCAGCTGCGCGATCAAGTGCTGCCTCAAGGCCCAGTGGATCAATGCCTTTTTCAAAACGGGCAGAAGCGTCCGTTCGTAGATTCAAAGCTTTGCTCGCCTTCCTAATGCTTGTTGGTGAAAAAACGGCAGCTTCTAGAAGGATGGTGGTGGTTGTTTCGCTGATCTCGCTATTAGCACCGCCCATGATGCCAGCAATCGCAATGGGTTTCTTGCCATCACAGATCATTAAGGTGTTTTGAGGCAGCTCTCTTTTGATGCCATCGAGTGTTACGAATGCGCCTGTTTGATCTGAGCGTATACGGATTTCGCTATTTTCAATGAGGTCGGCATCAAATGCATGGAGGGGTTGGCCACGCTCGAGCATCACCAAGTTCGTAATATCGACAATATTGTTAATGCTGCGCATTCCAATAGCTTCTAGGCGCTTGACAATCCATTCTGGGGAGGGTTTGACCTTGACGTTTTCAATTACTCGGTAGGCGTAAGCTAAGCATTGCTCTTTATCCTCGATGCATAGACCAAATGATGATTTTACATCAGTGCTAGCAACATGAATTTTAGGCGTTTTTAAGGGGCGCTCTAAGAGGGCAGATAGCTCGCGCGCTAATCCTAGCACACTCATGCAATGGCCTAAGTTGGGCGTGAGTGAAATCTCAAAGATGACATCACCATAAAGCTCGGATAGATCAGTGCCAACAGGAGCATCTAGCTCCATAATGCCAGAAGTGTCATTTCCAAGCCTCAGCTCATCGGCGCCACACAGCATGCCAAATGACTCAACACCGCGCATCTTGCCTTTTTTGATTTTGCCGCCATCGAGCACGGCGCCGACCATTGCAAAAGCTGTTTTCATGCCAGCGCGGCAATTGGGAGCGCCACATACGACTTGAAATTCGTCTTTTCCATCGGTAACTCGCGCTACGCGCAGGCGATCGGCATCGGGATGTTGCTCGGCGCTCAAAACCTTTCCGACTACAACTCCAGAAAATGAAAGGGGAGAGCGTTCGATCTTGTCGACTTCAGCGCCGCCCATTGTGAGGGCATCGCCGATTTGCTCAGGCGCAAGGCCGTCGAGGTCAACCCATTCTTTGATCCAGGAAAGTGCAAATTTCATAACTACTCATTTTAGCAAACTTTTGCCATAAATCACAACACATACGGTGTTTGGTTTATACAAATTGGTCTACTGCTAACATCACTTCTTGGTGAAAGGCTTTCATTTTTGCGTAGCCAGTAAGAATATTGGACCCTGAGCTTTGGTCTTGAGCGTGCATGCAAGCGCCTCTTTTTTCTGCGGCTGCAGGAAAATTAAATCGAGCTTGATAGTCAGGAGATTTCAAAAGATCGTTAATTGCTTCGGCGATCATGCAACCTTGTAAAGCCGAGTCAGCTGTTTTGCTTGTGCGCTCTAGCATATCGCTCTGTTGCGCAGCAGCAGGGCTCAATATTTCCATTGCAGCATGAAGTTTTTTAGCTTGTTCAGCAGCGTTTTCCCAACAATGCTTTCGAATGTTGGTTAATTCTTTGGGAGCTGGAGGGACTTCATCGTTTTGAACTTTCTGAACGTAGTCATGACTGAATCGTTGCTGAGCCTCGCTTAGAGTTGCATTCTGATCGATTCTTCCTAAAGTCTTTAAAAGGTTGAATGAAAGTTCTGCTAGTGCTCTGCAACTAGTTGGTGTTGACATGAGAAACGATCTCCTTTTATTTTCTATTGTTTTAATTAAAAAAATATAATAACAATTATACATAAACATCATATTTATTTCAATAATAAAGCTGAAATGCTTCGATTTGTCATAATTCAAACAATTTTGCAATTTTGGGTGATTTTCTCAACAAGAATTGGTATAAGCGGGGGGATGGAAACAAATTGGCAGGGTCGAGCTAAGTGGCTGGCTCAAATATTGATTATCAGCGTCACTCTCAACGCAGGACTGGTTGCAACGCTTTGCTATTTTGCTGTGCGTGATCGCCAAACATTTATGGCCTATGATCTAACGCCTCTTGATTATCGCCCTGCGCGAGCTTCTTTAAGCCAGACAAATGAAGAGGTGCTCAGCGCTCTTTCCGAAAGCTCTTATGAAGATTTAATTCGATTACTTGGAGATGACACCTTGATTGAAGAGGGGTATGCGATACGGGATTTGGCGCTTACAACGCTTTGTGCATTCCACCATTTTGATCTGGAGCGCGCAGCGCCCCTGATTGACGTTCCGGTCAAACAAGCGATTTTTACAAATGGTGATGATGAAAAAATTGCCCTAACATTTTACCCTAACCTCACAAATCAGCATTTTGATGCGATCCAAGCCTTTGCTCGCTTTGAAAAGTATCCTCTGACCACTGAAGGGATTTTTATGCGCCTTGTCGCAGCTCCAAATACTAAAGATTTACAAAAAGCGTTTACTCGCACGTTTGAATTTCAAGCTTTGCAATCCCTTTTTCGACATGCCGGAGATCCTCTAACAGATGATCAGCTCATGATGTTTCTTCTTGCGCATGATTGGGCGAGCATTCAAAAAAGCGCTGAGCATTTACGCAGATACCCCCACTTCACCCTTGAGACCAAGCGGGATATTTTAACGCTTTTTCTGCGCGATCAATCCAAAATTGCTGCAGAGCTGCTAGCATCGCAAGACACTGATTACGTGATTAAGCGCTTATCAAATGGTGATTTGCAACAGCTTTTGTCTTTGCTCCCCGATGAGCATCCGGCTCGTTCAACAATCATTGCAGCGGCCGAGCGATCTTTGCGCCCTGATTTCACATCTCCTGTTGCGCAAGTGCAAGCTTTTGAGCCGCGCACTCATTTGATTCGTGAAGGGGACACGCTGTGGGATATTGCTCGTCATTATCGCGTTAATCTTGAATCTCTCAAGAAATACAACAATATACAATCAGAATATCGCCTGATGCCAGGCAATAAATTATTGATTCCTGAATAAAGTTGCCTACGGCTCGTCGATACCGCCGGGATGCCAGGGCCCACATTTTAACAGGCGGATTGTGATTTTCCAGCAACCCTTGAGAGCGCCGTACTTATCAAGCGCTTGAATGGCGTAGTCAGAGCATGAGGGTTTAAATCGGCAGCAGTTGCCAATCAGTGGGCTAATTGTCCACTGATAGAGAACAATGAGCCACTTTAAAGGAGCTACGTGAAATTTACGGCTCTTCTTTGCTTGTGTCTTTACCAATATTGCACCTCGCTGATATACTAGCATATTTCCAGTCTTTGCGGAAGTGGTGGAACTGGTAGACACGCTACCTTGAGGTGGTAGTGGAAGTAAAATTCCTTGGGGGTTCGAGTCCCCCCTTTCGCATTATACCGAATGGACCTCAAAAATCGGTCATTCAACCCGTTTTATAGTCTTTTTTCCAGGAAAAATGATCTCTAGTGAGCCGAGCTGTTTTTAACGTTATGGGCTATAAGACGAGTCAATGAAAATTTAGTGTGAGGGTTTTAATTTTCACATAACGTTTCTTATGCACTGACAATCAATGGCTTCAATTCCGCTAAAAGAGCGGGTAGTAGCCAGTGTGTGGAGAGTTTCGTGCTGCTCTGAGGTGAGCTTGGGGCTGCGAGGGGGCTTGCATGACCCACAGTAAAGGAGGCCGTCATGAAAGTGATTTCCAGGGGTTATTTGGCAGGTGGCGCAATGGGGGTCGAGCGAAAAAAGGCCTTCATGAAGAAGAAGCTTGAGGTGAAAGGCAATTCTTAAAGCTAAAGGGTTAGAGGTTGTTTTAAGGCGGTTTAGAAATGAGCGCAAGAGGGCGTAAAGAGCGGGTGTGGGTTTATGGGGCATTTGCGTTTCTAGCATTTGTGAGAGGAGGTAGCGCGCGACTTGAAGGCGTTCTAAATCCTGGCGGATGGGCAAGTGCAGCTCGAGGATAGAGGCGTCGAGAAATTTCCAAAGATCGCCCTTTCCTGGTTTAAGCTGCCACTCTGCTCGGGTAAGCGGTGAGGAAAGATTAAGGCGTTGAGGTGTTTTGATTGAGGGAATAAAGGCGGTAATTAAACCATGCTCAGCGGTAAAAATTGTGACGATTCGCTTGTTTTCTCGAAAGTCAACCGATTTTAGTACAATGCCTTCACTCATATTTTAAGTGTAGAATAATTCGGATAGATCTGCTAGTATTTTGGGATTGCGCACCGATAGCTCAACCGGATAGAGTACCTGGCTTCGGACCAGGTGGTTGGAGGTTCGAATCCTCTTCGGTGCAATGAGTAGAGGAAAATGGGGCTCTAGCCTCGGTTTTATTTTAGCAACTTCTGGTGCTGCAATCGGTCTTGGGAATATTCAAAGATTTCCCTATATTGTTGCAGAGGGTGGTGGCGCAGGGTTTGTTTTTGTATATTTGCTGTGCGTAGCTTTGATCGGCTTGCCATTGATTTTGGTCGAGTTTGCTATCGGTAGGCACACGCAGCGTAATCCTGTGTGCGCAATCGAGCGCATTCGGCCCGGCAGTCGCTGGAAATGGGTAGGCGCGTTAGGCATTTTGACTGCATTTTTTATTTTAACGTACTATTCAGTTGTTGCAGGGTGGTCTCTTGGATACATTGTTAATATGGCCAAAGGCGAACTGGTCGATATCCATGAATTTGCATCCGATCCCTTGAAAGCAATTGGATACATGGCCGCATTCATCGGGATTGTCATGTGGGTTGTTAGTCGGGGAATTCATAAAGGCATTGAGCTGTGCAGTAAAATTTTAATGCCAGTTTTGGTTGTGCTTTTGTTGATTTTGATGGTGCGTGCGTTGATGTTGCCAGGCGCTTGGTCGGGAGTAGAATATTATTTGAAGCCTGATTTTTCTCACTTAAGTTGGCGTATGGTGATGCTGGCGCTTGGCCAGGCATTTTTTTCCCTATGTGTGGGGGAAGCAGTCCTTGTTACCTATGGAAGCTATGCCCTAAAAAGTGAAAACTTGTTGAGATCGGGGGCGTCAATTGCTCTTTTTGATACGGCCATTGCACTTATCGCTGGGCTGGTGATTTTTCCTGCTTTGTTTGCGTTTGGGATGGAGCCGCAGCAGGGCGTTGGATTGACATTTGCTGTCTTGCCACAAGTGTTTTTAAAGATGGCAGGTGGCCCAGTGTTTGGCGTAATATTTTTTGCTCTGCTTGCCTTTGCTGCTATCACAACTGGGATTGCTCTTCTTGAAATTCCGGTGATTTATTTAATTGACTCAAGGGGATGGAAAAGAAAAAGAGCTGTTTGCTTAATGGGAGGACTAGCGTTTTTGCTAGGCATTCCTTCAGCACTTTCACACGGCGCAAGCCCTGTCCTTTCAAATATTCGATTTTTTGATTTTGATGGGTTTTATAACATCATGGATTTTGCTTGGGGTAATTTAGGCATGGTGATTACAGGTGGTGCTCTAGCAATTTTTGCGGGTTGGGTATGGGGTGCTAAGTCTGCAGCGGATGAGCTTTTAATAGGATCAGAGAGCTTTACTAAATTTAAGCCCCTTTGGATGGGTCTCGTGAAGTATTTTGCGCCTGTGGCGGTCTTGGTTATTTTAATTGGGGTTTTTGTAAATTAGATTTTGCGCTATAATCGAGGCAGTAACAGGAGAAAAAGGCATGACAAACAATCGACATATTTCTGAAGATGAACTTGGATATCGACTACAAGTTGTTGGTAAGCACTTAGAAATCACAGAATCTATTAAAGACTATATCATTGAAAAACTTGCAAAAATTGAGCGCTTGACTGATTTAATCATCGATGTTCATGTAAATATTGAAGTGCAAAAACTTGCAAATCTGGTCAATATTGTTTTGAAATTTACCCACTTTAATATTGTTGCTCACGCGCAAACTGATGACATGTACGCAGCCATTGATAAGGCTTTTGATCGATTGCAAAGAAAGCTGTACAACTGGAAGACACGCATTCAAGAGTACCATCAAAAAAAGCCTGTTTTTGTTGATGTTCCAGTGAGCGTTTATGAGGGCTATGATGACGAGATTGAAGACTTCAATGCTCAGATTGAAGAGCAGAATGCATTGCGTATTGCACAAGAACAGGGATTGCCAAAAGTAATGAGTCAGGAGACGATTCAGTTGAAGACGTTGCGCACTGATGAAGCTTTGATGAAAATGACCCTGTCAGGTGCTCCATTCTTGGTTTACAAGGACGAAGTGCATCAGGAGCTTCGCGTTATTTACAAACGCGATGATGGAAGTTTTGGCGTTATCACACCTATTGCCTGAAGAGCGTGTTCGCAGGCGACTTTTAAGAGTACTCGTTGAAGAGTTAGGTTATCCTAAATCGCGTATTGTTATCGAAAAAGAGCTGGCGCTTCTCCCACATTTACAGGGGTGCATTGTGCCTAAACGCCGTTTAGATCTTCTAGTATATGACCAAGAGTTTTGTCCTCTGATTGTCTTTGAGTGTAAAGCTAAAGATGTCACGCAAGCAGCTTTGGAGCAGGTTTTAGGATACAACCATGTTATAGGTGCGCCATTTGTTTCAGTTGTAGGAGAAGAAAATGCACTTTGTTGTGATGCTAGCGGGAAAAGCATTGGGGGCTTGAAAGGATATCAAGAGCTATTGGAGATGGCATGTCGCTAGAAGTAAATAATCCGATCCTAGCGCTTAAAGCGGCTGGGGTCAAGCGTAGCGATGTAGCGGAAAGTCGCTGGAGCGGGGAGTCTGCTGAGGTTGTAATTGCCTATGGTGTTGGCGATGGCTCATTACAAGTTGCTTGTGATCGATTAATTTGGATAGCAAAAGATGTTGCCGATGCATGTAGTGCTCTTGATCGCGTCACGTGCACAATGGATGAGATTGATATCTTAAAAACCGCTCTTTGGAAATGTGTTGGCAAAAAGCGGTCGTGGATGGTTTTAGAGGGGCTTGATTGCACTGCTGTAAAAGCTCAAGTTGAGGAGCTAATCACTGGGATTGAGTTGACCTTAGCTAAGGCCGCTTATTTTGGTGTCCAAGAATTGGAAAATGTCTTGCTAAATCATGGACAGGGATTTGATGCCTCAGCTTTGTATGGAAAATACAAGGGTGTGCCAGCAGTGATTTGTGGAGCAGGTCCATCGCTAAGCACTTCGATGGATTGGCTCAAAGAAGTGGATGGGCGTGCATTGATTTTTGCTGGGGGCTCTGCACTTGGGGCTTTAATTGATGCAGGGGTTAGGCCATCATTTGGCTTAGGGTGTGATCCCGATCCTGAGCATGAACAGATTCAAAAAGGTCTTGGCTTAGGCACTCCTTTTTTTTATACCGCAGATTTTAGTGCGAAATTATTGAGCCAGGTTAAGGGAGATAAATTTTGGGTGCGTCACACCGGTGCGCTTGAGATGGAACGTTGGCTTTGGGATAAAGGCGATGCCTTAGATATTGGATGGAATGCAGGCACCATGGCAACTGCTATAGCGTGTGAAATGGGGTGCAATCCAATTGTGTTTGTAGGTATGGATTTAGCTTATGGTAGCTTAACAAAAGCTGCAGGCATTGTAGATCGCTCATCTGTTGAAAGCATGGATGCTATAGACAAACACGGCGCGCCGGTTAAGACGCGACGTGATTTAGTGATGAGCCAGAAGTGGATTCAAGAGCTCATTCAAAAAAATCGAGATCGCACCTGGATTGATGCTACGCCACAAGGGCTAGCGATAAAGGGGGCAATTGCTCAGATACCCCCATTTGATCAAGTATTCGAAATGGAATTGGAAAAAATTAAAATTACAAAAGGGAATACCCTTGCGATTAAGGAAAGTATTGCAAGCTGCGCTGACTTGATCAAAAAGATTGAGCAAGATCCTCTGGCTCAGGTGCTCATTGAAACAGAGTGCTTTTATCGCCATTTAAAGGCTCTTTGGGATATTTTTAAGAATACGTTAGAAGATCAAAGTCGTTTGCAGGAATATGTATTTTACAAGCGGGTGATGGATGGATTTAAACGGTTGGGTTGAATTGAAATGGCCAAATGGCCAAAAAAAGCGCAAAACTTTCTACAAAAATAATATGCGAGATGGTTTAGAGCAACTTTGGAATGAAGAGGGCGTGCTCATTGATGAAGGAAGCTATTACCTGGGTGATCCTATTGGCTTGCATCGCAGATGGTATGCAAATGGCGTGATCAAAGAAAGATGCTTTTATTTTGGGGCAAATAGATTTAACAGGCGCTGTTACAATGAAGAGGGCGAGCTCATTTATGAATTGGTATACATGGATGAGCAAACAATGCGCATCCGCGAATGGATTGATGGAGAGATGATTACGCGATGCTGACAAAGCGCTATCCACAATTGGCTTTTTTAATGAGTTGTGCAACCCCTCATTGCATCACTTGCTCAGACAAGCTTGCAGCAGAGGTTTCCTTAGAAGGTGTTAAGCTGAGTTATGTCTATGGCATTGGCTTGGGCAAGCACTTAGAGGTTTTTTGGCCCTGGCTTGAAGAAAGCTCTGAGCATGATTTAGTCATTGTCGAAGATAACTTGGGTGCAATTGAGCGATTTTTAGATGAGCCGATTGCTAAAAAAGTGATCGATCATCCCCGAATACATTTGATGGTGCCATTTGAGTCGAGTATTAGCGAGCGAGCATTTTGTGATGAGTGTGCAAAAAAATTTCCTGAAGAAAAACTGATCACCGTCGCAATGAAAGGATATGAAGGGCAAAAATTTGATGCGTTTACGCTCGAGGTTAAACGGGCGACGACGCTTTCGGGCGCCCGCTTTCAGGAGCAGTTTTATCGCGATCGTCTACTCAAAAACGTTTGCATGAATTTTAAGCGGATGCCTGGCGCTTTTTTTGCGCATGACCTCAAAGATGCGTATAAAGGCGCATGTGCCATTGTATGCGGGGCAGGGCCCTCATTAAAGGACTGCATTGAGGACCTTAAACAAGTGAAGGGTAAAGCTCTGATTTTGGCAGGTGGATCAGCTATTCCTTCATTGAGTAACCAGGGTATAATGCCTGATTTTGGTCTCGCTGTCGATCCCAACGAAGGGGAGTATATCCGTTTAAAAGCCTCATGTGCTTATGAAATGCCCCTGCTGATTGGAGCGCGCCTACATTGCGATGTTTTGAATACAACATCAGCTGAGATAGGATATCTGCAAACTATTAGCAGTGATCCTATTGAGATCGATATTATGGAGGCGTTGGGGTTGCCCTTTGAGCCTCTTGGAGAGGCTTTTGGCGAAGAGGCCATGTCGGTCACGACAACGGCGATTGCATTTGCTGAAATGATTGGTTGTGATCGAATAGTACTTGCAGGAGTTGATCTGGCCTTCACAGGTCAGAAGCGGTATGCTCCAGGCGTATTTAGTGATGTGTCTGTTGATTTTAAAAAAGAACAGGTTTTTGAAGCATCTCCAGGTGTTTATACAAATATCCAATGGCTTATGGAATCAAAAGCGATAGCTAAATTTGCAAAACAATCAAAAGCCACACTTTACAGAGCCTCAAATAAGGGGCTAGTAATTGATGGAATTGATGTGCAAAGCATTGATAATCTAAACTTAACGAGCAATGTAAATCCGCTTTACATGAACTCTGTTCGTCGCATCGGTGATGTGTCAAGCGCGCTTTATGAGCTCGGTAGCAGTTTAGAAAAATGCATGCAAGTGCTGGGTGAATTGATTGAAGCTCTAGATTTAAAAAAGCCAAGCATCGATCATCCCCTGATCACAATTGGTGAGATGGATCTTACTAGCGAGAAGGCCTACCGATTGATCTTAGAGCCCTCTTTGCCGGCACTTGAATACGCTGCAACTCGTAAATGCCGTGGTGATGATGCTCAATCTATTTGGAAACGCAAGCGCTCGCTATACAAGCAACTTAAGCGTTTGTCTCTTGCAACATTTTCCACAATGGGTTACAAAAAGGCTAATGAAACAGTGGTATTACAAAGTCGGTGACAAAGAGAGCGGGCCAGTATCTCAAGAAGAGCTCATGGGAATGCTCAAGCGCAAAGAACTGGGTTCTAAAACCCTTGTTAAGGGCGGTAACATCCATGATTGGACACCTGTTAACGATTTAGAATTTTCAGCAGAGCCATTATTGGATATTAGACCTTCTGAGCCAGATGTACCAACAGAGGAGACGCGTATTGTGAATGAAATGCCAAAATCAAGACCATGGACCAGATTTGTGGGTCGGATGTTTGACTACACTTGGTTTCTGCTCATTGCCGGTTGGATTTTAGCTGGAATGGGATATGCGATTAATGAAGCCCCTACATGGATTATCATCATTCCTTTTTTATGGATTTTTGTTGAGGCGATTTTCATGGGTACATGGGGTATGACTCCAGGCAAGTGGATGACACAGACCTTTGTCACGAAAGCTGGAGGCAAAAAGCTATCCATGCGCGATGCTCTATATCGAAGCCTATCTGTTTGGTGGTTGGGTATGGGAGCGGGCATTCCTTTCATCGCATTCATCACAATGATTGTCGCTTGTGTCAAGCTATCGAACATGGGCGAAACCACTTGGGATAGATCAGGAAAATATTTTGTAGAGCAAAAGAAAATAGGCCCATTCCGCTTGATTGCGCTTTCTCTTTTCTTTCTTGCATTTTTCTGGTCAACGCTTCCTATGATTTATTATGGAAGTTAGAATTGTTCCAGCTCTAAAGGATAATTACACCTACGTTATTGTTTTGAAAGAGGGGTGCATTTGTATCGACCCAAGTGAATCCAAGCCAGTCATCGATCATTTGCAAGGCAATTTATTAGCTATTTTAAATACCCATCATCATGCTGACCATATTGGAGGCAATGAAGAGCTCAAAGTGCGTTTTCAATGCCCCCTCATTGCGCCGGCAGATGAGCGCATTCCCAATGTCGACGTGATTGCAAGGGAAGGGGAGCCCATTGTTATTCATGAATTGACATTTGATGTCATCAGCGTTCCAGGGCACACGCGATCAGACATTGCTTATTATTCAAAAGAGCACAGCGCTCTGTTTTGTGGAGATTGCCTTTTTGCTGGGGGGTGCGGTCGTATATTTGAGGGGACACCAGCGCAAATGTTTGAATCGCTGCAAAAACTAGCAAGGTTGCCAAGTGAAACAAAAGTGTTTTGTGGGCATGAATATACCTTGCGCAATTTAGAGTTTGCCTTGCACCTCGATGCTGAAAACACAGCTTTGCAAAAACGCTACGCTCATACTCAAGCACTTATTAACCAAGGCGCGCCCACAATCCCATCAACCATTGGCATTGAGATCGAAACGAATCCTTTTTTGCGTTGCGCTGATATTGCAACTTTTGCAAAACTTAGGCAAGCTAAAGATCAGTATTGATTTATACCGAAGGGAGTTAAGCAATGCCTTCACCTATTGATTTAGGAGCAAGACCTGGAAGTCCTCCAATTGCGGATGGGTCTGTTGTGGAATCCGAAGAAGCCAGATTGGTTGTGCGCGCTGTTTCTGATAGATTTGTTCAGCGTGGTCGTCATCGTTATTCCGTGCCAACAAAAGAACCTTGGAGATATTGCCGTATAAGCGGTAAAGAGTTCTTTGGGCATGTAGTAACAAGCGAAAATATCGTTGGTCACTGACCAAGTTCAGGATAGGCTTTGAGCTTATTCCTTAATGTCCGAATACTAATGCCAAGGACCTTGGCCGTGCGTGTGCGGTTGCCGTTATGGGCGCGTAGAGTTTGCTGAATTAGGCGCTTTTCCATTTCTAACAATGTCATGTGTTTTTGCATCTCGTTAAGAAGCTGAACAGGGGGAGTTTCGCATTTTATTTTGAGAGCGATGTCATCAGCTGAAATGATGTCAGATGAGCTCATGATGACAGCGTGCTCAATGGCATTTGAGAGTTCTCGTATGTTGCCTGGCCAGGGATAGGATAGGATTTTGTCTTTGGCAGCTTCAGAAAGGGTTTTTAGATGGGTGTGATTTGAGCTTGCTGCGCGCTGCAAAAACTGTTCGGTCAAGGGCAGGATGTCTTCTTTTCTATCGCGTAATGGGGGAAGGTGAATGGGTAGGACGTTCAGGCGGTAATAGAGATCTTCGCGAAAAATCTTATCGGAAATCGCAACTTGCATGTCTCTATTAGATGTAGCAATGAGGCGTACATCAACTTTAATCGACTTCATGCCGCCAATGCGCTCAAATTCTTGCTCTTGGATGGCGCGCAGAAGCTTGGATTGCAAACTGAGAGGAATTTCGGTGACTTCATCGAGAAGGAGTGAGCCATTATCGGCGAGCTCAAAACGCCCGAGGCGGCGCACATGAGCTCCGGTGAATGAGCCTTTTTCATGACCGAAAAGCTCAGATTCAATCAATGTCTCTGGCAAGGCCGCGCAATTTACGCGGATAAAGGGGGCCGTTTTCCTCTTAGAGTAATGGTGAATGGCTTTTGCAATCATCTCCTTGCCTGTGCCTGATTCACCGCTAATAAAAACGCTTGCGTTGCTCTTGGCTAATTTTTTGACATCTTTTAAGATTGCCTTCATCTGGGGACTTTTTGAAACGATATGTGGAGCCTCATTGGAGGCTGCACTGGTAGTGCATTCGATGAGTTCAATGAGATCTTGGATGTCGACTGGTTTTTGAATATGCGGGCCTTGAGGAACTTGTTGCTTGGATACAAGCAAGATAATAGGAGTTGAAAATGAAAGCCTTTGCATTTCTTGATAGAGGGCCATAGCTGGGGGAGCATTGAACTCAAGGTCGAGCAAAATGGCATGTACCTCGTTTTCTTTTAAGAAGTTAAGAGCTTTTTCACCATCCTGGCAAGCTTGCAAGCGCCATGATTTGCTTTTAAGACCATCTATAATCAGATCGGTGGTGAGAGCATCTTTGCTCACCAGCAAGATATTTTCATTACTCAATGTCAAAATTGACCTCAGTTTTTTTATTACATAGTATTAACCAGAGCTCTTGGTTTGTGCCGCTTAAACCTAGAGCTCAGGTTTTATTAAACTTAAGTCGCAAGGTGAGTCTTGGCAATCGCCAATTGTCAACGCATCTCAAGTCTGATATGTTATATACACAAGCACTATGAAAATTTTTGGCAGCAAATTTTTCGTCGTGTTTGTGTATAACTATTAAAAGCTGCACCAAACCAAAAGGTGACGCCCTAAATTTATATTATGTCTAATTGTAGATATATAAAATTAACAAATTATCTGGAAAGGATAATGATAATAAAACGAACTTATTTTTTGTTTTTTGCTTTTATCCCGGTTTTTTTTGGCTGTTCTGGTATAGAACGCTCAGAAAGTCGGAGGATAAAGCGGCGCCATGCAGTCGCAGAGCCCATCACTCGGGGTGCAGCTGACTACATGAAAACGACTGATTCAGAAGAGATTAAGCGAGAACCTTACCCATGGGAGGCTCGTTTTGCTGGATTGCACCCACTTATTACAAAAGACTATTTTCGTTGCAAAGGATCGTCAAGGCGTGAGGTGGTCGTGCACGACAATCGCCCTTTATTTGACTGCAGTGGAGCTCATTCCCTTCCTATTCAAGATGGAAAAGAGTTTATTTGGCCGCAATTGGTTGATTTGCTGAATTATTTGCAGGAAAAAACAAATAAGCGTGTTGTGATTACGTGTGGTCATCGTTGCCCGACTCATAACACCTATGCCGACCCCGACCGGTATAACCAAAATTCAAAGCACCAGATTGGTGCAGAGGTGGATTTTTACATCGAAGGGATGGAAAACCAACCTGATAAGGTCATCGAATTGATTTTGGCTTATTTTCCAGATCCATTTAGTCGTTATGAAAAAGGGGGGCTAAATGTGCGTACGCCACCTTGGTATAATAAGGAGGTTTTCGTCAAATTGTATGAAGAAGATGAAGGGCGTGATTTAGACAATCAGCATGCATTTCCATACATTTCTGTTCAAATGCGCTACGATAAGGTGCGCGGTGAGTGGATCACATACTCTTGGGACAAGGCATTTAAGGGATTTTTAAGAGAGTAACTGCTCGAGCGATTGCAAGCAGAGAGCTTCTGTTGTTTCATAAGGAGGATAAATGGGTGGTCGAACAAGAACAGCGGGTATTTTCGCGGCCTGTAGCGACTCAAGTCCGCGGATGCTGTCCTCAAAACCAATGGGTTTTTGGCTATTTAACACGCTGAGAGCTTTTAAATAGCCATCTGGCGCAGGCTTTGGATTTTCATAGTCCTCGCGAGTGAACCAATGGGGAATAAGGGTAAGCTGTGGCAGCTGACTGCGAATTGTCTTAACTTGGATCAGGGGTGAGTGAGTCACAACAGCAGATGGAATGTTGTTTTTATGTAAAAATTCAAGCAGAGATAAAGCGCCAGGCATAAACTGTGTCTTATTATCTTTTAGTAGCTTAAGGTAATTTGCCTTTTTTTCAGAGTAGATTTGATCCCAGCCGATTGCATTGAGGCTAGGGAATGTTTTAAGGATCGTTGTGCGTAAATGCTCAGAGCTAACTTGAGCAATTGTGAAATAGTCTGTTAAAGACCACGGTAGGAGATGACCATGTCCTTCAAGCGTTGCTTTATAAGCTTGATAATGCAGGTGTTCTGTATCGACAAGCAGCCCATCAAAATCAAACAGGAAAAGATCAAAGTCGTTTAATTTCATGGGTTCAGGATAACTGAGCCTCTCGATTTTGTCAAATTATTATAAAGAGCTGTAAATAAATGAAAATTAAATATTATATTTGTTAATATAAATAATATAAGATGTAGTTTGTATGGGGGCATTAACTATGAAAAATTGGCAAATCATTTCTATTATTGTAGGAGCTGTTATTATCGCAGCTGTTGCTTGGATTTATTTTGGAGGTTATGGAAATGGAAAAGCTTCAGGTAGCTGTGCTCAAGAAGCTTGCGTTGAGCCCTCTTGTCAGGCTTCAGCAAATAAGATAGAAAACAGGTCAATTTTACAAGTTAATCGTATAGATCGCCTTTATAGTAAAAGTGCTTCAAAGTTTCCATTTGTGGAAACAGTTACTTATACACATCAAGTGCCGTGGATGAAAGGGCGCAGCGCGCTCATGAGTGATTATGCTAGGCACTACAAAACCTCTACACATTTTATCTCCCGATCTATTAATGGAGGAGAAGAGCAAGGCGCGCGCCTTATGCAAGGGGATAGCTTCAATGTCATCAGCTCTGAAAAAAACGTCCAATTTCACCTTGTTGTCGATTTAAGTCGTTGTTACATGCATATGTACGCTTATGATGCCGATTCAGGCGAGCGTTATTTGCTCAAAACATACCCCGTAGCTGTTGGTGCATTGGATGCTGATAAAAACTCAGGCTGTGCAACCCCGATGGGAAACTACAAACTTAGCAATCGCGTAGGGATTTATAAACCAGGCCACGTTGCAAAAGTCAATGGCCAGGAATTAGAGCTTGTGCAAGTTTATGGGACGCGCTACATCCCTTTTGGCAATGACTATACCGTATGTGGCATCCAGGGAGTTCCTCAATTCATGGACTCAAAAACTGGTCAAATGATTGAATCCGATAACTTTATTGGTCAGCATGCAACAAGTGGAAATATCTCAATGCGCGCAAACGACTTAGAAGAGCTATTTTCAATTGTGACTTCGCGCTCTTCAAGCATTCAAATTGTAAAAGACTTTAGTGAGGCTGAGCTGCCAGGTCGCGAAGTAGATTTTTGAGGTCCATTCTGTCATATAATAAAAGTGCCCGCATCTTAATCGGTGCGGGTTTTTTGTCTAAAATACCGATGACTGGACTCGAACCAGCACCTAGTTGCCCAGAGTAGATTTTGAATCTACCGCGTCTACCATTCCGCCACATCGGCATAAAGTGATATTCTATCAAAGTAGCTAGCTATTGTAAATAACCTCATGCAAGAAAAGGCCGCGAGCAGGGGCGGCAACAGGCGCTTGGCGTCGATCTTTAGCCTCAAGGATTTTGGGGATGTCGTCTGCGCTGATTTTTTGTAGGTTGACTGCAATGAGGGCGCCGACAATGTTGCGCACCATCTTGTATAAAAAACCGTTGCCGCTTACTTCAATGCGCAGACCATAGGCTGTTTCGATGAGATCGAGTGCACAGATTGTTCGGATAGGGTTTTTGGCGGCAGCGCCTTTGGTTGCGCTATTGGCAAATGAGGAGAAATCATGAGTGCCTACAAAGTGGGATGCTGCGTATTTTAAGGTCTGTAGCTCACATGGCTGGTAAAGATGGACGCTGAAGTGGCGCATAAAAGGGTCGGGAGCAGGGCCAAAACTCAAATTATAATGATATGTTTTTCCCTGAGCATCAAAGCGAGAATGAAAATTATCGGCTACAGGTTCAATAGAAAGGATGCGAATATCATGTGGTAAGAGTCCGTTAAGCCCACGTAGTGTTGTAAATGTGTCTAGGGGAGTGGTTGTGTCAAAATGAGCAACCTGCGCGCGCGCATGAACGCCAGCATCAGTGCGTCCGGATGCTGTGACGTGCGTGGGTTTTTTTAATATTTTTAAAAGGGCGTTTTGAATTAGCTCTTGGATGGTAATAGCATTAGGTTGCACCTGCCAGCCACTGTAGTGGGTGCCCTCATATGCAATTATTAACTTGTAGCGATAGTTAGCCAAAATCATTCCTTATTTAACCCTCGCTCCATGACATTGTGTTTGTTAATAAAGCAGCTGCGGCTTCATCATGGGCAGTTTCTTCCTCAGACATAGCGTTGGAGCTATGGCACTTGTCACTCAAATGCCCCTGATTTTTCCTTGCTTGCCCTCTAGATAAAAAAATGTCATGGAACGAGGGTTATTTCGGCATAATTTTAGCATAAAAAAACGCTGCTTTCTAGAGAAAAAGCAGCGTATCAAGAAGAATTTTAAATTTAACCGATATGTTCGTTAATCTTCTTTGTCATTTTGAACATGTTGATTGGGCGCTTACCGATTACAGCTGACAATTTGTCGTCAGGTACGATTTCGCGTAGATTGTTTGGATTCTGACATTTATGTTTTTTGATGTAGACCCAAATATTTTTTGTCACCTGTGTGCGTGGCATTGGGCCTTTGCCAACAACAGCCTCAAGCTCTTTAGTAAGCTTTTTAGGCTCCATGAATTTGGTATTTGGTGCTTTCTTTTTAGCCATCGAATTTCTCCTTCGCGAGGGTTTTTATTTCCTTATACTCCTATGGACAATTTGTAGCTAGCTTTGAATTTTATGGCAAAGCAATTCTGCATAAAACTTGCAAAAAGGCAAAAATCATGGCACATTGAGGATATGTTAAATCTAAAAGTCGATTTAGAAGATTTGCAATTGCGCTTACAAAGTGCAGATGGGATCAATGAAAAAATTGAGATTCTTCAATCTGAAGAAGGGATTAGAGATTTTTGTATCATGCATCCTGTTGCGACCTGTTTGGCTTCATTCAATAACAAACAACTTTTAATGTTGTACCTTCTTGTTGCAATTGGGCAAGCAGAGCATGTTTTAGAATGGCCTACACGCTCTGAAGATGCAGCTGAAAAATTGAAAACACTGCTTGATGATCTTTGGGCCGTTGAACAATTTTATGCGCCAATTGGTGGTGTTATCGGTTATCATAAAAGCGCTCTTGCGCTTTTGCAAAAACCACAAGCAGCCAGCGAGCAACACTTTGATGCTCCTGAGGGAATTGATCTAACCAAATCGTCAAAGAGACACCGAGAAGCTTTGCTCCACGCTATTGAACATTGGGGCGATTTTGCTGAAGTATATCCTGTTGGGGGAGCCGCTGATCGATTGCAATTAAAAAGCGTGCAAAGTTACCAATCGTTGCCAGCTGCGCGCCTTAGCTTTGCAGGTAAGCCATTGCTGGTTGGGATGCTTCGTGATTTAGAAGCGCGTGAATTTCTTCATTACAAACTTTATGGAAAACAGTTAAATACACCTGTTGTGATGATGACATCACCTGAAAAAGACAACGCTGCTCATATTGCCGCTATTTGTCAGGAAAATGGCTGGTTCGGACGCCCAAAAAGTTCCATCAAATTGCTCATACAACCTCTTGTTCCAATGCTGGATGAAAATGGATGTTGGGTTAGATCTAACCCGCTTGAGCTTTTACTCAAACCCGGTGGGCATGGAGCTATTTGGCAGTTGATGGTTCAGGAAAAAGTCTTCGATTGGTTGATGATGCGAGGAGCTAAAAGCCTGCATTTGCGCCAAATCAATAACCCAATTGCAGCCATTGATAGTGGTGCATTGCAATTTTTAGGCCTTGGCCATATGCATCATAAAGCTTTCGGTTTTGCCTCTTGCTTGCGCCTTGTAGGAGCTGCTGAAGGCGTTAATATCATCAGAAGAGATTCAAAAGGGCGATTTGCTCTGACAAATATTGAGTACTGCTCCTTTGAACGCTTTGGACTCCAAGATAAAGCGCGTGCACCAGGAGATCCGTACTCAGTATTCCCTTCAAATACAAATATTTTATACGCAGATATCAGTAAGGCAAAACTTACAGCTGAACGCTATCCACTTCCTGGCTTGCTGCTTAACTTTCGAAACCATGGCAAGAAAAAAGTGGCGCGCATCGAAGCGATGATGCAAAACATTGCCGATGCTTATACTGCTCCTAGCAAAGAAGCTCTGCCCACTTATATTACGTTCAATGAGCGCTACAAAACTATTTCAACCACTAAGCGCAAGTTTTCCAAAGGGTCACCTTGGTTAGAAACGCCTGAGGGATGTTTCTATGACCTATTAAAAAATGCTCAGGATCTGTTGGGCGAGCATTGCAAAATGAAATTGCCAAAACTAAACGAAGAAGATTTTTTCGATAACGGGCCCCCTTTTATATTCCTCTATCATCCCGCTCTTGGACCTATTTATTCAATTATTGAGCAAAAGATCTGTGGTGGGCAGATTGTTAAGGGGAGTGAGCTTGTTTTGGAAATTGCAGATATTTCACTTAAAAATCTTCATTTAGATGGGTCGCTTATCATAGAAACCAGCGCAGTGACAGGCCACATTGACCCCCGCGGATTAAGGCGCTTTTCAAATCAAACAGGGCGCTGCATCCTCGATAACGTTACCGTGGAAAATAAAGGCATTGCTAAGAACAAAGAGCCGTTTTGGAAGCATGTCCCAAAGCGTACCGAATCAATGCAGATCCACCTTGAGGAAAGTAGCTTATTTATTGCCGAGAATATTACATTCAAAGGGACTCATTCGATTCACGTTCCAGCAAACACTTGCGTGGTCGCGCGCCAAGAAGGTGACCAAATTACGTACACCTCAAAACCATTTAAACCGGATCAGCCTTTTTATCGTTACTGCGCTACATCAGATGCGTATATTCGCATCACGCTGTCAAACCCTTTGAATCCGCTTTCTTAGATCCTTTTTGATATAAAACGCAAGCTGCAATCACCACGGCGCTAGCAGCAGCCGTTGCGCATGCCCCTAAAACAACAACTTGGCCAAATGAAAAATCTCTTAACCCATTTTGAAAGCCGATCTTGATATTCCTAAAGCATTTGCAGGCACTTTCACCCACGGTCGGCTCACTTATAAGCTCATTCCATACAGAAGCGGTTAGTCGAACGGCTCTTACAACAAAGTTTGTACAAGCTGTTAGCATCTATTAACTCCTTTTTAACCTCAGTTCCAATATATTTAAGCAACTCAGTTTCGCAGTATCTGTCAAAATCCATTTTGACTCAAGGAAAAATAAGAAATGCGCTACAATAGACTAAACTAGAGGTTTTCATGAACGAAGAGACAAAGCTAAGGCTAAAGACAATTGAAGAGCGTCTGCATCACATGTGGGGGTATCTTTGACTTAGAGTCAAAGCAGCAAAGAGTGGAAACACTCAATAAAAAGATGGAAGATCCCAAGTTCTGGGAGAATCAAGAAAAAGCTCAGACAGTCATCAACGAGGCAAATGAGCTAAAAAGCTGGACTGTGCCCCATGCTGAGGCCAAGAGGCGATTTGACGATCTTAGTGGTGTTTTATCCGAGCTGGAAGAGAGTGATGACCCCGAGTTTTATCAAGAGTGCTTAAACGAGCTCGACGCAGTTGAAGATATCATCGAGGACTTAGAGCTGCGTAAAATGCTATCTGGCAGTCTTGATTCTAAAAGTTGTTATTTGAGCATTAATGCAGGCGCTGGAGGCACAGAGGCCTGTGATTGGGCGCAGATGTTAGCTCGAATGTACCAGCGTTGGTGCGCAAAGCGTAAATGGAAGGTGTCAGTCATTGACACTGTAGACGGGGAAGTAGCAGGCATCAAAAGCATGACTCTGTCCATTGAAGGAGCTTATGCCTATGGCTATGCTAAAGCTGAACAAGGTGTGCATAGGCTGGTGCGTATTTCTCCCTTTGATTCTAGCAGTCGTCGCCATACGAGCTTTGCTTCGGTCGATGTGAGTCCCCAGCTCGATGATGATATCGAAATTGAGGTGCGCCCAGATGAGATTAAGGTCGATACATTTCGCGCCTCGGGTGCCGGTGGCCAGCATGTCAACACTACCGACTCTGCTGTGCGTATTACACATCTTAAGTCGAAAATCGTCGTTTCCTGCCAACAAGAGCGCTCGCAGATTAAAAACAGGGAAACGGCAATGAAGATGCTTAAAGGGAAACTTTACGAGCAGCAGGTGCTCGCACGTGAAGCTGAGCTTAAAAAAATTGGCGGAGATAAAATGGATATTGCTTGGGGCTCGCAAATTCGCAACTATGTTTTTCAACCCTACACCATGGTTAAAGATACCCGCACTAAGTATGAAGAGCCCAATGTTGAAAAAGTCATGGATGGCGATCTCGATCCTTTCGTAAAAGCCTATCTCAAGGAGATGCGATGCTAGCTGATAGTCCAGAATTTGATATTCGCTATACCGATCTTTCCGACGAGCTGTATTTGCGCCAGTGGCTTGACGATCCCGCAGTGCTTAGTGAGTTTCCACCAAGCAATCCTGAAGAAATAAACATGTTCGTGCCCAATTGGATTGGCTTTAGTCGATTCAAGTCCAGCCTAACAGCTTTATACCAAGGAGAAGTTGTTGGCATTGGAACCCTTTTACTGATGCCTTACTATAAGCTCATTCATCACTGCCTTTGCAGTATTGTTGTAGATCCCAAACATCAAGGACACGGCTTTGGGACAGCACTTGTTCGCAACCTTAAGCATCTTGCAAAGGATTACTTTCATTTCCAAATGGTATATGCAGAGATCTATAGCGGCTCTAAGCTTGAATCAATCCTTAAAAAACAAAGTTTTAAAGAAACGCTGCGCCAAGAAAAGTTTGTAAAAACAGACGGTCGCTATCGCGGCAGAATCCTTTTGGAGGTCGATCTATGATTCGCCCGACGATTGATAAGGACGGAGTAGCTTTAAAAGAATGGCTCAGTGAAGAGGGCATTTTAGCCTACTTCCCCATGTGTAACGAATCAGAAGTCGACGATTCCATACGTCTTTGGCTTTCATTTGTTCCCAAGCGCGCTGCCTTCACATACGAAAAAGATGGTAAGCCAGCTGGCATGGCTGTGATATATCTTCAGCCCTTTGAAAAACACAAACACATCGCACTATTTGCCATCATCGTTGATCCTCGCTTTCGAGGGCAGGGGATTGGATCGAAACTCATCCGCCATCTTGAGAAAACGGGTAAAGGCGACCTTGGCCTTGAGATCTTACACTTAGAAGTCTATGAGGGCAATCCTGCCTATGACCTTTACAGGCGGCTTGGATATAAAGAATACGGAAAACAAAAGCGTTTCTTGCGTGAGGCGCCAAATAAATATAGCACCAAAGTGTGCATGCAAAAGGAGTTATAATTGTGGCTGGGCACAGTAAATGGGCAAACATCAAACACAGAAAAGCGCGAGCAGATGCCAAAAAAGGCAAGGCCTTTTCGCGCGTAACAAAAGAGATCATCACAGCGGTCAAACTCGGCGGCCCCGATCCCGAAAGCAACCCACGCTTGCGTATGGCCCTTGACAAAGCAAAAGAAGTAAACCTTCCCAAGGACAACATCGAGCGCAACATCAAAAAAGCTTCGAGTAGCGATCAGGCCGACTTTGAAGAGATCACCTATGAGCTTTATGGGCACGGCGGGGTTGGCATTCTAGTCGAAGTTATGACCGATAACAAAAATCGCAGCGCCTCAGACATCCGCATTGCGACAAACAAACGAGGGGGCTCCATTGCCTCTCCAGGCTCAGTTGCCTACAACTTTGACAAAAAAGGGGTGATTCAAGTTCCCAAACAAGCCATCGCAGAAGACGATCTTTTCCTTGCAGCATCAGATGCCGGTGCTGATGATTTTGATGCTGACGAAGAAACCTACATCATCACAACACCGCCCGACAAACTTTACGAAGTCAAAGGCGTGATCGATGCCCTTGGCATCAAAAGCGAAGCTGAGCTCACCATGATTCCGAAGCTACACATCGAATGTGACGAGGCGACCCAAGAGGCGAACCTGGCACTCATCGAATGGCTAGAAGAATCCGACGATGTCGACAACGTCTACCATAATATGCAATAAGTGTGTCTAGCCTCTCGGCGGAATCGGAATGTGAGTTTCATTGGATTTGTAATGGGGGTCATCAATCTCGCTCGCCCCAGTCCAGAAAAAATGCTTTATGGGAGCGATGGAGTGATTCATTTGACACATATAACGGCGCGCAACAAGTGAGTCGATAGAATCTATGATTTGAATCATCAAATCAAGCCCTTTAATAGCCTGGTTTTCAAAAAAGGGATTAACTGAGCTGTGTTTGTAGCCAATCGCAGCCATACAAAGCAAATTGTCTCTGGTGCGGGTGCTCTCAGCTTGCTTGTAAGCTTTCATATCTGGCTTAACTGCATCTGGAACAGGCGAGGGGAAGGAAGCATCTGGATTAAAAGTTAGGTTATCCTTCTCATCCAATAGTTTTTGCTTTAGATTGCTCAAGTCTAGAGCGCTCGTGCGCGCTACGTTCATCTCATCAATTGTTGATGCTGACCAAAGAGTTTCCCAAGCGGTTTTTAACTGATCAATTTCAGTTTCGTAACCGGGCAAGAGGGTTTTTAAGTCATCGTTTAAGCATGTATAGAAAGGATGAGACTTCATGACGCTTAGTTTTTCTATTTTGACCAATTCAGCGTGAAGAGTATTATTGGGATCTAGTGCGTGGTGGTACAACATATTCAAGAGGAGCGAGCAGAGCAAAGTCTGGAGCTGTTGGTCAAACATAATTCGCCGCTCATCATACTCAATAGATGTGAAATAAGTTCTAGCCCCGTTGTTTATTTCAAGAAGTCCTGTTTCTATTAAGGCTTCATCTATAACTTTAATTCTTTCAAGCATTAGCGAGATAGCCATTTCCCCATGTAGGTCGAGGTCCTTCCTGCAAAGGGCATCAAGGCGGTTTTCTACATGACCATCTAGCTTGTTCTCTAGCTCATCAACTGTTTGCTGCAGTTGGGAAAGCAAATAATTTTGATGGCTAGATAGACAATTAGTGGCATTTGCATGGGAATCATTTAATGATAAAAAACCCACACGGTAATCCAATAAGTCTTTAAGTTGCTTTAAGTAGTCGGGCATGGACGCAGAGTCGGGCTCGGGTGCAGGTCCTATGGATGAGAGGCGAGAGGAGATTAACGATAGAGCATTTTCAAGAAAGCGGATCTTAGAGTTTTCTAACGGAGTGTTGTGGCAGTTTTTTATCACTCCTGCGTTCAGAAGATGCTCCCTTATTAGAGCTTTGATAGCAAAAAGCACTTGTAGTGTATGCTGTTTTAACCCATTCTGATCGAGCTGTGACTCACATATTCCTCTCAAAATGGGGTAGATAGCAGCATTTGAGTTACCTTGAGTATAGCTTGTTTGTAAAGATTCTGCAACCGACTTTATTTTTTTGCTAGCTTCTTCAAATTGTTGCTTAAATGTAGCGATCTGAGATTCATTTTTGGTTCTTTGTGCAGTTTCTAGTTTTTGCTGAAACGTTAGCTGGCGCATTCTCAGATTGTGAGTTCTGGTTGTAAGTATCTCAGACTCTTTTATTTTCATCTCCAGCAAAGAATATTCAGGTGAATGAACTCTCATTTCAAATCCAGGAATGCGAAATTTCAGTCCTTCTATTCCATTATTGAATGCAACCCATGAGTTAGGGATACGCTGCAAGGACATGTTCAGTTGATTGTAGATCTTATTTGTGTCTAAGATTGCTTCAGGTAGAGTGCTCCCGGTCGGTAGCACGCTTGGGCTATACTGAATTTTGAAAGCAAGGAAAGGCTTTGAACCAGCAAATTGTGTTTCAGTAGCAGGGAGTGCTTGAATATGATCCATGATACTTTTACAGCACGCAACAGGACGTAGTGCTAAGCTTACACTCAAATCAAAAACTGGTCGACCTTCATTTTCTTGCCTAGATTGAGACTCAATCTGGAATTGCCCTAATATAGCGATGCCAACTTGCCCCGCTTTAAGCATGACAAGATTAATCATAGTCAATTCTAGACCAGTTGGTTTTAATGCAGCATCAACAAAAAATTCCCAATCACGCAGTGAATCGCTGTATGGAGTTGTTCTTGTTGGGCTTAAGGGGTAAGATATCATGATGTCCACTTATGCAGCTTAAAAAGAAGCCCAGGATAGGTTTCTTCAAATTTAAAAGCAAGTTGAAATCATCAAGCCATACGTTGAGCGTAAATTATTTTTGCCATTTCTTCAATGATAGGGCTGTTACTTCCTTGTAGGTGAATTGGCTGCTTGTCGGCGCTCCTTGCATGAGGAGAGCGAGTCGTTTTTTATTGCTGCGCGAGAAAAACTCGAGCGCATATTCATGGATCTCATCGTAGGTAAGCTCTTGAGCTGATTTGGCGATGTTGTCAAGGTATTGAAAATCGGCCTCTTTATCAAATGCAAACGTGTTCATGCGGTTTTCATAATCGAAAAGGTTGGTCGGGGGGTTTGTTAGTGTTGTGACAACGCCTTGTTGCATTTGCGTAAAACGCTCTTCTGAAAACTGTGTGTGAAAGTCTTTTACAAAGGTTTCTAAAAAGAGCTCAAATCTTGCAAGTAAATCATCGGGATCATGAGTTGCTGATTGGACGGAGAAGAACTGCAAAAGCTCATCGGCAACGCGGCTGCTCCAACCTTTGGCGATATAGCCTGTTTGCTGCTCGGTGCGCAAAGTCTTAAAGAAATCCTCAGACAAAGCGGTACCTAGAATTTCTTGTGCAGCAGCGCGCTTGTATGAAAAGGCTCCTTGTTCAATGAGTAGCATGGCGACATTGCCTTGCATTTCAGTGGTTTCATTGACAGCGTATGGGCCATTTTGATTGCTTAGCAAGAAGACTTTTTTCTCATTCTGGTCGGCTAATGGATAGTCACGGGGACTAAGTGCTTTATTGATGTCATGCCAGATATTTTTAGCATCAGTTTCACTCAAATTTCCAGCGAGCATTGCCTCTGTGTAGAGCTGTTGCGTTAATGTTTGTGCAAACTCCAGAAAATCGTTGTAAGTGATTTTTTCAAGTGCTTTTTCCTGTGCTTTGAGCATTGGAAAATCGTTGAAAATTAAAGAGTGCATTTGAGCAATAGCCATACTAAAGGGCATTGACTTTTGAGCATTTCGGATCTGTGAAAGACGCGACTCTTTATAGATGTTAAATTGAGCCTCACTCGGTTTGAGCTCTTTGATGTTTGTAAGGGCATCTTTTAGCAGGAGGTGAGCTTTAGGGCTAAAACCGGATAGTTGCATTGTCAGCTTTAAATCTTTTGAGTAAATCGAAAGGTTGAGTCCTGCATTTGAAGCGTAAAATAAGGGTGAGGTCAATTGATCTTGGAACGCGCGAGTAAAAAGAGAGGTCAAGACAGTGTGCTTGGGAGTTCCGTCGATGAGGGGACTTTTAAAGCTGATTGTCCAAGCAATTTCTGGCACTGGGAAGTTTGCTGCATCGCTAAAATACATGACACCTTTAGAATCATCGGTGAGTTTGATAGGGGCCTGCTCTTTCGATCGTGTTAAAATGGTTAAATCTTCTGGGATGTAGGGATTTGGGGCGGGCATTCCGATTGCTGGGTTTGGCTCTGCGTGTGCAAGGGCTACCAGCGTCTGGTCGGGTATGGGCTTGATTGCATATTTTCCGCCTAGCCATTTTTCCTCTCGATTGGGCTCGATCCCTGTCAGGGTGGCAGGGGCAACGAGTTTAAACACGCAGGTTGATGGGGTAAAGCTTTGCAAAAGTTTTGAGATTTTTTTCGGTTGGTATGAGGTGTAAAAATCAGTGCTTGCAGGGAATGTCGAAAGATTTTCATAAGGTAGTTTTCCGGCAATATCCATGGTGTAATGAAAAGGGTTTTGTCTAGTCTGCCATTGGTAATTGATTTTGGCGATTTTTGCCTGGTCATCAAATATAGATTGTGAGATCCCGTTTTCTTTAAGCAAGGCAAGCGTTTGAAAGCAGCGGTCAATGACTGTATCCACCTCGATAACGCCTTGCTTTGTGAGGGCCACATTGAGCTCAAAAATAGCTGTTGTTTTAGATAAAGGCTCCACACCAGCGGAGACATACTCTGCAAGTTCGTCGCGCTTTAAGGAGGCCTCTAGGCTATTATCGGACCCATTTTCAAGGACGTAGGCGATAATTTGAGGGATTTTTTCACCTTGGTTTTCAATGGCCCAAGCTGGAAGCTCCCACGTAAGTGATAATTGACGCAAATCTTTGATGGGCTCGATATAGAGCATATGGCCCATTTGGTGCTCGGATGTGAGTGGCATGTTTGCAATTTCATTGTCGACTTTGCGGTTTGCAATGGGACCAAAATCTTCATTAACGACTTTGATAAGCTCATCCAAGGGTTGATTGGAATAGACAACAAGATGCATTTGCGAGGCTGTGTAGTGCTCTTCCCACCATTGCCTGACCTCTGATGGTGGAATTTTTCCAAGTGTTTCAGCATTGCCTGTGGAGAACTTTGCATTGGGTGATTTTGGATTGCCAGTTGCTTTGAAAATCATCCAACTGCGCCATCCATCGTTTTCGATGTTTTTGGCATTTTCTTGATCCACAGCGTGAAGCTCGCGCTTTACGCCTGATGGGTTGAACAAGGGGTCGATAAAAAAATGGGAGAACTGATCAAGGGCGCTATCGAAAACATTGTTGTTGATGGAGAACATATAGACTGTCCGATCCGTAGATGTATAAGCGTTAACAATGCCGCCGTTGCTTTTAACGTAACCCATGAATTGATCTTCTTGAGGGTATTTTTCATTGCCAAGAAATAAAAGGTGTTCGAGATAGTGGGCGATACCAGGATATTGCTCTGAATCTTGCCAGCTGCCGGCCGTAACAGCAAGTGCTGCTGCTGACTGTTCAGCGCCTGGATCAGAAATAATATAGGCTTGCAATCCATTGTCGAGTTGGATTTTGGCTGTTTTGCGCTCTGCTAGATCTGGCGTCTTGATCTTGACGGTATTTTCGTTTTTGATGTTTGTGAACCCGCAAAGGATGAGTGCCACCAGGCAATAGCTAAAGCGTTTCATAGTACTCCTTGACTAAAGAATGAATATAATCTGCACGCAGTTTTCTGCGCACATGTTTGTCTTTTTCTTGGGAACCTGGAAATTGTTCCATGTTGATTTCATCGCCGACAGCAAGGCTAATGCCGCCGCCTTTGATCGTGCGCTTCTCGCCGAGTTCTTTTTCAACAGTTTGAGGGGGAGGCAAGAGATCGTAGGTATTGAGCGCTAAAGGGTAAAAGTGGGTTTTGGTTCCCGATTTTTTGGCCATTAGATAAAACATTTCGATGCTTGACGGGTCAAACTCTGCTGGGGGTACCGTGCCATCGGCAATAGGGCGGTCACGCCCCCCGCTAGGAGCAACGTAGATGGCTTTGCCCCCTTCGGCAAGAAGCTCGCACATAACAGACATCGTCTTCTTATTGTGCATGAGCTTTTGCTCTTTTAGCTCAGGGTCATTATCGATATGGCGTTTGGAGTAAATGCACAAAAGGTTGCGACCCAGACTGAAAGGGATTGCAACTAGGTCTGTTAGTACGCGCTCACCGGCTACGAAGATGACATTTTCTCCAATACTGTTGTGAGTTTTTTCAAGCAAAAGAGAAACCGCTTGTGGATCGGCTTCAACTTGGTGATTTGCATAGAAAATAACGTTGTGCCCTTTCTTTAAGTTGATTTCAATCTGGTCAAAAATCTCTAAGCCATATGTTTTACACTGATTTTTATCGAGAAGAGGGCGTAGAAATTCAATACCAAAGAGGTAGTAGTCGAATGGCGCGCGCAGCTGCTTATGGTAGGGCTGAAATGGATAAGGGTGGAGCACTTGTTCGCGCACTAGCTCAAGATACACATCAAAAAGCTGCTCGTGATTACTCATCGAGTCGCCCTTGCGCTCGACAACTTCTTTATAGCTTTCATAAAAGCCAATCAGATTGTCCCTAACTCTAGGGCTGAGCCAGCCCTTTTCGCAGTATTTTGCAGCTTTGTCTTGAAAGGTCATATTTCTATGGGTTGATCATTTATGCTAGAGTAAAACTCGAAGTCGTTAAGATGCAAGCAATCTTTTGTTTTAAATTTCAACGCCCCGTTTAAGTCTTTGGCAATTACAGTGAGTGCATCGCGTCCTTTCTTACCTAGGTACTGATTGAGGTTTGGATGGATGTGCAATTCAAGAGCGTATTGCTCGTGCAGGGTGATCAATTTTTTCAAGGCGCGTTCAATTTCGATTTCCACACTTTCGTAGGTCTTAATTTTCCCAGTACCTCTGCAGTATGGGCAATTTGTCAAAAACATTTGGGAGTGGGACTCGCGAGAGCGTTGACGCGTTAGCTGGATAAGGCCAAACTCTGTCATTTCAAGGATCGTGCATTTGGCAGTATCATCTTTCATCGCCTCTTGTAGGCGCGCGCGTACACGGCGTTGGTTTTTACGTGAGCGCATGTCAATAAAGTCGATAATGACAAGTCCGCCTACATTGCGGATGCGCAACTGCTTTGCGATCTCATCTGCAGCTTCCATGTTGATGCGCACTAAGGCCTCTTCTAAATCCTTTGCAACATCGGAGGTGCTTCGCCCTGAGTTAACATCAACAGTGCACATCGCTTCAGTCTGGTCGAAAAACAAATAACCACCGCTGGGCAGCCAAACTTTTGTGCTCATCGCTTTGTCAATTTCACGCTCTACGCCAAAGCGCTCAAAGATGGGAATTTTATCGCGGTAAAGCTCGATACTAACCGGGTGCTCATCTGCGTAAGGGAGGTAGATTGTTTTTGCCTTCTTATAAGTTTCAGGATCGTCAATCAGTAAGCGATCAAACTTCTTGTCCACGGCAGTGAGCACTGCGCGCTTGATGATGTCAGATTCAACAAAGAGGCGTTTGGGGCCGGTAGCTTTGTTGTACTCCTGGACAATACCTTCCCATGTTTTAAGCAGGTCATGGGCCTCTTGAGCTAATTTTTCAGGCGTGGCATGAACGCTTGATGTGCGACAGATCAAGCCGACATCTTTTGGCATTTCAAAGGATTTGATGATTTTCTTTAGCTTTTCTCTAGCGCCCCGATCTTCAATTTTGCGTGAAACACCGCGATGAGGGTTATTTGGAATCATGACCAAGTACCTTCCTGCTACACTGATGTTAGAGGTTAGGCGGGCGCCCTTCGACCCAATGGGCTCTTTGATAGCCTGAACAAGGACGGGTTGGTCGATTTTGAGGTGCTCTTGGATGTCGGCTGTTTTTAAGTTTTTTTGAGGTTTTGCTTTTTCATCCATTTCTAAATCCATCCCAAACATCTCTTGAAGCTTTTGGGTATTTTCCAAAATATCGGAGATGTGGATAAATCCGTTACTGCCCTCATCAATGTCGATAAAGGCCGATTGGATGTTATGCAAAATATTAGTGACTTTACCTCTGTAGATATTGCCAGTAATGGGTGTGCTCGAGTTGCGTTCGATCACAAGATCTGACAGCACCCCGTATTTTAATAGGGCAAGGCGGATCTCTTTGGACCCAACGTTTAAAAGAATATCTTTCATGATAGATATGACTCATAGATGATTTTTACTTTTTCATCTAGTGTAGCACAATGCGTTCTTAATGTAAATTTTCAATTAGGTGGCCGTCTAAGAGCTTTTCAGTGGCTTTGATGGCTAAGGCGATAGGCAGGCCACTTGCATAGCTGTGACATTTAACGACAATGTGATTTAGGCCAAGAAGCAAGGCTCCTGGGAACGTATCGGTGTCCAGATTTTGCGTGATGGCTTCATTACTCGGCAAAAGGCTTTCGATGCGATTTAAAATAAATTGAGAGACCCCTTCTGCTGTTTTCAAAAAGATGTTACCGGTAAATCCTTCGGTGACTAAAACGTCGATAGCGCCTTTAAAGACGTCCCGTCCTTCAATATTGCCAACAAAATTTTCAGGAAAATGCTGTTTGAGTTTCTTGTAAGCTTCACGCAATTCCTTATGCCCTTTTAGCTCTTCGCTGCCGATGTTGAGCAAGGCAACTTTTGGCTTTTCAATGCCGCGAGTTTTTTGAAAAGCGATCCCCATGTGGGCCATTTCAATAAAATGTTCTGGTTTAGCGCTTAAATTAGCACCAACATCGAGAACGGCAAGAGCCTTTTTTTGTGTCGGGAGCATAGCAAGCAGGGCTGGGCGTGGGTGGGAAGGTAGAGCTGGCAAGTGGATTTTAGCAGCTGCGAGCAGAGCGCCAGTATTGCCGATTCCCAAGTAGGCTGAGATGTGGCCCTCGTTCAACAGACGCATCCCTATATGGACAGAAGCGTTTTTCTTTTGGCGGATAGCACTTAGAGGATCTTCATCGAGTTCGATGACTTCTTCAACGGGGATAAATTCTACAGATAAGTGAGCAAGGTCAAGGTGGTTGTATGCAGTGATCGTGTCGCTTGTTCCAAATAAAGCGAGATGAGCGCTATCCAAGTGCGAAGCGATCTCTTTGAGCAGATCTGCTGGTGGCAAATCGCCGCCCAGCAAATCAAGACCGATGATGTTTTTGCTCAATTACTCGCCTTTAGCCCAAACAACAGAGCGTCCACCGTAGTGACCACAAGCGCCGCAAACTCGGTGTGGCAGAGTTGGCTTAGCGCAATTGGTGCATGTGTGTGCACACTTATCTTTTTTTGCATGGTGAGCGCGGCGCGAATTTTTGCGTGCGTTCGAGTGGCGATTACGTGGTACAGCCATGTTACGATTCCTCTTCTAATTTTAATTCTGAAAATGGGAAACATGTGTCATGCTCTTCCTTTTCCAGAAGTGGTTTTAATATTTCACGCTCAGGGCATTTGCCCTGGCATTCTGCAAGCATTGGCACCTCGAGCAAAAGAGCTTCGCGGACCAAGCTGTCGGGCTTGTAGGCTGCGCTTTTGATCTCCTCGGGTGGCACCGTATAAGTCGTTTTTCCAGAGCTGATTGGCACAGCCGTCATTTTGTTACAGATAGCGCACGGGATCTTTACTTTCGTATGCACCTCTAAGTCAACAACTAAGTGATCTCCAGACAAATACGCTCTGCCTTTTACAGCGATAGGAGACTCAAATTTGAGCTCAGCTTCTTCCACTTCCATAAAGGCTGGTGGAAGCTCCTGATCAATCTCTTGGGTTTTGCCACTTTTAAGGCGATCTGTATAAATGATATCAAGCATCTTGCCATCATATCAAACCGCTCTTTTTTTTACACGTCGAATTTTTACATGAGATAAATTTTTATTTTACTTCAAAAAGAAATAAAAATTTATTTAAAAACAGCGCGATTTACTTGTCCTCATTTGCAGACTGAATTTCTTGTAGAGTCTTAAAAGCTTCAACTGTTGTGGGCAAGCCGACATAACCTGTTAAAAAGATAAAAAGCTCTATGACATCATTCATTTTCCACCCAACATTGAGCATGCCTTGAATATGTGCCTTTAGGGGCAATCCTGTCTTCCCTTGACTGACAAGACTTGAAACGGCGGCCAACTCCTTTTCTTTGTCAGAAAGAGTCTGTCGCGTATACAGTTCACCATATCCAAAGTTTACGATGAGTTTTGCAAAATCTGGAGAGGTTGCATGGAAGTTTTCAACAATTTTTTTTCCAGCATCACCAAGAATCTCTTGAAGACGTAAAACTCCTTCTTCGTCATAACAATCTAGCATATTTTCTCCTTTGGGGTCTTTAATCTGAATTTTTGTCCAGGGTGCCAAAAGAACTCAAAGATGTCAATTATGATTTAGGCTCCCTTTTTATGAGAGCAAGTGATTTTAAACTAGATAAATAGCTTGTTTGAGAATCTGACTGCAGCAGTTTTTCTAACGTTTTTTTTTGGGAGCAGTATAAGTTGATTGACAACTTGTGGCTTCAATCGTAAACTGACTCCTCACATGAATCGTGATTTGCGGAGCCGCCAGTGCGAAAGTTGAAGCTTTTTACTCACTGTACCATCCTAGCCACCACACCAACCCTTCTAGCTTATCCTCAACATAATGTACCACAGGTATCGTCTCAAGTGGTGAATCAGAGACCGAAACAGTCTCTTCCAACCCCTCAAACCGTGAGCTGGTTAGGAGACTGGTGGTGGGGGAGTGAGGAGCAAGAAGAACAATGGATACGACCCAATACGTATGATGAGATCATCCAGATGCTCGATGACTTAGAGTCTGGTGAGCTAGAGAGAAGATGCTCGCCGATGCAGCTGGAGAAGGTGAACGATTACATAGCGACCCTTGCAAAAGAGGGGATTCTTCCCCACGAGTTTCAAGAAGAGTGCGAGATCGAAGAAGACACGTATGATCTGATGTATGGGGAGGACAGTGCATTTCAGCTAACGCGCTATCTGGAAAACAGCCATGAATACATGATCATCCCAGCGGTTCTCAATGGTTACTCTGGCTACGACATCATACAGTGCGGGAAAATCAGCAAGGCTTGGAAGAAGACCAAAAAGTTCTGCAAGAAACACAAAAAAGCGATAATCATCGGGGCTATAGTAGTGGTGGCTGTCACAGTTGTTACGGTAGCCGTCGTGGCAGCATCATCCGCAAGCGCAGCCTCAGCGGCAGCAGGAGCTGCTGGGGCAGCAGCCGGTGCTGGAACTTCAGATTCTGGCCATTCTGAATCAAAAAAATCAGAATCAAAGAAAGAATCTCCACCTGTTTCTGCAGCTCCGAAAGAAACAGCTCCTCCAGTTAATACGAATGAAGCTCCAATCATGAAAGCAGCTCTAGATGAACATGTTGCTTCTTTTAAGGAGTTTCTCGTGGAGGATAGGGCTGTTCAGGAAGCAACTGGCTCCAAGGGATGGGATGAGATGTCCTTTGGTGAAAAAGCGAGAGAAGTGGGAGCAAATGTTGCTCACAAAGCGCTGGATGAAGTTACAGATCTAGTAAAAGTATTTCCCCAGCTCTGCGAAGAAGTGAAAGAACTAGGGGATAGATTCTTGCCAGAAAGTCTTAAGTTGCCAGCTTCTGGAGAGCCAGTAAGCCCCATAGGAAATTATGAAAATCTAATCGCTAAGGGTCATGAAGTAATCGATAACTTCTTCTCAACAGATCAAGCAGAGCTTTTCACAGCAGAAGCTAGAGCAAATGACCCTATGAATAATTTTGCTATTGGCATGCTGCCTCTTCCAGGGGGAATTCCAAAGCTCTTCTCTAACACAAGCAATTTAATTAGAGCTGGTAACGCTATAGATAGAGCTGGATTTACGAGAGTAGGAAGAGGTTTAATGAAGCACGGATATAGAGAAGGAAGCCTTTTTCCGAAACCCTTAGGTACCCCAGCACAAATAAATCAACAGGGAGAGGCGTTTTTGAAGGAAATTTTACATGATCCCAAGAGAACTATTTTAAAAAATAATAGAGGTGGAATAGAAATCTATTCGCAAAGTGGCAGAGGGGCATATTTTAGAGAGGATGGAACTTTCAGAGGATTTATAGAGTATGGTCATAAATAAAGGGTTTTGCACGAAAATTTTAGGAGACATTGATCTTGAAGGAATGGTTATTCTGGTTTGTTATGATGACCAGGTGATCGCTGAGATCAATTACGAAAAGGGCATAGACAATATGGAAATTGAAATTGTCTCTTCTCAAGAAGGATTTCCCAAACGAATTTTCTCTCTAGATGGTTTTTTCAAAATATTAGAAGAAGCAAAACAGTTAGCAATAAAGTGCGCTAAAGAAGATGAAGAAAGAAGAAACGAGTAAAGTGATCTTATGAGAATATTCAACCGATCCTCTAAAGCAAAGGACTTTGTAGCCATTTTTATTTTGATGGCAGCGAGTGTGCATGCAGCTCCTCCTTCCTCTAAGGCGTCAAAGCTGGATAGCAAATCCACAAATGAAATGTCACAGAACCTTCATGAAAAAAAGGCCTTAGAGATTGATACTCCAGAATACTAAAAAGAAGGATGCGAATGTGTGGCAGCTATTGCCACTGGCATGCTGGAATCATCAGCAAGTGCAGAGAAAGAACACCAAGCCTTGGAACAAGCATTTTAGATATAGATTTGGGGAGCAGTATAGATTTTTAATCCAGAATGCCAAATAAGTCTAAAGATGTAAACTATGATTTAGGCTCCCTCTCTATGAGAGCAAGTGATTTTAAACTAAATGAGTAGTTTAGTTGAGAATCTGACTGCAGCAGTTTTTCTAGTGCCTGTGTGAGCTGAGGCTCTTTGAGGTTTGTTCCGTAGAATTCGGGATAGAGCTTACCGCATTGAAGAGTTGTTTTAGGCATAAGCAGCGTTTGGTCTCGGCATAATTCAAGCTCAGATTCACGGTAGATATAGACCTTATTGACAAAAATATCACTAAAGCATTTAAAAACAGATGCTTAAAATATTAAGCGTTCATTAGCTAAGAATATATTTCATGTGTCGAAAGTTTCCTGTTGGCGAATTATTGACATATGAAATATAATAAAAATATGAAACAATCGATAGTAGGTCTGAAAATTTTACGCCAGCTCGCCGCTTCTGGACTCAAAATCTTCACGGTCCAGCAAGCTAAAGAAGCTACGAAAGAGCTCAACCTTAACCCTGATTATACCACGCAAGCGCTTCATCATTTGGTAAAAGAAAGCTGGATTATACGAGTAAAAAGGGGCATATATGCCTTTAGTGCAGAGTCTGGCTTTGGAGAGCCTCCGCATGATTTCGAGATCGCTATGGCTTTAGTTGAGCCTTGTGCGATTAGCCACTGGACGGCTATGCACCACCATCACCTCACACAGCAAATTCCCAATACAATTTTTGCAATCACTCCAAGTTCAACCTCTATTCCTCGCTTGATCTCTAAAGAGAAGTTTCATTTTATTAAAATTAAACAAGAGTCTTATTTTGGAATTGAAAAAGTATGGATCGGCGAGGCGCAAGTACAGATGACCGATCCTGAAAGAACGTTATTAGATGGGTTGATGAGTCCAGAGTACTGTGGTGATTTTCAAGAGGTCTTGCATGCTTTTAAAATGCACTGTGATCAAATGAATGTAGAGCGCGTTATCCAATACGCTTTGAAGCTAGATCAGTCAGTAGTCAAACGATTGGGGTGGGTCTTAGAACGGCTTGGAATCGAAGAATCTCGATTGCAAGAATTATTGCATTTTCCTGTAAAGGGATATCGTAAATTAGATCCCTCTGGGCCATTAAAAGGCCCTTATAACAAAAAGTGGATGATTCAAGAAAATATAGGAGCATGATGAGCTTTAAACCATTGCGTAAACGACTTGAGGAAGCCTCAAAACATACCTCTTTGAGGCTTGATATCATTCAGCAAGACTATATTCTTTCTTGGCTTCTTGTGGGTATTTTTGAGCATCCCACTTTAAAATCGAGCCTGATGTTTAAAGGAGGCACAGCTCTTAAAAAGGGATATTTTGGAGAGTATCGATTTTCTGAAGATCTCGATTTCTCTATAAAGGAAAAGTGTTCAGAGGATTTGCTACAAAGTATTACTGAAGCATGCAAAAGTGCTGAGATGCGAATGCGAGAATTTGCGCCGATACAACTTTATGTGAAAAAGTACGAAGAGAAAATGCCTCATCCAGAAGGACAGCAAGCTTTTGTTATCAACGCGCAATTTCCATGGCAATCCCAACCTCTTACAAAAGCGATGATTGAAATTTCTTTAAATGAAACAGTGCTACTCGAGCCTGTCTCAAAAGCCCTTATCCACCCTTATGGAGAACCTATCGATCTGCAAATGAATCTTTACTCTTTAGAGGAAATTATCCTTGAAAAGCTTCGAGCTATTTTGCAGCACACAAAGAAGTTGCATGAACGAGATTGGACTCGATCGCGCGCAAGAGATTACTATGATCTATGGCGTATTTTTGGCATGTTTGAAAAGGGAATCAATCTCGAAGTAATTAGAAAAAATTTAACGTTGAAGTGTTCTTGCAAACAAGTGTCGTTTCAAAAGCCCGCAGATTTTTTTGATGAGAAAATGATCGGTTACGTTTCTAAAACATGGAAGCAATGGCTAGGTCCACTTGTTACAGACTTGCCAGATTCTCAGAAGATTCTGAAAGAATTGAAGGCCAAAATACCTCTTTGTTTACCGATAATGTAAGAAATTGTTTGCAAAATTGATTCAATAAAATGATCACGGTATAGTCGATTGTACGGCTACATGCTTGAGTTTGTAGCAAGTCTAGAAATCAGCAATTTAAAGTTTGAGTTGGATTTTGGCTGGAGGTTTGAACATAGGAGCCCTTCTAGTGCCTGTGTGAGCTGAGGCTCTTTGAGGTTTGTTCCGTAGAATTCAGGATAGAGCTCTTTTTGTGCGATGATGTTTGGTAGAGAGTAGTAGGGAAGGTCAATGCGCAATAGCTTTTGTGCGATGAATTGGTCGAGGCGTCTTATGGAGTAGGTAACGGCAGTTGGCACGCCATGCAGAGCAAGCTGGAGGTTGACGGTGCCAGAGGTTGCAATAGCAAGTCTTGCATCATGCATGAGATTGTGAGTATGGCGCTCATCGACAATTGGATAGTCATCTTTGTTGCGGCTTAGGATTGCGCGGATGTGTTTTGCATGGGCGCATGAGATCACAGGTTGAAGGTTGTGCTTTTGGGCTAGTTTTTTGGCAACGCGTAATTGAATAGGAAGGTTGCGTTTGATCTCTTTTGTGCGCGAACCTGGGAAAATGGCTAGGATGGGCTTTTTTGAAAATTTCTTAGACCATGTCGGGTCGTATTTAAATTCTTTAAATTCTTCAAGCAGCGGATGGCCGACATAGGTGGCTTTGAGTGGAGTGTTTTTAAAACAGTCTGGCTCAAAGGGTAGGATACATTGGACCTCATCGAGATATTTGGCCATGGTGTGGATGCGGTTTTTGCGCCATGCCCAGACGGTTGGGCAGATGTATTGGATGATTTTTCCTTGAAAGCCGCTTTTGCGCAGTGCTTTAGCAAGAAGCATGTTAAATTCTGCATAATCGATGAGGATCACGGTTTTGGGCTCGCGCTTTAAGATGGCGCGTTTGACCTTATGAAAGAGAAAGAATAAGCGCGGCAGGGCTGGGACGATGTCTAAAAATCCCATGACTTCAAAAAGCTCTGTTTTAATAGGGCAGTCGATGGAATATTGGCGCATTTGAGGGCCTGCTACAGCCGCTATTTTGATGTTGGGCTTGGCTAGTTTTTTTAGTAAGCGCGCTCCGTGAAGGTCGCCGCTTTTTTCGCCTGCAAAGAGAAAGTAGTCGATCATAGTAGCTGCTCCAAGAGCCAAGAAACGCCGTGCTTAAAGACATCAGGCGAGGTGCCATGCCCTTTGTGGCCGATGGAGGGGCCAACAATCATTTCAATGGGCGCTGATCGAATACGTTGCTCATAAGCTTCGTTTGCAAGATCGCGCACGAGATGAAAGCAATTTTCTGAGCCTGTGCGCACATCACGGTTGCCGATGTAAAAACGAATGGTGCGGTCGCAGAGTTTGGGGATGAGGGGCGCAAGGTCGAGATGTGCAGGAGCATGCCCAGCAAATTCCTGAGCATAATTGAGGTCTGTAAGGGGAGCAAACCCTAAGATTGTGCGGATAAGTGGTGTGCGAGCTGCAATGTGCAGGGCGCAGAACGCTCCGCGAGAGAGGCCTGCAACAGCCACTTTTGAAAGAACGTTATCAGCACCCAATTTTTCGATGGTTTGTGCAGCTTTTGCAAAAAAAGGTGAAAGGGGGTCGAGGCCCTGGTCGTATAGATCTTTCCAGTATGTAATGGCTTTTGTTGGGTCAAGGTTGGGACCGTGACCTGGGATAGTCAGAGAAAAAATGCGGATGCGCTCGTTTTTTAAAAACTCTACAGGTTGGTTGAATGGGTCGAGGTTAAGGCTTTCATCATCGGAGAGTGCAAAATAAAAAAGAGCTGGTAGAGGCCCCTCTTCTAAAGGAGGTCCTTTAAACAGGGGAGTTGTCATTTTTTCGCCTTCTTCTTGGCCTGCGCTTTCTTCGGGTGCTGATTTCAGGCATTGGCTCTGTATTTTCGAATGCCTCTTTCCAAGTTGTATAGATTTGCTTGAGTTCGGGATCGATACGTGTGCGCAAGTCTAAAAAGTCGATAGCCAGGTTGAATTCGGGTATTTTGGGGAGGCGAACGCGTTTTTTTGTTTGCTCAAAGGGCGTCATGCGATATTGGCCATTTAGAATCGCCATCATCTTGCCAGCAATGCGACGGGGAAGGTGAAAAAATGGCTCGAAAACTTCGCGCGTCATGTCGGCAACAGCTGTTTGGATATCGCCGAGGTGAGGTGTGCGCTTACAATCAATGAAGTGAGCTTTTAGGTGCGCAGTTAGAAGAGGATAGACCAAGGCGCAAAGAGGAAGGGCGCGGTCAAGCTTTTCAAAGCGCTCTTTTTGCATTTCATCAATTTCTTGCAAGTAGGCAAAGACTTCGTTGCCCCCGGGATGTTCTAAGAAATGGGCGATTTGTGGAAGTAGCATTTGCAAAACGCCATACTCGGTCATGAGCTTGAAAAAACTTTCTGACGCCCCTGATTCGAGCATGCGCAGTAACTCTTCTAACACGCGCGCTTGTGAGCTTTTGACAATCTCTTCTTTGCATTCGATGAGGGCAATGCGTGTGTGATGCTCGGCCTCCAGATTGAAGCGAGCGATAAATTTAAGAAGTCTGATCATGCGTACGGGATCTTGACGGTAGCGTACATAAGGCTCACCGATCATTTTTAAGCAGCGCTCCTTAATGTCCGGATAGCCGCCAACATAGTCAATGACGGTTTGATCAAAACTATCGTAGAAAAGACCGTTAATTGTGAAATCGCGGCGCAGCACATCTTCTTCAGGTGAACCCCAAATGTTGTCGCGGGTAATCAGGTCGGGAGACTCGGGATCGCCAGCGCGAAATGTGGCTACCTCAATGATTTTGCGTCCAAAACGGATATGTGCTAGGCGAAAGCGGCGTCCAATTAAGATGCACTGCCTGCCAAATAAAGATTTGATCTCTTCTGGTTTAGCAGAGGTTGAAATATCGTAATCTTTAGGGGTGTGGCCAAGCAGCAAGTCACGCACACTACCACCGACAAGGTATGCCGTGTGGCCGCCTGCGCGTAGCTTTTCGATGATGTAAAGGGCATGACGGTCGATGTGATCGAGCGAGATGCCGTGTTCTTCCTTCGGGTAGATATTCGGTTGCACCACCTGAGTATATTTTTATTAGAGGCAAAAGTCAAGATTTGTTAACCTGGATGGATGATGAAAAATTTAGATTTGAAAACCTGGGGAGCTGCGCTCATCTTGGGCGGTACAGCTCTTGGAGCTGGAATGTTGGCATTACCGGTGGTGACAGCTCAGGCAGGGTTTTTGCCTAGCCTGCTGATTTACTGCATTTGCTGGGCGTTTAGCGCCTGCACGGGGTTGCTTTTTGTAGAAATTTGTTTATGGATGCCCCAAGATGCAAATATCATTTCGATGGCAGCTCACTTGCTGGGCCGTTTTGGTAAAATTTTTGCATGGGTCTTGTATCTTTTTTTATTTTACAGCCTTTCGGTGGCCTACGTTGCCGGCGGTGGAGGATTTGTTGCTCAGATTTTAGATCTACCAGCATGGCTCGGATCTTTGCTGTTTGTTCTGGTTTTTGGTGGAATTGTTATCAGTGGTACGCGCTCTGTTGACCGCATCAATTGGCTGTTGATGGCAGGTCTGATTATCTCATTTCTCATGTTTGTGGCAGTAGGATTTGGCAAAGTCAAGCCAGGACTTGCTATGCGCTTTAATCTATGGCCTGCTTTTTTAGCCTTGCCTGTGATTTTTACCTCGTTTAGCTATCAAGGGACAGTGCCATCGATTGTCTCTTACCTCAATCGCGATGGAGCCAAAGTGAGAAAAGCAATTTTATATGGAACGGCGATTCCATTTGTTGCCTATGTCATTTGGGAATATCTTATCTTAGGCATTATTCCGCTTTCAGGCAAATATGGGTTGCTCATGGCAAAACAAGAGCACTTAAAAGCTGTTGATCCACTCAAGCACATTTTGATTGATTCCCCAATTTACGCAATCGGACAATTTTTCTCTTTCTTTGCGCTGACAACCTCATTTTTAGGTGTGACCTTAGGGTTAATGGATTTTATGTCGGATGGCTTGCAGATTGCAAAGAAAGGTGCTCGCAAATACCTGCTTGCTGCAATTGTTTTTGTGCCGCCACTCATAATCACATTTATCAATCCAAACCTCTTTTACAAAGCGCTTGGGTATGCAGGTGGCGTTGGCTGCGCATTGCTGCTTGGGTTTCTCCCCGTCTTGATGACATGGGTTGGACGCTATAAGCTTGATTATCCCAGTATCAATCGCCAGTTGCCAGGAGGCAAAGGGTTGCTTTTGATCCTAATGGGTTTCATCGTTTTTGAGCTTATAATGGAGCTCATCTCAGAATTGTTGTAGGAATTCATCTTTCCAGTGATAGTTTTCAAGAAGGCCGCTTGTATCTCGACCAAGGATTTGATAGGCAATATAAAGGGCTTCAACGGTGGCTAAACCCCTCGTAGGGTCTGAGCAATCATCTTGACGGCGCGGATAAGCCGTGCGGTAATGCTTAGGTAAGCTGCGCTTTAAGATAGGCTCTTTTATTTGTCTTGCCATCACTTCAGCGTATTTCCATGTCGCATCAATTAAAAATAATCCGTGTGCTTGATCAGCACGTGTTAAAACAGGCGCTTCAAAATCAAGCATGAGATAGCCCCTTAGAGGAGGGAGAGCGTTATTGGGGTAAGTGTAAAAGCGCATATCCTCGCGTGTTTCAAGACCTCTTAAAGAGCATTTTTTTAAATTCTCACGTCTGTGACGTAAAATAATCGTAGGCGAAAAAGTCATAATTTCCTATATATGAATCTAAAGCATAGTATAGGAAGTACGAATTATGTTCCACCTTTTGTTGTCGGCGATGCTCTGTGTAACGCCTGTTGACTTATCTAAACGACTGCCCATCACAGATGACTACGATAAAGCCGTTAGCATAGCAAAAGTGTTTGATAAGCCGATGATTGTCCTCTTTACAGGCTCAGACTGGGATGTTGACTCTCAACGCTTTATTCACCGCATTTTAAACGAAGGCACTTTTTACGAAGTTTTGAAAAAAGAATTTGTTTTTGCGCATATTGATTTTCCAGAACTTGAAACACATAAAGCCAAAGTCATTGAGCGCAATACCAAGCTGAAAACAAAGTTTCAAGTAGAGTCATTTCCCATGCTAGTTTTGCTAGATGCTGAGCAAAACGAAATATCGCGTGCAGGGCTCTTTTCAGAAGATCCTGAGCAGCTTGCAGCGCATTTGAAATCTCTTTTGTGTCGCTACAAAGAAATAGAAAAAGGGTTAGCTTTAAAAACGATAGACAACGAGCGCTTAAAGTATCTTTACACAGATGCCAAAGAATTGGGCGCATCCAATATTCTTTCACGGTTGCTTGAGCGCGGGCTTGAAATTGATAACGATCCATATTTTCAACTTGAGCATTACAGCAACATGTTAACTAGAGGGCTTGCGCAGACTGCAGAAGCCACGATGATGCGACAAAAAATTCTTGCTATGGATCCTGACAACACCTTTGGAGCGCACTATCGCTTGGCAGTCCTTGATTTTCAATCAGCTGCTGAAGATGAGAAAGCTAGCGCAGAGACAGTTGTTGAACCACTTCTAACCTACATCAACAAATTTGGAAAATCAGATACAGAACATCTTTGGCGTTTGCACATGATGGTTTCACAATATCTTTTTAGCAAAGGGCAAATGCAAACAGCCCTTGATCACGCGCGCATTTCTTATCAAGAAGCGCCATCATTTATGAAACACGAAGTGTTCCAGACTTTAGAGTATCTAAAAAAAGAAGTTGCTAGCAACAGCTAAAGATTGCTAACCTGCTCGCATGAGCATCACTGAAGTTAACTTGAGAGTTCGTGGTTATTGCGCAGACGCGCAAAGGGAAATGCTTTGGTATAAAGCAGGCCACATAGCTTTTATGGCTCTTTCCCTTCTTTCTCTTGCCATTACTGTTCAGAGCCCTCTTAGCAAAGCAACTATTGGGAAGCTGGGCTTTGTGTATTTCTGTTATGACATTGCGACCCGTCTGCTGCTAAAGTCTGAAAAGGTAAAACAGCTATGCATCGGAAAAATCACGCAAGAGTACGCAAGCTATTTAGCCAAGCCGAAAGAGCAATCCAAAGCAGTTGTAGTGCCAGCTATTCGTTTTAGTCTATATATTGTTCAATGGACAACGGGGCTGCCGTGGGTTGGTATCATCAGTCAAGCCTTTACATTGGCCACGCAACTATCCGAGACTGTCTCTCAAGATGATTTTAAAGAGGCTTGCGAAGAAGAGGCGAAAAATCTCATCGTTTCAGCGATTACAGTGCGTGCACAGGTGCATTTAGATCAGTTATCAACCCCTCGAGGCATTCTTTTTGGATTAGATTTCCCATCGATTAAACAAATTATCCACGATCGCTTGCAAGCTGAATTGGCAGAGCGGATCACAAAACGCTTGAACATCGCCGATCGACACAAGGATGAAGTTGGTGAAATTGTTTCAAAGATCATCAAAGACCTCGATGATCTTTATCAGGGCTGGGAGTATATAGGAGGTTAGGTAATTCTTTTAACGCTTCTGTGAATGGGATTGCTAGGATGTTGCCGTGCTTTTCTTTGCGTTGCCCGTTAAATAGAATATAGAGACTTGCCTCAGGGTAATCTTCTCCGAATGCTTTTAATCCCTTAAGATCTCTTGGCGCTGCACCCAGCTCACGCATTTGTTTAGTGATGAGATAAAGTCGGACATTTTGGAGTTAGCAACTCCAAAATGTCCGAAATTTTAGCCAACTTTGCGGAAGGGGACGACTTTCATAAGCTCTTTAGGGATTTCGAAAAGGAAGCGAGAAGGGATCGATGGCGTGTCTTTGCCGTAGCGCTTGCGGTTGCGTGACATTGAAAGGGTAAGATGCTCTTTAGCACGTGTAATGGCTACGTAGAATAAACGGCGCTCTTCTTCAATTTCATTGAGTCCTTCACGTTTGTCATGGGGTAGAATGTGATCTTCCAGCCCAACGAGAAAGCATACGGGGAATTCTAGCCCTTTGGCACTGTGAAAGGTGAGCATATTGACGCGGTCTTCGGTTTGTTTGTGATGGCGATCCTTGACAGGATTTCGATTGAGCATGCTCGTAGAGAGGAAATCTCGCAGAGAGGTTTGGTCCTTGAGAGTTTGGACAACTTCGGTAACGTTTTGCATCTTGAAGGCGCGCATCTTTTCTGATTTGACTTCTTCTTCAATGGCGCGTTTATAATCAGTAGACAGAATGAGGTCGCGTAGGGCGGTATCAAGGGGTTTAGACTTAAAATCTTCTTGAGCTTGCTTAATCGTATGGACAAAAGAGGAAATGGCTGATTTTGCTCGGGGAGCAATGTCGGAGGGAGGATTTTGAAGTGCGTGCCATAAAGGGATGTTTTCAGAGCGGTTATAACTTGTGATCTTATCTAAGGTAGAAGCTGCAATGCCTCGGCGAGGTGTGTTGATGATGCGCAAAATTGCTTCAGCATCTTGTGGGTTAGAAATGACGCGCAAGTAGGCCATGAGATCTTTTACTTCAGAGCGTTCGTAAAGCTCGGTGCCTCCAAAAATCTGGTAGGGGATGCCGCGCACCCAGCTGTCTTCTCTTTTCCAAGAGGCTTCCATTAAGGCGATTTCAAAATTACGCGCCAAGATATTGGTGCGATACAAGATGGCCATATCACTCCAAGCGTAGCCTTGATTTTTGAAGTGGAGGAGACGCTCAATAATAGATCGGGCTTCGTCGAGTTCGGTAGGTGTATGGAAAACTTCAATGGGAGTGCCTATGGAGCCGGCGCTAAAAATCGTCTTATCGTGGCGATGCTCATTGTTTGCAATGACACTTGCTGCGGCATTGAGAATTGTTTTTGTTGACCTGTAATTTTCTTCAAGCTTGACGATATGATCGGCTTTAAAATTTAAGATGTGCTTAACTTCGGCACCGCGCCAAGAATAGATCGACTGATCGTCATCGCCAACTACACATAAATTGCCATTGGGACCAGTTAAAAGCTCTGCAAGCTCAAATTGAATATCATTGGTGTCTTGGTACTCATCAATCATGATGTAGCGGAACTGGTCTTGATACTTTTTTAAGACATCAGGGCAAGCATTGAAGAGCTCGACAGTTAAAATGATCAAACTGTCAAAGTCAACAGCGTTATAGGCACGCATGCATTGCGCAAGATCGGTATAAACGTTAAGAGTGAGAGCGTCTTGCAAAGGGAGCTCTGCAGCGGTCAGGCCGCGAGATCTAACGTAGCGGATTGCCTCGATTGTTGGTTCAAGAGAAGGCATTTCATCACCATCAAAGTGGAGGCGAGCGAGCTGCTGGATGAGTCGGCGTACATCCCGCTCATCATAGAGGCTGAAATGATTTGTATAGCCAAGCTTTTCGATATCAGAGCGCAGCACCTGCATACAAAAAGAGTGAAAAGTGCAAAGCGTGACATCTTTAACAGCATCTTTGCCAATAAGCTTTGCGGCTCGATGCTTCATCTCTTGGGCGGCTTTGTTTGTGAAGGTCAGCCCAAGGATCGAGGAGGCGGGCACTTTTTTATCTTTGATTAGGTGGGCGATGCGGTAGGTGATCACGCGCGTTTTACCAGATCCGGCACCAGCGAGCACCAACACGCGGCCCTCTGTAGTAGTAACCCCTTTTTTTTGAGGCTGATTCAGCTGGTCAAAGGTCATCGGCGAGTCGGCTTAGGTCAGAAATGATATCCTGGCATTTTAAAGGTCTGTAGGGGCCTCGCGGCGAGATATTATAATCTAGAGGTGGCATAGATGTTAGGCGAAAAGCTTCTTTGGCAAGGCGTCTGAAACGGTTGCGCTTGACCGCATTGCCATATTTTTTGGTCACAGTCAAGCCTAAACGGGACTGGCTATCTTCCGTTTTTAGATAAGTAATCAGGGAAGATTTACCGACAAAGCGCACTCCTTGTCGATAAATTTTTTGAAAATCCGCCCTCCGTTTTAAGGTAAGCATTATAGCGCTAAGGTTTTGCGTCCTTTTTGACGGCGGCGTGCAAGAACTCTGCGACCATTAGCCGTTTTCATGCGGGTTCTAAATCCGTGGACTGTCTTGCGCTTGCGCTTGCTTGGCTGGTAGGTGCGTTTCATATCAATTTTCCTTAGTAAAACTTAATTCTAAAAGCCTATCATACAGGATTTCGAAGATTTGATCAAGGGGATTGCGTCAAAATACGGCGTTGTGTATGATGGGTTCATTAGAAATTAAAAGAAGGAATGAGTTGTGAAAACTAAAGCTTCCATTAAAGCTGATCCGTCTAAAGGCGATAAAGTTGTTCGCCGTCGCGGACGCCTTTATATCATCAATAAAAAAGATCCAAACCGCAAGCAGCGCCAAAAAGGGCCTGCTCTCAAAAAATAGGTAGAACATGGCAAGACTCAGTGCATTTGCAAAAGAAAAAAAGCGACGTCACATGGTGAAAGTCAAGTGGGACAAGAGACAAGAGCTAAAGAAGATCGTCATGGACCTAGAAGCGACTCCTGAGGAAAAAGAAGTTGCTCGTATGAAGCTTAATAAGCTGCCTCGCAACTCTTCTCCGGTGCGCTTGCGCAACCGCTGCCGTCTCACAGGCCGCTCAAGAGGTTATTTACGCAAGTTTGATATGTCACGCCTTTGCTTCCGTGAATTAGCAAATAGTGGCTATCTTCCAGGTGTTTTCAAAGCATCTTGGTAATCAAGTTTAAGTATCCCTCGAGCATTGCCTTGAGGGATTCTTCTTTTTTCTGATCTGTTAATTTTCCATTAGAATCAAATTGTTTGTCCGCTGATCCCAGTGTAAACTGAGTCGGATATACGAGTGTGCCCACATTTTCAAGTAGCAGGCGCAGGGCGGCAAGCCCACGAAGACCACCGAGAGCTCCGGGAGAAGCGCTAAGCAGTCCTGCAAATTTATTTTTAAAGCATATCAGGTATTCAGATTCAGATGGGTCTGGACGGGAGACCCAGTCGATAGCATTTTTTAACACTGCAGAGTAAGAGGAATTATTTTCAGGTGAGGCAATGAGCAGCCCTTGATGCTCGAGAAATAGTTTTTTTAACTTTTTGGCATTCTCGGGCAAGCCTTCATTGGCTTCTAAGTCGCCATCATAAATTGGCAGGGGAAAATCGCGCAAGTCGATGAGGGAGATACTATCTCCATCAATGAGCCTGGAAGCGCATCGAATTAATTTTTTATTTAACGATTCAGTGCGCGTGCTGCCTGCAAAAGCTAAAATTTTTGGTGTCATATTTGTGTCATTAGTTTGTAGATATTTAACTGATCTAATGGCTGCCAATCAGGCAACTCCTCACTCCACACGTAGGTAGAATCCTGGACTTTGTCTTCGATAAAAGCTTTTTTTAGAGCCTCTAAGCTCATAGGGCCCACTTGGTTATCTCCATCGAGATAATACCAATAAGACAGGGCCGGTTTAGCTTCTAAGCTAGGTGGGCTAGGTGGCTGAGGTGCGCTTTTTTGCCTTTTCTTTGGTTTAAGAAGCATCAGGATAGAAAAGCTAATTAGGCCAAAGAAAAAGCCTAGGGTGAACCAGCGTAAGGGGTTACGCCCGCGCTTTTTTGCAAAATTAAAACTTAACGGCCCCCAGACAAAAAGTCCGCACAAAAAGCTGATTAAAAAGGTTGATGAATCCATATGCTTGAGATTATCATGAATCTCAAGTATAATGCAAGTAACCGTTGGGGGATAATATGCACGACCAATTCGAGAAAATGGATTCCAAAGAACTTGTTTTTCCAGACACCGTGTTTGTGCACGATGTCGATAGCAGGGTGTTTCAGGCAATAGCTGTGCGAGCACTATCTGAAGTCGAAGGCATTGGGCTGATTGAAGGGAGCTTATTTGATAGCCTGCTTGGACGTGAAGGGCATGAGAGAATCAAGGGGATTCATGTTGAGCAAGATCAAAAAAACCACTCTTTAAGTGTCCGCTTGGAAATTAACGTGGATTATGGTGTCTGTCTTCCTGAAAAGGCCCAAGAAATTCAGGGGATTGTTGCAAGGCGTATTACTGAGTTCACAGGACTACATGTGGCTGCTGTGCATGTGGTTTATAAAGACCTAATTCGCGAGCTACCTGCTGAAGAAGAAGGAGCCGTTGCAGAAGAACTTGCAGAAACTGATTAAAATTTCATTGCATTCACTTGCTTAAGCGCGGTACTATGCCCACTTTATGGGCAAAACGATAAAGGTAGCGCTAGCGCTGATTTTTCTTTCTACGCTCTGCATGGCATCGAATGTTGCGATTCCAGGGCGCTTAATCATTAAGCACTTTGAGGCTGATGGCGTCGGTTTCAATGGAGGCTATTCCACCGTCGAAGCGATGATGGCTGCGCCGACGTCTAATCGCCATATTCCCTTTGCTGATTTGCGCTATCATGTTTTCAATCGCGGACGTTCTGCTCTCAACGGAGGCATCGGGTACCGTTATAATATTGCAGGATCAGGCGTTTTATTTGGGATGAATGCTTATTACGATGCAAGGTGGACAACGGGTCAAACATTTAGCCAATTTGGCGGTGGACTCGAGCTGCTCTCAAGATTCATGGACTTTCGCTTCAATGGATACTTCCCAGTTAAGCGCTCTTATGAAATACGTAGCGATAAGTTTTTGGGATTTGTTGGGCATAACATTTTAGTTGATGAGAAGAAACGCTTGGCATTAACAGGTGGCAATGGGGAAGCAGGGTTTTACTTTGCACGCTTAGGCGATCTTAAAATGTATTTAGCTGGTGGCACGTACTATTTCAAACGGCAACAATGCGTGACTAACTGGGGGAAACGTGGGCGATTGCGCTTTAGTTGGCGCGATAACATCTGGGCAGAATTTGCTGTGCAGCGCGATGATCTTTATAAAACCAACTATCAAGGTCAAGTTGCTTTTCAGCTTCCTTTTTGGAAAAAGTCACGCAGCCGCACATGGAGCTATTTTCCAAACTTTGAAGCGATGATGATTCAACCGCCAGTGCGCGATGAAATTATCGTGCTTTGCGACGTCAATATCTACAAGCCAGCACGTGGACCGAACGGAGAAGTCATTCAGGTCTTTTTTGTCGATAATACCTCTAGCAGTGATGGGACATTTGAAAGCCCTTATCCTACATTAGTGCAAGCGCAGAACGCTTCAAGCCCAGGTAACATTATTTATGTTTATCCTGGAGATGGGACGACCACGGGAATGGATGCGGGTATTACCCTGCAGGCAAATCAGCCATTCTACGGGACAGGCGTTGAACAAATCGTGCGCTTGAGCGGGGGCCGCGTTCTGCCCATCCCACCGCTGTCGAGTGGCACTCCGACAATCACAAACTTAGCAGGTTCAGCAATCACCCTTTCTACAAATAACGTTGTAAGAGGCTTTAATATTTCATCGCCAACAATGCGCGGAATAGTCGGTTCAAATCCTGGCACCATTATCGTCGACCACGTTAACTGCAGTGGCGCTATGACAAACGGGTTAGAGCTCACAACTACAGGGGGGAGTGTTTCTCAGCTCTTTTTAACGAACTCAAGCTTTTCGACAAGTGGGATGAGCGGTGCTTTATTGTCAGCAGGTTCCAGCTCTACACTTAACACAACTGTAGAAAATAATACCTTCAATAACAACGTTAGCAACGGCTTTGCCTATTCCAATGCAAGCACAGCCAAAGGCACTGTGACCTTTACGAATAATACATTATCGGGAAATGGCACCGATGGTGTTGATTTTGTTGGTGGAGGGGAAAATCTCACAGCGACCATCAGCAATAACACTATTAACAATAGCGCAATGAGCGCTATTAACGTCACAAGCTCTGGGACGGCCATTGTCAACGCTACCATCAACAATAACACCATTACTACGGCAGCTTCAGGCATCGATATTGTTTCCAACACATCAAGCACAATAACAGCGTCTCTAAATATGAACACGGTGTCAATGACCTCATCAAACGCAATTATATTTGATAATTCATTAGGCGGCACTGCAAACGCAACAGCGACTAATAACACAATTAGCAGCAATGCTGGAAGAGGGTTTTATCTGCTTAGCGGCAATAGTGGTGTTCTAACGCTCACTATTAACGACAACACAGTGAACAGAACGAACACATTTTCTCCAGCTGCCAACAGTACAATCAATGTAAGTAGCTTTGCTAATAATGTTATCAACGCCACTGGCGGAAGTGGCATTTTTATTGATGGATCTGGGAGTGGGGCTAATCTCACCGGGACTTTTTCTGGAAACACCATCACTGCAACAAATTATGCAGTGAATATAACCGGTTCAGACTCGAGGAATTACACACTGACATTTTCAAACAATACCCTTCAAGCAACAGGTAGTTATAATTTTAGTGCAGCCGCTTCTGACACGGCTGTTTATAGTTTTACTTTGACCGGAAATACAATTGCAAATAGTGCATCTGATGGTTTTTATATTACTGCTACTGATACTTCTGCTGTAACGCTGAGCGCATCTGGCAATACTGTAAGTGGTGGAGACAGTGCCATCTCTTTTCTAGGTCTCCAAACGGGTGGAACAGGTAACACGATCACCATTACAAACAACACGCTTGCTAATAACACTAGCCATGGAATCAATATCTTAGTTGAGAATGCATCAACCAATACCCTTACGGTGACAAGCAATACCCTGACAAACAATGCCACTTCTATTAAAACAGAAGATACATCTTCTGCTTGCTTGACCTTTACAGGAAATACCTCGAACAACAATGACTACTCAATTATCGAAGTAGCTCCATCAACACTCAATGTTGTAAGCTCAAGTGGGGATGCATCAGCTGTGCAAAGCGCTAATACTGGTTCAGGTGCTAATCCAATTACCTTTACAGGGACGGTTGGCTTCCCTACGTCGTGTCCTTAGGAAGAAGATGGGCTTTGATGGCGGTGTTGTTGGTTTCTGTCCCTTTGATGAGAGCGTAATTCCAGAAAGAATCTCGATGATTGATTTCAATGACGTAAACTTTATCTCCAAGAGAAAAAGAGCCCTTATTGAAAAGTACTTCAAAACTAAACCCGTCTGAGAGCGTGACTTGAGTATAGCCATAATGCGGTGAGGGGCTTAGCTGCGCAACAAAGGTAGAAACAGGTCCGTGATCAATTAACATCGTTCGAACTGATTCGTTAATGCCTGGATTTTCATTTTGTATTATGAACGAGTGATCCCATTTGCAATAGTAAGTTTTGCGAAGCTTAATAGACAGGGGATCGGTCGACACCCAGTGGTAGCATTTGGACTGATCATCAGCGTGCACCTTCCATTGAGAGCCGTTTGTGAAAATTAGAACGCGATCGCCTTGATATTTGCCCGGATTGCAATAGTGGCCTTGGCGTTGTACAACGTGCTTGATGATTGGAAAAGTTTGTGTGTCGCTTGCAAATAGGCATGAGCAGGCAGTAACGAGAGCAAGAGTAAATTTGTACATTGATAATCCTTAGTTTTCTTGTATTAGGCTGTAGTCGGCGTTTTTCAATTTAGCAAATGACCACTGAGATTCAGATTCTCGCCCTTTAATCAAAACAAAATCGCGATCTTTGCCATAAATGCCCTGAGAACCCACGTAAATGCGCTCTCCAGGAATGAATGAGATTTTTCGAGGAACAATCCACTCTTTTGAGTCACTTAAGGTAACGAGTGCATACAGTGAGCTCAAAACCTCAACCTTCACAATTTTCTTAGGCTGCGCAGCATGTGCAACTAACATGACTTTTGCAGTTTCATTTAAAGCGCGGTTATAAATTAGGAATTGGTGTTTAGGTTTACACCAAAGGCACCAATCCATGCGCGCTCGGATGTTGACAGGTTGGCCATTTTGCCACGAGCTGCACTTCCCTAGATCATCAGCGTGAATTTTCCAATGAGAGCCATCACTAAGTATGTAAACAGTATCTCCCTTAAAATCCCCATTTGTATCCCCTCTATAGATTTGTTTGCTGACAACTTCTTGCAAAGCATCGGGATAGATCTTTTCAAAATGAGCAAAAGCACTGAGGGTTGCTGTAAAAGCCAATAGCGTAAAAATAGCGATCTTTTTCATAAGTGGACTCCTTTTTCAAAGGGAGGATGCACTTTAAGAGGTTTTTTAGCAATTCATTTTGATTTGTTCAATATCTTTTTGCGTGATTCCCTTAACCGAAAGTAGCTCTTCATCGGAAGCAGACTTGATGTTTTTCATGCTTCCAAAGTGCTCTAGCAATCGCTTTTTCTTGATAGGCCCGATGCCTGAAATGGTATCAAGAGCGCTTTTTGTGATTTTTTTTCCACGTTTTTTTCTGTGATGACCGATAGCCAAACGATGAGCTTCATCGCGAATAGTCTGTAAGAAGAAAAGCGCTGGCGAATGCACTGGTAAGCTAAGAGCGGTTTTGCGCGAGGGCATATAAATTCGCTCTTGCGTTAGTCCTTTTGTATGCAACGATGCTTCCTTAACTACTGAGATCACATCGCAGGAGGCAATTTCAAGCTCAGATAAGACGCTAAGAGCGATGTTCAATTGACCTTTGCCACCGTCAATCACGATGAGATCGGGCAGGTCCTCTTCTTCTTTTGCGCGCGTAAGTCGACGTCTTAGAGCCTCTTTTAAAGCGCCGTAATCATCGGATTTGTTAACCGTTTTTATATCGTAGAAGCGTGTGCGCTTTTTATCATAAGCACCATCAGTAAAGGCGGCCATCGCAGCGACAATATCTGTCCCTGAAATGCTTGATGTGTCAAAACATTCGATGCGCACAGGAGCGTGGTCAAGCCCTAAAACATCTTGAAGGTCTAGCAAGCGCTGCTCTTTGAGCTCTTGCTGTTGTTTCTCTCGCGTGAATTGGCTTTTGGCATTTTTCTCTGCCATTTCAAGGAGCGCTTTTTTCTTGCCTCGTTTTGGGCAGAGGAATTGGGGCTTTTCGCGATGCCATTCCGCTAAAATATCTGAAACAATCGGGCTGATTACGACCGGCAGAAGAATTTCTTCAGGAATATCAGGAGCGTTGCGGTAGTGTTGTAAAATAAAGCTTTCCCAAATTTCGACATCGTCGGAGGCGATATGATCAAAATGATAATGCTCCGAACCGATGAGCCTGCCTTCTCGAAAAATGAGCTGCACCAAAACAATAGCCTGACCTTCTCGATACAAATTCCAGGCATCGGCATCGGGCGCTGCTTGTTGAACAATGCTCTGGTGTGTTTCCATCACCTTTTCAACCATTTTTATTTTAGTTAAAAGGGCTCCAGCTCTTTCAAACTCTAAATTCTCCGAGGCAGCCTGCATGGTTTTTTTTAGATCATTTAAGACATCTTGGTTACGCCCACGTAAAAACTGAACAGCCCCCTTGACGTGCTCAGCATACTCTTCTTTGCTGCATTTGCGCACACAGGGGGCGCAGCATCGCTTGATGCCATAAAGCAAACAGGGGCGTGTGCGGCTCTTCAGTTCATGGTCGGAGCATTGGCGTAGAGGAAAGACCTTGCTTAAGACCTCGTAAGCTTGCCTGGCTGCGTAGGCGCTCATATACGGGCCAAAGTAAAGTCCATCTTTTTTAGGTTTGCCTCGATAGCGCACAAGTTTAACCATGGGCCACTGATGTTTGTGATTGATCATGAGGCTGATGTATGTTTTATCATCTTTCAGCAGAACGTTATATTTAGGTTTATGGCGCTTGATGAGGGTATTTTCTAACAGGAGAGCTTCCTTTTCGCTCAATACAACAATTGTATCAATACTTGAAATCTGTTTGACCAGATGAGGGATCATTTCTCGTTCGTCGCGACCTTCGACAAAGTATTGCTTAACGCGGTTTTGCAGGTTTTTAGCCTTGCCAACGTAGAGCACCTTGTGCTTGGCATCTTTCATGATGTAGACGCCTGGCTCTTTCGGAAATTTCTTTAGTTCATCGGTATTAAATGCATTCATGTACGGTGTGTGGTTATATATTTTTGGTTAGAAGCCCGCGGATTAGGATTTGTTTGCTTAATCAGACCCTCTTGCAGAAGATTTTTGATGTATTTTTCATATAAATGTTTTTTATTTAATTTGAACTTTTCTGCTAGTTGCTGTTTAGAATGTGGGGTGATTGCACAAAGGCGCAAGATGAGGTCAACGTGAATCTGTGGTGGTGGGCTTCTGTTTGACTTGGTAGGTTGGTCGGTGTGGATACTGTTCTGATTGAAGTAGACGCACTGTGTATCTGATGATCCATTTCTCTTTAAAGTTAACTGATGAGATCTAGTCAAAGGAGATAAGTATTCTCTTACTAGCCCGATTTGTTCTTCGATACGCTCTGATTCAACAATGCGCCCGCGTATCAGTTCTTCGATGTTAATTGGGATTGCCATATCTAGAAAAGTATAGTACTTCTATAGATTATTTTGCCACTCGCAGAGTTTTTGAAGGGCTTGCATAGGTGTGAGCTGATTTGTATTAAGGGTTTTTAGCTCTTCGAGAATAGGGCTGGGCGTGGGAGTTTCAAAAAGGGAGAGCTGTGCATCTTGTTTTTTGGGGCGCTTGCCAGTTTCTAGCTCACAGAGCATTTGGCGTGCTTTTTCAATGGCAGGTGCAGGCAAGCCAGCGAGTCTTGCTACATGGATTCCGTAACTTTTATCGGTGTCGCCGCGTTTGATTTTATGCAAAAATGTGATCTTGTCTGCAGCTTCATGTACTGCTACATTATAGTTGATGGCACCGGGAATTTTTCCTTCCATGGCTGTGAGCTCGAAATAGTGAGTTGCAAAAAGGGTTTTGGCACGCTTGGTCTTTTGAGTTAAAAGGTATTCGGCAACAGCCCAAGCGATAGCTACGCCATCATAGGTGCTTGTGCCCCGGCCGATTTCGTCGAGAATCACAAGCGAGCGAGGAGTTGCATTGCGCAAAATATTGGCTGTTTCGCTCATTTCAACCATGAATGTAGACTGTCCACGCTTAAGATCATCGGAGGCGCCAATGCGTGAAAAGACTTTATCAATGATTCCGATATGGGCTTTTGTTGCAGGGATAGGTGCGCCGATTTGAGCCATGATGGCGATGATGGCAACTTGGCGGATGTAGGTTGATTTGCCTGCCATATTTGGGCCCGTAATTAGAAAAAGTCGATTCTCGGCATCTAGGTGAGTGTCGTTGGGGATGAAGGTATGTGCGCACAAAGCTTGTTCAATCACGGGGTGGCGACCTCCCTCGATATAAAGGAGATCGCTGGAGTCGACGGTGGGAAAGGTCATATTGCTTTTGAGTTTTGCAAAAGAGAGCAAGCAATCAAAGTGTGCGATGCTGCGGGCGGCTATTAAAATGTCTTTGCGCGCCTTCAAAGCAGTTTCTTTGACCTGGTTATAAAGGGTGGTTTCAAGTGTTGTTATTTTTTCTTCTGCCCCTAAAATTCTGTCTTCATATTCTTTAAGCTCCGGCGAGGTAAAGCGCTCTGCGTTGACTAAAGTCTGCCTTTTGTGAAAGGTTTCTGGCATCCTCTGGCTCTGTCCTCGCGATACTTCTATCGAATAGCCAAAGGCTTTATTAAATGTGACGCGCAGTGTCTTGATGCCTAGTTGGTCGCGTAGTTTATTTTGGTATTGAGCCAGAAAGTTTTGAGAGCTTTGTTTTAAGTGCAATAAGTCATCGAGCTCCTCAGAAAAGCCTGGGCGTATGACGCCGCCATCTGAAAGTCTTAGAGGTGGGTTGTCGGTAATGGCGCGCGCTATCAGCGAGCAAAGGGGAGCTAAATCGGGCCAAGGCAGTGATTTTAGCAAAGGAGATTGCATTGCTGAAAGATGCGCTTGCATGTTAGGGATTACTTCTAATGATGTGCGCAGAGCCAGCAGATCACGGGGAGATCCATAACCAGATCCAAGGCGTGTGACAATGCGCTCAAGATCACGTATATTTTTTAGATCTTCAAACGGTTTCAACTCTTGAGCCGCTTGCTGGCGCGCCTTTATTTGATCTGGATTTAGTAAAGGATGTGTCAGCCAACTGCGCATCATCCGAGCGCCCATGGGCGTGCAGGTGCGGTCGAGGAAGGGAAGGAGCGATGATATGAGCTCGAGGCCTGCTTGAGTTGTTTTGTCAATAGACATGTAATCGTTTAAGGAAAGGGCATTGATGTTTTCTATGTGGTCAATGCAAAGTGTGAGATGATCGCGCAAATAGGTAAGAAGCCCCCCTGCGGCGTTAATCGCAGCGCAAAGGCCTTTAAGGCCAAAACCGTCAAGAGAGAGCACTTTAAAATGATCAGTTAAAAAGTTATAGGCGCTCTGATGATCGAATAGATAAGGATCTTTTAGTATGATGCGTGTTTTGAAATTGTCATAGAGCTCATCTAAAAGAGCCTGCTTGTTTTCAATGGCTTTGCCATACGAGAGAAGCTCTTTTGGCTGGCAACGGAAAAGCTCGCTTTCAAGAGCCTCGATGGAATCGAGCTCACTCACGCTTAACTCTCCTGTGCTGTGGTCAAGTAGCGCTAAGCCAATGGTGGAGTTGACTTGGGTAATGCAGGCAAAATAGTTGTGCGTCTTGCTGCTGACAAGGGTTTCGCTAAGCGTTGTTCCAAGTGAAACTGTTCGCACAATTTTGCGCTCGACCAAGCCTTTGCTTAGTTTAGGATCGCTTGTCTGTTCTGCAATGGCAATTAAATAGCCTTTTGTGACCATTTTTTCAATGTAGCCTTCAGCAGCATGGTATGGAATACCGCTCATAGGAGTGCCTTGGCGCTGAGTGAGCGTAAGATCAAGCTCTTTTGAAAGGGTTTTAGCATCCTCGTAAAAGGCTTCGTAAAAGTCGCCAAGGCGAAATAGTAAAATCGCATCGGGTTGAGATTTTTTGCAGTCGTGCCACTGCTGCATCATCGGTGTCATTTTTTCTTGAAAAACCTTTTGCGAATAGGAGGTTGCTCGATTTGTTCAATGCCCTTGCCTAAAAAAGCGAGCAACTCTTTGGTTTCCTCAATGCCCCGATCAATTTGGGAGATCACGCCCTCACACCAGCGACGTGTTTCAGCAATGTCATCTTGCAGTTGCTCTAAGCGTTTTAAAATGTCTTCAGGGCTCTTGTCCATTGAACCTATTTGAAAAAGGCGGCCTGAGGTTTTTTGCAGTTTGCAATCTTCAAGTTTAAGGCGCAGCTCTGAAACATCAATCAAGAGTGGCAAAAACGTTTTTTTAAATAATTCGCGCAAAGAACTGTGGGCGCTTGAAGTGACAATCTTCTTCTCACTAGTCTTCTTTGAAGCAGGCTCTTTTAAAGAGCTTTTTGCTAGATTAATGAGTTTTTCTTTTGCTTCATCCATGCAAACAACCATAGCGCAACAACTAATTAATGGCTATAAACCTCAGTTCCGGGTTTATATCGCAAAGATTTAGAGGAATTCAGGTGGAAGATTGTGTCATTTTTGGCAAATCTCATAGCAAATCCGCTATGGGTGAGGCAAAAATTGTGCAAGATTTCCCTGAATTGCCTAAAGGTTAGTGATATAAACCCGGAACTGAGGTTATAATGAGGGTATGGCCTTGTTTACAAAAGAGACACTTGAGACTCTGCGCGAGCGCATCGATTTAATCTCTGTGCTCGAGCCCCACCTTGACCTCAAACGGTCAGGCTCTTCATACAAAGCCTGTTGTCCGTTTCATGAGGAGAAGTCTCCCTCGTTTATTGTTAAGCGAGGAGATAGCCACTACCACTGCTTTGGCTGTGGCGCACATGGCGATGCCATTGCCTTTTTGATGAACCATCTTAAGCTTACTTTTGAAGATAGCGTTGAACAACTGGCCGAGCGTTTTGGTGTCCACTTGCAAAAAAGTGAAGCAGAAGAGCCGCATGGGCCAAGCAAAAAACTCCTCAAAGAAGCTAATGAAGAGGCTTGCGCATTTTTCCATGACTATCTTTTGCATACAGAAGAAGGGCATCGCGCTCTTGATTATCTCTATCGCCGTGGTCTAGATCTTGATTTTATTCGATCTTTTCGCATTGGTTATGCACCAAGCGAGTCAAAGCTTTTTACAAAAGCGCTTCAAAAGCAGCGGGCTGTTCTTGAAGAAGCAGGACTTGTCCAACGAGGTGAATCACGCCCATTCTTCCAAGAACGTGTAATGTTTCCTATACTTGATGCAGCTGGATCTGTGATTGGCTTTTCAGGGCGCAAAATTAGTGAAGATACATACGGCCCCAAATACAAAAATACCGCTGAGACACTTCTCTTTAAAAAATCAAAAGTTTTGTTTGGCTTGCACCAGTCGCGCAAACGGATAGCAAAAGAGAAGCGAGTGATCATTTGCGAAGGGCAAATCGATGCTTTAAGGCTTATCCAAGAAGGGTTTAACTTTGCCGTTGCCGGTCAAGGGACAGCTTTTGGCCAAGAGCAAGCCCAAGAGCTGATCAAGCTTGGCGTTAACCACGCCATTTTGGCACTTGATGGTGATGATGCTGGGCGCGATGCAGCGGTTAAGATTGGCCACTTCTTCCAAAAAGAGGGGATCGATGTTTCTGTTGCTATTTTGCCCAATGGATCGGACCCCGACACCTTTTTACGCACAGAAGGCCCCCCGGCATTTTCAAAACTCATTGAAGAATCAAAAGATTACCTTTCCTATCTTGTCGATTACTACAGCCAAGGACAGGACTTGTCGCGACCAGCCGTTAAAACAGACATTGTTCAAATGATCAGCAGGCGTATCTTAGATTGGAATCACCCCCTAATGGTGCACGAGAGTTTACGCAAACTTGCGCGTCTCACCCATGTGCCTGAATCCACTATAGAAGCAGAAAAATATCGGCCGGCCGATGTTATTGTTAAGCGCGTAGGAACACTTTCTCAAACGCATATAGACCCTGATCGCATCTTAGAGACAGACCTTTTGCGTTGGCTGCTCACCGTTGGTCAAAATCAGCCTGAGATGGTTGAGCTCATTTGCTACAATATCAAACGAGAGCATTTTCAAACCCCGGTTTGTCGCGATCTCTTTGTTCACATCATTGAGCAATTTGATAAAGGAAAATCTTGTGACTTGCTTGAGCTTTCCATCTCCATTGATAATGCAGAAGAGCAGTTTTTCCTCTCAGAGGTCTTGCAAAAACGGATCAATCGTGATCGCGCAAAAGCTGGAATTGAAGAAACCATTAAACGGATTCTAGAGCGCCATTGGCTAACCAGACGCGAAGAAATCAAGTCTAAAATCCATAGCGGCACCTGCACAGAAGAAGAAATTCTTGAGCTAGCCAAGCAGTTCGATGAGCTCAAATCGCATCCTCCAAAAGTTATTAGCCCGACTTGCCACCCTATTGTCACGTAAGATGCAAGATGATCGACAAGCTAAGGTGGATTCACCTTAGCGAGGAGAGAAGCGCCGCAGATTACGTGTTTTGGTAGCAGATTCGCGAGAATAGGGCGCAAGTCAGGCTATTATGAACCAGCAGCAAAACTCTTCTTGATTTTAAAATCTCAAATTGCTTACCATTTCACAGATAACCAAGAGGGAAGTATGAGGATGTTTAAATATTTATTGGCAGTGTTTTTGGCGGTTAGTGCATCAGGATTTTCTGAGCGCATTACCTCGAAAGATCAGCATCACCCGATTTTTTCCCAATATTTAAAGCGTGAAATTGCTCCTTTGTTGCTTAGCTATGCTCGTTACCAAAACGAAATAATTGGCTGTGTTGCCGACGAGGGAAGTTCGCTTTGTCTAAGTGAATTTGATGTGCTAGAGCCCATTATAATTATGAAAGGTGGAGGGCATCCACTAAGCGGAATGTGGATTCAGCGCTTCCAGCTCGAGTGCGATGGTTTAAAGAGGTACTATAATCTGTGCTTTAGAGCCAAAAGTCTTAGTGAAGGTCCAGACTATTTGCCATTGGTCATGGGTCGATCTATAGCTTGTCCTATTTTGCAAAAAGATGTGATGATGCAGGTTATGATGGCCGCATACATGCAAATTCCAGAAGATGAAAAGGCGAGCTCAGACTTAGAAATGCACGTTATAGACTCAAAAGTGACTCAAATTACCGAGCCAAGCGGCTGTTGGTTTTACAAGTCGGCTGGAGGTTGGTCTGAGGAATGGACTGTTTTAGTGGCTGGGCAAGAGGTTTACGTCACAATTGATTTTAAATCAGATGGATCTGGTGGGACTAATTTCGCAGTTTCGGCAAAATGAACACCATTTTCTATGATGATCAGTGCCCCTTTTGCCAAAAGTGGAAAGTCCGTATAGAGCGATTGGACAAAAAGCACATTTTTACCTTTGAGCCCCTTGAAGTTAAAACCGATTCCATGGTGCTCGTTGAAGAAAACGGAAAAAAATGGCTGCGCATGAAGGCAGTATTGCGCATTTTTTGGATGCTTGGATGGTTTATTCCTGGCTGTTTTTACATCTTGCCAAGTTTTCTTATCGACCCTATATATATTTTTATTGCTCGGCGACGCTTTTTTTGATATAAAAAAAATCATGATAAAGTACGTAGCTGCTCTCCTTTGGGTGACCACTCTTTTTTCTAGTGAACTTGTCATGAAACACCGTGAACACAACGGTGTTGGTTACGATACAGGTTACACAACGCTTTCGACTTTCCTTTTGCCTGATCAAAACAAGCCGATTTACCCCATGTTTGATGGGCGCTTTCATATTTTTGATGACGGCAAATTTGCAGCCAATCTTGGTGGTGGTCTGCGCATGCCGTTTGGCAATCCTGATTGGGCGCTTGGCGCTAATTTCTTTTACGATTATCGAGATGATGGGGCATTTCAAATTAATCAAGTAGGGCCAGGTCTTGAGCTTTTAAATCCCTTTCTCGATTTTAGACTCAATGGATACATCCCTTTAAAATCCACAAAATTTAAGTCTGATAACACCACATTTCTACACTTTCAAGGTCATCAGGCTATTGTCAAAAACTCTTTAAGAGCAGCCTTGCCTTGCGTTGAAGGAGAGATCGGCTCGCGCTACATCAATAAAAACGTGCCGCTCGAGCTCTACGGATCGCTTGGCTCTTACTACTTGTTCTCAAACAAGGTTGACCGCACTAATTTTGGAAGAGCTTGGGGTGGCACAGCAAGTGCAACGCTTGAGATCATGGATCGTTTTTTTGCAGGTATTGATGTTACCTACGATCGCATCTTTCGGTGGACGGTTCAAGGTGTAGCAGGCATTAATCTGTTACCTAAACCCAAGCAAATCCCCAGATTTTTATCTCAGCCCATCATGCGCAATGAGATCATCCCAATTCAAAAGCGTGTGCAGCGAGCCCCTCTAATCAATCCAGCAACACATGAGCCGTTTAACTTTGTCTTTGTCAACAACCAATCTGGCTCAAACGGCACATTTGAAGACCCCTATCCAACGCTTTTAGAAGCGCAAGCAGCATCTAACCCTCGAGATATCATCTATCTTTACCCTGGAGATGGCACGACAACAGGCTATGATGCTGGCTATAAAATGAGAGCTTGGCAAGTTTTGCAAGGATCAGGAACAGACCTGCCATTAGCGGGCACTGTAATTCCAGCACAAACACCTGGCCAAATGCCGATCATGACAAACCTTGCAGGGAATGGAGTCACGCTTGAGGACTTTAATATCATTCGTGGCATCCATGTTAACGGCGCTTCAATAAATAACATCACAGATGGTGGCGTAGCTGGAAGTTATCTCATTGAGTATTGTCGAATCGCAAATAGCCAGCTATTTGCAATCGACGGCACAGCTGCGCTTGGAACGATTTTTACACTGACTGGATCGAAAATTGTCAGAAACAATGAATTTTATGGCAATGGTATTAGCGGTGGCGGTCAAGATAGTGATGTGGTGATTTTAGCTGCCCCTAATAGCGTCGTACGTATCCAAGATAATTATATGGATGGTCAGGGAATCACATCTTCGGGTGTTTTGAGCGTTGTTCTTGGAGATGTGGACATGCGTGTGGAGCGCAACTTCTCGACTGGAATGCTCAACATTGACGCAGCTATTCAACGCTATAATCAAGGTGATAATGCATTCATTCTTGTTTCCCAAAACCAGTTTGTAAGTAGCTGCAATAGCGGCTTTACATTTTTCCCTCTTATACCCATTAGCTTGATTAACGGTCCAGGCGAGTTGCGCATTGAGCAAAACATCTTTGATAATCACACATTTTCTCACATCGGTATACAGGTTGATACATTCTCTGAAATAACATGCTCTTTGAACCAAATGCTAAATTTAACTCCTAGCAACGTGCAAATTAATTTGACCCCATTAGCATCGCAAATTTGCCTTACTCTTGAATATAACAACAATCCTGGTAGCTACACCTTCTTGAACCAAACAGGTGATCCAGAAAAATACCAAGTTCAAGCACCAAACGCCAGTTTGTCAGGTTTGGAAACTCAAAATACAGGCACCTTCATCATCTCGCCGGCTGGGACCACGAATTTTGTTCAACCGGGGACTCCCTGCCCGTAATTGATGATGCTGACCCCGTTTGTAGAATCATAGCGATATCAACTACTCTTGATTCTGGGGTGATTGCGTGCCAGGCTTCTTTGGGGTGCAGTTGTGTTTTTCTAGTGATATTTTCTTTTGCCAGTTCTTTTGCAATCGCAAACAACAACAGCTCAGCCCTGAGTCCAACAATCCGCTCTTCGTCGTAAAAATAACGGTGCCATTTTTTTACGTTTTCTGGCCAATGGGATGTGAGTTTAGATTCTGGCGGAATAGCTAGCTGAAAAGCGCATTTGTCGGGATTGGAAAATAAATCGTAACTGAAATTTGTCATTCGTTTGTCCTTTTTGGATTACTGTTCTTGAGAGATGCTTATGATTTTGCATGCATTTTTATAATTTAGAACTTCGATGCTATGGATTGGTTGCTCAATCTCTCCGGCGTAGACTAGAAAACCCTTTTGACAGCGCTCTTGAGCAAGTCCCTGAAAAAATTCAATACTTTTCAAAAAGGTGAGGTGGAAAGTTTGAGCCGCTTTCACTTCAACTGGATAAAGTTCACGACCATGTTTAAAGATAAAATCGACCTCATGTCCATGAGCATCTCTGAAAAAGTAAAGATCGGGGTCTTTAGCTTGGTTTGCTTGTGTTTTTAATAACTCGAGAAAAATCAAGTTTTCTACAAGACAACCTCGCAAAGGATCTCGACTTAATTGATCTGTGTTATAAATGCCAAGCAGATAGCAGGCCAAGCCCACATCAGAAAAATAAAGCTTTGGGGCTTTGATCGACCGCTTGCCAAAATTTTCATAGTAGGGTTGGAGTCGAATGAGAATGAAGGAAGCTTCTAATATTGAAATCCAGTGCTGAATAGTTTTAGTAGAAACACCGACGTCGCCAGCTAAAGAGTTTAAGTTAAGCAATTGTCCGATCCTACCCGCACAGAGACGTAAGAATTTTTGAAACTGGCTAAGATCTTTTACTGTTGTCAATTTTCTTAGATCGCGCTCAAGATATGTTTGAATATAATCTTTGTATACCTGTGATGGATTTAGGTGTTTTGCGAATAATCGCGGATACCCACCAGTATAAATAGCCTCATCCAACGTTAAATGAATGCTTGCTTTTTGCAGTTCATTTAAACTCATGGGATATAAATTAAAAAGAGCCACTCTGCCAGCGAGTGATTGGACTATGGCTTGATGGACTGCGAGTTGCTCAGAGCCAGTTAAAATAAACATGCCCACTGGATCTTTTTCATCAACAATCACTTGGATATAGGAAAGTAGATCAGGAGCATGTTGCACCTCGTCGATAATAGCTCCATCGGGGAATTGACCTAGAAATTTTCTAGGATCACTAAGTGCAAATTCCCGCTGGTCTAGATCTTCCAAATTAACATAAGGCTTTTCTCCAAAAATTTTCTTAACAAGAGTTGTTTTTCCAGCCTGTCTGGGACCCGTAATTGTAACTACGGGTAGGGAACGGGATAGTTCTAGCAATTTCTCTTCTGCATCTCGTTTATACATAGCAACTTGGACGATTAGTAATTTAATACCATTTTAGCCGGATTTTCTAGAAGTGTCAAGAGACAAATGTAACTAGATAAATATGAGCAACTTATACGATTTGCAATCCTGCTCGTAATTGTCCGCGAATCTACTTTTTCTTGGCTTCAACTTGGATTTTGGAGAAATCGAGCAGGGGCTATTGATAATCTGTAAAATGAACTTAGTTGTTATTGCTTTACAAGGTATTGATCGAGAATTCGATATAATGTTAGGTACTGGCTTTTTGTGGCAACACAGCACCTTCTTTGCATTGATAATTGCATGACGACGTCCTCAACGCTAATTTGGACATCTTCGGGAGGGATTCCCTGTGAAATTTGTTCATCAGCCTGGTCTAGTAGCAGATAGGCTGCAATAAAAGTTCCTGTTCTTCCAACGCCTGCACAACAGTGGCATGCTATCACGCTATTGTTGGATTGCTGAGATCGTACGCAATTAATTAAATTTAAAAGTCTTTTTGCAGACATTCCTTTACCATCTACCCAGTCCTCCATGACATAATATCTAATTGGCTGGGAATTAAGGCTTAAAATGGAACTTTGTTCAGTAAGCCCAACAGCTTGCTCCTCCCAATAAGGGTGGCATTTGATGGGAGTATCATATTGGATGTCAGAATCATCAGATACAGGAGTTAAACGCACTAAGTCTGTAACGTTGTATTGGATTAAGATATCGAAAAAGTGGCGAACGTTATGCTCAAAAGGGGCTTCTAACGCCAAAAACCGTTTATAGTCTAATGAAACTAGGCTAGCGTTGTAATGTGGAGAGACTGAATTATAAGCAAAAGCAATGCTATCATCTCTTCGATAAAATTTATTAGCAATCAGCCCAGGATTGCCGTTAAAATCGCTGTGCTCCCAAATGGCTTTTCTCTTTTTATTAAGGCTTTTAAACTCCGCTAAAATAGCTTCTTCACTTTTATTTGAAGTCCATTGAGACGCTTGAAATGAGGGGACACTGTGTTGTCCGCGTAATTCTAAAAAACGTATATCAAATTGTGCATATCGGGCCTCAACGTCAATTGAAGAGGTTGCTAAACACGCCGTCGTGAAGAAAGAAGCAATCAATAAAAACTTTACTCGAATCATTGCTCCCCACCTTAAACCATCGCTGAATTTTTTGTCACCAATATATTCGTTGGGAAAGTCAGCTACATCCGAAATCGGGAAACTGGCCTGAAATTTTCTTATCCAACGCAACTTATGCGATTTGTAATCCCACTCCTAATTGTCCGCGAATCTACTTTTTCTTTGCTTCAACTTGGATTTTGGAGAAATCGAGCAGGGGCTCGAAAAGAGAGAAAACCTCATGCAAAAGGGCTAGGCGGTTTTGCTGGGTAGCAGGGTCCTCGGCAAGGATTTTAACGTGGTTAAAAAGCTCGGAAAGGGGAGCGCGCAGCGTTGCAAGTTGGTCAAAAACGGCTTTGTAATCACAAGATCTTAGAGCTGCATCGTAGAGCGGAATCATCTTAGATAAGTGTGCATAGAGCGTTTTTTCCTGGGTCTCAACAAGGAGCTGTGGATTGAATTTAGCAAATGATTTTGATTCAAGCTGCCCCTTAGCGCGTTTGTACACTTCAAAAAGGTGATTGAAATGTTCGCTTTTTCGGAAGTGGTGCAGAGCTGTTATGCGGCGGAATTGATCATAAGGATTTTGGCAAAGACCCTGCAAAGAAGCTTCAATTTCATCTTTTTGATAACCTTTATCTTCGAAAACGCCCTTAGCGCGCATGGTGATGTATTGCAGTACATCATCAATGGTTTCTGCTTGAATGGTGTGAGCAAAATGTGCAGCAGCCTGAGTGAGTGTTTCCTGTAGGTTAAGATGGAGTTTTTCATCGACTAAAATTTTAATAAGGCCAATAGCGGTGCGCCTGCAAGCATAGGGATCTGAAGAAGATGTAGGTTTCAGACCAACGCTAAAATAACCCAAAAGATTATCTATTTTATCGGCAAGAGAAACGATTTGACCGAGAGCAGAAGGGGGAAGAGGCGCTCCTTCTTGACGGGGCATCCAATGCTCTTCAATAGCAGCAGCAATTTCGGGGTCGATATTTTGAAGCAGAGCGTAATCTCTGCCGATGGTTCCTTGCAATTCTGGAAACTCTCCAACAAGAAGCGTTGAAAGATCAGCTTTGCAAAGATGAGCTGCCTGAGCAGCTTTTTTGGCATCGACGTTTTTAAGCGTATTTGCTAACAGCGTTGCATGTTTTTCTAAACGTAAAACCTTATCGAGCATCGAGCCGAGATTTTTTTGAAAGACGATGGTCTTAAGTTTTTCGTTGTGTGTTTCAAGCGAAACTTTGCGGTCTTGATCATAGAGAAATAAACCATCAGAGAGGCGCGCTGAGAGAACTTTTTGATTGCCCTTAATAATAAGCTCTGATGGGGTGTTATCTGCAGTGATAATGAACTGATTTTTTAGACATCCGCTTTGGTCGAGAAGAGGGAAATAGCGTTGATGTTGGACCATTTCAGAGATAAGTACATCTTTGGGGGCACGCAAGAATTTTTCGTCAAAACTTCCGATGGCTAGCTGTGGCCATTCGACAAGGTTGACAACCTCCTTGAGGAGTTTTTCTCTGTGCAGAGCAGTACAATTGGTTTCCTTTTCTAAAACGCTTAATTGCTCAGTAATGGCTTTTTTGCGACCCGCATAATCAACGATGATTTTGTGGCGATAAAGTGTTTCAACATACTCTTCTGCCTCCTTGATATCGAATGCATTGTTATCGAGCTGAGCATGGCCAAAAGATGTGCGGCCTGATTGAATCGGCCCGAACGAAAAAGGGATGACCTTTTTGCCATGAATGCAAACAATCCAATGCAGAGGTCGAGGGTATTCAATTTCAAAATTTGACCAACGCATTTTTTTAGGGAAATGAAGTCCAGAAATCAGTTTAGGTAAGTTTTTTGCAATGATTTCAGCAGTTGATAGACCCTCTTGCGATAGAGTTGCAAAGAGATATTCTTGGTTTTTGATGGTGCGTACTTCAAGTCCGGGAATTTTTCCTGAGCGCACTTGCTTGATTGTGATCTCCTCAAGGCCGATCGATTTTAAAAATCCCAATCCTTGCAATGTGGGCTCGCCATCATTTCCAAAAGCAGAGGCAATTGCCGGTCCACGTTTTTCAACGGTTTTAGAAGGAGAGCTGCGCTTTAGATTTTTGATGAAAACCGAAAGGCGGCGCGGCGTTCCATAAACTGCAAGGCTGTCAAATGCAAGCTCATGCTCGTTTAGCAGTTTTTCGAAGGCCGAGCGTAGGCTTGCAGCTCCAATATCGACATAGGCTGCTGGGAGTTGCTCTGACCCTAACTCTAAGAGGAAATCTTCACACTTTTCAGGGTTTTTTTCTGCTGGAATCTCTTGTTCTGCTAGTGGCTCAAAGGGCTGTTTGTCTGGCATGAGGGGATAGCCGAGCTTTTGTCTGAGAGTGAGATAGGCATCAGCTATTTGCGCAGAAAGATCACGAATACGCGCGATGTAGCCTGTGCGCTCAGTTGGCGAAATCACGCCCCTTGCATCAAGCATATTAAATGCGTGAGAGGCTTTGATCACAAAATCATAAGCTGGAATGCATACTCCGGCTTTGATAGCATCTTCAGCTTCTTTTTCATAATCGTCAAAGTGTCGCTTCCACATCTTTACATTGGCATGTTCAAAGTTATAGGCGCTCCACTGCTCTTCGTTTTGTTTGGAAATATCCCCAAGCGTAAGATGGTCATTCCATTTAACATCAAAAATATTATCGACATTTTGCAAGTACATGCATAGGCGCTCTAACCCGTAAGCAAGCTCAACGCATATGGGTTTCAGTGATGTGCTACCGACCGATTGAAAATAGGTGAATTGCGTCGCTTCCATTCCATCAATCCAGACTTCCCAGCCCAGGCCCCACGCACCTTGAGTTGGGGCTTCCCAATCGTCGTGCACAAAGCGGATGTCATGCTCAGCAAGATTTAAGCCAAGCGCTGCTAGCGAGTCTAAATAAAGCTGCTGAATATCAGGTTTCGAGGGCTTTATAATCACCTGGAGCTGATGGAAAAGGAAGACGCGATTGGGGTTTTGGCCATAGCGTCCATCTTGGGGACGGCGAGAGGGCTCAACATAAACCGTGCTGTAGGGCTCAGGGCCAAGCGCTCGCAAAAACGTTGCAGGATTGAACGTGCCCGCGCCAGTTTCCACGTCGTGGCCTTGCTGGATGACACATCCTTGGTCCATCCAAAATTGAGTCAAGCGGTTGACAACTTCTTGAAATGTCAGCATAGTCACCTATTAAACAACAAATCGAGTTTCCAATCAATGACTCGCTTCTCAATTATAGTGCCCGTGCGAAAAATTCCTTTACCGCCGCTTGTTGCGACAATGGAAACTTTGCGTGAGCAAAAGCAGGTTGCCCACGAGGTTATTCTAGTTGAAGCTCACCATAGTTTAGAGGTTCAGCAAGTTATCGATCGCTTTGAAGGCGAGCATATAAGATCCATCGAGCATGATAACGATCATTTTGATAGTCTAATTCAAAAAGGAATCGATGAGGCTAAGGGAGAGTATATCAACATAATACGCCCTGGAGAATACTACCTCTCTAAATATGCACTTGAAACCATATCTGAATTTATTGATGCAAACGATGGGCCAGATGTCATTATCTGTGGGCGGGTCGAGCATAGAAACAATCAGCAATCAGTCCTCTTCCATCCACTCGACATCCCCTCCCTTAAATGCGGATCTTATCCTCCAACACTAGAACATATATGGCTTAAGAAAACAATTTTTGAAAAAACAGGAAAGTTCCAATCCGATTACAAGTACAAGGGAAAGTTTGATTTTTACTGTCGTCTAGCTCAAGCGAATTTGCGCATTGTGCAGTTTCGCCGTGTCCTTACAGACTCTCATCGCTTAAAAGTAACGTTAAAAAATCCTCTCAGTGAGGGAAGGGAGATGCTGCGTATCATTACATCTCACTTCGGACCGCTTTGTGCCTTTAAGTGGTGGTTTACTCACAATCAAAAATACTTTTTTAGTGCGCTATTGCAAACCTTGAAAAAGTCCTTTTCTAGGCAACCTTGAAAAATTAAGATGATCTCGTTATGTTGAAACAATGACTGGAAAAAAAGCACTCCGACTTGCCTTGAGTTTAACACTGGGCAGACTTTTCGTAGCCCCTCTATTTCTTATCGTGTACCTCTACCACGAAGATCTGGGAATCTCGCTCATGGCAATGCCCTTTGTATTGTTGTTTTTGCTCATATTTTCAGAAATTTCTGACCTGCTCGATGGTCACTTAGCGCGCCGATTTAACCAAGTAACCCAACTTGGTAAAGTATTAGACCCGATGGCTGATAGTATTGTGCGCATGGCCGTTTTTTTCACCTTCACACAAGGGATTGTGCAGCTGCCACTCCTCCTGATTTTCGTTTTCCTCTACCGCGAGGTGATGATTTCGACTCTTCGCACCGTTTGCGCCCTACAAGGGCGAGCCCTTGCTGCTCGTAAAAGTGGCAAAGTCAAAGCGATCATTCAAGGCATTAGCGCCTTTGCGCTGGTCGTCTTCCTCATACCATATTCATTTGGCATCATGGATTTAGAGACCCTCCAGCAATGGAGTTTCCTCATCGTCGCATTTGCAGCGGCCTATACGCTCCTTTCCGGCCTTGAATATGCCTATGTTCACTGGTCCGACATCAAAAAGACCTGGACCAGCACTCCAAAATAACCCTTGCAACTAAATTTTTAATTGTAGTAAATTCGTTCTTGAAAAAACGCTCATCCTAGAAAAAGGAGGTCCTTATGGGAACAAGTTCAGCAGTTATGAGTGTTGCAAAAGTCGTTGAGCCCTACGTAATGCCAGCCTTAGTAGTTTGTGCGCAATCGGTCCGCGCAGGAATAGTAGGTGTTATTGGGTGGTGGGCCGCTGAAGCCCTTCGGAGAACGCCGAGTGAATCTACGGAAGGGGTTGAGGATCCGCAAGAATTGGTTAGGGGTAATCACGTCATCCAGGAATTAGTACCTTCGACAAAGCAAGCCTTGGCGGCCATTAATGAAAACGCTACTCTAAGCGAAGAGCAGATTGGTCAGATTCTTAGTCTTATAGATGAGGCTACTCTAGATTTAGCACGACAGTCAGTAGTAAATACAGAAGTCGGAGGCTTCATTAAGGATACTAAGACGAGCTTGGCCAATGTGAGAATGTGCCTTTCTCATTGGGGGCAAGACAGTTCCACTGATACAGCTTTGCGTGATTCAATTAAAAAATTTGGAGAGGATATTGTTCTGAAGTACAATAGGCTTTTGCAGTGCTATATAGAGCTTAAAAGTGAAAAGGCTGAACAGATAGAAATGACGATGTTTCAATCAGTAGTTGATGAAGCGAATAATTGTAAGAGCACAATACGGTATTTGTCCGGCCTTGTGTTTAATCAAACGCAGATCGATCCTGAAGAGCTTCGATTAGCCATTCAGCCCTTAGAGAAGTTAGTCAATACGATTTATAGTGTGGCTAGACGTTCATGAGTTGGGTAAGGGACGCTGTGCTTAACTGTATGTTTCGGCTTGTTGTTCCCACTCGGAGCAGTGTTGAATCGGCTTTGGTTTGTCAACTTTATGGAGACGAAAGAACGTATTGCAACACGCCGAGTGAAATTATTTGCATGATAGGCCTCATTGCAAGCACAGCGCTTGCCCTAATTAATTTTAGCTTGGTTTACACGGGTCGATCTTTGATGCATGTGTGCGTAGCAGGATCCTGTTTATTAGGACTTCATGCTTGCAGGCGAGTGCGTCGTTTGGTTGCCCGCCAGCTCGCACTAGAAGAAGGGATTCGTAAAAGAGACAAGATAGCAGAGGAAATGCTGTCTAAGGCTGAGGCTGTTAAGGAAAATGTTGAAGAAGTTACAAATGGATTGGAACAGCAAAGAGAGTCGATGACACTAAATCATACTCAGCTGCTAGAAAAGGTTGGGAATCTTATTCGGGTTGCAAAAGAAGACTCGGATCTCGCGAAAGAAGTCGATAAGTTAAATAGCACAATCCAAAGATGGATTGCGGTAGCACGACAAGTCGAAGCAAGCAATCAAGCACTGCTAAAGCAAATTGAAAGTGGTAGCTCTCAACCCCACCAGATGGTTGACTTGCCAGACACTAGATTGGATGCGATCATTTCGGAATTAAGAGATTGTTTATTTATCCAATTAAATGGGCAGCCCAAGGAGGTTGTATGTCAAATTGGCTTGCAATTTATCAATAGAGGGCAAGAAGAAGATTTGCCAGATCTTGTGAAATCGGCCATCAGTGCTTTACAGGAAAAGGTGTTGCCATATGCTCAAGGCGATGCCCACGAAAGATGCCAGAGGATCATTGATAGGCTTGAGGCTCTGCTTTAACATTGTGTGTAGATCTTGCGGTACTCAAGGGCTGATTGGTTCCAGCCGTAGTGGGCGCTCATGCCCTTTTCAATGAGGGCTGCCCATTCTGTGGGATGATTGCGATAGATGCCAAAGGCGCGGGTAAGGGCATTTTGGCAGGCTTCGGTTGTTGGATCGTCAAATGTAAACCCGTTGATTGTGTCGGTAACGGTGTCTGCAAGGCCCCCGGTTTTTCTAACGATTGGGACTGTGCCGTAGCGCATGGCAATCATTTGTGTGAGCCCGCAAGGCTCAAAGATCGAGGGGATCACAATGATGTCAGAGGCTGCATAGACCATGTGGGCGAGTTTTTCATCAAAGATGAAATGACAGTAGAGATTGGGGCCTGCATGCTTTTTAGCAAGAAGCTGGAAGTGGTTTTGGATATGGGGATCGCTGCTTGACCCTAGTAGCATAAAATTGCCGCCGTTTTCGAGGGTGAAAGTAAGGGCACGCTCGATCATATCGAGACCTTTTTGTGGAACGAGGCGAGTGATTGCGCAAACAAGAGGTGACGGGGCGCGATCCATTTTTAACTCATGGTAGATGTGGGATCGATTACTCTCTTTGCCCACTTTTAGGTTACTCATGTCGTATGCATACATAAGAAATGGATCGGTAGTAGGGTTCCAATAGTCAGTGTCAATGCCGTTGAGCACGCCAAAAAGCTTGTGCTTATGCTCTGCAAGTACCCCCTCAAGGCCATCACCTTCTGTCGGCGTCAAGATTTCTTGGGCATAGCGAGGGGAGACGGCAACGATGGCATCGCTATAAATTAATCCACACTTGAGGAGATTGACGCAGTCAGGTGTCTTGGGGCATTGTATTTGGTTGATAGGTAGGTTGAGATCTTTTACCTGATCAGGTTTGCAAATGCCTTGATGATGGAAATTGTGAATGCTCAAAACCACTTTGTTTTTAAGCAAGGGGGCGAGCATCGCGACAGGCCAGTCGTGTAGGTGAACGATCGCATCTTCATCAATGTGGTTGAGGGCTTGTTTGCAAAAGCTTGCAAATCGCTCGATTTCATTGCCTCCATAAATTTGATCATACGACCCTAAAAGGATGAGAGGGAGTTTTTCATGCTCAGCTGTGCAGTAGCCCTCTTTTTCTTTGTAATGAGAAAGCAGTGATGCATCAATGGATTGATAATGGGGGAGAATGATTTTAACGGAATCACCCTCTTTTTTTTGTTGCTTTGCGAGTCCATAGACAACATCACCGAGTCCGCCGACTTTAGCAATGGGAGCAAATTCAGATGCTATGTGGATGATTTTCATTTCTTTCTTCTAAACCTATAGGAAAAAATACGCAAGACTTGATACGATGGTGGCATGCAAAAAAACCGACAGATCAATCTTAGACCAGGACTGCAATCCATTGCGTTGCATCTCTCTAGCAAAAGGGTCGAATCTTTAAGAGGGGTTGTGCGCGTCCTCAACACGCTCGCTCCTTTTTTACGCAGTGCCTATGCAGGCGATGACGATGTTTTACAAAAAGAATATGACCATCTTGTTGCCGATATCAGTAAAGAGAAAAAGCATCCAGACGCTGATCATCACAGCCGCGTTAGCGCCGATCTAAGCGCAATGGTCCAAACCATTCTCAATATGGCAGACGATAATGTGATTGCTGTTTCTACAACTGATTGTGCACGTGTTTTTGCAAATGCATTGATCAGTGCAGAAGATATTTTAAGACTTGAAAAGCCTCCCGAAACCTATCGTCAAGAAGCTTTGGGAATGATTGATGCGGTTTGTGAGCTTATGCACCCTGACAGCTATTTCCCTGAGCTTGAGCTCAAAATGCTCGATACGTTAAAGACTGAGTTGCGCTCTGGCCAACTCAAGTCGGTCCATCTCCTGCGCACACATCTCGAAAAAATTGGTTAATCGTTAATTAATTTTTTTAAGTTGCGTAGAATGCTGCAGGGTTGCTATACTGTTGATTAGCTTACGGCTGGGGTGTCGCCAAGCGGTAAGGCAGCGGTTTTTGGTACCGCCATGCGGAGGTTCGAATCCTTCCACCCCAATATAAAAACATAAATGGGAGATAGGCTTTTGCCCGTGACCATCTAGATGGTTCCTATCTCAAGTCTTTAAGATCTCCCAAGTAAACACATTTTTTGAAGCGAGTTGATATGAAACTAAAAATTTCAAAACGCGATGGCAAACGCAAGAGTGAAATTAGCCAAATGCGCCACAAGGGCGATATTCCAGGTATCCTTTATGGACTCGGCGTTGATAACGTCAAGATTTGCATCGGTGGTGAAGAATTTCAAACGGCTTTGCGCCAATTGAGAAAAGGCTTTTTGCCAACACTGGTCTTTGAGTTTGAGCTTGATGGAAAATCCATAAAAGCAATTGCCAAAGACATCAGCTATCATCCAGTGACTTACCGGGTGCATCATGTTGATCTTCTTGTGTTGCAGGACCAGGTGCCAGTTAAAGTGAATGTCCCTTTGGACTTTATCGGTGAGGCCGATTGCGTCGGTATTAAATTAGGTGGTTTTCTACGCCCTGTGATGCGCCATGTGCGCGTGCAGTGCCTGCCTAAAGATATGCCAGAAAAATTTGAAATTGATGTGCGCGAGATGAAGATCAACCACAGTAAGCGCGTATCTGATTTGTCAATGCCAGCAGCTGTAAAGTCATTGGTGGCAAGTCAAGCTGTTGTGGTGACCATTGCCAAACGTTAAGCTGATCGTTGGCTTGGGAAATCCGGGCAAGCGGTATGCACTAACGAGGCACAATGTAGGCTTTTTGGTGATCGATGAGCTGAGTGATGAACTTGGCATCGAGATGAAAGAGCAGAAAATGCTGGAAGGCATTGTAGGAAAAAAGGGCGATGTGCTCTTGCTTAAGCCAACGACATTTATGAATCTGTCGGGACGCTGTTTGCAGAAAGTGATTCATTACTACAAAGTCGATGAGTGGATGGTCATCAGCGATGACGCTGCTTTAGATTTTGGTGAGATGCGCATGCGTGAAAAGGGTAGCTGCGGTGGCCATAACGGGCTGCGAGATGTTGGTGCGCTTTTTGGAGAGGAGTTTCCAAGACTCAAAATAGGTGTCGGCGGCCCGGGTCGAATGACCTTAAGTGATTATGTGCTCTCTTCCTTTACGGAAGATGAGCAAAATGCCTTGCCTAAGATACTTGGGCAAGCTAAACAAGTTTGTAAAACATGGCTAGAGCACGGCTTTCAGACAGCCGCGCGTATAGCAGCCTCAGTTGAAGGATTAGAATGAGCAAAGAACAAAAAAAACAACTTTATGAGGGGATGTATATCCTCGTCTCGACTCTTAGTGATGATGCTCGCGCAAAGGCGCTAGATAAAATCACAACAGGTATTGAGGCAAAAGGTGGTGAAGTCCATAAGATTCACGACCGAGGCCGCCAAAAACTCGCCTACGATATTAAGGGCAAGAGAGAAGGCCATTATTATGTTCTCTATTTCACAGCGCCGGCTGATGCAATCAAGCCGCTATGGCGTGATTACCACCTCAATGAAGACTTGCTGCGTTTTGTGACGCTACAGGCTGAAGAGGTTAAAGAGAAAATTGAATTTAAACCACTAGTAGCCATCGAGGGATAACCATGAGTCGAAATGCAAAACTTTCAGTCGATGTGAAATTTAAGCGCAAGAGAGCCTGTCCTTTTATTGGAGCAGGTATCAAGCCACACGAGATTGACTACAAAGACACAGAAATGCTTGAGCGTTTTATTACCGAGCAAGGCAAGATTCTGCCGCGCCGCATCACAAACGTCTCTCAAAGCCACCAGCGCGCGCTAGCTAATGCTATCAAACGTGCCCGTTACATGGCGCTATTACCATTTGTTGCACAAGGTTAGGAGTTTAAAAATGACCACACGAAGAAATAATCAAGAATTGCTCCTGTTGCATGACGTAAGAAATTTAGGGCGCAAAGGGGAAATTATCAGTGGTGCAAAGCCTGGCTTTGTTCGCAACTTTCTGATCCCACAGGGCTTTGCCGTCATGGCAGACAAGCGCACGATTCGCATGCAAGAACGCTTAAAAGAAGAGCGTAGGGTGCAATCTGAAGCCGATCGCAAAGAAGCTAAAAATATCGCTAATAATCTTAAAGACAAAACATTCCGACATGTTGTAAAAGCTGATGGTCAAGGTCATCTATATGGCTCTGTATCAGCGCAGGATATCGTTGAGATTCTAGCTGCTGAAGGCGTTACCATCGAGCGTAAGATGGTGCTTATCGGCCAGCCGATTAGAAAGCTTGGTATTCATACCATTCCTTTGCGCTTAAAAGAAGACGTTGAGGCTCATTTTTCACTACGCGTGGAAGATGAGAAAGGGCGTATCGAAGTGATTGTTGCAAAAGAAGAGCCAAAAGCAGAAGAGATTTTTGCAGAAGCGCAAGAAGCTGATGCTGCTATCGATCAGCAGATTTTGCGTGAAGATGCTGAGCAAGGTCAGTAAGTTATCTCCTGCAAAGGTTAATTTAACTTTCCAAGTCCTTGGTAAGCGTTTAGATGGCTATCATGCTATCGAAACACTGATGCAGGCTGTGTCATTATTTGACCGCCTGCATTTTTCTTTGTCATCAGACACAATTACATGTTCAGATCCGGATATTCCATGCGATGAGCGTAATCTTGTTTGGAAGGCGCGTGAGCTTTTTAGAAAAGCCTCCGGTATTTTTGAGCCGATTGCCATCGATATTGAAAAAAAGATCCCCGTTCAAGCTGGTCTAGGTGGAGGCTCTAGCAATGCTGCCACAACATTATTTGCTCTCAACGAAATTTTCCAAAAGCCACTATCAGAAAAGCAGTTAATTCATCTTGGCTCTGAGCTTGGCTCAGATGTTCCCTTCTTTTTTTCAAGTGGGTCCGCGCTCTGCACCGGCCGAGGAGAGATTTTCACTGATCAGAGCCACTTGAATAAGGAGTTGACGATCGTCAAACCAAAGCACTTGCATTTAAGCACTCCGCAAGTTTACAAGCACGCAATTATCGGAGAAGGCCTTGAGCATGCAGCTTTTATAGTGTTGCCAGAGCTTCAACAAGTCAAAGCGAATTTGCTTGAGATCTTTGACGAAGTGACGATGAGTGGGAGCGGTACGGCATTTGTCTGCTTCGGTGATCCAAAAAGTGCAATTCCAGAGAATTTTTCTTCTTTTGTATGTCGCCCTATTCAGAAAAATAGTGGGGGGTGGTATACTCTGGAACATGTCCAAAGTGTTTGACGATCAGCTTATCGTAGTTACAGGAGCTGCTGGATTTATTGGGTCTGGCGTTGTGCGCTACCTCAACGACCAGGGGTATAAAAACCTGCTCCTTGTAGATGATTTCAGACACAGCCCAAAATGGAAAAACCTTGTTGGGAAGAAGTATGTCGATATCATCTCTAGAAACGATATTTTTAACTGGCTAAAGGGTCGCGAGCAAGATATCGAAGCCTTTATTCATCTCGGTGCTTGCTCAAGCACCGTTGAAACAGACGGCGATTATTTTTTGAAAAACAACTATCGATTTTCTATTGACTTGGCAGAATACGCACTTGAGAATAACCATCGATTTATTTACGCCTCATCAGCTGCAACGTATGGCGATGGCAAGTTGGGCTTTGCAGATGATGAAGATAGATTAGATCAACTGGCGCCTCTTAACATCTATGGATACTCCAAGCATATGTTTGACTTGTGGCTTAAGCGTCAAGGGCTTTTGGATAAGGTTGTAGGTCTTAAGTATTTCAATGTGTTTGGACCAAATGAGTATCACAAAGGGCGCATGGCTTCAATGATTTTGCACATGACCCATATGATTGAAAAAGATGGCCAAGTGAAGCTTTTTAAATCCAATGACCCACAAAATTATGGAGATGGAGAGCAGAAACGAGATTTTATCTACGTTAAAGATGCTGTGAAAATGACATGCGATTTTCTTGGCAATGATTTGTGTGGTATTTATAATGTTGGTCGCGGAAAACCAGTGACTTGGAACCGCCTTGCAGAGGCCGTCTTTGCAGCCCTTTCGAAAGATGCTAAAATCAGCTACGTACCAATGCCAGAGGATTTGTCTAAAAACTATCAAAATTACACTTGTGCTGAAATGGAGAAATATACGAACGTTCGCGATTTTAAACCGCTTGCAATTGAAGAAGCGGTTGCAGACTATGTACAGAACTATCTACAACCTGATAAGCGATGGTAAATTTATCTCATTTAAAGCCCATTAGGGTGCTTGTTGCTGGCGATTTCATGCTAGATCGATACACTTTTGGAAGTGTTGGCCGTATTTCGCCCGAAGCACCTGTTCCAGTCTTAAAGATCACTGATCAAAAATCCTTGCCAGGAGGCGCTGGAAACGTTGCACTCAACCTTGCTGCCCTTGATGCTCATGTTCACGTTCTTGGAAGAATAGGCCCTGACAACTGTGGCGATCTCCTTAAAAGTCTACTTGAAGCTGAAAATATCAATACCGATTATCTCATTACTGAAGAAGATTTTTCAACACCTGTAAAAAACCGTATCGTTGGAAGTTCTCAGCAGATGCTTCGCATCGATCAGGAACAAACACACGATCTGCCAGATGCTTATCTTAACGCTCTTAAATTCCCTGATGTAGATCTCATAGCCATTTCTGATTACAATAAAGGATTTCTGACAAAATCTTTACTGAAGGCATTAATTGCACATGGACAAAAGCTGGGTGTTCCTGTTTTAGTTGACCCAAAAGGGTCTGACTTTTCTAAATATCGGGGTGTGACTCTCATCAAGCCCAACCTTAAAGAAGCCCTAAGTGCTGCAAATGCAGCCGATCTTGAGCAAGCCGCTCAGAGTTTGCTCAAACAAACAAAAGTTGAGCATTTGCTCATTACGCGATCTAAAGATGGCATGTCATTGTTTGATAGCCGGGCTACGCACACCCATTTCCCAGTGCGCTCTAAAGAAGTGCAAGATGTTACTGGTGCTGGCGATACAGTGCTGGCTGCACTGAGCTTAGCCCTTGCCAACCAGCTTTCTATTGAGTCAGCTGTCCACCTAGCCAACATCGCAGCTGGTATATCGATTGAAAAATTGGGGTGCGCACGCATTACACTTGCAGAAATAGCTGAACGTATCCTGGAGCTCGATTCAACATCGAAAGTTTATGATGAGCACACTCTTTATACCCTCACCAAAGCTTTGACCAACAAGCCCTTTACAATCGTGGGCATTGAAAGCGCTGATCATTTATCCCTAGCCACATTTGCAATGCTTAAAAAGCTCAAAACAGCAGGTCAAAAGCTCATCATCTACATTCGTGACAAAAAACCACCAAGCGATTTTGTCTCTTTGCTGTCATCACTGCACGAGGTTGATTTTGTTGTCATCAAATCCGACAGTTTATCACACCTTTGTGATGAGCTTCACCCTTCGTATGCCTATCTCTTTGACCAGGGTAATCTTTCCCTTTTGGAAAGCACCTCGGCCTTAATTTCTTAAGTCGTTGATAATTAGTAAAAATCACGTTTTACCAACGAATAATTGCCTTAAGGTTCGAGGCGATGAACTGTATTTTGTTGTTTGCAAAAAGTTTCGCGGAGCCCAAATAGTGAAACGAGCAGCGCAATGGCAAAGCAGATTGGTACGATTGATAGCCCTTTTGTGAAGGCTTGCTCGGTCAAGGGGCCACCTTGAGTAAATAGTTTCATAATGGCTGTGATGCAAGGTGACATGATCGCTGCAAAGCCCATGATGATGGTGTTGTTTAGGCCTAGGGCTGTGGCGCGCAGGGATTTTGGGGCGTTTTCTGCAATCATGGCAAATGATAGGTTTTGACCTGAACCAGCAAATCCGATGAGAAAAAATAAAAAACCCAAAGCAAGCTGGTTTGTAATGGGTATATAGAGAAGTGTGATTGAGGTTATGATGCCTATCATGGAGCAAAGAGCGACAAAAGGCTTGCGTCGCTTTACTTGATCAGAGAGGCGCCCTAAGAGTGGAGATCCAACGGCTAGACCAATCCATATCATTGAGAGGATAAAGGCAGCTGTTGATTTTTCAAAACCTCGAGTTGTAAGATACGATGTTCCCCAGATGGCGCCTAGAAGTGGCATGGAGAAGTAGACGGTCGCTGAAAAAATGACAATCCACCATATCTGGGAGCGGGTGAGTAGGCTTTTTAGGCGTTTGCTCAAAGGTGCATAGCGATCGACAAAAATGACTGTTTCATCACTTGTTGGTTTTCCTTTCAAGAACAGAGCGATGAGGACAGTTAACCCAACGCCGAATAGGGCAACGCTTAAGAAAATAAGGCGCCAATTCCCATCAACTGCCTTGAGCACAAGAGCAACAGGGCCTCCTGCGACAAGGGGGCCGATGGCTCCAAGCAATTGTCCCCATCCAAGCAAGAAAGCGAAGTACTTTTTAGGAAACCAGTTGAGCGTCATCACCATTAAACCAACAAATCCAAACGCAGAACCCGCTCCAATAAGTAGGCGAGCAACAAAAGCTGGTGTGGAACTTTGAGCAATAGAAAACCAAAAAGTTCCAAATGCGCATAGCGCGCAGGCGCCAGTGACTAAAAATCGGATGGCAAAGCGGTCAAGCAGCATGCCAACGGGGATTTGCATGAGCGAATAGGTAATGTAGTAGCCAGATCCAATTAAAGAAAATTGCTCAACTGTAAGGTCTAAGTTATTAATGATGTTGGCAGCCATGGTGCCTGGTAGCACGCGCAAAAAAAACTCATAAAAGAAAAATAAGATCGAAAGACCCCAAACAAAACAACCATAAACCGTGAACGTTCTTTTGCTACTCAATCGGATGGTCCTCTGCCCAAGTCTCTATGGAGCGCGCAGCGAGCGCTTTCATTTCAGCAATCTGCAAAAGGGGCTCACCTTCGTTAAGAATGGGAAGGTGATTTTTCGCAATGACAACGCCTTCAATTGGCGCAAAAATCTCTTCACGCTGTTCAGTGCCAAATGGATCAAAGATTTTTGCAAGTAGACTGCCTTTTTTAACGTAAGTGCCGATCTTTGGAAAAATTTCGCAAAGGCCAGATGAGGGAGCTCTTACCCAAAATTCTTTTTGAAGCTCAACCGATTTTGGCGTCTTTTTGATGGTCAGGGGAGGGAGCATTTGAAGACCTTTCATCACTCGAATAATGCCCCTAACACCCATGGCGATGCCTTTTTCATCGAGTCTGAGTGCTTCGCCGGTTTCGTAGATAATTGTGGGAATGGGGTTTTCTTTGCGATGTAAAAGCCAAAGAAGGCCATGCTCTGATTTTGTATTGATGATGACCGGAGCTTGAAAGGCGTTTGCCAGTTCTTTCGTTTCTAAAGTGTCAGTACACGTTTTGATTTGTGGGAATTTAACAATGTGAGGCTCGCCGGTGTGTAAATCGATGCAGTGTGTGATATGGGAGAAAATTTCTTGCGTGAGGAAGTAGGCAAGCCTGGAGGCGAATGACCCCGATTCAGAACCTGGAAAGCTTCCATCAAGGTCTCTGCGATCGGGCAAATTTCGTGACATGGTGATTAAGCCATACATGTTGATTGTGGGCACGACAATCAGCGTTCCTTTAATCGAGTTCAATTGGCGCAGCTTCAAAAGCCTTTGTGTGATGGCAACGCCGTTAATCTCATCACCATGCATCGCTCCGCAAACAAGCAAAGTCGGTCCTGCTTTCTTGCCGTGGATGACATGAATAGGGATGTAGATGGGCGCGCAGGTATAAAGCTCTGGAGTTGGAAGTGCCACAGTGGTGCGCTCCCCAGGATGGATGGTAATGTTGCTGATCTTAATGGGAGCGTTTTTTGTCATTTAGCCAAATCCTGCAATGCTTCGATGCGGTCTTCCAATGGGGGATGTGTAGCAAAAAGTTTTAATAGGCCGCTTTTTGGCGGTGTTTTAATCATAAATGCCTGCATAGCTTCGCTAGTTAGCGGCTTGCTCTCTTGTGTGGCTTGTAGGTGACGCAGAGCATCAATCATATTTTTCTTGGTGGAAAATTTTGCTCCGCCCCGATCAGCGCGATACTCGCGAAACCTTGAGTAGGCGCATACAATCATTGAGCCTAGGATCATAAAGACAAATTGGAAGAGGATCACGAGCATAAAATAAGAGCCAGAAACAGAGCGGCGGCTGTCTGAGCGTGAGGCTGCAGAAAGGGCAAAAGCTAAAACGCGAGCTAAAAACATTACAAAAGCATTAATCACGCCCTGAAGCAGCGTCATTGTTACCATGTCGCCATTTGCGATATGGGCAATTTCGTGTGCTAGAACCCCTTCTAATTCGTCATCGTCCATGTGCTGAAGCAGGCCTGATGAAACGGCAACTAGCGAGCGCTTTTGAGTCGGCCCTGTTGCAAAAGCATTGAGTTGTGGGGATGGAAAAATACCAACTTCTGGAATCGCTTTCAACTTTGCTTTTTGAGCAAGTCGTTTAACGGTATTATAAAGTTTTTCTTCTTGAGGATTGGAGGCTCTTGGATGCACGATCTTGATTTTCATGGTCCATTTAGCCATCTTACGGGATAGTGCAAGAGATATAAAGGCGCCCCCCATACCCCAAACAAAGCAAAAAATAAGAAGGGATTGATAATCTAATCCATGTTGATTGAGATAAGGTTGCACATTAAATAAACGCAAGATGACTGAGATGGTGAAGATCACTGCGATGTTTAGAAGAAGAAAAATACCAATACGCCTGAACATTTTATTACCTCCAATACTATACCGAAGTTATACCGAAGGGAGCTCAAAAATCAATTTTTCCGGCCACCCAAAATCAATTCTACATCATTCTAGCAGAAATAACAATTAATGTGTTGCTAACAAATTCTAGCATATGACATGAGTTATAGTTTACACTTTTGGGGGGAATTGAGTATGCCTGTGGGGCTTAAAAAGTGGCGACGAAAGAAGCCAGACATTGATCAAGAAACGTGTGCAGCATACGTTTTAATCACGTGCGCAACGCCAAATGCTAAAGGGGAAATGCAAGTGGAAATGACTTATGAGGGTGACGAAGCTTTAGCTTCTTATTTAGTCAAAAGTGCTGGGAATATGTTCGAACATGAGTCAATGGAATGAGTATTGGGATAAGCATAAAGATGCAATTTTAGAAGATTATTTCACCTACTTAAGATTTCCAAGTGTTAGCACTGATCCAAAAAATGCAAAAGATGTGCGCAATTGCGCTTTTTGGCTCAAGGGCTATCTAGAAGATATAGGTCTTAATGTTGAGGTTTGGGAAACGGATCATCATCCCGCGCTTTTTGCAACAGATTTATCTGCTGGTAACGATCGCCCTACCCTCTTAATTTATCACCATTACGATGTACAGCCAGTTGACCCCATCGAGCTTTGGCAAACGCCCCCATTCGAGCCCCAGATCAGAAATGGGTCTGTTTATGCGCGGGGTGCTTCAGATAATAAAGGACAGAGCTTTCTCACGATTTCAGCAATCAAAGCAGTTAAAAATCTGGGATTTAATCTAAAGCTAATCATTGAAGGTGAAGAGGAGATCGGAAGTTCAGGTCTTGCAAAACTCTGTAAAGAGAAGTCAGATCAGCTAAAAGCGGATCACTTGCTCGTTGTTGACGTGGATATGCTTGCAATCGATAAGCCTGCGCTTACTTTAGGTGTTCGAGGCATTACAACGCTCAATGTTGAAGTGCGTGGGAGTAATGTTGACTTGCACTCTGGTAACCACGGGGGCATTGTTTATAATCCAGCTAGGGCCCTTGCTGAAGCGCTTTCAAAAATTTGGCAAGATGGAAAGGTAGCTATAGAGGGATTTTATGATGGTATAGAAAATAAGTCAGCTGATGTTCTTGATTTGGATTTTGATCAAGATGAATATAAGCGTTTTTTTGGTGTGCGTAAGTTTGCAATGCCCAAAGGTGTGACTCCGCTAGCTGCGAATTGGCTTGAGCCTGTAATAGAAATCAATGGAATGAGTAGTGGCTATACAGGAGAGGGCTTTAAAACGATCATACCGGCAATTGCAAAAGCGAAAATTAGCGCAAGACTTGTCCCTGGGCAGGATCCAAAGCAGATATCTGATCTCATTGCGTCCTTTCTCAAAAAAGAATTAGATGGAATGGACGTTAAAATTGAGTTTCATCACGGTGGACTGGCTGTTCAAACTTTAGCAAATACTCCTTTTGTTAAGCTTGCTGCCCAAGCTTTGAAAAATGTCTTCAAAAAAGAGTGCAAGTTTATCATGACAGGTGGTAGTATTCCCATCTCTGCGGCATTGAAAGCTGCCAGCGGAGCGGACGTGCTATTCATGGGGTTTGCACTCCCTGAAGATGCCATCCACTCACCAAATGAACATTTTGATATTGAGCGTTTTCGCCTTGGCTTTTTGTCGATGGCAGAGCTTATGGAATTGTTATGAAAGCAATCGGTAAATTGCCTGTTGCCACTCAGTTGATTGTCTGGATGGCGCTAGGTCCCTTTTTTTTAGTCGCAACATTGAGCGCTCTTCTATTGCAATTTTCTGCAGGATCGCTTGCCGTTAGCGCAATTGCTATCGCGGGTTTGTTTTTATCATCCCTTTTTCGCATGCGCGGATTTATTGCTAGCGCAATCATTGTTATCGGTTACTTATGTTTTAATCCACCTGTAAGCTTGTGGGCTGAGCTGTGTTTGGTACTTCCAATTTTAGCTGCACTTTTTCTTACTGCGCTTTGCATGGAAGAAGTTCGAGGTGTCCTCGATAGGCGCGAGTGCCAGTTGCGGAATTTAGCGGCATTTAAAGAAGGACATCACCAGCATCAACAACAATACATTCAAGAGAAAGAGAAGCTCGTAGCAGAGGCAAAGCGTTTACATCAAGCGCGTCAAGAAGATGAGCAATGGATTAGCAGCGTTAAGCAGCTCATGGCAATTGGCCAGCTTGAAACAGCGCAGACAAAACGGATGCGTGCAAAATATATCGATCGGGTCCAAGCCGATCAGCGTATCATAGAAGAGCTCAAGCGCAAGTTAAAAGCCCAGCCCATTCAAGAAGTGAAATCAAGCGATGGACAGTTGCTACAAAGACTTAATGAAATGCGGGTGCGTCATTATCAACTCGAATTGCTCACGGAGCAGTATCGCGATCAAATCAAAAGTTTGCGTCCACAACTTGCCTTCATTGCAAAACTCAAAGCAGATAATCTGCAGCTTCAGCATCAGTTAAAAACCAATGTTACCGTTATTGAAAAACCCACAGAGCATAAAAATCTGTATGAGCAACTGCGTGTCCAGTTTCAAGAAAAAGATGTGCAATTACACAAAGCTAGACAAGATGTGTATCAGAAAGAAAGCGATGCTTTAGCGGCGCAAAAAGCGCTTGGAGAGTCCGATCACTATTTAAGCTATGACCAAGAACTTTTATGCGAGCACCTCAATAGTTTAGAGTTTGAAGTGGCGCACCTCGAGCATGAAAACCGCACACTTGTCGAATTGATCAGTCAGGAATTGTCAAAATCTCAGGGCCCTGATCAGTGATCAAAATTTGATGCTCCCATTGGGCTGATGGGCGGCCATCAACGGTTCGCGCTGTCCAACCGTCAGCTTTATCAATCACACCATCGGCAGAGCCTGCATTGATCATCGGCTCAATTGTAAATGTCATACCGGGGGCAAGTGGCGTTCGAATTGTATTGCGGCAATGGGGAATTTGAGGCTCTTCATGAAAGGCAGTGCCACAGCCGTGACCAACAAATTGGTGAACTACAGAGCAGCCATGAGCGTGAGCGTGCTCAGTAATGACATCACCGATACGAAAAAGCTCAACATCAGGCTTGCAAATCTCAATCGAATGCATCAGGCATTCATAGGCGACATCTACCACTTTCTTTTTCTCTTCATCGACTTGGCCAATCATGACCATGGCTGAACAATCCCCAAAGTAACCATTGAGCTCGCATGAAATATCGATATTGAGAATATCTCCCTCTTGAAGCGGGCGTTTATCAGGAATGCCATGGCATATCACCTCATTGAGAGAAGTGCAAATAGCAGCTGGGTAGGGAGGGTCTCCATAACCGAGAGGGGCAGGTCTTGCCTTGTGTTTTTTAGTTAAAGCTTCAATGGCGTTATTAATTTCAAGTGTGCTCACTCCGGCTTTTGCCATATTACAAGCTTCTTTCAAAAGGTTTGCAGCTAGTTTTGCTGCAATGCGAATCCCTTTAATCTCTTCAGGTGTTTTTAACTTGATTTGGTAACGGCGCCAGTACTCTTGCGCTAAAGAGCTGCCGCTAAGCACAGGTTTTTGGGGAAAATGGCACTTTTTCCATTTTTTTCCGCTGCCACACCAACACAAGTCGTTACGAGATATCATGATCACATTGTAGCAGACCTAGTAATTTATTTCAGGTTCCATTACATTGGCGCTGTGCATAAAACTGTCATTTTGTAGGGGTTGTATGGATTTAAAGAAGAAAATTATTGATTTCATCCATAACGCCTTTGACCAGCCAAAAGTGATCGAAGAGTCTGTCTTGGATCTTTATGATCAAAAAGCTCTGGTTCATGGTCCTCTAGGCCGTTATGTGGGTGCAGATGCAATTCGCCAGCATTGGAAGAACTGGACCTCAGCGTTTAGTGATTTTAGCACCAAATGTGAAATGGTGCCACTGCAAGGTGGGGTGCTTTGGACATGGATGATGAAAATCAAGCATACAGGTCTTTTTAAAGACATTCCTCCTACAGGAAAATGGGTTTACTTCTCGGGTGTATCAATCTACCAATTTGGCTCTGACAACATTTGCTCCCATCAGTACCAAACTGATATTGCAGACGTTTACAAGCAACTAGGCTACTACCACGCCAAAGAAGTATACCCAAGGCAAGGCCAAATAAGGTTGGATTATGAGACATTGCTGGGCATACTAAAGAAAATGGGAGAGCAAAACGACATTCTCACAAAGCAAGAAGTCGTAACAATTGCATGCTATTTGCAAGGTCGCACCGCAAAAGAAATTGCTGCTCGGTTTAAAATCAATTTTCGGACGGTACAAACGCACCTGAACAACGGGATGCACAAAGTGGGGTGCCAGGGAAAAGCCCATTTGTATGAGTTTGTATCAGTCCGTGGGCTTGCCCATATTTTTAGAGATTTTTACGATCTCGTTTACCTACCTTCCACCTGAGAACTTCTTAGTCTCAAGCCTCTTGCCTTTGACAAAATTACCGCAAAATATTGTCATTGGAATGAAAGAAATGCACGGTATAAGCGTGGTTAATGTCAATTCTCAGAATTGGTATAAGCAACGCTTTTAAGGCATAAGCCGTGGGCGGGTGCGCAGGGAAAAGCGTTATAGCGCTTTTCAGATGCAAAAATAGACTCGATGGCGTTGATCTCTAACTGGCCTGACCCAATTGCGCACACCATGCCTATAAGATTGCGGACCATCTTGTATAAAAATCGATTTCCATAAAGCTCAAAGAGAAAATGGTTGTCAATTTGCATCACCTCGAAACAGCTTAAGTTACAAATGGTATCGCTAGCCATCGAAGCGCTAACGTTTTCAAAGGCTTTAAAGTTGCGCTCTCCAGTGCAAAGATGAGTGGCCTTTTGCATCAGCTGTAAATCTAAAGGGTAAGCATAGCTCCAAACTGTATGGCGCTTGAGAGGGTGTAAAATGCCGTGCATTACCTCATAGGTGTATGTCTTGCCAATAGTGCTTAGACTTGGATGAAAATCATCTGCAGCAATTTCAATTTGCAGCATGCGAATAGATGGCGGCAATAACCGGTTGCAGCTGCATCTGAAAAGCGATAGATCCAACTCTTTTGGTGTGAAAAAATTAATGATTTGGCCCTGAGCATGCACACCTCGATCTGTGCGTGAAGCTGCTTGGAGTTTGACCGGGTGTTGTAAAATTAGTTCAATGACGTCTTGCACAGTCGATTCAATAGAGGGGCCAGCTTCAGTTTTCTGCCAACCATAAAAGTCCCTGCCATCATAAGCTAGGCAGCATTTTATGTTGTAAAGCAGCTTTGAAAACCCTCTAAGAACATTTGTGTAGCGATGAGAATTAAAATGAGACCCATCAAGCGCTCGCAAGCAGCAATTCCCTTATCGCCCAAAAGTTGCTTGAGCTTGGGAGCAAATAGCAAAACAAGAACTGTAGCAAGCCAAGCGATAGCAACAGCTCCAACGATGAACCAATCACTTTCGAGCTGCTTGGCATAAATCATGACAGCTGCCAGTATCGCAGGCCCTGCAATCAAGGGGATTGCCATTGGGACCAAGAAAGGTTCAGATCCTTTCGTCGTTGCGACCTCTGTGTGTTTGGGAAAAATCATTCTAAGTGAGATGATAAAAAGAATGATTCCTCCGGCGATTTGGATTGCTTGAGAGGAGATGTGAAGTAAATCAAGCAGTTTTTCACCAAAGAAAATGAAGGTGATGATGATGGCAAGCGCAAACAACAGCTCACGAACAATAATGTGATATTGCCTCTTTTTTGGAATGTCTTTAAGCAAGGCAATAAAAATAGGCACATTGCCCACAGAGTCCATCAAAAGAAAAAATGCAAAAGCTAAAGAGAACATCGTCATACCGCTATTTTACTCTAAATCTAGAGTTTTCCACAAGCGCTTACAAAATAGTTTTTGTTTTAGGGATAAATTCTTAATTATAAGAATAATATCACGATTTTTACTAAACGCGGCATTCGTCCAATTTGCAGATCCGCAAATCAACGTTTCATCATCGATCAGTGCCCACTTGTGATGGATGAGAGCAGGTCCCATTCCAACCCTGTGGTCAATAGCAGGTTGCTTGCTATAGCGATCTGTGACTAAGTCGACTTGGACGCCGCGATCTTTGGCCCGCTCAAGCGCAGATATTAGACCCTTATGTGTAAACGTAAAGAGCACAAGCTGAATGCAATGCTCGGCCCCATCGATGAGCTCAATGAGGCGGTTTTCGCAATTTTTGTCGGGAGTGAGCCAAATTTCTAGCCCATCCACTTCATATTGACCCCTTAAAGCCTTATCAAAACAGGCCTCTTTTAACAATTTACAAAGAGATCGAGAGCGAGCGGCTAAAATAAAATTGTGATGCATTTCTAAAGAGGCTGTCGTGCTATTAGCAGATCCAATTAAGGCAAGTTCATCGTCGATAAGCGTGACCTTTGCATGGTTAAGCCCAGATTTTTTTCGCCTTTCCACAAGTGGATGCTTTGGCGTTGAGCGCTGATCGGCAATCGCTCGGATCGAGCATCCTTTAGCAGCTTGGTTTTCTAAAATGCGAATCACATCGGGATCGCTTAACCCAAAGGTCATCACGTCGATATTTTTTTTTGCATTTTTTAGGGCATGGCACATCAAAAGTTTAAGATCATCGCCCGTCTGATCAGAATAAAAAAATAATTCATCCGATTTTGGCAGAGGGGGGATGCTCAAAAAAAAGAGCAGGCCACAAAGGCCTGCTCCGAAAATAAAAATAAATAAGATCTCTGCTGTATAAGTAGATCTAGATTTTTTCGCCATTTGCGCGCATTTTAGCGACGATGGCACCTAGGCCACATTTGTCAATAGTGCGCATGCCGTCAGCTGTTAGGCGCAGCGTGATAAAGCGTTTCTCCTCAGCTAGCCAAAAGCGCTTCTTGATCATATTTGGCACAAAGCGACGCTTTGTCTTGCCAGTAATATTTAGGCCAATGCCCTTTTTCTTTTTAGCGATACCGCGTGTTGTATAAGTTCTACCGCTTTTAGGTGTTTTGCCTGTAACTTGACACTGTCTTCCCATAATAATACCTCGAGTTTAAAGACCAGGATACCATCTAGCTCCATAAAGCGCAACCATTGAATTATTCCTCCGCATGATGTAAATAAATATTTTATGAGCAAAGTGCATTTTGACTTAATTGTGATAGGATCGGGACCGGCTGGTCAAAAAGCGGCTTTCCAGGCCTCAAAACTTGGTAAAAAAGTTGCCGTGATCGAAAAGTATCCCAATCCAGGCGGGGCATCCCTGAATACAGGTACAATCCCTTCCAAGTCCTTGCGCGAGGCCATTTTAGATCTTTCTGAGTTTTATCAAAAAAGTTATTACGCCTCAGAAGAAAAAGTTCATGACATTTCGATCAACCAGCTCAACTACCGACTCTCTTACGTATTGGAGCGTCAGCGTGAGCATCTCAAAAAACAATTTGCTAAAAACCAGATTGAGCTCATCACAGCAACGGCAAGTTTTATTGATGATCACACAGTTCAAGTGGGCGATGCCCAGTTGCACGCAGATTATATCCTCATCGCAACAGGCTCGAAGCCTCGAAATCCCACTCATGTGCCATTTGACAAAAGCACGATCTTAGATTCTACACGTTTGCTTGAGATCGACCATGTGCCCAAAACAATGCTGGTTCTCGGTGGGGGAATCATCGGTTCTGAATACGCGAGTTTTTTTGCAGCCCTAGGCACTAAAGTGACCGTCATCGACCGCAAAGAACAAATGCTTCCCTATCTTGACCGTGAAATTGGGAAGCATTTGCAAGAGGGCTTAGCGCGCCTTGGTCTAAAATTTGTTGGTCCCAAAGAATTCACGCAGATCACTAAACATGCTGAAGGAGATGCGCAGATCACCTTCAAAGATGGCAGCTCTTTGCGGGGCGAGATGTTGCTCTATGCACTAGGGCGCTCGGCAAATGTCGATCAGCTTCAGATTGATAAGGCAGGGCTTACACTTGATGAAAAAGGCTACATCCCAGTCAATGCGCTTTTCCAAACTGTAAAACCCCACATTTACGCAGCAGGGGATGTTATCGGAGGGCCCTCACTTTCTGCAACGAGTTTCGAGCAAGGAAGGCTCGCTGCTCGCCATGCATTTGGAGCGCCTACCCATCACTTTCCCGACTTCTATCCCATCGGCATTTACACCATCCCAGAAATCTCCTCGATAGGGTACAGCGAAGAGCAACTGCAAAAGCTTGGTTTTAACTACGAAGTGGGCAGGGCCTACTATTACGAGATCGCGCGGAATCAGATTGCAGGAAATGACACAGGTATGTTTAAAATACTGTTTCATAAGGATACACTAGAAATTTTGGGTGTTCACATCATCGGCCGAGGGGCCACAGAGGTGATTCACATTGGCCAAGTGGCGATGACGTTTAAAGCACACATCGATTACTTTATCGACCAAGTTTTCAACTATCCGACATATGCAGAAGGGTACCGCATTGCAGCCCTCAACGGATTGAATAAGGTAAGGCGCTAATGGCAGTTTTTGATATCCACGATTACATCCAGTCGGAAAAAGCAGAAGCTGCACAAATTTTTGCACCCCGCTCGCCTAAAAAGGAAAAACTGCTTTCTGCACTTTTAGCAAGGTCGCTTTTTTTTCTGCTTCTGCTTGCAGATCTAGCTTGGGGCTCTTTTGCGCTTTTCAAGTACACGCTTGGATGCACCATTCGTCTGCTCACTCTCAACAGAAAAGGGCGCGCCTTTTGCCAAAGGCAAACGCTCACCCTCAAGCGCTCATCCGTTTGCTCTCTAGCGCTTCTAGCAAGCCTTTTTTCACCATCAGTGGGCATCCTATTTGGCTGCACCTACTTCATGGTCTTTGATAAGGAAGGCATCGACGAAGTTGTGCCACAGTCGCTACGCGCTCAATTCGAAGAGTTTTTTCCCTATTGATTCATAAAGTCTCTTCAATATATCTTTTGCCAAGATCATCAAGCAGGATAGAATACCAGTGAGGTTTTTATGAGCGTAGGCAATATTTATACGGGCTTTGGCAGTACATCGCCAATAAACCCTAATCCCATAGAAGAGGCCTTTTCCAATGCTTTAGATAATTGGGCAAAAAGTGAAAAGAAAAACAACCCAGAGGCTCTAACTGTAGAAGCGGCCGATAAGATTAAAAGATGCTGGAAGTGTGGGCAGCCTAGTTTAGAATTAAGCAATCTAGGCCTTAAAACTTTGCCAGAGGTTATTGAAAAGCTGACGCATCTGAAAGAGTTGAACTTGAATTACAACAAGCTAGAACTTCTACCTCATTCGATTAAAAGGCTAAAAAATTTAGAGCAGCTGCACTTGAGTCACAATAGTCTTTCAAGCCTTCCAAAATCGATAGGAAAACTGTCTCACTTAAAGTGGTTGTATTTGGATTCCAACAAGCTCCGTAGCCTGCCTCCTTCAATCGAAGATCTGCAGGCGCTGGAAGGGATGGTTTTGAGTCAGAATCCGCTAAAAAGCCTGCCCGATTCGATGCTTTCTTTATCTCGTAAATGCGTCGTTTCAATCTGCGATTTGGAATCAGCAATTGAGACAATTCAACGTTTCCAAGAGGAGGCCAAAGGCGAAGGTTATAATGGCCCGCAGTTTGACTTTGGTACAAAAACTGTCCTGAAAAAATCTTAAGGAGCTATTGCCCGCCTTCAAACAGGCTTTTTTAGATGTTTGATCTGGACCTGCTTTAAGCACGCTTTATTTTTTCTGCAAATTTGCAGCGCAATTGCAAATTTGCAGGTATTTGTTGCAAGTGATTAATAATCAATTGCATAAAATGCTGCAAAAATTTGACAATAATCTTGTATCTAATTATTATTAGGGGAGTAGACTAGGAGTAGCAATGTATCAACGTCGCTTGCAAAAAGAGGTTTTGGAGCTTGCACAAGGATTGCCAGTTGTCACCATTACGGGACCACGGCAGTCTGGTAAAACGACGCTTGTAAGGCATTGTTTTCCCAACAAACCTTACATTAATTTAGAATCGCCCGATGTGCGCAACGCTGCTATCGCTGATCCTCGGGGCTTTTTTTCGCGTTTGCCAGATGGTGCCATTCTTGATGAAATTCAACGTGCACCAGAGCTATTGTCTTACATCCAAGTTATTGTGGATGAAGCGAAGAAAAAGGGAATGTTTATTCTGACGGGTAGCCAGCAGATTGAAGTCCATGAAGCCATTAGCCAGTCGCTTGCTGGTCGAGTTGGCTTGCTTCAATTGCTTCCTATGAGTTTGGGTGAATTGTCGAATGCTGGATTTGATCTCACGATTGATCAAGCTTTGGTTCAAGGTGGATATCCCCGTATCTTTGCTGATCAATTGAATCCGACAAAAGTTTACCGGAGTTATTTTGAGACGTACATCGAACGAGATTTGCGCCAGGTAATTCAAGTGAAAGACCTTTCACTTTTTCAAAATTTTATGATGCTGTGTGCAGGGCGCATTGGGCAAGTCGTGAATTTTGTTAGCCTCAGCAATGATGTTGGAGTATCTGTGAATACAATTAAACAATGGCTATCTATCCTTGAAGCTTCTTTTGTGATTATTCGCCTAAGACCTTATTTTGAAAATTTTGGTAAACGTCTTGTGAAATCTCCAAAGCTATTTTTCTCTGATACTGGGTTAGCAGCTTTTTTGCTCGGGATTGAAAATGCAGAACAGATGAGGCGTGACCCATTGCGAGGCAATCTTATGGAGAATTTAGTATTTTTGGAGCTATATAAAGCGCGTATTAACCAAGGGTTGGATCCGCGTCTTTATTATTTTCGAGACTCCAGTGGAAACGAGGTGGATTTTATCTATCAACGGGCCCGTGAATTGATTCCCATTGAAGTAAAAGCTGCGCAGACATACCATTCTAGTTTTTTTAAGACCTTGGAATATTTTAAAAAGGTTGTGAAAAACCGTTGCCCAAAAGGCTATGTCATTTATGCAGGGGACGTGGAACAGAGCATTGGCGATTTTGAACTTATTAATTATAAAAAATCTGAATTGATTATCAGCAATGGCATAGAATACCTGTAGCCTTGTGAGTAAAAATATGTCACCCCTTAGCGGTCATCCATGTCATCCGACTACTGCCCACTCAATTTATGCTCGTTGCGAAGACTACCCTGAAAAAATCTTAAGGAGCTATTGCTTACCTTGAAACAGGTTTTTAGGGATGATGACTTTCGTGTTACTAAAGATAGGGTTTTCACGGTTGTAATCGGCGTTGGTAGACAAGCCTTTGAATAGGGTGTAAAGGTTCATGCAGTTTGTGATCATTTCATGGAACTTCTCAGGTTTCATCGCTTCATAGTATTTTTGCCAGTTCTGCTGATCAATGGCTAACAACATAAAGGCCTGGTGCATAGCCCGCTTTTCTGTGTCAGTATATTTGTCGCTCCAACCGTTAGCAAATACGGTGTTAAAGTGTGGAAAACAAGCTTTTTCTTGCCACATCTCTGCATTCCAATATGTTGCACCTACAAGTTTTTGTGCAGGCTTAATTGCATTTTCAAAGTCCTGCTTTAAAACGGGAGCTAAAAACTCAAGAAGCTGCGATCGTGTTTTTGCGACTGAATCAAAGAATATGCAGACGAATACACCAAAAGCTGAGATTGCCAAAATAGCTGTACTAACGGTTAGTGTAGTGCGGACGCGACCAGGAAGGAGCGATTTATAAGATGTAGTACTTGCCGCTGTCACAGCAATGCTAAAAATAGCCAGAACCAACTGCGCGGCTCTTTGTTTTTTTTGCTCGTTAGTGTGAGAGATATAAACTTCTTTGATGGCCTTTACGTCCTGATATTTTATCTTATAATATGTACTCACTAAACTCTCCTTGTTTTCTAGGGGAGATTGTAAGCTAGCTAAGAATTTATATCAATTGTAAATGATTTTTTTATTATCTAGTTTGAGTGTGACTGTTGTACCTTCGCTAATCTTTTTTTCAATGAGGGCTTTAGCCAGCATGTTGGTGACCTCCCGCTGGATGAGGCGCTTGAGAGGGCGGGCACCAAAGATAGGGTCATAGCCTTCATGCGCCAAGTGGGCTGTGACTGCTGGGTCGGCTTTGAGTGTGATGTTTTGCTCTGCCAAGCGTTTTGCAACATGGGCGAGCTGGATGTGCACGATTTTTTCCATGTCCTTTTCTTGAAGGGGCATGAAGGGGAGGATGTCATCGAGGCGGTTGATGAACTCGGGGCGGAAGTGGGCCTTGATGATGGGATCGATGGCTTTGAGTAGGGCGTCTTTATCGTGAATGGTTTCTTTTAAAAGCTCTTGGGATCCGAGGTTGGAGGTCATGATGAAGAGGGCGTTTTTACAGTTGACGGTGCGTCCCTTGCTGTCAGTTAAGCGGCCATCGTCAAAGATTTGCAGCAGGATGTTGAAAACATCAGGGTGGGCTTTTTCAACTTCATCGAGTAGGACGACAGAATAGGGGCGACGGCGTATGGCTTCTGAAAGTTGTCCACCTTCTTCATAACCAATGTAGCCTGGTGGGGAGCCGATGAGTTTGGAAATGGTGTGCTTTTCCATATACTCAGACATATCAAGGCGGATGATGGCCTCTTCTTGATCAAAAAGTTGCTCTGCAAGGGCTTTGGCAAGTTCTGTTTTACCAACGCCTGTTGGTCCGACGAAGAGGAAGGCACCGATGGGGCGGCTAGGATCAGATAGACCGGAGCGGGACCTGCGAATAGCTTCAGAAATTGACTGTACGGCAAAGTGCTGGCCGACAACGCGTTTTTCAAGCTCATCTTCCATATGGAGCAAGCGCTGGACGTCTGATTCGAGCATTTTTTGCACAGGGATGCCTGTCCACTTGGCAACGATCTGGGCAATGAGCTCACCATCGACTTCTTCTTGAAGAAGGCGGTTGGGGAGTTTAGAAAGCTCGGCTTGGGCTTTGGCAAGTGCTTTTTCTGCTTCAGGTATAGCTGCATATTTGATTTCTGCAACTTTGTTGTAATCGGCTTTTCTCTCGGCCTCGTCTGCCTCAAAGCGCAGTGTTTCGAGTTTGTTTTTATGCTCTTTAAGTTCATCAATGAGTTTTTTCTCGTTTTCCCAGCGGGTATTGAGCCCTTTTAGGTCTTCTTTAATTTCAGAGATTTCTTTATCCAAATCTTTAACTTTTTCTGGAGCGTCCCTTTTTAAGCCTTCTTGTTTAACAAGGAGTTGGGAGAGCTCGCGCTCTTTGGTGTCGATTGGAAGGGGGCGAGACCCAATCTGCATGCGGATCAAGCTGGCACCCTCATCGATAAGGTCGATGGCTTTGTCTGGTAAAAATCGGTCGGGAATGTAGCGCATAGAGAGGTTGACAGCTGCATGTAAAGCGCCTTCTGTAATGTGCACGCCATGGAAAATTTCATAGCGCTCTTTTAAGCCGCGCAAAATGGCTATAGCATCATCTTCTGTTGGCTCGTTGACTGTAACTGGCTGAAAGCGTCTTTCTAGGGCGGCGTCTTTTTCGATGTATTTTTGATATTCGTTGAGTGTTGTGGCTCCGATGCAGTGAAGGGTTCCACGAGCTAGGGCTGGTTTTAGAAGGTTAGCGGCATCCATGGCGCCTTCACTTGCTCCAGCGCCGACAAGTGTGTGTACCTCATCGATAAATAAAAGGATTTTTCCTTCAGCGCCTTCAACTTCTTTTAAGATGCTTTTTAGGCGTTCTTCAAATTCACCTCTGTATTTGGTGCCAGCGATAAGGCTTCCCATGTCGAGGGCAAATAGTTGCTTGTCTTTAAGTGCATCGGGCACGTCGCCGTGGATGATGCGCTGGGCAAGGCCCTCTGCGATGGCCGTTTTTCCAACTCCGGGCTCGCCGATTAACAAGGGGTTGTTTTTTGTGCGACGGCTCAAGACTTGAACAACGCGCTGGACCTCTTCGTTGCGACCGATCACAGGATCAAGTTTGCCGCTTTTTGCAAGCTCTGTCAGGTTTTTGCAGTATTTTTCAAGAGCCTGAATGTTATTTTCTGCTGTTGGTGAGTCCATGTGTTGATCCCCTCGCATTTCCATAATTTTTTTCTCCAGTTCTTCTTGACTGATGTTTGATTTGAACAACTCTTTGTCCTGTTGCCAAAAAGCGCATAAAAAGTGGTCGCTACTTATGTAGCTGTCACCCCATTTTTTTGCTTGGGCCTCAGCAAGTTGGATGAGCTTGTGCAAACTCTGTGTAGGTGCAGGCTCGCCGGGAGAAGAGGCATAAGTGGGTGTGTTTTGGAGTTTTTGCTGAGCAGCTTTCAAGACTTGAGATGGATCAATGCCAATTGATCTTAGCAGGTTGGAGTAATAGCCATCAGCCTGCTGTAAAAATCCGGCAGCTAAATGTTCATCACCAATTGTTGTGTGGTGCTTTAGCTTGGCTGTTTCAACGGCCCAATTTAGAGCCTCTTGACTTGCTTCCGTAAACTGTAGACTCATCACGACCTCCTTCTTTGCTTTTATTTTTAGCAGTCGGAGGATTAGAGTGCAAGTTTTTTAATTGTTTCCGAATGGATTGGCTGGAGAAGTGTTTGGTGTTGAACCAGGCAGCTGGTTTGGGTCTTGAGTGTTACCGGGCGTGATTTTATCATCATAAGGAGATGTAGAGGGTGGGGTTTTTGATCCTTTCGGCTGCTTTGGAGTTTTTGGAGCCTTTTGTTTCGGCGCTGGTTTTGGTGGAGTTATCGGCTTTTGCTCTTGAACGCTTCCCGGTGGCATTGGAGGCTCTTGCGGCAGATCTTCTGGACTCATGGTATCGACGTGGCGCACTCGAACGCTAGTCTGAGATGTTTCATTGGTGAGAGTGTACGGGTAGTCTACATTGCCTGTATAGTCGATTTTGACTCTAAAGGGGGTAACCCAAAGTTGTGTGTAATTGATATCTTCTGGTGCTACTTCCCAAATGGAGTTATCGCTCAATCGGAGAACGCGCCCGCCATGCAGGTTTTCGGTGATGGCCAGCGGTTCAGCAGGAGGTTTATAAGTTTGCGATGTGCTAAAAGCTAGTAATAGGGCAATGATCCAGTTCATAAGCCCATCATAACTTTTTTGGAATTTGCTGCAATGGAAGAATCGCGGCTTATTTCTTGTGCCAAAAGTTTTAAAAATTATCGACAAGGTATATACCTCATTTATGGATTGATATCGGTAAGATTTAACAAAATTCAGGTGGAAGGTTGTACCAGTTTTGGCAAATCTCATAGCAAATCCGCTATAGGTGAGGCAAAAATTGTGCAAGATTTCCCTGAATTGCTTAAAGGTTAGTGATATAAACCCATAACTGGGGTTATATATCTAATATTATGTGGCTAGCGATTTTTATGGTTTTTTTGGGTGTGGTGTTGCTGTGGGGCGGTGCTGAGGCTATGGTTAAAGGCGCGGTGAAACTGGCTCTTGACCTCGGTGTGCCATCTCTTGTTGTTGGGCTAACAGTTGTGGCGATTACAACATCGCTGCCAGAGGCGTTTGCGAGTATTACCGCTCAGGTTGTAGGTCATGAGGGTAATGTTGCACTAGGTAATGTGATTGGCTCGAATATTGCGAATTTGGGGCTGGTGCTTGGAATTGCGCTCATGATTTGCCCGCTCGATATTCCGGTTGTAATCAAAAGACGAGAAATGCCGATTGTGGTTTTGGCTTCTTTGCTTCTCTTTGCGCTGATGTTTTTTGGTGCCATCGGCCGGTGGGAAGGGGTGCTTTTGCTGGTTGGGATGGTCGCGTACACGCTTTACCAATTTAAAATATCTGAGCAGGAAAAGAGCATTGCCAAGCAGGCTTTGCAGCAAGAAGTGGTTGCAAAGTTAACGCTATGGCGTGAGATTTTGCTTGTGATTGTGGGGGTTGGATTGCTCATTGTGGGCGCAAGTTTTTTAATTAAGGGTGCCATTGCAATTGCAACGCATTTTGGGATGTCCCAGCGCGTGATTGGCTTGACCATTGTTGCAATCGGGAGCTCGTTTCCAGAAATTGCCACAGTGGTAGTGGCAGCCATGAAGAGGCGCACTGATTTGATTTTGGGCAATGTATTTGGAAGCAATATCTACAATGTTACGATGGTGGCAGGGTTCGCAGCAGTGGTTGCACCAATTCACTTTTCCCCTCGTATGCTAGCTGTTGATATCCCTGTGATGCTCGCCTTTACTGTAGCTGCTTGGGCGCTTGTCCACTTTAGAAAGCGGCTCGGGCGCATTGTCGGTATTGGCTTTGTTTTATCGTATCTTTTTTATTTGGGATATGTCATCTGAAGGGCTTGATAAAGCGCGCGCATACAAGGCGGCTTATGATCATGCTTTGCTAAAATACTTTGGGCCTGCTCATAGTGCTTCCAAGCCTCACTTGGCGAAAATCGCATGAGCTTGAGCTGCGCCAGGTAATACTCGACAGTGGGTTGGGTGTTGTCGAGTTTATGCAGTTTTTCAAGAGCGATGAGCGCTTGTGCGTGGTTGTTGAGCTGAAAGTGTGTAACAGCTAAATGAAACCACCCATCGCGAAATTTTGGATATTTTTTTAGGATCGACTGCAGCTGCTCTTGCTTATTGAGAATGGATGCGCGCGTTTCATCGACGTGAGAAAAAACCGCTTTGATTCCCTCGATGCTGGCCTGCCCGCTTAGGTAATCGCTTGGCAGAGTTTCGCATATGAGAGAGCCTTCAAGCGGCTTGCTTGCAATTTGCTCTAGCAAGTGTCTGCCTTTGGCTGTCTCGCCAATGAAAAGATAATTGTAGCCAAGCAGCATATTTAAAAGCGCATCACCTGGCAGGTAGGGAAGCGCTTTTTCATAAAGGGTGATTGCCTCTTTGTGATTTTCATTCTGCCAGCAGACGGCAGCTTGGTTGACAAAGGCCAGACCAATCACTTCTTTAATATTGCGAGTTTGTAAGCTTTTTGTGTGAATGCTTAAGTAAGATTTAGAGGGAACATCAATGCCTCGAGCGGTGGTCTCAATGTTGACAACCTTATCTGGATTTTGGCGATAGCGGATATAGATATGTCCAGGTGGAGTGACAATTTCAAGGGGGAGGTTTAGGCGCTGCGCTATGCTCAAATACAAAATCGAAACGCCCAAGCAAACCCCTTTTCGAGAGTCCATCACCGCTGGTAAAAAGGTGTACAGATCAACATCATCTGTCCAAAGCGAGTGGGGCGGAAACCGATAGCGCATTTCATGGAAAATAAAATCGTTGATCGCATTGATTTTATCGATATCAGTAGAATTGAGATTGAGGCGAGCCCCAATTTGCAGTGCCATGAGATCAAGGGTTGCTTCATATTGGCGAATTTGGATGGGGTCTTTGACATCTTGCAAAAGAAGAGCGCGAGCTAGATCGATTTCGTGCACTGGCAAAGCCATTAAATCGCTTTTGTTCCAGACAAAATGGCCTTGTAGTTTTCGGTTATGCAAGTGAGATGCGATCGAGTCGATGAGATCTAAGGCTGCTACATCAAGCACTGGGGGCTCATCAAGGGGCTGGCGATTGACCAAAGCGATAAGCGGCTGCAAATCAAGCGTTGGAAGGGCCATTTTATTGGGCTGGTTTGTTCCCAAAAGCTTCCAGGCGCAAGCTAGGGCTTTTTGACCTTCAGGCGTGTCTGGATAGAGTTGGTAGAAGGCTAGCTGCTTAGAGATCGATGAAGGGTCAAGAGAGGCATGTAGCGTCTTTATTTGAGCGTTTGCAAAGACAGCGATGGGGGCGAGCATCCAGAAAAGCTTCATTCAATTACCTCTTGCATTAACTCTTTAAGCTTATCATGAGCAACCATTTCTTCGATGGATAGCTGATAGCGATAGGTCCAATTAGTTGATAAGATTTCTCCAGGGCGATTGATGCGCTCATCTTCTGGATCTTCAGATGTGAGACCCACACAATCGAGATATTCGGTAAGTAGATTGACGTGCAGCAGGGTTGGCGAGTGATGAGAGGCGCGCAGTATCATCTTTTGGCGCTCTAGGGTTAGCTTTTCTTCGTAAGGCCATCCCATCATTTGGCAGAAAAGCTGGGCTTGGCTTGGAAAATCATGATACCAACCGCGCAGCGTTTTTAAGTCGTGTGTTGAAACCATAGACAAGTTAATAGGGTCGTGACTGGCAATGGGGATGTATGGACCCTTGCCCTTATCAGCGCGCTCAATTGTGAGGATGCGCGTCCCCGGTATTCCCATCGAGCGAATCAGAGTGTCTGCTCCATCGGGCATCGATCCGAGGTCATCGGCGACAGGGAGCATGTCTGAGAATTGAATCATGTTGGATAAAATTTCTTGTCCTTGAGCAAGGACAAGGCCCGGCTCTGAGGGGATATAGCTACCATCAATAGGCTCGTGATGGAGCGGAATGGCCCAGATGCGAAAAAACCCAATGATGTGATCGATGCGGTACATGTGGTAGAAATTGCTTGCAAAATGCAGGCGGTCTTTCCAAAAGCTATAGCCACTTTGTGCAATTGCAGGCCAGTTATAAAGAGGGAAGTTCCAATACTGGCCGTTGGGGTTAAAAATATCAGGTGGGGCGCCTGCAGCTAGCGACTCATCAAAGAAATGGTTCGTGTACCAGACACCAGAGCTGTCACCGTTAATCAAAATTGGGATGTCGCCAAGAATTTTTACCCCTTGGGAATCTGCATGCTCACGCACCTTCTTGAGTTGGTTGTAGCAAAGGTACTGGATCATGCAATAGAACTCGACCTCGGTAGCGTGCTCATTGCACAAAGTGCTTAACTGCTCGTGAGAGATATGGCGGATCGCTTCAGGCCACTTGCGCCAAGGTTTTTGGAGTTCTTTATCTTTTAAAGCTCGGAATAGGGCGTAAGGTTTAAGCCAGGTGCATCCATTGCAAAATTTTTCATAATCTTCTGTTTTCTTAAAAGACGTTTCGTAGTGGTTTCTCAGTTTTGCCATCTTCCAGTTGAGAACTTCTAAGTAATCGACCCTCTCCTTCGTGATTGGAGGAGCTCCTGCAATGTCTTCCAGCCGTAAATAGATTGGGTGAAGGGCGCATGCAGATAAAGCGCTGTATGGAGAAGTCAGAATGCCCGAATCGTTAACAGGGAGAAGTTGAATGATATCAAAACCAATCTCTTTGCACCAATCGATTAGGGGAATCAAGTCCAAATATTCGCCGCAACCGGCGCTATCTTTTGAGTGCAAGCCAAGGAGCGAAACGACAAACCCATGGTGATGGTGGGTACCAATCTTTTTCCAGACATTTTTAAGTGGAGTTTCCAATGGGTCCATACCCGCACAATACCGTTTATTGGCATTCGTTGACAACGATCGGTTAAAACATATCGAAATTAGGGTACGCAACCTGTATCAAAATTGACTGGACCTGCACCCGTAATGGCCACGGTACCAACGTTATTTGTAGCTAAATCGGCCAGGGACTGGGTCACATTGATTACGGATCCAGCGACTGCATCGAACTGATAAGAGTTAGCGACGTTGGAATCAAGAGATGCGCACATGGATATACCGACGATAGGGAGCTCAAACACGACATCGTTTGTCGTGCTTGAAGTGTTGCCAGTGTATAGCATGCCGGTGTAGTTTGATTCGGTGGAGAGGAATGAGGCGATGGATCCGGTCGTATTGACAATGATGTTGTTCTGGATGGTGCCACCGTTTGATGATAAATTTGGGGAGGTAAGTATTGCTGCAGCTGTGCCTGGCGCATCGACAACAATATCGTTATTTGCAAAGAGAAAGTTGGTTGCTATTGAAGGATGAACCACTCCGCCTGCGGCATTAATCTTAGATAATCTAACGAGGTTATTATCAAAAATTAATGAAGAGTTTGTAAATGATGCAATGTTCATCTGATTTGATTTAGCTGAGCCAATCGATGTAAACGTGTTGTTTCTAACCATGGTATTTGTTGCCGTTGTTTGCCAGCTACCAAGAGCAGATGTTTGTGTATATTCAAACTCGTTATCTTCGACAATTAGTGTATTTATATCAACCATAAAAAGAGAAACGGCGGTTTCAGTAAAGCGATTGCAAGTTAAACTTACGACATTAGTCCCAACACCTGATATGAAAGTGTGTATGGTGCCGTTACGAAGCTCAAATCCGCGAATATAAATATCGGCAGAAGTGCCAAACTCAACAATAATGAAGCCTCCTGGATTGGTGAGCACAGGGTAGGATGTGTTCAAAGGAGGCAGCGCTATTGAAACCCCTTGTGCTGTTGGAACAAGCTGATCACAGGCTCCACCAAGAAGGGGGCATTGAGGGGCGGGGAACTGCCCTACAAAAGTGCCTCCCAATACGTAGATACACTGGCATGGCGTTATTGCGAGTGCAGCGGCTAAATCATTGAAAGGATGCTCAAATGTGCCATCTCCGCCTGGGGGAGCATCGCCATCAACAAATAAGCATTCGATATCAAAAGTATACCGAAGGCTA
>JACKPQ010000003.1 GCA_024233435.1 Chlamydiales bacterium
AGTTTTTACCGGAACAAATTGGTAAAAGTTGCAGCTCAGTGCACCATATTTGCACCTTATTGAAAGATGGTTTGTATCCCCCAGTAAGGGGACTGCCCTAAAGAGATGCTGGGGTTAACTCCATAGCTGGTCCCATCTTTTCAACAACCTTTTGCATTTTTGTAGGCGAGATAGGTCCGCGCAGATATGCCCAAAGCATTTTTGCTAGGAACCTGGTCTTAGAGTTATCACCAGAGCGTTTCCCAATAAAGTGGAAATGTACGTGGAGGACGCTTTGTCCAATTTTTCGGCCATTTTTTTGATGGATAAGATATGGGAATGTTTCGAAAACAGAGTGAGATGCTTGGTGTACTTTGTTGATTGCCTGATGTATATGAGTTAGCTCTTTATGAGTGAGTAATTCCAGTCGCTCGACGTGTCTTTTAGGGATAATGGGAAAATGACTTGGAACAATAGGCTGATGAGTACACATAACTATGACAAAGCGGTCTTCATAAAACTTCTGCCGATTAATGACCGTTTCATCGCAAAAAGGACAAGTATGTTGGGATACACTGCTACCGGATGTTTTTAGCAAGTGCAACAACGCACCGGCAGTAATGATCAAAATAAAAATAGATATAGAAACAATCTGTTTATGCATGAATGGATTCCGCATATGCATCGAAAAAATGCCTTGCTGAAGATCCCCCTAAACTCAGCCAGATGCCAAGTAGGGAAAACTGCATGGCGAAAAAAGGTATGGAAGTGGTCGTCAGTTGCACGAAACTTACACCCCAGGGTCTTAGCATATCAATTGGGACTGTTTTCTAGTGCTTTTTTGATCACATCAAAAATGGCGTTGTTTTTTCTAAATTGATCGAGATTAGCGCCTTTTTCAGCTGCATCCCAGTATTGCCAATGCAGCTCACCAGAACCTAGCTCATAGTCCATGCTATCCCAGCAATCTTCCCTAAATGAATAAAATGCCCAATGCCAGTTATTGCGATTGAAAATGCTGATCAAGTGGGAAAGATATTGATCAGCTCCTTGAGCTGTTCGATCACATCCAAATTCCCCGACTAAGATTTGAGATGATGGGATATTAAATTGCTTTTGCCATAGGAGAACTGGATTGAAGAATTGCTCTAGGCGTTTATTATCCCAATAAGTCGTTTTTGAACCGGGCTGATTTGGATCATGTCCAATAGGAAGGTGTCCTGGGAATGAGAAGCGCTTGTTATTGATCTTCCTTGTTGTATAGGCATATGGCTCGTACATGTGAAAGGAATAAAGGATATTGTCATCTTCTATAGGGGTAAGATAACTTATAGACCCAGGTGTTGCATGTAGCCCTGTATCGATAATGATGGGCGTATCTGAATCAACTTCACGAATGGCGCTTACGATTTTTCTGTAAAAAATATTCAGATCAGCTCTTGAATCTTTGACTGTTTCATACCAGTTCTTAAAATCTATTTTTTTATAATCATGTATACCGAACAAACATTCTGGGTGGGGTTCATTTAAGATATTATACCCCACAATCGCGGGATGATCTTTTAATTCTTCTGCTAGAGCCCTCCAGAACGAGATCGCTTGACTCTGATAGTCATTGTGTTCCCAGATTCGCAAATCGTCCTGACCATGATTATTTTGCCGCCATCTTGAACCCGGTAAAGACAGAAGTGTAATGACAACCCGGACATTGTTATCTTGAGCCTGATTGAGGGTAGTTTTTAAAATCTCTAAATCAGATGGAGGTATGCCCACAAATGCATCCGCATCACCAATCAAAAAGTCTTTTTTTTCGCAGCTCCATTTATCGGGAGCTAAGCGTGCAAACTGAATGCCAACTGCTTTTGCGGCAGTAAACCAGTCCTCAGAGGGGGATTGGTTAAAAAAATTGGCTCCCTTTCGCTGAATCCCCCAGTAATCCATCTTTTTCTCGGATGCAATCCCTGGACAAAAACATACAGACAGACAAAGGATTAAGTAGTAGAGTTTCGTCATGGGTCCATTCCTGCAATCGATCATTGTAAGGATGCTTGATTACGAACAAAACTGCAATGATGATTTTTACGAAACGAACCCATTTTATACATTCGATTTGATCTCAACCGCAATGGGGGCAAGAGTGCATTGTCCCTGCCTCATTCCTTGAAGTCTTTGGAGTTCATGAAGCGCTCGATAGAGTGTCCTTAGCAATAGCTAACAGCAACCAGAATAGCGATGTAAGGGATTTTTATCTATGTGAATCATTCGCCATGGCTGACTATTTTTTGTAGCTAGACATCACATTATATTTATAATAAAAGAAATCGTCAGTTTAACTTCAGAGCCTATTCGCCACTAAAGATTTCATCGAGAAAGCTGTGAGTAGCAGTCCATGCACGGGACGCAGCAGTCGGGTTATAAAGAATGCCCGATGCTGGGTCATTTGCGCCAGGTGTGGCAAATGCATGCATAGTATCTCCATAAACATGAGCTTGCCAGTCGATTTTAGCTTTGTTCATTTCTATTTCGAAGTTTCTAAGTTCACTCTGTGGAGTGATTGGATCGTTGTACCCATGAAGTATAAGAATTTTAGTCTTGGCAGGCTCCATCAATAAATTAGGCGGTGGATCAAAATGCCCATATACGCTAATTGCTCCCTTCAGGTCGGCTCCGCTGCGAGCAAGATCAAGAGCACATACAGCTCCGAACCCAAATCCCAAAATTGCTACACGTTTTGAATCTACATAAGGTAAGCTACAAGCTGTCTCAAAGCTTTTAATAACACGATTTAGCAACAATTGACGGTTTTCCATAAATGGCTTTTTTAAAGCAGCATTTTCCTCTTTTGACTTACCTAAAACGCCTTTACCATACATGTCGAGTGCAAAACCAACATATCCCCATTCAGCTACGGCTTTTGCTTTCTTACATATAAACTCGTCTTTTCCCTACCATGCATGGCAAAGAATTACAACAGGACGTTTTTCTTTACTTGGGGTTGCAACGAACCCCTCAAGTTCAATCCCTTCGTCCTGGTAAGGTATATTGATTGCATGCATATTTACTCCAATTCTTGCTGAACGTGCTGTAGTTCTTGGTTGTAAGCGTATATCACATATGTGCTTTTGTCTATAGGAGCTTCTAACGCATTGACATGAGAAAACGGGGCAAGTAGGACTTGAACCTACGACTTATTTTCCCTTGCTGTAGCGTGTATAAATTGTTCGTTACCTATATACATGCCGACATGCATGATTCTTTGATCTGATTTACCGAAGAAAATAAGATCTCCCAGCTTAAGTTCATCTATTTTGATTGATTGGAGCCGACTATCCAATATTTGTTGTTTCGCGTCTCTTTGCAATTTGATTCCAATTTGACTGTAAAGCATCTGCACAAATCCTGAGCAATCATACCCAAAGCTTGACCTGCCTCCCCAGATATAAAGTAAGCCTAGAAATTTTTGACTAAATTGAGGCAGTTCCTGCTTGTGTAATGCAGGGAATTCAGTTGTTACATCTCCTTTTTGTACATAGCCCTCTTAACCATCAAGTAACGCTATTTTTAACCATCTTGCATCTGAAGAATCTAGGACTTTTAATTTCGAGTCATAAGGCAATGACTTGATGGGCTCTCATTCTGTATCTTTTACACCATAAATATGCGCCCTAAGACGTGAAGTCTTTGCATTGGTATCATAGGAAGTGGAAAGATTCATTAGAGATTCTGATAAAATCCGTCCTGAATAACCATCAGGCGTATTAATGAATGACCAATCACCAGCTGTTTAATTTAGAGTTACTTCTTCTGAAAAAACAACTTGAGACACAACTTTTGAAGTATTGGATGGGGTTTCTCTCATATCAACCACAGGTTTTGTTAGTTCACTTAGATCAATAGAAAAGTGGTGACGAACAGCTCCATATTTTTCCTCTTCTTCAATTTTATGCATCCCTAGCTTTGCTAAAATTTTTACAGAAGAGGGATTATCTGGCCTGGCAGTTGCTGTGATTTTTTCAAGAGCCTTGCCATCTAGGGTATAACCTTCTGCAACAGTAGCTGGAGCATATTCTTTCACAACAGCAGTTACTGCTTCTGATCCAAATCCATTGCCCCAATATTTTTTCCTAAAGAGATAAGCCAATTCAGATTGTCCTGCATCATATCCATGCCCTAGCGCGACATGACCTAGAAAGTCTTCGGTGTCATTTTTGAATACTGCTAAACCAGCATAAGGATCATTTTGACGCCAACGCTTGACCCAAACGTCTTTGATTCGAGATTCCATGTCTTCTCGAGTTTTCGTTTGCCCAGTGGCAAATTTGCCCATTACAACTTTATCACCAAACAATGCGGCATATGAACTATAGTCTTCCTCTGAAGCTTCAACTGATCTTATGTGCAGTCTATCGGTGTCTATTGTAACGGTAAGCTCGTCGTGATCATTTAGGAAGAAATTCACTTCAGAATTTCCGCAATATGTGTGTGTGCTAGAAACATTTGATGCTAAAGAAGCCATAGATACTCCAGGTTAAGGAAGATATGATAACCAAAAAAAGTTTGAAGCGTCAAAAGAAATCAGACATTCTTGATCTTTATTATTCTCTTTCCATCTGTTTCTTATTGATTTTCGAAGAAGATGATGGAATCCTGACAAAAGTTCTGACATAATGTCTTTCTTGTTGAGATCTGCATTCATAAAACTACTCCCCAAAAGAAAGATACATAAAAACAATCGAAACATCCGAGACATCCTTAATTTGAATCGGTTTTCATCTGAACAATGATAATCTCAATAGGAGTGTTTGATCTATTCACACTTCTATGAAGCTCATCTTCTGGATCAACAGGACGGTATATGGCTTTTCCAGTTGGAAATTCAACGTCAACTTCTCGTCCATCTGCCTCTAATCTAGTGATGGTCCCACCTCGTAACCCTACAACAATTTGAGGTGCCACATCACGGTGCCAACCAATCTCCTCTTTTGGATCTATCACAACCCGAGAAACGCAAACCTGATCATTTTCAAACTGCACTTCACATTCTAATGCTTGGGCTTGAGTAAAGGCTAAACACGCTAAAATTAAAAATTTCTTCATTTTTTCCCTCTAATTTAATGTGCTTCAGCAATTGACCTAGTCAATTTGTGAGGGGAGAGAACGCCTGTTCTCTCAACACCAACCAACCTAAATCAGTTCGAGTATAGTGACTTAGGTGAGGAATGTCTATTGGTTTCTAATGGTTGATATCGGATGGATTGGCAGGGCACTGCACCGTTTCTGCGCCGATATAAATTGCATCAAAAAAGTCAGGGTTTCCCAAATCAGGGACAAACCGCCTAGAGTCTTTAACTAAATCGGTTACTTTAAATTCAATGATGTTGTCCATGTCTTTATTAATTCCTGAATATTTGTGAGCAAAATTCACAATGGCTAAAATAAATTTCAAATTAGGAAATTTATTTTTCAGGCAACTATAAAGCTCCTGCGCTTCTTGAGCGGTAATGATTGTGCAAGCAGGAGTATAGGTGGGTTTATTTTTTAGAGGATTCAGCTTTGGATCGAAGACAGTGCGAATAAAAACAACACGTTTTGCAATTTCTGGCAGCTCGAAAAAACGTTTTATGCGTCTTTCATATTTTGCTGCTATATCCGGCAATTCTCCTAGTAAATCAAGGGAAGACCATTCGTGACGGAACTCAAGATTATAAAGGCGGTTAACAACATAGCATTCCGGATATTGAGTTAAATATTTTTTATCGAACATATGAGAAAATTCATCATTGATCAGTTGAATCAATCCTTTATGGTTTAGAGAAAGAAGCCAGTCCAAAGGGGTTGCAAACCCTCTCATGCCTAGTTCTCTAAGGATAACGGATGATTGACAATGCGATCCAAGGCTTACAACAGCTATTTCTTGGAGAGGAATGGTGTTCGCACTCAGAAAGAAGCTTGCGCTTATCAAAACGAGCAATAAATATTTTTTCATCCTCTAAGCTCTCCTTGTCTTTTCGGGTGGGATATTCATATAGCTTATTCCATTAGATTGGCTTGTGCTTGGATGAGAGTATCATAAATTACCTTTAATGCAAGGAAAATGAGATGAGTGATACACTAATCCAATTACAAGCAGCTACGAAGAAACGGGGGGTCGTTGGTGCTCCTGTTGGATATATTGAAAATAGGAAAACGCAATCGAATACAGTTCTTCCTTATTTTTTTTGCCACCTTTTTCACACATGTGCTTGTCTAATGTGCCACTGGAGATTTACTCGTTGGATGCGATGGCAGCGGATCGATTGTAAGGGAACTTTTACCGTCAAAGTATGGAAATAACCTTAAGATGCTCGATTATTATCGGCTGGGCGAATCACTAACAGAGCTGGAATTGCACGTAATGCGCCCATTTTGCAGGCTCCAAGCCTTCAGAGTGCCTTTTGCATGTGGTAGCCAACAAGGTCTGCTTTATTGAAATAGGTGTTTTCGATAGTGTATCCCTGTTTTGTATATAAGTTGATTGCTGCTTTGTTGTGTGCAAATACATAGAGCCTGATCAGCATGATGCCAGCTTCTTTTAACTTTAACTCTAGACTGGATAAAGCAGCCTTCCCAAGGCCACAGCCTCTATACTGCTCATCAAGATAGATTGTTTCTAAGTAAGCTTTTTGGTTGTTGATGGAGTAAGAAATATAACCATAGCGCATAACCCCTGTGTTATCAGTGATGTTATAAAAGGTAATATCAGCTGAGTCTTGAGCTATCTCATCCTTTGCTGCATTGTAAGCGAGCGTAGCCTCTTGGAAAAGGCCTGCTTTCAAAAGCTCTTTGCCATAAAATGATATCACATGCTCTTGTAATTCCAAGACCTCTTTTGCAGAGGCATCGCGAAAAGTAATCTGGGTGGTTGCTAATATTTGAGCAAAGCCAATCAGCATAAACCAACAAAAGAAACGTCCCACAGACTTTAATTCCTAAGGCATTTGGCAAAATGGGGCAAGTAGGACTTGAACCTACGACCTACGGATTATTAGGGAGGGAGAATCTCAACTCTACCAGCACCATCCAACATTTATGAGCATGAGTATAAAAGACTTGTTTAATGGATGCAACGGGTTTTTACCGGAACAAATTGGCTCCCTTTCGCTGAATCCCCCAGTAATCCATCTTTTTCTCGGATGCAATTCCTGGACAAAAACATGCAGACAGACAAAGGATTAAGTAGTAGAGTTTCTTCATGGGCCTATTCCTGAAATCGATCATTTTAACGATGCTTGATTACGAACAAAACTGCAATGATGATTTTTACGAAACGAACCCATTTTATACATTCGAGTTGATCTCAACCGCAATGGGGGCAAGAGTGCATTGTCCCTGCCTCATTCCTTGAAGTCTTTGGAGTTCATGAAGCGCTCAATAGAGTGTCCTTTCGAGATTAGATTCATAGCACCATACTCATCACGCACTTGGGGGTGGCTTCTCAGATAATCACGAAAAGTGAGGTTAAGTGCGATTTCAGGATGTCCTTCCTGATACACATGAAGATTCACTATGACAGCACCTCGTTTGCTGAAGCCACAATGCACCGGAATATTGTATTCTCCACGGTAAACGAAACCGATCTCTTCTAGTTTTTTTATCGTCTCGGATGGGTGGCCTTTGACAACTGCTATGATGTCTATCTTCGGTTTAGCTGGAAGACCAGGGACTGAGGTAGAGCCAACATGATGAACTGCAATACGTGTGTCTTGTAGCACTTTTTTGATTTGGAGGGCTTCCGCTTCAAATTGCTCTGCCCATATTGGGTTGTAAGGGGTAACTTTAATGTGTCTTGTTTCTTTCATTGGTCTGAAACATGTTTGAGTTTTTTATAACAACGGATACTCATAAAAATACGTGAATTATTAAATCTGCCATAAAATGAGCTATCATAGCTGACCATAATCCTCTAGACCAATAGAGCCATCCAAAGACGATTCCTGGAATGCCGTTGAGGAGAAGAATTCTGGAAATTTCGTAGGAAGTGGGTTCCATCAGTTTAAAAGCAGCAGGTAAATGGCCTAACCCAAAAATGAGTGCTACAATAGCGTTTGTAGTCCAGAGAAGAGACAGCTTATGATGCTTTATTGAACTGAATATTTTTTGAAAGAAAAAATAGATTAAGGTGAATAAAAAGAGTCTGCATAGAACTTCTTCATTGATAGCTCCATAAAGCGAAGCTATTGCACCAGCCCAAAAAGGCGGATGAATTTTTCCCGTAGAAAGAAGTGAACTTGAAAAAATGGTTTTATCTAAGAGGTAGATAGCAAAGCCGCTAAATATACCAGGGATTATTCCGAAAAGGATGTTCTTCTTAAGGCTAGTTCTTTCAGGAAATGGTCTCAAATCTGTTTTGGGGAGTAATTTATAACTTATAAAGCAAATCAAACCATAGAGAATCACCGCCTGAATCGTGCCAAGCAATAATATCTGCTGAATGGAAGTTGAAGTGGGGAGAATGCCCAAGTATTGGCTATAAGGAATAACTGACCATGAACCTAAAATGCAGAGAAGCCAAAGGAGCAGAAATATTTTTTTTGGGGTTTTGTCATTACGAGCTTGGTTCATTTTATTTTCTCCATGTTTAGATGCATGAGTAAGCAGGGCTTGCAACGAATCCTTCAAGTTCAATACCTTCGTCCTGGTAAGGTATATTGATTGCATGCATACTTATTTCAATCCTTGCTGAATATGCTGTATTTCTTGGTTGTAAGTATGTGTCACATATATATTTTTGTCTACAAGAGCTTCTAACGCATTTTTCCACTTTTTTTTGCTGTGCGGAGAAGACGGTGCTATTTACTGGCCCGAGGCAAGCTGAGAAAACGACCCTAGCTATGGAAATTGTAAAGGAGTTAATGTCTCCACTTCCAAGCCTGATCGCCTACTCCGTCCCAAGCATACTCGATATGGGCTTTTCTAACTTGGCCATCGGGTGTTAAAAATACGGCTGCGTTGCAGATTCTTTGCAATGCTTGTTTCGCTGTTTCACTGGTTCCGTTGGGGAGTGCTTTGTAATAATTAAAAATCTTCTGTCCGACTTCCTTGCATTTTTTTTCAGTTTCACCGCCATCCAAAATTGAATTTACTTCTACAGAGTATAACCACTGACCATGCGGACAAATCGGGTGCAGATTCACCAAAGATTTCTCGAAAAAATTTGCAAAAGACATGATGTACACTTTTCCATCTGCGTCTAGCGTTTTATATCCTCTAATTAGAGATTCTTTATCCCTCCTAACGTCTTGCGCTAAGGTGAAGAATACGTAAGCGTGGGTTTCTGTTTTCCTTGCGCCCCGTAAGATTACGGGTATTGAATCTGAGTATTCTTTAGCTGTATTGGGTTTCCAACCATACACATCTTCGTTATTAATTTGCTCTTTTAGTTTAAAAGGATCCACCGTATAAGCTTCTGGTCCCATTTTCCCTACTGCAACAAGTGGACCATGTTCTTTTATTGAGTTCATTAAATGATCAATTGTTTGATATGGGGGAGGTTTAATAGAGTCATCTTCATCTACATAAAGTACATCAGGTCTTTGAAAAAATACTGTTTGTGTGCCAGAAGTCATATAAAACCTGCCTCTTTATAGTTTTATTTTTTTGCTACTTTATTGAGAGTAACTCGGCTCGTCTTGAGCTCTTCGGGCTAATTCTATCATCCTGGCGCTTTAAGGTCGAACTTTTTTAGTTGGGTTTTATCTAGGAATAAAAATGGGGCAAGTAGGACTTGAACCTACGACCGACGGATTATGAGTCCGCTGCTCTAACCAGCCTGAGCTATTGCCCCTCAGAAAGTTGCCAGTCTATCAAAGGGGGCCTCTGGGTGCAAGTTTTAAAATTTTAATTGCTACATTTTTAGGGATTTCTATATAGATGAATTAAGGGGTAACTTTATTGATGGTTTCTAAGCAATTTGCATTAATTAGCTGCGTTTGTAGTTTCTTGTTTTTTGGAAATGGGTATGCCGATGCTTCAATGTTAGTTGAAGAGGGGTTTGCTGATGATGAAGTGGTTGCGCTTGGTGAAACGCTATCAAGGGCTGATGCTATTCCCGAAGAGAGTATTGAAGATGCAACGGATCATTTCCTTGAAGGATACATTCAAGCTCTGATTGACATGAATTTCTATGAGTTCTGCGTCAGGGTTAAGGTCGATGGCTCAACTGTCTATTTATCAAATTTGCCGAAAAATGATTTGATCCGCAATTCGATCATTGCTTTTGTTGAAGACTTGCCAGGTGTTGAGAAGGTTTGTGTTGTTGAGTACTTTTCTGAAGATGAGATTCAGAGGGAAGAGGCCTACATGATTAAGCCTCGTGTTGGGGGAACGTGGTTTCCGCAGACAACGGTGCTTTTTCAGCCTCTCATTGCTGACCCAAGACAGCCTCAATATTATGCTGAATATCGCATGGGTGATGATATCATGGGCGATAATACGATTGCGGTGGCTCTTGGTGATGAGTTTCCTATTTTCCGCTGGCGCGATGTTTGGCCAGCTCATGGCGATCTGCAAATTGGGATTTTATCGGGTATTTGGTCTGTCTTTAATATGCACAATCCCCATAAGGATGAATTTGCTGAGCTTGTCAATACTGACTACCTTTTGGGCTTCCCTCTCAGTTATGCTTTTGATGCCTGGTCGATGCGTTTGATGCTTTATCATATTTCGTCTCATTTGGGAGATGAGTTTTTAGTGAATAACCCTGATTTTATACCGCAGCGTGTCAACCCTAGCTTTGAGGCTTTTGAATGGATCACCTCCTATCAGCTGACTTCAGGTTTTCGGTTTTATGCAGGTCCTGGTTTTATTTTACATAGCGATGCAACGTTTCCTTTGAAGACATTTTATCTCAAGTATGGGACGGAAATGCGCTTATTGGGCAAAAAGCATCACTATCATCGCTTGTATGGAACGCCATTCTTAGCGATCAATGTTGATAACTGGCAGGTGAATCACTGGCAGTTTGATTTTACAGGGATGCTAGGCTATGAGTGGTCCAAGCTGCAAGGGATTGGCCGCAAGTTGCGTGTCTACGGAAAGTATCTCAATGGCTATGGTGAAGGGCAGTTCTTTAAGGAAAGGACATCGTTTTTCGCTATTGGCTTTTCCTGGGGATTTTAGTCCGACTTGCCGCCCTATTCTTGTGTAAGATGCGTCAGCGCGTGAGATGCAAGCCAGGCTATTAAAAGGATACAAAGCCGTCTTCGTAGACTGGGCCGCCTTTGCCGATTTTGAGCTGGCCTGTGAAAAAATTGCGGTAAATTTCGAGTCCCTGCTCTGCTGTTTGCACGCAGAAAAAACAGTTGCTGACCCACTCAGACCCTTTGATTGTCCCTGATGCTAGATTGCGCATAAAGCGGGTTTTGACTTTATCGCGCCAGTATTCGGGTGTGCCAAAGAGGAGGATGGGGGTGGTGGTGCAAACGCCTGTTTTGCGACGTACTTCTTCAAGGGAATACTCAAAGTCGGTGCCAATGCCTCCGGTTAGGAAGATGGGCAGGTCGAGATAGAATTCGGCTTGTCTTTCGACGAGTTTGTCGAGGCGATAGGTCATTTTGATGTCGACATAAGGATTTTGGTGCTGCTCGTTGACAACGGCGCCGCCTTGTGATGTGAAGTCTACGATGTTTGCGCAAGAGAGGATGCCAAGCTCGCGGGCAGCTCGGTTGCCAACGCTCATTGCTCCGGGACCGCCGCCTGTGACCATTGCTAGTGGTTTGCCGGGGCTGAGCAGGGGGTGGTTCACGCTTTCTCTCATAGAAAGGAGGCCCTCGAGGAGTTTTTTTAACTCGCCTTCAAAGTTGCCTTCAATGAGATTTGATCCGTAGATGCCAACAAAGGTGGCAGCTACGAAATCATCGATGGATTCTTTGGGAACGAACATCCCGGTATCTTTGTCGGGTTTGGGAATGTATTGCAAGAGTTTTCCAGAGCGGTTATCTGCCCAGTAGGTGGGAATGCCAAATTTTGCAAGATCGAGTAAAAATGCTCTGTCCTCATGGGAAAAATATTCGCCCCCATCGTGTGATGGCAAGTGAAAGTAGATCCCCTTGAGGCAACGCTGCACTCGCTCAGAAAGGAGCATGCGTTTCATAAAAGGGGAGGGGAAGGTGCGTGAGAGCAATATGCCCTGCGAAGTGATGAGGCCATCTTCGATCGCTTTTAGAAAGGGGTAAGCGGGCTGGCCATGAATGTAGCGCTCAGCAAGTAGGGCCTGTCTTTCGGTATGGAAAATACCGGGTAGCTCAGATTTGTGGGGATCTTGATAGATCCAGTCTTCTGATTTAAGGTTTTGTAGCTGGGTGCCTTTGACGATGAAGACGGCAGCTTTATGGTTGGGAGGCGCTTTAGCTGTTTTGTAGGCTTTGAAGATTGCTGATGGGTCATCAAGGCAACTTCGAAGTTGGTCGCGGTCGTCAAAAGAAACGTGCTCACGGTAGGGCTCAAGGGTGTAAAACTCGAGAGGGATTCTTTCGATTTCGGTGGTAGATGTTCCGTAGAGCTCATAGACATCGCCAGATGCTTGTGTGTCGGGTTGGAGAACCGATGCGCTTGTGTGGTGAAATCCTTCTGGAAGGAGCTCGGTTGCCACGCGGGCAAAGCATGTTAGGATGTGAAGGGGGGCTGTGCGAACGAGCAGAACGTGTTCTTTGGAGAGGGTTTTTGGGGCGTTGTTTTGCCAGATTTGGTGGAGCTTGAGCATCTCGCGCAATTTATAATTGGGATTGTGCAAAGCTTTTGCTAGTGTGGGCAGAAATCCATTGATGCTGCTGTCGTAGATGTACCGCCCTTGCATCAGAGGCAAAAATCCAATGAGGCGACCGCCGATTTGCTGCAGGTCGAGGTCTTCGTGGCCGCGAACTCCTCCAAGGGACAGAAGTGGACTGCCGTTTCTATCGGTGCGACCAAAGCAGCGCTCGAGGTAATCGGGGTTTTGGACTTTGCGAGATGCGTCTGCTGCAAATAGCTTGCCGACGTGAGCTCCAGGTGTTAGGCATTTTAGTAGCACTTCGCCTGTCTGGTCTAGGGCTTTGAGATGTAGGTGTATTTTTGCGCTGAGGAGCTCTTTTGACAGCTCGATTTTTTCTGCATGTGCATCAAGGCCAAGCTGAGCAAGTGTGCTTTTAAAGTTAAAGTGAACTTGAGTGGGATCAATTTTAAACCCAGCGTAGGAAGGACTAATGCCTCGGATTTCTACTGTGGCTTCTCGGTCAGTAGGCGTTCCTTCATTAATTTTAGTAATCACTCCGTCAGGTGTGATGAGGTCATGATGTGATTCGAATAAATAGCTGTGCATGGTTTTTATATACGCTTATTTGATTAATCCGTCACGTGTTCGCTATTTGTTCGCTAGTTTTTTTTAAAACACTGGAACAAAGGGAAGTTTTCTGTGGAAAACTTGTTGACAAGTCAGAAGACGTTTAGCTCAAATGGCTTTGCAAAAAAACCTAATTGCTTGATGATGAATGGACTGGTTAATAATTGATCTTGCGTAGAAATAGTGTTGATAACATTTTAATTGATGTGATATTCTCGATCGCTTATGGGATCACTCGGAATACACGATGGAACTTTTCACGCAGATGAGGTGACTGCATGTGCCCTTCTAATCCTGTATGGGAAAATCGATCGCGATAAAATTGTGCGCACGCGTGATCTCCATGTGCTTAGCAAATGTGATTATGTTTGTGATGTGGGGGGTGTTTTCGATCCCGCGCTCAAGCGATTCGATCACCATCAATCTGATTATAATGGGCCTTTAAGTAGCGCTGGAATGGTTTTGAACTATTTGGCAGATCAAAGCATCATTGAGCCTGCCTGGCACAAATTTCTGGCCGATAAACTAATCATTGGTGTCGACACTATCGATAATGGGGGGTATACACCGCCTAATGGTCTTTGTACATTTTCAGGTGTGATCAGTGAATTTGTGCCTGTTGATCACGACTCGCCTCCAGAGGCCTACGACAGCGCTTTTTTTGAAGCGCTTGATTTCTGCATAGGACATCTCAAGCGTTTAAGGGCTCGTTTCGATTACATCCAAGCTGCAAAAGCTGTGGTAAAACGAGCAATGGAATCAAAAGAAAAGGTGCTCTATTTTGAAAAGTCTATTCCGTGGCTTGAAAGTTTTTTTGAGCTTGGAGGCGAGCATCACCCTGCAGAATTTATCATCATGCCAGCTGGCAAGCATTGGAAGCTTCGTGGGATACCTCCAACTTACGATCGCCGGATGGAGGTGCGCAGGCCCCTTCCTGAGGCCTGGGCAGGTTTGCTTGAGAGAGAACTAAAAAAAGTCAGTGGGATTGATGGTGCAATTTTTTGTCACAAGGGTCGCTTCATTTCTATTTGGCAAACAAAAGAGGATGCAGAAAAAGCTTTTGGAAAAGTCTATTTTTAAGAAAATCATCGATGGAGATCTGCCATCCGATAAGGTGTTTGAAAACGATCGGATTCTCGCTATTAAAGATATCGCGCCTGTGGCTCCAGTCCATCTGCTGATCATTCCAAAAAAATGCATTGAAAGCATTCAGAAAATCCAGCCAGAAGATTTGCCGTTACTCCAAGAGGTTGTAGCTGTCGCTCAAAAGCTTGCTGAAGAATACGGCGTCTCTGAGGGATATCGATTGTTGACTAATTGTGGCAGTGAGGCAGGCCAGACAATATTTCATCTGCATTTCCATCTCATCGGAGGGAGAGCTCTAGGTCCCATGGCTTAGCAGTCCTCACTCCATAACCTTCCTCATACACGAGTATAATTTGCGTGTTATACCCCCATATCTCCAGTGATGCTTGAAGAAGCTTCATGGGTGATGCGCCGTCGCTTTATAGGTGAATTCCCTTGCTGAGGTAAGGGCTCGTTTTCCTGCAGTCTGTCCTCATCCTTGCTTGAAGAAGCTTCATGGGTGATGCGCCGTCGCTTTATAGGTGAATTCTCTTGCTGAAATAAGGGTTCGTTTTCCTGCTGTCCATCCTTATCGATGCTTAAAATAGCTTCATGATCGGAGTCTCTTAGTGTTTCAGACGCTTCTTTTTGTTGGGCATTCTCATGGTCTTGCAGTTTTTTTTCAATATAGATTTGGAGCTTTTCCTTTATCTGGTGGTGATATACATTGTTTTGTGGTTGAATCATTTCGTAGGCTTCCCGTGCATTTGAGAAGCGGTCAGAGCGGCGAGTTCGAAGAAAGGCTCTAGCGACACGATTTAATGAGATATTCTTCACGCTTTGATGAGAGTCCTCTAAGCATTGGACTAATGAAAGAGCTTCTTTTGGGTGCTTATCCTTGACTAATTCCCGAATGGCCATCGCAAATACTCTAGCTGTAGCGTCAAAAGGTTGTAAATGTGCTTTGATGAACTCGAATTTCTCTTTCCATGCTAGTTCACAAAGAATGTCTTTTAGCTTTTTTTCAAGTAACTTATTGGTGCGTTCAACTGATTTTTTCTTAGCGTGCAGAATTAATTGATTCTCAAAACCTCTGGAATTAGCGGTTGCAAGTTGAGCTTGCATCCCTATTTTATAAACACGGATAGCTTCCCATAAGGCTTTGATCTCTTCGTAAGGAGTTTTCACCATAATATGTTCTGCGAAAATTGATGCTAAAGTTTTATAGGCTCCGGGCAGGTACCCGCCGGATAATTGATCTTCTGGTTCATTCGAAGTTGGATTTATAGTCGTAATTGGAACTAAAGCTTGGCTTAGATTAGACACTCGTCTTAATGTAGGCATGAAATCACAGCGTCGATTAACTCTGTATAATTGAGAAATAAAGTGGTCGTGTCGGCATTCAAACTCACGAACAAGCCTATTAGGATCTAGACGATCTAATGCTGGCCCTGTAGCGTAGTTGGCAGGATTGCTAGCGTATGCATAAATTACGTTATTCAGTGGGGCTTTATTAGAGACAAGGTTCTTAGCATTATCGTCCAATGAATATAGGAAATGAATTAAACGAGATACAGTATTAAGGAAGTCCAAACGGTACTTATAAAGGTTGTAGTTCTGTTTGAATTCAATAGCACCAGTACTTTGGAAGTAATATTTCAAAAAATTGTTAACAATGAGTAGTTCATTGTGGGCAACTGCAAGTCCTAAGTCTTTCCATTGCTTGGACACCAAAAAAGTTTGCTCCAGGTCCCGCAACGAGATAAAGCTTAAGATATGCATCATCAATTCTGGTGGCAAACTTAAAATAGGGCTTTTGTCATAGCTGATGCTTGTTTCTTGGATATTGTTGGTGCTAGTAATTTGTCCGTTTATCATGATTAATTCCTTTTGATAGATCAATGATTTTATCAGTATGTTTTAATTAGCTCAACACTAATAAAAAATTTATATATAATTTATTTCATTTTTGAAATTATGGAGGTATGTAGCCCTAGGCCCCATGGCTTCTGAAGGCTTCAAATTCTAAGGTCAACGCAATTTTCCTAATTAGCTTAAAATGAAGTAGTTGCTGATTCTTTAAAAGAAAGTAGACTTTGAGCTTATATCGAATAAGTTCTCAGCTGAATAGCTTTGTACTAGTGCATAAAAGCATGTAAATCAATATGTTATATTTATCAAAACGATTTATCTAACACTAAATTATCGACAATTAAATATTTTATTGGTATAATAGTTGGTAATAAATACTAATATACTAATTAAGGTTAATTATATGTCGATAATACAATCTGCATGCCAAGAAGTTTCAGGCTTTTCCTCGAAATTTTCCAAAGCAGGTTTAACAGCTATTGGTACTCCTGCTATATTTATCAACTGTGCTTCTACGATTGAAAAATTTAGCCGAAAGTACTTTGGTTTGAAAGAGTTAGATGTAGCGTCCTCTCTAAGATACTCACGTGCGCTCTGCTTTGTTTACTACCCCATTAAAGCCGTACAATTAGCTCAAAACAGTATGAGGGCTTATGGAAAAGGTGACTATCTAGGATTTATAACGTCTGCTATCTCTTCTGTAAATAAAAGCATCAGTATTTCACAGTTGCCATCTAAGATCATAGGAAGTTATCATCTCACTTCTTTAGTTGAATCAATCATCAATTCTAAAAATCCTGCTTTTATAACAGGACAGGCTTTTTTCGAAAGCTTGTTTGCATTTAAGAAAGACTTAGTTTTTGCATTGATGCTTATCGGATATTTCGAACCGCTTCTACTATATTGCCAGATCTTAATGTGTGATGATCAAGCAGCGCGTGCTAGTTTTCTGTCAAAATACCTAATGCCAGATATCCAATCTTTGCCGACAAAGGAAAGTGCAGCTTCATTTGCTGACCAGTTTACAGAATCAGAAAGAAAAAGATCTATTGGGATCTATAATGAATTAAGCCCCTTTGAAAAGCATAAAGGCTCGATTAGCGAAATTCAAAAAGTCGGTTTTGTTTACAAAAGAGAAGGGAGAATGAATGCTCTTAAAAGAGCCCTTGGTGCCGATGCGCTTGAGCATTTAAATTACCGTGATTTGGACAAACTTGATTCAGAGATTAAAAAGAGTATATGCTCTCATGCAATCGCTGTCAGCCTGTTTGCATTGGGTTGGTTTTTTTCAGCAGGGAATGCTCTGATGTTTATAGAGGTGTTGCAAGATCTTCAAACGTTAGTGCAGAGTATTTCAAGAACTTCAAGACTGGTATTACAATCCCCTTATAAAAACGCAAAAGAGTACGATCAATATCTATTTGCAACAGGTGTATATGTTCTAGGATTAGCGACAGTAGCTTTTAATTTAATTGACCAAAGCTCGACCTATCTTAGAATGATTCCAATTCTATGCTTGCTTTTTAGCGGAATCATGATGTTTAACCAAAAAGCTTGAGAATCTATGACAGAAACCCGGTGATGCGGTTAAGAAGCTGACCAATCCTTGCGTTAGCTGGGCAAATCGTTGCGTATACATGTCGTCACAATCGAGCGTTAGCCAGTTTGAATTGATTTCGAGCTGGAGCGCGCAGACCTTTTTTTCAAAGCAGAGTTGTGTGATTGTGAATCTTTTTTTTGCCGGGAAGTAATCTTGAGAGAAATTCCTCAGGCCCTCTCTTTGTAATGACTTTGTCAATTTGCGAAGGATGAAAGTTGGGCAGGTGCGCCCATTCTGTGTGCCAAAATCGACGTCAAAAGGCCTACAGGGGTGGGCCTGGTGGCAATCGATGACAAGCTTTGGGTTGATTTTATCGATAAGTTCGCCCAATGTTTGCTGGAAGGCGTTATTTTTCTCGCGGTTGGGATCGCAAGGGGGAGAGCCGCAAGTATAAATGATTGTAGTCCCTGTCAGTTTATGGAGAAGGCGTACTAGGGGTCCCGTGCCGCGGTCAGCAAATCCACGCTCGAGCTCTGCAGCATGAGAGGCAACGAGTATAATTGGGAGTGTTCCTATTTTTACTTTATACCAATGGTCTTTTGGTTTATGACTGGCGTCTAGAAAATGCTTAGCTAGGCGAATATGCTTTAAGTTGACAACTGCTCGTGAGTGAAGGGGAGTCTTTTGCGAAGCGCCTGTTAGCAACAGTGCTAGAAAGATATAGTAGCATTTGAATCAGCACTCCTTTTTTTTGCATCGTATGGTATAAGCAGGTTATGCGTCTACTCGTTTTGCTAGTCTTTGGATTCTCTTTATGTGCAAGCGATGTGCAGACATATGCGCGCGTACAGGCTCATCTGCTGATAGGGGATCATCGCACAGCGGTTGAAGAATGCCGCGCAGCTTTAAGTCTTTATCCAGAATCTAAGCCGTTGCAGCGGATGCTGGTGCAGGCCCTTGCAAAGCAAGGGTATGAAAAAGATGCCTTAACAGCTTGGCACAGCGTCGCAGATAAGCTCAAAGGTGAAGAAAAGCGCAGCGTGCTAGAGAGTTTGGCGTGGGGTGTGCTTTCCAATGCCAAAGAGTCTAATCAGTTCGCTGTTCAGTACAGTTCTTTAATAGGCGCTAGGCTTGCTCGTGACGCTGAGAGCGTATCTATCGTCAAAGATCGGCTTAGCTCGACAAATGCTTTGATGCGGGCTCTAGCCATTAAAATCGCCTGTGAATTTCGCGATACGCCGTTAATTGAGGAAATCGTGAGGCGCTTTTCAATTGAGAAGAACTTTTTTGTGAGGCTGGAGCTCATTCGCGCTTTTGGTTTTCTCGGCGTTACAGAAATGAAAGAGCAGCTAGAGGCAATTGTTGCTGACGACAAAACGATGGCAGAGGAAAAAGCCTGCGCTATCGAGTCTTTAGTTAATTTGTATGAAAGCATATCCGTTGAAGAGTTGCAGCGCTTTATCACATCTAAAAGATCAGGCTTGCGAGCCATTGCGCCTCAAGTGATTCTGCATCTAGATCAAAAAGAGCATTTAAGCCTTTTAGCTCCACTGCTCAGCGATAGCTCAAACTTAGTCAAGACCATGGCTCTGAGCGCTTTTGCCTATTTAGAGCCAACAGCGCAAGCGCAGCAGATTGTGGAATTAATGGATGATCCCGATCCAATGGTAGCAATTACAGCTTGCTTCACAGCGATGCTCGCCCAAAATGCTCAGGGATCAAAAAAACTTGAAACTTTCATCACACACGAGAGCTGTGATATTCGTTATTTAGCTGCTGCCGCTGCTGCTCAAGCAGGAAGCGCAGGGCAAAAACTTTGCCAAAAATGGATCACGCACCAGCACGATGCGTTTGTAAGGGCCAATGCAGCCATGGGCCTGATTTTGAACCGGGAAAGAGTGCGCAAAGCATGCCATGCTTTGTATGCCCTTATCGATCAATATGATGGATGCTTGATGTGGGAGCGGACAGCACATCCATTTATAAAGATGATAGCCCCTTCAAAAGTGCGCCATATACCACAAATTTCAAACTATCCAGCCTATGTGGATCAAATGACACGCCTTGAAATTTTGAGTGTGCTCTCAATACTCGACTACAGGAAGGCTAAAAGCGCTGTTCATAACTTTTTAGAAAAAGGAGATTGGGGGCTGACCCAGGCAGCATGCTCGCTACTCCTTGGAGATGGAACGCTTGATGCTTTTGATGCAGTCAAATCTTTGCTTAACACAAGTAACATCAAAGTGCGCGTGCAAGCAGCGCTAGTCATGGCGTTTATGGGCCGTGAGCCCAAAGCATGCGATGTGCTTATCGCCGCTTACCCAGAGGTGTCTCGCGAGCTTAAGATCACCATTTTGGAGGCACTTGGTGCGATTGGATCAGAGCAAGCTCTGCCGTTTCTCGTAAAAGTTCTTGAAGAGCCCTTCCAGATCACGCGTGTTGTTGCTGCAAGCGCCATTATTCAGACCTTGTATCATTAGTCCCAATGCTATAGAATGGCCCCTATGGCCGCATCCAAACAAAGTTTATTAGGAGCAACGCTTCTCATCGCTGGCACATGCGTAGGTGGTGGTATTTTAGCTCTCCCTGTTGAGACAGGCACTGCAGGCTTTTTGCCATCGATCCTGACTATGACCCTCGCCTGGCTCTTTATGACCCTGACAGGGCTCTATTACGCCGAGGCCAATCTATGGCTTTCAAAAGGCGCGCACGTCATGACCATGGCCTCTCAATTGCTTGGCCCCTTAGGTAAATACGCATCGCTCATCCTTTTCCTTTTCATCGACTATGCATCTCTTGTTGCTTACAATGCTGCAGGTGGCACGCTTTTAGGCCATTTTTTTGAAAAAGTATTCGGCCTTCCTATCCCGCGTTCTACAGAGCTCTTTCTCTTCGCTATCCTTTTTGGCTCTTTGCTTTACCTGGGCACAAAAGTCATTGGAAGAATCAACTCAATCCTCATGGCAGGCTTAATTGCAGCCTACGCCGCCTTAATTGGGCTAGGAATCACAGAAGTCAAAGCATCAATGCTTGCAACCCTCGGATTCAAGCATGCTCCCATAGCGCTGCCCTTAGTCTTGACAACCTTTAGCTTCCAGATGATCGTGCCCTCTTTAACTCCCTATCTCAACCGAGACTCAAAAGCGATTAAAAAAGCCATTATCTTCGGAACGAGCATCCCATTTGCTGTTTACCTCATTTGGCAGGCCGTTGTATTAGGGATTGTGCCCATTGACGCGTTAGGAGAAGCCTTTACACAAGGTTCTGCCGCTACTGAACCCTTGCGCATTGCCTTGAATAACCGCTCGCTCATGGCGTGTGCTGACGCTTTTGCCTTCTTTGCGATTGTGACATCTTATCTTGGAATCGGCCTTAGCCTTTACGACTTTTTGTCAGATAGCATCCACTTGCCAAGAAAGGGGATCGGTAAGATTTTCCTTAGCGCCCTTGTTCTGATACCAAGTCTATTCTTTGCAATCGTGTATCCGCGAGCATTTCTTGTTGCACTTGAAGTCACAGGAGGTTATGGGGATACTCTTCTTAATGGGTTGATCCCCATTAGCATGATCTGGGTTGGGCGGTATGTTAAGAATTTGCAGGGGCCATTGCGTATTTGGGGTGGCAAGCGTCTGCTCATTATCATGGCGCTTTTCGCACTACTCGTTATTTCGATCCAGACCGCTAATTTCTTTTAGTCTGGGCTTGTCTCTTAGGTTGAACAACAATATCCCAAGATTGCCAATGATCGCGCATGCTATACCGACACGGTTCATGGCTGGAATCCATTTTGGATTACCTAAAGAGAATTTGCTAGCAGCAAGCAGACCAATGCCAAAAATATGTCCAGCAATTAAGGAGTATCCAATAATGTTAAATCGCGCAGAAGAGCTGAGAAGTTGGTTTACGGATCGTTTTAAAGCAGGGGATCCAGTTTTAAGATTGCAGGCAATGCATAATTTCGCGGAGTGGTCCTTAGTCCGTAGTGAACGTAGCCAAAGAGCCAAAAGTAGAGGAGCAGTAGCTAAGATGCAAGCCTCACCAATGGTTTTTATAGGTTGTGAATAGGGCGCAAATCTGAGGCTTGTGGATGCTATAGCGCTGATGGCAATGGCTAAAGCCCCGGCAGCATTGCTAATGTGATAAAGGCTTACGCATACCGCCATTATTTGAGATGAGACAGACTCTATATTTTTGGTGGTATTCTCACTGGCGTCAATTATCATTGTATTTGAATCCTTGTATTTGTATCCTTTATAAAAATTTTAAAGCTTCTAGTTGCATGCGTTTAAAGAGGCTAGCTAAGCCATTTGATCGGCTCGGGCTTAAGAGTCCTGGAATGCCGATCTCTTGAAGCGCAGTTGGCTTGCATTTGAGGATAGTCTCAATTGGCTGTTCATTATAAATATGCAGCAATAAGGCTGCTAGCCCAGCTGAGATAAGGGCATCCGCGTTCGCCTCAAAATAAATCTTGTCGTTTTCAGCATGTGCGGTCAGAAACATTCTGCTTTGACACCCCTTTACGAGATTTTCATCGGTTTTTGCACTTTCCGCCATTGGCTTTAAGGATCGACCTAATTCAATAATTTTATTGTATTTGGCTTCTCGATCTTTAAGACTGTTAAAAAGCTGTTTTAGGTCAGCTTGTTTTTTCTCACATTCGTCAAACATGGCCACAATAGTAACTAGGGCAAAAATTAAATACAAGAGGTTAGGGGATAGACCCTTCTATTGAGATTCCAAGCACCATAAACGCTTTTTTGTTGACTGAAAAAGGGGATATCGTGTTTGATAGATTCTATTATGGCACGAGAAGAGACATTGCAGATGGAAGGGGAGGTCATTGACCTGCTTCCGAACATGAGTTTTAAAGTGCGCCTAGAGAATGGACTCGAGGTGCTTGCCCATCTATGTGGAAAAATGAGAATGCGTAATATTCGAGTTCTTGTTGGAGATCGCGTTACATTAGAGCTTTCTCCATACGATTTGAGCAAAGGACGCATTGTCTACCGACTAAGATGAATAAAAGTGCTTGCTATCTGAGATAAAATGCGTTATGCTTGCGTGCCAAGCTCAATTGCCCAGATAGCTCAGAGGTAGAGCACTTGCATGGTAAGCAAGAGGTCGTAGGTTCGATTCCTATTCTGGGCAAAGAAAAAGTTTAATTAACACAAGCCGAAGTATCGGAGGAAAGATCAATGGCTAAAGAAAAATTTCAAAGAAACAAACCACACATTAATATTGGAACGATCGGCCACGTCGATCACGGTAAAACGACGCTGACTGCTGCGATCACTAAGACATTAGCTGAAAAGGGCGGTGCTGCATTCCGTGATTACGCTTCGATCGATAACAGTCCTGAAGAGCAAAAACGCGGTATTACCATTAACGCTAGCCACGTCGAATACGAAACTGACGCGCGTCACTATGCTCACGTAGACTGTCCTGGACACGCTGACTATGTTAAAAACATGATCACAGGTGCTGCTCAAATGGACGGCGCGATTCTTGTGGTTGCTGCAACAGACGGTGCGATGCCTCAAACAAAAGAGCACATTTTGCTAGCACGTCAGGTAGGCGTTCCTGCAATTGTTGTTTTCTTGAACAAAATGGACCAAATTGATGCTGGTGATGAAGAACTAGTAGAACTTGTCGAAATGGAACTAACTGAGCTTCTAGAGTCAAAAGGTTACAAAGATGTGCCAATTATTCGCGGATCTGCGCTAAAAGCCCTAGAAGGCGATGCTACATACGCTGCTAAGATCATGGACTTGATGAACGCAGTTGACGAAAAGATTCCAACACCTGAGCGTGAAGTTGACAAGCCCTTCTTGATGCCTGTTGAGGACGTTTTCTCAATTTCAGGTCGTGGTACAGTTGCGACTGGACGTGTAGAGCGCGGTATCATCAAAATTAACGATAAAATTGAAATCGTTGGTTTGCGTAAGGAAAAAATGGATACTGTTGCAACCGGTCTTGAAATGTTCAATAAAGTTCTTGACGAAGCCCGTGCAGGTGAAAACGTTGGTGTTTTGATGCGTGGTGTTGAGAAGAACCAAATTGAGCGTGGGATGGTTCTCTCAGCTCCTGGTACATGCAAGCCTCACACCAAGTTTAAAGGTACAGTATACATCTTGAAAAAAGAAGAAGGTGGTCGACACAAGCCATTCTTCACTGGCTACCGCCCGCAATTTTACATCCGCACAACAGACGTTACAGGTTCAGTTACACTTCCTGAAGGAACTGAAATGGTGATGCCTGGCGATAACGTTGAGTTGATGGCAGAGTTGATTCAGCCAGTAGCGATGGAATTAGGTATGCGCTTTGCGATCCGTGAAGGCGGTCGTACAATTGGTGCAGGTACTGTTACTGAAATTATTGAGTAATGAAGGTTAGCTCTCGTCAATGACGAGAGCCTTAGATGGGTGAGTAGCTCAGTTGGTAGAGCGACGGTCTCCAAAGCCGTAGGTCGGGGGTTCGAGACCCTCCTCACTCGCAAAAAGTAAATAGAAAGGCAAAACAACAATGAGCGCAGCGCCAAAATTAAAACTGGTCAAGCAAAAAGCAAAGAAAATGCAACGCGAAGGCTTTGTAAATAGTACGAAAGCTGAGCTCAAAAAAGTTTGCTGGACGACAAAAGCAGAGCTGAAAAAATGCACGAAGGTCGTGATATTATCGACCTTTATTTTTGGTTTTGGAATTTATTGCGTTGACTTGATCATCCGAGGTGCATTGGGTGGTCTTACAAATGTATTGAGCTGGTTTGGAGTGTAAGACAATGAGTGGTGAATGGTTTGTCGTTCAGGTAATGTCTGGACACGAAAAAAAAGCGAAAAAAGCGATCGAAGAAGGCCGCTTAAATGCCGGTATGCAAGAGCTCGTACAAGAGGTCTTGGTGCCAACAGAGAATGTAGCTGAAGTCAAAGGTGGCGAGAGAAAAATCGTCGAAAAACGCCTATGGCCTGGCTATATCCTTGTGCGCATGAGCCTTACTGATGAATCGTGGATGTACATTAAAGATTCGACTAGCGTCATTGACTTTTTAGGCGGTGGAAAGCCTGAGCCCTTAACGCAGAAAGAAGTCGAAGAAATTTTAAGCGAGCTCAAAGATAAAAAAGAAGAAGTTGTGCTCAAACACCAATTCAATGAAGGCGATGCTGTTAAAATTGTTGACGGTGTCTTTGTCAACTTTGTTGGCAATGTTGTTGAAGTGAATCAAGACAAAGGTCGTTTGACAGTGATGGTCTCTATTTTCGGTCGAGACACACGTGTAGAAGATCTTGAGTTTTGGCAGGTTGAGGAAGTCGGAGAGGACAATTAAACGAGGAAACGATGGCAAAGAAAAAGCTTACAAAAATCATTAAACTGCAAATTGAAGCAGGTAAGGCCAATCCGGCCCCTCCTGTAGGTCCAGCATTAGGTTCTGCTGGTGTCCAGATCATGGCTTTCTGTAAAGAATTCAACGCTGTGACTAAGGATAAAAAAGGCATCATACCAGTTGTCATCTCTGTTTATCACGACAAGAGCTTTGAATTCATCACTAAAGAGCCGCCTATGTCAAGCCTGATTAAAGAAGAGGCAAAAGTGGCAAAAGGTTCGGCCGTGCCAAACCGTGATAAAGTTGGAACCCTTACAGAAGATCAAGTTAAGAAAATTGCTGAACGCAAAATGCCTGACTTGCGAGCTCACACTATTGAAGCTGCAATGATGATGGTTAAAGGAAATGCTCGCTCCATGGGCATTGATATTGTCGCTGGGAGTGCTTAAAAATGACGAAGAGAAGTAAACGCTATCGCAAAAATATTCAAGGTCTTAATTTAGAGAAAGCCTATACGTTAAACGAGGCAATTGAGATCTTAAAAAATACAACTACAGCTAAGTACGACGAGAGTATCGAACTTAACTTGAAGACCGGTGTTGATCCAAAAAAGGCTGACCAACAAGTACGTGGAACTGTAGCTTTGCCTCACGGCACAGGCAAGACAATCCGCCTGGTCGTTTTAACAAAGGGCGATAAAGTTCAAGAAGCTTTAGAAGCTGGAGCTGATGAAGCCGGCGCAGATGAGCTTGTCGAAAAAATTCAAGGTGGTTGGACAGGTTTTGATGCCTTAGTTGTTACACCTGACATGATGCGCGAAGTTGGAAAACTTGGAAAGCTATTAGGTCCACGCGGCCTGATGCCATCACCTAAAGCTGGAACTGTAACAACAGATGTTGCAAAAGCTGTAAAAGAGATAAAAGCTGGTAAGGTTGAGTACAAAGTTGACAAAAGTGCTAATATCAACATTGCTATTGGTAAAATTTCGTTTACGAATGAACAGATTGCTGACAATGCAAAAGCTTTGCTAGGGGCGATCTATAGAGCTAAGCCTGCGAGCGTTAAAGGCGCATACTGGCAGTCTTTACATATCACATCAACTTTAGGGCCAGGCCTTAAACTCGATGAAAACAATATAGCCACAGTAATTTAAGTTAAAAGGACCAAATGAAAGCAGAAAAACAATTCTTACTCGATGAGATAAAAGAAAAATTAGACGCATCTAAAGCATTTGTTCTTACTAATTACAAAGGCTTTGATGCAAATAATAACGCAGAATTCCGCTCGGCACTCATTAAGACCGGTGGAGATTTTGAAGTTGTGAAAAAGCGTATCTTTTTAAAAGCTGCTGAGCAGGCAGGAATCACGGTCAATCAAAATGACCTTGAGGGACACCTTGCAGTTGTTTTTGCTAAAGAAGATCCAATTACAACAACTAAAGCCGTATTTAAGTTTTCAAAAGACCACAAAGAAATGCTGTCAGTTATTGGCGGACACTTTGATGGCAAATATGCAAGCAAAGATGAAGTAACACAGATTTCAGAACTTCCAAGCATGAATGAAATGCGTGCACAGTTTGTCGGTCTACTCCAAGCGCCAATGTCACAGACATTAGGAGTTATGAATGCGCTCATGACATCTGTCATGCACTGCTTGGAGCAAAAAGCTAAAAAAGAAGAATCTAACCAATAAGAGAGGTAACCCGTGAGCGAAGAAGCTAAACAAGATCCGAAACTCAAAAAACTTGTCGACGAACTAAGCCAGCTAACTGTGCTAGAAATGTCGCAACTAAAAAAAGTGCTAGAAGAGACCTGGGGCGTTGAAGCCGCAGCCGCTACTGCCGTTGTTGCAGCACCTGCTGCTGCTGCTGCTGGTGAAGCTGCAGCTGAATCAACTGATTTCCAAGTGACTTTAGCTGAAGTGCCTGCTGATAAGAAAATCGCTGTCATTAAAGTTGTACGCGAAATCACAGGACTTGGCCTAAAAGAAGCTAAGGACATGGTTGAAGGTGCGCCAAAAGTTCTTAAAGATAGCGCGGCTAAAGCTGAAGCCGACGAGATTTCTAAGAAACTCGCTGAAGCCGGCGCTAAAGTAACCCTTAAGGGTCTTTAATACCGCACACCTTATTTTACATATATTTATAGTAGGGGTATGCTTGCATACCTCTGCTATTGCACTATTTATGAAGTTTTTTTAGGAGGCATTTAATGCTACGCAAATCTCCAGAGCGCCACGGATATAAAACGAGTCAGGACATCATCGACCTGCCCAATTTGATCGAAATTCAGATCAAATCTTTTAGAGAATTTTTACAAGCTGACAAACTACCGCATGAGCGTGAAAACGTTGGGTTGGAAGAAGTTTTTAATGAGATTTTTCCCATCAAGTCTTACGATGAAAAGACAGTTTTAGAGTATATTTCCTACACTCTGGGAGTTCCAAAATACAGCCCTGAAGAATGCATTAGACGCGGCATTACTTGCAACGTCACCCTTAAAGTTAAATTCCGCTTAACAGACGAAACTGGGATCAAAGAAGAAGAAGTTTACATGGGCACGTTGCCTGTAATGACTCAGAATGGAACATTCATCATCAACGGCGCCGAGCGTGTGATTGTATCTCAGCTGCACCGATCTCCGGGTATTTCGTTTGAATCTGAACGCCACCCCAAAGGAAACACGCTTTATTCATTTAGAGTTATCCCTTATCGCGGTAGCTGGCTTGAGACCTCATTTGACCTCAATGACATGATCTATGTCTATATCGACCGTAAAAAGCGTCGCCGCAAAACACTTGCGACCTCATTCATTCGAACACTTGGCTATTCAACAGATGCAGACATCATTGAAGAGTTCTTCAACACATCGCGCGTTAAAATACGTTCTGAGAAAGACTTTACAAGACTAGTTGGTAAAATTCTAGCTGACGATGTTCTCGATGAGGAAAGCGGTGTTGTTTTTGGAAAAGCTGGTGAAAAACTTACAACTGCGATGCTAAAACGTATGGTGGATGCAGGGATTAGCGCTTTGCGTATTGCAGAAGATGCAGATGAAACTAGTCCTATCATTAAAATGCTTGCAAAAGATCCGACGGACTCATACGAATCTGCGCTAAAAGACTTTTACCGCAAACTTCGTCCAGGTGAACCTGCAACGCTTGCAAATGCCCGCTCTGCGATTATGCGCCTTTTCTTTGATCCAAAACGCTACAACCTTGGTAAAGTCGGACGCTATAAGTTAGCCCGTAAACTTGGCGCTGAAATCACTGATGATACATTTAATCAAGTTACATTGCGTAAAGAAGATATCGTTGACGCACTTAAATACTTGATCCGCTTGCGCAAAGGAGATGAAAACGTCTCTGTAGATGATATTGACCACCTTGGAAACCGTCGAGTTCGCTCTGTCGGTGAGCTTGTGCAGAACCAGTGCCGCGTTGGACTAGCGCGCATGGAAAAAATCATCAAAGAGCGCATGAACCTTTTTGACTTCACATCAGATACGCTTACACCAGGTAAACTTGTATCTGCAAAAGGTTTGGCTGGTGTTCTCAAGGACTTCTTTGGTAGATCACAGCTTTCTCAATTCATGGATCAAACTAACCCTATAGCTGAGCTTACTCACAAGCGACGTCTTTCCTCACTAGGACCTGGCGGCTTGAACCGTGAAAGAGCAGGATTCGAAGTTCGCGATGTGCACTCAAGTCACTACGGCCGTATCTGCCCAATTGAGACACCAGAAGGACCAAACATTGGTTTGATCACTTCAATGTCCTCTTTTGCAAAGATCAACGAATTTGGTTTTATTGAGACTCCTTACCGAATAGTTAAAGATGGTATCGTATCCGAAGAAATCGAATACATGACAGCTGACCAGGAAGAAAACTGTGTGATTGCGCAGGCATCTGCCGAACTTGATGAGCACCATATGTTTAAAGAAAACATCGTGTGGGCTCGCCACCGCGGGGAATCGCTTAAAATCGACACGGATAAAGTCACTCACATGGACGTTAGTCCAAAGCAGCTCGTTTCTATTGTTACAGGATTAATTCCCTTCCTTGAGCATGACGATGCTAACCGTGCGCTTATGGGCTCGAACATGCAACGTCAAGCTGTTCCTTTGCTTAAGACAGATGCGCCGATTGTAGGAACAGGAATTGAAAAGCGCGCAGCTCGCGATTCTGGTGCTGTGATCATAGCTGAAGAAGATGGAGTTATTGAGTACGTTGATGGCTACACCATCACGATTGCTCCTAAGGCCAATCCGCTTCAGAAACACACATACAGGCTTAACAAATTTATGCGCTCTAACAGCGGAACATGCGTAAATCAAACCCCACTTTGCGAAGTTGGAGACGTTGTTTCTGCAGGTGATGTGATTGCCGATGGGCCAGCGACTGATAAAGGCGAGGTTGCCCTTGGGAAAAACGCCTTGGTAGCGTTTATGCCTTGGTGCGGATACAACTACGAAGATGCGATTATCATCTCTGAAAAACTAGTGCGAGAAGATGCTTATACATCAATCTACCTAGAAGAGTTTGAAGCCTCTGCACAGATGACAAAGCTTGGAAAAGAAGAGATCACACGTGATATTCCTGGATTGTCTGAAGAGCAGCGCCTCAATTTGGAAGAAGATGGAACGATTCGTATAGGTGCTGAAATAAAACCAGGTGATGTCTTAGTTGGTAAAATCACACCTAAATCAGAGACAGAGCTTGCGCCTGAAGAGCGTTTACTACGCGCAATTTTTGGCGAAAAGGCTGCTGACTTTAAAGATGTATCGTTAACAGCTCCTCCGGGAGTGTCTGGTTTTGTACAGAACAAACTCAGCCTTTCAAAGCGTGATCCACTTTCAAAAACAGATGAGCAGCAGGTCTATGAGACATCGGTCATCAAAGAAATTCACGCCGAATTCAAAGAAAAAGAAACCGAGATTCTTATGCAACAGCATGATCACCTCGGCGCCTTGCTTCTAGATACACTAGCTCCTGCACCGATCTTGCATAGAAAAAGCGGAGATATTGTCATTAAAGAAGGGGATGAGATTACCCAAGAGATGATTGAAAAGATCGAAGCAGAAAGTCTTGAAGATCTTATCATCCCAGACAACGAGCTGTATAAAGCAGTGAAAAAAGTCCTTATTGAAGGTCAGCAGTCTTTAGAAAAGCTTTATATGGAGCATAAAACTGAGGTCGAGCACATGCGCAAAGGCGACACTGAGCTTGATGCTGGAGTAATTCGTCAGGTTAAAGTCTATATTGCAACTAAGCGTAAGCTTCAAGTTGGTGATAAGATGGCAGGCCGCCACGGTAACAAGGGTGTTGTTTCAAACATCGTTCCAGAAGCCGATATGCCCTACTTAGAAAATGGAGAGACCATTGAAGTGATTTTAAACCCACTTGGTGTTCCTTCCCGTATGAATCTTGGACAGCTCCTGGAAACGCATCTTGGATATGCCGCCAAAAAAGCTGGTATCTACATCAAGACACCCGTCTTTGAAGGATTTCCAGAAGAGCGTATTTGGGAAATGATGAAAGAGCAAGGCTTGTCAGACGATGGTAAAATGTATCTTTATGATGGCCGTACAGGCGAGCGTTTTGATAACCGCGTTGTCGTCGGTTACATGTACGTTCTAAAACTATCACACCTTGTTGCTGATAAGATTCACGCACGTTCCATTGGACCTTACTCATTAGTAACGCAACAGCCACTTGGTGGTAAAGCCCAGATGGGTGGTCAGCGTTTCGGTGAGATGGAGGTTTGGGCGCTAGAAGCTTACGGCGCAGCCTATTTGCTTCAAGAGATGCTAACAGTAAAATCAGACGATGTCGAAGGCCGCACTCGCTGCTACGAATCGATTGTCAAAGGGGATAACACGCTGAAGGCTGGAACGCCTGAATCGTTCAACGTCCTAATTAAAGAGATGCAAGGTCTAGGGCTTGATATCAAGCCAGAGCATGCATCAGAAGAAGAGTCACTTGCATTGGTGGGAGAATAACGAGATGTTTGAAGAAGAAGAGTTGGAAAAAAGCCGTTTTGACAAGCTGACAATTAAAATTGCATCAGATGATGTGATACGAAACGATTGGTCTCGTGGAGAAATTAAAAAGCCTGAGACTATCAATTACAGAACTTTTAAACCTGAAAAAGGTGGATTATTCTGTGAAAAGATTTTCGGACCTACCAAAGATTGGGAATGTGCTTGCGGAAAATACAAAAAAATTAAGCACAAGGGCATTGTCTGCGATCGTTGTGGAGTTGAAGTTACCATTTCTAAAGTTAGACGTGAGCGCATGGCGCACATCGATTTGGCTGTGCCTGTTGCGCACATTTGGTTTTTTAAAACTCAGCCATCGCGTATCGGAAATATTTTAGGCCTGACAGGATCTGAGCTTGAGCGCATCATTTATTATGAAGAATATGTTGTAACAGATTCAGGGCGCACCACGCTTGAGCGTAAGCAGCTCCTCAATGATGCAGAATTTCGTGAGGCCCAAGAAAAATGGGGCCCCGATAGCTTCACAGCTAAAATGGGTGCTGAAGCTGTAAGGGATCTTCTTGAAAAAGAAGAGCTTGATCAAGTGATTGTCGAGCTTAAGGAAAAGCTTCGCAAAACAAAGTCAATGCAAGCGCGAATGAAACTTGCTAAACGGTTAAAAATTGTAGAATCCTTCTCAGGATCGCCTAACCGTCCAGACTGGATGGTGATGTCATGTGTTCCAGTTATTCCACCAGATCTTAGACCCCTTGTGCCTCTTGATGGAGGCAGGTTTGCTACATCAGACTTAAATGACCTGTATAGACGCGTCATTAACCGCAATAACCGCTTAAAATCTATTCTGAAACTGAAGACACCCGATGTTATTATCCGCAACGAAAAGCGCATGTTGCAAGAGGCTGTCGATGCTCTTTTTGATAATGGTCGTCATGGCCATCCTGTCATGGGCGCTGGTAACAGACCTTTGAAGGCCCTTTCAGAAATGCTTAAGGGTAAACAAGGTCGATTCCGTCAAAACCTTCTTGGTAAGCGCGTTGACTATTCAGGTCGTTCAGTGATTGTTGTGGGCCCTGAGCTTAAGCTCAACCAATGTGGTCTACCAAAGCAGATGGCGCTTGAGCTTTTCGAGCCTTTCATTGTTAAGCGTCTTAAAGACTTAGGATATGTCTACACAATCCGTTCTGCTAAAAAAATGATTCAGCGTGAGGATCCTGAAGTTTGGGATGTTCTAGAAGAAATCATTAAAGGACACCCTGTACTTCTTAACCGTGCACCTACATTGCATAGACTAGGTATTCAAGCATTTGAACCTGTCCTTATTGAAGGTAAAGCTATTCGCATTCATCCGCTAGTCTGTTCTGCGTTTAACGCTGACTTTGACGGTGACCAAATGGCAGTGCACATCCCTCTTTCTGTAGAGGCGCAGCTCGAGGCTAAAGTCTTGATGATGGCACCAGATAACATCTTCTTACCTTCGTCTGGTAAGCCTGTTGCTATTCCATCTCAAGATATGATCTTAGGACTTTATTACTTGATGCATGATCCGCTCTACATTCCTGAAGAGCATGGTAAGAAAACGCGCACATTTGGAAGCTCACAAGAAGTGTTAACAGCGCTATCTGCAGGGGAAAGCTATAACTTGCACTTAGAAAGCTTTGAAGAAGGTCAACGACGCGATGATATGGGTCGTGGTCTTCATATTCACGAGCAGATTCGCTTGAGGCTTCCTGAGGGTATGATCACGACGACGCCTGGTCGCGTAATCTTTAACACGATTGTGCCAAAAGAACTAGGATTCCAGAACTACACTCTTCTTCGCAAGAAGATGGGCGAGCTTGTTCTTGCAACTTATAAAAAGATTGGTCTTGAAGCAGCTGTTAAATTCCTTGATGATCTTAAAGATATTGGGTTTGCTAACGCCACAAAAGCATCGCTTTCAATGGGTATCAAAGACATTTGTGTCCCAGCTCAAAAGCAGAAAACTTTAGTGGATGCTTACAAGCGTGTTGAAAAAGTGGCTAAACAATATAGCGATGGTATTATCACTGATGGTGAGCGCCATTCGAAGATTGTCAGCATTTGGACAGAGGTCGCAGACTTGCTCGCTGATGAGCTCTTTGAATTGATCCGGGTTCCAAAAGACTTAAAGATGAACCCCATCTATGCGATGATGCACTCTGGTGCTCGTGGATCAAAACAACAGGTAAGGCAGCTTGGTGCGATGCGCGGTCTTATGGCTAAGGCCAACGGCGATATCGTTGAGTATCCAATTACTGCGAACTTCCGCGAAGGGTTGAGCGTTCTAGAGTACTCTATTTCCTCACACGGTGCGCGTAAAGGTCTTGCTGATACGGCCCTTAAAACTGCTGACTCAGGTTACCTCACTCGCCGCCTCGTTGACGTAGCGCAAGATATTCTTGTCACTGAAGATGATTGTGGTACGCTTGGTGGTATTGAAGTGTCACCGATTAAGCAAGGAAATGAAGAGCTCCTGCCTTTAAAAGATAGACTTTTTGGTCGTGTGGCTTGTGAAGATATTTACCAGCCTGGTGATAGCACAAAATGCCTTGCAAAAGGCGGAGAGGTTATCAATCAGCTCCAAGCTGAAGCCATTGATGATGCAGGTATTGAGAGCGTGCGTATCCGTTCAACGCTCACATGTGAGTCTCAGCGCGGAGTTTGTGCAAAATGTTACGGACTTAACCTCTCAAATGGCCGCATGATTGCCAAAGGGGAAGCTGTTGGTATCATAGCCGCTCAGTCAATTGGTGAACCGGGTACACAGCTTACAATGAGAACCTTCCACTTGGGTGGTATTGCCTCTGCGCAAGTCGCTCCTGAGCTCATTGCTGAAAAAGAAGGTATTCTTGTTTATGAAAATGTCCGTACCGTTCAAAATCGTGAAGGCAAACATGTTGTTCTTAATAAAAACGGCGCCTTGCATATCTGTAAAGATGAAGGCCGCTCATTAGACGAAACAAAACGTTTGTTAGCTTCTAAGTCAATTGAGTCATTACAAACTCTCAAAGTAGAGCTTGGCACCCAGATCTTGCTGGCTGATGGCGAAGTTGTTAAGGTAAAGCAAAAGGTTGCCGACCATGAGCCTCACAACATGCCGATCATTTGCGAGAAGCCAGGTTACGTGAAGTACGAAGACCTCGTAGAAGGTATTTCGACAACACGTGAGGTGAATAAGCAAACTGGACAAACCGAATTAGTTGTTAGACAGCACCGTGGCGATCTTCATCCGCAAATCGCTATCTATGCTGATAAAGAGTGCAATGATTTGATTGGAGCCTATGCGATTCCATCAAGCGCTTTCCTCTCGGTCAGTGAAGGTGATAAAGTAGAAGCAGGTGATATCCTTGCTCGTCTGCCTAGCGGCGCTATTAAAACAAAAGACATTACCGGTGGTCTACCACGTGTTGCTGAGCTTGTCGAAGCCCGCAAACCGAAAGAGACCGCAGAAATTGCAAGACTTGATGGTGTTGTTGACTTTAGTGGTGGAGTTCAGAAGAACAAGCGCATTGTGGTTGTTCGTGATGAAGAAACAGGCATGGAAGAAGAGCATCTCATCCCGCTCAATAAACACTTGATCGTTCAAAATGGCGACACTGTGATCAAAGGTCAGCAGCTTACAGATGGACTTGTTGTCCCGCAAGAGATTCTTGAAATCTGCGGTGTACGCGAGCTCCAAAAATACCTGGTCAACCAAGTTCAAGAAGTCTATCGCCTCCAGGGTGTGGACATCAACGACAAGCACATTGAGATCATTGTGCGCCAGATGCTGCAAAAAGTGCGTGTGACAGATCCAGGTGATACAACATTGCTCTATGGTGAAGATGTCGATAAGAAGACATTCCATGAAATCAACCGTAAAGCAATCCTTGAAGGTGGAAGGCCATCAACAGCGGCCCCTGTTCTTCTTGGTATCACGAAGGCCTCGCTATCAACTGAGTCATTCATCTCAGCAGCGGCCTTTATGGAAACAACGCGTATTCTTACAGAAGCAGCTTGCGATGGTAAGACAGACTACATGCTTGACTACAAGTCAAACCTCATCATGGGATCCGCGATCCCTGGTGGAACAGGTTTTTACAATTATAAGAGCCGCATCCAGAAGTTTGCACTCGATGCAGATGATGGCGCGCTTGTCTTTGACTTTGAGTCTATCAAGCCAGCAGCAGTAGCAGTTCCTGCAGCTTAAACCATGTTGAATTACTGGTGCTTTTTAAAAGCACCAGTTTTCTTTCTATAGATCGCTACTTATCTGAAAAGTGGCGCTATTGCATTTTTGCTGCTCTATAAATGGCTATTGGTGAGTAGCAAGCGTCCATAGCATTACCATTATGTGCTGATGGAATCTTTTCTGGTTTAAGGATAGTGTTTAACTGTTGAATGAACGCAACGGTTTGTTTTTCATTTCCACTCAATTCGATATACTTAACTGTTCCCTTTGGCAGCGAAAAGGATGGTGTTGTAGACAATGTTGTTTTGTAAAGAACGTCATTCACTGGTGCATTATAAGCTGTTTTTTTTACGTAGTCATGGGTAGGTAGAGAAAAATTCAAGTCTCTTACTGGTTCTAAAGAATAAAGAGGCTCTTTGACTAGTGAGGGTTTAATATTTGCCATACTTTCTTCAGTTTGAGCTTTAGCAGGTAAGTCCACATTTTGTGAAGTGTTAGGTTGACCACTCATAAAAGCAGCAAAGATAGAGAAGATTAAAAAAGCTACTGTAGCTACAATATATGCGACACCTAAAACGGCTAATGGAACCGCTGAGATTGGAGAGGTGGCAGCTAGCACGAGGATACCTGTGCCAACAATTGCTGAAAGGGCGAGCCCCGCAATAATCGATTTTGCTAATGTGCTTGTTTTATCTGAAGGATAGTTTCTATCCGTCTTATTATTAGTTGCTTGTGAATTTAGCAATGTTATATTTTGTGCAGTCATTTATTTACCTCTCTATATTAAAAGTTATTAATTAGTTTATATTATATTATAATTTATAATTAATGTAAATAATTAATAAAAATGACTAGATATAGATTACTTCGAGGATAGGTGCTGCTCGAGCTTGATGATGTCAGCTGCGAATTTACGGATCCCTTCAGCGAGCTTCTCTGTTGCCATGGCATCATCATTAAGTAGATAGCGAAAGGACTTTTCGTCAATATCTAGCTTTTCAAGTTTTTGATTCTTAGCGATTTGCGGATCTAGCTTGCGGGGGACATCACCTTCGGCTTCACCGAGCTCTTTGAGGAATTTAGGGCCAATAGTAAGCAAATCGCAGCCTGCGAGCTCTAGGATTTCGCCGCTGTTACGAAATGAAGCGCCCATGATTTGCGTGTCATGGCCAAAGCGCTTGTAATAGTTATAAATTGTCTTAACAGACTCAACACCTGGATCTTCAGACGGAGAAAAGTCTTTCTTTTCGGCATTTTTGTACCAGTCGAGGATGCGGCCAACGAAAGGGGAGATAAGGGTGGCTCCAGCTTCAGCGCAGGCGATGGCTTGAGGTAGGCTAAACATGAGGGTCATGTTGCAGTGAATCCCTTCTTTTTCAAGGGCTTTAGCGGCTAACACGCCTTCCCAGGTTGAGGCGAGTTTGATCAAAATACGCTCACGCGCAATGCCTGCTTTTTCGTAAAGGTCTATGAGATGGCGACCTTTGGAGATGCTGCCATTGACGTCAAAAGAGAGACGAGCATCCACTTCGGTGGATACGCGGCCAGGAACGATTTTAAGGATCTCTAAGCCAAAATTGACGAAGATTTTATCCATAATCTGGCTGATATCACCTTTGCCAAAGGCGACAGCTTCGTCTACAAGGTGTCGATATTCATCCATTTGTGATGCTGCATAAATTAGGGAAGGGTTAGTGGTTGCGTCGGTGGGCTTATAGCGCTTGATCTCTTCAATTTCGCCTGTATCTGCTACTATTGTAGTCATTTGTGCGAGTTTATCGAGTTTAGACATGGTTTCCCCTTTATTGCTCAAGATAACAAAATAAGTTATTTGGCGCTACAATTGGTGTTAGCCCTTTAACCTTAGTTTGAGCTCGAAGACGAAGACGAGGTCGATGTGGACTGAGTGACAGTTCCAGCGACAATGGCAATGGCAGCTATCATTGCTAGTCCCCACCCCATCATAGACATTCCAATGGCCTGCTCCTCGTAATCACTGCAATTTTCTGCAGGAGGCATAGGAGAAGGCAGCTCGCAACAGTCTTCATCAAATGCGCTTAGAGGCGTTGCCACGATAGCGATAGACATTATAATCGTATATATCTTTTTCATTCTAAACCTATAACTTTACCTTCTATTTCTTTTAATAAACTATTTCGAAATAAATAGGTTTAAAAATGTAGTTTTTTGTGAAATGGATCTTGCTCTTGCTTGATATAGGGACTTGCGCTATGATGAGGCAATTTCAAGAAGATGTTAAGGAGCTTTCATGATGGATCAGCAACATCCCCAAGACAAGGTAAAAAAAATTTGTGATGCCCTCAAAGCTGAAACGCTTGATCCGGCAAAACGCGAGGCCGAGGCTCTGATCAATGAGAGCAAACGTAAGGCTAAGGAAATTGTTGATGCGGCGCGAGCAGAGGGAGAGGCGTTGATTGCTCATGCTGAAGAGGAGATTGTTAAAAAGCGTGCAACGGCTGAAAGCGCGCTAAGGCTTGCCGCTCGCCAGACTATAGAGGCTCTTAAACAGAAGATTGAATCGCAGTTTTTTAATCGTGAGCTGACAGGCTTGGTCGAAACAGAGCTGCAAAAGAGCGATGTGATTGCAAAGCTTATCGAAACGGTTGTAAACGCAATCGAAAAAGAAGGTGTCGAGGCTAATCTTGAAGCGATTGTGCCAAAGGTAATTTCTGCCGAAGAGGTCAATAAGGCTCTTGGAAAGGCAATTATCGAAAGGCTTAAATCAAAGGGTGTGATTTTAGGTGATATCAAAGGTGGAGCTGAGGTGAAGCTTATCGATAAGCACATTACGCTTGACATCACCGATGAGGCACTTTGTAACTTGCTCGCTGATTACATTCGCGATGATTTCCGCGAGCTTATTTTTAGTGGGAAAAATTAGTGCATTATTACTTTTTAGCAGCGTCCCTTCCTGATATTGAACTAGGTCAAGAGCCTGAACTCTCGTTCAGCTCATTGATGCTTCTTTTTCGTGAGAACCTGTCAGAGGATGACATGGACGATATCAATCGCTTGCGCTGGTTAATTGACATCGACAATGTCCATAAATTTATCAAAGATGAGCCTTTAAACCCTTTTGGTTTGCTCAAACGTAAGGAGATCGAAGAAGCGCTTTTAAATCGCACGCTTCTCCCTGATTATGTTTTTGATATTCTTGATCAAGGCGATGATCATTTTTATAAAATCTACCTCACATTCTTTCGCACGGAGGCCACTGAAGAGAAAGGGTTTTTAAAACGATATTTTGCTTTTGAGCGAAGTTTGCGCCTCTGCTTGGCAGCGGTGCGTGCAAAGGATACAGGTCGGGACTTAAGCAAAGAGCTTGCCGATGCGGATCAAAGTGATTTTTTAGTTAGGGCGTTGATTGCGAGCAAGGATGCTAGTGAGCCCGATTTTCCTTTTGAGCTGCGCTCGCTCTATGATATTGTTAAAAATTTATCTGATGATCCTTTTCAACAATACTGCGAGATCGCGCGTTATCGATTCAAGAAGATAGGAGAGCTTGCAAAGGATTATCCCTTTAGCTTAGAGGCTCTCATGATTTACACGCTTCGCCTCATGCTTGCTGAGGAGTGGCATCTTTTAAATGATGAAGAGGGACAAAAACGCTTGAATGCGTTGATACACCAGAAGGAAACCGCATGAGCCAAACAACAGGATCTGTATCTAAAGCTTTCGGAAATTTACTGCACGTTGTCTTTGAAGGAGATGTGCGCCAGGGAGAGGTTGGATTTGTAGAAGTGCAAGGGCTTAAGCTTAAAGCTGAAGTGATTGAAATTGCAGGTCGCGAGGCAAAAGTTCAAGTTTTTGAGGATACGCGCGGTGTCAAATGTGGCTCGCAGATGACATTTACCACGCATTTGCTTGAAGCCGAACTCGGCCCAGGTCTTATTTCATCAATTATCGATGGCTTACAAAACCCGCTAGAAAAAGTTGCAGATGCTACAGGTGTTTTCTTAACGCGGGGCACTTACGTGGCTCCTCTCGATCACTCAAAGCGCTGGGATTTTCAGCCTACTGCTCAAATTGGTGATCAAGTGGAGAGGGGGGATTTTCTTGGCTTTGTGATGGAAGGGCGTTTTCACCATCAGATTATGGTTCCGTTTAAAATGTATGGCACATACACCGTTTCCTGGATTGCAAAACCTGGTAACTACACTCTTGATAATGTGATTGCAAAGCTAAAAAGTGATAAAGGAATCGAGCATGAGATCACCATGGTGCAAAAGTGGCCTGTAAAGCTTCCTCTTTTTAAAGGGACAAAGGTCAAAGCTAAGAAGATGATGGATACAGGATTGCGCACCATTGATACGATGTTTCCCTTAGTAAAAGGTGGAACGTTTTGCTCGCCAGGCCCATTTGGCGCAGGTAAGACGGTGATGCAGCACCATCTTTCGAAATATAGCTCTGTTGATATTGTCGTGATTGTTGCTTGCGGTGAGCGCGCAGGTGAGGTTGTTGAAGTCTTGCGCACGTTTCCCCATTTAACGGACCCTCATACAGGAGATTCACTCATTAGCCGCACGGTGATTATTTGCAACACCTCATCAATGCCGGTCGCTGCTCGTGAGGCTTCTGTCTACATGGGTGTGACAATTGGTGAATATTACCGCCAAATGGGCATCGATGTTTTGCTTTTAGCTGATTCAACATCTCGTTGGGCACAAGCGATGCGCGAGATGTCAGGCCGTTTAGAGGAAATACCGGGAGAAGAGGCATTTCCTGCTTATTTAGCTTCGCGTATTGCAGCCTTTTACGAACGCTCGGGCGTTGTGCGCCTTAAAAACGAGAAGCATGGTTCATTGACAATTGGGGGTTCTGTATCCCCCGCAGGTGGTAATTTTGAAGAGCCGGTAACGCAGGCAACCCTCTCTATTGTGGGCGCCTTTCATGGCTTATCGCGCCTGCGCTCTGACGCTCGCCGCTATCCTGCAGTGGACCCCCTTATTTCTTGGTCAAAATATCGTGATGATGCCGGATCGGAGCTGGGAGAAGGGTGGTCGGATCAGGTGCGCAAGGTTGAAGCGATTTTAAGAGAGGGAGATGAGATCGGCAAGCGTATGGAAGTTGTTGGCGAAGAGGGAATCAGCATTGAAGATTTGCAGACAAACTTGAAAGCTGAGATGTTTGATTTTGTCTATCTTCAGCAAAATGCCTTTGATAAACAGGATGCTTATTGTTCATTGAAACGGCAACGCAAGCTCTTTGAGCTGATCTGCAAAATTTTTGATGCGCCTTTAACTTTTACTTCGCATGATGAGGCTCGATCATTTTATATGGATTTGCAAAACCAGCTTAACAACAGCAACTACATTGAATACAACACGGATCAATATAAAAAAGTGATGCATGACATTGAGAAGAAAGTGATGGATGCAGCTGGAGGCAGGGCATGAAAAAGATTTACGATCGCATTAACAGCATCAGAGGAAGCTTGGTTACAGTTAAGGCTAAGGGGGTGGCCCTTGGTGAAATGGCGCAAATTGAGCGCGCTTTTGGCCCACCAACATATGCCTCTGTCTTGGCGCTAGATGGCGACAGCGTTACGCTTCAGGCTTTTGAGGATACACGGGGAATCTCAACGGGTGATCATGTGACATTTTTAAACCGGGATGTCTCGGTTACCTTTGGTGAGACTCTTTTGGGAAGGCGCCTTAGCGGCACAGGTGCTGCCATTGATGGCGGCCCGAAAGTGACAGGTCCTCAAGTGCCCATTGGACAGCCCTCTTTTAATCCCGTCAGACGCATTATACCTCACGAAATGGTTCGGACAAACATTCCGATGATCGATATGTTTAACTGCTTAGTCAAATCTCAGAAAATTCCAATTTTTTCTGTAGCAGGTGAGCCCTACAACCAACTGCTCATGCGTATTGCTAATCAAACAGATGCCGATGTCGTGATTATCGCTGGGATGGGTTTGCGTTTTGACGATTATCAAGCCTTTATCGATAATGCTGAAAATTCTGGGTCGCTGGACAAGACTGTGATGTTTGTGCACAAGGCAACAGAGCCTGCTGTTGAATGCACCTTGGTTCCAGATATGGCTTTGGCTGCTGCTGAGCAGTTTGCCGTGCGCGATAAAAATGTTCTTGTGCTCATGACGGATATGACAGCTTATGCCGATGCACTCAAGGAAATCATGATCACCATGGACCAAGTTCCTTCCAATCGTGGTTATCCAGGATCCCTTTATTCTGATCTGGCTGCTCGCTATGAAAAAGCAGTCGACATTGATGGGAGTGGGTCGATCACAATTATCGCTGTGACAACAATGCCAGGAGGCGATGTCACTCACCCTATTCCCGATAATACTGGTTACATCACAGAAGGGCAGTTTTATTTACATGATGGCTTTATCGATCCATTTGGCTCGCTTTCTCGCCTCAAGCAACAAATAATAGGCAAGGTAACGCGAGAAGATCATGGCGACTTGGCCAATGCGATGATCCGGCTTTATGCCGAATCAAAAAAGTCGCGTGAGCGTGCTAGTATGGGTTTTCGCTTGTCTCGTTGGGATGAAAAACTCCTGAAATTTTCCGATCAATTTGAAAAGCAAATGATGGATCTTGACGTGAACATTCCGATTGAAGAAGCCCTCGATCTTGGTTGGAGAATTCTTGCACAATGTTTTGATTCCCACGAAATAGGCATTAAAGAGTCTCTTTTAAAGCAATATTGGCCAGGGTAGAGCATGGCTCAGATCAAAATGACCAAAAATGAGCTGCGCGATCAACAGCGCAAAAGGTCGCAGCTCGAGCGTTATTTACCAACCCTTCAGCTTAAAAAAGCGTTGTTGCAAACAGAGGTTAACAATGCACAGATTGAGCTGGAAAAGCTGCAAATTATTGCAAAAGAGCAAGAACTTGATATTATCAAATTTGCTCGCCTTTTTACGCACCCTAATGCATCAGATTTGGAAGCATCGCTAAAAATTGTAGAAGTTAAAATCCACGCTGAGAATATCGCAGGTGTTGAGATTCCTGTTTTTGAAGAGGTGGTCTTCGAGCCCTTAACCTATCATCTTTTTGATACACCTCTTTGGATTGATAGTGCCATCAAGTACCTACGTGCCCTTTTAAGTACCCGCGAGCACATACGTGTTGTGGAGCAAAAAAAGGCTGCTTTAGAAAAAGAATTGCGAGATGTCTCAATTCGTGTGAATCTGTTTGAAAAAGTTTTAATTCCGCGCACAGATGTCAACATTAAGAAAATCAAAGTCTTCTTAGGTGATCAACAACTATCTGCTGTGGCACAAGCCAAAGTAGCCAAAACTAAAATCGAAATGCGTAAAAAGGAGGCAGCAGCATGAGACGTTGCGTTAAAAAATATGCCTTCATAGGTTTGATGTCAGAAAGAGATGCCTTTTTTGAGGAAGCTCAAAAAACTGGGTTCATCGAATTTATTCCAGCATCTCAAACTAAGAATATCAGAATGCCAAAAGAGCTTGAGGTTTATGCCCAGGCACTAAAAATTTTGCGCCATCAAGATGAGTGTGAGCAAGAGCTGTCAGGCGATGCAAAAATACTTGCCGAGCGCGTTGTTGAGCTCAAACATACGCTTGCAGCTCTTGAGGACGAGGAACACAGCGTGAATGCCGAGATTGGGCGTGTACATATTTTTGGCGATTTTGATCTAGCCCAGATTAAGTATTCTAATGTTAACCGGCACATACAATTCTTTACACGTAAGCAGTCCAAGCGCAACTTAAATGGGGATTTGCCAGATGAGCTCATTTACATTGGAACTGAATTTGACCTCGATTACTTTGTCAGTATTGCCAAGGAGACGATGCAAATTGCTGACATGATAGAAATGCACATAGAAAGACCTCTTGGAGTATTACAAGAGCGTTTGAAGGTTATAAAGCAAGAGCATAAGCGATTTCACGCAGAGCTAAAATCTTTAGCGGCCTTCAAGGAGGTAATCGAAGCATCTTTTATCGATAAACTCAATCTTCATAATTTGACATTTGCACAAAGCGAAACCACATCAGAACTAGAAGAGATGCTTTTTGTGGCCAAATGTTGGATGCCTGATATCAAACTTGCCGCAGCGCACAACTTAATGAGAAATTTTAGTGTCCACTGTGAACCTTTGCCGATTGAAAAAGATGAGCGTGTACCAACCTATCTAGATAACAAAGGGTTTTCACGCATCGGTGAAGATCTTGTGCAAATCTATGATGTGCCTTCAGCTGAAGATAAAGACCCAAGTCCTTGGGTTTACTGGGCATTTATTTTATTTTTCTCGATCATCGTTGCCGATGCTGGCTATGGCATGCTCTATTTTGCACTTGCCTTTTTTCTGCGGCATAAATTTAAAAACCTCAAAGGCTCTGGGAGGCGATTTCTCAACCTCGTTATGAGCATAGCAATAGGATGCGTTGCGTGGGGTGTTTTTACAGCTTCTTATTTTGGCATGCATTTAAGGCCTGACAATCCCATCAGCCATTACTCCGTGATTGGCTACTTAACGCGGGCCAAGGCAGAATATCACATCGAGCAAAAAGACGATGTCTATAAGTTCTGGGTTGATAAATACCCCTTGCTGACAGAGGCGAGTTCAGGAGAACAATTTATCAATGATGCAAAGGAAAACAAAGAGGGTCAGCTTCTTTTTCCAATTAATGAAGAATTTGCAGATAATATTTTACTTGAACTTGCGCTCTTGATTGGGACCATCCATATCTGCCTATCTCTTTTGCGCTATGGACTACGCTCTTGGGCAAACTTTGGTTGGGTGGCCTTTATGATCGGAGCTTATCTTTTTCTTCCTTCGATGCTCAATGCAACGTCGATGATTAATTTTCTTGGATTAGTATCGAAGGCTACAGCAACCGCCTTTGGCTTGCAGCTTTTAAGCGTTGGCATTTCCTTTGCCATAATCATCGCTTTCATACAACTACGCTTAAAAGGGCTGGGGGAAATTGCTAATGTTATTCAAATTTTTGCTGATACTCTTTCCTATTTGCGTCTTTATGCTTTGGGCCTAGCTGGCATGATGATGGCAGCGACTTTTAACGGGATTGCAAGAGATGCAGGACTATTTGCAGGAATTCTGATTCTTGTAGCAGGGCATGCTCTGAATATCACCATGGGCGCCATCGGTGGGATTATTCATGGATTGCGTCTGAATTTCCTCGAATGGTACCATTACTCATTTGATGGAGGCGGCAGATTTTTCAAACCATTAAAATTATTAAGGAGATAAACGATGGACTTTTCAATGATAGGACCTGCGATTGTGCTCGGTTTGAGTTGTCTTGGCAGTGCAATAGGGTGTGGAATTGGTGGCATGGCCTCACATGGAGTGATGGCGCGTGTAGACGAAAACCACGGTAAATTTATTGGGATGTCAGCCATGCCTTCATCGCAATCTATTTACGGCTTTGTGCTGATGATCCTCATGCGCGATGCCATTCGAGCCAACACACTTTCTGCTGCATCAGGCGTTGGAATTGGCGTTGCTATTGGCTTGGCGATTATGGTTTCTGCGATTTATCAGGGGATGTGTGCAGCTTCTGGCATTCAAGCATCAGCCAAGCAGCCGGCAGTTTTTGGTAAATGCTTTGCAGCCCTTGGTATTGTGGAATCTTTTTCACTTTTTGCATTCGTCTTTGCGCTTCTGCTGATTTAGTTTTGTCTTGGCCACTCTTTGAAAGATTGGCCAAGAAAATTCTTGTGTTTCTTTGTTCAATACTCTATTTAAATTTAAAAGAATATTTAAACGGAGAATTTTATGAAGTTGATTCAGATCGTTGCAGTGGGTGTTTTGAGTACATGCCTGCCCCTTTCAAGTGCAGTTTATAGCGTAACGAGTGCTGCAGATTCAGGAGTGGGGTCTTTGCGCGCAGCCATTACAGCAGTCAACGGTTCTCCCGGGGCATCCGACTCTATTAACATTACTCTACCAGCATCATCGACCATCACGCTCCTTTCTGATTTGCCTGCAATTGCAACATTTGGAAGCTTAACCATTGACGGTGTTGGGGCGCCAAGCTTGCTGCTTAGTGCAAACGGTTTTCAGCCCTTTTCGATATCCACAGGTATTTTGACCGTAAAAAACTTTTCATTAGATTTATCGGGCACCCCTCCAGCGCCAGCTACTACCGGTATCCTAAATATCGACAGCAGCGTTAATTATGTTGTCAGCTCATCACAGCAGTTAGGCCCGACTCAAGGAACAGGTCCTATTGCTCTTGGGGCGAATATGTTGACTCTTGACACTGGAACGGCGACAGGGCTTGAGTATGAAGGAATCATCAGTGGAACTGGAGCATCGCTGACCAAAATGGGAACCGGAGGTTCTCAGACCTTAAAAGGGACCAACACTTACACGGGTGATACCATGATTAAGGAAGGGACCTTAGGGATTGTTTCCAATGACAATCTTGGAACGAGCGGAACGTTGATGCTTGGAACAGGGTTAGCTGACACACCAACGCTCCAATCGCAATCAACACTGACTCTAAGTCGCCCAGTCGAGCTGAATGCTACTTCTAGCATGATTGAAACAGTTGCTGGCACTACGCTAACTCATGACTCAGGCGGCGCAACGGGTGCTGGCCAGCTTGTTAAAATGGGAGAAGGAACTCTTGTTATTAAAACACCTTACTCTCATACAGGGACAACAGCGGTCATGGAAGGAACGCTTTCACTGAAAGGAAACAATGCTCAGCTTCCACCTACAGATGCCGTAACACTTGCAGCCTCGACGATGCTTGATGTTTCAAATTCTAAGCCACAGGTCATTGGGCCGTTGTCAGGTTCAGGCGGATTAGAGCTTGGGAGCAATTCCTTAACAGTTGATACAGGTGCTGCTTCAGTGAGTTACGATGGAGATGCAAATGGTACAGGAGGTTCCTTAATCAAGGCAGGAACTGGAGATTTAACCTTAACAGGAACTAACTTATATACAGGAAAAACAAAAATTCAGGCGGGGACACTGATTGCTTCAAGCGATAGCAATTTAGGAGACCCAGCCCCTTTAGCAATCGGGGTCTCACCAAGCGATACACCAACTTTTCAAATGGGAGCATCTTTTGCGATGAACCGCCAAATCGAGGTCAATTCAACAGCCTCGACATTGGATACACAAGCTTTCACTTTGACCCATGAAACGTTGGGGACTACAGGAACTGGAAAACTTGTAAAGACGGGTGCTGGCACAGTTGTTGTAGAAAGCCCCTATCTGCACACAGGTGGAACAGAGGTTAGTGCTGGTATGGTCCAGCTCAGTGGTAGCAATGCCGAGATCATTGGCGATGTAGCCCTCAATGCAGCTGGTACAAACTTAGACATTTCAACTACAACAAAAGCCCAAGTGATTGGAAAACTTTCAGGATCGGGCAACCTAAGCCTAGGTGCAAACAGTTTAGAAGTTGTTGTTCCAGAGGCACAAGCAACAACCTATAGCGGCGTTGCAAGTGGGGCCACAGGATCGATGATCAAGGGAGGAACAGGCTCTTTGACACTTTCAGGTGTAAACACTTACGGGACATCAACTACCATTAAAGATGGTAGCTTGATTGTAGCTGCTGACAACAATTTAGGAGCAGCGGCAAAGCCTATCATTTTTGAAAAGCCATTGCCTTCAGCAACAGAAGGTGCTGACGATGATATGGCAGAAGCTACCCCGACACCATCTACTCAGCCAATGCTAGTTGTTGCCTCTTCATTTTCAACGACAAGACCAATGCAACTGGAAGCTACCAACTCCACCATTGATACGCAAGCCAATACGCTAACGCATCAAACTAACGGAACAACTGGAACTGGTGGTCTTGTTAAAAAAGGAGCAGGGGATTTAATTGTCGAGTCAAACTACGCCCATACCGGTGGAACTGAGATTGATGAAGGAATGGTGATCTTAAATGGCGCCTCTTCAAAAATTATAGGAGCTATGAATGTCAAAGCTCCAGCGACATTTGATATGTCCGCTGCAACAACAACGCAAACACTCACAAAATTAGAGGGTGCTGGAAGCGTTGAGATGGGCGCCAATCAATTAGTGATCCAAGACAATACATCGGATGCGGTATTTTCAGGCAGCATAGGTGGAACAGCTCAGCTAACAAAAACTGGCAGCAAGATGCTGACACTTTCGGGAGTGAATACCTACACAGGCGACACAGCTTTACAAAAAGGAATTCTTTTGGTGCCAAGCTCTGGAGTCCTTGCCTCAGATGTTTCAGTCGCTTCTGGCGCTACCCTTAAAGGTGCCGGGCAAGTCGCTTCAGTGACAAGCACAGGGGTTGTTCACCCAGGTGCTTCGATTGCTACGATGACCATTGTAGGCAACTACAGTGAAAGTGGAGTTTTAGAAATTGAGGCCAATGACACAGGCGATTCATCTCGATTAGATGTCACTGGCAACGTAACGCTATCATCGGGGTCTACCTTGAGACTGTTGCCTCAAGATGGAGATTACCTAGATGGCCAAGTTTATACTGTTGTAACTTTTGCTGGAATAAGAACTGGCCAGTTTACAAATGTGACAACGACGCTTCCAAACAGATTTACAGGTACAGCATTGTATAACGCAGGGAACATTCAATTTGTTTTAGGTGTTGTGCCGTTTTCCAATATCGTAACAGGCAGAAACGCTCAAGCAGCGGGTGCTTGTGCTGAGTATCTTGGAATGGAAGCTTCTGGTGACGGTACAGCTGTCGTTGCTTTGCTCAATAATTTATCAAACGATTTACCTGCTCTGAGCGATGCTTTGAATCAAATGCAGCCATCGCAATATGGAGCGTTGGCCTTAGCGCAAGAAAATAGCACACTCTTAGTGCGCTATACGCTAACACATCACATGAACCAATTCTACCCTTACGAGTGCAATCAGGGTTGGCCCGATCAATATCAGGGAAGTTTTTGGGTTGCGCCGGTTGGAAAGTATGCTGATCAAGACGCAGAGCAAAGCAACTATGGCTACAGGACAGAAACAGGTGGTGTCGTGGCAGGTGGTGACTATGCAATTGCAAACAACACACGCGTTGGTGTTGCCGCAGCCTATACCTACACAGGACTTGATTGGACAAGCGATGCAGGAAACGCAGACATCAATTCGGTCTACGGCTCTTTGTACGGAACATGGTATGGAGGAGGATTTTTCACAGATCTGTCCTTTATTGGAGCGTATAACACCTATGATGCTGAGCGTCACATTGATTTTAGCACTATCGATCGCATAGCCGATTCATATCATGGCGGCTATAACATCGCAGCAGCGCTAGGTCTTGGCTATTACGCAAACTTGGGAGCCTTCCGTGTTGAGCCCTATGCTAGAGCAGACTACATCTTCTTAAGTCAAGGTTCATTTAAAGAAACAAATGCGCAGAGTCTAAACTTAAATGTTGATCCAAATAGTTCTCAATTCATTCGCACAGATGTCGGCGTTCGTTTAGCGCATTGCTTTTCACTAGAAAAGGCTGTTGTCGTTCCCGAGTTAAAGCTAAGCTGGGTGCGCGATCAACAGTTAGATGATGCAGAGTTCAAAGCAGGTTTCCGAGGCTCATCTTGTCGATTTGAAGTGAATGGGTTGCATCCTATCAATAACCTTTTCGCACCGGGTGTTGGAGTTGTTGTTTCATCTCATAGCGGGCAAATGAATTTTGCTATGCACTACGATGCTGAAGTGGGATCCAAATTTTGGGAAAACAGGGGAGAGGTCTCCTTTGGCTTTAATTATTAATGGAGCAGATGCGTAAAGAAAAAGATTCTCTTGGGGAGATCGAAGTGCCATCAGATTGCTTGTGGGGAGCGCAGACACAGCGCTCCTTACAAAATTTCCCGATTGGCTCTGAGAAGATGCCCATTGAGGTGATTCATGCCTTTGCCATCCTTAAAAAAGCATCAGCCATTGCCAACCATCAGTTAGGCTTGCTTTCAGAAGAAAAGAAAGAGGCGATCTCAAAAGCTTGTCAAGCCATCTTAGAAGGCACTTTAGACAATCAATTTCCTCTGTCGGTGTGGCAAACAGGATCTGGCACTCAGACCAATATGAATGTCAATGAAGTCATCGCCCATTTTTCTAAGCATTTACACCCCAATGACGATGTCAATAAGTCCCAGAGCTCAAACGACACATTCCCAACAGCCATGCATATCGCTGCGATGACACTCATTCATAAAGCACTTCTGCCTAATCTAAAGATGCTGCACGATGCTCTGGAGAAAAAATCTCAAGAATTTTCAGAAATCATCAAAATTGGTCGCACCCATTTGATGGACGCTACGCCCCTGACTCTTGGCCAAGAATTTTCGGGCTATGCAACACAAGTTTCAAATGGCCTTAAAGCTATCGAGCATGCGTGCGAGCATTTGAGTCAATTAGCTTTAGGTGGCACAGCCGTTGGAACTGGGTTGAACACGCATCCAAAATATGCAGAGCTAGCTGTTAAAGAGATCAACAAGTTAACTGGCCTTTCATTTGTGTCTGCACCCAATAAATTTGAGGCCTTAGCAGCAAGCGATGCCCTTGTGGAAGTTAGTGGCGCCATACGCTTACTTTCAGGATCGCTTCTAAAAATCCTTAACGATATTCGCTGGATGGCGTCAGGTCCACGTAGTGGAATAGGTGAAATTTTCATCCCAGCCAATGAGCCTGGATCATCTATTATGCCAGGAAAAGTAAACCCCACCCAATGCGAGTCGTTTGCGATGGTTTGTGTGCATATTATGGGCAATGATACAGCCATTAGCATAGCTGGCTCGCAAGGCAACTTTGAGCTGAATGTCTACCGCCCCTTAATGATTTACAACTTGCTGCAGTCGATTCACCTACTTGCAGATAGCGCAAAGAATTTTACGCAGAAATGCCTAAGAGGAATTAAGCCTAATCGCGAAGTGATCGAGCGCCATTTGCAAAATTCCCTGATGCTTGTCACCGCATTAAATCCAGTGATTGGTTATGATAAAGCCTCTGAAATTGCCAAAAAAGCCTTCAAAGAAGGGACAACACTAAAAGAAGCATGTCTTTCGCTAGGTTACCTGAGCGGTGAAGATTTTGACAAAGCTGTCGACCCCTCAAAGATGATTTGAAACTCTTGACTTAAAAAAATAAATCGTCATAATTTGGGTTCAAGTTAGGAGGGTATATGTTTGGTAGGTATCTCAATCCAAAAAATGATCTGGCCTTTAAAAAAATTTTCGGATCGGCGCAGCATAAAGATATACCCATCGATTTTCTAAATGCAGTTTTCAATTTAGAAGGCCCAGAGCGCATTATCGACTTAAAATTCCTAAATCCAAGACAGCCAGCTAAAATTGCTTCTCGAAAAGAAAGCATTGTTGACGTTTTAGTCAAAGACCAAAATGGGGCTCGATATGTCATTGAAATGCAAGTGGCAAATAAACCCGGATTTGAAAAAAGGGCTCAGTATTATGCTGCAAAAACATACCTCGAGCATTGTAACGCTGGCGATAAGTACGGGAAGCTAACAAAAGTCATTTTTCTGGCAATCACAGACTACATAGCGTTTCCAAAGAAAAAAGAACGCTATAAGTCCGATCACGTGCTTTTAGATAAGAAGTCTTATGAACAAGATTTAAAAGACTTTCATTTTACTTTTGTAGAGTTGCCTAAATTTAATAAGAAGTTAAATGAAATTGAAACAATTGAAGATAAATGGTACTATTTCTTAAAGCATTCAAATGATGCTTCAGTAGAAGAAATATTAAAGCAACACCCGCAGATTGCAGAGGCATACGGCATTTTGGAAAGGCACCATTGGACAGAAGACGAATTGCGATGGTATTCAGGATTTGAGAAAAAGGGCATGGATGACCGCACTTTTGCAGATTGGATACAAAATGCTGAAAAGCGCGCACGAGAAAAAGGTTTAAAGGAAGGTCGCGAGGAAGGACGTGAGGAAGGTCGCGAGGAAGGTCGCGAGGAAGGTCGCGAGGAAGGGCGATTAGAGGGCCGGGCAGAAGGGAAGCGCGAAGGAATGATCGACATCATTCAGCGGCTGCTAAAAAATGGGCAGCCGCCAGAGGTTGTTGCTGAGGTATCAAATTTTGATCTTGCACAGATATATCAAATCATGAATTCAGATGAATCCCAATCTTCATAAGAAGAAAACGGGCAATCAAGTCAGGGCGCTTTAACAGGCTTTTCAAAAAGACCCAATAAGACGAATTAGGAATTTCCATCTCATAGGTTTCATGACTTAGAGCATGCTCTGCCATGATTTCATAGGGAGGTGGCAAGGGGTAAGGCAATGCATCTGTGGAGAAAAAACCTAGGTCTTGCGTCTCATCTGTAGTCTGAGGCACGCCACTGATAATGCGCGCTTCAAAAAAATGTGTGTATTTTGAAAGGCGATTGCGGGGTCTGTAGGTGCCAATTTTGCGAACAATCTCAACTATATAGCCGGTTTCTTCTAGGGATTCGCGTATAGCCGTCTGCTCAGGTGTTTCACCAGGCTCGATGCGACCTCCAGGAAAGACCCAAACAGGGACATCCCTACGCTTTGTTAAAAGAAGCTTTTGACGCTTTTTGTCAAAAATAGCAACAAGAACGCTTTCATGCATATTCCACTTAGTATATATTAGGTGGCAATATGAAGCGAATTGGTATTATCTCACTGTTGCTTTTGACAGCCTGCTCCAAGTCTTACCTAACCGTAGAAAGACAGCGCGTGGGTCGAACAAGCTTGGCATCAACGTTTGTTCAAAGCCCCGATCCGTTGCAAAAAAATCCCCCCAAAGGACAACGCCTGCTCATAAAATGGCGCCTGCCATCAACAGAGTTTACAGATCCGTTGACGCTGAAGCTGAGAATGATATTCAAAAACTATGCTGAAGAACTCTTTGAAAAATCGATTGAGAACGAACATGGACTCATCGTTTATGACTTGCTCGGTGATCGATTTAAAGACACAGGTGGGTTTTTAACCTACCGCGCTGAAATCGTAAATGCTGAAGGCGATGTGATCAAGAGCTGGCAACAGCAGCTTTGGGTTGAGCTTATTGACCCACCTCAGATGATGCTAGACCCTTCTGTCGAGTTTCATGTGCCCACAGGATAAGGCTCTCTGTTTCATGCCAATCAATGCAGGGATCAGTGATTGAGCGATTGGGTCTGGTGCGAGCTTGGGCAAGAGGTTGATTTCCACTTTCTAAGTGACTCTCAAGCATCATTCCCATTATGTCAGCTGATCCATCGACAACATGATCAAGCGTTGTTAAGAAAGCATCTTTTTGCCTCTCTTCTTGCTTTTGACAGTTGCCGTGAGAGCAATCAACCAAAATGCGGCAGTCAAGCTCGAGTTGGTCGATTCGCGCCTGCGTATGTCTTAGAGTTGCCAGATCGTAGTTAGGGCCGTTGTTTGATCCTCGCAAGACGATGTGGGTGTGAGGATTCCCACTTGATTGAAGGGAAGCGATGTGACCATTATGGTTGATACCAGTAAAACGATGGGGCTTGCGAGCGCAGATCACGCCATCTAAAGCCACGTCGATATTGCCATCGATACTGTTTTTAAAGCCGATAGGAAACGGTGCGTATGAAGCAATCTGTCGATGGGGTTGAGAGGTGACAGTCCTAGCTCCGATACAGCCCCACGTGATCGTATCCGATAGGTAAGGATAGGTTAAAGGGTGTAAAAGCTCAGTAGCAATGGGCATTTCGATATCGGCAAGAGCTAAAAAAAGTCGGCGAGCATGCTCAAGACCAGCTTCGATATCAAAAGAGCCGTCAATTTCGGGGTCATTGACAAGCCCTGTCCAGCCAGTTCGCGTTCGAGGTTTTTCCACATAAGCACGCATCAGAATCATACACGTATCGGCGACACGGACCGAGAGCTCTTTGAGGTGGGTTGCATAGGCCATTGCCGAGGCAAAGTCATGAATGGAACAAGGACCTGCAATGATCAATAGCTTATCTGAACGGTTGTGAATAATATCAAAAACTTTGTTTTGGGCTTGTGTAACAAACTCCCTTTGACGAAGAGTCATTGGCAGGCGGTCATGGAGCTCATAAGGGGACGGGAGTTTCTTCATTGTTAGTTTGTGTTTCCCAAAATCGATTTTTGAGTTCACTTTGGTATAGCATGTTTTTGGATTATACCCAAATGAATTTCTTGGTTACATTTCTGAAGAAGAAAATCCGAAGAATCTCTATAATGAGGGGATATATAGATCCAAAAGGTTACTTTGATAGAGCTCATCTCACAGTGGATATGGGGTGCACCCCTTCTTTTTTTTCTGATTGCAACAGGTGTTTTTCTGACCTTAAAGCTTAAATTTGTCCAAATCCGTTATTTTGGGTTGGCTCATAAGCTTGCTTTTGTGAGACACGACCGCACCTCAAAAGGGGATATTTCCAATTTCCAGGCTTTGATGACAGCCCTATCGGGGTCAATTGGCATAGGGAGTATCACAGGCGTTGCCACGGCCATATCTATTGGTGGATTGGGCGCGCTTGTCTGGATGTGGGGGGCAGCCCTTTTCGGGATGGCAACCAAATACACAGAATGTGTTTTAGCCATTAAATACCGCACCCAAGACGCTAAAGGCGAAATGTGCGGAGGTCCCATGTTTTACCTAGAAAAAGCCCTCAAAAATAGATTTTTGGCCATTGCCTTTGCTTCTTTAGCGATGGTAACAGCAATAGGCACTGGAAATATGGTTCAGGCAAACTCAGTTGCCGATGCGATCAGCTCACTTGCGGGCTGGCCACCCCTCCTAACAGGATCCTTGCTCATGCTTCTTGTTGGGCTAGCCCTATTTGGTGGCATTAAAAGCATTGGTAAAGTCGCCAGTGTTCTCGTTCCTATCATGGGAATTTTTTATATCGCAGCGGGCCTTGTTATTATCGTATTATTCTGGGATCGCCTCCCTGGGGCATTTAGCAGTATTTTTCATAGCGCATTTTCGGGGCAGGCAGCTATTGGAGGCTTTGCGGGATCAACAATCATGCTAGCCCTTCAGATGGGGGTAGTCCGTGGCGTTTTTTCTTCAGAGGCAGGGCTTGGCATCTCATCCATAGCCGCTGCAGCTGCCAAAACAAAAACGCCATCACACCAAGCCCTCATTGCCATGATTGGAGTTTTCATTACAACAGGGCTTGTTTGTACCATCACGGGGCTCACCATTGCTTTGACGGGAGTGCTTGGCACGACAACAGGCGGCTCTGAACTGGCCTTAGCCGCATTCAATGCGGCTTTACCTGGCGGAGCTCTAATAGTGACCATTGCGCTCATCCCTTTTGCTTATTCAACCATGCTGGGCTGGGCCTACTATGGCGAAAAATGCACCGAATATCTTCTTGGTTTGCGCAGCGTTAAAATCTACCGTGCGCTTTACACCTTGCTGATTATTCCAGGTGCAGTGTTGAGCCTTCAAGCAGTCTGGGGACTTGCCGACATCTGCAACGGCTTAATGGCAATTCCAAATCTCATTGGTCTGATTTGTTTGAGCGGAGTGGCTGTGCGGGAGCTAAAGAGTTTTTCAAAATGATAGCGCAGCTAAGTCAATGGATCTGGGGAGGGCCCCTACTTATCATGCTTTGTGCAGCGGGCCTATTGCTCACAATCAGAACAAAAGGGATCCAGTTTACCCATTTTTTCAGATGCCACCGATTAGCCTTTACACCCCATCACGATAAAGCTGCAGGTGATGTCTCGCAATTTGAAGCTTTCAGTACATCTCTTGCTGCTTCCATAGGAATTGGAAGCATTACAGGAATGGCCGTTGCCTTAAGTTCTGGAGGGCTTGGTGCTCTTTTTTGGATGTGGCTCACAGCATTACTTGCCATGCCCCTTAAGTATGCAGAATCGTTTCTTGCTATAAAGTTTCGCAGCCAAGACCTCAATCATGAGATGTGTGGCGGTCCGATGCTCTACCTTGAAAAAGGATTAAAAGCCAAATGGTTAGCCATTTTGTTTGCAGCTTTCACAGCCTTGAGCAGTTTGGGCATTGGCAATTCAGTGCAAGTGCAGTCTATGGCGCAATCACTACAAAGCACCTTTTCGATCCCGCCCCTTGTTACAGGAATCCTGCTTTCCATTTTAGTTGGACTTTCCATACTGCGAGGTATTAAAAGCATTGGACGGATCACAGCCTATCTTGTGCCGATCATGGGCCTATTTTTTGCTGGTTCAGCACTTGCCATCATCGCCCTTAACATTAAAGCGCTTCCTCACGTGCTCCTCACTGTTATTGAACAAGCCTTTACAGCCAAAGCGATCATGCTTGCCATCATGATGGGCGCAGCACAAGGCATTTTTTCATCCGAAGCAGGCCTTGGCGTGGCCGGTATTGCTGCGAGCGCTGCTCAGGCAAAAGACCCCAAAAAGCAATCGCTGATTCAAATGAGTACCGTCTCAATCACAACGCTTTTCATCTGCACGCTTATGGGGCTAGTTTTAGGCGTGACAGGAGTGCTAGACCAAGGCCTTTCAGGGGCCGATATCGCACTAGCCGCCTTCAGCCAGGCACTACCCTTTGGAAAAATTCTGCTGACCTTTGCCATCATTCCATTTGGATATTCCACCATTCTAGCTTGGGCCTACTTTGCAGAGCGCGCACTGGACTACTTATTTGGCATCAAATCGATCATGCCCTTTCGCATCTGCTTTACGTTATTTATCATCATGGCAGCAACAGCGAATCTGCAGCTCATTTGGGATTTTGCATATCTTGCCAATGGCCTCATGGCCATTCCTAATCTCATCGGCCTCATCTGCCTTTCTAAGAAATTACGCGTTTGAAGCTTCAGACTCAATCCGAATGTACCCATGCTTCAATCCAAAGACGTATATGGAGTCAATCAGGTATCTGCTTAACTTGACAGAAGTGGGAGCTAGGCAACAGTGGATCACAATCTTGTCTACAAGCCCTCGGAAAATAGCATCTTTAAGTCCTATCGTCGAAGCGTCAACTGCGGGGTGCGAGACAAACTTGTAAGTGATTTCATCGAGAAGGAACACAAGACCAAGTAATAAGACACTTTCCCTTGTTAGGTCTTGCTGTATACGCAAAACAAGGGCTGCTAGATGCGTCGCAGTATAGGCTAGAGAAAATAGCACATTATGGCCCTGGGTTTTCGTCGCATATTGATCTGATCTAGAGTTTAAGATGTAAATAAAAATAATACCCCCCACAACGGTGACAATTATGCTGTGCGCCATGCGTGCCAGTAGTGGGTAGGTGACCCTAATATTAAGTGGTGCTCGACAAGAAGGGCAGGTATTGTAATTGCCCGATCCTGAGAGATACCACCTTAGAAGGCATATCTTGTGCATTGTTGTTTCATGGCCACAAGGCAGAGTGTAGCCTGGAGTTGTAGGGAGCTCCTCCATACAGATCACGCATTCAGCAAGAGCTGCCAAGGTAGGCCTTTAGTTTTGTTTGGGCTTCAGCAAGCATGGTTTGCGTCTGGTCAACGAGCTCTTTTGGAGCGCGCTCTAGAAAACTTGGATTGGCAAGCTTTTTCTCCAAGCCATCAATTTGCCCTTTGATTTTTGTGATTTCTTTTTCAATGCGTACTTTTTCTTTTTCCCGCATCTCCTCTGGAAGGGGAATCGCAATCGTTAACGTTCCCACTTTTGCTTTTGACCCTTCACCTTGGCAGGCGTGATGCATTTGATTGCATTTAACAAGTGCGCGGATGATTGGCTCATACGGCTTCATGTCTTCGCTAAAGTAAATATCGGTGGCCATGCTAGGTGGCAGCTGCATTTCAGCGCGGATGTTGCGGATTGAGTAAATAATCTCACGCACATGTTCAAATTGCTTTTCAGCTTCGCTATCTTCATCATGGATCACTTGCGGGTAAGGAGCGATGATCAACGCTTTTGCATCTAAGATCTTTTGCGTTGCGATCACGTAGGGGTTGTCTCCAGAAGAATTCAGCTTCATTTCCGAAAAAAGCTCTTCAGTGATGAAGGGAGCAATTGGATGCATCATTGCGAGCGCATGCGTTAGCACTACAGCGAGCAAGGTTTGCTTATTTTCGTGGCCCTGCTTTGCAAATAAAGCAGGCTTGCAGATCTCGACATAGTAAGCGCAAAACTCATTCCAGAAAAAGTCGTAAAGGCTCATTGCAAGCTTATCAAATGCAAAAGTTTCTAAATGAGAGTTGGCCTCGCGTATTGCGCGGTTTAGGCGAGAGAGAATCCAGCGATCTTCCAGTTGTAAATCGCCCTCAAGCCGGAGTGTTTGTCCCAAATGCATAAAAACAAATCGGGAGCCATTGTAAATCTTATTGATAAAATTCTTAAACTCCTCGAAACGGCGCACATCCAAATCAATTTGCGGAAGGCCCGTTGTCGAAGCACAAAGCGCAAAGCGCATCGCATCTGTTCCATAAAGATCAATCATTTCGATGGGATCGATGACATTGCCCTTAGATTTAGACATTTTCTCCCACTTACTGTGGACATCTTTTGGCAACTTTTCACCAAGGTCATATCTTTGGCGTTCTTCTTTTGAGACATAACTGACACCATTTTCAGTTTCTCTCCAGTAAGACTTTCCGTAAATAAGACCGTGCAAAAAAACCTGGGGAAATGGGAGCTTCCCTGTGACCACTTCACCCATGAGGATCATGCGCGCAACCCAGAAAAACAAAATATCGTGACCGGTTACCAAGAGGCTATTTGGGTAAAACGCTTCCATTTCAGGAGTATTATCAGGCCATCCAAGTGTTGAAAAAGGCCAAAGAGCGGATGAGAACCAGGTATCGAGCACATCGGGATCAGGCTCACCATCAACAAGGGCAGGGATGCGATGGCCCCACCAAAGCTGGCGAGAGATGCACCAGTCGCGCAAATTTTCAATCCAATGGAAATAGGTTTGCTCCCAACTCTTAGGAGTGAGCGTCACATGTCCTTTTTTGACCGCATTCATCAGCTGGTCTTTAAATGCTGAGAGTTTAAAGAACCACTGCTTAGAAAGAAAAGGCTCAATCTTTGCCTTGCTGCGGTAAGAGATGCCCACGCGATGCGCATGCGGCTCTTTTTTAACCAAGAGATCGCCCAAGTCTTTCTCCACAGATAGGCGAGCATCGCCCATGCTCAAGCCCTTGTATTTGCCTTCTGCAATCTTCCCATCTGGAGTCATAATGTTGATCATGGGTAAATGATGGCGCAAGCCAATTTCGTAGTCGTTAGGATCGTGGGCAGGAGTGATTTTAAGAGCGCCTGTGCCAAAATTTGCATCGACGTGGTGATCTTCGATGATAGGAATAAAGCGGTCTGTCAATGGCAGGCGGACCATCTTACCAACAAGGTGGCTGTAGCGAGGATCATTTGGGGCTACAGCGACAGCTGTGTCGCCAAGCAACGTCTCTGGACGTGTCGTGGCAATCACCAAAGACTCATCAGTACCTTCAACGGGGTAGCGGATATGCCATAAAAACGAATTTTCATCCTCATATTCCACTTCGTCATCAGCAAGAGCTGTTTGCGTAGCAGGGTCCCAATTCACTAAATAATCACCGCGATAGATCAATCCTTGAGCTTGCAGCTGCTCAAAAACAGTTTTTACAGCTTTGGATGCGCCATCATCAAGAGTAAATCGCAGTCTAGACCAGTCACAAGAGCAGCCAACCCGTTTCAATTGACCTAAGATATGGTCTTGATGCTCTTCCTTCCAATCCCAAATTTTTTTAACAAAATCATCGCGGTCATAATCGATGCGCCTTTTCCCTTCCGTTTTGATCAGGTGACGCTCAACAACCGTTTGCGTAGCAATGCCGGCGTGATCGGTGCCTGGGACCCACAGCGTTTCAAAGCCGCTCATCCGCTTCCACCGCACGATAATGTCTTGAAGTGTGCTCACCAGGGCATGTCCCATGTGCAGCGATCCTGTCACATTGGGAGGAGGCATGACAATTGAAAATTTTGGTTTACTCGATTTAGGATCAGCTTTAAAAAAGCCTTCTCCTTCCCAAAATCGGGACCATTTTTCTTCTACATCTTTAGGTTCATAAGCCATAGAATAAGCATTATAGCTCTTTTTACAGCAATGTCAAACGATAGTGAAAAAGACCAGCGATGAGCACGCTGTCGACCATGGCCCCATCGGCAATCAGGGCATAAACTTCATTTTCGCTCATTGTGTGAGTTTCAATCCACTCAGCAGGCTCAAGCGATGGGAATCCAGCAAGTTCGGCTCCAGTAGCGGTTAGGACATGGACCTTTTGATTGAGGATAGCAGGGCAGGGGTAATGGATGGCAAGCTCCTTAAAATTCTTTGCGCGATAGCCCGTTTCTTCTAAAAGCTCTCGCTTCCCAGCTTCTAGAGGATTCTCCCCTGGGTCAACATTTCCTCCAGGAAGCGTGTAGACCCAGTCTCCAATCCCATGGCGATATTCTGCGCAGATCACGAAATTGCCATCTCCTAAAATCGCTAGAACTGTGACAGCATCCCCAGGCGTTTGCACAACATTAAAGGCCGAATGCTTGCCATCTCGATTGATGATTTCATCTTCACGCAACGAGATATATCCCTTGTAAAGAACGCGACTGCTTGCAATTTTTGGAAATTTCCTCATGCCTAATAGATACTTTTTGACAAATATCTTGTCCACCAATATTGTGGGCCCTTTTGTGAACTCGCATCCAAAGGAGTATTTATGCGCGTTTTTTCTTTGGCCTTGATTGGTCTTTTTACTGCGGTGAATGGCTTTGCAACATTTGATGCAACCATTCCAGTTGTCGATATGCAGGATTTTTATAACCCTCATAAACAAGAAGCATTTGTTCAGCAGATAGGCGAAGCTTTAAGAGAGGTTGGTTTTTTTGCAGTTGTAAACCCAGAAATAGATATGAACGTGCTCGATGAAGCCTACATGGAAGTAGAGCACTTTTTTAGACTACCTCAAGAAGAAAAGCGCAAATGCCTCGATCCGAACGCCGAAGGGCAAAGAGGCTATGTTGAAAGCGAATCGGCAAAGGGTCAGACCCTCAAAGACTTCAAAGAGTTCTACCACATTGGACGAGAGCTGAGTGATGATGATCTCAAAAAGCTTGGCTACCCAAAAAACGTTTGGCCAGAAGATGGGCAATTCAAAGGGAAAAGCTTGAAGCTTTTTCAATCACTAGAAAAAGCATCTAAGGGTTTACAAGAAGCCATTTCTCTTGCTATGGGGCAGGATAAGTCGTTTTTATCCGAAATGCTAAGCAAAGGAAACATCGTACTTCGTGCGGTTCATTATCCAGCAAATCCTCCAGAAAATCAAATTTGGGCTGCGGCTCATACAGACATTAATCTCTTTACAATTTTGCCGAGGGCCACAGCAAGCGGACTGCAGGTCAAAGGGAAAGATGGTCAATGGATCACCGTTCACGTGCCAGAAAACGCTTTCATCGTCAACGGAGGCGACATGTTAAGACATCTGTCGAATGGAGAATTTCGGAGCAGCATTCATCGCGTAATTTCCCCGGAAGAAGGTTTAGAGCGTTTTTCGATGGTGATGTTTGTTCAGCCAAGACATGAAGTTGACCTAACCCCGCGACCAGAAAACATAGCGCGTACAGGGGGCGTGCAAAAATTTGCCTCATGCGTGGTTTGGGAACTGCTATTCGAAAGATTTTCAGATCTAGGGCTTGCTGGCCCATCTATTCTTCAACCACTAGGGGAAAGCGGTTTCTTAGAGCGGCAAATTCAAATTGGAAATGCAAGCCCCGATGCGATGCTAGCTGTTCATCAGGCTGGCTTTGCTAGCGCAGATGTTGAAAACTATCTAAGCGAGCAGGGTCTCTTGCACCAATCAGATAAATGAGTTAAACTCATTCTATATGAAAAAAGTCATTCTAACAGGGGATCGGCCAACCGGTCCTCTACATTTAGGCCATTATATCGGCTCGCTCAAAGCACGCGTAGAGCTACAAAATGAGTATCAGCAATTCATCATGATTGCCGATGCGCAAGCCCTAACAGATCACGCTAAAGAACCTGAGAAAATCAAGCAATTTGTCACAGAAGTGATGCTCGATTACCTAAGCATTGGAATCGATCCTGATATTTCAACCTGTTTTATCCAATCAGAAATTCCGCAGCTCTTTGAGCTCAGCGCCTACTTTTTAAACCTCGTTACGTGGAATCGCCTTAAGCACAATCCAACCGTTAAGCAAGAGATTGTCCAAAAAGGATTCGGCGAAGGCGTACCCGCAGGTTTTATGACCTATCCGATCTTTCAAGCAGCTGATATTACAGCTTTTAAAGCAGATCTTGTTCCAGTAGGCGAAGATCAACGCCCGATGATCGAGCAGACCAACGAGATCGTCGATAAATTCAATGCAACCTATAACTGCGCAGTTTTAAAGCGCTGTCAGGCCCACATTCCCAAAATGGGGCGCCTCCCTGGCATTGATGGTACAGCTAAAATGAGCAAAACATTAGGCAATGCTATTTTTCTCTCTGATGACAGCGATACCGTGGCAAAAAAAATCAAAAAAATGTACACCGATCCTGACCATATTCGCTTAGAAGATCCTGGTAAAATCGAAGGCAACATGGTCTTTGCATACCTCGATGTCTTTGGCACCGATCGCGCCAAAATTGAAGAGCTCAAAGAGCATTACCAAAAAGGTGGTTTAGGTGATATGACCTGCAAAAAATACCTCATTGAGGTCATGGAAGCCTTCCTCACCCCCATCCGCAAAAGACGCGCAGAATACACCAAAGCAGATGCCTTAGAGATTCTTTCAGTGGGTACAGAAAAGGCAAAGATGTATGCGGCTCAAACTCTAGCCGAGGCAAAAAAAGCCATGGGAATCAGTTACTTTTCTTGATCTTCTTCGATTTCGACGTTGATGTCTTCATCTTCTTCAGAAACAGTAGGGTAGCGCGATGTCCAAAATTCGCGGTAAACCACCAGCAAAGCAGCCGTTACAAATAAAATAGGCAAAAGCAATTGCCAGTCGATATCATACTGATAGGTGACAAAAACACCTCCAAAGATCACTAGTGTAGGAATCGCATCTTGGGCACGCCCCGCAAGAACTTGCCTTAGAGCTAAAGGCAATCCGACAACCAGCATGATTGCTGGCCACCAGCTCTGAGTGAACGAGCAAATGGCAAGCCCAACCAAAAACAGGGCAAAGGAAATGGAGCGGGCGCGTCGATTAGAAGCAAGCTGTCTCATGACCTATCCTATACCAGATAGGTTAGCATTTGGGAAGGGTTATTTAAAAGCGCATTGTAGGCTGCTAGATCCGATTCAGTCTTTGGAGCAGATGCCTTTAAATTAGCATCAATAGCATCAGCTAGTTCTTTGCTGCTTCTTTTTAGATCTTCAGTATCCACAGCGTTGGCAAAAGCATTCATGAAAGGATTAGAAGATTTTTTCTCATCGGTGATGTCAGTCACCGAACCATCTTGAATTTTCTGATTAAGGCTTAATACATCTGTCCAATTTTTCTTAAGATTGTAGCAGTCTAATACGCGTTGCGGAGCTGGGCTTGTTGGATACAAAAAAGAGAGTATCTGAGGCGATAAATGCATAGCAATGGTTCTCAATGCAAAAGACTCGATGCGTTTTGGAAAAACAGCGCTAAATATTCCCGAGATAGAAAAACAGATCGATACTAGTGTTTTTTCATGTGACTTGGCCGGCTGAAGGCCATTTTGAATATTGGCAACCTTATCGTAAGCAATGCGATCTCTTATCGTGGGTATTGCAGCCTCTTTATTTTCAAAGTTGAACCTCTCACTAAATTTCTTAGCCCACTTTGAGCCTTCTTGACTGCTTGCTTTCAAGCGATCGATCGATGACAGATCTAAAGATGATAAATATGCCTGCACCCATGGATGAGGCAGCAGCGATTTTCCTGTTTCTAATTGCTGCTTTTGCTCCTCAGCGGTCATATTCGTGGTAACGAGAAACTGACCTACAACGTCTATAGACGAGCTTTCATTAATTGCGTTGTCAATTGCTATGATTTTGTCCCAGACTTGTTTACATTGAAGAGTTGTCTCTTCGCGGCGTTTTTGAAAAATCTCAAGAAGTGTCAAGTGTTTAATGTTTGCTTGGTGCTGCTCAAGATTATTTAGGTTAAAATTTGCGGTAAATTCTTTAATGTCCTTTGATAAATTTTGGCTGCTTGTTTTAAGGCTATTTAAATCGGAATAGTCTAATAATGATAAAAACTCGGTGACTTTGCTTTCGCTAGTTTTCGCATCAAACCTTGGCATCTCTTCATTAGAGGTTAGGGCTTGAATGGACCGATTGATTGAGATAATTTTATCGCATTGTTCCTTGAAGTCGAAAAGCTCAATGACAGCTCTATATTCGTTTAGCTCCTTAAAGATAGACTCATAAGCTTCTTCAGAAAAGTGAGGATTGAGCAGGGTTTCTGCAAGAAAGCGTTCGGATTCATTTTTGCTTTTTAGCCAGCGATTCGCAAATCTGTTGAATAGGCCTGTTTTTCCCTCAACTTTGAGTTGATGCAAATCTAAAAAGTATTGCAAAAGTTCAGATTGATATCGAAGGGCTTTGATATTAATAGGGAAGTTAAGGAAATCAGGTGATTTTATGTGTGGAGGAATTTTATCCTCATCAATCTCAAACAAGTTAGAGTATGCCGCATCATCAACTTTTAGAGCATCTGGAAGATCCCCATTATCTGTCTCTTTCAGCTGACTAAGTTTGCTATAGATCCATGACTCAAATCCTAGGTAAGAGATGGCTGCAAATGCGGCGGGGAAAATATAATAGGGCGCATCGAGCAATATGGGGTATGAAGCAGAAAATAGTTTAACCACTCTACGCTCAGAGAAATTACCCGGGCTGACAAGGTAATCGCAACATAGATGGGATATGTCGTAAGCTGCGTTGGCTAAAAAGATGGGGTTAGGCCCGATTGCCAGAGCTGTAACGCCGACGGCTGTGATGCGAGAAGCAAGATGGAGCCATACAGGGGGCTGTTTTTTCTCTGAATTAAAAAATTTATTATTAATAGTGAAAAGGCTATGCAAAATCAAGGTATCTAAAGCTGCGGCTACTCCCAGGTGCGCGCCTGCAAGGGCGGCGTCTTTTAGGCGCCATCCAGTACCAATAATGGTCCATTGATGCTTTAAACCATTAACACTCAAAAAATTACGATTAAATATAGGAGGAAGAGAGCTATATTTGAAAAGAGCGGCGGTTATTGCGCTGGTCCAGACAGCTGTCTTAGCACCCGACCAAATAATGGTATAAATCCCTGACTTAGAAATATCTTCTAAGGACTTGGTAGTGTCTGCATACCAGTTGGCTGTGCGTATATGCCACGGCGATGTTTGATGAGTCTTCATAGGTGCATCATGCTATCACATAACCTATTAAAAGTCAAGGAGATTAATCCGAGTTATCTGTCTCATCCTCAATGACATGATGTTCTTCATAGATTGAATTGCGCGTAGGGATGACTTGCTGTTGCTGCAGATGGGTAAAAGGGAAAAAAGAGGCCAAGATTTCAGGCGCCATATCACCTTTTTCTGCCATTTGAGCTGCTGAGAAAATACACAGCCCGCTTCCAACCCCTTCTCCAAAGCCTTGGATGGTGACATCATTGCCTTCAATTTTGACTGTGAAATCGTTGCTTTTAATGTTGTTTGTACCGAGGGCTTCTTGAAAGGCAAAGAAGTCTATGTTGGATTCGTGGGAGCCATCTTTAATGCGAAGAGCGTAAGTTTTTCCAGAGGTTTCATCTACGAATAGATCGATGTCAGTAACTCGGTTGGTCTTTGCAATATGAGCGAGTTTTTCTTTAGGGAACTTATATGCCCAAGTGTGTTCATCGCGCACCTTGGCAGCATAAGGAGTTTTTACCCCTTTTGGGCAGGCAATATTTTTGCGAAAAATATCGCGGAAAGATCCCGTTTTCCCAGCACAGTTTTTTGTCCAAGTCGCTGGGAATGGACGCCCTTCATAAGACATTACTAAGTAGCGTGTAGCATCCACTGAGCGATCAATATTGAGGTTTTGCAAAGTAATGCCATAACCATTGTAGTTACAGCTAGCAGCATCGACATGCCAAAAGGCATTAATAGAGCGCATGATTGTGTGGTAAGCGTTGGTTCTAGCAGCAATAGAAAGGGCATCCATCACTTCCGGGCGTAAGTTTTGTTCGGCAAATTGTGCAGTCAAAGTTGACTTTAAGTAATTTTCAACATCAATCTCGTTAATGACCTGAATCGCTCCGTCGATGTGGTAGATCTCCAGGCATCCACGGTATTGAATACCATCGACCAAAAACGTAGTTTCAGGGCTCTTAGGAATAATGCGCAATTGATAAATGCCAGGGAAGTCTTCTCCCCATTTAATGCCTTTTGCGTGAGGGTAGAGAAAAAACCGTTTACCTTTCCAGCCAGAGCTCAAATGTTTATTGTCTTGGGGATTGATCACTTCATAGGAGCCCTTGGCTTCGATGAGCGCGCCATCACAGTGCTTTTTTAAAAGGATCTTGATTGTAGCAGGCTTGAGCGTGCCTTGCGGCTCTGGGCTGGAAAACCAGCTTGCAAAAGCTGATGAAATCAAGATAAGTGAAATAAAAAGGCGTTTCATGGATTGGCTCCTGGCTGTTTGTTTAAATGTTGATAAGCAAGGGGGGTTGTCTCACGCCCCCTTTGAGTGCGCTTTAAAAATCCTTGCATGATCAGGTAGGGCTCGTAAACATCAGATAAAGTATGAGCTTCTTCGCCCAAAGATGCGGCAAGCGTTGCTAGGCCAACAGGCCCACCATCATAATGGTCGATAATCACATCGAGAATTTTTTTATCAAGCTCATCAAGTCCACGATGATCGATAGCAAGCATGTCCAATGCTTGGGATGCAATCGTGCGATTCATAGCTCCTTCAAAGCGCATTTGCGAAAAATCGCGCACCCATTTGAGCAAATTGTTAGCGATACGCGGCGTTCCACGGGAGCGCATGGCAATTTCCATTGCGGCATCATCATCGAGTTCAATCTCCAGCACTTTTCCAGATCGGTTTACAATTTTTAACAAATCCTCTGCAGGGTAGTAATCAAGGCGGCATGTCAATCCGAAGCGAGAGCGCAGCGGGGAGGAGAGAAGCCCAAGTCTTGTTGTTGCGCCTACAAGCGTAAATGTTTTAAGTTTGACCTGCACGCTGCGAGCACTGGGCCCGGAATCGAGCATTAAATCAAGATTAAAGTCTTCCATTGCTGGGTAAAGGTACTCTTCGATACTGCGGTTAAGTCTGTGGATTTCATCAATGAATAAAACATCACCCTCATTGAGATTCGTTAAAATGCCCGCTAGGTCGCCAGCTTTATCGATTGCAGGTCCAGATGTCACAACTAGATTTGTTCCCATGGCCTCAGCGATGATTCCTGCAAGTGTCGTTTTACCAAGTCCTGGTGGACCAGAAAACAGGCAATGACCGAGCACATCGCCGCGCATTTTTGCAGCGCCGATAAAAACATCCAAGCGATCGCGAAGCGCCTGCTGACCGATAAACTCGCTCAATTCATGGGGGCGCAGCCTGCGATCGAGCTGCGGATCTTTCTTTGTCCAACTCGATTCGACATAGGGTTTTTGCATACCCAAACAATAAGGGATCTTGCATCTTGAATGCAACATCATTATGATGGAGTGAAAATAAGGAGATGCGTTATGGGATTGCAGGCAGATAAGTGGATTCGAAAGATGGCAATGGAAAAGGGGATGATCGAGCCTTTTTGTGATCATTTAGTCCGTAAATCGGGCGAGCAAAAAGTAATCAGCTATGGCCTTTCAAGCTACGGGTATGATCTGCGCGTTGGAAATAAGTTTAAAGTTTTTACAGATGTTTATAATTCACTTGTCGACCCCAAGGATTTTAGCTCGGATGCGTTTGTCGATATTGAGACAGATCGCTGCGTGATTCCACCCCGATCGTTTGCCCTTGCAGTGTCAGTGGAATACTTTCGCATCCCCGAAGATGTGCTCACCCTTTGCATCGGTAAGTCAACCTACGCTCGCTGCGGCATCATTGTCAACGTAACCCCATTTGAGCCAGGCTGGGAGGGCTATGTCACACTGGAAATTAGCAATACAACGCCCCTTCCTGCTGTCATCTATGCTAATGAAGGTCTTGCCCAAGTGCTCTTCATGAAGGGAGATGAAGTTTGCGAAACCTCTTATTCGAAACGCGCCGGCAAATACATGAAACAACTACAAGAGGTTGTCCTCCCCCGCCTATAAGAGGGTGGGTGGGCTAAATCTTTTGGCGCATTTTAAACTCGAAATGATCCCGCCTACCTAAAGGTATGTCTAGGATCGTTTCGAGCTAATCTTTTGAAAAAAGATTAGCCCTCATTGCGCTACGCGCAATTTCAGGTTCAAACTGCATCCAAAATATAAGAGCCCACAAAACCCATATTTACGTAAAACAGAAGACATAATAGCCCGACTTAGCGATAGCGTTTTTGTACTTGGATGTTCCCTTCATTTTACGTGGGAAACCTAAGGTTATTCATCCGTCAGCTTGCGTGCCTTGTGTATTTATGGGAAAAAGTGTATGAAAAAGGTATGATAACACGTTTTTGCTTAAAATCTGCTCTCTCTCACATGTGGTGGGTTATCGCCCTCCTCATGATTACTTATGTGTTTTATCTTCAATCTATTAAGAAGAAAAAAATGCTCATTGCTCATATGAGCCAAAGGATTGAGGTTCTTGAAGAAGAGAAAAAGGATGCTTTAGCAAGGCAAGAAAATCTTAAGCTTCAAATTGCCTCTCAAGGAGACCCAGCCTGGGTCGAAATGGTTTTGATGAAAGAGCTCGGTATGGTTCCAGATGGGCAGCGCAAGGTCCACTTCACAAAATGATGAATTATGTACTGATTGGATTGCTGGTGGTTCTGATTTTTGGATCAGGGTTTTTATCAGCCTCTGAAACCGGAATGTTTTCCCTTTCGTTGATGCGGTTGAGAGCCTATCGCAGCAGTAGCGATGTGCGCAGTCAGCAAATTGCAAAGCTTCTTGCAGAGCCTAGAAAACTGCTTGTCACGATATTGATGCTCAACATTTTGATGAACATTTTAGTTCAAAACGTTGTTGCTAGTCTTTTTGGCAATTTAGCTAGCTATTGGTTAAATGTGGGCGTACCTTTGGTTTTGATTCTCTTTTTTGGTGAAATTATTCCAAAGTCGTTTGCTTACGCTAAAAATACAGCCGTTGCTAGATTCGTAGCCCCTTTTTATATTTATATTGAGCGGGTTATTGGACCGACAAGAGATGCGATTCAAAGGATGACAAGCTGGCTTTCAAGAATGATGTTTTTTTTCCTGAGCACCGAGCAAGGCGCATCTGTGGAAGAATTAAAAATGGTGCTGCGCCAATCAAAAGAGCAAGATGTACTTGGCTCTGAAGAAGCAAAGCTGGTGCGTGGGTATCTTAACTTGGAAGAGGATCGCGTAAAAGAGATCATGAGACCTCGAGCTGAAATGGTGACTTATGACATTCAGACGTCGGTTGAAAAGCTTATTGCTCATTTTGTCGATGAGGAGCTAACGCGTATCCCTGTAACCGATGGCGATCAAGAAAATATCATTGGCGTGATTGAAGCAGGCGATGTCCTTATTCATCGAGCAAAGATCAAAGAAGGAAAAGATATCAAGACCTATTTGCATGAGCCTTTTTTCGTTCCCGAATCAATGTCAGGCAAGCTTTTGCTCAAGCAGATGTATGAAAGAGGAAAATCCCTTGCCATTTGCGTCGATGAATATGGTGCATTGGCAGGATTGATCACCTCTGAAGATTTGATCGAGCTTGTATTTGGCCAAATTGTGGACCGGCGCGATGCAGGCTCCCATTTTACAAGAGCTACAGAAGATATTATCATTGCTAGCGGCAAGCTTGAATTGATTGAATTCGAAGAGATTTTTGATGTCCACCTCGACTCACAGCACAACATGGCAACAGTTGGGGGGTGGCTTACAGAGCAGGTTGAGGATTTGCCTAAAGCCGGTGACAAAATCACATTAAGTGGATTTTTGTTTCATGTCTTAGAAGCAGACGATCGCCACGTAAAGCGGCTTTACATTAGACGCATTAAACCGAGGCGCAAGCGATGACTTGGGTTAATTACGCCATTATGATTGTAGCAGCGCTGGTCATCCAGAGCTTTTTTTCCATGATGGAGATGTCTAGCGTTTCATTTAACAAAGTTCGCCTTCAGTACTATAAGTTCAAAGGCTATGCAAGAGCGCGCTGGCTGATCAAACTCATGTCAAGGCCTGGCCGCTTTTTTGGAACAACCTTGATCATGGTCAATTCTGCGCTTCAATTTGGATCAGAGAGCGCGCGTCAGCTATTCATCTCGCTGAACCTTGATCCCGATTACTCAGCAATTATGCAAGTGCTTTTGGTTCTCATTTTTGCAGAGCTTGCCCCTTTATTTGCTGCGCGCAAACACGCCGAGCAAGTCGCCATGTTTGGCGCGCCAGTTCTCATTCTCTTTTCTAAAATTTTAACCCCGGTGATTTACATCCTTGATTTATTTGTCAGGGGATTTAACCGCCTATTTGGCGTTAAAGTTGCATCTGGAGCGTACTTAACTCGCGATGAGCTGCAAAAAGCCATTGAATCTCGCGAAGATCCTTTTGCAAAGCAAGGGGATTTTGAAGCAGCATCAGCCCAAATCTTCAAGCTTAAGGCAAAATCTGCCAAAGAGCTCATGCAGCCATTGGATGAAGTGACCTTGGTTAGCGATGAAACAGCCGTTGAGTCTATTCAGTCAAATCTATCTGGTTGCGTTCCGATCTATCACAAAAACAAGCGCAATATTACCGGTTTGATTTACCCAAGAAACTTGCTTCGAGCTGATGCTAAAGCGCCACTTGCCCATTACAGCCGCTCACCCTGGTTCATTGCAGAATCGACATCAATTCTCGACATTGTGCGTCAATTTCGCACCAATAACCAAACCTTGGCCATTGTTCTTGATTTATCAGGGCTTGCTATCGGGGTTTTAGCACTGGATACAATCATTAATGAGATTTTTGGATCCCTTGAATCAGCCTTTCCACATGATAAGAATTCAAACATTGTGATTGAACGCACCTTTTCAGGGGATACTCTCATCTCTAAAATCAATGCGGCTCTACACATCCAATTACCCGATGCTGGAGAAGACACCCTCAACGATCTTATGATCAGTTTACTTGGACATCCTCCAGCTAAAGGAGAGTCATTGCGTTTAGAAAGAATCGAATTAAAAGTGCTCGAGACATCCCTTCTTGGCGCCCGCACCGTACTGATTAAGACAATCTAGCGTTTGATCAATTTCCGCCTCTGTCGTCAATCGTGACAGAGAAAACCGTACCGATCCGCGCACGCGCTCCATCGAATAGCCCATTGCTTGCAATACATGCGAAGGCTCAAGAGCTCCAGATGAACAGGCCGATCCGTGACTGGCGCAAATTCCAGCCTGATCAAGTGCAATCAAAAGAGCCTCACCGTCGCATCCTGGGAAATAGAGGTTGGACACATTGCAGGTTCTAGGCTCTGTGCCGTTGACAATGCCTGAGCATCCCTCTTCAAGCCTAGTCCGTAATCGCTGCATCTGCTCAAAATGTTTAGGATCGATCAGCTCGATAGCTTTAGCCATCCCTAAAGCGCCCGCGAGATTTTCAGTCCCACTACGCAAACTATGCTCTTGGCCACCCCCCTTAATAAGAGGCTGGATGCGCACCCCCCGCCTTAAATAAATTAGCCCAATGCCCTTTGGTCCATGAATCTTATGTCCAGAAAAGCACATTGCGGTGATACCTGGATAAAGAGTTAGCGGGGCTCTTCCAAGTAGCGCTACACCGTCAACAATCAACGGGATCCGATGATGCTCTGCCAGTGCGCTGATCTTTGCCAAATCTGCCAACGATCCTGTCTCTCCATTAGCTGCAGAAAACACCATCAATGAAGTTTGATCAGTGATGGACTCTTCAATTCCATCCAAAGCAACATAATCGACAGGGAGCCCTTCTAAAGTTTTCAATACACTAGAATGCTCCATACGCGTAGTCAAGATCCGCCCACCGCGATATAGCCCTTGAATGCACGTTGTGAGTCCCTCACTTCCGCCAGAAGTAAAAATCAATTCTGATGGGCTACATCCAAAGCAATCAGCAATAGCCCTTCGAGCCCTTTGCAAAAGAGCCTTGGCCTTTCGGCCAGCCGCATGAGCACTTGAAGGGTTAAGAGGAGTTGGCCCAAAATCGGCCATCATTGCATCAAGCACCTGAGGATCAATGGCTGTTGTGGCGTTGTTGTCTAAGTAAATCATGAAGTCTATTGTACCTATTTATTGGGATAATATCCATACAAATTAAAAAATTTACTTGCATTGACTGTAAATCTAATAAAAACTAAAATACTAGTCATGATAAAGCAGATTTATAGCTATACACTAAATAGTGTTCCCAAGTGTGTTCGCTCACTGATGCCTTCATCCCTTTCGGGTCGCATTCCTTGCATAGCGACCCTTGTCTTTGCTTCTGTAGCTTTTTATTACGCGAGCAAAAGCTACCGACTTAATCAGTTCAAATTGGAATTAGATCAATGGGTCAAACAAGAAGGTGGAGAATCGAGTCTAGCAGCTGAGAAAATTTTGCACTGCTACGAAAATGGGAATAAGACTTTGTCTCTTGTTGGTCTGCAGTTAAAAACGTTGCCAGCATGTTTACGGTTGCTAACAGGTCTCGATCAGCTAAATCTGGCTCAAAATCGACTAGAATCGTTGCCAGAAGAATTGAGCAATTTAAAAAACTTAACAATCCTGCTCGTTTCAGGCAACTTGTTCAAATCATTGCCAGATTGTATGGGTAAGTTGAAAAAATTAAGAAGACTTTACGCTTCTAAAAATCAACTGGAATCACTCTCAGAAAGTTTATGCGAGTTAAAAAATTTGAAGTGGTTTCACGCTGAGGGTAACATGTCATTGACCAGCATTCCAGAAAGCTGGCTTACCTTGAGTCGTGATTGCGCAATTAATCTAGAGGGAACTAGTTTGTCAGAGCGTTATATACAACACTTGCGCGAAATCACTAAACAGGAAGGTTATAACGGGCCGAGGATCGAGTTTTCAACGGAATCGGGCCAGATTAGGAGGCCTCTTAAGGAGTTGCTTGCTGAGATTTACGAAATCGCTGAGTGTGATCAACCCGCCCAGCTCCTGACAAATGCTAGCGAATTTGTAAAAGGCTCTCTGCGTGACTGGCTTTCTCGTTTGTCCGACACTTATGAATACCGCAATGGTGGTGCTCAGAAAAAAGCTGGTTTAGCCAAAAAGATCACCGAGTACCTCGAGCTCGCAGATAAGAATAAAACTTTTTACGATGCGTTCATTTCTCTCATCGAAGGAGAGACTAATACTTGTGGAGACCGGATTGCGCTTTCGATCATGCGTTTAGGGGTCATGAAGCGCTTAGTGGAATTTGACATGAGCGACATGAAGGGGCTTGCTGAGCTTCTTAAGAAGGGTGTGTGGACAATTGGGCTTCCTGCAGGAGACACTCCGGTAACGGGTCTATTAGAGCAGTGTGCATTAGAAAAAATGAAAACAATGAGGCTCTACGATGATGTAGAAGTCATTTTGGCCTACCCCGTCAAGCTAAAAGAAGCTCTTGATCTGCCTGTAGATATTGAGGACATGCTGTTCTATCGCTATAGCTACGTGACAGAAGGCGACATCGATGCCGCTAAGGCATATACGCAGATGATGTGGGAAAACCAGGAAGAATTTCATCAGTTCTTGATAGGTCAGGAAAAATGGTGTGAAGCCCTCAAGCACAATTATCCTAATTACTCGCCAGAAAATGCACTGGAATTGGCTGAAAAAGCGCTTCAGGCTTGAGGGAGAGCAGCTCAAGCACCTGAGGATCAATGGCTGTTGGGGCATTGCTATCTAAGTAAATCATGCAGTCTGTTGTTTCCATTTATTGGGATAATATCCATACAAAGTAAAAAATTCACTTATATTTGCAAAAAATCTCATAAAACCTATAATGACTGTCATGATAAAGCAGATTTATGGCAACACACTAAGTAGAGTTCCCCAGTGCGTTCGCTCACTGATACCCCAATCCCTTTCGGGTCGCATTCTTTGCGTAGCTACCTTTGCCTTTGGTGCTGTAGCTTTCTATTACGCGAGCAAAAGCTACCGACTTAATCAGTTCAAATTGGAATTAGATCGATGGGTCAAACAAGAAGGTGAAAAATCGAGTCTAGCAGCTAAGGAAATTTTGGACTGCTACGAAAATGGGAATAAGACTTTGTCTCTTGATGGTCTGCAGTTAAAAACGTTGCCAGCATGTTTAGGGTTGTTAACAAGTCTCAATCAGCTTTATGTTTCCGGGAATCATGTTTCCGGGAATCAACTGGAATCATTGCCGGATTCGATAGGGGAGTTAAAAGCCTTAACGAAGCTTAATGTTTTCTCCAATAAACTGAAATCATTGCCTGAGAGTATGGGCGGGTTAAAAGCCTTAACAGAGCTTAATGTTTCTTCTAATCTACTGAAATCATTGCCGGATTGGATAGGCGAGTTAAAAGCCTTAACAGTGCTTGGCGTTTTCGGGAATCAACTGGAATCATTGCCGGATTCGATAGGTGGGTTAAAAGCCTTAACAGAGCTTGATGTTTCCTGCAATAAACTGAAATCATTGCCGGATTCGATAAGCGAGCTAAAAGCCTTAAGAGAGCTTGATGTTTCCGGGAATAAACTGAAATCATTGCCGGATCGGATAGGGGAGTTAAAAGCCTTAAGGTGAGCTTAAGGTTTCCGGAATTACCTGGAATCATTGCCGGATTCGATAGGGGAGTTAAAAGCCTTAAGGTGGCTTGATGTTTCCTGGAATAAACTGAAATCATTGCCAGATTGTGTGGGCAACTTAGAAAGCTTAGAGACTCTTTGTGCTTTCATTAACCCTCAGCTGGAAGTGTTACCGGAAGATCTGTCCGAGTTAACTAGGGGCAGCTTGAAATCCATTGATTTGAAAGACAATACGTCATTGACCAGCATTCCAGAAAGCTGGCTCACCTTAAGCCGTGAGTGCGAAATTAAACTAGCGGGAACTGGTTTGTCAGAGCGCTATATACAACACTTGCGGGAAATCACTAGTGATGCAGATTACAACGGGCCGAGGATCGAGTTTTCAATGGGATCGGGCCAGATTACAGATATGAGGCCTCTTCAGGAGTTGCTCACAGAGATTTACGAGCTTGCTCAACGTGATCAACCCGCCCAGCTCCTTACAAATGTTGACGAGTCTGCAAGGAGATGTCTGCGTGACTGGCTTTCTCGTTTATCTGATACTTATGAATACCACAATGGTGGTGCCCGGAAAAAAGCTGGTTTAGCCAAAAAGATCACCGAGTACCTTGAGCTTGCAGATAAGAATACCGCTTTTTACGATGCGTTCATTTCTCTCATTGAAGGAGAGACCAGAGACTGTGGAGATCGAATTTCGCTTTCGATCATGCGTTTAGGGGTCATGAAGCGCTTAGTGGAATTTGACATGAGCGACACGAAGGGGCTTGCTGAGCTTCTTAAGAAGGGTGTGTGGACAATTGGGCTTCCTGCAGGAGACACTCCGGTAACGGGTTTATTAGAGCAGTGTGCATTAGAAAAAATGAAAACAATGAGGCTCTACGATGATGTAGCAGTCATTTTGGCCTATCCCGTTAAGCTAAAAAAAGCTCTTGATCTGCCTGTAGATATTGAGGACATAATATTTTATAGCTATAGCTACGTGACAGAAGACGACATCGATGCCGCTAAGGCATATACGCAGATGATGTGGGAAAACCAGGAAGCATTTCATGAGTTCTTGATAGGTCAGTCAAAATGGCAAGAAGCACTCAAGCACAATTATCCTAATTACTCGCCAGAAAATGCACTGCAATTGACTAAAAAAGCGCTTCAGGCTTGAGGGAGAGCAGCTCAAGCACCTGAGGGTCAATGGCTGTTGGGGCATTGCTATCTAAGTAAATCATGCAGTCTGTTGTTTCCATTTATTGGGATAATATCCATACAAAGTAAAAAATTCACTTATATTTGCAAAAAATCTCATAAAACCTATAATGACTGTCATGATAAAGCAGATTTATGGCAACACACTAAGTAGAGTTCCCCAGTGCGTTCGCTCACTGATACCCCAATCCCTTTTGGGTCGCATTCTTTGCGTAGCTACCTTTGCCTTTGGTGCTGTAGCTTTCTATTACGCGAGCAAAAGCTACCGACTTAATCAGTTCAAATTGGAATTAGATCGATGGGTCAAACAAGAAGGTGGAAAATCGAGTCTAGCAGCTAAGAAAATTTTGCACTGCTACGAAAAAGGGAATAAGACTTTGTCTCTTGCTGGTCTGCAGTTAAAAACGTTGCCAGCATGCTTGAGGCTGCTAACAAGTCTTAATCGGCTTGATATTTCCTCTAACAGCCTGGAATCATTGCCGGATTCGATAGGCGGGTTAAAAGCTTTAACATGGCTTGATGTTTCTTTTAATCTACTGAAATCATTGCCTGAGAGTATGGACGGGTTAAAAGCTTTAACATGGCTTGATGTTTCTTTTAATCTACTGAAATCATTGCCTGAGAGTATGGACGGGTTAAAAGCTTTAACATTGCTTGATGTTTCTTCTAATCTACTGGAATCATTGCCTGAGAGTGTGGGCAGGTTAAAAGCCTTAACAGAGCTTGATGTTGTCAGAATCAACTGGAATCATTGCCGGATTCGATAGGTGGGTTAAAAGCCTTAACAGTGCTTGATGTTGTCGGGAATCAACTGGAATCATTGCCGGATTCGATAGGTGGGTTAAAAGCCTTAACAGAGCTTTATGTTTCCGGGAATAAACTGAAATCATTGCCGGATTCGATAGGGGAGTTAAAAGCCTTAACGAAGCTTAATGTTTCCTACAATGAACTGAAACCATTGCCGCATTCGATAGGCGAGTTAAAAGCCTTAACGAAGCTTAATGTTTCCGGGAATAAACTGGAATCATTGCCGGATTGGATAGGGGAGTTAAAAGCCTTAACAGAGCTTTAGGTTTTCGGGAATAAACTGGAATCATTGCCGGATTGGATAGGGGAGTTAAAAGCCTTAGTGAGGCTTAATGTTTCCGAGAATAAACTGAAATCATTGCCGGAGAGTGTGGGCAAGCTAGAAAGTTTAGAGATTCTCAGCGCTTGCAAAAACCCTCAGATGGAGTCCCTACCAGAAAATCTATCGATGTTGTCTAAGTTGCAGAAGATTGACTTGGAAGGTAATACGTCATTGACCAGCATTCCAGAAAGCTGGCTCACCTTAAGCCGTGAGTGCGAAATTAAACTAGCGGGAACTGGTTTGTCAGAGCGCTATATACAACACTTGCATGAAATCACTAGTGATGCAGATTACAACGGGCCGAGGATCGAGTTTTCAATGGGATCGGGCCAGATTACAGATATGAGGCCTCTTCAGGAGTTGCTCACAGAGATTTACGAGCTTGCTCAACGTGATCAACCCGCCCAGCTCCTTACAAATGTTGACGAGTCTGCAAGGAGATGTCTGCGTGACTGGCTTTCTCGTTTATCTGATACTTATGAATACCACAATGGTGGTGCCCGGAAAAAAGCTGGCTTAGCTAAAAAAATCACCGAGTACCTTGAGCTTGCAGATAAGAATACCGCTTTTTACGATGCGTTCATTTCTCTCATTGAAGGAGAGACCAGAGACTGTGGAGATCGAATTTCGCTTTCGATCATGCGTTTAGGGGTCATGAAGCGTTTAGTGGAATTTGACATGAGCGACATGAAGGGGCTTGCTGAGCTTCTTAAGAAGGGTGTGTGGACAATTGGGCTTCCTGCAGGAGACACTCCGGTAACGGGTTTATTAGAGCAGTGTGCATTAGAAAAAATGAAAACAATGAGGCTCTACGATGATGTAGAAGTCATTTTGGCCTATCCCGTTAAGCTAAAAAAAGCTCTTGATCTGCCTGTAGATATTGAGGACATAATATTTTATAGCTATAGCTACGTGACAGAAGACGACATCGATGCCGCTAAGGCATATACGCAGATGATGTGGGAAAACCAGGAAGAATTTCATCAGTTCTTGATAGGTCAGGCAAAATGGTGTGAAGCCCTCAAGCACAATTATCCTAATTACTCGCCAGAAAATGCACTGCAATTGACTAAAAATGCGCTTCAGGCTTGAGGGAGCTCGACCTGAACGATGATGGCTGTAGCATCGTCGGTGCTGCCGCGTAGGCGGGCTGTTGAGATGAGTAGGTCGCACGACCTCTGTAAAGAGGAATTCTCCATGATTTCTTGAATATGAGCTGTTGGTAGGTGGCTATAGACTCCGTCTGTGCAGATTAAGAAGCGGTCGTGGGGAAAGGCAACTTGGCAGCCGACAGTGGTTTTGATGGTGGGCTCGCAGCCAATGGCGCGAGTGAGCTGATGTTGGCAGGCGGTGGCATTTTGTGCTTTTTGCATTTTTAAGTGTTGGCTCATGGAATGGTCAAGGGTGAGAAGGTCGAGTTGGTTGTGGCGCAGACGATATAGACGTGTGTCGCCAACGTGAGCGTGGATGGCAAAACGGCCATCAAAGAGAAGCGCGCAAAGTGTTGTGCCACAGATTTGGTCGGGTTGATAGAGGTGGGCGTTCGCTTGTGTGAAGGCGTGCGATAGGGCGGTGGTGAGAGTTTCAAGTTCATAGCGCTGATCTGTGGAATAAAGAGCGTAAATCGAGTCGTGCAAAGAGGTGATGGCTGTATGCGAGGCCTTAGCTCCTCCCTGGTGGCCGCCGAGGCCATCGGCGACGGCAAAAAAGCGGTGCTTTGGAAGAAGGAGCTGCTGATCTTCATTGGAGTGGTTAGGCGAGCTTTGGGTAGCACTTGCGTATGTGATTTTAACATGCTCAAGCGGCATAGAGAATCCTGATGATGCTTAAAGCATTAAAAGTTGCATGGAGTGCAAATGATGCAAATAAAGAGCCTTGCCTTTCGTAGATAAAACCCAGATAGAGACCGAAGGTGAAGATAGAGACAAGCAAGGGGATATTGCCAATACCCTGTGATGGCGCAAAATGCACCCCCGCAAAAAAGATCGATGAGAGCACAATGGCTTGCATGCGCTTGACTCTTTTGCGCAAGTAGGTCTGGACAACGCCTCTAAAGATAAATTCTTCAATGAGGGGCGCAATGACAATGGTAATGAGCAGGCCCAGCCATAGCAAGTTGGAGTTTGCAAGCATGCGGATGAATTCGACGGCAATTTGTAAGGGGCCTTCAGATCCAAAAAAGTAGATATTGATGGATTCCATGATGCCATCAATGGCAGCGACAACGGGGAAGGCGATTATCCAGGTAAGGGCTCCTATGCCAAAATCAGTAAGTAGTGGTGAGCGAGATGTTTTGAAAATGCCCCGCATATTGATCCGCTTATGGGCAAAGGCGTAAAGGGCTATGAGCAAAACAACTAAAATTTCAGTAGCAAGCTGCATTGACACCATGAAAAAACTCGTCCAATTGGTCTGCAGATTTTTTGCAATGGGCATGATGATGTTGATCAAAAGGTGGGGCGCAAAGAAGGAGACAAGAAAGTAGATGAGCAATAACTCAATGAGGGCAGGTGTGCTGATCAGGACGTTTTGAGCTTTTTCGCGAAAGCGAAAGAAACCATACCGAGATGCTACAAAAGAGGTGAGCGCTCCAACCGCTCCTAGCCATGCCGTGGCGTGGAGATGATCAGAGAGTTTTTCAGCTGTTAGATGCAGCATCTAGCGAGACTTGGCTATTGAGATGTAATCGTCTAAACGACCTACGACCTCGCGGATTAGCTGAGAATGTGCAAGGCCCACAGGTGTGATAGTAAAACTTGTTTTGCCCCAATGTTTTTCATTGTAGTCGATGTTTGCAAAGAGCTTTGGAATGTTGTGATCATGATGGATAAGCTCTTGTAAAACAATTTTGGGCTCATTTTCGCGTAGATCAACAATGCGCAAGCGCATTGTCAAATCTAAAAAGCTGTACCTGCCATCTTCAAGCTCTGCAATTTTTTGATTTGGGTGAGTGTGTAAGTAATGATCTACAAGTTCAGTAAAGACCACAAATTCTTGATTTGGAAAGGCTTTTTTCATCCAGTCCAACTCTTGACCAAATGGTTGGCAGCTAGAATCAAGATTATCTAAAGAAGAGATCACCTCTGATTCGCTTGCTATGTGCACTCCGCCGCGAGAGATAAGTTTTTGGGATATGGCTTCAGTGAATTCTTCAGACAAGCTCCAAGGCAGTTCAGATTCGCTGTTATCAATCACGGGAACAAAGGCGATTGATGCTTTCCTGTGCCCATCGTCTTTGAACAAACTGATTTGATTTGTGCTGGATCTGTTGCAGCCCATTGCAAGAATTGCGCAAGCAGCAAATAGCATTACTTTGATCATGAGAGCCTCTCTTTTCGCTTCACTATACAATCTTTGACAAAATTGTACCAGTCTAGATTTGCATCTAATTGATCCCATAAAAACCAGTTAAGCTCGTTATCTTGGCACCAGGCATTGTTATTGCCTTTGCGTGTGTGGCCATATTCATCGCCCATAAGAAGCATAGGAGTGCCTTTAGAGCTAAAAAGATGCTCGATAAATGCTTTCATATTAGCAAGCTTATCAGTTGCTGCTACACTAAAGTTTTGATCGGATCCATCTTGATTTCCTTCGCCATTGGCCGCATTGTGTTTTTCTGGGTAGGTGACAAGATCGTATAGCGTAAAGCCATCGTGTGAAGTGATGTAATTGATGGGTAGGGAGCGAGCATCCCAGTGCTCTTTAAAGGGCTCATTAAAATTTACAAGCTTGCGCACTCCATCGCGATACTGATCATTCCACTCGCCCCAGCCTGAAGGAAACTGGCCGAGCAAATAAAGGCCTGCAGCATCCCAGGGCTCAGCGATGAGTTTTTTTCCTTTAAAGCAGGCTGTGATCTCTTCAATGATCGGGGAAGGCTCGAGTCTGTTGCCATCAGGGCCGCGCGTCAAGGCTGCTGCCAAATCGAAGCGAAAACCATCGATAGCATACTCATTAACCCAATAGCTAAGTGATTGAATGATCATTTCCCTTGTCGGTGAGGTGTTAGCGCTCAGTGTATTTCCGCAACCTGAGTAATTGGTGTGCTTATTGTTTGACATGATATAATATTCAGCGGGAAGATTTGGGCTGTGGTTGTAGACGACATCTAAGATCACCTCAATGCCAGCTTCGTGAAAAGATTTTATAAGTAATTTTAGCTCCGCCGCTGGATCATTGACGCCGTAGCGATTCATTGGAGCAAAAAAGTCAGTTGTGTCGTATCCCCAGTAATTGCGAGAAGCGTCGAATTGGAAGATAGGCATGAGCTCTACGCAATTAATCCCAAGATCTAAAAGATGGGGGATTTTTTCAATGGCTCCAAGGTAGGTGCCCGGGTATTTGACATGGCTTGATGGGTGCTGCGTAAACCCACGCACATGCATCTCGTAGATGATACAATCTTTTAGAGGGCGATTTGGCGACATCTCTGCACAGTAAAATGTTTAATAGAGGTTTGTCAAATAGATCTTGTATTAAATTTGAAGGAAAGGCATGCTGAATAAAGGCTTAACTATAGATGCAATGGAGGCACCTTAATGTCACTTGAAAACGCCAAACACAATTTAAGAGAATTTGGAAAAGAGCTCAACCTAGAGGGTTTGAACTTTGATGAAAATAATACTTGTATTTTGGGGATTGATAATGCTTTTTCCCTTCACCTTACCTATGAGCCCAACTCAGATCGACTTTACTTATATTCGCCGATCTTAGACGGCTTGCCAAAAGACCCACAAATGAAGCTCAAGCTTTACGAAGCGCTTTTAGAAGGGTCGATGCTTGGTGGACAAATGGCTGGTGGTGGTATTGGTGTAGCAGTACGTGAAGAGCTTATTCTCATGCACTCAGTCCTTGAAATGGGAGCTGCAGCAGAGGCAAACGCACTGCGACGCTTTGCACCGCTATTTGTTGAAGCTGTTGAAAAATGGCGTAAGAAAGCAAAAGATTTAGTTGATGGAAAAGAAGAGTTTGAGCCTCGCGATTGGGGTGCTCCTCCAGAACAACAATTCCAACAACATCATCAACAACATCCGAAAAAAGACGACGACTTTAAGCCTGGCGATCGTTTTACGAAAGTTTAATTTCGATTTCTTTAAGGGCACGGGCGACCGTGTCCTTTCTCTTTTCAATATTTTTACAACTCGACATTACAGTGCTATGATCTCGGCCAAAATGCTCGCCTATTTTCGTGTAGGGCATCTTAAGCTTTTGCCGAATGAAAAACATCGCAATTTGCCTAGGTAGCGTGCACTCTTTAGATTGAGATCTGCTAAGCAGATCTTCTGATCGCACTTCAAAATGATCAGCGACAGCTTTAACAATCGTTTGAGGGGCGAGCATCGTTTTCTTTTGCTCAGCGATCAGATCACTTAACAGCTGAGCTACTTTGAGCTCGGTTAACGGAGTGGTGATATTTTGCATGTGTGTGCGCAAAAGCAGAGCCTCGATTGCTTTTGACAGCTTTGAGGAAGTATCGAAATGTTTGATCACATAAGCTGTTGCATCGGCATTTAGATCGATCTTAGAAGCGAGGATTTGGCTCAATTCCATTTGAGAGGGGGGCTCGATAGAAAGTGTGATGCCCCATTCAAAACGGGAGATAAGGCGTTTTTCAATTCCCTCCAATTCTTGGGGCAGCTGTCTTGAGGAGACAATGATTTGCACGCCAGCTGTATGAAGGGCATTGAATGTGTGAAAAAACTCCTCTTGGGTTGCACAGCGTCCCTTTAATACCGAAATATCATCGATCAAGAGCGCGTTGATATTGCGATAAGTTTTGCGGAAATTGTCCATATCCGATGTGCGCATAGCGTTGACAACATGTTCAGTAAAGGTTTGAGCGCGGACATAAAATGCACCCTTCACAGCATTGGCAAAAGCCGAGAGCAGATGGGTTTTCCCTGAGCCTGGAGGGCCGTAAAGAAATACAGGATTAAACTGGGCTCGGCTTACGAGAAGTTCTTTCAAAAGCTTTGGGGTAATCGAATCCGAAATGAATGTATCAAATGACATTTCAGAAGGTGTAAGATCCGGTAAGTACTCAAAAGTGCGTTTAGGCGTGGGGGCATTTTCTATTTTTGCAACGGATCCTTTAACAGAAATATGGACTTTTATCGGGTGCCCACTCTCAGAGAAAAGCTGCTCTTTAAGTAGTGGGCGAATATGTTGTTCAAACCACTGTCTGACAAAAGCATCGCGTAGCTCTAAATACAAATTGCGGGCATCAAAGCGAATGACTTTGCAACCATTTAGCCAAGGCTGGCAGGAGTCTTTTCCAAACTTCTCGCAGATCGACTCACAAAATTGATTCCAAGCTTTCATAAGCCTCAGTGGCGTCGTTTTTTCAGCCCAGATGTTGGTTTTGGCTGCACTTCAACATCTGAAGTGGGAGGCTGCTTATTCATCATCCATTTTTGCTGGACCATACCTAATAGCATTGAAGATAGCCAGTAGAGATTCAATCCGGATGGAAACTTATAGAAAATGAATGTAAAGACAATAGCCATGACATTGCCCATCATCTTAGCTTGCTTGGCTTTTTCGTCGAGCTCCTCTCCAGGAGTTGCTTTTCTCTTCATCATCATCTTTTGGTTGAAGTACATCACAGCGCCAAGTAAAAACGGCAAGAGATGAAATGATGTTCCAAAGAAGGGGATTGGAGTGCTCCAAGAGAATAGAACATCTGGAGCTGCTAAGTTGTTGATCCAACCTGGAATAAACGAGGCGCCGCGCAAATCAAATGTTGATTTAAGCAGATCAAACATCCCAATCAAGAAAGGCATTTGGATTAGCATGGGCAAGCAGCCACCAGTGAAGGGGTTGACTTTATGCTCGCGGTAAAGAGCCATCATTTCGAGTTGAGCTTTTTTATCCCCTTTTTTTACACGGGCTTGGACCTCAGCGATCTTTGGCTGCAGTTTTTGCATACGCATCGTCGACTTGATAGACCAAGCATTGAGAGGGTAGAGCATCAAGCGAAGCGCTACAGTTAACAAGATAATCGATAGACCCCATGATCCTGTCAGAGCATGAAAGCCCTGCATGAGCAAGAATAAGAATTTTGCAAAGGGCTCAGAGATAAAAGCAAACCAGCCATGAAAGCTCCATGCTGCTTCGTAATCGGGGTTATAACCCGTCGCTGGTACTGAGAAGATTTTATCAAGCTTGCCAAGCAAGTTGCGTTGAAAAGGGCCGGCGTAAATGCGGTAGATCTGGGTTCCGCTTTTAAGTGGAATGAGCATCTCATAGCCTGGGAATTTATCAGCAGGATAGAGCTTGTGGCCAGCATCGACGGTTGTCAAGCGCGTTGGATCAAGAATACCTGGCACTAAGCTTGCTTGAAAACTATCAGGCTTGCCTTGAAGCGGATCAAGAATAACTCCAAAGTAGCCGTTCGAGTTACAGATCCAATCAGCTCGCACATCTGAATAAGTCACAGCCTGCTTTGGCATTTTAACCTTTTCAACACTTGTGCGCTCGCCAACTGTTGCGCGGTATTTCAATACAGGCGCAGCATTATTGGAGATGATTTCGACATCGGGGACACCACTTGTGAGCCACAGCCCTTTGGCATCTCCGTCAATTGTGATTTGAAGATCCAAACAATATGGAGCTGTTTCCGATACTTTTGAGAAATTATACCGTTTTGTAACGCGTCTATTTGCAATTGTGCCTTGAAATTCAATGAAATCCCTACCCATAGCACTCATGGCAAAGTTAGCTTTTGCAGCATCTGGCGTTTCTCCTACAATATTCATAGCGTAGTAGCGAGGTGGCACTTCGATTTTGGGCGCGCCCGATGCGTTATTGATTCCACGTCTAAGCAGAGGATAATACCCTCCCTTTTTCGGTTGCATTTCGCCGTCTGCGCTGCGTGCGTTTTGCATTGGGAACAAAGCATTGCCTGGGCTCTCTTTTTCAATCTCCCGATCAAAATTAATAGGTAGCACAATGCTCTTTTCGTCATCAGAGCTTTTAAAAGGAAGGTTGATCTCTGAGATGGCTCCACCAACGCTTGAGAAAACAACTTGTTGGTACTCGTTTTCTAGCACATAAAGCTGCTCGCCACTTGTGCGCATAAAGCTTGGTTTTGCAGGTGTTTGGACAGCCACATTGAATGCGCTTAGCTGAGCAAAGCTATCAAAATTTGAATCTTCATAGATCCCCATCGGCAGATACTGAGACCCGTTTTTATACAGCACAATAGCATCGCCGCTTGGCTTTTCTGCTGGGAAGGCGATTTGCCCCCCGTTATATTCACCTAAATAAACCTTGCCATCGCGCATATCGACAACTTGAACATCGCTGTAATGGTCAATTGCTACAACAGGCATTTTAATGCTCTTTGACTGAGAGTATAAGACAGCGTTTTTTTCTTGCCCGCTCAGCTGAACAGGAACTAAAGCGCCTCTTCCTTGTAGCGCATAAAGTTCATTTGGCAAATCCTTTGTCCAACTTGTAGTAATAAAATGCCCCTGATCATCGACAGCAAGTGTTGCAAATTCTTTGCCAGCAGGATCTAGATAGAGGCGAGAAAGTGGCAAATCGCTCACATTTGCTCTGCGATCAGAGAACTCATCGGCGATTACTTCAACTTGTGGTTGATCAGTTTTTGGTTTGCTTTTGTCAAAATACCAAGTCAATCCAAAAAAGAGAAAAGTCATGGCAAAGATAAAGATAAAAGAGCGGGCATTCAAGTTCATAGTGTCCTCAGAGTTTTACGTAGTATAACACACTAAGGGCTTTTTTCACCCGAACCAATTCCCTTTTGAATTTCAACAATGAAATCTTGGAAAGACTGCGTGTTGTGTAAAGGCTCGAGCCACTCATCATCAACCACTTCTTCTAGCACTGGCAGAGCGCCAAATTTATGGGCGCGCTCCAAATAGAGCATCGCTCGATCTGGCTCTTGAAGCGTTGCACAAACTTCAGCTAGGCAATAGTAAGCTGTAGCGTTACCAAGTTTTGCTGCGCTGGTTAACTTGCGTTTTGCCTCAAGTAAAAGAGGGGATTGCGTGGGGCTATGTTCTGACCAATGCATCAAGGTTGTAGCCCAGTCAATTAACAAATTGTCATCATCAGGTTGATGTTGATCTGCGATGCGAAAATGGTGGGTAGCAGCAGAAAAAAGCTCTTCACAGCCCATGATATCAGCAGAAGCTGCATAGGTCATGCCCAAGCGGTAGTGCAGCTCTGGATAATCAGGGGCTAGCGTTTGTAAGTGGTCGAGGATGTCTAGTGCTTTTTCCAAATAGTCATTTGAATCATTGAGCTGGCCAGCAAGAGTAAGTGCTTTAGAATAAGAAGCCAGCCAGTCCGGATAGAGGTAGAAAGCATTTTTTTGCGTGCCCAGAGCATGCTCTAAATTATCAATAGCTTGCGCAACTAAAGTGGCGTCATCTGTTTGCTCAGCGAGTAGTACTTGGGCTGTTGCGAGACTGAAATAGTATACAGGATCCTTGTTGATTTCGATTGCTTTTTCAAAAAAGCGCACTGCGCGCTCAAGCTGCAATGTCGCCTCATCTTCCATGGGAGCAATTGTGACATAAACCGTTCCCATTGCGTGCCAAAGCTTGTGTAAAGTGCGGTCAGCTGATAGCGCTGTTTGAAAGGCTTCTACAGCGAGCAGGTAATAATCGAGACAGTTAAAATATTGAGCTAAGCTTAAAAGAACAAAACCGTACGATGAGCGCACGCCGACATGCTTGGGGTATTTTTCAACAAGCTCATCTGCCATCTCTTCTGCTTTACGCAAATTCTTCAGACGATTCTTGACCGTGCCAAGCTCGGCTAATATTTCAATATGAACGCAGTCAAGATCGACCACGCTGGCTCCCAAAGCGCGTGCCTTATGGCATTTTTCCAGGGCTGTATGTAGCCATTTACTATCAGCGTGTTCGCGACCTGCTACTAGAAGCAACCTTGCCCATTTGAGCCAAATGCTGGGATCTGAGCATTCAATTGTAACAGATGCGCTATAGCATTCATTGGCTTGCTCAAAATGCTCCTCTTCATGAGACTGATGAAAAAGGGCTGTTAGAGCATCGCCCAAATGGGTCCAGCATCTGCCGTCCGATAAAGATGTTGAGCAGGCCCTTTTATAGTGTTCAATGGCTTGAATCAAGTAGCGCATATCATCGCGAGCTTCATGCAAGCGCATTGACACGTGACCAAAATCTGACCAAAATGTTGCCTTGTGCTCTTCTTGCATTAAGCTTGCCTTATGGAAAGCCTCGTATGAGAGGTGCAAATCCATCACTTCACCCGATTTCAAAGCTACCTGGCACATAGCCAACCCGTAATTCCAATACAGACCGACAAGTAATTCTTTAGGTTTACCGCGAGCAAAACTTAACGCTTTTTCAAATTTTTCCTTTGCATCTAAAAAATAATGGTGTTCAGAGCTTGCACTTCCAAGTAAAAAAAGTGCATTACCCCAAGATAGCCACCCTTCAAAAAAGCTAGGATTGAGTGTCACAGCCTTTTTAAACTTTTGATTTGCCACATGAAGCGCTTTCGTGTTGCCCTGGCATGCAAAATCATAAATTGCGAGTCCTTGCCTGTGAAACAGCGGCAAATTATCAGGTTCAAGCTTAGCGGCCGTGTTTAAAAGCTCAATGCCGCTAGCATCGCCATTGGCCAAACGGGTCTCGCCCGTTTGCATCAGCGACTCAATAAAGTGCTGTTTAGGTGAGCTGATTGACTCTTTATATTTTGATGTCTGGGAGGAGTTAGCCATACGTTCAGTATAGGATAGTCAGGGATTATGCTCCAACAACAAAATCCCCTTGATAGCGCATCCTCAACCTTTTTTTCAGTCCTTACCTACTTATTAATAATATTTTCAACAAAAAAAACTTTACATAATATTAACGAACGCCTAATCTTGATCCATATTAGCAAAATAAGGTCCATTCGGTATAAGGTTGCAGGTGTTGAAGCTACTTTCAATGAAATTCAGAAAATGCTAAGTCAACATAATGAGTCGGATATTGATCAAGAAACATGGGAGAGGATTGCCTTGGCTGATTTTGAATTGAACTACAAGCCGTGGAGCTTAAATTCTCTGAGGTTTTGGGCATGAGTTACATCTATCAAACAAGAGTACAGGTGGCAGATACAGATGCCACCGGCTACATTTACTTCGCTGCCATGCAACGCATGGCTTTAGAAGCTTTTGAAAACTATTTGGCCGAAAAGGGATTTCGACTGGGTACGGTTTATCTACCTATCGTTCATGCCGAGGCAGACTACCCAACACCGATGCGCCTTTGGGATGAGGTCAATATTCAGGTTGGCTGCAGCAAGATCGGTGAAAGCTCATTTACAATCGAATATGACCTAGGTGGCGATAATCGCGTGCAAATTGTTCATGTTTGCGTTGATGACCAGGGCGTAAAGCAGGTTGTCACCGATGAAGTGAAGCAGCTTCTTGAGCCTCTAAGACAGGTTTTGGATTAGGTTCTTAGAAATATGCTTTTTAAGCTCAAATATAGCTGTGCTAAAGGCTAACGGGTTAGGGGTTAAGTGACCCAACCATTGCTCCCAGTTTTTTTCAGCATCTTCTAAGACGCTTTTTTCAAAAAAATCATCTGTATTTATAAAGCTGACAGATTTATGAGAGCATTTCTCCTGTAGGTAAATATTGATTGATTTCCAGGAGAGTTCCTTGGAAAAAGACTGTGTTATCCGGTGCAAATCATAGTAATCCCGTACCCTAGAGCGAGCCCATCCTTTTTCGTGAATTTTTTTAGCGTTCTCAAGCAAAGCTCTCAGCTTTTCAATTACGATTTCTTCAAGAGAATAAACCTCTAAATTGCCCCTGAACGCTTCACCGTATGGATGTAGTATTTTCTTGTTAACTGGGGGTGTCAAAATTTTTTCGGAAAAGGTGACTTCGATCATTATTTTTGTAAGAGGTTCATTTTGCCATGGGTATTGAGCCCTTATGATGAACGCTTCCTGATAATTGGGATGAGGAGCCTTTTCCTGGTAGCGCTTAAAATCTAGTTTTATGTTGGCTATTGCATTCATGAGGCTTGCTGTGTGCAAGCAAACATTTCGCAGAGCTTTTTCGAGCTGTGCTCCCTTGGGAGCTCCATGTTTTGCGGTAAAGTCGAGGTCTTCAGAAAATCTGTAATCACCGAAATAACACTTTTTAAGAGACGTGCCACCTTTAAAGACCAGATGATTTTTAAGTTGGCTCTCGCTCAGTGCTTCCAAGATCCAAGATAATAGGTAATCTTGCTGAATAACATCTAATCGGGTGTTGCTGCTTCTAGCGAAAGCTTTTAATCGATTTTTTAGTTCCATTATGCGTTTAACCTCAGTTGCCAGTTTTGGTCATAGGGCCCTTTAATCGCTCCTTTCGGATCAAGCTTTCTGAAACCTTTCATAGGATGTTTTTTGAGCCTTTCCAACCGTGTTTTCGGGAATCCTAATTTTTCAAGGATCCAACCCAATCTCTTCACAGTCGCGTCGTCAGTTTGTAGAGCGTAGTTAACAATTTTATCTAGGTTAATGATTTTTTTTGCAAAAACAAAAGCATTATATACTTCCGAAAATCCACCACACAGCTCTGGATTAGATAGCCCGTCTAACAATGTCTTTTCCAAGTCTGTAATTTGTATTCGCGCATTACCTATCCACACATTTATAACACCAAAAAATTGCTTATTTTCAATCAGCTTATAGTGAAACCTACCTTGATATCTCTCTGGGATAAAGGCTCTTTTTGTAGTGATAGAAAAAACTGTATTAGGGGTCTGTTGTGTCAATTGGTGATAATGCATTGCCGTCCAATGGCTAATGGCTGATGGTTTGGCAATTACTTGGGCTACTTCAAACTCATGTGGGGATTCGCTCATGCCTGATTCTAGAGTGAATGCGTAGATCCCTCTTTTGATTGGCTCAATCCACTTATTTTTAACCAGCGCGTGAACTATGCCTGCAACGCAGTTAGTGCGCACCCCTTGCTCTGTTGCATGCTTTTTTAAATCTTCCATGGTAAAGATTCGTTGCCCTTTGCTAGCAATGAGTCTTAAAAGCTCTAACCCAATACGGGTCCCCTTTATCTTTCTCTGCATATAAATTCACCAATTTCTAATCTAGCTACCTTTAAATATAATATATCGAAAGGTTAGTAAATTAGTCAACCGACAATCTATTATGCACTTAATTATTTATAAACCACTAATAATAAAGCGATTGAGTTAACTCAATGGCTTGAGCCTCTAATGCTTGTAAATTGACTTTGAGTCCAGAATCAGCGTTTAGAGGAAAGGCTGCTATGGGATGCTGGAAGCGGGGTAAGAGTGGGTCGAGAGCAGCGCGGAGTTCATTTAGGCTGTAGTAGGTATTGCTTTCAATGAAAGCAACAGGGCGCTTTCCAAATTCTGGGTCGCTAACAGCCACAACATGCGCTGCCGTGATGTGGGGTAGCTGGGTGAGCGCTCTTTCTATGACTTCTGGATAGATATTTTCTCCGCCACTGATGAACATGCGGTCTTTGCGGCCGATGATTTCGTAAGAGGGTGATACAAGATCGCGCGTGCCAAACCATTCTGTTGGGGGCTCTTCGTTTAGATAACCTTTGAAAAGTGTAGGTCCGGAGACAAAGAGCTCTTGGTCGATAATTTTAACGCGCCGGTAGGGTAGGGGTTGGTTTTTGATGAGCACTGTCGAGCTCATTTCTGTAAGGCCATAAGAGGGGTAGAGGGGTAGGTGTGAGTATTTGAGCGCAAGCGCTGTGGGTAGTGATGCTCCGCCAACAAGGATCGCTTTGCACGTGGGCGCGTAGCGCGCTAGCTGCGTTGGAACAAGAGATGTGTGGGTAAATGGGGCATCGATGGAAACAGCTGCACCTGTTAGAAAACAGCGCCAAAGGATGGCAAGTCCTGATACGTGGTATAGGGGTAGGCATAGCTGCCAGCTGTCTGTTGCGCGCAGGGAAAAATAGCTTGTGACGCCAAGGGCGCTTGTGATGTGGTTAGCAAAGCTGTGAATGGCAATTTTAGGAGCTGCAGTTGATCCTGAAGTGAGCATGTAAGTCGCATGAGCGTGCAAATCGATTTGACACGAGCCGGGTTTTTCTGGATCGCATAATTTTGGTGTGATGAAAGTGGCACAGGTCCTTGCAAGTACAGCTTCAACTTGGGATTTTGTGAGGCGTTCAGACAGAGGAAAGGCAATTAGGCCTTTGCGCGCGCACGCAAAGAAAAGAAGAATGCTTGCAGGGTCTAGATTTGGTTGAAAAGCTACCACGCCTTGCCGGGGCAAAGATGCGCACATGCCAGCCACAAGGCGGTTGCATACGTTGTAGGTTAAGACTTGGTCTTGATAAAGGATTGCCGCTTCATTGGAAGATCGGCTCAAAGGACACCACACCTATTCGCTCCAAGCTTTTTGTGTTTAGCTCTAAAGGTGAAGGATAGCAAATTCCATCTTCAAAACGAAGGGGCTTTTTTAAGACGTCGGGCGTTTTGTAGGTGTCGATGCCAAGGGGGTGGATTTTGGGGAGTAGATGGGCAAATTTTATGATGTTTATGAGGCCAACGCCCGATTCGTGGCTGCTGCTCATTACGATATTTTTGCCAGCGCGCGTTGCCATCTGAGCGATCTCAAGGCAATCGCCAACGCTGCCTTGTAGAGTCGGTTTGATGACAAAGGTTGAAACGGTAGGTAGATTGATGAAAGTCGAAGGAGGCAACAAGCGCAAAGACTCATCTAGCGCAATCGGATGATGCGTTAATTTTGCAAAAGTTTCCAAGTTGCGTGTTGGCTCTTCTAAATATTCAAAAGAACCAGCGGGAAAACTCTCTGAGAGTTTTAAACAGTCTGCAAGCGACCATTTGCGATTGAAGTCGAGGCGCAGCTTAATACCCTGATCGAGAAGGGGAGGGAGTACCTTGAGCGCCTCTTTTAAAGATAGGTGGCCCATTTTAAGTTTAACAATACTTCCTGATGTATCATTGAGGTAGGTGTATGGAACGGGATTTGGCTCGAGATCGACATAAAGCATCTCAACACCAAATGCAACCGATGGATACCGATCAAAGTCATGATCAAAAAGAGCTTCGAGGGCTTGTCCCGTGCTTTCTTTGCTGAATCCAGGTAGGGGAGAGATTTCGCTCCAGTTGTCTGTTTCATCAGTGCGCAGCAAGATGCCGCGCCTATGCGGCAGCTCGAAGGTGTATACTTCAATCACAGAGCGGCTCCTATGCAAAATAGCCCAGTATAGAGCATCAGCACCATGCCCGTTCCAGCAAGCACTTTGATGAGCTTTTTGCTACTTCGATAGGTCCACATTGTTTTAATAAGAGGGATGCAGGCGAGCATCGCTATGAGCGGCAAATAAAGACCGAGAAGTACACAGGAGACCACACCACAAATCAAACAAAGCGTGTACTGGATTTGGCCAAAGCGCCTGCCAAAGCGTACGGTGAGCGTTTTTTTGCCGCATTTCTTGTCTTCAAGGCGGTCACGCACATTGTTTGCAGTGAGCACAGCTACAGGAATAAGCCCTGGAGCTAAACTTGCCCAAAAGACATTTGCGTGCACTGCTCCTGTTTGCAAGTAGTAGGTAGCCATTGTTGCAATTGGCCCAAAAAAAATAAAAACAAAAAAATCTGCAAGACCTGTGCGTTTGAGCGAGTATTTTCCAGCTGTGTAAAAAATGCCTGAAAGAATCGCTAAAACAAGCAGCACAAAAATGATCACACCCCCAATTGCAATCAGCCATAAAGCGCCGATCCCAGCGAGTGCAAACGAAAAAATCATGGCCAGTTTCATCTGGCCAGGCTGAATATGACCTGTTGTCAGCAAACGGCGTGGCCCCTTGCGCTCATGTGTGTCTGAGCCACTTTTAAAATCATAGTAATCATTGGCAAAATTTGTTCCGACTTGAATGCTCAGCGCACAAAGGAGCGTAAGCAGAAAAATCCAAACATTCACACTTGGAGCAAGCACCGTGCCAATAGCAACTGGTGCAATGCTGATGATCAATGTTTTTGGGCGTAAAGCTTCAAACCAAATCATGCGCGTTTCGGAAACTTTTCAAAGTTGGGTTTGCGTTTTTCTAGATAGGCTTTATGTCCTTCCTTAGCCTCATCGCTCATATAAAAAAGAAGCGTCGCATTGCCTGCTAGCTCTTGCACCCCTGCCTGACCATCAAGCGCTGCATTAAAACCAGCTTTTAAACAGCGTAAAGACAAAGGAGAGTGTTGCAGCATTTGCCGGCACCACTCAACTGTTGTCGCTTCCAAATCTTCGAGTGGAACAACAGTGTTGACAAGGCCCATTTCCAAAGCTTCTTGAGCGTCATATTGTTTGCAAAGGTACCAAATCTCTCGAGCCTTTTTCTGTCCCACGATGCTTGCTAAATAGCAGGCGCCAAAGCCCCCATCAAAAGAGCCCACCTTTGGACCCGTCTGTCCAAAAACTGCATTCTCAGCAGCAATGGTCAAATCGCACACCACATGCAGCACATGGCCACCGCCGATGGCGTAACCGGCAACCATTGCAACGACAGGCTTTGGACAAGAGCGGATGTCGCGTTGAAAATCTAAAATATTGAGGCTCTCAGTGCCGCAATCATCACCATAGCCAGCATGTCCGCGCACCTTTTGGTCACCACCCGAGCAAAATGCTCGCCCACCAGCGCCTGTTAAAATGATGACACCAATACCCTCATCGAGGCGAGCATTATGAAAAGCATCGCGCATCTCGTTCACCGTTTGCGGGCGAAAAGCGTTATGAATCTGCGGACGATTGATCGTGATTTTGGCAATGCCATCACACTTGTGATACAAAATATCTGTGTAGTGTTTTGCTTCAGTCCAATCGATTGTTTCTTGACATGTGCTCACAATGGCCTCCAGGTAAATTTTCAGGCCAGTGTAGCAATTTAAGGATTAAGCTTTCAAGTCGGTAGGTGTTGCACAAGGAAAAACATCATCGAGCGACTCACCATTAATCAGACGCTGTCCTGCGTTAAATAATCCCATACAGAGATCTTTATCATGAACGCCTTTGATTTGGTTCTGCTCTATGTAAGAATATGGATCCACATCACCTTTTATTAAATAAGCGTAAAGCCAATTATGGATCACGTGCCCAAATTGTATTGTTTCAGAAGCGATTGAGTCAAGGAGGATAGCACGTCCATCTTTAGTGTTAAAAGAGTTTGCATCGCTATCTTCAAAATCTTCAAAAGAAGAAGAAGAAGCTTGATTTGGATCAACCTTTCTCATCGTATCCCAGTCGATTAAGATTGCCTTGCCGTTATCAATGGCGATGTTGTCGCTGCGAAGATCGCCGTGAATGATGTTTTGCTTATGTAGATATTTTAATGCAGAGGCGATTTGCTGGGTAAATGATTGAATTTCACCAGCAGAAGAAAATTTATATTTACTGCTGATATGTTCAAAAAAGGGTTCAATGCAATACTGAATTTTTATAGGCTTGGGCATAGCAAACTGTGTCGGTATAATATCAAAAAATATCGGAGTGGGCGTGATGTGTTCGTGCTCAAGCGCTTCTAGAATTTTATGAGCTGAAGGGCTATTCCTTTCGATTCGAGGGGGTCTTTTACCCTCCGGAATATTCGTGTGCTTAAGCTTAAAGTTTTCACTTATTTCAAAAGTAGATAGGTTAATTATAGCAGCCTTACGAGCGGTATTATTGTAGCCGGTCCCAATTACTTTTGATGCAATGCAAAGATCTGTATCGTTCAGTTTAATTGAGACAATACCGTTGGCTTTATCAAATATAACGCTTCCAATATCTCTATGCTGCGATTCACTTAACAAGCTTTGAACTGTAGGTGTTAAGTACTTTTGCATAAGATCATTAATAATTAATTTTGCGACTTGTTGTGAGCACTCGGTAACGTCAGTTTTTAAGCGTTTGTTTTCGTCTTGAAAAACTAATATTTCTTGAGAGCTTTTTCTTTTTAATGGTGATGGTGTAGTCATATGCTATTAATTATAAAAGTAAATCATTTTAATTGCAATTAAAAATAAATTTATTTAATCTTACTTATATAAAAGGTTAAATGTGTTGGACTTGTGGTATTTTCGGTGTTTTTGTAGTATCTGTCTCATGCCTTGTATAAGCCTAATAAATTGTGCCCCTCCCACCCAATTTATAAGTGAAAATCAGTGCGTTAATGAGACGAAAGTAATAGAGCGTATTACGTTATATTATGGGGTGAAACCTCCCTGCATAGGGGAACCGATGGAATCATGGCTTAATCGTACAGGGTTGATCCATTTAACTGAGTTGGATCTTTCTAATTTAGCGCTTGCCCTAGCTTTGCCTCCTATTGTTGCGAAATTTACAAATCTTAAAAAACTAAATCTAAACGGCAACTTTTTACGCTCATTTCCAAATGAATTCGAAGCATTGACCCAACTAGAGCATCTCAGTTTATGCGGAAATTCCTTAGAGGGAATCCCATGGCAGTTGACAAAGTTGCCACAACTCAAATCTCTAGACATTAGTGGCAGCCATGAGGTAATAAATGTTGAAAATGCATTAGAAATAGAGAGTCTGAAAGAACTTGTTGCAGATAACGTGGATTTACAATTGTCTAGCCCTTATGGATCAGAGATTTTGCATAAACTTTGTCATAAGCTTACAAGGATAAGTGTTAAGGGCGATCGATTGGTTGGTGATCAAGCCACAGACCTAGTTCATTTAAAGAATTTTAGCTTGCGAGGTAAGGACTTTAAATGCGAAGAATGCCTAAGAGTTGATGCACTGCCTCCGGCTTAATGACAAAGATAAATTCTATAACGAATGGACCTCAAAAATTGGATTTTCGGCGGCGCCAAAGCACCAGAGGCCATCTGGCAAGAAGGCCTATTGAAGCTCACCAAAAAAGCGCTTGGTTAAGACCATGCATGAGCTATGGCTCTTCGATACAAGGCACCTTACTTCTATAAAATAAATAATTTATTAATAATTGTAAATAATAACTAAATAGGATACAATGCTTGTAAAATTAAGAGGAAACGCATGATTGAAGCGATTAAATGCCATTTGCCAGCAGGATGTTCTATCTTGAGCTCTGTGATGCCAAAAACACTTTCAGGCCGAATTTTTGCTGTAGCATCAGCTGCCATAGCAATCGGTGTTGTTGTTTTTGTGTGTCGAAAAAGCTTCTACAATATCGTGCCCTTCATAACAAACCCTGAAAAGGATTGCTTCATTAATGATTTGGAGGCTTGGGCAGCAAAAGAAAAAGCAAACAACCCGGATGCTCAAACTAAAACAGCAGTCAAAAGAATAAAAGAATGCCAAGAAAAAAGTGGCTGCGCTTTATATTTAAGAGAGTTAAATCTGAAAAGTCTTCCGAAGATCATTGGAAGCCTGCAGAGCTTAAAATATCTGTATTTGAGCAGTAACAAACTCTCAATCCTACCAGGATCGATGGGAAGTCTGCAGAGCTTGACATCGCTGGACTTGAGATTCAACAATCTCTCAATCCTACCAGAATCGATGGGAACTCTGCAGAGCTTGGAAAGGCTGGGTTTGGCTCACAACCAGCTCTCAATCCTACCAAAATCGATGGGAAATCTGCAGAGCTTGGAAAGTCTCGACTTGGGCCATAACCAGCTCTCAATCTTACCAGAGTCGATGGGAAACCTGCAGAGCTTAAAATATCTGTATTTGAGCAATAACAAACTCGACATTCTACTTGATTGGATTGGAAACCTGGAGAGCTTGGAAACGCTGATCTTGGCACATAACAATCTCTCAATCCTACCAGAATCGATGGGAAGCCTGCAGAGCTTGCAACGGCTGAACTTAGATTCCAACCCATTAACAAGCCTTCCTAATTCCATTCTATCTTTGCCTAGCGACTGCGTGGTTTGGATTCGTGCCTTAAGATTAACTGAGAGGACGATTCAACAGCTTCGGGAAGAAGTAAATCGTTCAGGCTATAATGGCCCACGGTTTCACTTTGATATGACTGCACATAACACAGCCCGCCCTGAAAAATCTCTAGAGGATCTTTGCCAGGATTTAACACAGCTCACTGGGCAATCCCTACCTGAAAATTTTGTCAAAACGCATAAAGATAATAACGACCTTACTCTGTTTCTGAACAAGATAGGTAACACCTATGAATTTGAGAAGGGTAGCGCGGAGATGAAAAAGGCATTAGCTCAAAAACTTGTCGCTTATCTAGCTCTGATGCATGTCAATGAAGACTATGCTGAAGCATTTCAATCGATTATTGAGGGTGAAGCTAACAAATGTGGAGATCGCATTGCGCTAGCTATCATACGGCTTGGAATTGCCAAGCAGCTAATCGAATATGATCTTCATGACCTTGCTAAGCTTGCTGATTTTTTAAAGCGTGGTGTTTGGACCGTAGGTTCATGTGTACCAGATCAGTATGTGATGGGCTTGCTAGAGAACATTGCAGCGGAAAAAATTGAGATTTTAAGGTTTGTGGACGATGTGGAGGTTTATCTAGCCTACTTTGTTAAGCTTAAAGAACTGCTCAATCTGCCGCTGGACATTAGCGAGATGGTACATTATGGCATCAGTGGTGTAACGAAAGAGGATTTGTCTATAGCGGAAAGTCAAGTCAGAGCTGACTGGAATAACAAAGATAAATTCTATGCATTCTTGATTACACAGCCCAAATGGGAAGAGGCTCTTAAGGCTCGCTACTCAAATGATATGGAACAACTCGATGAGCAGCGTTATAAAGCGCTAGAGAATGCCCTAGCGGCAGAGACCATCTGGCGGGAAGGCCTATTGAAGCTCACCAAAAAAGCGCTTGGTTAAGACCATGCATGAGCTATGGCTCTTCGATACAAGGCACCATACTTTTATAAAATAAATAATTTATTGCTGATTTACAATAATAATTAAATAGGGTAAAATGCTTGTAAAGTTGTGAGGAAGCATATGATTGAAGCGATTAAATGCCATTTGCCAGCAAGATGTTCTATCTTGAGCGCTGTGATGCCAAAAACAGTTTCAGGCCGAATTTTTGCTGTAGCATCAGCTGCCATAGCAATCGGTGTTGTTGTTTTTGTGTGTCGAAAA
>JACKPQ010000004.1 GCA_024233435.1 Chlamydiales bacterium
CTTCGCAGCGGGAGTAATGATGCCACATAAGGCTGAATTGTGGAGCGTCTATCCGTTGCAACTCTTCTGGATCGTTCATCCGTTGCAAATAGAGCCCAAAGAGCAACTCAATCAGCTTTGGCAGCTTGTACTGCCCTCCAAGGTTATCAATAATTAGCTTTTGCGCAGCATATGGCATCATTCTGCTGCCTTTGATGCAATCTTTGCTGATCAATGCCCAGTAGCTTGAAGAAGCACAGATTGCTTCGTGGCCGCCGGGTTTCCACTCATTAACTTTAAGACTGCCCCGCTCGTCAAGAAGTTGTTTGAATCTCTCTAAGGTCAAGGGAGCTCCATCAAGAGTCTTTGGGATGAGCGCTAAGATATGGGTCTCACCTATCGTTTTTCCAAATCTCTCGAGTCCCAAGGCTGCTGGGCAAGGCTGTACTAATATTTCGTGAATCTTTTCAGGAAGGGGAGGCTCTTCACCCACATCTCCTAAGTGCGCCCAAGCTTTAGCTCCTAGCGCTTGTTCAGGGCGAGATGCGCTCACTTCACGCACTTGCTCGCCAACTATCGCACTGACGCCATAACCGCAACCGGCGGTATGGATAGAAAAGTTAACGGCGCTCATTTTAATCCTCCATGGGGTTTAAGGAAGTCGACCCTACCAACATACCTTTTTTTACTCAATCGTTATTTTTGCGTAGAAGGCTGCGCACTAACACTATAAAATAATATTTTGATACAATGAGGGAATGAAAGGAAAAACAGCATCCGAGACCCATATCCAAGACCACACCTATAAGGTGTTCCCTAACGATCTCAACTCCAAGGGAACAGCTTTTGGAGGCATGATCATGTCCCAGCTCGATCGGCTAGCAGCCGTTGTTGCCGAACGCCATAGCGGCCAAACCTGCGTGACCGTCTCTGTGGACTCAATGCATTTTTTAGCCCCTGCTCACCGAGGGGATCACCTTATCTTCAAGGTCTCAATGAACCATGCCTGGCGCACCTCGATGGAAATTGGCGCTAAAGTCATTGCCGAGGATCCCAGGACTGGAGAGCGCCGCCACATGGTCTCGGTCTACTTTACCTTTGTAGCCATAGATGACAACGAAAAGCCCACCCCTGTTCCTCCTCTAATCTGTGAGACCAGAGACGAAAAACGGCGCTCACAAGAGGCCCAAATCAGACGTGAGAGGCGTAAAGCCGAAGCTGAAGAGACCAAAGAGCGGCGCTCAAGCCAAATTGATACCGAGCCTGAAAAATAGGGCGCAAGTCGGGCTATCTATAAGATTTTCAGTTTATTTTCTTTCTCCGCTTCTTTATACTAGTTTCATATGACTACCCGTGCATTTGTACAAAAATATTTAGAAGACGCCTTGGAAGGGGCTAGCATTGAGGTGCTTGACCCTAGAGGTGATGACTGCCACCTAGAGGCTATTGTCGTCTCAGAGAAATTTGAAGGCTTAAGCCTTATCAAGCAGCACCAGTTGGTGATGAACACGTTAAAAGATCATTTTAACGGAGGAGGGCTGCATGCTCTGGCCCTTAAAACCTACACACCTCAAGCCTGGAAGGAGAAAAACAATGTCTAAACTAGACGAAATTGCAGATGATCTAAAAAACAACCGTGTTTTGCTCTATATGAAAGGATCAAAACTCATGCCAATGTGTGGTTTTTCTGCTCGCGTTGTCGACATTTTGAGCCAAATGAAGGTGGATTTTGAAACGCGCGATGTCTTGCAAGACGATGAGCTGCGCGCATCCATTAAAGAACACTCCAACTGGCCAACACTCCCTCAACTTTATATCGATGGTGAATTCATTGGCGGCTGCGACATCGTCACTGAACTTTTTCAAACTGGAGAGCTTAAAAAAATACTCTCATGAACGAATGCCTATTCTTTTTGCATCTACTTGTTGTCGTTAGCTTGATCCTGCTTGCTCTGCGCCTAGGCAAGGAAGCTCTCATTGCTTGCTTTTCCATGCAGGTTGTCATCGCCAATCTTTTTGTTATCAAGCAAGTTCATCTTTTTGGGCTTGAAATCACCTGCTGCGATGTTTTTATCATCGGCAGCATGCTCACACTCCAACTCCTGCAAGAGTATCATGGGCGCGAGCTAGCAAAAAAATGCGTTTGGATCGGGTTCTTCAGCATGCTTTTCTTTGGTGTTATGAGCATGATTCATTTAGGCTACTCGCCAAGCACCCTCGATCAGACCCACGCCTCCTTTTCAACCATTTTATCTAAGTCACCCCGCATTCTTCTTGCTTCATTCCTCACATTCATTGTTTGCCAGCGCCTTGACATTCGCCTTTTTGCTTTTGCTAAAAAGCGCCTGCCGCAAAAATCTCTTTTTATGCGCAGCGGCATTGTCCTCCTGCCGACACAGCTACTCGACACGATCCTCTTTACCCTTCTTGGGCTCTTTGGTGTGCTCGAGCACCTCGGATCCATCATCATGGTCAGCTTCACCATCAAAGTTTGCGTCATTTTTCTCATGAGTCCCCTCACTCTTTTCTCTAAACGGGTGATTAAAGCATGAAATTTGAAATCCTGCACACATCAAAAAAATCACGGGCGCGCGTTGGCAGACTGCACACACCCCACGGCATCATCGATACACCTAACTTTGTCGGCGTGGGCACAAACGGCACCATTAAATCTCTAGATAACGCAACCGTTTCACAAATCGGGCTGCAGTTGATGTTTTGCAACACCTATCATCTCCTGTTGCAACCAGGGCCCGATATCATCAAGCAAGCAGGTGGCTTGCACTCGTTTATCAACCGTAAGCTTCCTATCATCACAGACTCTGGAGGATTCCAGGTTTTTTCACTCGCTTATGGCTCTGTTGCAAACGAGCTGAAAAGCAAAGGCAAAAAGCAAAATGATGGCTCTGTTTTAAAGATCACCGAAGAGGGCGTTCTATTTAGATCCTACCGTGACGGAGAAAAATTTTGGCTGACACCCGAATCCTCGATCGCAGCACAAAAATCTCTAGGTGCAGACATCATCATCCCTTTTGATGAACTCCCGCCCTATCACATCGACTCTGACAAACTAAAAGCATCTCTTGATCGCACACACCGCTGGGAAGAGCGTTCTCTTAATGCACATCTCGAGCACCCCAATGGACAAGCGATGTATGCTGTGATCCACGGCGGCGTTGACCGCCTCATGCGCCGACATAGCGTTGAGACACTCACAAAACTCCCCTTTGATGGCTTTGCCATCGGTGGCAGCATGGGAAAAACCAAACCTGAAATGGTTGAAATGCTAACCCACACCATGCCCTTACTTCCAACAGAAACTCCAAACCATCTTCTCGGTATTGGCGATCTCGAATCACTTGCTGCTTGCGTGCCTTTAGGCATTGATACTTTCGATAGCTCCTATCCAACCAAAGCAGCGCGCCACGGCCTTCTGCTCACAAAGCAAGGGCCACTAAAACTTGGCCTCGCAGCCAACCGCACAAACTTTGGTCCTATCGAGCAAGATTGCACCTGCCCAACTTGCCAGACCTACTCTCTTGCTTATCTCCATCATCTATACAAAGCAAAAGAGCTCACCGCTCTTAGCTTAACCAGCGTGCATAACCTGCACTTTATGGTTCAGCTGATGGCCCGCTATCGGCAGGCCATCCTAAGCGATGAGCTCTAGTCTCAATCTCAAAAGCGGATGTAGGTTCTATGCTATTAAGGATTTATCCATTGCTTGTGTATTGAATAGATAACCCCTTTCCGTATGTAGCGCTTCGCTTACTTCCTGGGATGTTTCCATTGATTTAAATGCCACGCCTATGAAGCTGATATCAATTTTGTTCGAATTGCTATGCACAGCAATCGTATACCCCAATGACCTCATCTCGTCAACTATCGCAAAAACCCTATCTTTTGAAGTTTCTGTAGACTCGAACTCTTTTAAATATCCTTCAACTTTTTGTCTATCGTTAGCAACTTTTTCAGCTACAGTTGCATTGGTGTATTGTGACGCATTTGGTGTAACAAAATGCCCAATAACACGACCGTTTTTAAGCACGTTCACGCGATCAGAAATCGACTCATGCTGCAATAAAGTGTAACCTGCAGAAGCTGCCAGAGTCACTTGCTTGAAGAACTCTTCCTTATCGCCTTCATTGTTAACTAATCCTGCCTGATGGTTACGCTTAAAGTCTACTAGCATCGTAATTTTATCCTTAACAAAATAACATGTCCCTCTAATAGCCTTGTAACCAAACTCAATGGCGAGCTTAATTGGCAGAGCTAGGATAAGACCAGCTAGAATGATTTTTTGCGTCTGTGTTCTATTAGCCCATTTGCAAGTGAATAAAGCCGCGGTGCCTGCTGCACCCACCCAAAATGCTGTATCATTGCTAGTAGCAGCTTCTGCTCTATTAACAAGCCATTCGCGTGGAGCTGCATAAGTTTCAGCACTAGTTAGCGTGCTCTTTGTTTGAGCTGCAAGGCCGCTTAGCTTCTGTCCCACACGGGAGGCTTGACCTTTAGCCGCTTCGTAATTCTCAAAAATTTGCGCTTTTAGCGTGCCAGCTGCGCCTTTGACTGTATCTATAGCCATAACTTTTCTCCTTAATTTGTTTACCTTGTGGTTTTCACCGTTAAGATTGCCCTATCGTAAGATAAAGAAAGTTTTAAGACAAAGAAAATTTTTCTTATGTTGTAAGGAGCTGAAAATCTGTGAAATGCGAAGAAATATTTTTAGAAACTAGACTGGTTTTGGCGCTTTTTGTGCGATTTCATCTTTGTAAACCACCCACATTCCAAAGAGCATGATGGCAGTTCCTGCAAAGATAACCCAAGTGGGACGCTCGCCAAGGAGTACCCAACTATTGATTGATGCAAAGATGGGGCTGAGCAGGCCTACAAAAGAGAGGAAAGTCGCTGTGAAGCGTTTAAGCAGGTAGCCATAAAGGTTAAAGCAAACGATATTGGAGATGAAGGTCATGATCAGGATGGTGCTGATAAGAGGCGTGAGATTGTGCGTTGATACCGGAAGCGGATTCCAGCTATCGATGAAAAAGGAATGGATCAGGGCTAGGCATCCGCCAAGCAGCATACTGGTTCCATTGGCCATGAGGGGCGAAACGGCTTGGTCTTTGACAGTAACGCGCAGGATGACCCAACCGTAAACGGAGAAAAGAGCTGCTCCTGCAATGGCAAGCTCTGGTAGAGAAAGCCAGCTGGTGATCGAAAAGAGCTCTTCAGCCCCACTTTGAGAGAGTAGAACGGGGATAAATCCTAAAAAGCCAATAGCAAAGCCGATCCATTTGCGAGGGCTCATTTTTTCTTTGAAGTGGATGTAGGAGAAAAGGGCCGCAAAGAAGGGGGAAAGGCTGTAAATAAAACAGGTTTTGGCAGCGGTGAGGTGCTGCAAGCCCCAAAATTCGCAGATATTTGTTAGATAGATAGAAAAAATTGAGAGCAGAATTAAAGATATGATTTGTCGTTTGGAAAGGCGAAAGCTGGAACGTTTTCTAATAGCAAGAAATCCGACAAGGATGAGGCCTGCAAGGGTCATCCGGGCTCCTGTTAGAAAAATTGGAGGTCCATAATTCAATAAAATTTTTCCTAGCGGAAAACTTGAAGACCAAAGGAAGTAGAGCAAAACGGGAAGTATCAGCAAAATTCTTTCCTAGCTAAAAATTTGTAATCATTTTACCATTCATTTAAACAACCAGTCAATAGTGGATATTTTGAAAAAGTTACTTACCATGATGAGATTTCGCAGGCCAGCCCTAGTACAAGGTGTGGCCCCTGCCAAGGAAAGTGTCGGATTTGGCACCTTCTATGGCGTATTTCTGCCAGGTATTTTAGCCATTTATGGCGTGATTTTATTCTTAAGATTGGGCTGGATTGTAGGAATTGTGGGCTTGCCGACAACATTTGCGATCATTTCCTTTGCTTTTTTGATCACGTTAATCACTTCGATCTCGATTGCCGCGATTGCAACGAATATGCGAGTGGGTACCGGCGGCGCTTATTTTATTATCTCTAGATCTTTTGGTCGGGAGCTAGGATCATCCATTGGACTTGCGCTGTGCGCTGCAAAAACGCTTAGCGTGGCTTTTTGTGTCATGGGTTTTGCCGAGTCGCTTCATACGATTTTGCCCATGATCCCCGTGCAAGCACTTGGCATGGCAACCCTCGTGGCTGTTGGAGCTCTTGTCTATGTTTCAAGCGATGCCGCAATTAAAGCCCAGTTTGTCATCTTTTTGGTTATAGGTGTAGCCTTTATTACCCTGTTTTGCAGCAACTACACTCCAAGTGATACTGAATTGATGCTGCAGGCGCCATCACCTTCTGGTTTCTGGTATGCCTTTGCCATTTTTTTTCCAGCGGCAACAGGCATTGAGACAGCGGTAGCAATGTCTGGCGATTTGAAGAATCCTAAGCGCTCATTATCAATTGGCACACTCGCTATCGTTATTGTCGCTTATGCAACCTACATGGCCATCGCTTATTTTCTAGCTAATAATATCCCAAGATCAACACTTGCCAGCGATCCTTTAATTGTCCTGAAATTTGCCCGCATCAAAACGTTTGTGTTGCTAGGTGTATGGGCTGCTGCGCTCTCGTCTGCGATTGGCAGTATGATGGCTGCGCCTCGCATGATGCAAGCTATTGCTCAAGATGGCGTTTTTCCCAAATTTTTAGCGAAGGGATCTGGACCTCTCAATGAGCCTAAGATTGCAAGTGCTGTGACTTTTGCCTTCGCTATGGTTGCTGTTTATTTTGGGTCGTTAAATGCTATTGCCCCATTCATGACAATGTTTACCCTGATTGCTTACGGCATGGTTAATGTAGGCGCGGGCATTGAATCGTTCTTAAGCAATCCAAGTTGGCGCCCATCGGTTGCTGTTCCAGCAATGATCCCCCTAGCTGGCACGGTGCTTTGCGCTATTGCTATGCTCATGATTGATCCAGGCGTTGCGATGCTATCGCTTGCAGTCGTGTTCTGTGTCTATATATATTTGCGCCGACGCAATCAGCACCGCTCTTGGGATGATCTTAGAACGGCCATTTTACAATACCTTTGCCGTTTTGCCCTCTATCGACTGATCAATGCCCCCTCTTCACCAAAATCTTGGCGCCCAAATTTTCTTGTATTTACAAGATCGCCAACAAAATTCAACGCCATCTTTAAGCTTGTATCCTGCATCACGCGCGACCGCGGCTTTTTAACGCTTGCCTCGTTTGTTCCAGAAACAGAAAATGATGTTGGTAGACCTGTTCGTCATTGGGAAAAACTTGTCTCGGCTTTTTTAACCAAGCACCATACAACCGCGCTTGTAAAGTTAACTCACGCAAGAGATCCCTCTCAGCAAATCCGAGACTTGATCTCCTCCTATGGCATGGGCCCAATTAGACCTAACACCATCGTTCTTGGTTTACCTAGATCAACCCAAACAATTGAAGCGATGCTCCAAAATTTAGCGTTTGCGCAAGAGCAAAAGTGCAATGTGCTCATGATTGGTGAGTCAGAGCTTATTTCCCATAACAAGTTGATCGATATCTGGTGGGATGATAATGATCGTAAATCATCTGAATTCATGCTTCTGATTGCGCTGCTTTTGCATCGCAGTGGCGAGTGGAAAAAAGCTAAACTTAACCTAAAGAGTTACGTCACAAATGAAGAAGGCCGGTCCAAGCGTGAGGATTATTTCCGTAATTTCCTTCATACGAATCGGTTGCCAATGGCAACTGAAGTGATCATCATTGATGAGTCCTTACCACTCAATGAAACGATCCTCAAGCACTCAACTGGTGCCGATTTAATCATTCGCAGCCTTGATGGGGAAGCCGCATCTCTTGCTGAGCGCATGGACCTTGCAAAACACTTTCCGCAAGTGATGTTTTGTAAAAATGCAGGCCACGTCGAGTTCACTTCAATATTCACCTAAGAACTGATACCAACCGATTTGACTAAAAGAATTTCCTAGAGGAAGGATGCGGTTACCTAGATTCGAACTAGGGACCTCAACATTATCAGTGTTGCGCTCTAACCAACTGAGCTATAACCGCGGAATTGGAGGCAAGGAGAATCGAACTCCTGACCTTCTGAATGCAAATCAGATGCTCTACCAGCTGAGCTATACCCCCAAAGGACAGATAGTATCATTATCGTTGAATTTTGGGCAAGGGTGTTATAAAATAGAGCAATATGGAAAATAAACAGCTGAGCAGCGGTTCGATGAAAACGCTGTTAAAAATTTCTTTACCTCTAATGGTGTCCTACTTATCGATGTTTGCCATGATGTTTGTCGACCGCGCCTTCTTAGCGCAGCTATCGACAGACGCCCTTAACGCTTGCGTCAAGGCCGGCATGCTCGGTTGGACCATCAATTTAGGCTTTATGACACTTGCTGCCATGGCAGAGGTGTTTGTTGCCCAATATAATGGCGCTAAGGCCTATGGCAAGCTCGGAATACCCGTTTGGCAAATGCTTTGGATGTCTTTATTTTCTTTAGCGGCATTCGTCCCCATGGCTATGTGGTGTGGAGATATGATATATGGGGCTGGGTCTTTAGCTAGTACCTACTTTAGATGGACGGTCCTCTTCGGCCCGTTCTATGTGATGCTCTCAGCGCTGAGTGCCTTCTACATCGGCCAGGGCAAGACGATGATCATCACGGTGCTAGCTGTCATTGGCAATGCTGTCAACATCGTGCTCGATCCGATTTTTATCTTTGGTATTCCCGGAAAATTTCCTGCGATGGGTATTTTAGGGGCTGCGCTTGCAACAGGATTTGGAGTTCTTTTTCAAAGCTTTGTGCTCTTTTGCATGTTCATGAGCAAGCGCAATCGAGAAAGTAAGGGCGCAAAATTATGGCAATTTTCGCTGCCCGATTTTGCTCGTTGTTTCAAAGTAGGCATCTCACCTGCTGTGTTTGTTATTTTAGAAATGCTCGGTTGGACAGCTTTTTATCACATGATGGGCATGATCTCTGAAATGCACCTATTTGTGGCTGGCGTCTGCCAAAGCGTTTATTTACTGTTCATTTTTTTTGGTCTGGGTATCGAAAAGGGCGCAGCAGCTATCGCCGGCAATTTTATTGGCGCGGGCAATTTAAGCGAAATCAATCGCTTGGTGCGCTCAGGCCTCAAACTCATCGGAATATTTGGCTGTATAACGGCCGTTTTCATGGTTTTTTATCCAGACGCCTTAGCAGGTTGGTTTATTAAAAGTAACTTTGCTTTAAAGGGCTCGTCGATGGTGCACGTTAAGCAAGCTGCCTCTGATCTGATGCAAGCCAAAATGCTGATTAAGACGGGTCTTATTTTGATTTTCTTCTATATGGTTATGGAAAAAGTGCGCTGGCTTTTCAGCGGGATCCTTACCTCTGCTGGCGATACATTTTTTCTACTCGTTGCAGGTTCGCTATCTGTCTGGTTGATCTTGGTGCTCCCAACCTATTTCCTTGTTGTCCGCCCTAATGCATCAATCACTGTGGCTTTTGTGATTTGGGTTGTCTATAGCGTTATATCAACTGCCCTATTCTTTGCTCGCTTCTTGCAGGGCAAATGGAAAGAGATCAACATTCTAGAAGATAAAGCCCCAGTGGTTGAGTAAAATTATTTTTTTCTATATCTAAGAGATATGGGGAAAAAACGAATTGTAATACTTGGTGGCGGATTTGCTGGAATTTATACCGCGCTTTATCTTGAAAAATTTTTAAAGCCAGGTGACAATGTTGAGGTCGCTCTTGTCAACCGCGAGAATTATTTTGTCTACCAGCCAATGCTTCCAGAGGTTGTCGGCGGATCTCTTGATATCCTAGACACGGTAAACTCAATTAGGAAGCTTTGCCCAAAAACACGTCTTTTTGTGCGGGAGATTGATTCAATCGATCTCGAGAAAAAGCAGGTGATCCTATCCCCTCAGTTTAGCCATAAACCCTATTATCTCTCTTATGACCATCTAGTTTTTGCACTTGGCAATGTCACCGATTTTCGTGGAATGGTAGGCATCCATGAACATGCTCTGCCTTTTAAGAATTTAGCTGATGCTCTACAGATTCGCAACCGCGTGATCGAAGCTTTAGAAAATGCATCATCACAAGACGATCCCGAGCAAAAAAAGCGTCTTTTGACATTTGTTGTTGGAGGCGGTGGTTTTTCTGGGACAGAGCTTGTCGCAGAGATGAACGATTTGGTTCACTCTCTTTCAAAGCAATACCCGCGTATCAAAAAAGAAGAAATTAGCGTCCACTTGATCCACAGCAAGGATCGACTCATGGAGCGCGAGCTCAGCGAGTCCCTTGGCATTTATGCCCAAAATATTTTGCAAAAACGGGGCGTCAACATTCACTTTGGTGTCCATCTAGCATCTGCAACGCCAAACGAGGCAGTGCTTGACAATGGTGAAAGAATCCCAACTAAAACGGTTGTATCAACAGTCCCTTCTATGCCCAATCCAATCATTGAAATGCTAAACATTCCAAATATCAAAGGCCGCATCAAAACAGATCTCACTCTCCAAGTCGAGGGTTCAGACCATTTATGGGCTTGTGGCGATTGTGCAGCAATTCCCAATGGTGAAGGTTTTTGCCCTCCAACTGCTCAATTTGCGATCCGTGAAGCAAAGTGCCTTGCAAAAAATATTTGCGCATCTTTGCGTGGGTCTAAGAAAAGTGACTTCCACTTTAAAGCTCTTGGGATGCTAGGCGCTTTAGGCCACCATAGCGCTGTGGCTGAACTTTTTGGCAAAATCAAATTCTCAGGTTTCTTTGCTTGGTTTTTCTGGCGCCTTGTCTATTGGGCAAAACTCCCTGGTGTATCGCGCAAAGTCAAAGTTGCCATTTCGTGGTTGCTCGACTCGATCATTCCAATTGAGGCTGTCCAGCTCAAAATTTCCCCCTCACAAGGGATTGCAAGGCTCCACTTTGAGCCTAATGAAATTATTTTTCACGAAGGTGACATTGGTGATTATCTCTACATCATTGTTGATGGAGAAGTTGAAGTCTATCAAGAGCGCGATGGCCAAAAGAAAGTCATTTCAACCTTAGGACCAAGCACCTACTTTGGAGAAATGGCTCTTATTAATCAACGGACACGCTCTGCAACAGTTCGCTGCACAAAGCCCACCAATCTGCTCGCCTTAAGAAAAAGTGATTTTGGAATGTTAATCTCTAACTTTACCGGCTTAAAAGAGCAGATCCACGCAGAAGAGAAATCGCGCCGCGAAAAGCTTGAAAATTAATGGATATGCCCATTAAATGGGGGTTTCTTTTTAGAAAAGATTCCAAGTGCAATGAGCGAGCCGAGTACGATGGTCCCAATGCCAAGCATTGCATAACCATCTAGAGATTCTTTCCAAATGATCCAGTCGAAAAAAGCACCGAAAATCACTGTCGAGTAAAGGACTGAGGCAACCTGCGGCCCTTTTGCATGCTCATAAGCTTTCGTAAGAACATACTGGTAGATGACACCAATGAGCCCAACGACCACCAGACCAATCCAAAAGATTTGACTGACTAAAACCCAAGATGTAGCAAGTGGCACAGCTGTAATAGGAAGAGAGATAAGCATGTAATAGAGCATGATTTTCGGAGGTGATTCGGTCTTTGTAAGACGTCTGACGGTGCTAAATGCAACAGCTCCAAAAATACCCGATGCAAGGCCAACTAGAGCTGCCATATCAAAAACCGTATTTGAAGGCTTGAGAATGCATGCAACGCCTGCAAATCCGATAAGCAGTCCCCACCAAACATGAGCGGGCGGGCGTTTGCCAAACCATAGAAATACGATCAATGGCATGAAAAGAGCGCGGGTATAGCTGAGCAGCAGCGCATCCACAAGTGGAAGGTATTTAATCGCATAGACCAAGCAATACATAGCAGCTAAACTTGCAAAAGCTCTTAAAATGTGCAAAGGTGCGTGGCGCGTTCCTAAACTCATTTTGTTTCTGCGGGCAAATAAAATAGGGAATAAGAATAGAAGAGCAAAAAGCTGGCGAAAGAAGACAATCATTTGGTTAGGCACGCCTTGGGAAATCAACTTGATCACCAATCCGGAAGCAGCAAATAGAAAAGCTGCTAACAATGAGTAGATTACAGCTAGTTTAACATTGTATTCACGCATAATCTTTTGATATCAAACAGATATTATAATTTCAAATTATTTATATTTAAAAATAGAACTATATTTTTTTATGAATAATTGTTTGAGTGGGATAGGCCATCTCTGCTCCGTGGGCGTCAACGATGGCCATTGACTTGAGCAAAATGTCTTCCTGAACATCTTGAAAATGAGCCTTGTTTGTAGTCTTTGTGAACATATAAATCTCAATGTCAAGAGATGATGGCCCAAATTCTATAAGATTGACTCGAATGCTCTGCTTTGTATCTATTTCTGGATGGTTCTGTGCCATCTCTTTGAGGGAAGCGGTGATATTTAAAACTTGCTGGGCATCGCTATAGCGCACACCAAGCAGGGTTTTGATACGCCGGTTGTGCATTCGCGATGGGTTTTCAATGGTAACATTAGAAAAGATCCCATTGGGAACATATAAGGGCCGCAAGTCAAAGGTGCGAACGCGCGTTAAGCGCCAGCCAATGTCTTCGACAACACCCTCAACACCTTGATCTGGCAAACGGATCCATTCTCCAATCGAAAATGGTCTGTCTAGGTAGATCATAAAAGCGCCAAAGAAATTTGCTAAAAGATCCTTCGCCGCAAATCCAATCGCAGCAGCGCTGATGCCGCCAAAAGCGACAACACCCGAAATGGGAACACCAAAGGCTTGTAAAACGATCAAAACCGCTGTTAAGAATATCGAGGTGCGAAAAAGCTGTCCGATTGCTTTGACAGATGTTTCGTCCAAATGTCCGCGTTTTGACCGATGCTCTAAAAGATTTTGCTCAAACTGTTTGACCATCCGCACTAGAAACCAAACAAAAATAAGCCCAACGCCCATCTTGCGAAAGGAGATCAATATCCCACTCACTTGATCTGTGGCGACTTGCAAGGACAAAACAACTCCAAGAAACCAAACCAATACGCGAAATGGACTATGAGCAGTTTTTACAAATGCCAACTGCCAAAAGTGGTTAGATCTTTCGAGCTTAGGAAGGATTCTTCGGTGAATAAAAGCCTCGATTGCACATATTCCAAGCGCAATCACGAGAATAGCAAACGCCTGGAACGCCCAAGTGTATACCGAAGAGAGCTCAAAAAATTGAACGATCCTCATGTTATTGTTCTGCTAAATGTACTGTTTGTGTCGGGAAGGCAACTTCTGCACCATGTTCGGCAATAATTGCCAAAACTTTTAAAAACACATCTTCCTGCACGTTCTGGTAATGCCCCCAATTGGTGGTCTTTGTGAAGGTATAGATCTGGATATCTAAAGAAGATGGGCCAAAGGCGATAAAATTCACAAGCAATAACTGCTTGGTGTCAATCTCAGGATGATTTTGCAGCATCTCTCGGATCGAGCTCAAGATTGCAGGCAGCTTTTTAGCATCATCATAGCGCACGCCAATGTTGGTTTTAATGCGTCTGTTTCGCATCCGCGAAGGGTTTTCAATTGAGATATTAGAAAAAATACCATTGGGGATGTAAAGCGGGCGTTTGTCAAAAGTGCGAAGGCGCGTTAAACGCCAACCAATGTCTTCAACAATCCCTTCAATGTCGCGGTCGGGCGAGCGGATCCAGTCGCCGATTGCAAAGGGGCGATCAAGGTAAATCATGAATCCGCCAAAGAAGTTAGCAAGCAAGTCTTTGGCAGCAAAACCGACAGCGGCCGCTCCAATTCCCCCAAAAGCAATAACGCCAGAAATCGGAACGCCAAACGACTGCATGAGGATCAGCGCTGAGGTGATCAGAATCGAAACGCGCAAAAGCTGGCCAATCGCTTTAATGGAGGTCTCATCCATTTTAAAGCGCTTGGATTTTGCATCGAGTAAATTGGTTTCAACTTGGCGAATTAAGCGGATAAGAAACCAAACAAGCAAAAAAGCAACGCCAACTTTACGCATGGGAACAAAGAAATTAGCAAGAGGAAAATCGTCGGCCTGCGCCGCAGCAATTTGCGCAGCTAAAAGAACACCGACAAGCCAAATCATCACATGAAAAGGAGCATGAAAAGCCTGAGCTAAAGCTAATTGCCAGGGGTGGTTTCTATCTTTTAAGCGAGGAACAAGACGCTTGTGGATGCGCGTTTCAATGTAGCTTGCAATGAGTGCAACAAAAATAATACAAAAAGCTTGAAATGCCCAAGTGTATGTTCCAAAAAATTGACCTAGTTCCATGATTTCGAGTATAACAAGTCAGGGGGGAGATCGTCTATGCATATTTTTATTGCTGGGGCTACAGGCTATATTGGAAGGCGTTTAATACCTCAGTTGCTTGAGGAGGGCCACCGCGTCCTTGCCTTGAGCCGAGGGACCCATCGCATTGAAATTCCACCGCATCACGCCAATGATTTTATTGAAATTCAAGGCGATCTTCTGCAAAGCCCTCCCCCTCTTCCAGAGAACCTTGATGTAGCCTATTACTTAGTTCACTCGATGAAAGATGCTCCCGACTTTGAGCAGCTTGAAGCAAAAACAGCCAAAAATTTTGTAGACGCCCTAAAAAAAACAAACGTCAAACAGATTATTTTTATGTCAGGTATTGCTAACGAGCAAAGAATGTCACCCCACATTCAGTCAAGATTACACATTGAAGAGATGTTCAAAAGCAGTGGCATTCCTACAACGATTTTACGTGCTGGCATTGTGATTGGATCTGGAAGCGCTTCCTTTGAAATCATCCGCGATCTTGTTGAGAAACTGCCCATCATGGTAGCTCCTAAATGGATTCAAAACCAATGTCAACCTATTGCCATTTACGATGTCATTTTTTATTTGTCGGCAGTAAAGGTCAATCCTCAATGTTACAACCAAACATTTGATATCGGCGGCCCTGATATTTTAACATATCGCGATATGCTCTTGATTTTAGCTAAAGTCAGAGGTTTAAAGAGGTGGATCATCAATGTTCCATTTTTATCCCCGCGCCTTTCAAGCTACTGGCTCTACTTAGTAACCTCGACAAACTTTTTTCTTGCACAAACCCTCGTTGAAAACCTCACCAATAACTTTATCTGCAAGAATGTGCGGATTCGTCAAATCCTTCCCCATCAATGCTTGGGTTATCGCGAGTCTGTAGAACGCGCCTTCGAAAAAATTGCTGAAAACACTGTTGTTTCTAGCTGGCGTGACGCTTTGAGCGCAAGTGGTTTTAAGCCTAATTTTGCGCACTACATGCAAGTCCCAAAAGAAGGTTGCTTATTTGACCATCACGTTTTTCCATTTACTGGCGATCCAAAAAAGCTGATTAAGACCATTTGGGCCATTGGTGGAAAAACGGGATGGTATGCCAATGACCCCCTGTGGCATATCCGAGGGCTTATTGATCGCGCCCTTGGTGGAAGCGGCCTTCGCCGGGGCAGAACGCATCCAGACCGGATTTTACCTGGAGATGCAATCGATTTTTGGCGCGTGCTTGTCGCCGATAAAGAAAAGGGTCGGTTACTTTTGTATGCCGAAATGAAACTTCCTGGTGAAGCTTGGCTTGAATTTCGGATCGAGGCAAAAGATCATAGTTATGAGCTTCATCAAACTGCCACTTTTCGCCCTAAAGGTGTTTTAGGTAGGTTTTATTGGTATTTTATGTTACCCTTTCACAAACTGATCTTCCCTCGAATGGGAAGAAACATCTTAAATAAAACGTTTTTATGAAAATACTGATTGCTGGAGCAAGCGGGGCCGTTGGAACTCTTTTAGTGGACCACCTTCTTAAGGCTGGTTATGAAGTGATTGCTTTGACTCGAAATCGCCATAAAATCCTTCCACGTAAGAATTTGACCATTATCCAAGCCGATTTAACAAAGGCGGAAACTCTTCGACAAATTCCCACGGACATCGATTATGCCTATTACCTAGTTCATTCCATGTGCACAGATGAAAAAACGTTCGAGCATCTAGAACGGCTTTCTGCTGAAAATTTTGTCTGTGCATTAAGCTCACCCCACGTTAAACAGCTTATTTTCTTGAGCGGTATTGCCAATGAACTGGACCTTTCACATCATATCAACGCGCGGTTATCTGTTGAATATATCTTTCGAAAAAGTCAAATCCCAACCACAATCCTGCGCTCAGCAATCATTATTGGGGAAGGCAGCTCATCATTTGAAATCATTCGAGATCTTGTAGAAAAACTTCCCATCATGACTCCTCCCAGATGGGTCGATAACTTGTGCCAGCCCATTGATATTGACGATGTCATTCATTATTTAGTAGAGATCATTGGTAAAGAAAGCAGCTACAATCGCACATTTGACATTGGTGGCACCGACATTCTTTCCTACAAGGAGATGTTGTTGCAATACGCCAAAGTCCGGGAATTAAAGCGCTTGGTCATCACAGTACCCTTGCTAACCCCTTACCTCTCCAGCTTGTGGCTTGTATTCATCACAAAGGTAAACTTCACGCTTTGTCGACTTCTTGCAGACAGCATGACAAACAATTTCATCTGCCGCGATGATTTAATCGATACAATTGTCCCCCATCAAACTTTAAGCTACACTCAATCTCTGCAAAAAGTTTTCAAAGTGAGCTCCAATCCTCCATCACAAAGCGTTGACACTTTTAACATTTCTAGCAGCATCAAGCATCCCCTTCAAAGCACAAATTATTTTGGCGACCTGTGGATCAATGGAAACACCGTCACTTTCCGACCTAGAGGTTTATTAGGTCGCATCTATTGGTACTGGTTAAAACCATTGCACAAGTACACTCTTCGAAAACGGACCCGCTATGCGTCTTTGTCCCTGTCATAGCAAAAAACCTTACAAGCTTTTGCGTTGCCCAAAACCGTTTTTTGAGGTCCATTCGGTATAAAGAGCTTTCCACATTTGCTCAAATTGATGCCAAATGGCTTTATCAAAAAGGCGAGCATTGATACAAATAAAAGTATGAAGAAAAAAGTTTTAATTATGCGCTGGGTCGTCTGGGGCCTTGCTGTTGCCTTTTATTTTTATGAATATTTACCGCGCGTCTCAGTGAGCGTCATGGTTACAGAGCTTGAAAAGGCCTTTATGGTACAAGCAGGCGCTTTAGGTCTGCTCAGCTCACTCTATCTTTTTGCCTACGCACCTATGCAGCTACCCGTTGGTCTACTCATGGATCGCTACGGAGCAAGGCGCCTTCTTACCTTTGCAGCTTTTGGCGTTGGGGTAGCTACAATTGTTTTTGGGCTTTCCCCCTATTTTTGGCTAGCTGAGCTCAGCCGCTTTATCACTGGAGGGGCGTCAGCTTTTGCATTTATTGGCATGATCTATGTCTGCTCACATTGGTTTGGCGATACCAAGCTAGCAGCTATGATTGGCATCGGCAACTCCATCGGAATGCTCGGCGCTGTTACAGGACAAGGACCCTTAAGTTTCTTTATAGAGGATTATGGGTGGCGCTTGACGATGATTGGAATGGGCATCATTGGTCTTGCTCTTGGCTTTATTATTTACTTGGCTGTGCGCAACGAACCACCTGAAATGGCCAAGCATGGCACTGAATCAAAAAAACCCATTAAGTTCACACAAACATTAAAGCTTGTGCTCAAAAACAAATGGTCTTGGATCAACGCAATTGTCTGCCTTTTATTTTATACACCAACAGGTGCATTCGCAGCGCTATGGGGTGTTCCGTTTCTTGAAACCACCTATGGACTAACAACCACTGCTGCCGGTTTTGCCTCGTCCATGTTTTTTGTAGGAACCATTGTAGCGGGCCCATTCATCGGCATTTTTTCTGACAGACAAAAAAAGCGCAAACCCCTCCTTTTACTTACTACCTTTTTAACATTTTTAAGCGTCCTAGCCCTTATTTACACACCTAACCTCCCTGTATGGTCGATCTTTGCTCTTTTCTTCATATCTGGAGCCTTCTCAGGAGGCCAACTTCTATGCTACAGTCTTGCCATTGAGCTTAATAATCCAATTGCAAAAGGAACGGCCGTGGCGTTTACCAATTTCATGGTCTTTTTGGGCAGCGCCAGCATTCAACCTTTTGTAGGTTTCCTATTAGATACCGTCTGGAATGGCACAATGAGCGCAGGTGTCCCTCTCTACAGCGCAAGTGATTATAAAGCAGCTCTAGTCTGCTTCCCCATCTCTGTTCTACTTGCGTTTATATGCGCGTTCTTCTTGCGTGATGGCAAAGACATTGATATCCCAATGTTTAAAGAGATTTCCCAGTCTTTAAAGGGTCGTTAGGCAAATGCCAGTTAGCAAAGAAAAATGGGACGCCCTCTCAAAACGCATGCAATCTCTTGGAATTCAAGAAGATGAGCTTATTGAGAGCTTTATTTTAGGCAGCGGTCGCGGCGGCCAGAAAATTCAAAAAACACACTCCTGTGTTTCATTACGCCATCCCCCTACAGGTCTGGGAGTTAGATGCCAAAAAACACGCTTAAGGGCCGATAATCGCTACCATGCACGCGCTCGTCTTTGCGAGAAGCTAGAAGAGCGCCTTTATGAAGAAAAGTCGAAGATTAAGCAGCAGCAGGAAAAGATCCGGCGCCAAAAAAAGCGTCGATCGCGCAAATCTAAACTTAAGATGTTGCAGGATAAGCGCTTACACTCAGAAAAGAAGCAACTTCGCCAAATCCCGAAAGACGATTAAACTATTGTTTATATAATAAATATGATATAATTTTACTATAAATAATAGGTTTTTTAATGCTAGAAGCACACATAAATAGATTATCTCACCAAAGTCGCGCATATACCGCTAAAAAAGAGTCCAAAGACAGCTTAGACATTAAGCTTGTTAAATTCTTAGCGCATACTCACTGATAGATGCCGTTATTACCAAAGAGCCGCGCCTGCAAAATATTGCCAATCGCGTCCTCACAGATTGTGGATACCAAGTCTTTAATAACACCGAACTACTGAAAAATCTCAAGTGTGAAACTCACATTGTAACAACGACAAACGATAAGGTATTTCCTGTTTTTTCAAACACTCTTCAACCTTCAGACAAACTTAAGTTTATAGAAATTGAGAGCGATCTAAAAAGCACACATATGCAGCCTTTAAGTTGCTTTAGACAAGAGTCGCTGCTGCTTTTCTAGCCGCATTGCGCACAACCTCTGGCAAGGCCGGATGGATGTAGATCATTTTGAGAAGATCTGATAGTCTAGCTCCAAACGTCATCGCATAAATAAGCATGTGGATCATGTTAGAGGCTTCCTCCCCTAATATATGAGCGCCAATGAGTTTTTGACTCCCCTTCTCGAAGATCAGCTTCACAAATCCTTCATCCGAGCAAAGAGCCATTCCCATAGCACTATCTGCATACTTGTTCATCCCCACAAAATAATCAATGCCCTTCTCAATGCAAGCATCTTCTGTATGGCCTACAGATCCAATCTGTGGATGGGAAAATACAGCTGATGGCATTGGTGGATAGCAGATAGGCTCATCAACCTTATCTTTAAACAATGTGGAAAAGAGATACTCGCCTTCAAAGTTCACAGCATGGCGAAATAGATAACGACCAATGCAGTCACCTAAAGCCCATACACCCTTGCAACTTGTTCTTAAGTAATCGTCAACGACAATGTAGCCATTTTCATCAAGGTTGATCGAGGTGTTTTCAATTCCAAGACAATCCGTCCACGGCTTTACCCCCGTGACAACGAGCAACGCGTCCCCTTCTAAAACCGTCTTACCGCAGATCACTTTAAAAATGCCATCTTCGTATTCAACTTTATCTGGCACTAATCCCTCATGTACAGAAAATCGCTTTTTAAAGCTTTGCGTAAAAGCCTCCCTGATATCTTTATCTTGCTTGCGCAGGAGCGTAGACCTCACAATGAAATGCACCTCTGTCCCAAGGGCCCCGTAAAAATAGCCCAATTCACAAGCAATATAACCAGCGCCCAAAACAAGCAACTTTTTCGGCTGTTTCTTCTCTCTTAAAGCCTCATTCGATGTCATGAAAGGCGTCCCTTTTAAACCTTCAATGTCAGGAATATCTGGCCGGGCGCCCACTCCAAGAAAAATGCGATCTGCTGTGATCTGCTCACCATTCACCTCAAGCACTCGGTCTTTAACAAAGCGCGCCTCATGTGGGATGTAATCGATATTTGGATGTTTTTCATACACAAAAGGTATGCTAGCGCTCTCATGGTCAATCGTCTTATCAACACGTTCGACCAAAGCCGCAAAATCCACCACTGGGTCAACGCCTTTGATATTAAAGCGATCTGCCTCGCGCATCACTGTAGCAACATCAGCTGGGTGAATGAGCATTTTAGATGGGATGCATCCGCGATTCAAGCACGTGCCGCCTGGCCGATCTTTTTCAATTACGGCAACTTTTAGACCCATATCAGCCACAGGCCTTACAAGCTTTGTGCCACCACCTGTCCCAACCACAATCACATCGTATTTTTTCATCCCTAACACAATATCATATAGGATGATTATTAGCTTAAGTTGACACCATTGGGGCGCAAGTCGGGCTATTAAGCTTCTTCAGCAACAGCAACAGGAGGAAGCTCTTCTTCTTTTTGAGTTGTAAGAGCTGTGAAGCTGCGGTTGAGTGATCGGAGTGATACCAACCAGACAGCGACAATGAGGACGACAACAGGCAAAATAATGTGGGTAATCCCCAGAACAGAGCCCATACCAAAAAACTCGATGAGCAGCACCTGAGTCCACGATGAACCAGCTTTGCCCAGGCGAGAGCCAACAACATCAATGGCAGCTTTACCTTTGATTTTTGCTTCTGAATCAAGAGGAATGAAAGCCATTTCCTTTGTCGGATCAAAGACGGAAAACTTCAATGTCTTGGTCGTGACATTTTGAAGCATGCCAAGAATCACAACAAAATAGAGGGGCGACACGCTAAAAAGCGTTGCGATCGGCGAAATCTGATCACGGAACAGGTAGGCTGCAAGGAAAAGAATCCCCGTTAGGCCAATGATAATTGGTACGATACAAGCAGATCTATACCAGCCAAGCTTGCGAATCAAGTTGCCAGACAGCAAAAAGGCTACAGGTGGCGTTGTAACGCCCAAAATAAAAGTCACCTTACCCATGAAGTGCTGGTAGGAAGACGCTGTTGGAAATTGGAGCTTCATTGAGGCCTTCCAAGTCACCTCTATGAGATTAAAGGCAAAAGCGTAGCCAATAACAAGCAATGAGATGCAGAGCAGGTAGCGTGAGGATAAAATATATTTTATACTGTCTTTCAAGGAAAGTTTTGGTTTTTTCTTCTTGACCTCATTTTGGATGTCAAGCGGGCAAAGTTGATCATCCGTGATGACATAACGCTGCATCCACCAGTAGATACCCATTGCCAGAATAATCACAACAGATGATAAAAGCGTGATTTTACGCATGGCCGTTTCAAAATTCACAGATGGGTCGCTCGGACAGATGCTACAAATGATTAAACCACCGATCACAGGTGCTAAATTACCTGCTGCGACAAACAGAGTATAGAAGCGCTTAGCTTCACCAACACGATTGATGTTGTTCGCAAAAGTCCAAAATAAAAGCACTAAGACCATCGTTCCCCAAAGCTCTGCCATGACATAGAAAACAGAGTTCATCCAGTGGCGAATGACAGCAACCCAATGAGTACGGGTATCTCCAAGCGCTGCTTGTAGCCAATCACATAAACCAGTGGGGCTAAGCACGTCACGAAGAGGATATAGGATGAAGCCGAAGAGGAGGAAAAAGCCTAAAAAGCCAGCAAGGACGGCATAAAACAGCTTCTCTTGAGAGAGCTTATTGCTCATTTTAGTATAGACTAGCAGCATAAAGATTGAGCAAGGGAGTACAATCCAGCCCTTTAGGATCGGAATGACCTCGGCACCCGAGTTTGAAGCTGTGACAACTAGGGTATCTTTTGTGGCAAAACCTAATAGGTAAAAATTGATGGTAAATAAAAATTTAAGAATGAATAGGGGGATAATTTTTTTATGTTCGTGGCGTTGAACGGGCCAAAGTCTTTGGCGCCATTTAGTAAATGTGGGTTCTTTCTCCAGTGCCATTTCCACTCAAGGTTTTCGCCATTGTACCCTACCTAAAGATTATTCCGCAATGTTAATATCACTTACAAGGAATAAATTTAAATCTGAACGCGTCAAAACCCCGGGCTTTAACGATCGTAAAGCTAGCTGTATTATTAATACTGCACGCTTTACGATCGTTGAATCGCGGAAATTTTCACGCAGCTCAGATTTGAATTTATTCCTTGTAATTGATATAAATTATTTTTTACCAGGAGCTCCTGCCGTTACAACAAACCGCATCGCATCCTCAACGCTCATTTTAATAGGCGTTATCTTATCTCTACTGATCATCATAGTCACCCCCCCAATTTGGTAGCTTAAGGGAATAAAGACCGCCACTTCGCCGGTTTTCCCTATACCTTCTGGAAGATCATCAAAAGACTCCCTTGTGACAAGACCCACAAATCGCATGCCCTGCCATTCAAAGGCAACGACTTTCTCCTTCTTTTCTTTACCCCCTTTAAAAAAGCTCATCAAATCGCAGATGGCTCCATAAAGTGTCTTAACAAGAGGAATTCGACTAAAAAGCTTATCAGTCCACTGGTTGAATTTCTGCACCAGATAGGTATTGACCACAACACCAATGAAAAAAATCACAACGACAGCTGTTAAAATACCCAGCCCTGGAAAGTAGTATTTAGGGCCAAACAGCTCTAGATAGGGAATGCGAAACGTATCTTCTAAAAATGTCCCAAGCCAAACAACAAGTGCGATTGTCAGAGCAATGGGAGCAATGGTCACAAGCCCCCTCAAGAAAATGGATCCAATATTATTTTTCATCTTGTTATACTCTATATTAACGCGAGTTTTGGATCAACTGCCCATGATACAGCCCATCTTTTTGCGATCTTTTCCGGAAAAATTTGATCAAAAATATACACTACTTCATAGACATTTGATCCAAAACTCGCGTTATACTAAACTGAGAGATTATATGCCATTTACGTTAGGTGGAGATTGGGCCGAGCGCCCAAAAGAGAAAAAAACCGTTAAGGTCTTTACGGAAAAACGCAAAGGCCAGGCGCTCACAATCGTTAAAAATTATGATGGCGATTTAAAAGCGCTGGCAAAAACCTTAAAGCAGCATCTTTCTTGTGGTGGTACTGTGAAAAATGAGCAGATTGAACTGCAAGGCGATCATGTGCAGAAGGTCAATGACTATCTGAAGCATTTAAAAGATCTATAAATCCTAGAGCTACTGCGTTGGTCCAGCCAAACCCCTCTTGCATAGCATATTCCCCCGCTGCAGCTTCGCTAGAAGCGTCAACCACATTGTATTTTTCCAGCATTTTATGACTCGATTTGAAAACTGCTTTATTGAGATCGAGCCAGTGTGAGGCGATATCCTTGGCAAGCTCTATGTGATTATAGGCCAGCAACCCTTGCACGGCTACCCACTGCAATGGTGCCCAGCCATTTGGAAGATCCCACTGCTGCGATGAGCGTTGCAAAGTCGTTGCCAAACCTCCCGCTTGTAAAAAGCGATGAGCCAGGTTTTCTGCTATTTGATCAGATTGCTCTTGAGTCACAAGACGCACAAAAAGAGGCTGGACCCCGGCTAAACACCAGGATTTGCTTAGCTCTTTTGCTTTGAAATCATAATCAAAGAAAAACCCTTTTTCCTCGTTCCAGAAATAGCGCATGATGGCTTTTTTTCGCACATTTGCAGCGCGATCAAATTGCAGTGAAGCATCGATATCCCCTTTTGCTTTAGACATATCAGCCAGTAGTGCTTCCATCATATGGAGTTGGCTGTTCAGATCAACGGGGATAATATCGCAAGTGCGGATGGTTGATAAGTTTTTATGATCGCCTAACCAGCGCGAGCTAAAATCCCAGCCCGATTCACTTGCAGCTCGAATATTGCGATAAAACTCTGTTTGATTTCTCTCTGCAGCTTGCTCAAAAATTTTACGATCAGCTGAAAAAGCCTCCGGGCGCGGAGTGTTTTCGTTATCCCAGAAACGATTTAATACAATGCCATCATCAACTAAAACACAATGCTTAATGCGAGGTTTCACCTCAGTGACATCCTCTGCTCCATCCATCCAAAAATGATACTCGGCTTTTAGGGCTTCATAATAAGGCAAAATGGCATCCATCCCTTGATGATCTTTTACAAGTGCTAGCAAATGACCAAAATAAGGAATCTGGGAGCGCGATAAATAGTAGGTGCGATTTCCGTTGGGAATAAAACCATAGGTTTTTATTAAATAAGCAAAATTCTCAATCATGCCCATGACGATAGATAGCTGATTCGCGCGCATGAGTCCTTCTGCTACAAAGTAGCTGTCCCAATAATATATTTCTCGAAAACGCCCACCTGGAACAACATGGGGATGAGGAAGACCAATCAACGTCCCTTGGCTTTGCGGCATCGAGCGTAAAAGAACAGACCACATTGCATCGATATGCTCACGCATCGTGGGGTGCGCTGAAGAATCCTCAATGACATGGTCAACGGGCAGCTCGTAATGTGCCAGGATAAACGCCTTTAAATCAAAATCAGGAGCGCTCTTCTGCTCGTTAAAGGCCTTAAGGATCGCCTCTGGGCTTGTCTTTGGAATTGCATCTACAAACTCTTTAGCATCTTTAAACACCTCAGCAGTTTGTACAGCCTCAAGGAGCTCGTCAATGATCTGCGTCAATTTAATCTACCTTTTCCTCATCTCACCCTAACCATTTAATTTGGATTTGTCAATGAGCTCAATTAAATACCCATCGGGATCCTTAACAAAAGCTATAACCGTTGTCCCGTGCTTCATTGGTCCTGGCGGCCGACTCACCTCTCCCCCTTTCTGGGTAATTAGTTCACAAAGCTCATAAATGTTCTTAACTCCAATGGCAACGTGCCCGTACCCACTTCCTAAATCGTAGTGGTCCTTATCCCAATTGTATGTCAATTCCAAGCAATGAGAGTTTTCTTCGTCCCCATATCCCATGAAAGCAAGTGTAAATTTACCCTCTGGGTAATCTTTTTTTCTCAAAAGCTTCATCCCCATCACATCTTTATAAAACGCAATCGAGCGCTCTAAATTCCCAACTCGAATCATTGTATGAAGTAAACGCATCTGATTCCTTCTGTTCACTAAATCCTTTTCTTGATAGCATGAAATTTTTAAGGAAACAAGGAGCAAATATGGCAGAAGTGCTAGTCGTAGCAAGTAAAGTTAAAGCACGCATCAAAGAAAAATGTGGCATGAATACATCATCATCTGTGATGGAAGCACTCACTAAGAAAGTCGAAATGGAAATCGACAAGGCAATTGAGCGCGCACGCGCAAGCGGTCGCAAGACAATCATGGACCGCGATTTTGACGATTGAGCTTTAAAACCTGTAGCTAAGAGCCCCTCTTAGGATAAGAGCTGCCTTTAAAGACTCTCCAGGAAGATACCCACTTGTTTTAGCGCCCAGATGGATTTCTCCTCCTAGGGGCTCGCTTTCGTTATGCAATTTATACTTTGCGACAAAAGATAGACCCGGCTGATATTTAATGGTATGAGTTGGCAGGTCAATTCTACTGCTGGTAAACATTTGATCTTCAATAAGTTTCGGCGCGTTGTCTAATCGGGGATGCAACCACAAATCCGTTTGAAAGCCCCATTTATGCGCACCAACACTCCAAAGATGGGGGTGATCAAGGCCGAGTCCCAAAGAATGATGGCCTGCGTATTTTCCGCCTTTCACGTAGCAACTCATTGGCTTACCATTTTGCGCTTGGTGGTATTCAGCATAAAATTCAGGTCCGTATGGAGCGTACCCCATGCGTAAATTTCCCAACTTACTAGGCATTTTCAGATCTTGGCCTTGGCTTATGTAACCAAAAATAGATCCAAATGAAACAAGAGTGGTCGTATCAACCAATCCCAATAGTGATAAATACTTCAACTGCTGAACTTTTAACTTGCTTCCAGGATATTGGCACCTGAGCATCATGAGATAGGTTTCAGCATCATGGCCAGAGCCTGCTCTTTTAAGCTTATCACCGGACATTGACCAAGTGTAGTCAATTAAGTCTGTGTTACCTTCAAGGTAAAGAAACGCTTGACGTGGGTTGACTTTTCCATTTTCAAGCCATTGTCTCCTAACAACTTTAGCAAGCTCTGCACTTCCTTCCATCCCCCCAATGACAATGGAATTGATCTCTGGAGTTGTAAGGTTTTCATTGATTCTAAAGCTGGTTGAGCCCCCACCGTTACCATATGGCGGCGGAAGATCGATTTGATAACCCTCAATTGCAACCTTTTTTTCACCAATATCTCTTAAACGATAGCCATGCCCATAAACCTCATGCTGAACCACCATCGTGAATCGGTTAATAGGAGCCCAAACTAAACTCATTTCTAGTATGCGGGCCAAGCGAGCCTTGAGATCTGTGCCCTTAGTAGAGACAGGGCTAGCCATGCGTTCTATTCCTTTATGGATGCTAGACAGAGAATGAGCTGCTGCTTTGGGAGACATGTGAGCATCTATCATTAACTCATAATTGACTAAAGGGGGCCTTGGAGGCTCAGGAGGTAAAATTTGTGCTGGCTCAACTGCCTGCATTGGCAAATAATTTGAACCTATCTCCTGCTGACTTAATAAGTCATCAGATCCAAATATTGCTGATGAAAAAACCAATAACCCAATAATAACAATTGTAAAATTTCTCATTATAACCTCTGCTTAAACAACAATAGTATCGAATTACGTTATTTATAACAAAGTGAAAATAATGATTATTGATGATTCTTTTTGGGTCTGCGCGTAACCCAATATAAAAGCGCTAGAGCAACAATTGTCACTGGAATCATAATCGAATAAAGATATTCATCGACAATTGCAACGCCTGCTGCAAAAAGACCCAACAAAAGCCCGACAACAATTAACGTCGTTTCAATATAAATACCTGCTAAAAATGTAGCCAAGCCTAGCAAGACAATCACGGTAAGAGCCGCTTCAAAACGACCTAAAATTCCCACACTAACAAATAAATTCAGCAAATAGACTCCACCTACTGCGGCTGCCCAATGAAGAACCTCTTGCAAAAGGTGCATGGGCTTAAACTCTTCGAGGCGGCGGCGCAAATACCAACTTAGACCAATGGCAAGCAACCCGTAAATAGGCGCAATAACGCGCCAATAGGCTAATGCGCCATTATGCCTAACATTAGCAACAATTAGCCCCACAAATCCTAAAGATAGCATGATGAGACCAACAAGGAAGCGAGCTTTCCATGGATGGGCCGGATGAATTTCTTGATCAGTGGGCATGGGCACGCTGCCAATAAGGGTGGGTTAAATCTTTTTCGTACGCGCCAGTTTGAGCATTATAAATTTTAGCAGGTCTTAAATCCTTACCATAGATCTGCTGCAAATAAGCCTCTGTGCGATTAGGAACATAAACCTCCAACCCATCAAATAGCGTTTTTTTAAGCGGAAAAACTTGATCATAGGGCATCGAGCGCATGAAACGCCTCTCCCGAACCTTCCAACTTTCAGGTAACAAATGGCAGTCTACATTAGAAACGATAGCATTTAGCTCACTCTTTTCTTCATCCACACCAAAGCAGTAGATATCTAACGCGCGACCCGACTCTTTCGTCCATAGCATCAAATAAGACTTTTCTTTATCGCGAGACGACCAATCACAGACTACATATTTGTCTGGGTTTAATTCCTTAAGGGCATTTTTAACATTATCAAAATCACTTTGAAGCACCGCGATATCAATGTCTTTATCCCATGGAATGATTCCACGATACCGATAGGCACCAAGACACGTTCCGCAGTCTAACCAATGGGGAATATTGTGCTTCTTTAAAAGTGTTGTAATGTTTGCTAAAGCCTCTTTATCCTCTTTTAAATGAATCTCAGCACCAGGCTCCCTTTGGTAAACCACGCTTTTAAGCTCATCAAAATGACCGTCAACTTGCATTCCGAGTTTGGTGTAATAATCTAACTGCGGTTTGATCTGAATTTGCTTTAAAGAGTGACTCACCTTTGCATAACGCTCGCGCACATCCCGATTCAGAAAAGCTACAGCCTTTAGCGTAGTTCCAAGAGCTAGCGAAGCGGGAAGTGCGCACATTGAGGCAACAGAGCGATAACCAAAATGTTTTTCACGGTAATCAAAGCGTTGGTTCATGCAGTACTGCCCCGTCTGGGGATCATAGACAGCCTTGTTACCTGCCAATAAATAATGGACCGGAATTAAGACTTGATTACTCACGTACTCAAGTCCCCGATCGTCTTCAATTTCTGTATTGAGAAATACGCTACCGGTGATAGCGTGATAGCACATGACAAGGGGCATCCCTGCGTGCATGGCCCATGCTGTAAAAGCATCCCAAAGCTCTAGCATTCAAGCTCCTTTTTTCGCCATGATGGCGAAAAAGGCTTATGCTGTCAAGGGATTGAAAAGCCTAATCGTAGCACTTAAGAGGTGATGGTCCGAGCATTGCACCTCATCCATATTTGATTTTTCAACATCAAACATAGGGGTGACTATGGCATTTTCTACTTTAATGTCATTAGGAAGGTTGACCCCTACAATGCGATCCAAAGATTCATATAAGTGGGCCAAAAACTCCCGCACCTTTTCTGTTGTTACATCCTCACCGACGTGCGATTTGATATAATCAACGGCTATTTCTTGAGTTTCTTTGCTCAGTTCATCAATTGTAAAAAAGTCATTGATACTTGCGCCTTCATCTGCGCGCTTTTTTATTTCAAGCAAATGCTTTGCAGCCTTGAAAGCTTTCTCCTCAACGTTAGCAGCAAGCGTTTCCTTAGCTATTATAATATCGCGAATTTCATTATAGTGCTCAAAATATACCGTGCACGTTACCGCATCAGTGACAGGTTCCTTGACATTCGAATCGACCGCTGGATTTAAAGGAAAAGAAGTGTACTCATCGCGTAGGCGATCCGAATTAAGATCTCCACACATAACGCCACCATTTTCCAAAATTTTCTTTGCCTGTTCCGCTTGAGCATTTCGCGTGTTTTCGATTGTCAATACTTCATCAAATCCAAAACACCGTTTTAACATTGCAATTAAGCCACTTCTTGTTGATCCTTGCTCATCGAATGGCCCTGACTGGAAATGTGAATTGGCAATATGGACTGTTTTTTGCGCACTCAACCTAATGGTGTAGTCAAAAATACCTTTGTTCGTCCAATGATCTCCTCCGACTTTTTTTTCAAATGGGGAAAAACGAGGGTCCTCGATCTTAAACTTAGACATAACCATCAAACCTGATGGCATACCTACCAGACCGGGGCCAATATCAATAGCAAAATGAAAATACTCACTCTTAAACTCTTCATAAAGGGCATAAGCAAGTTCGGCGTCCATGACTTCTTGTAGATTAAGCACATCAAGATCAGCATCTCTAATCTTATTCACAATACTAGTAAACCTGTCTTTCCACTTTGGAAGGCCACCAACTTTTCGCGTCAGATCTTCATTAAAACCAAGTATGTTTAAAGTTCCAATTTTGATTTCCCCAACGTCTGGCGGCTCTTTAGCGTTGCTACTTCCTGATTGAATAAGAAAATCACCCTGCAAAAAATTAGAAATTACCCGGTTTTTTAGACCACAAACGATATCTGGCACCACACTTATATATTGGTATATAGTAGTCGGTGTCTCACTAAAGATAAGAGAAAACACCCTATTTAATGAGGCTGCCGACTGTAAAGACCTTGGATAGTTATTGCACCCAGGCACCCATCTACTAATGAACGAGTCACTCTTTATAGCACTCTCATATGCCATTATTCTTTTCCTTTCAATGCTAGCTTTAACATCTTATTACCTTCCATCAAAACCAAAGCTGGGATTGTACACACTTGCACGATCTAAAAGGGTTTTGCGCTCCTCTGGGTTGAGAACGCGGTTATTGTAGTGCTGTCGAGCTACCTCGTACTCAATAACCAAAACATTATTTTCAGGAGTGTTATTCATGAAGTTCTTGCCAAAAATATACACATCCTCAGTTCTATCTGGACAATATTGATTGTAATAGCACACAAGGATTGGAGCTTGAAGGAGCTGGGCGGCCGCATAGATCTCAGCAACTCCACCCATAACTTGCAGCCTTTCCATATTATTTAAATATGAATCAAAGGCAACCTGTCCATCTCTCTTATATTTTTCAATTTCTTCTTTAGTCTGTAAAATGTATTCGTTATACTCCTCGCTTTCGCCTGCCAACAATTCGTACGTTTTTAGATCATTTTCCAAAGCTAAAATTCGGCATGTTCTTTCATCTCTTGAGCCCGCAGATAAATACTGGTTAACCAAACTTTCATTTTGGTTTTTTCTTAGGTATGCAACAACGTCTTTTCGCAAACTTTCATGTGCAAGCATCTTCTCGTTCTGCAGCGTGTTTCCTGATGATTTTTCATAGGCCTGCGCAATTGAGTGGAAAACACAATTAAAGTCACCAGGGATATCTTGTTGCTGGCGAATTCCAACAGCTGAATTTTCAAGCGGGCTTAAGCTAAACTTTGCAGGGTTTAATCTTACAGCACGGATACTACTTACAAGCCTGAGAATAAAAGCATCTTCGCCAAAGTTCTGAAGAAACTCATCACATTCATTCATCAATTCGACACCAGTCTGTCCACAAATTTTGGAAACAGCATCGCGGGTTGACGACCTTAATTCTTCCCACTTTTTCTTAATCTTTTCAAAATCATCAGACTTTTTCCGAGGCGCAACTTCAGGAGACGAGCTAGGAGATTGAGGTAAAGAGCCTTCCATCGATACTTCGCTTCCTTCTTCACTAGAAGAGTCTTCACCTGATGAGTATTGAGATACCATTTGCTCTTGCATTTTTTCCGTAAGAGCACACCGACTATAGTGCGTCCCGCTGCTATGAATATAAACATCTTCGCCCTCACCCACAGGGTCGTGTATACCGTAAGGATCAATAATGTAGAGGCATATACCTCCAAAAACAAGCGCTGCAAGCTTAAGCTCATCATCATCTAACCAATAAGCTGGTTTAGACTCAACCATGATTTTACAGTATGCTTCAATAACCTCTGATCTAAGAGCGAATTTCTCAATACTTCGCTCACCTTCCTTCTGGAAAAAACTGCAGACAGATAGGTAACTAGCCAAGAATTTATCGGGATCCATTCCACTAATTTTGAGTGGGTCTTGTTTCTTCCATTCATCAATAAAATCTGGAAGACAGTTGAGGATATACCGACTCAAATCACTGCTTTCTATGTTTTCAGCTTTGAATTTTTGGCGGGCCCGCAATAGGTACTGCGCTTTATTAGCAGCATTATTTAAAGCAGCTTTATGTTCAGGCATTTGATCAAGAATGAGATCAATCATGTTATCTGGAAGGCTACTGCGATTCGTATTGATATTTGAGAAAAGATCATCCCGCATAACCTGTTGCATCATCGGTGCATTTGTCCGGTAATTCTCGACATCTTGGAATCCGTTAGAGCTTATTAAATATCCTATGAATTTTCGAGCCACTGCTCGATTCTCGGCACTTGCAAGAGGACCGCTGTTATCCTGAATCAGCCTTTTAATTATTTGACAATACTGTTCCTTTACCGAATGAATTTGAGGGGATTTTTTAAGCTTTTCTGCAAATGCTTCTCGTGCTTTTTTAGGCCCTCCAGGGTAAGAATACTCATTATTTTGCCGTCTCCCAATTAAAGCATGCAAAGCACAAGTGCCATCACCCCTTGTAGAAATTGCGCTCCAATTCAAGCACTCCTTGGCAAAAGTTTCAAAGTCAGCTCCAGAAGAATCGGGAAGGCAATTTCTGAGGGCATTAAAAACTGTTATTTTAGGTAAGAGCCGGACTGAATTCCAAAATGTCTCTTTAGCAGCTCCACCAGAAGAATATGAAAGGCAATTTCTGAGAGCATTATAAAATTTTGTTTGAGGTAAGCCCAGGGCTGAATTCCACAATGTCTCTTTAGTAGAAGCATTAGAAGCTGGGCACGAGGAAACACTTTCCCCCTCCTGAACCAAGACGGCATTCGCAATGTTGGAAATTCCCTTGTTGCTTTGTTCAGGTGATTCAGAGGGTGGTTCATCTTCATCGCTCTCATATGTCACTAAAATCTCAATTGGTTCTTGTTCTTCACAATCTGATCCAACGGAACGATTAGACACTTCTTTTGATTGGCTTACTTCGCTGGATGTAGCTAGAGCAACAGGGGCAGCATTTGGAGAAACCGGAGATGGCTGACCTCTTTGGCTGCCAAATAAGTTAAGGAAGGCCCCTAAACCTAGGATCAGAGGAATAGCAACAGCCGCAACCTTAACGTAGGTTGGCACCCTGTCTGAACAAGAGATCGCAAAGCGATTGAACGATGCAATTGCCTCGTAGAGGTCGTCTTCAGAGACCGAAGATGGGAGGTAGTTCGGTATATTCATGGCCCACATTTTACTCTATTAGGCTATATTTAGTAAACAATTAAATTTATTAATTGACAGAATATTAGGTAAATCCTAATTTGAGGCTCTTGGAGGGAGTATGATCCGTAAAGCCTACCGTGATATCTGGAGTTATATTGTTGAAAAGTGCACTAAATATTTTTCTTTCTTGCTTGTTTTCTTGATCTTGCTGTTTGTTTTTAGACCCTATGATCGGGGTGGTGTCTATAGCTCCGTCTGGCAGTTTTGCCTAACCGGGGTCTTTATTTCCTCAATTTTTAATGTGCAGCATACGAAAGCGGTGACGTGGATCATTGTCTTGCTGGGAGTTCCAGCTCTTGTTTGCAACTTTTTGATGTTCTTCTACGAGGACTTTATCTACACGACGTTATTCTATCTGCTAACTTTTGGTTTTATCATGGTCTGCTCGGGCTCGATAATTTCTAAAGTTTTGCTCAATGCACGTGTAACGATGGAAACGCTGCGTGGTGTAGTTTGTGTTTATTTTATGATTGCTTTTGGCTTTGCTTTCTTATTTGTGATGATCGAATATGTGGTTCCCGGATCTTTTGTCTTAGATCCAGAAGCGCGAAATTTTTATAACCATACACGTATTCTGTCTGAGATGATGTTTTTTAGCTTCGTAACGCTTTTATCTATTGGCTTTGGAACGATTAACGCCATTAAAGATGTTGCCCAAACATTTACAATCATCGAAGGAATCATCGGCCAATTCTATGTTGCGATTTTAGTAGCTCGCCTGCTCGGTATCTATTCGTATTACGCAGATGCCAAGCAAGCAAAACGCTCGAAAAAGCATGTTTTCCCAGAGCACTAACCCCCGGTGCGAAATCCTGGGAATAGGGTCATTCCACCATCTACAAATAATGTAACGCCTGTAATGTAATCAGCATAATCTGAAGCTAGAAAAGCGCATGTGCGGGCAATGTCTTCTGGCTCGCCGATGCGATCGTAGGGAATCAGCTTCATAAGATTTTCGTAGGCCTGTTTTGTATCCCAAGCTGCGGTGTTGATCTTTGTGCGAATCGCTCCAGGGCCTATGGCGTTGATCCGAATTTTTTCCCCGGCAACTTCCTGAGCCAAACTTTGCATCATCATATGAATACCCCCCTTTGAAGAAGCGTAGTTAACATGCCCTGCCCATGGAATGATTTGGTGCACAGAGCTGATGCAGATAATTTTACCTAGTGAACATGAGACTTTAGGATCAATCCCCTGCTCTCGAAAGTGTTTGATGGCCTCGCGCGCTGATATAAATTGACCGGTGAGGTTCACTGATATGACTTTATTCCACTCATCTGCTGTCATTTCTGCAACGGGATGATCGCGCTGCAGCCCTGCATTATTGACAAGGATATCAATGCGACCAAAAGTCTCCTTCATGGTCTGAAACATTTTTATGATTTGGTCTTCTTGACCAACGTCTGCCTGACAAGCAATGGCCTTTGAGCCTGCAGCTTCGATTTTAGCAACAGCTTCAAGGGCACCTTCCTCATGATGGCCGTAATTGACCAAGACATCGCAGCCAGCTTCTCCAAGACCAATGGCTATAGCTTGCCCAATGCCCGAGCTAGCCCCTGTGACTAAAGCTTTTTGCCCTTTTAAGATTTTTAAAGGTGGTAAATTTGGGGCTGTTGATTCCATTTAAGCTTTCCTTTTGTGTTCAAAACGGGACTTGCAAAAAGTCTCGCGGATATAAAAAAGGCTGATGAGCAGGGCCACCAAAAAGCAGATGGGAACAATTGCTAGGGCTATTTGGTAGTTTCCAACCGTGTAAGTTGGGATGCCAGCCCGAGTGGCACCATTCCAAAAGAGGTAAAGGAGCCATCCGACAAGAGGTTGAAATAGAGCGCCCCCTGCTACGACTGCCATGTTATTAAGTCCAACAGCTGCTCCTGTCATGGAAGGACGATTATTTTCGCGAACAAGAGCAAAAGTCACAATTTGCCCAGCACCTGCAACGCCAATCAAAAGCAGCAGCACGCAAGTCCCCCAAAAAGGAACAGTCGTTATATAGATGAGAAAAATGGATGCAATGAGGCCAATGCTACTACAAATTTGCAAGGGCAGATTGCGGCGGCCCAAGTGATCGGAAATCCACCCCCAAAAAGGAGAGGATATAGCAACCCCTACCCAAAGCATGCTGATTGCAAAAGCTGCTTGGGTATTTTCAATGCCATGCAGCACCATTAAAAAAGGCACTCCCCAAAGGGCTGCGATTGCTAAAACAGGGCCCCATGCACAAAAAGCAAACGCGCAAATTGCATAGGTTTGTCCATGCGTGAGAATTTCTTTGATTTTTACGATAAGACGCAATCCATCTTCTTGCTTGTGGTGAGGGACCACCTCTGGTGGATAGTTACGAATAACGAAAACGGCTAGCAGCGCAACAACACCTCCAATCAACGCCAGTAAAAGCATCGAAGAGCGCCAGCCCAAATGATCAACAGCATAAGCAAGCGGCAATTCACCGCCAAGAGCTCCAACGGCAGCTAAAAATTGGCCAAAGCCTACAAGCAGCGCAAAGTAGCGCTTATCAAACCAACGAGCGGTAACAACTAAGACTCCTATGAAGGCAAAGGCTGAGCCAACTCCCATTAAAAAACGACCCATTGCAGCAGGGGCAAAGGCTGTTGTGCTCCCGAAGAAAAAAGCCCCAAGAGCGCAAAGTATTGCTGAGAAGGTAATCAGACGCCTAGGTCCGAAGCGGTCGTGAAGCAAGCCTGCTGGAACTTGCATGATGGCATAACTGTAGTAGTAAAAGCTTGCCATGATCCCAAGTTTTCCTGCGCCGATGGCAAAGGCGGACATCAAACTTTCCGTCATTACAGACGGCGAAACTTGCAAGGCCATCTCGTAAACAAGAAAAAGCGTTGCAACAATATAGATGCTAATTGAGCGAATAGGATGTGCTTTAAACATAATTAACTCTATACCATAATTTAAAAAGAATGGTAAATGAAAATTATGGACTTAATAATTATTCCAGGCCTCGGCGAGAATGAAAAGGCCTTTTCTCACCAGATTTCCTATTTAACCGAGCTTGCCCCGGTCAGCGTCTTTAATTATGATGCCTACGACTCTATTGATGCTATGGTAGCTGCGCTCATCGACCAGCTGCCCGATAACTGCATCTTGGCAGGCCATTCCCTCGGCGGTCACATCGCTATGCTAGCTGCTGCTCAATCAAACATTTCAAAGCTCATCATCATGAACTCGTGGGCACAAACCACAGATCAGTTCCGCCAGCAATATCAAATGGCAATTGATGCTCTAAACTCTGTTGGCTTGGAGACACTCTTAAAATCTCAAATTCCCCTACTCATGCACCCCGATCGCGCCTCAGATACTGCACTCATCGATCAAACTTATCAAATGCTCACAGAAAAAAGCCCTGAGACCTATTTGCGCTTTTTTCAAGCGCTGACAAAAGCTGGTGATTTAGATAACATTCTGCCTCAAATCAAAGCCCCGACTTTGGTCATCCATGGCAGGCAAGACCCTCTTTTTTCATTGAAGCAGCATCAATTTATTGCAGACAAAATCCCAAAGGCACAACTAGCCATTATTGAAGACTGTGGGCATAACGCACCAACAGAACAACCCGTTGCAACGACAGCCCTGATGCGTCTATCTATATCTAGCGGGTGTTGTTAGCCCATTAAAACCATTTGATTTTTCGAAAGAACCAGACAAGGCCAAAGGCAATGCTCAGCATGATGCCGCTGAATATAGGAAAAGCAGCACGACTCTCTGACCCTGGAATGCCTCCAACATTGATCCCAAAGAGCCCTGTCAAAAAGGTCAATGGCAAGAAGATAACAGCTAC
>JACKPQ010000005.1 GCA_024233435.1 Chlamydiales bacterium
AGGCGCTACCAAACTATAGGATTCTTCAGCCCTATTTTTTCTTTTTGGGGAGTGGGGCAATGACTGTTGAAAGTATACGTCCCATTTGCTTTAAAGGCGCCTCTTTCTGGCCAAGGTCTGCGACTTCTTCGCAAAAACGCTCTAGTAGCTTCATGCCAATGTCTTGGTGGGCCATTTCGCGGCCACGGAATTGGCAAGTCAAGCGCACTTTGTCGCCTTTGTCAAGGAATTCACGAGCGCGTCGCACTTTAACTTGTAGATCATGCTCATCGATGTTTGGCTTTAGTTTGATCTCTTTGACTTTTGTGTGATGCTGTAGTTTTTTCTGCTCTTTGTCTCGCTTGGCCTGGCTATAGCGAAATTTGCCGTAGTCGATAATTTTGCAAACGGGAGGGTGTGCATTGGGTGAAATCTCTACGAGATCGAGTTTAGCCTGCTCGGCAAGTTTGATGGCATCAAATGGGCTCATCACACCGAGTTGATTGCCTTCACTATCGATAACGCGCACTTTGGGTGCACGAATAGCTCGATTGATGCGATGCTCGGCTTCTGGTCTGGATTTTGGTCTTAGTTTCATAAATGCGTTAATACTCCAACGATATCATGGGTTGACTTTTTGCTCTATCATTAGCGCAAATATGCGCTCAATTGATGTGTAAAATGTGTTTTTGTCAGCGACCTGCCATAGTGTCCCGTAGGCATCGGCCGCAAAGGTTTTGTCGACAATTTTTAGTCCTAGCGACTCTATTCCTTTCTCAATAGCTGCCATAGGGGCATTGTTAAGCTTGCCACTTGTTGGGCTGTGCATATCCAAAAGTCCTTCATGACCTGGACCTCCTGATGTAACCTCAAGGGTCGCTGACCATGCACTTTTTGGAATCAAAGGGCCTTGATATAGGACTCCTCCATTGCTTTTGACCCATTGGCGCCAGCGGCAGATAAGATCAAAGTAGAGCTCTTCTTGCTCTCCGCTGTAACAAGGCTGGCCCTCATGCCACTGGATTTTATGGGTATGATCAAACTGCTTATAGGTCTTATAGTGCTTTGCAAAGTGCTTTGTGTCATCTAGGCTTTCATGGGCTGCACCAATGATCTCGATATGCGTTTTATGATCAATTAGCTCAAGGATGCGGTACCCTTTGAAGTTAGATTCAACATCGTAAGGATAGATATCGACAAATTCACCGATTTGAATAATCTGAGCAATCCCCTGCTTATCGACTTGCTTTGCCCGCTCCATTTGGTGGTGGTGGCGCAAAAATGATGCAGCATTCGATCCCATCATTTCAAAGACTTTGACAGGCCTTTTCTTAATGACGGGAATGCGCTCTTCGATAAAGGTGATAGCATCTTGTCCTATCCCATCTGGGAGGGTTGCGGTAAGGGAAAAGCCAAACCGCCTGGGTTGTACAGAGAGCAAAGTGACTTTGGGAAACATTTCAATGAGGGCAGCTGCTGTCAATGACGCGGCATAGGCACGCAAAAAAGTGGATGGTCTCATGAACTGCAAGTCAACACTGTCTTTTCTCACTCTCGGGTTTGGGATATAGCTGACTCGAACAGCTGACCTCCACGATGTCAACGTGGCGCTCTAACCAACTGAGCTAATACCCCGAAATTGGTTTTTCCACTATACTGTATTTTATGGATATGAAGCAAGTCAGTTTAGCGCACCTTTTATGGAAGCAGCATCTAAAACCCGGTGATTGGGTCATCGATGCGACCTGCGGCAACGGGTATGACGCTGAATTTTTGAGCCAACTTGGGCTGGGTAAATTAACATGTATCGATATCCAGTCTGCGGCCATTGAGGCCACAAGATCTAGAGTTCCAGAGGCTTATATGTACTTGGGATGCCATAGCCAACTGCCTTTAGAGGCCATTGGCCCTAACTTGCGCTTAATTGTTTATAATCTGGGTTATCTGCCTGGTGGAAATAAAGAGATCACAACATCCTTAGCATCGACAAAGGCGAGCATTGCACAGGGTCTTGATATTCTACCATCTGGAGGGGCTATGAGCATTATGTTCTATCCTGGTCATAATGAAGGACTTGAAGAATTTAGTGCTCTGATGCCAATGCTGAAAGCCCTAGATTCTCGCTCATTTGCTGTTAAGAGCCACCAATGGCTTAATAGAAATCGATCTCCCCACCTCATTTTCATATTGAAAATTAAATAGTTATATGATATAATTTTTTCTATGGAAGATATATTTATTGAATTACGTAGGGCTGACGACCGAATTTCTTTAATTCAAAAAGAGCTCAAAAGCTCGTTTGTTAAACCTGATGTGCTTTTAGATCTGGCCAAAGAGCTGAGAGCTTTAGAATCTTTTATCAAAAAGGTTGAATCAGAAGAGCAAGGTCCTTTTTTGAAATCTGAAATTGAAAAGCACCGCTTAACACTTATCCAATTGTTTGGCCGCTGGCACACGCTATTTGTGGATGCTGAGGTAACTCAAATTGCAGAAGATGCTCAAAAGCTTCTTGAGGGAAAAGCATCAACTACAGACCTAAAAGCGCTGGAGACCCACATTAAAGATCTTTGCATCGACGAGGCGCTCTCTATTGAAAACCAGCTTATGATTACGCTTGCTAAGCGCTTTCTTGCAAAAGCAATGGGTAAGCTTGCAAATACAAATGACAGATCTTTTGCTCCCACAAGTGGGGTTGAAGTTCATGATATAACGACGCACTTGTTTGAAATTGCCAGCGAGCTTTATGAAGGCAGCGTTACAAAGGGCACTAATCTTTTTTACCTCCTTAGCGAAGATATCAAGCGAGATGTCTTAATGCATTTCCAAAATCTAAATGGCAATATGTCAGCTTTTAATGAAAGGGATATGAAAGCTGTTCACGACAATGCATTCAAACTGATCCAAGCCCTATTAGCGACTGTTAAAGAAATTGCCCAAGGCATTTCTGATCCAACTTATCTTGATGCAGAAGAGGTCGACGCGATACTCTCTAGCACTGACTCAATCATGTAAAACGATCCGCAAACAAGGATTAAATCGGCAACGGCTGCTTGTTCTAATGCCTCTGAAACACTTGCGCACACGCTCATGTTTGGCTTTGTGGCAGCGGCAATGATCACCTCTGGATCTTCAAGGCGAAAATGATCAATACGCGGCAAGTGGATATGCTCAACTTTAGAAGCAATAACTTCAACGCACCCTTTATAGTCTTTTCCTTTTGCCAGTCCAAACACAACGTGCACCACTTTTCCAGGATAGCGCACATCCACTGCTTCCAAAAGACGCTTTAAGGCATCAGGGTTGTGACCTACGTCGATCACGACTGTCTTGCCTCTATAGCTAGACTCTTCAAACCGACACCGAGGTGTTGTTTTCACTCCAACCTCTATGGCTTTTTCTGGTAAATTCAGCTGCATCATCACTCTTCTTGCAATGGCACGATTCTCATCCTCAAAATTTCCTTCAACAGGATCAACATGGATAATTGGAGCGTTTAGCGCCCGTGCTTTATCGATGATAGGCTTATAATTTGCAAAGGGCCCCAAAATTAGTGGCACGCGCTCTTTGATGATGCCCGCCTTTTCACTTGCCACGTGATCCAACGTCGGACCCAGCCTGTCCATGTGATCTTCGCTAATGCTTGTAATGACAGAGACTTCAGGGGTGATAATGTTTGTTGCATCTAAACGCCCTCCAAGACCTACTTCATAAACTGCAACGTCCACTTGCTGATCAGCAAAATAAGAGGCTGAGAGTACTGTCAGATAGTCAAAAAATGATGGTCGCAAACGCTTTTGCGTGGCAATATCAAAAAGCTGATTAAGCCTTTCATAAACTTCATTCTCTGAAATCATCTCATCGTTAACAACAATGCGCTCGCGAGTTGAAATAATATGGGGAGATGTAAATAAGCCAACTTTTAATCCTGAAGCTTGCAGGCCTGCAGCAACTTTTCTAGACACGCTGCTTTTGCCATTTGTTCCTGCTATGTGAACAGAAGGAAAACGGATTGCAGGTCTTCCGATTGCGCTATGCAACTGCATCGCATATCTTGGCGAATTGCGACCACGCCGAAAAACGCCAATTTGATACAGGCGCTCTATGACTTTTTCATAATCTGAAAATGTTTTCGAATGCTTCTTGGGTGACATAGCTACTCCCGATGCGGGTTTCGGGCTTTATATCGCCATGATAATCTGAACCACCACTTATCATCCAGTTTTTTTCTTCAGCAATATCTAGCCAATGCTTTGCGTTAAAATGGCCAAAGCCACCGTAGTAACATTCTAAACCGTCAAAATTGAGTTTTAAAATCTCTTTGAGCAAACGATTGCGCTTGCAAAGTTGTGGGTGCGCAATAAAGGCTTTTCCGCCAGCGCTATGAATCAAATCGATGGTTTCTTCAACAGAAAAAATCGGGCTCTCGACAAATGCGCATTTCCCATCGCCTAGATATTTTGAAAAAGCCGACTTGATGTCTTTGACAAAACCGCGTGTGACCATTTTTTTGGCGATATGTGGGCGCCCAATCCCCTGAATTGGCGTGCCTGCATCATCGAGCAACCAACCATCCCCAACAGACATTCCCATCTTCTCAAGTTTTTGGCACATGGCTAAATTGCGCCTGTAGCGTCTGTCCTGATGCTTTTGACAAAACTCTAAAAGGCATTCATTTTTGATATCAATGGCATAGCCCAAAACGTGGACACTATGACCATTATGCTTTGCAGAAAATTCTACACCTGGCCCAAGTTTGAGCCCAAGTTTAGCAGCATGCGCAAAGACAACATCTGTATAGGCGGCCACCGTATCATGATCAGTAATCGATAAGCCTCCCAGCCCTGCTTCAGCTGCAAGGTCTAACACTTCTAAAGGAGTGTTTGTTCCATCCGATGCCGTTGTGTGCACATGCAGGTCATATTTAATATCCAATTTTGCACACCTCAAATTGCAGCTTTACGCCCTCTTTCTCTTGCACGATTTGCTTAATTTTATCCACAAGCTCCAAGACATCCTTTGATGTGCCATCCCCGCGATTGATTAAAAAGTTGGCATGACAATCTGAGACTTCGACACCACCAATCCGCAGACCTTTTAAACCACATTTTTCGATTATAGCGCCTGCGCTTTCTGGCCCTGGATTGCGAAAGACGCACCCACATGTCTTCTCCCCATAAGGTTGCGTTGCCGTGCGATATCGAATGAGATCTAGCTGATTTTGCTTGGCAGCCTTGCACTCTGTTAATTGAAAACGCGCGGAAATAATTGCCCCCTCCATTGTCTGAAAAGGTGATGATCGATATGAAAAGTTCAAGTCTGCTCTTTTAAAAATTTGTAAATCCCCACTTTTGTGCATGTATTGGACATCAACTAAAGCATCACAGGTTTCATGCCCACCAGCGCCTGCATTCATAAAAATTGCACCCCCGACTGTTCCCGGAATGCCTGATGCAAATTCTAGACCAGCCAATCCAGCGCGCGCCGCTCTTGATCCCAATAGTGAAAAGTTGTACCCACTCCCAACGTGATATTCGCTTCCTACCCGCTCACAAAACTCAATCTTATTTAAAATAACCAACCCATTAAATCCGCGATCGTCAAAAAGGCAATTTGACCCCTTGCCAATCACGATGAACCGCTCACCCAATTGCATAGCCTCTTGCATTTCATTTGCATTAGACACCTTGCAAAAGAGCTTGGCAGGACCGCCGATGCCCCAAGTTGAATAGTCTTTAAGCGATTGATTTTTCTGGAATAAGAGCATCTAAAGCAGCGTTGATAAAGCGCGCGCCATCACTTGTCACAAACTTGCGCGCAAGGCGTATCGCCTCACTAATTGCGACCTTTTCTGGCACATCATCGTCAAATAGGAGCTCAAATGCTCCGAGGCGTAAAATTGTCAGCTCTGCTTTAGGAATCCGATCGAGCGCATATTCTTTTGACGCAACGCTAATAGCAGCATCAAGCTCACTTGCTTTTTCCATAAGAAGACATGCGCGTGCATACGCATTCTTGGCATGCGTTTGATTGATTTTGAGCTGAGAAGAGACAAGTTTAACAACATCATCCCCGTCGGCTTCAAAGTTTAGCGCATAGGCTATTTGGTAAACGGCTTCCCGCATCTTTCTCGGATCCATGTCCACCATTATATCACAAACTCGACCTCATCATCCAGGCCATTTTTTCATGGACAGCAAGTCTTTTGTTTAAAAAGTCGGCAGTAGCTCCATCATGAGCAGATTCTACTCCAGACAAAGCCTTGCGAATATAGACGATAATCTTTTCATGATCAATTACTTGACTCTTTAATATCCCCTCTATTGACAGGTCCACTTTCATCTCGTCATTGACCAAACTTTTTTCTTTAAATATGCCCAAACCACCAGAAACAAAAAATCCCAGGGCCCTAACCCTTTCAGCCATCTCATCGATTGCTTCCGCCAGCTCCTCATACTGCTTTTGCAGCAAAAGATGGGTACTATAAAATTCTTTTCCAGCTAAATTCCAGTGATAATTTTGAGTTTTTGTATAAAATGAATAGGTCGTAGCCAGCAGCACCTTAAGGATTTCTGCAATTTTCTCCCTCTGAGCTACATCTAAACCAATGTTGACATCCATCATTTCCTCCTTGCTAAATTCCTCATCCTATCATATAAATATTTTAATGCTTGGTATTTTTCTCGATACAGAGACCTCTGGTCTCAATCCTCGGAACCAACACATTCTTGAGATTGCTTTTCGCATTCTCAATATGCGCACTGGCAAAGAAATCGCCAGCTACCAATCAGTTGTGCGCCAAAGCGATGAAATTTGGCAGGCTGCCAATCCAGAGAGCCTCAAGATTAATGGCTTTACTCAAGAGAAACTCTCATCGGGCCAACCTCCTGATGAAGTCGCAGAGCAAATCATAAACCTGTTCAAAGCCCACGCCATCTACCGAGGCAAAGCTGTCTACATCTGCCAAAACCCTTCTTTTGACCGCGCCTTTTTCTCCCAGCTTATCGATATTGATATCCAAGAAAAGCTCGGCTGGCCCTACCACTGGCTAGACCTTGCCTCGATGCATTGGGCCAAATCCCCCGCTCCTTGGAAAACCGGCCTTTCAAAAGACACCCTTGCTGAGCTCTACGGCCTTCCCCCTGAAGCCAAGCCCCACACAGCAATAAATGGTGTCGATCATCTTTTAGCCTGCTACAAAGCAATCGTCGGCTTTCAAAAATAAATTAATACTTGCATTAATTTATAAATACTATATATAATATTGAGCAATTACCAGGAGAAATATAGTTATGATATCATCGTGCCTCAATCAAGCAAGCTTATCCCTCTGTAACAATAAAGTGATAAGCGCAACGGGCATTTCTTTACTAGCTTCTGTAGCCGTGCTAATAGGGTATCAGACTCATCGTGAATACCGCTTTTTTCAAGACCATGAATTTGCCTCGTTAAATAAGTCTGGCATCTCTCAAGATGATTATATTGCTGACACTTCATGGAAAAGTTTGCCCAGATGTATTGCTTTATCTAGCGGATTTAGCGAGCTTGGAAAACATTTAGGTCTTTATATTTTTTCAAGTCGGATCATACGGCTTGCTCTTGGAATTTTATCTTTGATCAGCCATCGCTGCGCCAAAACATCTAAGACTGCCAAAATGAAATATGAAAACGCCCTCTATCGCGCTTATTTACGAGGCGATCAATCAATATCCAAAGCATCCATTTATCCTAGAACAATATCACATGATAATTCGCATCGAACTGTTTCTGATAATCCCCCCATTGATGCTGCCAAAGTAAAAGTCAAAATCGAAGCATGCAGTGTTATGGAGTGTTATTTTGGTATCTACCAAGAAAAAAAAGCTCCCAAAATTGCAATCGTTATCAGCACAGCAAATTCCTCTGGCCGTGCTTGGGAACCCATCGACTCTCAAGAAGAAGAGATCTCTGACTTTTTTCCCGATATGGCCTTGAGCTCTGAAATGACACCTCAAAGAGACAACTCATTGAAGGTAATTGAAACCGGCACATTTAGCTTAAGAAGAAATGAAGACGGATCGTTTGCGTACTATAACGACGCTAACGCACTTAAAACCAAAATTATGGCCTTGAACGCCATTGACCTGAGCAAACAGGCCAATAAAAATTACAAACGCCCATACTCCAACACATTAAATGAAAATGGGATTGAGTTAACTCTAAAAAAAATGATGAACGCCTTATTGCAAGCAGACGGAAATGAATTTTTAATTTTAACTGATCTTGGATGCGGTCCGTTGCAAACTAATCTCAAACAGATTGCTGAGCTGTGGAAAATAGCAATTTCTCAATATTTAAATACATATCCAAAAGCTTCTTTTAGAGACAATATTACGTTAACGATTCCCGTCAAGAATCCCGAAAAAGATCCAACTTTCCAAGCCATTTACAAGATGTTCGAATAGTCGAGCGGCTCAAATGAATAAGAATGCTGTGAAGAATAATCGGTCGGATAAGTCAACACCCCTAGCTCAATATGTCCAATTTTGTTGAAAAAAATCGTTAAATAGTGCTAAAATCAAACCTATTCAACAGGGGGTATCCTATATGAATTTAACCATTGCAACATTTAACACAGGAACTGCTCGCGATCGAGAGTCATTGTTAAACTATCATGCTAATAATTCGCCTGTTGCAGCCAGTAAAGCTTCAGCATCCGCTTTAGATAATCTACTAAATCAGAGAAGTGTATATGAATTAACTCCCAAAGAGCGAGATGCCCTACATAAACATTTTGACACTTGTGGCCAGAAGTTGTTTAAGTATCTTGAAGATCAGGGGGTCGAGCTCTTTTGTCTGCAAGAATATTGCCATTTGAAGGGTTCACCCAGACGCTGGTTTGATGAGACAAAGTTTGATTGGATATCAGGCTTAGGAGGAACCGCAATTGGGTGGAAAAAAGAAACTTTCGCCCTGCTCGAAAAAGAAATGTCTCCACTTAATTGGCGCACAAAAATGGCTGAGGGGATTGCCAGATTTGCGCATGTTGATCTTGTGCGGTTATCAGACGGTCTAGTTATCAACCTTGGGACGCTACATATCTATGGATACAGCATTGAAGATTATGAACAAGATAAAGATTCCAACGCACAAAACAAGAAGCTTGTAAAGCGGTGCAAAAATTTAGCCTCTAGCTTTTTCTCAACTTTAACTTATAAAAATGCACCAGGATCGGTTGACCTAACGATCATCGGCTCAGATACCAATACTTTTCCCTTTAAGCGCAAAAAGGCAAACAACCCTGCTTTTGAAGGTTTTCATAATCTATTTATAAATGAAGGCTTTACATACGATAAGCCAGATCCTGAAAATCCACGTATAACTAACTTCTATTTCAGTGAAGCCATACCTGACAAGCGCGAGCTAGACTACATTTTTGTAAGGGGATCTGACCCCATTCAAAATATCCAACATAAACGCATGCAACTCCTAGGCACTGATGAGGTCTGCGTTGATCCTACAAGTCCTCACGCTATCAGTGATCATGCCCCCGTTGTAGAAACTATTAGCTTCACAAAAACCCTTTCCAAGCTTGAACGTTTACTAAATTGGATCAGTTGCAAGTTTTTCAGTGAGTATTCACGGGCTCCGTTAAAAATTGAACGTGAATGTATAATCAGCCAGAACGTCAATGATCAATTTGGGTATAACTGCGTTTATGGAAAATTTGCAGTTGTTGCTGAACCCACATATTGGAAAGTTATAAAAGATTGCATGCTGGCTATTTTCCGAAAGCTTTATTTGGCTTAAGCTTATACGGGCTTTAAAACAGTTTCGTATAAGAAAGGACGAGCGAAATAAAGTTGGAAGAGTTACGGCCTGTTAGCGGTAGCCAGAAACCACCAATGAAGCCCCCTGTATCATCAGGATTGTACTCAATAGCAGGGGCTATGGATAGATTATCAGACGATGGACCGCCAGTGACTGCAGGCGCGCCATCAAGGGTCCCACGAGTGCCGGAAAATGTGCTTTTTTGAGAATAGGTGTAGGCCAAATCTGTTGCAAAAACCCATTTTTCTGTGAGGCTGATTTCGATACCGTAATCAACATTGAGCGTTTGACCCACATCAACGCGCCCGCGCGTTCCGTGACCGCCGCCGTAGGCATTAAAACCGCTGACATGGGCATCAGTATTCGGGATCACATATTGCGTGGAAAGGCGCATGCGAATGGGATGCAGGGCCTCCCACCAAAAAAGCTTGCTGATATTAAAGCCAATCGTTGTTGCATAAATGCCTGCTCCAGTTGATTGAACCGATGCTTTGGCTTCAGTCAAGCTATCGTAATGACCTGTTGGGTAGTTCTCTCCTATGATCAAGCGCATAGCAGGGATGTACTCTTTTTCTGTCACAAGCTGAAAACCAAATTGGGTCGACGTATCCCCGAAGTGTTGAGCGCTATGCCCTTCACTCCAGTTAAAAAACCCTTGTGCTATGAGCGTAAAATCTAGCCAAGTTGTAAAACCTGCTTGGAACAAAAATTGAGGGTTGAGTGTATAGATATTGGGAATGCTATCAGAGCTGCGTGAATTGCTAAACTCTGCATAGGTGATCGTAGAAAATAGGTAGGGTTGTAGATTGACTTTGCCTTTGGGGACGTTTGTAGCCGAACCTGTGATCAGCGGACCTGTATACCAAGGGATGAACATTTCTTGGGCTGTTTGAAAGTCCCGCTGGGCTGTAACAAGCTCTTGAGCGATCTGCTCACGAGAAACCTCTTGAGCTCCAAGGGCGCTACATAAAGCTAAAAAATATAAAACTTTTTGCAATTTCATCTAATTATTGATATAGCAAAAAGATATGGAACCTGTAAATCCAAATCAACCACCTTCCTATAATCAGGAATTCAACCAAAGCGTTGAGCTCTTTGCCAAAAGCTTCCAAGGCTACCAAGAGGCTGGCTTTGATGCTCAGAAACGGCAATATGAAAAAGTCATGAACGAATCACTAACTATTATGAAACAAGCAGCAGGCGCCATGGTTAACTCCCATCTGCAGAATCTGCGCAATCAGCTTTCAGACGATTTAGGCAAATACATGCAACATCCAGATGCTTCTACTAAAGCTAAAATCCAAGAAGATATCAATCAATTACGCAACTCAAGCCACTGAAAAACCGTTCAATGCTTGGGCTCTCCCATGGAAAGTTGATCCGGAACTGAGGTTATTTAAGCTTTCAGTCTATACTTTGAACCCCGGCCAGCCGAAATACGCGCAAGGTATCCGTTTTCTGCTATTTGAGTCATTTTTTAAATTGCTAATTTGATAAAAAATTCAAACACTGACTCGAAAGTTAAAGCCCAAAATGGCTTAATCCAACAAATAACCACCTGAGCGCCAGCTCAGAATATGACCATCCTTGCGCGTTTGATCCTCATTGCCACCATATATAAGGATGGATGCACTAGGATCTGTTTGAGCAAGGCGTGACCATTTTGCCAGTCCTGAAAAAAAATCTGAATGCAGCGTTTGTGCAACCTTAATTTCAACGGGTGTCAATCGCTCTCCTTGCTCAATGATGCAATCCACTTCGTCCCCCGTCTTGTCCCTCCAAAAAAAGCAATTTGGAAGCCGACCCTGGTTAAAACGTTGCTTTTGCAAATCGGCTAGGATCATTGATTCAAATAAGTGACCTCTCAAATGATGCAAATCTAATTCTTTTGCTGACTGAATTTCTAAAAGATGAGAAGCTAAACCGACATCATAAAAATACAGTTTAGGGCTTTTAACAAGTCTCTTACGAAAGTTTTTATGATGGGGTCTGAGCAAAAAGAGAACATAGCTAGCTTCTAGAATCGACAACCAAGCATTAACCGTACCGACGCTAACACCGCAGTCATTGCTTAGACTGGACACATTGAGCAATTGACCTACCCGCCCAGCACATAACTTCATAAACCGCCTGAATAGCGCTAAATCACTTACGTTCTGAACTTGCCTAACATCTCGTTCAACATAAGTTTGGAGATAGCTGGAATACCAATCAGCTGGATCAACTGTTTGCGCGTGTATTCTAGGGTAAAAACCCTGAAAAAGCATTTGGGACAAATCAGCAGGGAGCAGCTTGTTTGAGTCTAATTCAGCTAAAGATAATGGTAAAAGCGTTAGTATGGCTATGCGGCCAGCCAAGGTTTGCGAAACTTGTTGGCTAATCATCAGATTTTGTGAGCCAGTAAGGACAAATTTTCCATGTTGCTTTGAAGCATCGACAATCGTTTGAATATAAGAGAGCAAGCCAGGCGCATGCTGAACTTCGTCAATGATTAAGCCATGTTCGTTTTCAAAAGTTTTTAAAAATCCTTTGGGGTCGTGCATGGCAAAATCCCTCTTATCTAAATCTTCGAGAGAGACATATGCATGCTTCCGAAAAACATCCTGAACTAAGGTTGTTTTTCCTGATTGTCTTGGGCCTAGTACAGCAATCACAGGAAATTGACCTGCTAGAGCCTGTATTTTTTTTGCTAACTTTCTTTTAATCATATATGGACAAATATACATTCGAAATGAAGATTTGTCCATATCTATCGTATGTTATTTACTTTTAGTTACTTAAACTTGTATTAATTTGCGGTTTACGATCTAAGCCCACTAAAAAGGCATGAATTGCCAAGTAATTCTTTATGATTGATTTTGGCAAATGATCTTCCTTACACTACGCAAATGCCTTCGATATCATCAGTTCCTACGGTCACAACTTGGTGCGCACCCCCTGAAATCACCAACCTCATGAATGATTTATGGAAAACAGAAGAGTTAGCTGAGTCTATTATAGACTGCCTTCACTCTCCAATGCCAATGATAGAAGCTTCCGATTTACTCAACATGGAGGGAGAATGCCTTATGGATCTTGATATTTTAGAGGGCCGTATTAAACATCTCTTGCCAAGATACCTAGAAGAAAGTGAATTTCTCATGTGCCTTCAGCGCATAATCTATGTAACAACATCTGCTGTTTTAAGCTGCGTCAGTATGACACCGATGGATGATTACTCGCCCCAGCGCATTGGGCGTTAAGTTAATGCGGATAGCTTGATGCCGCGATGGGTGGCCTCTAAGGCATCGGCTAGCTTTAAGTGGAGAGACTCTAGTGATGGCAAAGGGCGGCTGACGTGGGCTTTTAGTCGATCTAAATGCTCTTTATAGAAGAGCTGGGAAGGATTTGCGCCTGCTGCAAGCAGATGGCGATCACGGTACCAGTATTGAAGTAAGGGCAGCAGCTCTTCAGCATCCCCTGTTAAAGGTTTGTTGTTTTCAAGATAATCAAAGATAGGCTCAAGGTTAAGATCACCGGAAAGGAGTTTTTCTGCTCGGGAGAGAGAACCTTGTGAAAGTGTGATAAGGGCATCAAGATTTTGGCTTGCATTACGCTGAGTAAAGAAGGCGTGCAAATCGTCTCGCTTGAGGGGCTGGAATGGCAAGACTTGGCAGCGAGAGCGAATTGTTGGGAGCAGCCGGTCGGAATGCGAAGATGTGAGGATGAGATGAGCGTAAGTAGGGGGCTCTTCTAGGGTCTTTAAAAGTGCGTTTGCAGCATAGGGAAGCATGCGATCGGCTGAATCGATGATGACAATTGTAATGGGTGCTTCGTATGGTGGTATCGCTAAGCGCTGGATGAGATTGCGAATATTCTCGATGGGGTGCATTTGGGATTTGCCTTCAGGCTCAAGGAGAATCAAATCAGGATGGCCTGCACGACCAAGGCGAGCTTGTGCAAATGCTTTGGCAAATGTTGCTTTACCAACGCCAGCTGGGCCTGAAAAGAGCATTGCGCTCGGCAAAGAGCTCATCTGCTGCAAATGATTTTTAACGGCTTGGTTGCCCAGCAGTGTATTTAGAAAGGATGGCGCTTGCGTCATGGAAAACCTCATCAGGTGTTTTGGTGCCATCTAGCACATGGATACGCTCTTTTTCTCGCTTGGCAAGAAATAGAAAAGCATCGCGCACTTTTTGGTGAAAGTTAAGGGCTTCTTGCTCGATGCGGTCAAAACCATTGCCCCGCTTGTGATGGACACGCTCAAGGCCGATGACTGGATCGATGTCGATATAAAAGGTTAGATTAGGAACGAGTTTTTCGGTTGCAAGTCCACAAAGGATCTCTAGCTCATCTAATGGCAGATCACGGGCTAGGGCCTGGTAGGCAAGCGTTGAGTCGGTGAAACGGTCGCAGATGACAGTTTGACCGCTCGCAAGCGCTGGACGTATGACTGTCTCGACATGCTGGGAACGGTCAGCTAGGAAAAGAAAAAGCTCTGCTCGCCTGTCGATTGTATGATCGGAGTGCAAGAGGAGCTTGCGAATTTCAATGCCAAGAGGTGTTCCACCTGGCTCGCGTGTTTTTAAGGTATTTGGGAAATTGTCACATAGGCGCGTTTGAAGCGTGGACTTACCGCTGCCCTCCCCGCCTTCTATTGTGACAAAAAGCCCGCTCATTTCACGTCTTCAGCTTTCTCAATTTGTTCAAGTTTCTGGAGACCGACAATGACATCTTCTTTATCTTTTAGATGCACAAGACGCACTCCTTGCGTTGATCTTCCAAGCACTCGAATGTCTTGCATGGAAAGGCGCAGTGTCTGCCCGTTCCCTGACATGACTAAGACGCTATCGCGATCATCCACTGAGATAGCTCCAACAACTGGACCGTTGCGCAACGATGTAATGATTGAACGAACACCCACGCCACCACGGTTGGTCATGCGGAAGTCTTTGACGCTTGAGCGCTTTCCATAACCGCGCTCGCAAACAATGAGAAGGGTCTCATCTCCTTTTACGATCTCGCAGGAGATCACGCTATCACTGACATCTTTGAGTTTAGCTCCACGCACACCGCGCGAAACCCGGCCCATTGGGCGCACTTGATCTTGCTCAAAGCGAACGGCCATACCATGGCTTGTGAACAGCATGATCTGTTCATCATTTTGCACGTAGCGCACTGCAATCACTTCATCGTCTTCATCGATGTTAATGGCATTGACACCTTTTTTCCGTACGTTGCTATAAGCTGACAGCTCAGTCTTTTTAACAACACCCCGTTTCGTTGCACAGAGGATATAGCCTGGGGCTTCGAAGTCTGCAACGCGCAAGACAGCAGCCACTTTTTCTCCTTGGACTAGGCCTTCAAGTAAGTTGATGATCGGCTTGCCTTTTGAGCGACGACCACCTTCTGGAACCTGCCAGGCTTTGAGCCAATGACAACGCCCTAAGTTTGTAAAGAACATCAAGTATTCGTGGTTTGTTGCAACGTAAATATCTTTAAGTTCATCGTCTTCCTTCTTCATCTCAACGCCGATGACGCCTTGGCCACCACGGCGCTGCTCTCGGAAAGTTGTAGCTGGCATACGCTTAATGTAATCGTCGCTGGTGATTGCAATTACAACTTGCTCATCTGGAATGAGATCTTCCATAGAGAATTCGCTCTCATGAGCAATGATGCGTGTTTTTCGCTCAGACTTCTCTTTCTTCATGAGATCAGCAAGTTCATCCTTAATGATATCACGAACCATCCGCTCAGAAGCTAAAATAGCACGAAAGTGCTGGATTTTCTCTTGAAGCTCTTTGTATTCTTCTTCGATCTTCTCGCGCTCTAGACCTGTAAGCTGGTAAAGGCGCAGCTCTAAAACTGCGGTTGCTTGACGGTCTGTGAACTCGTAGCGAGAGATTAATTCGTGTTTAGCGATATCACGGTTCTCAGATGCGCGAATCAACTTGACGATCTCGTCAAGGTTATCCAAAGCTTTGAGGTATCCTTCTAAGACGTGGGCTCTGGCTTCAGCTTTATTGAGCTCAAAGCGAGTGCGGCGACGCACAACTTCGATACGGTGATCAATCCATGGCATCATCATCTGCTTGATGTTCATGGTGCGTGGCAAGCCTTTGTCAAGTGCTAGCATGTTGCAGCCAAATGTGACTTGCATGTCTGTAAATTTGTAGAGCTGATTGATGGTTACATCAGCGATTTCTCCACGCTTAAGGTCCAGAGAAATGCGCATTCCTTGTTTGTCAGACTCATCTCGAATGTCAGCGATTCCGGTCATCACCTTGTCATTGACAAGTTCTGCAATCTTCTCGATAAGGCGTGCTTTGTTTACGTTATATGGGAGTTCATCGATGATGACCCGCTCGCGGTCTCCATCGCGTTCTTCAACGTGCATGAGTCCACGCAGTATTAACTTGCCTCGACCTGTGTGGTAAGCCTCTTTAATGCCGCGATATCCACAAATGACACCGCCTGTTGGAAAGTCAGGCGCAGGCATTTTTTCCATAATCTGATCGATTGTAGCACTTGGCTCGTCGATCAAAAGGTTTAGTGCTTCAACAAGCTCTCCAAGGTTATGCGGTGGAATGTTTGTTGCCATACCAACAGCAATCCCAGAAGATCCATTAGCAAGCAAGTTTGGAAAGCGCGCTGGAAATACAAGTGGCTCGTTTTTTGTCTCATCGTAGTTAGGAGTATAGTCAACAGTATCTTTGTCAAGGTCTTCCATGAGAGCCATGGAAGCGTGAGTAAGACGCGCTTCAGTATAACGCATGGCAGCTGGTGGATCGCCATCAACAGAGCCAAAGTTACCCTGCCCTTGCACAAGCGTATAGCGCATCACCCAATCTTGAGCCAAGCGCACAAGTGTTGGATAGATAACGCTTTCTCCGTGTGGATGGAAGTCACCAGAGGTATCACCGCAGATCTTGGCACATTTGCGATGCTTAGCCCCAGGTGAGAGGTTGAGCTGTCTCATCGCATAGAGCAAACGGCGCTGTGAGGGTTTTAAACCATCGCGCACATCAGGCAAAGCGCGAGAGATAATCACAGACATGGAATAGCGTAAATAGCTTTCCTTCATCTCTTCTTCCACATTGCGTGGAATAATGATTTCTCCTTCAGTATAACTCATATAACCTCTATTAAATGTCTAAGTTCTTCACGGATAGCGCGTGGTTGTTAATAAAATCTCGGCGTGGCGCAACTTCTTCGCCCATTAGCATTGTAAACATGTGATCCGCCGCCATAGCATCTGGCAAGCTGACTTGAATCAGTGTGCGCTTCTCTGGGTCCATTGTCGTCTCCCAAAGCTGGTCTGCGTTCATCTCACCCAAACCTTTGTAACGCTGGATTTCAATTCCCTTACGTCCAAGTTCTCGCAGGTGATCGATGACCTCTTTGAGAGTATACATCGGATCTTCTTTGCCTTCTTCATCGACAATATCGAGCATTTTTTCGGTAGCGACAAGATATTGGTCAATTCCAAAACCAAAATTAGCCAGTTGATCTTTAAGCTTAGTGAGCGTACCTGCCTCATAGAGCTCAGTTGCAGAAAGCGGTTTTGGCTTAAAGACTTTCATCTCTTCTGTACGTTCTTCTTCTGGGATGGACGCTAGCGTCTCTTCAAAGTTAGCTTTCTGAATCTCTTGGTTTTGCTTTTTAAGCTCTGCAAACTCTTCGCGAGAATAAACGAATTTTTGCTCGTTTCCAATTGAGACGATGTACTGAGGCAATAAACCTTCAGGATTGCGTGCACTTAAGAACTCACGGAAAGGAATGCCTTTTCTCTCAACGTTCAGCATGAATTTTTCAACAGACGATATTGCTTTGAGCAGCACCTTGACCTCTTTGGCATCAAGTGCTTCGCTGTGCGATGCAAGCTTTAACTTTGCATCTTGCAAGCTGAGTGAAAGTAGGTAATCATCCATCTCATCTTCACTGTGGATGTAGCGTTTTACTTTTTTACGCGAGACTCGGTAAAGGGGTGGACGCGCAATGTAGATGTGACTGCTTTCGATCAGTGCTGGCATATGTCTGTAGAAGAAAGTGAGCAAGAGAGTTCGAATGTGTGAACCGTCGACGTCGGCGTCAGTCATAATAATGATTTTATGATAACGCAGTTTACTCAGGTCGAAATTGTCTTTTCCAATTCCACAACCAAAAGCAGAAATCATTGCGCCAACTTCTGTATTTTTCAAGATCTTTTCTAGGCGTGATTTTTCAACGTTTAGAATCTTACCACGTATCGGCAAAATCGCTTGGAAGCGCCGGTCTCGCCCTCCCTTTGCTGATCCTCCCGCAGAATCTCCCTCAACAATGTAGATTTCACACTTTTCAGGATCGCGCTCTTGACAATCAGCTAATTTACCAGGAAGGCGTGAAGAATCAAGGGCTGTTTTGCGAAGTGTCAACTCTCTGGCTTTGCGTGCGGCTTCACGGGCTTGGGCCGCTAAAATTCCCTTTTCACAAATCGCCTTTGCAACTTGTGGGTTTTCTTCTAAATAAGTGGTGATAGCTTCGCCACAAATCTGCTGAACAACAGATGCTACTTCACTGTTACCTAAACGCTGCTTGGTTTGCCCTTCAAACTGTGGGTTTGGCACTTTAACAGCAACAACTGCCGTTAAGCCTTCGCGCAAATCATCGCCGGCAACAGAGACTTTTGTGTTCTTTAAAAAGTTGCCCTGCTTGATGTAGTTATTCAATGAACGCGTTAACGCCGTAGAAAAACCTGTAAGGTGTGTTCCACCCTGACGCGTCGAGATGTTATTGACATAAGAGTAGAGATTTTCTGTAAACGTATCATTCCACTGCATCGCCACTTCAAATTCAATGGGCCCATCGCTCATCTCCTTCACACCAGAAATGTAAATGGGCTCTGCATTTAGCGGAATTTTGTTTTCGTTAAGGAATTGTACAAATGAGATCAGTCCTCCCTCAAATTTATAGGTCACCTCTTTTGCTTCATCGTCACGTTCATCGCGGAAATTAATTTCAATGCCTTTATTGAGGAACGCAAGTTCTCTTAGGCGTTTGGCTAAAATATCCCAATCAAATTTTGTAACAGAAAATAAGGTGTCGTCGGGCCAGAATTCAACGCAAGTTCCACGTTTATCGGTTGTTCCCGTCTCTGTAAGTGGGTTAACAACCTTACCTCTAGCAAAATCTATGCCATAAGTTTTTCCATCCTTATAAACATCAACATGCATCTTCTTGGACAGTGCGTTCACACACGATACACCAACACCATGCAATCCGCCTGACACTTTATATGTGTCTTTGTCGAATTTACCCCCAGCATGGAGAACAGTCATGACAACTTCAATCGCTGAAACATCACGCCCTTGTTTCTTTGACTCTTTTTCGTGCTTTCCAACGGGAATACCCCGGCCATTATCTTCAATGGTCGCAGAACCATCTTTATGTAGGGTCACTTGAATCGAATCGCAAAAACCTGCCATGGCCTCGTCAATACAGTTGTCGACAACTTCGTAGACGAGTTGGTGCAAGCCATTTGATGCTGTGTCACCAATGTACATGCCAGGGCGCTCACGCACGGCCTGAAGGCCCTCTAGCACCGTGATGGAGCTTGCGTCGTAATCTTTATTGTTCTGGGGTTCTTTTTTGGCCATTGTGGTCATTCCTGTTTACCCTATTCTAAAAGTGATGTTTTTAACTCGGCTTTGTGGAAAGCGCTTTTGAAGCTGCGCTATTAAGCGCTGCTTTTCATATGTTGCTAGCAAATGCAGAAGCGTCGATCCTTTTACTTTAACATGCAAAACACCCTGATCAAAGCGCACGGCTTGCGTCATCGGTGCAATCTTTGGTCCGACAAGCTCTGGCCATGCTTTGCAAATCAAATCAGGCTTTGTCGCAAGTCGTTTATCGATGCTTTGCAACACCTTTGGGAGAAGATCTCCTAAGCTGCGTCCAGTTGGGGCAATTCCACGATAATTTCTAGGAATGCGCCTCAATTTTGGACTGTCATCTTTCATTTCCCAGTTATAACAAAAAGGACGCAAAAAAGCAACTTGATTTTTATAGGTCTAATGCGCTACACTAACTTACGTTATGATGAAGAAAATGATCGTTATTTCTCTCTTGTGTCTTGGATGCAGCGCTGGACCTCAACACCCCACAGAACGCGCTGAGCGCCGCTTTTTGGAAAAATATGCAGTTGCCGCAATGGAGTCGTTTCAACTACGCTATCTTGGGCTCAATGTTGCGACATCAGATAAGATCACTGATTTTGGCGCACGCTTTATGGCGCAGCAACTCGCAGATGTCAATCAAGCCCGCTCCTTAATGATCAATTCCTCGCAAAAATTTATAGAATCTGTGAATGCAGACCCCAAACTATCTAAATTCTTGGCAAATGATTCTTTTAAGCTCGAAAACCTCGACTATTATGTCTCATTCTGGGATGATCAGACTGATCGACCAGCAAAACCATACGTTGCTCTCGCAACTATTAAAAATGGAATAATATCTTACCATTTTAAATGTGATGATAGTGATTTTTTAGATGAGAGCGCAACTATACAAGAATCTTTTGAAGAAGCCCTAACCCGCTTAAAGTAGAACATATGACACCTGATAAAATTCGCAATGTAGCGATTATTGCCCATATCGACCACGGTAAAACAACCATGCTCGACAGCCTCTTAAAAGAATCTAAGGTTTTTCGAGATAATGAAGTTATCCCTGAGCGTGCCATGGATAGCTATGTTCTAGAACAAGAGCGCGGCATCACAATTTTTGCAAAGCACACCTCGCTTTATGTCGACGATTACAAGATTAACCTCATTGACACTCCAGGCCATGCTGACTTCTCAGGAGAAGTGGAACGCGTCCTTGGAATGGTTAACTCCGTTCTCCTGCTTGTAGACGCCAAAGAAGGCCCTATGCCTCAAACGCGCTTTGTCCTTAGCCAAGCTCTAAAAATGGGCCTCAATCCTGTTGTCGTTCTCAATAAGATCGACCGCCCGCAAGCTGACCCAGAGCATGCTTTAAATAAAACATTCGATCTTTTTGTCGAGCTCGGCGCAACAGATGAACAGCTCGACTTCCCTTACATGTATGCATCAGGCCTAGCTGGATTTGCCATGCTTCATTTGGATGACCCACGCGAAAATATGCAGCCCCTTTTCCAGATGATTATCGATAAAGTCCCAGCCCCAATGGGTAGCCTTGACCTTCCTTTCCTCATGCAAGCTGCTACACTCTCTTATGATGAGTTTGTTGGACGTGGCGCAACAGGGCGTATCCTCGAAGGAAAAATCAAAAAGGGCGAAATCGTCACCCGTATCGATGCATCGGGCCATCCTTCTCATCACAAAGTAACACGTATCGAAGGCTATCACGGCCTGCTTAAAATCGAAATGGAAGAAGCAACTGTGGGTGATATTGTTAGCATTTCTGGCATTCCTGAAGTCATGATTGGCGATACTCTCTGCTCCCCTGATCATATCGTTCAGCTCCCCCCGATTAACCTACAAGAGCCAACCGTATCCATCGAAATGAGTGTTAACAGCGGCCCCTTTGCCGGTAAAGAAGGCAAGCATATCACCATGAACAAAATTCGCGAGCGCCTACAAAAAGAGCGTAAGGCGAACATTTCATTAAAAATCGAAGAGATCCAAGATGATGCCATTCGAGTTTCAGGTCGAGGTGAACTGCACCTAGCTGTGCTCATCGAGGCTATGCGCCGCGAAAACTTTGAGTTTCTTATCTCCAAGCCCAAAGTCATCCTTCACGAAGTTGATGGCGTAAAAGAAGAGCCAATGGAATCGACCCATATCGAAGTTCCCGAAGCTTTTTCAGGCGCTGTTATTGAAGAGTTATCCATGCGCAAAGGTGAAATGCAAATGCTTAGCACAAATGAGCACGGCATCACAACCATAGAATTCCTAATCCCTACGCGCGGCCTTATGGGTTATCGCAACACTTTTCTTACCGCCACAAAAGGGCTTGGTATCCTTACCTCTGTTTTCGATTCATATGCCACCTATAAAGGCCCCATTCCCGGACGCAAAAATGGCGCCCTTATTGCCATGGCTCAAGGCAAAGCAACCCCCTATTCATGCTTCACAATCCAAGAGCGTGGCACACTTTTTGTCACAGGCGGAGAACAAGTCTATGAAGGGATGGTTGTAGGAGCACACAACCGGGACAACGACCTAATTGTTAACATCGTTAAAGAAAAAGCGATGACCAACGTGCGCAATACAGCCGGCGCCGAAGAAGCGTCCATTCTCACAGCCCCCCTAAAATTCAACCTGGAACAAGCCCTTGACTTTATCAACGATGACGAGCTGATCGAGGTCACTCCACAAAACATTCGCATTCGCAAACGCTATCTCACAGAAAATGAGAGAAAGCGCAAAAAATAGCAGACCATGCACGATTAAAGAGCTTAAAACTCATCTCTAACTGGTTAGGCTTTTAAATTTATACTGAAATAAGAGGTATTACCAAAATTTATGATGTCTGTGATCAACCAGCCAATTGTAGATTCAACAGGACAACCAGATCCCTCCGAAAAACAAATATTCGACCCAACAAATCAGCTAGCAGTCAGCTTTTTTAAGAGCGGGTGCTTTCAACCTATAAGCGAACCCCCATCTGAAACGAATGAAGCCATTGAAAGCCTCTGCAATGCTGCATCAACTGGGGATCTCACAACAATCCAGATGCATATCTCCAAGGGGACCCCAATAAATGGCACTAACTCTCAGAGGTTGAATCCATTGCAGTATGCTCTTATCAATGGACAATTAGGGGCTTTAATTCTACTAGGAAAATCAGGCTCTGATCTAAGTCAAATCACCCAAACCACCCAGAAAAATATATTGCATTTGGCCGCAATTTATGGTCATGCACACATTATCTTCCACCTGCTGGAAAATGGCTTTGAAATAAATACACGCGATAAGGCTGGGTATACAGCCTTGCATCATGCTGTGGAAAATAAAAAGAGCACAGCCTTCAACACCCTTTTAATGAAACAAGCAGACCCAAACCTGCCTACAATTCTATTTGGAGCAAGCCCATTACATATAGCATCAGCTACCGGCCAAGTCGCTATGATTAAAAGTCTAATCTTATCCGGAGCTGAGGTCAACGCCAGAGATGGTGGGCAATGCACACCCCTGCATGAAGCCGCAGAACATGGACATCTAGAGGCGGTTGAAACGCTGCTTAAAATGGGAGCGGATCCAAATGCTCGCAATACTTATGGAAGAACGCCTCTGCATAAAGCCGCAGAAAAGGACAACTTACCGATCATTGAAAAACTCCTTAATGGAAAGGCTGATGTCAATGCAATGGATGATGAAAAGATCACGCCATTGCTTGCTACTCAAAAGCTAGATACAAAGAAACTTCTTAGAAGGTTGGCTATTTCGAAAGATGGATCTAAGGTCTTCAAGACTACCAATGCCCACATTTGGGCGGAGAGAGGAGAACTAGATAAACTTCAACAGCTTACAACCGAAGAGCTGAACGCCCAAGACGAAAATGGCCACACTCCATTGCACTCCGCCTTCATAGCAGGGCGGATAGGCGCTTTTGATACACTCATTAAACTAGGAGCAGATCCCAAAATCCCTGACAATTATTGGAATACTCCCGAAGATTTACGTGCCAGTATGGAAATCAACCCCTCTACCCTATTGGAAGACCCAAATAAGCACAGAAAAAGGCCCCGGGAGAGGAATAGCACAAAAATCACTCGCAGAACCTCGAGCAAGAAAAAGTAGCGGTTTTTTTTTATATTTGATAACGTGACCCACTATGAAAATTTATAGGGGCCTGACCATTACCGTCGCGATAGGCGATACACTGTCCTTGTCGCGTGAATTTGCCCATGCTCAACCTTTTAATGGAAGCAAAGAAGCAGGATCGACTAGCGAGCTAAAGAAAATCGAAGCCAGGATCGATGAGCAAGTCGTAGTTGTTTTTGGCAATTTCTGTAATGGTGTGGCCTATAATGAAGAAATTGGAATCATAAAAAAAATCAAATCAACTCGCATTATTGGAATTTGCGATTATAGGCAAAAGCCAGAAGACATTGAGGTCACTAATCATGTAAATACTTTTGCTGGACCCGTTGATTACCCACTAATAAGCAAACTGATAAAACCTACAATCCTCCATCTTGAACCCCCATTTGAAAAAGCAAACTGGAAGGTCATAAAAAGCTTTACAACCCTAAAATGCCTGCGAGTTGCTGAAGGCTGTGGTTTAACAGGAAGAGACCTACTTTCTATCGTAAAAGCAAATTCTGGCCTACGCTCTCTTCATGTAGCGGTTTCACTCGACCACAACATTGCATCAGAGTTTGTAAGCCATTTTTTCAACAGCCAGATACGCATTGCTTCAGGGCTAACTTTTCCCAAAACCATAGGCCCAAGTTTGTCTCCTTTAAGAGATAACCCCAAAAAATTCATGGAGTTTACGATTACACAATCCAATGGATGCAAAATACCCGAAGAGTATCAAGCTCTTAGCTCTGGCGATCCCAAATATATTGAAGATCTAGTTATTTTAGGCAGCATAGCAATCATAAAAAAACAGTATGATTATCTCGATGACGTGCTCCAATGGGGTGTTGATGTTGAAGCTGTCTGTGAAACAGCCTTCCTGTTTCAAGATCTGAAAGCTATTAAGGTGCTCGTTCAAAATGGACTCAAGTTTGATGAATGTATAGATTTATGCGTAGAGGCCTTAGATATGGAGCAAGTGGATTTCGTAAAAGCTGTTCTTAAACTGATGATTAAAAATGGACTGTGTTTAAAACCGTCGGAAATCCGCAGCTATAACAGACAAGGGCGCAACCAGGGACTGATGACCCTTTACCAAGAAATTGCTCCTAAAGTGGAAAAACCTACTGCATCTAGATCTCTTGAAGAAGAAATAGAGGCGTTGAAGAAGCGCATTGAGGCACTAGAGATAAAGGTAGACAGTTTATCAAATAAAGGTTAAACTTTGACGCATGAGTACAATTTCTCGCGAAGGCGTCCATCGCATGTTCGATGCAATTTCTCCTACATACGATCGCGCTAATCGCATCATGACTCTAGGTCAAGACATGCGCTGGCGCAGGCAATTTAAGCGCTTTATGCCTAAGAGAAAATCAAAGCTTTTGGATTTGGCAACTGGCACCGGTGACCAGATCATTGCTCTTTTGGATCACATCGAGTCAGCCGTTGGGATTGACCTTGCAAAGGACATGCTCGCCATTGGCCAAGAGAAAATGCGCATGCACGAGCATGTCCAACTCATTCATGCCGATGCCCTCAACGTACCCTTTACAGATGAGCATTTTGACGTCGTGACAATGAGCTTTGGCATTCGCAATGTGACAGACACAATGGCATGCTTGAAAGAGATGCACCGCACTTTAAAACCAGGCGGGCGCGCCATCATTTTAGAAGGGGGCCTTGCAACCCATGCTTTTATTCGCCCTCTGCATTTATTTTATCTACGCCATGTTTTACCACGGATTGGAGCCCTTATTTCCAAGCATCAATCAGCTTATAAATACTTGAATGAAACGATTGAAAGCTATCCTCACGGACCCGCATTCGAAAAGATGTTGCGCGATGCTGGCTTTTCTTACGCGAAAGCAAACCCCTTATTTTTCGGGAGTGTATATCTATATGTCGCAGACAAGTAAATGGCTAAAAAAACAGACCCTTTATCCAAAAATCCTCATTGGTGATCGCGCTGCTGCCGGTTGCAGCAAACTCTTTGAAGCTCCTCCAAAGGATCAATCTGTTTGGGGAGGTATCGAATTTGATGGCCCATTTCGCACCTTTTGGAAACCCCAAGTTGAGTTCATCGACGAAGAAGAGTACAGCTACGATGGCGTAGCGCAGTTTCCAGCAGGCCCTGATATGAATAAAGGCTCTGATATCACTCGTGAGCAATGGGTAAAAAACATCGATCAGTGCACTGCATGGATCAAACAAGGGCTCATTGAAAAAGTTGTCATTGCAAGACGCATGACATTTGACGTTCCAAACATCGATCCTTTTGACATTCTTAGAAATTTAAAAGGCGGTATTCCCTATCTTTTACAGCTCAGCCCAGATGTGACTTTTTTAGGATGCACACCAGAGCGCCTCTTTTGGAGAAATGACTCCACACTATATTCTGAGGCTTTAGCAGGCACAAACCAAGATCTTCAACAGCTCCTCTCTTCATCAAAAGACCGAAAAGAGTTTGAGTGGGTCGTTTCAGATATCGAAGAAAAGCTCTATCACCTTTGTGAAAATGTAGAAAAAAGTGGTGTCGGCCACAAAAAAACCAACGAGCTTTATCACCTCCACCAAAAAATCTCAGGCACACTTAAAGATGGCATACGCGATCACCACATCTTAGATCGCCTTCATCCCACACCTGCAATGGGTGGTACACCTTGGTGCCAAGCCAAAAAAGTCATCCAAAAATTTGAGCCCTTTCGCCGTGGATTTTATTCTGCCCCTCTCGGCTACTCATCACCTGACTGCTCAGAATGGATTGTTGCCATTCGATGCGCACTCATAGTAAAAAATAAGATGCATCTTTATTCTGGAACAGGTATTGTCGAGGAGTCGGACCCGTATAGTGAGTGGGAAGAGTTGAATCAAAAATGTGAGGCGTGGTTATGCAAGATTCCGGTTTGTTAAATGAGCAGATGGCTAAAACACTGATCAAGGAGCTTATCCATCAGGGCGTGCGCACATTTTTCATTGCACCGGGAGCGCGCTCAGCGCCGCTTGTCACCGCCGCTGCAGAGCATCCACTTGCAGAAACCATTGTTCATTTTGATGAAAGAGCCCTCGGTTTTTCCGCCCTTGGATATGCCAAAGCAAAAAATGCACCAGCAGCGATTATTGTCACCTCTGGAACAGCTGTAGCAAACCTTCTTCCCTGCGCCGTAGAAGCAGCGCAATCACAAACACCGCTCATCATCTTAAGCGCTGACCGCCCTGAAGACCAAATTGATTGCGGAGCTAACCAAGCCATAGACCAGAAAGACATCTTTTCAAACTATACGACCTGGTCGCACCATTTTGATACCCCCCATGCACAACAAAACTGCCAGGCCATACGCTCTGTAGCAGCACAAGCCGTATTTCGCGCAGCATCAGGTCCCGTTCACATCAACTGTCCCTTTCGCAAGCCACTCCTGACCGAAAATTCTACTGCTTCAAACACCCCTTTACGAGCTCATACAATCTATACAAAAAGCCAGCTTACTCCTTCTGAAGACGATTTGATGCAAATTGCCGATCGCATGTCATCAATTGAAAATGGCGTCATCATCGTCGGTTCAATGCACGCATGGGAAAACGCAGAAGAAATTGAGTCTCTTGCGCGTCTTCTGCAATGGCCTATCTTTGCAGACATCAACTCAGCACTACGCTCTCATGGGAACATCCACGGCCTCTGCCGCCACCATGACCTTTGTATCAGCTCACTCCCCAAACATGAAGAAATGCCTGTTGAGGGAATCCTGCATCTTGGCGGCCCTTTTGTCTCCAACCCCCTTCGTGAGTGGATCGCAAAGCATTCCCCTAAAACCTATATCCACATCAAATCCAATCCATCACGCCTCGACCCTCTCCACCTTGCATCTCACCACATCCAGTCAGATCCTCAAACCTGCATCAACCTTCTTCTTAACCATCTCCCTGGCCGCAGCCCTTCCAGCTGGATGCATCTTTGGAACGAGCTATCAACTGTAGTCTCACAAAGACTAAACATCTTTTTAGACAAGCAATCAACCATCAGTGAATTAACAGCCCTTCACGCCTTGAATAAACTCCCGCAAACCGCAGCAGCCTTTATTGGAAACAGTATGCCAATCCGCGATGCAGACGCCCTCTTCTATCCTAAATCAGAGACAGGCCCCATCTTTGCCAATCGCGGAGCCTCTGGCATCGACGGCAATATCGCAACGGCAGCTGGCATTTGTCGAGCCCTCCAAAAACCCATACTGGCCGTTGTTGGCGATCAGACTCTCCTTCATGACATCGGATCCCTTGCCATGCTCAAGCACCTTAATCACCCCCTCGTTATTCTAGCCATCAACAATAGTGGTGGAGGCATCTTTTCTTTCCTACCACTCGCTAAAAAACAAGATATTTTTGAAGAACACTTTGCAGCACGTCACACTTTAAACTTTAAACAAATCGCTCAAAGCTTCAACATCAAATACGAGAATCCCAAAGCTATCTCTACACTCCAAGATTTGATTCACGAATCACTAGCAGGCGTTGGACCCACCCTAATTGAAATAACAACCGATCGCCGAGATAACTTCGCGCTGCATCGAGAGCTCCTTGATGAGTTAGCAGGAACAATCCCTTCGCAAAAGACAAGCCCTTTCCCTGCCTATGCCAACACCTAGTTTTACCTTTCTGCACGGCTTCCTCGGCTGTCCCCAGGACTGGAATACACTAACCGCTGACTTCCCTCATCCTTTCACCTCCCCTAGCCTTGAAGACATCAAAGTCACGGAAGGATCAATCCTTGTTGGCTACTCAATGGGTGGACGCATTGCCCTTTCCCTTGCAGCTGAAGCACCCGACAAATTTGCCGCTCTCATTCTCATCGGCGCCAATCCTGGCATCCCCGATGAGCAAAAACCTCTTCGCCGCGCCTTCGAAGCTCAATGGCTGCGCGTTTTTCGCACCCTA
>JACKPQ010000006.1 GCA_024233435.1 Chlamydiales bacterium
AAATGCACTTTAGTTTTGACAATCCGATGTCCGTGTCCGGTCGTAATTCGGGAGGGGGCGTTACCTGCCACGCTCCTTTTGACGCTCCCTACGTTGGCGTTGCGGTTTCCTGGGTATTCGAATAAAACCAGTATCTGCCAAATCTTACTTGAGGAAAGTGAGTTTGGGGTTGCTGTGCTTTTCAAACTCACTCAATCTCGAGTATGTTTGCTGAAAATTAGGGAGGGGGCTATAGTCAGGGATTAATCAGGAGGAAGAGCATGAAGCGCGTTGCTGTAACAGGGGGCGGGGGCCAGATCGCCTACAGCTTACTATTTCGTATTGCCAATGGAGATTTGCTTGGTAAGGATGAGCCTATTTCGCTCAGTATTTTGGATTTGCCTGGTTCTATTAAGGACATGGAAGGCGTTGTCATGGAGCTGCAAGACTGTGGCTTCCCTCTTTTAAAAGAAATCAAGATTTCTAGCGATGCCGAAGAGGCGTTTGATGGTGCCAATTTTGCTTTGCTTGTTGGCGCTAAGCCCAGAGGCAAGGGGATGGAGCGCAAGGATTTGCTCGCTGATAATGGAGCGATTTTTGTTGGGCAAGGCAAAGCTTTAAATAAATGCGCTGCTAAAGATATTCAGGTGCTTGTTGTTGGAAATCCCTGCAATACAAACTGCTTAATTTGTATGAGCCACGCTCCAGACATTCCAAGGGAGCGCTTTTCTGCGATGACTCGGCTGGATCAAAATCGAGCAACTTATCAGCTGGCAGCTAAAGCCGGCGTTGATATTAGTGAGGTGCAAAGGGTTTGCATCTGGGGCAATCATTCTGCTACACAGGTGCCTGACTTTTTGAATGCGAGCATTAAAATTGATGATCGCGCCTGGCTGGAAGGGCCGTTTTTTGAAACGGTTCAAAAACGGGGATCAGCAATCATCGATGCGAGGGGTAAATCGTCCGCTGCATCGGCTGCAAATGCCGCCATTGATGCTATTGCTTCTTTGCAAAGGAAAACGCCTGATGGTCAGCTATTTTCATCTGCGGTCTTGTCTAATGGCAATCCTTATGGTATTGCTGAGGAGATCGTATTTTCATTCCCCTGCATCTCCCATGGAGATGGCAAATGGGAAATTGTTAAAAACCTTGAGTGGGACGCTTTTTTGGAGCAAAAAATCAAAGCGTCTGAAAAAGAACTTTTAGAGGAACGCGATTGTATCAAACACTTGCTTGCTTGATTGCGAGCTTTGGGTTGACTTTTGGAGGGAATATGGGCGAGGTGTTATTTGAGATCACCAAGGACAATCTAGAAACGGGGATGCGTGGATACCCTGTGGGTTTTTGCACGACCTCGCATGTAGACCCAATCAAGGGTCTATTTTATCGCGGTCAGCCTATTTCTGAAATGAAAGATGCGACATCTGAAGAGGTGATCTTTTTGCTTATGCATGGTCATGAGGCAAGTGATCTGGAGCTGAGCGAATTTAAAAAAGAGCTCACCGCTCGTGGGCGCCTGTCGCAAGCGGTCATCAAACACATTCAGATGCTACCACGACAAGGCCATCCCATGAAGCTTTTTTCTGCAGCGTTGTTAATTCTTGGTATGATCGAAGGGCGTGGCGATTATAAAGAAGACTGTTTGAACCTCATCGCAAAACTGCCTCAACTTGTCGCTTGTGTGATTAACTATCACGCTGGTTGGGAGCAAACGCCAGCTCTAGATAGTGAGTTGGGCTATATAGAAAATTTTACAAACATGCTTCAAGTACCAAAGGTTTCGAAAAAAGAGCTAGCTGAGGTGATGCGCCTTTTTAATGTGATGCATTTTGATCATGGCGGTGGTAATCTGTCAACTTTTACGGGTAAGGCTGTTGCTTCAGGTTTAGAGGATATGTTTGGATCGATTGCCTCTGCAATGTGCGCTTTAGCAGGTCCTCGTCATGGCAGAGCAAACCAAGACTGCTTAGAATTTGTTAAAAGTGTGCTTCACAATGTGGGTGAAAGTGCAACGGTTGATGATGTTGAAAAGCTGATTCGCAAAAAGCTTGAAAATCGCGAGCTGGTTTTTGGGTTTGGTCATGCGGTCTTGCGCGCAGAGGATGCAAGAGCTACGCTCTTCTATGAACATGCTAAAGAGCATTACAGCGAGCACCCTTTAGTCAAAATTGCGCTACTGCTTAGAGAGGCAGGGCCAAAGGTGTTGAAAGAAAATCCAAAAATTTCTAATCCTTATCCCAATATTGACGCAATTTCTGGGACGCTTTTAACTGCTGCAGGCTTTGATTTCCCAGAATATTACACAGTTCTATTTGGGCTATCTCGCTGCGTTGGGATCGCCATTCAAATTGTTTATGAGCGTACCCAAGCGCGTGAGGGTAAGGGCACTCCCATCGTCCGCCCCAAATATATCTATAAAACGAGCTAGCGTGTTATAATCGCTGCATGAAAGTAGCGGTGATTGGAGCTGGATTTGCTGGGCTTGCTGCATGTGTGTTTTTACGCGATGCGGGCCATACGGTTGACCTTTATGATGCCATTGGTATTGGAGGGGGAGCTTCTGGTGCAGCCTCAGGGCTTTTGCACCCTTATCCTGGAAAGCATTTGCGCCGCTCAGAGCGCGCAACTGAAGCCCTTGAAGCAGCGCATGATCTAATTAGCCGCATTCCAAAAAAAGTTTACCAGCCAGGACTAAAGCGGTGTCCTATCGATGAAGAGCAAAAATTGCTTTTTGAAAAACGCAGCGCTGAGCAGGGCGATTTGTCTTGGGATGGAGCTCAGCTCACGATCCATTCTGGAGGGACGATTTTTTCAAAGCTCTACTGTGAGGCGCTGTTTGATTTAAGTCAGGCAACTCTACACATTCAAAAAGTCCAAGAGCTTCCTAGCGCCGATATCGTTATTTTAGCAGCAGGTGCTGGGACTTCAAAGCTCTGCCCAGATCTTGCTGTGCGCCTCAGTAGAGGGCAAGCCTTGCACATCGCGTGCGATGCATCAGAAAGCATGATTGGAGATGGTTATTTAGCTGTGACAGAGAAGCCAGGGGTTTGCCATCTTGGATCGACCTATGAGCACGAGAATCTCGATGCTCGCCCCCAGATCGAGGAGGCTAAGCGTTTGATCTTACCTCGGGCGCAAAAGTATTTGAAACATTCTTTTGAGGTAACAGGTGTCTCAGCAGGTGTGCGTGTGGCTCCAAAAGAGGGGCATTGGCCCATTGCGTTGCGACTAAGCAAACAGGTGTTTGTTCTCACGGGGTTTGGCTCGCGCGGTCTTTTGTATCACGCGCTGCTTGCTAAAGAGATTGTCAATCAAGTAAACTGTTGATCATGGCAAAGCTTCTTTTCTTGGGAACAGGGGGGTCGATGGGGGTCCCCGTTATTGGATGCAAATGCGAGGTGTGCAGTCACGGTGGCCACTACAACCAGCGCAAACGGACTGCTGCGTACGTTGAAATCGATGATCAGCACTTCCTAATTGATGTCGGTCCTGACTTTCGTAGCCAAGCTCTGATGTATGGCATCGATCATATTGATGCCGTTTTGCTCACTCACACGCATTTTGACCATATTGCAGGCATTGATGAGCTGCGCATCTTTAACTTCTTACAAAAAAAGCCCCTTCCAACCCTTCTTTCTGCCAGCTCATTCGAAGATCTGCAAAAGCGCTATTTTTATCTTTTTCAGACGGGGGATGAAAAGGCGAGCGCAACGGCAAAACTAGATTGCCGTGTGCTTGAAAAGGATTTTGGCGAGGTCTCTTTTGAAGGTGTTGATATTGCGTTTACCAGTTATTGGCAAATGGGTATGCAGGTGAACGGGTATCGCTTTGGTGAATTGGCTTATCTGACTGATGTGCAGCGCTATGATGAAAAAATCTTTGAGTTCCTGAAAGGAGTGAAAACGCTTGTGCTTTCGGCGTTGCGCTATAGAGATTCTCCGTTTCATTTAACTATTGCACAAGCTATAGCTTTTGCTCAAAAAGTTGGTGCAGAGCGCACTTTTTTCACACATCTTGATCATGAAGTCGAGCATGACACTGTAAACGCAAAATTGCCGCAAGGTATTGAATTGGCCTACGATGGCTTGGAAATAGAGTTTAATTATGGACGATGACCGCTTATATGAAGAAGTGCGCTACGAACTTAAAGACCTCAAGAAGGTAATTTTAGTTGGCACGTACCAGTCGGGAGAGAAAGAAGTATGCACCGATTACCTCAAAGAGCTTGCAGCTTTAAGTGAAACTTATGGTTTTGAAGTTTTGGATTCGATCTGCTGCCCTCTTCGTAAAATTGATGCTGGCACTTATCTTGGGAAAGGAAAGCTCGAGGAGTTGGCTATCCTTGCAAATGAGTTAGAAGCAGATGTCATTATTTTTGATGACGAAATTTCACCCAATCAGCAAAGGGGGATTGAGAAATTTTTTCGCAAACCCGTTATTGATCGCACTGAGCTGATTTTAGAGGTATTTGCGCAAAGAGCTCAAACTAAAGAAGCCTGTTTGCAAATTGAGCTTGCTAAGACGCGCTATCAACTGCCAAGGCTCAAGCGTCTTTGGACACACCTCTCGCGCCAGTCAGCAGGTGGTGGAGCTTACCTGAAGGGTGAGGGAGAAAAGCAGATAGAGATTGACCGTCGCTTGCTTAAAAAGCGGATTCACGAACTTCATGGACAGATCGATGAAGTGCGCAAGAATCGTAGCACACAGCGCGCTCAGCGTCAACGCACAGGCATTCCAACCTTTGCAATCGTTGGATACACCAATGCAGGCAAGTCTACGCTTCTGAACCGCTTTACATCAGCAGGAGTTTTGGCAGAAAACAAGCTTTTTGCCACTTTGGACACAACAACGCGTCGCATGCATCTGCCCAACCACCAAGAAATTTTGGTCATTGATACCGTCGGGTTTATTCGTAAGACACCGACCATGCTGATTGCTGCCTTTAAAAGCACATTGGAAGAGTCTCTTTTTACAGATATTCTCCTACACGTTGTCGATGTTTCACATCCTAAAGCCTTAGAACAAGCCGAAAGCACACTTGAAGTGCTCCATGAGCTAGGCATTGAGCATAAGCCGATCATCACTGTATTAAATAAAATCGATCAATGTGAAGATCAATCAATGGTTTATCGCTTCAAGGTCAAATACCCTCAAACAGTTACCATCTCAGCGCAAACAGGAGAGGGGATATTAGAGCTGATGGATCTGATGATCGACACGCTCAAAACGTTGCGCAGCGTCTATCATCTCAGAATTCCGCAAAGTCATTATCCGCTTGTGAGCGAGCTGATGAAAGAAGGGCGCGTGATTGAACATGATTATGAAGAAAACGATATCGTCATGACAGTTGATATTCCAAAGCGTCTCGAGCATAAGGTTAAGGAATTTATCGTATGATTGCAGATATGCCACAAAGTGAGCGGCCACGCGAGCGTCTGGCGACACGAGGTCCCCAGGCCCTTTCAGATGCTGAGCTTTTGGCAATCATTCTCGGCCAAGGCACACGGGGTAAATCAGTGCTGCAGCTCACACAAGAGATGCTCGCCCACTTTGGCTCTTTGCATGGACTTATGGATGCTACAATGGATGAGCTTTGTGAAATCAAGGGAATTGGCAAAGCCAAGGCGATTCAACTTCGCGCTAGTTTTGCTCTAGCACTGAGGGCAAAAGTTCCCGAATTTACGTGGCGCTATCCGCTCTATTCTCCAGAAGATGCCTATCGCTACATCGCCCCCCAGTTTGCAAGTGCCCAAACAGAGCAGCTAGTTATCATCTTGCGCGACTCTCGCGGTCAGGCCTATCATAATGAAGTCATCGCCATTGGCACCATCAACCGCGTTGGTCTGCATCCGCGTGAGCTTATCACACTCCTAGCTCGCCGCAGAGCTGTGAGTTTTATTCTTTGCCATAACCATCCGACAGGCGATGTCACTCCCTCAATCCAAGACATTGCATTTACCCATAGAATTGAGCAAGCAGCAGAGACCATCGGCATACCCTTGGATGATCACCTCATTATTGGAAAAACCGCGTTCAGCTCCCTTTATCGTCTCTCTAAGATTAAGCCTCGTGATAGATATTAACCATCACTTCATGACATTTTTTACTAATGGGCCGGTTGCGGCTTCATCATGTGTATTTTCTTCAGGGAGGTAAATTTGCTACCCGTTATGCCAAAAATGGTTATAAACAATTGGTTGCTAACCGCCGAATGGGACGCCCATGAACTCATACTTCACAAACGAGAAGATTCCGCTCATGATCATTTGAACTCCAATCAGGGCTAAAATCAAACCTCCAAGGCGCTCGATGGCAATGAGACCTTTTTCGCCGAGCAGGCGCTTAATATTAGATGCGGCCAAGATCACAATGAGCGAAGCTACAAGGGCAATTGAGATGGCGGCTGTAACAAAGAGCGGGCTTGGAGCTTGGTGAGAAAAAATCATCACGGCTGTGATGGTGCCAGGTCCTGCTGTGATGGGGGTGGCCAAAGGAACAATCATTGGCTCTTGCTTGTTGATCTTGCGCTTGTCATCTCTGGGAAAAATCATGGTGATGGCAATGATAAAAAGAACAGCTCCGCCCGCTATCCCGATGACAGGTGGGCTGATGCCGATAGCGTTAAGGGCTTCTTGGCCGAAGAAGTTGAAGATTAAAAGAATAATAAAAGCGAAAAAGAACTCTCTTAAGATAATGAATCTCTGTCGCTTAAGATCAAAAGGTGCCAATATTGCCAGAAATAGGGGAATATTTCCGATCGAATTGAGCACAAAAAATAGTGAAATAACATCTCTTTGGAACATTCTTTAGTCTATACTGGCTTTTAGTCAAAATCGTCAAGTATATACCAAAATCAAACAGCTGGGGTAGAATGAGAAAATGCGTATTGAAATTGCCTCAAGGATGCGTCCTTATTCCCACGTGCCTGGTACGGCTGCCTTAATCCCTGGAAGCAGCTGGTCTGTCAAAGGCTATCCCACGCGTTTAGAATTTACGAGTTTGATTACACAAAAGCGTCTTGAACTTGATTTTTGCCTTACGGGATTGATGGAAAATTTCACGCTTGTTCAAGACTTGGAAAAGCGTGCAGTGTTGCTGTTTGGCACAGCAAAGGAAGGGTATGTACGCTTGATGATTACCCACAAGGAAAATCAACTTGTCATCACGACAAAGCGCGTTCCAGAAGGGGGATTAACGATCAAAGGCAAAAAGCTAGAGCCTAGAGAATCACTTCAGATCAAAGTGGATGAACAAGGGTATTTGCCACCATACGTAGAGAGAATCTCCTTTGGGTGTCACAAAGCCCAAGATATAGAGCTCATGCATCGACGGATGGAGATGGATGAGATTTTACCTTTTTGGTTTTGTTTGGGACAACTCACGCCGCCGACCCCTTGCTCTCATGAAGAGGGGACTTTGACATTGCTCAAACCGATTATCGAATGTGAAAAAACAGAGATATTAAAGCACTTTGAAAAAGTATTTGCTGCCGGTTTTTCTGATTTATTTGTTCCACGTTTGATCGATGATCAACATCAAGGTGTTGCACCAGAGATCGATGCTGTGTCTGCAGATCTATCTCCATTAACGCTTCTTACAGAAGGTGCTCAGCTTATTCGCATGATGTTTTTCCAGCAGAAGGGCAATGAACTATCAATTTTGCCATGTTTGCATCCTGATCTTCACTCTGGGCGACTCATCAATGGCCACGCTCAAAACTTGCTCCTTTTTGAAATGGAGTGGTCGAAAAAGCGAGTCCAAAAGCTCATCTTGCGACCTCTTGAAAGTGGTAAAGTTAAGCTCCATCTACCAAACAAAATCAAAAGCTTTCGCGTACGCAAATCTATAAAGTCTCGAGGGGAAATCCATAAAGCTGACGAGATGCTTGACATTGAAAAGGGCCAGCCGTTATTTCTAGATCACTTTGAGTGATGGAAGAAACAACCTTAATTAGTCCTACCGACATCGAGCTATTCATGCGCGGTGTCCACTACGAGCTTTATAATCTTTTGGGCGCGCACCAAAAAGAGGGTGGCGTGCATTTTGCTCTTTGGGCAAAAAATGCTGCCCAGGTTTATCTAGCAGGCGATTTTAACCAGTGGCAGGAAAAAAGCTTGCCCATGCATCGCAATGAAGCGGGCATTTGGGATATTTTTGTTCCAGGTGTTGCGGAGGGTTCTCAGTACAAGTATGTGATTGAAACAAAAGAAGGGCATTTGCTATGGAAAGCTGACCCTTTTGCCTTTTATTCACAACTCCGCCCAGAAACAGCATCTGTTGTTGCAAACGTTGATGGTTATGAATGGGCACCCTTTGAGCATAACAAAGAAGGGCCAATCAGCATCTATGAAGTGCACATTGGCTCCTGGAAAAAGGGCTTGGGCTACCGCGATGCAGCGCACGCGCTTGCTAAATATTGCATAGATCTTGGCTTTACTCATATAGAATTAATGCCAATCACCGAATATCCCTTAGATGCTTCATGGGGGTATCAAGTCAGTGGCTATTTTGCCCCGACAGCCCGTTACGGGACCGTACGAGATTTCCAATATTTTGTAGATCACATGCACAAAAATGGCATCGGAGTTATTTTGGACTGGGTGCCTAGCCATTTTCCTACAGATGGGTTTAGTTTAGCCCAATTTGATGGTACGCCTCTTTTTGAATATAGCCATCCGCTGATGGGCTTCCATCCTCAATGGAATACCTACATTTTTGACTACGCTAGTCCGCGCGTGTGCAACTTTTTGCTTGCAAGCGCCCTTTTTTGGTTTGATAAATACCACATTGATGGATTGCGCATCGACGCTGTTGAATCCATCATCATGCGGGATTTTGCAAAGCAAGATTTTATCCCTAATATTCATGGCGGTCGTGAAAATTTAGAAGCCATGAATTTTTTAAAGCACCTTAACGCAGCTGTTAAAGAGCGCTATCCCAATGCAATTATGTGCGCTGAAGACTCAAGCTATCATGCAGGCATTACTCACCAAGAAGGTCTCAATTTCGATTACAAGTGGGCATTAGGGTGGATGACCGACACCTTCAATTTTTTCCAAACACCCTTTGAACACCGTGATCTATCCCGCATTACCTGTATTTTTGATTACATTTTTACAGAGCGCTTTATTGTCCCTTTATCGCATGACGAGGTTGTGCATGAAAAGAGAAGCTTACTTGAAAAAATGCCAGGCGATGAAGGGCAAAAGCTTGCAGGCTTGCGGATGCTCTTTGCATGGATGTTTTGCTCGCCTGGAAGGCCCCTGTTATTTATGGGTGCCGAGATTGCTCAAAAGGGGGAGTGGAACTTTTCAGAAAGTTTAGATTGGGAACATGCAAACAATCAAATACAAAAATGCTTACGCGATTTAAATCAAATCTACTGCTCAGGTCTATTTGAAAGCGATTTTGACGCAGGAATGAAATGGGAAGTTGGCGAATATTTTACACTAAGACGCGGTGGATACGTGGCCCTTTTCAATTTTACAACAAATGCGTATTCTGTTGATGTACCACAAGGGGCTTTTACAACAGATAACCCCGAGTATGGAGGGATGGGAAGAGCGGGGTTGCCGCCATTAACAACAATTATTTATGACGAAAAAAGAATATCTAAACCTGCTTGAAACCATTGCCAAGCATGATAAATACTACTTTGAGCACAACAATCCGCGCATATCTGATTATGATTACGATCAGCTCGTTTTAAAAGCCAAAAAAATCGAAAAAGAGCATCCAGAGTGGGTTATTGATACCACTCCGACAAAGCACGTAGGCGAGCGCACAACCAAAGGCTTTAAGCACGTGCGTCACAAATTTCCAATGCTGTCTTTAGCAAATACGTATTCACCAGAAGAGGTTGAAGATTGGGTCAAGCGCGTTCAAAAACTACTGGGGACAGAGCATTTTGAAATGTGCATGGAGCTGAAAATGGATGGAACAGCGATTTCATTGCTTTATGAAAACGGCCAGCTTACACGAGCTGTAACGCGCGGAGATGGAAAAAAAGGAGATGATGTTACAGAAAATATCCTGACAATTAAATCCCTTCCCCATCAACTCAAAGGGGCTCATCCACCAAAAGAGCTAGAAGTACGCGCTGAAGTTTTTATGCCTAAGAGTGTTTTCCATGCTCTGAATCGAGAAAAAGAAAAAGCTGGCGAAGATCTATACGCTAATCCGCGCAACGCTGCAGCAGGGTCGCTAAAACTTTTGGATTCAGAGTTGTGCGCAAAAAGAAAGCTCGACATCATCTGCTATGGCATTCCCGACCCGCGCTCTGCAGATATTGAAAAACAGAGCCAGATCCACACCTATCTAAAAAAGTTGGGGTTGCCAGTCTTTAGTGAAAATCACTATGGGAGTGCAAAATCGGTAAAAGAGCTTTTTCATTTTGCAGAGCGCATAGAGAAAGAGCGTCCCAAAATGTCTTATGAAATCGATGGGATTGTGATCAAGGTCGATGCATTAAAAAGCCATGATAGGCTAGGTGTGACAGGTAAGTCGCCTCGCTGGGCTGTTGCCTATAAATTTGCCCCAGAGCAGGCCTTTACCGTCATTGAAGATATCACTGTGCAAGTGGGTCGCACAGGCGTTTTAACTCCCGTAGCAGAGCTAAAACCTGTCCACGTTGCAGGCAGCACCATCGCGCGTGCTACACTCCATAATGAGCAAGAGATCGAGCGCAAAGATTTTCGAGTTGGCGATACCGTGATTATCGAAAAAGGTGGCGATGTCATTCCAAAAGTTGTTTCCGTTGTCCAATCCAAGCGAAAAGCCCATTCAAAGGTCTGGAAAATGCCTAACCGTTGTCCTGCGTGTGGTGCAAGCGTTGAGCGCAATGTAGGCGAGGTAGCTGTGCGCTGCCCAAATAAAAAAGAGTGTCCAGCACAAAATTTACGTCGCTTTGAGTTTTTTGTGTCTAAAAATGCAATGGATATCGATCACATGGGTCCTAAAGTCATTGAAAAGTTGAGTGATGCAGGGTTGCTGCAAAGCCTGCCAAGCATCTATCGGCTCACGGCAGAGGATCTTGAAAACATTGAAGGGTTTCAAGAAAAGTCCATCGAGAATCTACTTGCAAGCATCGAAGCTTCAAAAGAGACAACTCTAGCCCGTTTTTTGCTTGCCATTGGCATCAAATACATTGGAGAGGGGACTGCCGATTTGATCGCACAAGAGGCCGGATCGCTTAAAAACGTCATGAAAATGGACTATGAAACCCTCTGCGAGATTGATGGAGTTGGAGAAAAAGGTGCACAATCAGTTGTCGATTTCTTCAAAGATAAACACCACTGTCACGAAGTTGAAGAGCTCATTGAGCTTGGCATTCGACCCAAAGTGCGCTCAAGCGTGAAAAAACAAGAACATGTATTTGACGGCAAAACTTTCGTGCTTACAGGCGGATTGGAAGGCTATACGCGCAGTGAGGCTGCAGAGCTCATCAAGGAGCGCGGAGGCAAAGTGTCGTCGTCTGTGAGTCAGAAAACCGATTATGTTTTAGTTGGTGAGGACCCAGGATCAAAATACGAGAAAGCAAAAAAGCTTGGCGTAAAATGCATCACTGAGGCAGAATTCAAAAAGTTAATTAACCTGGAGGTTTAAAAAATGAAGAAATCTATATTTTTAGCTGCGCTTATCGGGGGCATTATAGCCTTTGTGTGGAGCATGTTATCATGGACAGTATTCCCGTGGTACAAATCACAATTTAAGCAATTCAAAGATAGCGAGCAGGTTTCTGATCTTGTGCGCGAGCAAGTCACTGAAGGGGGCGTCTACATGCTTCCGGGCTGCTGTGGTGATTGCGCAACAAAAGAAGCTGAAGCAGAGTGGAAGCAAAACTACGAGCGTGGCCCGATCATGTTTGCATCGATTTCACCTAAAGGGGAGAAATTCAGCATGGTTCAAAACATTATCGTGCAATTTGTGATGCTGTTTGTCGCTTCGCTGCTTATCGGCTATATTTTGAGCGAATTTAAATCGAATAGCGCCTACGGAGAGCGTGTATTTGCAGTCACAGTTATAGGACTTATCATTGCGATACTCACAGCCATTCCCTATTGGAACTGGTGGCATTTTCCTGCAGGGTATACAATCATTAGCTTTTGCGATGCAATTGTCATGTGGTTTCTAGCAGGTCTTGGAATTGCTAAGTTTGCGCATCCAGCGCCCGCACCTAAGAAGAAGAAATAAAAATAGAAATGCCCCCATTTTTGGGGGCATTCAATAGGCTATTATAAAAAATGAAAGTTGTAGGTATTGTTTCAGTTTGTGCCGGAGGCTCCCAGAGCTTCTTTTCACAGTTTATGGCGCGCTGTCTATCACATTACCAGTCAAGATCACCAGAGATCATTCTCCATCAGGCCCCATTTACAGAGTATCAAGAAGCAATCGATTCTAAAAATCTTGCTGATTTTGAGCGGCCGCTATTGAAATCCTTAAAAAAAATAAAACAATGGGGCGCTGATTTTGCTGTTATTCCTAATAACACAGTACAAGCCGCCGTGGAGTCCATTAAAGCAAAATCACCGATTCACATTTTAAATTTAGTTGAGCTTGTAGCATGTGAGTGCGCAGAGCAAAAGGCCGATAAAGTGCTCATTTTGGGCACGTTGCAGCTCATTCAATCATCGGTATATCAACGCGAACTTCAAAAGCAAAACGTTAACTGGGGGGTGCTTGATCTCCAGTCTATCGAATTGATGACCCATGAGATCTTAGCTGCGATGCGTTTAGGAGGCGATACGTTCAGTTTAAGTATAGAGCTGGACGCTATTGTCCGAGATGCTGCTTGTAATTACGATGTGGTGCTTTTGGCTTGTTCTGAGTTGGTAGGAGCCTATCATGGACGTCTTGACACCTTGACAATTGATCCTATTAGCCTTTTGGCTGAACAGGCAATCCAAAAAGCTATGGCTAGTTAGTCGTAGATTCTACTATCGGAAGGTGTGTGCTCTTCAAGGAAAAGCTCTCCGTATGCCCCAATAGCTGCTCCGATGAACCCGCCAATTGCTGTAAAGCAGACGCCATGTATAAATTGACTATAGGCGGTGCGCACTGCATTGATATGGGGGATAAGGCGTGTTAGATAATCAGAAGGACCAAGCGCACGCGGAGGTGTGAAAGTGTATGAGTGGGTCAGATACCCTATACATGCTCCTGCAAGAATTATTGCGGGCATCCTTAAGGATGCTGCAAGCGATTTAAATTTAGGGTTTTCGTAGGTGTTTTTTAAGCCAGATATGACAGAATTTGCTATGTTATTAATGGCGTCCCATGCAATTTGAGAGTAGTTTATTTTATAAATATTTTTGTATGATACATTTTGGCTATCAATGTTTAAAACATCAGACATAAAATCACCTGGTTCTAATTGTTTAGATGGCTATATATTAAAAAATAATCTGATTAATGTCAACTATAAACATTTTTATTTTTAATTCTGATGAAGGGAATAATTTTGAAAAATAACAGTAAAAATTTGAGTGCCCCCGTAAATGGAGCACTCAAAGCCTGGGTTGATTACCGGTTGAGAAGGATGTTTGATGCAACTGGAGCAATAAGTACTCCAACTGATACTCCAGCTAAGCCGCCTATAAGGCGGAACATGTATTTTGTGCAAATATCAGCTTTATTTCCGGTGGTATCTGTTTTGCTCGCGGGGTACAATCCGCCTATAATAGCTCCTACTCCGCCGCCTAGAAAGCTAGAAGCTAGAATAAAATTAGCTTTGCCTTCTGAGCTTTGTGGTAAGCTAATGCGTCCTGAGTAAAGCGCTAGTGCTGCAACTGCAACAGCTGAAGTTGCAGTAGCAACAGCTGCTAGCTGATATTTGTGGTTTTGAATAAATTTTTTGCTACTTGCGTAAGCACTTTGAACAATGTTCATATTAAAAATTGCTGTCATAACATTCTCCTTTAAGTTGTTAAACTGTCATTAATTATTTATTATATTATAATAAATGTAAACGCATATTAATTAATTTAATTCATAAAATCTTGAAGATTTTCTTTTAATTATTTATAATAAGGCGCTTATCTTAAGCTCTCCAACAAGGGTTTCGTGATTGCAGCTGTGTACTTGGACATTTTGCAGGGTGCCAATGAGAGATTTGGGGCCCTTAAAGATCACTTTTTTCCAGCAGCGAGTGCGTCCATAGAGGTAGCCGTCTTTATTTTGGCGTTCAACGAGCACTTCAAGCGTTGTATCGAGCAGGTTTTGACGATGCTCGGCTGCGATGGTGCTGTGTAGATCCATGAGGCGGTGGAGGCGATCTTGCTTGACCTCTTCAGGGATATCGTCTTTCCAGCGCATGGCCGGTGTGCCCTTGCGGGGTGAGTAGGTGTAGAGGAATGCGACCGAGTAGCGGATTTGCTTGAAGACATCGAGCGTTTCGCAAAACTCTTCTTCTGTTTCTGTGGGGAATCCAACGATAATATCCGTGCCAAGAGAGACGTTGGGCACGATCTTCTTTAGCAGCTCGACTTTTTCAAAATATTGATCCTTCGTATAGATGCGGTGCATTTTTTTAAGGATGCGAGAGGAGCCTGCCTGAATGGGGAAATGGACAAATTCGCAGAGTGAGGGGAGTGTTGCAATAGCGTGCATGAGCTCTTCTGTGATATCGATAGGGTGAGAGGTGAGAAAACGAATGCGCTCAATGCCCTCAATTGCATCAAGATGGTAGAGCAAGTCATGGAAAAGCGTTTTCCATTCGGGCTGATCTTTGCCATAGCTATTGACATTTTGCCCAAGAAGAGTGATTTCCTTGTAGCCTTGATCGGCAAGCATCCGCACTTCTTTTTTGATATCTTCAAGCGGGCGCGACACTTCTTGACCACGTGTGTAGGGGACAACACAGTAGGTGCAGAACTTGTCACAGCCACGAATAATGGAGACATGGGCTTTGATCTTATCGTCTCGTCTAGCGACAAGGTAATCAAGATTTTCTTCAAATTGATCGGTTGTTCTAATTGATTTTTGACCTAAATGAATGACCTCATCCAAGACAGTTGATAGATCTGTAATATTGTTTGTGCCAAGAACAAAATCAACATGGGGCAACTTGCGAAAAAGAGTCTCCTTTTTGGCCATGGCCATACAGCCAGTTACGCCAATAATGGGACGATTTTTGGTTCGACGAGAGATTTGGCCGATCTTTCCCATCACCTTTCGCTCTGCTAAATCGCGGATCGAGCAGGTATTAAAAAGCATCATGTCAGCTTCTGTTTCGTCAAAAACTTGTTTTAATCCTTTCTGGATCAATTGGCCGACCATGATTTCGGTATCGAGTTCATTCATCTGGCAGCCGTAGGTGCGAATAAAGAAAGTTTTTGGCATTTGTCGTTGCATAGCATTGGTCCTCAAGGATTATTTGAAGGCCTAGCATACAGAAAATCAGAAATTGCTTGCAAGTAATCGAAAATTGACATATGCTGGATCTTTAAAACAAAGGCTACGTAATGAACAAGAAAGACAACCAAACTGTTAATCTCACAAAAGAGCAAGCTCAGGCAGAGACCGTCTGGTACTCAATTGACGCTACAGGCAAGACATTGGGAAGGCTATCAACTGAGGTCGCAACGATCCTATGTGGTAAGCACAAGGTTAGCTATACGCCTAACGTCGATAGTGGCGATGGAGTGATTATCCTCAATGCAGGAAAAGTAAAAGTGACAGGCACTAAAGAAGCTAATAAAGTCTACCACTACTACACAGGTAGTATGGGTGGTCTGCGAGAGGTGCCTTACCGCACAATGCTAGCTCGCAAACCCGATTACATCATCCGCCATGCTGTAGAAGGCATGTTACCAAAGAATAAACTTGGTAAAAAAATGGCTAAAAAACTTCGCATCTACGCAGGCGCAAGCCACGATATGGGTGCACAACAACCGATTGGAATTTAAGCACAATGTCAAAGAAAGCAATACATGAACACCTAGGTGTTGGTCGCCGCAAGACAGCCGTTTCCTCAGTCCGTTTACGCAAAGGAACAGGGAAAATTGACGTGAATCACCGCGCATTTGAAGAGTATTTTGTTACTCCAGAGCAGCGTCAAGATATCATCGCACCTTTTCATATCCTATCATTAAAAGATCAATACGATGTTATTGTTCGAGTCAAAGGTGGTGGTATTGAAGCTCAGAGTGAAGCAACACGTTTAGGTATTGCACGCGCGCTTGTTACTGAAGATGAAGAAAGACGTGCGCATCTCAAGGCAGAAGGTTTTCTCACACGCGATCCTCGTAAGAAAGAGCGTAAGAAATACGGTCAGCCTGGTGCTCGTAAGCGCTTCCAGTTCTCGAAACGTTAATCTTTCGTATTATATTTGGCGCCGCCGAAAATCCGATTTTTGAGGTCCATTCGGTATAGAGTTCACTTAGGTATATACCCTAAGAAACCTGATACGACTACCGCCCCAAAGGTCTATTTTCGGTTTTTCTAAAGAATATTGTGAACAATCTCTAAGGCAAGAAGGAAATCAACTTGATTCAAGCCATTACCTGCATTAGAATGTGATTTCGAAGATGGGTGAGGGCGCATGAAAGCCGGGCTAATAGCAGTTGTGTTCAGTGCGCAATTGCGCTTTCCAAGGTTTGTTCTCAACCACCAAAACTCATTCGATTTCTATTTAGGGTTCTCTGAGAAGGCTTGAAGGTAGAGATCTCCTGTAATATCAAGGAGTTTTTTTGATACATCAATCGTCGCATCTTCGCTGGTTTGATATCTTAGCTTTGGATGAGGATCTTGCATGATATTGAAGAGAAATTCTGCAATTTCTTGTGGTGATTGGCTTGGAGTTAAATTTTCTGGATGAGCTGAACGCTCCGTAAGAGAGTTTTTAATTGTATCTACAACTGTTTGATAAGGGTTATTTGGGATTTCTTTAGTTCCCATTAAAATAGAGAAGCGAGTTGTGAGAAGACCAGGCTGAACGATAGATACAGAGATGTTGAACGGCTGAATTTCAATACAAAGGGATTCGGAAAAGGATTCTAATGCTGCTTTGCTAGCCGCGTACATGCCACCAAAAGGGGGTGTGTTTACAGCATTCGTTGAGCTAATGTTGATAATATGACCTGATTTACGATTCCGCATGCTGGGAAGAACAGCTTGGATGAATCGAATTGGAGCGAAAAAATTAATCTCCATTTGATTTTTCATTTCTTGATTAGTGATTAATTCTGTGGGCCCTACAACGGCATAGCCAGCATTGTTTATGAGGACATCTATATGGCCTTCCCGTTCAAGGATCGTTTGAACAGCAGCTTGTATTGACTTTTCATCCATTAAGTCTACGGGAATAAAATGGAGGTTTTTAGCACAAACAGATGTTTTATTTGTATGACTGGTAGTGCCATATACAGTGAGTCCTTGTCCAGCAAAGTATTTCGCACTTGCTAAGCCAACTCCTCTAGAAGCCCCTGTAATGACAACTACCCGGCTTTGTACAGCTAATGCTTGGCAAACTTGAAATAAAAATACCAATAGAAAAAAACATCTCATAGAAGACTCCTTGCTAAAGGAAGAGGGTAGCATATCGATAGTTATTGCAAAATGAATTTTCTAAAACACCCTCACTTCCATGGTAAATCCGTTGGCGGTTGATCCAAAACTCGCGTTAAATAGGGAATTATTTTAGTATTTCAAGTTTTAGAGGTAATCAGTTGAAATGGCGTTAATTAAGGCGACTATCTTTTTTGAAAAGAAATTTTGGGTGGGATTGTTTGAAAGGACAGATAAAGAAGGGTATGCAGCAGCAAGGCATATCTTTGGAAAAGAGCCATCTGATCAGGAGGTCTATGACTTTATTCTGAATCAATTTCACAAATTAAAATTTGGAGAGGCAAAGGAAATTAGTATTCAAATCCAGCGCATGAATCCCAAAAGGGTGCAAAGGGAAGTGCGTCGCGAAATGGAAAGAGTCAAGGCTTCAACAAAATCTTCGACCCTGGCTCAAGACTATATGCGCGAAGAGATAGAAAAAAAGAAGAAGGAAAAGAAAAGCATAAGTAGCGCTCAAAAACAGGCTTGGAAAGAGGCTCAATTTTCCCTCAAGCAAAGCAAGAAGAAGGCAAAGCACAGAGGGCATTAGCGTAGAGGATCTTCGCAGCCAGATTGCGTTTTAAGCTTGGTAGGATCGAAAATGCGATATGCAAGCAGCTTAATGCGGTCATTTAAAAGAAACCAGACAATTGCATAGGCCCACACAAAACCAGCCCACTTCCAGCCAATTGGAAACATAAATAGTCCATAAACAGCAATTAAAGTTGCTACGATTTGCGTGCTAAGCACAGCTCCCCATAATACATTTGCGGGCCGTATAGACCAGAAAGGACCACGCGTGCGTGTTAAAAAGATTGTGAGGTGTCCAGCAATCGATAATTTTAAATACATCAACGTCTGAATGTGTGTTCGGTCGAGGTGGAAGATTCGCTCTCCGATAAAAAATAGGGCAAAGGTGGAGATGACACCGACGACTCCTAACACAGTAGAAATCCCCAGCACCATGCGCATGTTCCACCCCTCAGGTTGGTTCTTATAGTTGACGTTGTCATAGGCAATGGATAAAATCGCTCCATCATTAAGCAACGCTAGCATTACAATCATCACTGCCGTCAGTGGGTAGAAATTAAAAGTCAGAATGGCCAGCGTCATAAAGAACAGCACACGCAGCGTCTCAGCGATTCGATAGATTGCGTAGCTATTCATCCGCTGGAAGATTTTTCGACTTTCCTTGACAGCATCAAGGATTACAGAAAGACCTGGAGTTAGCAGCACGATGGCTGCAGCTGCGCGCGCAGCATCTGTTGCGCTTGAAACAGCGATTCCACAGTCAGCTTTTTTCAATGCGGGAGCGTCATTAACACCATCGCCTGTCATGCCAACAATATGGCCGTGCTTTTGCAAGGCATCTACAATGTGGAATTTATGTTCGGGAAATACTTGAGCAAAGCCATCAGCTTTCTCGATTGACTGGGCAACTTGAGCTGTTTCTTGCTTCTTGACATCCCCAAGACCGCTAGCATCAAATATACTTGTGCCCATGCCTAATTTTTTGGCAGTCTCTTTGGCGATAGCAAGTTGGTCACCTGTGACCATCTTGACTTTCATTCCCATTTTTCCTGCAGCCTCAATCGTGGCTTGGGCATCTTCTCTTGGTGGGTCGAATAGGGGTAATACGCCGAGAAACTGCCAATTTCCCTCCTCATTGGACTGGGCCACTCCGAGCGATCGAAATCCACGCGCTGCGAATGCATCAACAGCTTTTTCCACCTCTGCCTTTACTTGGTCCGCATTAGCTGATAAGGCCAAAATCACTTGAGGAGCTCCCTTTGTTACATTAAATACATTCCCATCTTGGCCTTTAATAGTGGCCTCAGTCCGTTTATGAACAGCGTCAAACGGCTGAAAATGGAGCATCTGATATCCCTTGAGTGCATCTTTATCTTTCAGACCGCCCAAAACAGCAAGATCAATGGTGTCGTTATTTTCTGCGCGAGATGCAAGGGAGGCGCAAAGAATCACTTGCTCGATGGGGGTATTATTTACGCTGAACGGATCTCCGAGCGTTAACTTGTTTTGAGTCAAAGTCCCGGTCTTGTCTGCACACAGGATATCAACGCCTGCCAATTCTTCAATCGCTGTCAGCCGGCTTACAATCGCCTGCTTCTTTGCTAGCAAGCGAGCCCCGACGGCCATTGTTACTGACAATACCGCTGGCATGGCTACTGGGATAGAGGCGATGGTCAGCACCAAGGCAAACTGCAAAGTCGTAAGAATTGGATCACCCCGTATGATTGCAGTCATTATGATTCCTGCAACTAACACTCCTGCAAGCACGATCAAATAATTGCCGATCTTTAAGACCGCTTTTTGAAAATGGCTAACCGTGTGAGACTCTTCCACCAGTTGTGCTGTCTTGCCAAAGTAGGTATTCATTCCAGTTCCATAGACCAGTGCCTCGATTTCACCCTGCCTGACAATGGATCCTGAAAACACCGGATCGCCAGACTTGCGTATGACAGGCAGCGACTCTCCGGTCAGGGCAGATTGGTCCACTTCTAAAGGATCCCCATCCATTAGTCTTGCATCTGCAGGTACAATATCGCCTGAGCGTAATCGGATAACATCTCCTGGGACCAACTCACGTGCTGCTGGAGTGATCCACTTGCCATCGCGTTTTACCCGAGCCTTGACAGCTAGGCGAGCTTTTAGGGCAGCAATAGCGTTAGCAGCTTTGTGCTCTTCCCAGAACCCAATGACAGCATTGACAAGAAGTAACAGAAAAATAATGCAAAAGTCTGGCCAGCGGCGAATCGCACCTGATAGGACCACCGCAATTTCAATCATCCACGGAATAGGTCCCCAAAAATAGCTCAAGAGCTTAACGAAAAGATTCGTTTCCTTTTCTTTCATCTCGTTAGGTCCATATTGAGTCAGCCGCTTTGCTGCCTCCGACTCGCTAAGGCCATCCGGTGAAAAGTTTAGCTTTTTCTTTACCTCTTCTAAAGGTAGAGCTTTTAGATTTTCGCCTGCGTCCATTTTCACCACATCACCTATTGCAGGTGCGTATTTATAACCATGTATCTAAGGGCTATTCGAATTTAACTCAAAAATTATCTTTTGCCCTAGAAAAGGGTAATGCTCCCTTCATTTTTGTATCTAACAACTTGAATAAAAGATCAATAAGAAAGCCTGATCAAATATGCTACCTTATATTTTATAGCTGACTATTCTGCAAGCAAATGCGGAAAAGTCTTGACTATTCTGCAAGCAAATGCGGAAAAGTCTTGACTATTCTGCAAACCTGTGCAGAATAGTCAATTATGGAAAGAGGGGGTTTCCCCGAGCCCTTTTTGAGTCAAAATCTAGTAGATTCAAAACGTTGGCGTTTGCAATATATCGATAGCTTGCTGCGCGTGGACGTGCTCGATTTTGAAAATATCCAAAATATCAAGGCAATTCGACTTATTTTTGATTTGCTAAGAAGAAAAGTGGGATCTCCTATTTCATATCAATCAATTGCTGAAGACGTTGGTGTTTCTCCAAATACCGTAAAAAAGTACATCCAAATTTTAGAGGCGTTATACGTTGTCTTCCGCATTACGCCCTACTCAAAAAATATAGCCCGCAGTTTACTTAAGGAGCCGAAAATCTACTTTTTTGATACCGGATTGGTTCAAGGAGATCAAGGCGTTGTTTTTGAAAACTTTGTCGCTCTTTGCTTACTAAAGCATGTTCATGCAAAGATTGATTACCAGGCTGAGCAATACAACTTACACTATTTGCACACAAAAGAAAGGCAAGAAGTCGATTTTGCCTTAACAAAGGATGGTCATATCGAAAAGATGGTGGAGGCAACGTTGACAAACCATTCAATTGACACTTCATTACGATATTTTCATCAAAAATATGGGCATCCCGCCATTCAAGTGGTTAAGGACCTACGTATCGAAAGAACGGACAATGGAATAGAAATCGTAAGGGCGGATAATTTTTTGTCTAATTTGGAGCTTTAGAGGCTTTAATAAAAGCTAGAGGGAGCCCTCTGATTAATGCTATCTGATTTTTCTGAATAAAATGGTTGTTTTGGGAAATTCCTGCGCTGCCTGTGCACCACGGGTGTCTAAAAGAATATCTGCTATAGACTTATGCACTTATAGCAGCATATAATGCTTGTTATGAATGAAATAGAAATAAAGAGTGTTTATGGTAACTATGGCTGGAAAAGTGGTTTGGGGTTTTGGGAGTTTTTTAGCAAGTGGATTGATGCTTGCTACAATGACTAATGTAGCAGGGGTGGTAGCGCAGTCTTCTGATTTAGATCCTGAGACAAAAGGACCTTTCCATGAGAGGCTCTTTGAAACAGTCTTTGCTCGTACAGTAGTAATGTGAGTTGCTGTCCCTATTTGGTCTACGGTTGGTCCATAATATAGAGGTTGCTCAAAACACTTTATTCTGTTACGATTCGAGTCATATAAAACCCCTTGGGGGTTTAAAAAATTAGAAGTTAAACTTTGAAAAATCAAGAATGAGGTTCTTATGACGGTTTCTTCATCTGGTCGTGTTGGTGATACGACTTACTCCTGCCAAGTAGACATTGAAAAATTAGAAAGTATTTTTGGATATAGCCCCAAAGTAGTTACTTCGGACCGTGTTGGAGATATGACATTTGATCAAGGTAAAATGATTGTTACTACAGGTATTTTTTTTGAAATTATTGGTAAAAATAGCTACAATATATGCCCATCACATTTCTCTAAACAAGTAGGCTCTTCCGAAATCAAAGGTGATGGTTCATTTGAAGGACTATGGGATGAAACTGGAGAAAAACTTGCAAATCATTTCTTTGCAAATCATAAAGAGGGCTCAATCATCTATTTAAATGGTGAACGGTGTCGACTTTTGAAGAAAGAGACTTCTATAGAACTTGCTAAAACATAATTAGTAAAAATGTTAGGTTAAATATACCTTTCTTAATGATCTCCATTCTTCAACGGATAAACCTTTACTTTGAAGTTTTCCCATGCTTACAGCTAACATTCTAAAAGCGTCTGCTCCATGGCTGGCGAAGTTATGGAGGGGTTGGCTTGACCAACATCCAAGTCGATCATTCCATTGCTGTAACACATGCTAGCTGCCTTTATGGTCACACGCGACCCAGAGAGCCTATTTTGACAGGTCGCAATGTCAGTTATTCCATAGTTCAACAGCTGCTAGGAACCTAATCGTGAAAATCTTTCTCTATCTTAAATAATCCAGGCCAATTTGAGTCAAATTCAACTCAGCATAAACCAACAAAAGAAACGTCCCATAGACTTTAATTCCTC
>JACKPQ010000007.1 GCA_024233435.1 Chlamydiales bacterium
CTTGCTAAATTGTTAAATGGATTCTCAAAGGTTCCATCTCCATTTGTAGCCAAAGAGTTGTTGACAAAGTAGCAAGGAGGCGGTGGATCTGGAAAGCCCGGCAAAACTGAAAGAGGTAATGGCCTGTCCACCTTATCGCAAACAGGAATAATTTCATCGCGCCTAATCGGACCTGTGAGCAGACGCTGTTTTACAGCCTTTTGATCGCAGCTTCCTTTGTACCAATTGCTCCAGCGCTCACCACCTCTTCGGATGTTGTTTGGTCCAAGAGGGTAGCTAAAGCTCACATAACCTTGGATACGTCCATGGTACTCCTGGTCGTAAGTCCATTGACCACCTAGAACAATTCCATCTGTAATGGTGGCTTCCAAAAACGTTTTTGCACCCCAGGTAGATCCACACGACTTAATGCGAGCATGGCGACCAAACAAATAATAAGGTCCAGCGGCCCAATAAATGTCGATCGGCCACGATTTAGGGAGCCAAAAGCCAGTCATGGCTTCGATGTGTGGCAGAGCAAAAGCCACGCGCTGTTTTAAGTAAAAATGATACCCCGACACCCCATCAGATTTTAGTGGGCCGGCAGTTTTAGTTCTTCCAATAGGTGCATAGCCGTTGATGTTTAAATCAAAAATCGGATGCAAGAGCTCTAATCCAGCTCCAAGCTGATGAGATCTAATGTGCTTTGCACTGCGAAAGTCGTAAAAGAAGTTGCCACCCAATGCAAAATTGCTTGGCAACCCAAAGCGCAAAGCACCACCGAGATTGCTTGCCCATGTAGCGTTATTTAAGAAGTGAACGCGCCCATCGAAAATGGGCTGAAATTCCCGTTGCCAATTGGGTGTCAAGAATGCAGAGGCAGTGGTGTAACCATGCTCATAGCCCATGCCCTTGCCTTGGCGTGTGCCAATGGATATATGTGAAGGCTTGCCGTGTATACAGGGGTCAGCGAGTAGGGGGCAAAAAAGCAGCAGGTATGCAAGCGAGAGATAGGCCTTCATGTGACCCTTTATAGCTCAAAGATTAGATTAACGCAATTTTTTTTAAGTCATTAGTATTGAGTCGTGTACGATATGCTTTTATTAAATTAAAAAATATGTTATAATTATTTATATAACAACAAAATTTTATTAGTATAATATGAGTTTATTTGTAGATAATTTATTTGATGACATATTTGCGAAATCTCGCAATTGCAACATATTTGGCACCGAGGATGATTTATTTAAGCCGATTCAAAAAGTTGCTTCGATTGTTATTTCCAAACCATCTGAACCTAAGTCGCTTGCAGGAAGAATTGCGCAAGCTGTTAACATTAAGGGGTTTGATGAGTCAAGTGCTATGGCTGCCCATGATAAGGCGTCAAGTGTTTTTGCATCCGTCAACCACGTTAAGCTTGATAAAACAAGCTTAACCATTCTCGATCCGGCTTCAGCATACGTCATACATACGCATGATCAAGAGATTGGGTTTGGGGGCTTTAACAAGGTCAAACACGCAACTCTTGTCGAAAAGCAAAAGGGCGAATGGGTGGTCACTAAGGTCGCGATGCGAAAGCCTCACACCCAAGGCTCCGCTTTGACTTACTCAGAGGGTCAGGCGCTACTTAAAGACGTCAATCTCAAGTGCCTCGATACGCCCCTCTATGTTTTTAAACCTGAAGGCAAAACAAGTGAATATGCGCTTTCGCCTCTAGCAATAGGGGATATGGGCTCTGCAGAACCTGAACATTTGCTCAAGATTGCAAGAGATGTCGCTCAGGGTTTAGCTGATTTGCATGAAAGCAATTTGATTCACAGGGATGTTAAGCCGGCTAATGTTCTGGTTTATGGCGAAAGTGCAAAGTTATCAGATTTAGATGATCTTCTCACTCCTGATGGACAACATCACCCTCATATTGGAACACAGGGGTATGTCGCGCCAGAGGTTCTAAATTCTCAAATTGAAAAAAATGACGATCTGTTTTCTATTCAAAGCAAAGCCTCTGATGCCTACGCGTTAGGTGTGATTTTGATGGATGTGTCTCATCAGCTTATGAAGGCTGAGCTGAAAGATGATGATTATAATTCATATATGAAAGAGGAAAAATCAGAGGGCAAGCTTGGCTATCAGTTGATGTCTTCTATGATTGAGGATGCCATATATGCTGATGTGCAATCATCTGAAGTTGTCAAAGAATTAAGATCTTTGGGCAAACAACTTGTCTCTACTGACCCAAGTGCTCGCCCATCTACGAGTGAGGTCGCAGCTTTACTTAACAAGCTGTGTCAGTAGCTTGTTCGCACGTTCAATCAATCCTTGAATTTGATCGCCTTTTAGTTCTCGTTGTCCAAGAAGGCTAAGCTCATAGAGGTGCTGTGTCAGCTCTTTTGCAAGCGATTCATCTTGGGTTTTTGTCAAAGCTTCAATAAGTGGGCTGTTCGTGTTCACTACAAAGGTGCGCTTATCAAATTGAGCGCCCATATCTTGTCCGTGCATTGACATGGTGTCGCGCAAACGGCGCATGTTTTCATCAAGGACGACAAAGGCTGGGAGGCTGTCTTCATGGAGGCTTTTAGCCTCTACTTCGACACCATCGAGTTGCTTGCGGAAAAAGTCAGCAATTTGTGCGCTTTGTGATTTTCCTGATTCGTCTAAGGTTGATTTTTCTCGCGCTGCATCTAAAATGGCATCATCGATAGAGCCATCGATGCGTGTGAATTTTGCTGGAGAGCACTTGTGCTCAAGCATACTGATCACCGGCGTGTCAATTGTCGATGTTGCTTTTAGAACTTCGATTCCTTTCGATGTGTAAAGGGGCAGGGTGTGGCTTTGCTCTTGAGACGTGTAAAAGATTTTATCTTTGTGTTTGCTCTCAGAGCGCTCAAGGTAGTCTTTGATGGTTGTCCAATCGCCGCTTGTGTTTTGGAAAACTAAAAGATCTTTGATGCGCTCGTAGAATTTATCATCTTGTAGGGCCCCAAGCTTGATGATGAGCTCGATGTCAGGCCAGCGCTTGAGGAATTCGTCGCGCTCGTTTTTGTATAAAGATGACAGTTTGTCTGCTACTTTTTTGGAGATGTGGCTCATGAGCTGGCGCACGTTTCGATCTACCTGAAGGGTTGATCGAGATACGTTGAGGGGGATGTCTGGGCTGTCAATTGCTCCGCGTAAAACCATAAGGTAATCAGGAATGATGTCTCTGCAATTGTCTGAAACAAATACTCGATTGCAATAGAGTTGGATGGAGCTTTTGTCGATATCCATGCGGCGTGTGATTTTTGGAAAATACAAGATGCCCTGGAGATGGAAGGGGTAGTCAACGCTGAGGTGAATCCAAAAAATGGGGTCTTGGTCCATGGGGTAGAGCTCGCGATAAAAATCGATATACTCTTGATCTGTGCAATCGCTAGGGTTTTTTAGCCAAAGAGGCTCGCTGGGATTGATGCGCTCTTCACCTAGATAAATGGGTGCAGGCAGGTAAGAGCAAAAGCGCTTTAGAATCTCTTTCAGTTTAGACTCTTCTAAGTAATCTTCATCCTCGATATGTAGTGTAATGGTTGTACCGCGTTTTTCGCGCTTGCCTTCATCGAGGGTGTAATCAGAAGATCCATCGCATAGCCAGTGCGCTGCTTTTGCATCTTCCAAGTAGGAGAGCGTGTCAATTTCAACTGTATGAGCAACCATGTAGCTTGAGTAAAAGCCTAATCCAAAATGGCCAATAATTTGCTCAGAGGATCCTTTATCGGAGTATTTTTGAATAAAATCTTCAGCCCCAGAAAAGGCAAGCTGTGCAATGTACTTTTCTACTTCTTCAGCAGTCATACCAAGGCCTGTGTCGCTGAAGGTGAGTGTTTTTTTCTTCTTATCAATTGTGACATCAATGCGATGCTCGCCCCCATCAACTCCTAAAAGATTGAGCTTTGCAATGGCATCACATGCGTTTGAAATGAGCTCGCGCACAAAAATCTCATGCTCGCTGTAGAGCCATTTTTTCAGAATAGGTAAAATGTTTTCACTGTGAATTTTGAGTTGTTTAGTAGTCATAAAGTTAAAACTCCTGCTTCTTGTAAAATGATTAAGATGACGACTACAGGGGCTACAAAGCGCACGGCAAATAGCCACGGCTTGTACCAGATCTGTAGGGTAGTTCCTGATACGAACTCGTCGCGTATTTCTTTTTGGCAGATCACCCAGCCTACGAAGAAGGTGGTTAATAGGCCTGCTACAGGCATGAACCAGCTCGATGTGATAAAATCCATCGTAGCAAAAAAGTCCATTCCATAAATTTTCTTCCAGTTGCCAAAGAGGGAATCTGTGCCTGACAAGGCGCTGGGAATGCCTAACACAAAGGCTGCTGCAGCAACTAATAGCGTCGCTTTCTTCCTAGTGATGTTGAAATATTCGATGATGTTGGAGGCGAGCATCTCCATCAACGAAATAGAAGAGGTGAGTGCAGTAAAGACAAAGAGTGTGAAGAAAAGTGTTGATAGAATTAGCGTGCCTGGTAGCTTAGAGAAGAGTACAGGCATGGTTTTAAAGACAAGGCCAGGCCCACCTGCTGGCTCGTAGCCAAAGGTAAATACAATGGGGAAAATCATCAATGCAGACAGCAAGCTAACAATCACGGTCATCAGAGCGACGATGGTAGCTGTGCGCGGTATATCCTCTGTGCGGTTCATGTAGCTTCCATAGGTCAAGATAATACCGAGTGCAACGCTAAGTGTAAAAAATGCCATGCCAAGCGCGCTGAGGACAGAAGTTGGGGTCACAGCGCCAAAGTCTGGATAAAGCACAAAGCGCAGCGCTTTTGGAAGGCCTTCTAACGTTAAACTAAATGCAAACAAGCCAAGGAGCATGATCAAGAGCATTGGCATTAAGATTTTGCTCCACTTTTCGATCCCTTTGCGCACGCCAGCGTAAACAACGCCGACATTGATCAGCAGGAATAGAAAAAGCCAAAGTAAGTTGATATCGCCAGATTCGAAAAGTGTATCAAAAACGCCGCTGATCTGACTTGCATCTAATCCTTTGGTGAATTGAGTCAGCGACATCAGCGTGTAGCTTACGCCCCAGCCCGATACGACAGCGTAGAAAGAGAGGATGATCAAGCAGCTTAAAAGGTTGAGCCAGCCGATGAATCGCCATTTGCTCGATCCAGAGAGGTCGCTATAAGCAAACACAGCGCTTTTTTGGCTTTTACGGCCTATGATGAGCTCAGCAATGAAGACGGGCAAGCCGATTGCAAAAGTAAAAATTAAATAGAGCAGGACAAAGGCCCCTCCTCCATTTTGACCGACAATGAAGGGGAATCTCCATAGGCTACCAACGCCAACAGCCGATCCAGCTGCTGCCATGATAAAGCCCAATCTTGAGCCCCAGTGTTCGCGTGCGTGTTTCATGAAATGCCAGGATACCCCAAAATGGATAAGATGTCAATTGTAGCCCTTACTTGGCCCATCTATCGAAAACACCCCCTTTTAAATATAAACTTCTCTTGCTTCCCCTGTATCTAGTTGGGCAATCACATCGCTTGATCGCTTCCAAATTGCAGTTACACTCTGGATAAGACTACCCAGGTAGCAGCTGTTGATTTGGTAAGTGAGATGTTGTTGTCGCCTGTTCAGCAGTACATGAGATGTTTGCGCCGCTTACGAATTGATTGATGCGTAATAAGGTTTGAAGCACGGGGCGATTGTTCATATCAAAGTCATCCCAAACTGCAACAACTTTAAAATCTGTACTTTCTTGTAGCGTTTTGAGAGGTTGAAATTTAAGCGGCAGGATGCTTCTTTGCTCAATAGGCTTACTGAGGTAGGATGGTCCTTTTGTGTTGTAAGCATATAAGGTTGGATAGATAGCTACATAAAAATCATTAAGATTTAATTGAGCTTCTTCGGCTGTGCTATAAATGCCTACTTCAGTCGTTGAACCGGGCATCATAAAGTGCGTGTGCCAGTACCACCTGTACTTTGGATGGGGCGTAGGTCGAGGTAAGTAATTTTTAGAGTCATACTGGTCGGAGTACCCGAACCCAATGTCTACAATTTCTTCATTTTCTTTCAGATATGTTGCAGCATCTAAAAATATCTTGTTTGCTAACACGGGGAAGCGCTGTATAAAATTGTCTAACCCATGGCTTGGATATCCAGAACCTTTTCTGCTAATAATTGGTGCAAAGCAGAAAACCCACAAAAGTTCAGTGTTGTTAACGAACTCAAATGATAGTATCGACAGAGACCTCTCCTTTTTTAGGGCGAGGTTAGTCAATCAAACTTTTAATTACAAATAAAAAGAAGAGCAAAATCCACATGACAAACATCTGCTTAACCAGCTATATGTAAAGAATATGGACCTTATGCTCACCGTCATGGCTGTCTTAGCCTTTACCTTTGTAGGATTACTGCTCACGCTTATGATCCTGAGCGCGAGGGCAAAGCTTATCTCAACAGCTCCTGTGCAGATTCGTATTAATGACGATGAAGCGTTGACCAAAGAGGTCAAAAGTGGGCAGACCTTGCTCTCTGCTCTGCTTTCGCAGGGAATTGCGGTGCCATCGCCATGTGGTGGCAAGGCTACTTGCAAGCAGTGCCGTGTTATCATTAAGGAAGGGGGAGGCGAGCCTCTTGAAACGGATAAAGGGTCATTCACTCCACGCGAGCTCTTGGAAGGATGGCGCCTTTCTTGCCAATGCAAGGTACGCGACGATTTGAAGATCAAAATCCCTGAGAATTTGCTAGAGCTTAAAGAGTTTACAGGTAAAGTTGTCAGCAACAAAAATGTGGCTACCTTCATCAAGGAGTTGGTTGTTGAAATTGAGCAGCCTCCTGAGTATCAGCCCGGCGACTATCTGCAATTCACCGTGCCTGCATACAAGACCAATACATCGGATTGGAAGGCTACCATGGACGAAAAATATTTTGCCGACTGGGAGCGCTTTCACATGTTTGACCGCTTAATCGAATTTGAGCCGAGTGAGACAACTATTCGGGCCTATTCAATGGCTTCTTATCCGGCGGAGGGAAAGCGTTTTATTTTTAACATTCGCATTGCAACGCCGCCTCTTGTGAAAGGTGAGTTAAAGGCGAGCATCCCATGGGGTGTTTGCTCAGCTTATACTTTTTCGCTAAAAGCCGGTGACAAGGTCAAACTTTCTGGCCCATATGGTGAGTCTCATATGATCCACGACGAGCGCCCTTTAGTTTTTCTAATTGGCGGGGCTGGTTCATCTTTTGGGCGTAGCCATATTCTCGACCTTTTTTACTCAAAAAATACGCAGCGACAAGTGGACTTGTGGTATGGAGCGAGATCGCTCAAAGAGAACATTTATCAAGAGGAGTATGAAAAGTTGGCAAGTGAAAGGCAAAACTTTGCCTATCACCTGGTGCTTTCAGAGCCCGATGAGAGTGATTTGCGCGATGGCTGGCCCAAAGATGACCCAACAAAAACAGGGTTTTTGTTCAAAGCTTTTGAAGCTGGCCAACTCTCGAAAATGGAAGAGCCTGAAAATGTACTTTACTATGTCTGCGGGCCGCCACTGCACAATCAAAGCGTGCTTAAATTGCTCGATAATTATGGTGTTCCAAGGGAAAATATCGTATTAGATGATTTTGGGAGTTAAATGAAAGTACACTTAAGTCAGCTCAACCCCGTGATCGGGGATCTTGATGGGAATACGCAAAAAATACTGAATGCGATTGCCAAGTCGCGCGACGAAAAGGCAGATATTGTCCTCTTTCCAGAGCTTTCTATCTGTGGCTATCCTCCGCAAGATTTAGTGTACCACCCTGCATTTATCGATGCGATGGAAAAGCACCTGCAAACAATTGTGCAAGCCTCAAAAGGGCTCATGGTTGTCGTTGGTCTAGTAAGACCCAATCTGGGACCGGGTGAAAACGGATTGTCGAATAGCGCTGCGATTGCTATCGATGGCAAGCTCATTGGCTTTCATGATAAATGGCTTCTTCCAAACTACGACGTATTCAATGAAAGGCGCTACTTTGACCCAGGCAACACGCTTCAGACCTTCGATTACAAAGGGAAAAAAATTGGCATTCTCATCTGTGAAGATATTTGGCAACATGCAGGCTATGTTGCTGTGCGCTATGGCAGAGATCCAGTGATTGAGATGGCCAAACTTAAACCCGATCTCATCCTCAACCTATCCGCTTCGCCTTACAACTTTGGGAAAGCGGACATTCGCGTTGAAGTGTGCGCAAAAGTTACCACCACGTGCAATTGCCCAATTGTCTACTGCGCGCAAGTTGGCGGCAATGATAGTTTGCTTTTTGATGGGTATAGCGTCTATGTCGATGCCGAAGGAAAATTACGGCAACTTGCTAAAGGATTTGTAGAAGATCATATGGTTATCGATCTAGAGGCTCAGGCCTGTGCCTGTCCCTTTAAATACGACATGATGTCAGACCTTTATAACGCACTTGTCATGGGAGTTCGTGATTACTTTCACAAATCGGGCTTTAAAAAAGCCTGCTTAGGGCTTTCTGGCGGACTTGATTCTGCTCTTGTCGCTTGCATTGTTGCCTCAGCGCTGGGTCCTGAAAATCTGCTAGCTGTTTCTATGCCTTCCCGCTATACATCAGATCTATCGAAAACCGATGCTAAAAAACTTGCCGACACTCTCGGCATTAAATTGATAAGTGTGCCCATAGAAGAGCCCTTTTGCAGTTACCTGGAGTTGCTCGCGCCTCTCTTTCAAAATCGAGCGCCAGATGTCACAGAAGAGAATCTGCAAGCGCGCATCAGAGGCGTGATCCTCATGGCGATTTCCAACAAGCTTGGCTATATTGTTGTCAGCACTGGAAACAAAAGCGAATTTGCCCTTGGATACTCAACGCTGTATGGCGATTCCTGCGGGGGGCTAGGAGTGATTGGCGATGTCACAAAAACGCGCGCCTATGACCTTTGTCGATGGATCAATCGCGATAAAGAGATCATTCCCACAACGACAATCGATAGAGCTCCTACCGCAGAGCTGCGCGCAAACCAGCACGACCAGCAAACACTTCCTCCCTATGGGATTGTTGACCAGGTGATCCAGTCCTACTTAGAAGAATTTATGCCGGTTTCATCAATTTCAGAAAAGCACAATATCCCCCTAGATCTTGTCAAAGACTTAGTGCACCGGATTCACACAGCCGAGTACAAACGCAGGCAAAGCCCGCCTGTCCTACGGGTTACCCCTAAATCTTTTGGCGTCGGGCGCCACTTCCCCATCGTCCAAACCTGGAAGTGACGTGACTTGCAGATAGTGCTGGGTATGGTGACCAAAGAAATCTTCTTCTCCCAGGTTTTTTTGCAGTTCATCAAACGACAACCGAAAAGCCTTGCCAGAGTATGGATCGCGAATATCAGCTGTTTTTTCAATCTCATTGATCTCATCTAGAATGATCCAATGACCTGCAATGCGCTCGTGAGTGATCGATAGCATGACCGAGTGATTTGATTCGCTCAAAGAGGCTCTCAACTTTTGAACACAATCGTCAAAATTCTCGCTAGAGATCTCGTGCTTTTCTGTGTTGATTTTGAAGTATCTAAGTAGTACTTCTTGAATTTCGCAGGGTCGGGTAAGCTGACAGCTGGCATACCACCTCCAGAAATCATCAGCATTTTCATGAATGAATTGCTTGGCCGTCATCAAAGCATTTTGAGGGTCTTGCTTTTGAAAACATCCGAGTGTCAACATCATCACTGCGCCTGCCCCGCAAGACTTTGATGCTGTCGGTTGTTGGACAAGTGGGAAAGTTTGACCTTTAAAAGTCGAGTAGGCTTCACACTTCTTCTTTATTAAGCCCCCGCCATCATAAAGATTTTGAAAAAGTGGTTGTTTGGCGGAAGGTAATTGAAGCTTAAATAAGGGGCACTAGGATGAATTTGGGTTATTGTTCTAGATCTCTTTTTTTTGGGCGTTGCGGGAATCAAGTTAAAGCGTCTAGGAAAACTTGGTGGGATTGTGGGTGGCTCTGGCTTAATAACCTTATCTTCATAAGATGCTGTTGGTCTTGAAGGTGTCATCCAATCTTCTCCTGTCGTGAGAAATAAATAATACCAAACAACAGAAGAATTTAAAACTATAAAACAAATTAGCCAGCAATTGAATTATTTGCTTTCATAACTATAGATTGTATATTGTGTATAGACCCGGTAAAAATGCGCGTTTTATCTCTAAGACCGCAGTAAGCAATCCCCTTAGCGCCTACAAGTTTTTCATTTGGAATTTCTGCGTAAAAAATTTCTTCCTGGCGTATTTTGAGGTTTGTAAAAGTAAGCCTTTCTTTTAAACTTCCATCCGGGTGAGTAAGTGCAATCCTGCATTCGTCCCAATCAAGCTCTGATCGATTCGTAATTCCAAAAAATGTTGTAGCCATTTTGAATCTCCTTTTGTTAAGGAATCATTCTAAAGGCAACTGAAATTTTTAGCAATATACATTTAAGAGGAAGGGATTTAGACGAAGTGTTGACACTGTTAGCCAAATGCAACTACTACTGATATATTTGCTTTCAGCTCGTCCGTTGACTTGAGCTTTTTTATGCCTTGAGGGCGAGCGCGTCCAAAATCCAGATTCCAGTTGGCTTTTCGGTCGTTGGAGTGTGGGAGATTTTGTGCAGCTTAGTCGGGCGCCACTTCCCCATCGTCCAAACTTGGAAGTGATGTTACTTGCAGGTAGTGTTGGATATGGAAGCCTAACGCGTCTTCTTCTCCCAGGTTTTGTTGCAGTTCAGCAAACGACAACCGAAAAGCGTGACCCGAGTATGGATCGCGAATATCAGCCGTCTTTTCAATCATATTGATCTCATCTAGAATGATCCAATGACCTGCAATGCACTCGTGAGTGATCGAGAGCATGATTGAGTGGTTTGATTTTTTCAAAGAGGCGTGCAACTTTTGAACGCAATCGTCAAAATCCTCGCTAGAGATCTCGTGAATTTCTGTGCCTATTTTGAAGTGTCTAAGCAGTACTTCTTGAATTTCATCAGCTTGGGTAAGTTTACACATGGCATACCATTGCCACAAATCTTCTGCTTTTTCATGAATAAATTGTTTGGCTGTTATCAAAGCAGTTTGAGGCTTTTGCTTTTAAAAGCATCCGAGTACCAACATCATCACTGCACCTGCTCCGCAAGACTTTGATGCTGTCGGTTGTTGGATAAGTGGAAAAATTTTGCCTTTAAAAGTTGAGTAGGCTTCACACTTCTTCTTTATTAAGCCCCCACCATCGTAAAGATCTTGAAAAAGCAATTGTTTAATAGAAGGTATCTGGTTTTTAAATAAAGGAGTGGCTGGGTGTTGTTGAGTTATGCTCCTCGAACGTTTTTTTGGTGGTGTTACAGGCAAAGAGATAAGATAGGTGGGGATATGGGGAGGAGTTGATGGCCTTTCTGGTTGAATGGGCTGATCTTCTTTGTGGGCTCCTATTGGGTGTGAGGCAGACATGCAATTCTCTCCTGTTTTTAGTTAATTATACTGGATAACAGGAGATATATAAACTATAAAGTGAAATAGCTTGCAATACAAATATTTTTTATTTTAATTAAAGATTTTACACTATGTGGTTTTTCAGTAATAATGCGAGCATTACGCCTTAAACCGCAGTAGGAGATTTTGTCACCATCTTCAAATGTTGCATTTGGGATTTTTGCCTGAAAAGTTTGACCCATGCTTATTATTTCCTTAAAAATATATCTTTCTATTAGACTTCCATCCTGACGTGTAAATGCAATTCTGCATTCGTCCCAATCACACTCTGTGTTATTAGTAATTTCAATAATTGCTGCAGCCATTTGAACTTCCTTTTGTTAAGGAATCATTCTAAACGCAACTGAAATTTTTAGCAATAATTGAAATAAATGATTCACTTGTGTATCATTTTTCCCATATGAGTAACGCTTTATGCTCAATTCTGCTCCAGAGTCTTTGCTCGGGCGTATCAATACCTCTTCTGAAGAGCTGCGTGAGCTATTAAATGAACAAATCCCCCTTGCTTCAGCAATCTAATGTTGCAATAAAACAGCCCAATCGTTTTAATAACTTCGATTTAATACGAGGTGATCATGAAAATTGGGTTTATTTTATTATTTGCAGCACATGTTTTTTCTGCGCATCCACTCATTGAGGATACCGAGCCAGAGCCTTTAGCAGTTGTTGCAAACTGTGTCAATGTGATCACAGGCAATTGCAGGCGCGTATATCCAGATTTGGTTGTAAATGGTGCGCAGCCCATTATTTTGCACCGTTCTCAGTTTTCCGAGCTATTTGGCTATGCATCGGCTGTGATGCTTAAAGGTAGCAATACCATTCAGCTCAGAGATGTTAACGGCACATTCCTATCTTTTGTCCCACAGGGGGCACGGAAATTCGTATTGAGTGCTGATGTGGTTAAAAGGGGATATTGCAATACCAGTCGAGGTCCTATCTGCGCTAAACATGATATCACTAACTCCTACATTGAAGTAGAAGATCACCTGACAGGTTTTTTTCTGCATGCAAGCGATGGCACGGTGCGCTATTATCGGGGCATTGGCAAAGATCAAAGTCAGGATGAGCGCTTTTTGATCGAGCGTGAAAAACACCAAAACGGCCACTTCACGCACTATGAGTATTGCTTTCCAATAAAAAAATCTAGGGGAACATTTCAACGGGCAAGCCACTATCCACAGACAAGCGGACTCAAGCGTATCTATACGACTGACTCAAAATATGAGCGCACTTATGCGTGGTTAAATATCGATTACACTGATAGCGGTTTTGCTATCACAGCAAGCGATGGCAAAAGTTTTATGTTCCCAGAAGAGCCTGAGCGCTCTATTGAGTCTGTAACTTTTCATCATGAGCCTGAGCAAAACATTTGCCATGTTTTCGATTCGACAGGTGCTTATCGCATTTTTCATTACACTCAAGAGCGCCGCCTTTGTAAAATCGAGCATTTTACAAGGGAAGGGAAATTGCTTAAATCAGACACTTTAAAATGGAAGGGGCATCGCCTTCAAAAAAAAGAGCTGCTAGATGAAAATGGAACGTGCTTGAAAAAGCACATTTATATGTATGACAGCTTTGGTAACGCCGTCGAAGAGCATATTTTTACCGACGCGGGTCATGCCGTCATCGAAAGAAGTTATTCAGTAGATGGCCTTCATCTGCTTTCAGAGACAACCCCCAGCGGGCTTACAACCATCTATGAATATCTTGCCGACACAGATTTGCCTGTAGCAACTTATAAGTGTGATGATACAAAAATTTTAAGGCGACATTTTTGGATTTATGACAAAGACAGAGTTCTCATCGAAGAGATAGAAGACGATGGGACATCATTAGACCCAAACGATGCAGAAGATGTGCAAGTACGTAAAGTTTATAAACCAGGAGAAAACAGTGTCGAGCCCCTTTATCCGAGCATTCCTCAAAAAGGCGATCGATATGACCTAGCTGGTCGCGTTGTTCAGCACACCGATCAAGAAGGCGTTGTAACCACATATACATACGATGCGCTCGATCGCATACTCACAAAAAACCGAGACGGAGCCTTGGACATATATACCTACAATGGATTTGCGTGCATATCACATACGGATCCAAAAAATCACACGACTCATTATGAATACGACAGAGCTGGAAAGTTAATCGCAAAAAGATGCGGAGATCACCTCACCACCTATACCTACGATCCAGACGGGCGCCTCACTTCAGTGCAAGCATCTGATAGCACCCTCCACCTTACCTATACCTACGACCGTTTAGGTCGGCTGATCACAGCCCGAGATGAAATCGCTGAGACTGCGACCACACGCACCTTTGATCATCGCGGAAATCTCATATCTGAAACCCTTGCCAACGGCTATACAATTTCATCAGCTTATGATTCAGAAAACAATCGCATAGAGTTAACCTATCCTGACCATAGCCGAGTGCTCTACACCTATAGCGGCATTAATTTAAAAACCGTCACCTATCTAGATTCATCGGGACAGCCCGTTATAAGCCACACCTATGATGACGCCGTGATGCCGGCCCATCCCGCCGACTCTGGTCTAGATCCGCAAGCAAAAGGCTCCTATGATGCACTTGGACGTCTTATTCGCCTCACTAAAAATGGCAGTACCTACATTTACACCTACGATGCCCTGCATCGGTGCATTCAATGCAACAACATCTCTTACTACTACGACGGGCAAAACAAAATTGGTTCTAGCGCGAATGAAAAGCGCATACTTGGACGCGACGGAGACACAATCGCCATCATTCACAGCAATAAGCTTTACACGCCCCCGATCCCTACTTCGATTTTAGAGCCTTGGGGTAGATAGCATGCAAAGCAACCACCACCAAAATAATGGCTGTGCTTGTGAGCAGGGGATTTAGGGTGGTGAGAAAAACATCAGAAGCTTGCAAGATATTAATCGCAGTGGCAATGAACCAAGCTACAAAGTAGGTATTGCAAAGAGCCCTGGGTTCCCGTTTCTGGTAGAGACTGATGAGATAGCCAACAATTAGCACAACGCAGAGATTGACCAGAGCGCTATCCGTTGTGTCAAGCAAGAAATCCATAGAAAAGACATTGGCCAGTAAGATAAAAAGAGTGGTGAGGCCTAATCCTAAGATGAGATACTCCTTGCGGCCGACAAGTGACTTTGGGGCTAGCAGCTCCCAACCAACAGATGCCGAGTAGACATTAGCGACATTGGCGCAGATAGCCGATACAAAAATAAGCGTCACTAAAGAAACCCTTAAGCCCGGATGAAAAAGCGTGGCAGCTTCAGTCGTTTTTACTCCAATCCATGGCTCTAAAATTGTGCCTAGATATAGACCTGCAACCCCTAGAACGAGACTAACTACCTGGATCCAAGTAAGAGCATGAATGGAGGCTTTCCAAGATTTTGCATGGCGGAAGAAAGTCGGCAGATCTGCTGTGACGCCTAAATTTGTGCCAAGAACCAAAGGCAGCCCTGCAAGGGTGAGCCCATTGCTTGTAGCTGCTGGAAGATCAGTTGGTGCAAAAATAATGACCCCTAAAAAAGCCAGCAGCAAAATTGGAAGGGAAATCGTGCAGAGCCGACGTAGGATAACAATGCCATTCATGCAAAAAAGTGTGCTAATAATACCCAAACCAACACTAATTTGGATAAAGCGGTTGATCTCAGGTCCTTCTGGCAGCGGTACCAGCAAATCCAAAGCCGCACTTGCAACGGTTGTTTGAGCAATAAACCAAGCAAGTGTTGCCACTAGAAGAATAACAGCGATGAAATAGCCCCCGCGCCTACCAAGATACTTTAATGCAATGTCCAGCGTGCTCTCCCGCTTTTTAAAGCTCATAGCAACAATGCCAAGTCGAATGACCCACAGCAATGCATTCCCAATCAAAAGAGTAATCATTGCGCTTAAGAGGTTGCTCATCTGGTAAATAAGAATGCTAGTGGTAAGTACAGGCAAGCTTGTCACACCAGTCAGCTGAATTGCGGCCAGTTGCCATGGAGTTTGCTTAGTGTCGGGAAGGGTATGCGCTAAAGTCTGTGACATGCCCCGCATTATAGCGGGGGTGTCATTTATTTCGAGATCAATCTGGCAGGCAACGCTTAAAACAAATTAACGATGTGTTTTACAACCAGTGTGTTTTTTGTATAAGCCCTCAAATTGTCCTTTTGAAAATTTAGGTCAGCGTTATTTGTTCCATTCCATAAATCTTTCAATTTGTTGCAGCCTGCTGACCAGAGATGGTTTGCTTGGCCGCCTATCGATGTCTCATCCTGAAAAACGCCATCTACAATCATGAGGATATCGTGGATTGCAACTAGGGAAACAACATTAGAGGCTACTTGGATAAACGACAGACGCAGGCATGATGCAGCTAAGCTTGAAAGCACCAATGGAATCATGATTCCAAGTACTGCTTTTGCACATAGATTGGCAGCAGCAATAATGCGTGTTTTTTCGGGCGCTTTAGCGTCTCCACAGACTTTCCATTTTGCTTCCAAGTTGGAAGGCCGATAAGCCGAAATAAAATTTCCTATCATGGGGGCTCCTAAGATTTTGTGTTATGGTTTAAGTAAAAGTGTGCATCAATGACTTCAAAATCTGAAGGTTTTTCTTTAAAGCATTTGATGCGAAGCTTTGTACAAGGAGACGATATTGTGTAATACGCCTTTGATGTTAGGCGTGAGCTTTCCTTGTAAGTATCTGCACATACAATTTTACTAGAATCTGCTGATTCTGAGAGGATGGCGTAATATGAGTAGCCGTGTTGGATCGTGAGCTCTGAGGCTCTCATCATGGCAAGCTTTAGAGCTCTTTCATGCGATGTAAACTCATTGCCATTAAAGGAGACCAGAAAAGTGTCAGGGCCCGTTGCAAAGTCTGAATATCCGCCAGTGAGTGAAAAGAAAGAGTCTTTTTTATAAGTAGTCGCGCAGCCAGCAAGCAAGAACAGTACCAGCAAAGTGGCTGAAATCCAAGCAGTTTTGTTATGTAACATATAAAAACCTTTTTATTAACAAAATTATAATTTATTCATTAATAAGTTTCAATAGTAAAAATTAATATACTTTTGCGGTCTTAATATTAAAAAATTATTTAATGCTTTAGGCTAAAGCAAGGCTCTTTTGCATGTGAATTGTCTGGCTGTTTTGATGAAGGGCAAGCAATCTGTCAAATCCCAGTGCTACCCCGCAGCAAGGGGGTAAATCAAGAGCATTTAAAAAGTCTTCGTCTACAGGAAGGGGCTCGTTTCGCAAGGCATTTTGAGCCAGAAGGCGGGAGCGGACTTCAGAGGCCTGAGTGACCTCGTCATAGCCGTTGCAAAGCTCAATAGAGCGGTAATAGAACTCAAAGCGCTGGGCGGTTTTTTCAACACGCGCTAGGGCAGCTTGGGAGGCTGGGTAGTCTGTGATGACAGTAAGCTCGCCTTGTCCCAGATACTCTTCGATGTGAGCAAAGCGGTAATTAAGAGCCGTATCAGCGTCCCAGGAAGGGTCTGGTGGCACAGCAGGCCCTGGGTAGAGATCTAGCGCTTCATGGTAGGTGAGTCTTCGAACAGGTAAAGGCCCAGTAAAAAGTTGGATGAGCTCGGCGACCTCATCGATAAAGGCGCTAAAGGACATACCTAGCCGGTAATACTCAATCATCGAGAATTCATTAGAATGCCAAGGGCCATTTTCCTCGGCACGGAAGACATGGGACAGCTGATAGATGTCTCCGGCGCCTTCTGAAAGAAGCGTTTTCATGGCATATTCAGGAGAAGTCACAAGGTAGCCATGGGATGTTTTAATTGGATCGATTGTAGCATCGATAGCGGGGCACTTGCGAAGCAGATTCGTATCAACTTCCAAAACATCCCGCTCAGAAAAAAACGCACGAACCCTAGCTAAATGCTCTGCTCTGATTTTAAGTTGATCTCTCATACGCGTGACACATACTCGCCGGTGCGTGTATCAACCTTAATTTTTTCCCCTTCGTCAACAAAAATGGGGATCTGTATCTCGGCGCCAGTTTCAACAACTGCAGGTTTTAGGACACGTCCAGATGCCGTATCGCCGCGAGCGCCAGGGGCCGTTTCAGTGATCACCAGTTCCATGAAAGTAGGAGGTGCAACGTCAACGATACTGTCTTTGTAAAAAACAAGAGCATAAACAATATCATCTTTAAGCCATTTTTTCTGATCACCCAAATTTCCCAATGGCACAGTGACTTGATCAAACGTATTGTCGTCCATAAAGACAGCATCATCGCCCTCGCGATAAAGCAGGCGCATATTGGCCTCAACCACGTCAGCTAACGGGAACTTTTCTCCTGATTTGAAAGTACGCTCCAATACACGTCCAGTCATGAGATGTTTCAGCTTAGTGCGGGTGAAAGCTTGTCCTTTACCAGGTTTTACAAATTCGCAATTAGTAATCGTGTAAGGCTCATTGTCAACTTCAATTTTCATGCCCTGCTTAAAGTCATTTGTGCTCACCGTGCTCATCTCATCTCCTGTAAAAAATAAATCCTTCAAACCAGTATACGCCAGAAACAATCAAAACTCAAGCATCAGCATGGCTCATATTTTCCGTTATTGAACCTCTCTCGCCTTCAGGCGAGAGAGGTTCAAGACTGTTTAAAGGCAGGCTGACACAAAATAGATGTTTACCAAACTTATGCATGGTGTTGCAAGAACCAGAAAAACAAGTGATGCATTGCCACGCAAATGCAAAAAAACCTTGTTTCGAGCTGAAACAAGGTTTTTTGATGCGCGCAGAGACTTAAACCAAGTTTTGTGCTGTAGTTAGCCTTTCGACTTTTTCAGTTAATGCGACGTGTCCTTTTAGAATAGGGACTAATTTCAAATATTCAGCAAATTCACCGCTTGGCAAGACGCTTTTGTCAAGGTTCCTAATCGAATCTAGCTGATTGTATGCTTTGAGGGATTCGCTAAACATATTGTTTTCAAATAGCCTTTTGCATAAGCCAAACATCAGCTTAGCTGCCTCTTCTGGTTGATTCTTCTCAATGTAGAAATTGAACAACTCATCATGCGCCCCAATAAGCATTGGATTCGCTTCCACAGCCGCCCGGAATGCTTGCATTGTTTTGTCAGTGTCTGTGCCAAGTTGTTTTAGCAAACGAGCAGAGCGCAAATATGTTGAGCCATTCGATTCTCTTTTTCCTAAGAGTGAAAAGGATAGCGTTGCAGCAAGTTCTTCATTTTGCTCAGCCAGGTCTTCATTAGATAAGCCTTCAGCAAAATCTACAAGCCAAGTTAACAAATCGTCATGTGCTTCTGCACTTTTTTCAGCTTTTTCAATTCCAGCCAATTTGCGATATGCTTGCGCTACCAAACAAAAGAGTTTTGTATTGGTCCTAATGGAGATTAATTCGCTGTAGGCCGCTTTGGTTTGATCTCTTGAAATTCCTGGTTGTCTTGCGGCTTCAAAAAAACATTTCGCAGCAAGGTCGTATTGCTCTAGCTGGACAGCTATACTTCCTAGTTCCAAATCGATATCAAATCTTTCGCTTTCTGTAAGCGATAATTTGCTGTAGTCCGCTAGAACTTGCTTTTTTAGGCCAAGTAAATCTTGTTTTTCACTTTCGGACTCCGCCCAAAGCGCATTAAAGGCGTCGTAATACTTTTTTGCTTCGGCAGGCTGTTTATTTTCTACCAATACCGATAAGGCTGACCGATACACCTGTAGCGCGGCTCTGAGATTGTTCTGATCTTGATAGAAAGTTGATAGCCGGATGTTAGCGCTGATGTCCGTTGGCGATCTCTCAACCGCTTTTTGATAAAGACCTTGTGCTGTTGGCAATTTCTTTAAGCCTTTGAAGTAGTCGCCAGCCCTCCAATAAGTCGCGCACGCATCAGGAATTTGGTCGCGCTTGCAATAAAACTCTGCAAGACATTCGTAAACCTCAAGCTCATCTGGTTGCAATTGGCAAGCCTCTTTAAGATAGGCTTCTGCCTGCTCATATTCGTTTTTGTTTGTGTTAAGGGAGGCTAGTTCATGAAGTATGATCACAGCTTTAGACCTCTCGCCTATCTCGACAAGAAGCTCTTGATAATCTTTCAGAAGCTCTTGATTGTCGAATAGGATTCCAAGCTGATGGCCCAGGTCCCTTGCCAAGCTGAACGCCTCGGTTGCTCCTTCTTTATCCCCCAACTTCGCCTGAAGCTTTCCAAGGTAAACATAGGCCCACATGGCGGATTCCAAGTATTCATTCTTATGCTCGACCTCAGAAACTTGACTCGCGAGACCCATAAAAATTATAGGCTGTATAGCAAAGTGCTCCACAGAAGAAGAGCACTTTCCAAGTTCGTCGAAGTGGGTCATGGCAGCGTCAAAATCCTGTCTTTGCATTGCAGAAGTAATTAGATTAAAAAGCGAATTCGCATCGGAGTTATTGCCCACAAAACCTTCATTGCTCAGTTTTTTTGGCATGACAACTCTTTCTTTTGGGTTTGATCCTTTCCACGCATGTAACAAATCCAATTTTAGCTGGGTAAGGGGATCATCTTGAAGCTCATTATCAGCAAAAGGAGGACAGCCATGTCCAGAAGGGCACTGTCCATTCATCCTGGAAATTAGAGATTTATCCACAACATGCCCACATGGCAGTTTGGCAGGGTTTCGAATTACCTCTTCAGTTACAGGGTCTGTAAGACCTTCTTCCAGTTCCTTGAAAAAAAAGCTCACGCGTGCCACACGCTCAATCTTTGGACTAACCTGGATTGCACCTTCAAGGACCTGGATAGTTCCATTGACCAAGGATTTGCGAGCCTTATCCAAATCATTTTCGTTTCTCACGGTCGTATTAATTCCATTTATGGCAAGTTCTTGATTTAAGTCCTTATTAAATCCTTGAAGTTTGCCGTTTTTACAAACGATTTTTATGTTGACCCCATTGACATTGCCGTCAAATAGCGTTTTTTTTGATTGTGAAATTGCTAACTGCATAGACACCTCCGTGTAAAAATTCCTGGCCTCAAATTAAAATTCAGTTCAATTAATGTCAAGAAGTTATTAATAGAAAAAATTACAAGCTCTTATCTTTTAATGAATTAAAAAATAACTTGCAAAAAAAGTAGCGATGCGTGACACTCGCCCACAAATAGCTAAAAAAGCCAAAAAAGGAGGCAAAAATGGCTACTATTAGTGTGACACATACATGCTTAGACAATACAACAAAGTATACTCGGCAAGATGAGATGCTCTTGCTTAATAAGCTAGGTGCGAGAAGTTTTGTAAGCTTAGACCAAAGAAGTCAGCTTATTTTAGCGCACATATACTACCGGGCAGAGCGAGGTGAAGCAAAGGCTAAGTCTCTTGCCAACCGCTGTACGGAGCTAGAGACTCTCAACGGAGAACTCGCTAAAAAGAACGCTGCGTTAGAAGCAGAGAAAGCTGCGTTAGGAGAAGAGAAAGCTGCGTTAGGAGAAGAGAAAGCTGCGTTAGAAGCAAAGAACGCTGCATTGAAGGTAGAAAAAATGGCAATGCGGGACGAGAGGGATGAGGCAAGAATAAAGAATGATGGGTTGAGAGGGAGACTGCAAGGTAAAGACTTTGAGATCGATGCATTAAAAGGGGAAAATAGGACTTTGAGTGCTGCAATGGATGATTTAGCAAAACGAATTGATAACCTTGAGAAAGGTATAAGTAATCGGCCTGGGAGTTATACGCACCAATCTTCTTTGCCAATTTGCAGCAAAAAGGGTGCAGGCGTGATTCTCTGTGCTGTGGCTTTAGGAGCAGCTGTTGGGAAGTTTTTATAAACCAGAAATAGGGGTTCTTTATGGGGAGAGATAAAATTGCATTTGGAGGCGGGCGGTCAATGTCTCTTATTGACGTGCCCAATCAGCATTCACGGGTGGTTTTGTTCTCGGGAAGCACGTTGCGTGCTTCTCCCATAAAGCCTCTAATAGTAGTATGCTTGAAGAAGGTATGCGAGTTGCTCGTCTATGTTCGAGGCTTTCTGCTAGCGGGGACACTTTTGTTCCGGATCCTGGGAATAGCAGAGTTTTGGTGGGCAGCTAAGTATACATTAGTCATGGGAGGCTAATATGGGAAATAACAGTAGCATTAGCCAAAATAGTCTGGGGCTGTGTTTTGAGGTGCTTCCAAAGCAATACGAAGGCATGGAAGGTCCGAACGTGATAAGGTTTATGCCAGTATTGGATGCGGCCTTTAGCTCTTCTCTGGGTCAAAGTTTGACAGGTCGGCTTGATAGCGTTGAAGCAGTGGTTAGGGGGCATGTTCCAGGTGAGCCCGGAACAGACCAGGTGCAGCAGTTGCTTAACGGGCTTGGTGGGTCGAGTTTTGTACATTTAGACCAGAGAAGTCAGTCAACAGCTAAGGCTGTCTTCGATCGCGCCAGGCGGCTAGAAGAGTACTCTGAACTGATAGCAGAGAACGCGGTATTGAGAGCTATGGCGGCGAGACTAGAGGAATTGAGAGCTATGGCGGAGAGACTAGAGGAAGAGAGCAGACAGGCAAAAGATGAAAGGGAAGCTATGATGCCTAAGGCAGATAATTTGCGAAGGCAAACGAATGGAATGGGAGAAATCGCTGTTGGAATAGTTGTTTCCACAGTCTCAGCTCTTGCCGCTGCCGTCTTTTTTGCTTGGCTTGGAGATTGGGAATAAAGTAAGGAGCCTTTATGAGGTACGACAAAATCGCAAAAAACAGTAGATGGTCGTTTTCTTTAGGTATGTGTCAATTAATAGGTATGGGAGGTTAGTATGTCGGTCAACGAAATTGGAAAGAGTAATCAAGGAATGCATTTTGAGATATTGCCAAAGCAATACAGTGGCATGTCAGGTCCGAATGTCGTAGAGTTTGTTCCCATAAGTATTCCGAAAGAGGCCTTCGGTGAGATGGTTCAGAGCTTGATAGG
>JACKPQ010000008.1 GCA_024233435.1 Chlamydiales bacterium
CTTCATGGCGTTTATTCTAGCAAATAGGCTTTTAAAATACAAGCTTAAAATTTTGTTTACAAAATTGAAAAAAATGGTATAGGTGTGTCCTTATGGATTTAGTTTCTTTGACTGGATGCGAGCAAGCCCACTATGAGCCACTAACGCGCATTTTGCGTGTGTTGAGGCCTGCTGAGCGGCCAAAAATAAAGATTGAAGATCAAGGACTTAAAGTCTGCGTTTTCTTTATCTGCGCGAAAAATCCGGGAGCTGGAAAGTTTGTTTATGACATCATTTCTCGATGGCTTATCCCATCAAAAAGGTTGTCCATTGCTCTTTTTTTCACAACGGATTTTACCTACCAGGATGGAGAATGGACTGCTGGTGAATTAAGTTTTAAATTAAATAGTTTACAGGAGCTGGAGGAGGCAAAGAAAGGTTTTAAGCGACTTGTAAGAGAACTTGAAATGGGACTCTCCTCTCAGTACTTTGCTCAGCGTATTCTGGAAATGAAGGGGCTGTCGGGTGAGGAAAAATTAGCGCATGTTCAAGATCGTTTAGCAGAGTTAACGGGGCGGTTTGCAATTTCACAAGATGTGCTGATGACTCTGCAACATTTTGCATCGGTTGTCTCAAAGCTCAAGATCAGAGAGAGGTCCATTGGTAGCTTAACGCGATTGATGCTCCACTTGCACAATTTGTTTGAGCAAAGTGGCATAAAACTATTGCCGCAGGTAGTTGATACGCCGCTTGGTTTTTGCAACACCCTCGGTGTTGTGGTTGGCCGAGCTCAAAAGGGAAGACGCGAGCTTTTTGATCATAAACAAGCTCTAAAGGCGCTTAGAGCAATTTTTCCTAACTGCAATGAGGTAATCCGATATGCTCGAGTGCATCCATACAAACACCATCAGTTATTGTACATTGAAATTGAGAAAAAAAGCGGAAAGGCTTTTTCATTAAAAGATATCCATGAGTGTTACGAGCGGCTTCCGGATTTGATTGAAGCGAGCGCTGAAAAATTGGTGCATCCAATGGCGCGTATGCGCAACGAAGAAGAGGTGATGCGCAATTTAATTACTTTAGGAAAAGAAATTCGGTTTATCAGCGATACGCCGCAAGTGATGATATCTTTTGAGAAGCAAACCGAGAAAACACTTGTCTTTACGATTCTGGTGGTTGCCACGTCTGAGCTTGTATTTGATAGGGGCTTTGAGCTCGAGCGCGTGCGTGAGATGGATATCATTAGAGGAAAGCAAAAACGCGCCTATGTCCTTCGTCACGAACTTAAGAGCAAGCCTTTTTTGCGCTCTGACCATGTGATCGATGTCTTTGGTGCGAGGAAGCATGTTGTTAAGAGTTTGGGTGAATGTATTGGGCCATTTCGAGATTTTAATGGAGGCATCATCACGCGTGAACAGGAAAATTTTGAGGCTCTTTGTAATCAATGTCCTGACGCATCGCGCTGTGATTTGGAAAATTTCTTTTATGCGTTGGAGCCAGCATCGCTGAGAATCGTTTTAAGTCCAGAGGAGTTGACACTGCGCTACCATTCAGAGTATGCTAGTGCCCATGATTAAAGTGTGCCCGTCAATATTTGCAGGGGATTTTGGCAAATTAGCTGAAGAGGCTAAGCGCTGTGAGCTTGCTGGCGCTGATGCCATTCATTTCGATATTATGGATGGCCATTTTGTGCGCAATTTGAGTTTAAGTCCTAAAGGGTTGGCAGCTGTAAATCGAGCCACTGATCTTTTCATGGACGTTCATATCATGGTCTATAACCCATTTGATTATATCGAAGAGCTTATCCGCTCTGGCGCTGATCAGATCACATTTCACATGGAAGCTACAGAAAATGTTGCTGAGACGCTTGATTTCATCCGCAAGTGTGGAATTAAAGCTGGACTTGCCTATTGTCCTGAGACCTCTTATAGTTTGATCCCAAAATATTTAGATAAGATTGACACGCTATTGCTCATGACTGTCAATCCAGGGTGGGGCGGTCAAGGGTTTATAGAAGATGTGCTAGACAAGATCAAATTTGCTCGCAAAACAATTGATGATCTAGGTCTTAAAGTCGATATACAAGTTGATGGAGGCATCAATGCCGAAACTGCAAAACTTTGTAAAGCTGCTGGTGCAAATAATTTAGTTGCGGGAACCTATCTATTTGAAGGCGACATGGCCGCAAAAATTCAAGGACTTAGATGAAAAAAATCGTTGTGATTGGCGGTGGAACAGGAAACTTTTCAGTCCTTCGTGGTTTAAAAAAATACGACGTTGATCTAAGTGCGATTGTATCGATGGCTGATGATGGGGGAAGCACAGGCATTTTGCGAGATGAGCTAGGAGTCTTGCCACCTGGAGATGTTCGGCAATGCTTAACAGCTCTTTCTGATTCATCAAGATTGATGCGCTCGCTGATGAATTATCGCTTTGAAAACGGGGGTCTAGGCGGGCATAGCTTTGGCAATCTTCTACTCTCAGCTCTTGAAAAAGTAACCGGTAGTTTTGAAAAAGCTGTCGAAGAGGTGGGAAAAATTTTGTATATCAAAGGGAAAGTGATTCCTGTGACCACTCACCAGGTGCGTTTGAAAATGATTTTGAACGACCGCACCGTTTTAGAGGGTGAAAAAGAGGTTTACCTTTCCCAAAAGATTGATCAGGGGTATCGCAGCATTTACCTTGAACCCTATCCGAAAGCAAACCCTCGCGCTTTAGATGAGATTCACAATGCCGATCTTGTGGTGCTAGGCCCTGGAGGGTTGCATACATCGCTCATTCCAAACTTGCTGGTCGAGGGAGTGCGCGAAGCGCTTTTAGAAACACATGCCAAGAAAGTCTTTGTGGTTAATTTGATGAATCGCAAAGGGCAAACAACAGGCTATAGCGTAAGCGACTATTTAAAAGAGATCAAGCAGTTTGTTGGAGCGGATATTTTTGATTATATTTTGGTTAACGATCAAGATCCGCCTGAAGATTTAATTGAAAGTTATGCAAATGAGGGTGATCTGGTGCGCAATGACATTACAGATGCTAGAGTCAAACTTGCAAACTTGCTCGGTGAGCTAGAGAGCGCTCCGAAAAAAGATATGATGAAACGGAGTCTGATCCGTCACGACTCACATAAACTTGCAAAGGAGTTGATGCAAATTGTTAATCATCTTTGATCTTGACGACACGCTCATTGATACAAGTCGTTCAATTACTCCATTTGCTTTAAAATGGGCTTTAGAGGCCGCGTGCGTCTCAATTCCTGCAGAAGCTCTTCTTAAGGCTAATGAAAATGCTTATTCTTCATCGGATGTGCTTAAAGAGTTTTTAGACGAGCATTCAGCGACCGAGGTGATGAGGCTGATCAATCGGTTTCCCTTAAACGCGATCGAGGTGAAGTGCGTACCTGGAGCAAAACAGCTTATTGACGAGCTTAAAGGCGAGCATAAATTAGGCATTGTCTCAGTGGGCAGATATGAGCAGCAAATTGAAAAACTCGAACGAGCGGGGATCGATCTGAGTAGTTTTGCTTTCATTGAAGTGAGCGAAGATCACGATAAGGCAAGTATTTATCAAAAAATCATTGACAAGACTAAAGACCCAAGAAATATTTTAGTTGTCGGAGACCGCATTCAATCAGATTTAAGTCCTGCAAAAAAACTCAATATGCGTACTGCGCATCTGCGTTTTGGCCGTGGGCTAAATAATACTGGTTTAAAATGTGATGTTGACGTTACTATAGATGCAATAAGCGAAGTGAAAAAATTAGCGTATGAGTACCAACACAAAAATTACAAGTAGCCAGATCGCACCCGGGATGACCCTATCGATCAAGGGTAAAATTTACCGTGTCGAGTCCAGTGTAAAAGTCACTGTAGCGCGTGGAACCCCTTTCATTAAAACGAAGCTCAAGAATCTCATGGATGAAGAGCTCATCGAAAAAAACTTCAAGCCCGATCAAGAGGTTGAGGAAGTGGCTCTGATTCCACGTCAGATTGAATATCTATACCCTGAAGGAAAAAACCACGTTTTTTTAGATGTCGATACCCTTGAGCAAGTGAGTGTTGCAGCTGACCTGATCGGCGAAAAAATTCATTATATGAAAGAGGGCATCCAGCTAAAAGCGATGTTTTATGGCGATGCGATCTTCTCAATTGAACTTCCCCAGTTTTTAGAAGTGATGGTCATGAAATGCGAAGAGCATGATGCCAAAGGTATTGAAGGAAAAGCTATGGCAAGCTCTTCTAGAGCTGCAATCATTGAAACGGGTGCACGCATCGACGTTCCAACATTTATTGAAGCTGGCGATGTGATTAAAGTCGACACCCACAGTGGCGAATACATACAACGGATATAATTAATATGGATTTAGATGAAATAAAAGAACTTATGGCAGCAATGCAGGAGGCTGATTTGAGCGAAATCTGTATTCGAGAAAAAGGTTTTGAAGTTATTTTAAAGCGAGGTGTTTGCTCGCCGACTCAACATCACATAGCTCCAACCCCTACCCATGCCCCAAAACACGTTGAGGAGGTTCCTGTTGCACCGATAAGCCCGCCTCCTGCAGAAGAATGCCGATTCATTAGCTCTCCAATGGTTGGAACATTTTATAACTCACCATCACCTGATGATCCCTCATTTGTTAAAGTCGGCGATCAAGTCACTCCAGACACAGTTGTCTGCATCGTAGAGGCTATGAAAGTCATGAACGAGGTCAAAGCCGGCGTTTCAGGACGCATCGAAGCATTTTGTGTCGACAATGCCGAAACAGTAGAGTTTGGAACAAAGCTTTTTAAGATCAAATAAAAATGAAAAAAGTACTGATTGCCAATCGCGGCGAAATCGCCGTTCGTATCATCCGAGCATGCCATGATCTAGGGCTGCAGACAGTTGCTGTTTATTCAAAGCCAGATACAGAAGCCTTGCACGTTTTGCTAGCAGACGAGGCTATCTGCATAGGCGATGGCCCGGCTTCAAGCTCCTATCTTAAAATCCCAAATATCCTTTCAGCCTGCGAAATTACCGGCGCCGATGCGATTCATCCTGGATATGGATTTTTAAGTGAAAATGCGCATTTTGCCTCTATTTGTGAAAGTTGTGGTTTGACATTTGTAGGCCCATCATCTGATGCGATTAATCTACTTGGCAATAAGTCACAAGCCAAAAAAACTGCAAAAAAAGCCAAATGCCCAATCATTCCTGGAACTGAAGGTGTTGTTGCTAACCTCGAAGATGCTATTTCAGAAGCGAAGAAGATTGGCTTCCCTGTTTTCATTAAAGCCTCAGCTGGAGGTGGCGGGAAGGGGATACGCGTAGCAGAAAATGAAGACGATTTTGCGCGCAAGTTTACAGCCGCACGTACAGAGGCCGAAGCTGCATTTGGAAATCCTGACGTCTACCTTGAGAAAATGATTGTTGATCCGAGGCATGTTGAGATTCAAGTTGTAGGTGATAAGCACGGTAACTACGTGTACCTCGGAGAGCGTGACTGCACCATTCAGCGCCGACGTCAAAAACTCATCGAAGAAACACCTAGCCCGCTTGTTTCAAGCTCCATGCGAAAAAAAATGGGTGAGGCTGCAGTACGCATCTTAGAAGCTGCAAAATATTCAAGTGCTGGAACAGTTGAATTTCTGCTCGATAAAGATAAACATTTCTACTTTATGGAAGCCAACACACGTGTACAGGTAGAGCATACGATTTCTGAAGAGCTCACAGGCGTTGATATCGTAAAAGAGCAGCTCCTTGTGGCCATGGGCAATAAGCTGTCTATTCGTCAGAAAGAGGTGGAATTTCGCGGTTGCTCGATTCAATTTCGCATCAACGCAGAAAATCCCGCAAATAATTTTATGCCCTCTCCAGGGCGCCTTGAGTACTTTATTCCGCCAGGGGGCCCCAACGTGCGCGTTGATACTGCCTGTTATTCGGGCTATTCCATTCCCCCGTTCTATGATTCGATGATTGCAAAGCTCATTGTCAATGGTAAAGACCGCAATGAAGCTCTAGCCCATGCAAAGAGCGTATTGCGATCATTTCATATTGGTCCAATACACACCACCATTCCCTTTCACCTTTATATGCTGCAGGATAAGCGATTTGTTGAAGGCATAGACTACACCATTGGCTACATCGATCAGCTCATTGAAGAAGGCGCTACATTTGAATTGGAGCCCCAGGAGTGAGAGGAATCATCCTCTCTGGTGGTCTTGGATCGCGCCTTTACCCTATTACATTTAACACCTGTAAGCAGCTCCTTCCCATCTATGACAAGCCAATGATCTACTATCCTTTGGCAACTCTTATGCAAGCGAGCATCCGTGAAATCTTGATCATCTGCAGGCCAAGAGATATCCCCAGCTTTCGTAATGTGCTCTCTGATGGATCCTACCTCGGCCTTGACATTACATACGCAGAGCAAGCCGATGCTAACGGCATTGCACACTCTTTTACGATTGCAGAGTCTTTCATTCAAAACCAACCAGTTGCTCTCATCCTAGGGGATAATATTTTTTATGGACATGACCTTCCACAAATTCTTGCCCCGTGCAGCAATCACACAAAGGGTGCTCACATCTTTGGCTACCAGGTCGATGATCCAGAGCGCTACGGTGTTTTATCCTTCGATCAAGAAGGTTGCGTTGATGGAATCATCGAAAAACCGCGTGACCCACCATCTTCTTATGCCGTGACCGGGCTCTACTTTTATGATCATCAAATTGTCGATATAGCTCGCACACTTAAACCCTCGCAACGAGGAGAATATGAGATCACCGATGTGAATAATATTTACCTTTCACAAAACCAACTTGAAACTACGCTCCTTGACCGAGACGTTGCCTGGTTTGACACAGGAACATTCGAAGCGATGCACCAAGCCTCAACATATGTGAAAACTGTCCAAGACAAACAGGGGATTCAAGTAGGATGCATTGAAGAAATTGCCTACCATCAAGGTTTTATTGACATCAACCAGCTGGAAAAACTTGCTTACGCGCAAGCCTCAATGAGTTTCAACACGGTCTAAGACAGTAGCCTTTTTCGAGCCCGGCGCTTTTTAGTTGGGGGTTTTTTGTTGCGTGCATAGACAATCTCATGGAGATTTTCTATTGCCAGGAAAGCATTAGGATCTTCGCGGAGGACAATTTCTTTAAGCTCTGCTAAATCTAGGCGCTCAACAATAACACTTAAAATTTCACGATCTTCCCCGGAATAGCCTCCTCGTCCGTAAAGCACCGTCAAACCTAATCCAAGCTCTTCAGTGATGACCTTGCTGACCACCTTTGGAATGCATGTGATGATTGTGACAGATTTCATCTCATCGAGACCGACAATCACTAAATCCATCATCTTAAAAGCGACAATATAGGTGAGTAGCGAATCTAAAGCGATTTCCCAATCGCGAAAAATAAGCCCGTAAGCTGCAAAAATAAAGACATTGATAAATAGCACCACTTGGCCAACTGTAAAGCCCCGTTTGCGATTGAGGATAATGGCCATAATTTCTGTGCCATCAAGGCAACCGCCGTGGCGGATGATCATGCCAGCGCCAATGCCCAAAATACCACCACCAATGACAATCACTTCAAATGAGCCGCCAGTGAATGGCGGTGCCCATTGCAAGGCAAATAAGAACAGAGCAAAAAACAAAATGGCTGAGAGCATATACAGGACAAAGTTTTTGCGAATATGTTTATAAGCCAAATAAATGAAAGGTAGGTTTAACACGATCAGAGCAACGGATAGGATTTTGTCTCCGAATAAGCGCGCAAGGATCAAAGAAATACCGATGATGCCCCCATCAATCAGTTCATTAGGGAAAAGAAAAATGCGAATGGAAAGTGCTGCTAAAAAAGCGCCAATGGCAATCCATAGAAATGCCATCGTAAGTTGAATTGGTGTTTTCGATGTAATTTGCGAATGAGCCATGCTCTTTCTTATACATGATTAATAAGATTTTGTCTATAGGAATCGCGGGAGACGGGACTCGAACCCGCAACTTCTAGCGTGACAGGCTAGTGCTCTAACCAGTTGAACTACTCCCGCAAAAGAGAATGGAGATTGCAGTATACCGCAAAACTTGCTATGGGCGCAACAGGATTCGAACCTATGACCGCCTGTGTGTAAAACAGGTGCTCTACCAACTGAGCTATACGCCCGATCATATACTTTACGAAGATACACGTTTTCGCTATTTTCCTTCAAGTCTTTGTGTTAACATGTGAGTATGAAAAAATTTCTTGTCGCCACTCTTTTGCTCATTGCATGCACTCCCTCTTCCTATGATGGGTTTCGTCGAGAAGGGGAAGGATTAGCCTACGCTTTAGCAAAGGATTTAGAAAAAATCGAAACCCTTGAAGATTTAAAGCACGTGGAAGGGCGTATCAAGAAAAAACTCGATAAACTAACCGATCTCATGATTGCCTTTGAGCGGTTTAATCAAGGCCGAATGGGCGATAATGTCCCAGAGGGAAACACCTTTATTTCAGACAAACTCAAATCGCAGATGCATCGCATCTATGCCATAGAAGGTGGCAAAGAGACTTTTGAGGCAATAGCCGCAGAGAGCCTTCAAAAAATCCAGCTCAATTTACATTAAATTTACTTTCAAAGATTGACTTGTGCTCGTCGAGATGGGCGTGGTGCGTTAAATTAAAGATGCGGATGGGTGCAGCTGTAATAAAACCTTCTTTTAAGAGGGCAACTTCCCCATCGGGATGCTCGCCTTCATAGAGTGGAGCGCCTTCAAGAATATAAGTGTCCTCATCGACTTGCACAGCTCTTTTCGACCAGTGGCCGCCTCCTTGGCGAGCAAAGCGATAGCCCTTCGGCGCGTTTTGTGGAAAATTGACATTAAGAAGCGTATGTTCAGGCAGGGGGTGCTCAATGATGTGCTTAGTAATTGCGCGTGCGTGCTCGACAAAAAGCTCATAATTGGGCTCATGGTAGTTTGTGCATGAAAAAGCAATTCCGGGGATGTTGGCAAAAAGCCCTTCAATAACAGCGCCAACCGTACCACTAGACAACACATACCGGCCCGTATTGGCTCCGCGGTTGATTCCAGAGACAATCAGATCCGGTTTTTTGATATGGTCCATATGCAGCATATAACTGATGCAGTCTGCCGGAGTGCCATGAACTTTAAATGCTGGTGTCGCGCAAGGGAAGCTGTGCTTGATAACCTTGATAGGCGCAAATGGGGTAAATGCCACGCCAACACCTGATTGCTCCGTTGCAGGCGCTGCAATGGAGATATTGCCAAGAGGTCGCATTGCCTCGATTAAAAACTTAAGACCAACAGCATCGATGCCATCGTCATTCGTGATGAGAATATGCACGTGTCCTCCATGATACGAGATAAAGCGCGGCAAAGCTTGCCGCAAAACCGATGACAAGCGTGGGAATTTCGCTATTTGTTAAAGGCCACAAGGCCGCTACCGTTCCGCCCACAACAATGCCTGCAAAAGCGCCATATTTGTTAATTTTTTTGCTGAAAAGAGCTGCAATAAGCAATGGTCCAAACGATGAGCCCAAGCCTGACCAGGCATAAAAAACAAGCCCATAAATTGTTGAGATGCGCATTGTAGCGATAGCATAAGCAGCAAGTGCTATAAGGACAACAAACAAGCGAGAGATGCGCACAAGTTGCTCTGAGGAAGCATCTTTTTTAAAGCAGCGTTTATAAAAATCTTCTGTAAGGCTAGTCGCTAGCACTAGAATCTGCGAGTCAAGTGTAGAGATGGTTGCAGCGAGGACTGCGCAGAGCATGAGTCCTGCAAAAAATGGATGGAAGAGCAAATCAAGCATTTTAACAAAAATAAGCTCATTGTCTCCTAGAGCATTTGAAAATAGCGCAACTCCGATCAGGCCGATCAATACCGCGCCTCCAAAAGTTAGAATTTGCCAAGTGACGCCGACATATTTGGCTTTGTGCATATTTTTCACATCGTTAATACCCATAAACTTGGTGATGATGTGCGGCTGACCAAAGTAACCAAGCCCCCACCCTGTAAAAGCAAAAAAGATTGCCAAAAGCGTTGATCCACTCCAGTTGGGGATGAGCTCCGTTGATAGGTTAGCTTTTATAAGAGCGGTGTCAATGCCGTGGAATCCTCCGACAAATTGCAATGCATAAAGCGGTACGCCCACAATCACAGCAAGCAAGAAAAGGGCTTGAAACGAATCGGTCCATGCAAGAGTGATATAGCCGCCGGCAAACAAATAGGGGACGATGATGGCAAGTCCGATGAAAGCTGCCAGTGGGTAGGGCAGGCCTAAAATCGACTGCAGCAAAAGCCCCAGTCCAACAACTCCAGCTGAAATGTAAATGGTATAAAACATCAGCAACATGCCCGCTGTGAGCAGGCGCATGATGCCAGATGTGTCTGCATAGCGGCTCTCAAAAAACGATGAGAAGGTCATGCTGTTGTATTTTTCAGTTGCAAAACGCACGCGCGGTGCGATCAAGTGCCAGTTGAGAAACATAAAAAAGACAAGGCCAATTGCCATCCAAGAGTTAAAAACACCCTTTGTGAAGATCATCGCAGGCAACCCCATGAAAAGCCAAGAGCTTGCATCGCTAGCGTGAGCTGCAAAAGCTGTTAGCAGAAAATTCATCCTGCGACCGCCGAGCATATAGTCAGTAGCTGTATTCTTACGCTTTTTTGACCAAAAGGCGATTGTAAGCAAAAGGGCAAAGTAAATAAAAACAGAAGCAATTTGCGTATTCATATTATGGCCTCAAAGCTTTATCAGAGCCATGCTCAATACTGAGTTTTGCCAAATGGGCTCTCGCATTTGGAAAGATCTCTTCCATACTCTTAAGCAAGTCGTCGACTTTTTTGCGTCGTGAGTTTTGGCCTACTGGGCATTGGCAGGTGATGCGAGCAAAGCCTTCTTGTTTAGCAAAAGATCGGATTTCATCTTCTGAAACATAAATGAGAGGGCGAATAATTGTCACCCCATAGTTTACCATAGGCACCTTTGGCAAGTTAGCTGCAAATTCACCCTTATGAAGAGCATTCATCAAAAGTGTTTGCACACTATCATCTCTGTGATGCCCAAATGCAACTACGTCAACACCAGCATCTTTAGCAGCGTCAAAAATTAACTTACGTCGAATGCGAGAGCAGCTATAGCACTCTAATTGATCAAGCGTTTGGTTGGATTCAAGGATATGCAGCGAAACATCCATCTTCTCACACAGGGTCTTCAAAAAATCACTTGTTACAGAGGGGCCGCAAGAAAAAGCTCCCCGCACATGGAAGCCCACCAGTTCAAACGGCTCAAATCCGCACCCAGATAACCGCTTTAGCATATGCAAGAGCGTTAGACTATCCTTACCACCGCTCAGGGCAACGCCAACACGGCTCACTCCATCAAGAAGCTTATGCTCATGGATGGCCTTACGGCATAGACTTTCTATTTTTTTTTCGATACTCATTCTAGCGATTGTACCAAAATGCTTCATTCTGTTAAACTGGCTATCACTATGACAAAAATTGGACGCAACGACCCATGTCCATGTGGGTCTGGCAAAAAATACAAAAAATGCTGTGCCACAAAGGCCCTTGGTCCCCGCCAAGTGACCGTGCAATCTGCTGGCAATATGATGGGCCGCATTTCATCCCTTTCGCAGGGGCTTGGCAGTGCATCTTTAAGCGGGCGTATTAAACCACTATCTGATCGCGTTTCACAAGGTGGTAAAGATATAGGCGCTAGCGAAGTATTAAAAAAAGACAAAGAGGATTGATCCAAATATCCTCAAATGATAAGCTGTAGCTTTCGTGCTGGAGTAGCTCAATTGGTAGAGCACCCGACTTGTAATCGGACGGTTGAGGGTTCAAGTCCTTTCTCCAGCACATTTTTTTTTCGGGGGTGTCGCATAGCGGCTATTGCAAGGGACTGTAAATCCCTCGACTTCGGTCATCGTGTGTTCGAGTCACACCGCCCCCATTCGGGAAAGCTGTTTGAGGTTGCGTTTTTTTTCGCGTCTTGTCCCAAACACTCCTAGCCAAGCCTGTTCA
>JACKPQ010000009.1 GCA_024233435.1 Chlamydiales bacterium
CCCCCCCATCCTTTCGAGCGTCTTTGGGCTTAATATCTACTGCAGATAGTGTCTGCAGAAATGCGCTAGCCATTTAGAAGAAACCTGGCAATTTCCTCTTTCCTTATTTTCCCTCCTGCCACCTTGAGAGTCAAAGTTTCCAGGTCTTCTTCAACGTAGTCGATCGACTCCCCATTAAGATCTAGAAAAACGAGCATAGAGACAAGTGCTACCCGCTTGTTACCATCGATAAATGGATGATTCTGGCAGATATGAAAAAGATAAGCTGCTGCTTTGTCATGCAAGGATTTATGCAAGTATTGTCCGTTGAACATGCTAGGGGGCTGAGCTATTGCTGAGAGGAGAAGGTTCTGATTGCCAACGCCCGATTTTCCCCCGTAATGTTTGATTTGATCCGTATGTATTTCTAGGACATCTTCCAAGGTAAGAAAATAAATTTCCATACTTTATTCGGCAAGCCGTTTTAGGGTCCGACCGTACTTCTTGTTGACCTTTTTGACAGATTCAGAGAATCGCTTTTTTTCAGCCTTGCTCTTCACTGGGGTAACAACAATTGTGACACCGTCTGGCGTTGAGATCTGAAGCAATGTTTTATCATCTATTCCTAAGAGTTCTAGAATGGCCCTCTCTATCACTAAAGCATAGCTATTGCCGTGTTTAGTCAGTTTTTTGGTGATGGTCATAGAAAGCCCTCCTTTTACGTATATCCCTATGTATATACATTGTATCAACATATAGATTTAATGTCAATTGGGGGACACTGATAGGACAGCAAGCCTCTAAAATTACTAGGATTTCTCAATTGCCTTTAATAAATACTTGAATGCATCTCATTCATTTTCAATTGGAAAGCACTGGGCTGATCAAAAGTTTGCATTTCTTTTTCGATAAAGGACGTGGGGGGATAGGGGATGTTCTTTTGGGATTATTGGATGTTGGAAATCATCGTCGGGATTTCTAATCATGCCGAGCTTTTCCATCAGTCTTCTGGAGCGTTGGTTGGCTGCTGTAGTAAACGAGACCAACTCAGGCAGCATCAGAGTTTGGAAAGCGTATTCCATGACTCTTGAAGCCGCCTCAAAGGCATACCCCTTACCCCAATGTTCAAATGCAAGTCGCCAACCTATCTCAATGCAGGGAGTGAAGCTTGCTGAAAAAGTTTGCTCATGCAAGCCGACAAATCCAACAAAGGGAACAACTCCAACGACCTCAACAGCCCAAAGACCATATTCTTTCTCTTTGAGTTCGTTCTGAATTTTTGCAACTAGAGCATCACTTTCACTTTTAGAAAGAGTGGAGGGAAAGTATTCCATAACACGTGCATCTGCGTTCATTTTAGCAAAAAGAGGAAGATCGTCTTTTTTCCACTGTCGTAGTAGTAGTCTTTTGGTTGATAGGGAGGGGGCTGGCATAACATAGCTCATGCATTGGGGACTCAATCTTAGAGAGATATTGCACTCCATATATATCACTAATATTCATGGAATGCAATCCATAATTTTGTATAAAAAATATGTATCCCATTCCATTAATGATTTAAACAAGGGAATTCTTATATTCTTTTTAACTTGCCAATATCTCGTCTGCATTTTTCTAAGCCTTAGCAATCTGAAGGCAAAATTCGTTTTGATTTAATTTCATAAATATCTAGAATGGAGTCGTGTATTAAAAAGGACGTAGAAATGAGAAAGTTTGTTTTTATTACATTTGTCATTGCTTTATCGACGCCATTGATTGGCAAATTTGTTAACTCAGGAGCTATAAAGATGAGTGAAACTCCAAAGTATCTTTATAAGATCATCTCGTTGAGAAATTGGCAGGCTACTCAAACAAGAAAGGTTGTTGCGCTGTCTTCAGAGGATCATGACTTTATTCATTTTTCAAAAGAAGACCAGGTCGATCAAGTTGTTAAAAAACACTGGTCCGATGCTGAGCAGTTTGTGGTTTTAAAAATCGATGCGGGCCAATTAGAAGGGAAATTGAACTACGAAGTGAATATGGGTGGAACCACCAAATATTACCACCTCTATGATGGGTTCATTCCTTTTAATTCCATTGCCGAGTCGAAAGTTGTGTATAATCATCCTAAAGCATCTTGTGCTAGTCATACGCTGGATATTGTTCAGGTGGGAGATGCTGTATTGCGCCACCAAGCTCGGCAACTTTCAGTTGAGGAGATTTTAAGCCCCCGAATCCAAAACTTGATTGAATCGATGAAAGGTACGATGAGGGATGCCCCTGGGGTAGGACTAGCAGCGCCTCAGATTGGCGAGTCTATCCAGCTTGCAGTTATTGAAGATCTTGATCAAAGCCAGTTAACAGATCAAGAAAAGGAAGAACGAAAACGCTATCCGGTGCCATTTCACGTTATTATTAACCCACGTCTTTATATCGAAAAAGAAGCGAATATTGTCGAGTTTTTTGAAGGCTGCTTAAGCGTTCCTGAATTTGTAGGGGTTGTGCCCAGGGCAGAAACTGTGCGCGTTGAGTGCTTAAATGAAAAGGCGGAGCCAATCGTCATTCATGCGAGTGGATGGTATGCCCGCATCCTGCAGCATGAAATTGACCACCTAAATGGAACGCTCTATATTGATCGTGCTCATTTATCAACATTAATTACGTCTGAAAACTATGTCAAATTATGGAAAGGAAAGAGCGTTCAAGAAACTCAAGCCCATCTGGCTTTATTATCGAGGTGACGCTTTTGCTTTGGTGTCGGGCGGAGTGTTTTTGAAAACAGGCTTGTGGTTTTGACTAAAATACGATATATCGTAAAATGGTCGTGACTAAAATACGATATGTCGTAAAATGGTCGTAATAAGGTGTAATTAATTGTATGAGAAGACTTTACGAAAATACTTTTCAGGAGCATTTTGCAAAAAATAAGCAAATGCTCTTTCTTGTTGGGCCAAGGCAGGTCGGAAAAACGACTTTAAGTCTTAAAATTGCTTCATCATTTCCTGCGCACCATTATCTTACGTGGGACAGCCAAAAAGATCGCAGCTTAATCGTACAAGGTGCTGATGTTGTTGCCGATTCTTTGGGGATCGATCAATTAGAAATGGGTAAGGAGCCGCCCCTGGTTATCTTTGATGAGCTTCACAAATACAAAAGTTGGAAAAACTTTTTAAAGGGTTTTTACGACAAATATTCATCAAGGGTGAAAATTCTTGTAACGGGTAGTGCTAGATTAGATATTTACAAAGTTGGTGGTGATAGCTTGATGGGACGCTACTTTCTCTATCGTTTGCACCCTTTTTCTGTTGCTGAGATTATACGTCCAATGAATGACACGCAAGAAATAGCTTCAAAAGCACTTGCAATTGATCCTGAGGATTTTAATGCGCTATACAAATTTGGTGGTTTCCCAGACCCTTTTTTAAAGCGCGATCCTCTCTTTTATAATCAGTGGAAAAGGCTGCGGTTTCAGCAGCTTTTTAATGAAGATTTACGCGATCTTACGCGGATTCAAGACATTAGTCAGATCCAGATATTGGCAGAACTATTGCAGGGACAGGCTGGCCAAATGATGAGCTTTCAATCGCTTGCGAATAAGGTGAACGTCAGTGTTGATACGATTCGCCGGTGGATTGAGACTCTCAAATCATTTTACTACTGTTTCACAATTCGTCCCTGGACAAAGAATGTTAATCGATCACTTTTAAAAGAGCCTAAGATTTATCTTTGGGATTGGGGACATATCGAAGATGAAGGAGCGAAGCAGGAAAATTTTGTGGCCTCCCAACTACTAAAAGCTGTTCAATTTTGGACTGATAGAGGTTTTGGTACATACGATTTGTATTATTTACGCAATAAAGAAAAGCAAGAAGTTGATTTTCTGGTTTCCAAAGATACAAAGCCTTGGTTCATCGTTGAAGTAAAAAAATCATCAAACACAAGTTTGTCTAAGCCTTTATTTCAATACCAGCAGGCGACGAAAGCACCTCACGCTTTCCAGGTGGTGTTTGAGAAAGAATATGATGAAGGGAATTGTTTTGATTATTCAGAGCCGACTATTGTTTCCGCTAAGTCTTTTTTATCTCAGCTGATTTGACAATTTCTGCGTCTCAACTATCAATTAGGCTAGGGTTATCTAGGCAGCTTTTTTGGCTGTTTTCCTGGGTCCGGTTGCTGGTTGGTTGGCAGGCCAAAGGATTTTGCGGGCCCAATAGTTGGCGCTCCAAGGATTGTCTTTAGTGAGATTCCCAGCTTTATCGCGAATGCCAGCTGAGCGTGTCAGGTAGTTTTTCTTGGCTTGGCGGCTGTAGTTATGTCCATAGCCTAATGCACCAAAGTGGATGAGCTTGACCCGCTTTTCGCCGTTAATGGTTTTGGATGCCAAAACCATCATTTTTTTGTTTTTTGAAGTGGATTTAACGGGGCGGTTAATGGTCCAATAGCGCCCGCGATACCAAACTCGAGTCCCTAATTTCTTCAGCGATGATACTTTAACTCCATTAGATGCCATAATGCTTCCCCCTGATGTCTTTATTATAGCATATATATTAGTTTAAATTTTATACTGAATGGACCCAAAATCAGACATCTATGCAAAAAGCATCGACGATGCTTCGCCACAATCTCTTTGCTAACAACAGCTTATGAAGCTTGATAAAACACATCAGCAAGCTCGAATCCGTTCTGAACAATCGATTGCATTCAAATGCGTTACGTTTTTTGTACTGGTCCCAAATTCACATTAAAGTTAGAAATTAGCGCGAACTTATTTTTTTTCAGCATTTACGCTAAATTAATATAGAAAATCCGCGCAAACTCTGTTTTTTCTTGCAATTGCGCGACTTTAATTATATATTTCAGCGTAAAAGAGGTCTTATCTTATGGAAGAAATATTTGGTCGTGAATCAGAAAAAGGAAAACTAGAACGCCTTATTAAGTCTGCAAAACCTGAATTATTAGCAGTTTACGGTCGTCGTCGAGTTGGTAAAACCTTTCTTATGCGAGAATATTTTAGAAACCGAGGGATCTTTTTTGAGCTCACGGGCGTCTATAAAGGAAATACCGCTGACCAGTTACGGAGGTTTCCAGAAGCTTTCTATGAAGCCTTTCCCTCGCAAAAAGAGATAAATATCCCAAAGGATTGGAAAGAGGCTTTTGATATTCTCAGGGAAAGAATTAGCCAAGAACCACAAGAGCAAAAAATTATTCTGTTCTTGGATGAGCTGCCCTGGCTTGCTGCTAAGCGGCCAGAGCTCCTGATGTCATTAGAGCACGCTTGGAATCGTTACTTTTCAAGAAAACCAAATGTCATCATGATTCTATGTGGATCTGCTGCCTCGTGGATGATAAAAAAAATAATCAATAACAGTGGAGGGCTTTATGGGAGACTCACTGAAAAAATCCATCTCCAACCATTTACCCTTCTCGAAACAGAAAAGTATTTAGCAGTAAGAGGTATTCATCTAGAGCGTAAGCAACTTGTGGAAGTCTATATGTCTATTGGAGGTATTCCAAAATACTTGGACCACATTCTAAAAGGGATGTCTGCTTCACAAATCATTCAAACTCTTTGCTTCTCACCTGGAGGATTTCTAAACACAGAGTTTCGTAGTTTATTCGAAGCCCTTTTTGGATCGCATAAACATCACATTGCAGTTATTGAAGCTCTGGCAGCATCTCCGCAGGGACTAACCTATAAGCAATTAGCCAACTCCACACAATTAACTTCTGGCGGACAGCTTTCTGATATCATCGATGACTTAGAAGCGTCAGGTTTTATCGGTGTCGTGCCTTTTTATGGTCGCAAAAAGCAAACTGAACGTTATCGTATTATTGATGAGTATACGCTTTTTTATCTTGCTTGGATTAAAGATGCGCTCTTTTATCAAGAGAGGCCTATAACAGCAAATTATTGGCAAAGTGTGCAGCAAAGCCAAAAATATAATGTCTGGGCAGGTTATGCTTTTGAAAATATATGTTTCAAACACATTACAAGCATTATTGAAGCACTTAAAATTTCAGTGGTCGCGCGCTCTGCGTCTTACTGGGCCCATCATTCAAAACCTGGTGGTGATATACCGGGAGCGCAAATTGATCTAATCATAGATAGAGCAGATCGAACGATGAGTCTTTGTGAAATGAAATTTGCAAACGCCCCTTATATCGTAACAAAAGACTACGCTCTTAAAATGAACCAAAAGCGCTCTACTTTTCAAGCACTCTCTAAAACTAAGAAAACACTTTTTAACATTCTCATTGCACCTTATGGAGCTGTAGAAAATGCTTCTTATCACTCAGCATTTGACCAGCATCTCACATTAGAGGCTTTATTCCATCCTGTTTGAGGGATTCCACTGCCCATGATAAGGCCCATCTTTTTGCGATTTTTCTAGAAAAATTGCTGGAAACCTCAAAATCTCGGAGTAGCCTGCTCAAAGCAATTTGAAGACACCCTCTGGATGTCTTATACCAATTCTGAAGAATAAATTAAATCTGATTTAAATTTATTTCTCAGAATTGGTATTATGTTCAATTTAAGTTCTCGTACACTATAATTGGTGCCATGCTAGTAGAAATCACAGATTTATCATCTTCAGGTGAAGGAGTTGGCCATGTGGATGGTATGGCCGTCTTTGTTGATGGAGCGTTGCCAGGTGAGAGGGTTAAGCTCAAGGACCTTATTAAGAAAAAGCGCTTTGCAAAGGCACAGTTGGAGAAAGTGGTTGAGGCTTCCCCTGATCGGGTTAAGCCTGTGTGTCCATTGTTTGGAACCTGCGGTGGTTGCCAAATCATGCATTTGGATTATGAGAAGCAGTTGGAGTTTAAAAGGAAGCGAGTGCAGGAAGCTTTAAGGCGCATTGGTGGATTTGATATTGAAGTAGAAAAGTGCATTCCATCACCCAGGCAGCTGGGATACCGCAATAAAATCCATTTGCACAATGGAGGCTTTTACAAGAAGCATAGTCATGAGATTGTCAAAGTTGATCGGTGCTATATCCACAATGAGATTGGGGAGAAGGCATTGCCCAGCGTTCACGGAGTAAAAGAGGCGATTATCAAGACTTCGTTCGCTGATGGGCAGGTGATGCGTGTGGTTGATGGTGTTGCTGATAAGGAAGCGATCTATGAGACTCTGGGTGATTTGCGCTTTGAAATTGGCCCGAGGGATTTTTTTCAAATCAATCCTGAGCAGGCTTTAAATTTATACAGGGTTGCCATTGAGTTTGCGGGGATTAAAAAAGGCGATCATGTTTTAGATGCTTATTGTGGAGTAGGATGCTTGGCACTATTTGCCTCTAAGGTTGCTAAATCTGTGCATGGGATTGAAAGTGGTCGACAAGCTATTTTAAGGGCAAAAAAGAACGCTGAGCTAAACGGCGTTAAGAATGTCTCTTTTGAATGCGGGCATGTGGAGCAATCTGATTTAGCGTGCGATGTTTTGTTTATCAATCCTCCTCGTGGAGGGTTGGCAGAAGGGGTGGTCGATAGAATTAAGGCGCGCACGTGTGTTTATATTTCATGCGATCCTGCAACGCTTGCCCGAGATTTAAAAAAGCTGTCGAGCTACCGACTGGTCAAAGTGCAGCCGCTAGATATGTTTCCGCAGACGGTGCATGTCGAAACGGTTTGTCTACTGCAGCGGTAAATAGGTCACAATTTCATAGCGACCCAGTTTGTGTTTTTCTAAGATTTCATCACGTGCTTTTAGCAGCTCTTGCACTTGAGGCGCGAGCATCTTTAAAAGTGTTTGCAGATAGTGGCTGGTTGCGTTGTCGTCTAAAAAAACAAAGTTATCGATGCGCTCAATAAGCTTGGAGTAGGGGAGCATTTCTTCACCTGTGACCCAATCGTTGGTTGTAAATAGAGCAACGGGCTTTCCGCTTGCATCGATTGCTAGGGCGATGAGATGATGATGCACACTTTGATCTGCATCGCTTAAAAAGGTGTGAAAGTGGCCTTGTTCATTTTCTCGATGGGAGTGATAAAAATAGAGTGCGCCACTTGTTGGATCGAAAATATTGCTTTCAGGTGTAGGTGTGGACAGCTTTGGAAGGTCTAGATGCACTGGAGGTAAAACGTGAGGTGAGCGGGGAAAGCGCATCAAGGCGAGTGTGATGAGAGCAAATGAAGAAAGAATGAGAATAATACGTTGCATCAAAAAATCTTTTGCTTTGCGCCCTCTATTCATTTATATACCAATACAACAGGAGGAAATAAATGAAACGTTTCAATTTTAAATCTGCAATTGTTGCAGGGTTTGTCGCAACAGTTGTCATGACGATTTTCATGGCATTCTTTGACATGAATATCACTAAATTGCTTGGTATGGCTATGGGCAAAACAGGCTCGATGGCGTATATCATCGGAGGACTTATCCATCTTGGCGTAGGTCTATTTTATGGACTTATTTTTGCTTTGATTGTTCAGCCGATCCTAAATAAATTGCCCGGGTTTTTATCGGGATCGCTTTATGGGATTGCCATCGGTGTCATCGCCTTAATTTTTACGCCAATGTTCATGGGAAAATTGCATAAATGGGGTGGTCAGTGCCATCCGATGGGAACAGCAAAGGTCTATGCACAATATGGCTATCAGGGATGCTATCCACAAGATCCAGAGCACCCTTGTTATCCGCAGCATCCTAACGGTGATCAAGATCAGCAACAAAAGCAGTATCCATACGATCAGGATGAAGACGAAACGGAAGATGACGAGGAATCAGATAACGATCAGGCGCCTAATCAGCCCAATCCACCTCAGTATCCTGAGCAAGATGATTACGGTTCATCCCCGTATTATAAGCAAAACGCATATTCTCCACCGCATGAGCACCAAATGAATCCTTGCGCGCCTGCGAAAAAAGCAAGCTTGCCAGCATGGCTCTGGGTGTTGATCAATCACGTTGTTTATGGTTTTGTTCTTGGTGTTTTTTACCGTCCACACAGAACAGATGAACAGTAATAAAACTCGGGTACGCCCGAGTTTAAATTCCGATTTTTGCGTAGATGGGGTGATGGTCTGAAAGAGCCTCATCTGGATGCTCAATGCTATATCCCGATAAGATTTTGATTTCACTGATGTGGGCAGCTTTCCCTATGCCTAGGATATAATCAAGGGCTTCATCAAATGGGAGAGCGTGGACTTCAATGATTTCATTAAGGTTCACTTGTCCTGTGCTGTTTGAGCTTTTAATCGCGTTTATTTCTGCTTCAAAGGCATCGAGAGATTGTGAAACAAAGTGGTTCCAGGCAAGTTGATTAGCAGTGTTTGATAGATCAATATGCTTTTTCAAATTCTCTAATTGCTCTTGCATTTGCTCAAGATTAACATTGCTAACGGAGCTTTTCCAAAAGTCTGCTTCGAATTGTGGAGCTAGCAGCTTTTTAAATGAGTGCAAAGCGTTTGCAACACTTAAAAGCTCGCTTGCAGAAAGTGTCGGATGTGTTTTCCACAGCATGTCGTAATGCTTAAAGAATGTGGTTGATGTTGCAATCTGCCTCATCTCTTTTGGCATAGGATCGTGGATTGGAGCAACGAGTGGGTTGAGAACAGATTGGTTGTATTCTGCATCGCACCTGTCGACATTTAAGTCTCCGCATAAATAGCGTGGAACGGTGGCTGGTAAATAGGCGCCAAGCTCAATGGCAGCTTTACTTTGCTCTTGGCGGGCTTCTGCGTAGGTCAGGAGTTGACCCCCATCTGTAATGTCTTGCCGCCAGCTATAACGTGAAGAGCCTTGAAAATGTCCTGCAGCAATGTGGACAGTGACTTTTTGATCGTGGTTGAGCAGACAAAAATCTGCAGTGCCAAGAGAGAGCCATTTTTCTGCGCAGAGCAGGTTGGGGTGGGGTGTAAAACGGAAGTTGCTAATAGGAGGTTTGCTAAATATGGCTAGCCCAGATGAAAAGGCGAAAAGATTGGTATTGAGGTGTAAATAAGCATGAGCATAGTGTCCTTTTAATCTTTCAAAGAGGCTTTTGGCAAGCTCAGGTTCAAAGACCTCTTGCAAGATAATGAGGTCGGCATCGATCTCAAGGAGCAATTTTGCCATGCCATCGACGCGATCTTTCCAGGGTTTTGTTGCAACAAGAAAATCAGGCAGCCCTAAAACATTCCAAGTGACAATCGAGAGCTCTTTTTGATCTGTGATTTGTAAATCAGGTGCCATGCCAGTGAGGTGCACAAAAGGATTGGCATCGATTGGAACAACCGATGAGGGCGCGCATGCATAGAGGAGGGCAAGTGCAAGTATTGATAGTAATGTCTTCATTTTTTCACACTATCACAAGTTATACCAATTCTGAAAAATAAATTTGATTGTGCTATAAAACTCCTGTTGATAAGATCACACCAAAGAGGGTTTTATGAAGAAAATGTGGGTATTGATTGCTGATAGTAGTCGCGCAGAGATCGTTGAGGTGGAAGGGGTTGGAAAAAAAATCTTGCAGGTGCAAAATTTTAAGCACGATAAGTCACGCGCTCGTAATCGAGCCATCGATACAGATCGCCCTGGACATATGAATGATCGCGTAGGTGGCCAGCGCCACGCTATGGAAAATCATCACGATGCGCATACGCATGAGCGCGAGGTGTTTGCAAGGCAGATCGTTGAAGCATTAGAGCTTGCCCATTCTAACCATCAGTTCGAAGAGTTTGCCATTGTGGCCCCAGCGGCTCTTCTCGGTGACCTTAATCACGCCATGGGAAAAACCCTAAAAAAGGCCCTTCTAAAAGAGGTCACACACGACATCGCTGGCATCGCAGATGAGAAAAAGCGCCATGATCTCATGTGTAAATATCTCGATCTTTGGAATCATTAAGATTGCTGTTAATTTT
>JACKPQ010000010.1 GCA_024233435.1 Chlamydiales bacterium
CAATCGACCCAATCCACCCCAAACACCCCCAGCAGAGACGCCAGATTGCGTTTGCTGATAAAGGTAATAGGGACCAACGGACAAATAGGGATCGAGGAAAGGGCCGAGGGGAAGGCCAACTTCGCCAGCAAGGCAGGGCAGAGCGGCTGTGTATTGGCGTGTGGCAACCAGGCTACTTCCAACACCTGTAAAATGAGAGAAAGTGAAATTTTTTAGCCTCTGAGTTGTTCCTACAGGAATATATCCATTGATGCGAAAGTCAATGTAGGGACTAAGAAGCTCTAAACCTGGGCCTAGTTGGTGAACGTGCAAACGCTTGGCATCACGAAAATCATAGAAGAAGTTAACGCCCAGTGCCCAGTTGCCAAAAATATTCCAGCGCGACCCAAGTCCAGCGTTTAAAGCTGGACGCCCATTGTCAAACATGTGGCCGCGTATATCTAAAAAAGGCTGAAATGTCCGTTGCCAGTTTGGAGTAATAAACCCTTCGAGCGTGGTGTAGCCCTGGCTGTAACCAACTCCTTCTGGTCCGCGGTAGCGAGCAGTAACATGTGAGGGCGTTCCCTGAATGCAATTTTCCTGACCAAAAAGAGCAAAGCTAAGACACACAGCAAGAAGCAGATTTTTCATGACAACCTCGTTAGGAGTCCTTGATAGCACATTTTGCTCAGCTTTTAAAGAAATTTCATGCAAGTTTGAAAGGAAACTAAAGCGCTTGACAAAGGTATCAATAGCCAATCGGCACTGCATATAAAAAAGTGTTTTTGACATCAATTTTTTTGATGTGGTACTTTCCCCCCTAGCTAATGTTAACAAAGAGGTAAAATGGGCCGTTGTCTTATAGCGTTTATTCTTGTTGCAAGTACCAAGGTGCTTGGGATTGAGTTTTCTGAAATCCTTTTTGATTCAAGAAAGTGGAATGAAATTGAATTAAGCGAAAATCATGTGAAGCTAGGTCATGGTGAACCTGATTTTAAATTTGGTGTATCGACATGCACATATCAAGACTCGGGTTTGTATCACTGTCCTCACTCACAATGGGCTGAATGGGAAAAATCCATTTTACCTGAAGAGAGGCGCTCTGGACGCGGGGCTAATTTTTATGAGCTATATCAGACAAAAGAAGGACGCAATCAAATCATTCGTCGGTTGAAGAAGCTTGGTGTAAACTCTTACCGTTTTTCGATCGAGTGGAGTCAGATTCAGCCTGCGCAAGGCTTATGGAATGATAGTGCTTTAGATGTTTATATCGAGCTTTGCAAGCATTTGCGAGAAGAGGGCATTGATCCTATGGTCACATTGCATCACTTTTCAGAGCCTCAGTGGTTTCATGATTTAGGGAGTTTTGAAAAAAGAGAAAATATTGATCATTATGTTTATTTCGCTGTACGCGCATATAAAGCTTTAACGCGCTCTTACGGTGAGAAGCCTCTTGTTGATTTGTTTTGTACCATCAATGAACCAAATATCGAAGGCTTTCAACGCTATATTATGGGAGTTTATTCGCCTGGAAAGAGATGGAAGTTTGAACAAGCAGCTCATTTTTTAAAGCACATGCTTATTGCTCATTGCCAAGCTTATCAACAAATGAAAAATCATTGCTCGGATGTGCGCGTTGGCATCGTGCACCAGTACCTGAAGTTTATACCATCGAATCTTTTGGTAAAGCCTCTCACGCGTTCATTAACAAAATTAACAAATCTGGCTTCTCTTAACTTTTTTAAAACCAAAGGAACTTTTTCAGTCCATATTCCAACACTTTGTAATATTCATGAAGATTTGCAAGATGAGATTGATGTTAAAACAGACTTTGTTGGTTTGCAATATTACACTCGGCCAGTTATTGCATTTTCAGGAAGCAGTTTTATCTATGAGCCGATGACCAATACGCAAATGCAAATGAGAGAAGACCCAGAAGGCATTTATGAAGCAATCATTAGAACCCATCAAGCGTATGGTGCTCCTGTTATTATTACCGAAAATGGTATTTCGACACATGATGTAAACCAACGCTCCCGTTATATGTTGAGGGCCTTGTACTCCGTAGAGCAAGCTCGGGAAATCATAGGGAAGGAGAACTTATTGGGGTATTACTGCTGGTCGCTACCTCATGTCTTCGAGTGGGATTATGGCATGCGGCCTGAGGCTTTTGGTCTTTTTGAGCTACATGATAATGGGCAGCTTTCAGAAGAGCCAAAGCCGGGGACAGGTAGTTTCATAAAAATCATCCAACAATGGCGCGAATCTCTCTAAGGTATAGGACAATTCGGGAGTCTGTTCCTAAAACGTCAATTACAAGCTCAGCTTATTTAACGCGAGTGGATCATTTAAGGTCGAAGGGGGAAGGCTTGGCGTCTTTGGCAAGGTAGGTTTTGACGGGGGCGCTATGGCCGCTCTCTAAGGCTTGGATCCACTCGGAGGCTGTGGTGATGAAACTTGAGAGGGCCAGGAGAAGTTTTGTGACGGTAAGGTGCTTGGTAGGTAAGTATCTGAAGAGAGCAAGGGTTCCTTTTTGCTCGATGTAGCACAGGGTTTCTAGGGGTGGCTGGGCAAGGCCATTGTGGATGAGGGCGTTTTTTAAAACGTCAGCGCGATACTTGCCTGGAGGGAGCTCGTAAAGAGAGGACCCAAGCAGGATTCGCTCGTCTGTTTCATCGGGCTCGATTTGTATGGCGATAGTTTCGTCGACGATGATTTGTAAAGCGCCATTTGCATCAGGGATGAGATCAACTTCGAGGGCTTTTGAGAGCTGGTCGACCATATCTGCAAAACCGATGTAGTTCATTCTTCTTCCTCATCTAATGCATCTTCAAGCTCGGCTAAGGCTTCAATAAGGGTCATAAGCATGTCTTGGCGGTGTTTTTCGTTTTTAAAAAGGCGGGGGGAGACGCCACGCATGGCATCGCGAAATTGTGTGAAGATGATGATCTGTGCAATGATGTCATTGCGAATGCCAAGGGCATTGGATAGGGCAAAGACTTTGGTGGGTGAGGGATAGGGCTCTTTTAGAAGGCGCACAAGTTGTTTTGCAAGGGACTCAAAGTGGAGTTTGGGATTGATGGACATGTTGTTTTTTATAAACTCTTTGACAACGAGGTTGCTGCGACCGAGAAAAAAGCTGTAGACGCCGAGAATGGCTTGCATGTTGCGGGCTTCATCTATGAGGCTTTTGAGCTCGCCATGGCTAATCGAGGAGCCTTTTGCTGTGAGGTCTGAGCGGAGGGCTTTGAGGATGAAATCGATGGCTTCTTTCATTTTGTTGAAGTTGAATTTTTGGATGAGCTCTTCAAAAAGGGTTGTGGCATCGCGGGGATTGCCAGTGATGTCGCGGTAAAGATCTCGCAGCGCAGTCGGGTTTGCAAGTTCTGTATGGGCGCGAGCGATGTCGCCCATGTTGCGCCCGGATCTAACTTCGCGGCCACGTAATTGATTGAGGCGTGCTTTGGCCTCTTTGGCGCGCTCGTGGGCGCGGGAGCCTGGGGGAAGGGTTTCAAGGAGGTAGTCAAGGGCCTCATCAGCAAGAGCTGGGTCAGAAAAGAGTTCGTAGGTACGCTCGATCACTTCGTGAACGGTGACTGCGTTTTGGACTTGAGCATTTAAGGTCATAAGCGAGCGAGCGCTCAGCTCTGCATTGCGTTGCTGATAGAATTTAGCGACGTTTTCTGCTTTGTTACTATCAGTCTTCGCTTCGGGTTTTGCCTCTGGCTTGGAGGTTTCTGCCGTGGGCTTTGTCTCTCTCTCTTTGAGTGTTTTAAATTGTTTTTGCTGGGCAAGGGGATTAAAAGCGCTGTGCTCTGCCCAATTTTCGAAGAGGGCTTTAGAAGCTTGTTGGCGGATCTCTTTTGCGAGGCCAGCTTTTTTTGCTACTTGGGCACGCTGCACTGCTGAAGATTCAGGCGCGTTTTCAATCGGTGAGATGTGCTCGCCCATGGATTACCTCAACTGGATGCGTCCTAACGGTTGGATGCGGATTTCTGGAACGATCTCTTGGTATGAGACGACTGCGAGTTCAGGATACTCGGCTTCGATAAGCTTGCGCACAAAGCGGCGCACGTCCATATTGGTGATGACAACTGGCGGCTGTCCTTCTGGTGGTGTAGGGGTAATCATGGATCGCATGGAGGACATGATCAATTGGACGGAATCGGGGTCTAGGGCAAGGTATGAGCCTGCAGAGGTCTGCTTGATGGCGCCCCGTACCATATCCTCGATTTCTGGGTCGAGCATATAAACGGAGAGAACGGATTGGCCTAAAGAGTATTTGTAGCTGATGTAGCGTTTTAAAGATGAGCGGACATACTCGGTAAGTAAGACGGTATCTTTCTCTGATTGTGCCCACTCGCTGAGCGCTTCCATGATTGTGCGCAGGTCTTTGATTGAAACTTGTTCCTGCACAAGACGCCTGAAAATTTCTGTAAGCTTTTGTAGGGGCACAAGGCGGGTGACTTCTTTGCTTAAGTCTGGGTAGGATTTTTCGACGAATTCTAGGATGCCGCGCACTTCTTGAATGCCAAGGAATTCTCCTGCATTGTGGCGGAAGAAGTAAGAAAGGTGGAGGATCATTACTTCTAATGGATTCCAGTATTTCATGCCGCTTTTTTTCAAGATAGCCTCGTACTTGGTCTCGACCCACAGTGAGGCTGAGCCGATGGCGTTTTTTGAGGTGGTATATGGAAGGTTGTAACGACGCAAATTTTCTTCTGTTTCGTTTGTGAGCAGGTAGTTTTTTAAGACTTTGCCGCGCACGATGGGGACTTCATTGAGGTAGATTGCATACTCATCATCTTCGAGCTCGGGAGCTTCTGTCCGAACGTGTACACCTGGAAAGCGCACGCCCAGATCTTGGTAGAGTGCTGCTCGCATTTTAGGGATCATCTGTTCCACAAAGGCTGTGCCAGACTTGTCTTTGCGGATTTGATCTGAGAGGTATTTCCCTGTTTCTAGGATCACGGGGAGAGTTAAAGCATAGTCATCAGTGCCCCCGCGAACAACAGAGTGGCCTTCAACATCGGTTTCCATAGATCCGCCAGATGCCATGGCGCGTTTAGCCGTTTTGTATTGTTTATACCAGCGCCGCCCGCTGATTCCACCGATAATGACGGCTAAGATCATAAAAAGGGTTGTTGGAAATCCTGGGATTAGGCCTAGAACGACCATCACCATACTGGCAAGGAATAGGGCTTTGGGCTGTGCAAAAAGTTGCTCTGTAATATCTCTGCCGAGATTAGCATCTTTTTTCTCGCTTGAAACGCGTGTTGTGACGATACCTGCTGAGAGAGAAATAAGAAGCGAAGGGATTTGTGAAACAAGGCCTGTACCAATGGAAAGGAGTGTGTAGATTTGGGCTGACTGTAGCGCTGTCATTCCGTGCACGGTGATTCCAATGATCAAGCCGCCGATGATGTTAATAGCAGCGATTACAATCCCTGCGATAACATCTCCTTTAACGAATTTCATCGCACCGTCCATAGCTCCGTAGAGCTGGCTCTCTTTTTGAAGAGCAAGACGTAGCTCTCTAGCTGTATTTGAATCGATCACGCCAGAGCGCAAGTCGGCGTCAATGCTCATCTGCTTACCTGGCATCGCATCCAAGCTGAATCTAGCTGCGACCTCTGCAACGCGCTCAGCACCCTTGGTTACAACGATAAACTGGACGATGGTGATGATTAAGAAAATCACACCACCGACAATGAAGCTACCCCCAACGACGTATTGGCCAAAGGTTTCGATGATCTCACCGGCATCAGCGTGAAGCAGAATTTGCCTTGTAGCTGAAATTTCAATTCCCAATCGAAAGAGAGTAGTGATGAGCAAAATAGAGGGAAAGATCGATAGCTGTGTGGCTCTTGCAATGTAGAGGGCAACCATCAAAATACCGATAGAAACGGTCAAATTAATGGCAACCAGGGTGTCGATGACATGTGGAGAGATCGGGATGATGATCACCATGATGATAGTGATGACGAAGAAGGCTAAAATCACATCGGTTGACTGTGAGATCAGTTTTAAAATGCGATTGCCTCCCAGCCCGCGTGCAAGTCGTTGTTGTAGTGTCATGATTGCTCCAATATTTCGACGTATTCTTTTTCTTTTGTTTCCAGTGCTCCAACCCACTTCATAATTTCGGCAACAGCCGTGTAGACATCGTCATCTTGCGGAATAAATTGGCCGTAATTGCCATCGTTCCAAAGTGTTTGCGCAAGGAGAGGATTCCGAAAAATGGGGACCTCGAAGATAACGGCGTACTCTGTGATTTTGTTGGCCATATCGCCTTTTCCCATCGTCACGATTTTTGGGGCAGGCATATCTTTGGGATCGTATTCGAGTGCGATGGCGATGTGAATGGGGTTTGTAACAACTGCGCGTGCTCTTTTTACAGCGCGAGGACCTTCTTGATAGGCCACTTCGCGTGCAATTTCACGGCGCCTTCCTTTAATTTCGGGATTACCTTCTGTGTCTTTGTACTCTTGCTTGATTTCGAATTTTTCCATTTTCATTTCTTTGGCGAACTGCTTTTTTTGGAAAATAAGGTCAAAAACAGCAACGGCCATAAAAAAGATTCCAACTCGGATGATCACGCTGACTAAAAAATCATAGAAAACTTCAAGGCTATTGACAATGGGGATGCCAGCGGTGGCAATGATTTGGGAGAGGCTGTTTTTCATGACCGAATAAATTAAAATCAGAGAAATAGCAATCTTTAAAATAGACTTGAGAAGTTCAAAAAGCGTTTTTAATTTAAATTTATTTTTAATGCCTGTGATCGGATTCAGGCGTTTAATATCCAGTTTCATTGCTTGCAAAGAAAACATGGGGCCAACGACCAAAAATCCAACGAGCAAACCAACACTTGTGACAATGATCATCAATGGCAAAGAAGAGTTCATGATGACTTCGATAGCAGACCAGATATAGCCGCCAGCTTTTTGTTCCATGTCGGTGGTTCCAGAGATGGAACGAAACATTGCAACCATATAACCGGCAAGTTGTGTATACAAAAATCGGGCCATGATTAGCGCAGTAGCAATTGATACGACAAAGGTAAATGCCGAGGGGAAATCTTGAGATTTTGCAACTTGCCCCTTTTTACGCGCATCGCGCATTTTTTTTGGGGTCGCTTTTTCGGTTTTTTCAGCCATCCTACGTCCAGAATATCCCTAAAAACATTCCATTTCAAGACAAAAAACATTAGCCCGACTTGAGCTCTATTTTGCCACCTTAGCTTGTCGCTCCGCTTGTATCTTGACCCCTTCTGGCGAAATAGAGCTCAAGTCGGGCTATTATTGATTATGGAAGAAAAGGATGACGTCGCCATCTTTTACAATGTACTCTTTACCTTCGATGCGCGCGAGGCCAGCTTCTTTCGCAGCAGGTCTAGAGCCACATTTGATAAAGTCATTGTAGCCGATCGTTTCAGCGCGGATAAATCCTTTTTGGATATCGGTGTGGATTTTACCGGCGGCTTCTGGAGCTTTGGTGTTTTTGGGGATCGTCCAGCCGCGCGTTTCTTGCTCGCCTGATGTAAAGAAAGTCATCAAGCCGAGTAGCTCATATGATGCGCGAATCAATCTAGCAAGGCCAGTTTCTTGAAGGCCCAGCGATTGCAAATATTCCATGGCTTCTTCATTCGAGAGAGATGCCAATTCTTGCTCAAGTTGAGCGCAAATAGGGATAACGCTCGAGCCCTCTTTTTCAGCGTAGGCTCTTACTTTTTTCACATAGTCGTTTTCCATGCTTGGCAAAGAGGCTTCATCGACGTTGGTGAGGTAGATAACAGGTTTGGCCGTAAGAAAATTGTAGATTTTTAGGACATCTTTTTGCTCATCAGAAAGTTGGATGCGGCGCACAGGAAGATTTTCGTTTAGTTGATCGCGAACAAAGCGCAAGGCGTCGAGGCTCGGCTCAAGCCCTTTTTTACCCTTTGCCTGTTTTTCTAATTTGACAAGCGCATTTTCACACATTTGCAGGTCAGCAAGGATGAGCTCCAGCTCGATGGTCTGGATATCATCGATAGGGTCGATGCGTCCTTCAACGTGGATGACATCTTCATTTTCAAAGCAGCGCACAACGTGAATGATAGCGTGAGTTTCACGGATATTAGATAGAAATTTATTGCCAAGGCCCTCTCCTGATGCAGCGCCCTTAACAAGGCCTGCGATATCAATGAATGTCATTGTGGGAAAGATGATCTTTTTGCTTTTTGTCATCTCGTGCAGTTTATTCAGGCGCGGATCGGGCACTTCAACGATGCCAACGTGGGGATCAATTGTGCAGAAGGGGTAGTTTTCGCTTGGGATGCCCTTTTTTGTCAGGGCATTAAATAGCGTTGACTTTCCTACATTGGGAAGACCAACAATTCCACATTCTAAATCAGCCATTCCACAAGTCTATCACAGTCAGCCATTTTTTTCATTGCCAAAGGTTTGAAATCGGGATTGCATACATATCTGGTCCAAAGGGGAGGACCTGGTCGCTTAGATAGAGGATGATGCTTTGAAGCCACAAAGTGGTCAAATTTCAACCACTTTGTGGCTATTTTTCGAAATCTGACGCAATTTATTGATATTAAGTGGGTTGGGGAGCTGCTGTTTTGGAAAAGATCCAGCTGCCGCTGAGGATGAGAACGCAACTAATAAAGATGGGTGCCATGGGATGCGCGGCCATGGAAAATCCAGCAAGCGCTGGGCCAAAGACTTGCGCTAAGGCATGAACGGCTTGGAAAAGGCCCATGATTCGCCCTTGGGCAAGAGCGTGGCCAGCTTCGGAAACAATGTAGGTGAGTGTGGGGCAGAGGATGGCGTAGCAGATGGAAAAGAGAGTAACAGCTGTGAGGACAGTCCAAAGGCTAGAGATGAAAGCAAGAGAAAGGATGGAGAGAGCAAGGAGGGGAGCTATGATTTTTAGAATGGACTCTTCCCGCAGGCGGCTGCAGTAGAGGGAATAAAGACCTTGAGCGATGAGGCAGCAGATGCCAAAGTAAGAGAGGATATTGCAATACTGCTCAAGGGAGTAATGCAGGCGATCTAGAAGTAGAACGCGGAAGAATTTAATGAAGAAATACCAACCCAGGTAAAGGGAAAAGACAGCGAGAAATAGTTGTTTTAAAGATCCAGCGGACTGGAAAACTTCACGTAGGTCTTTGCCAATAAAATGGGGTTTGAGGCGTTGCAAACCAAGACCCTTGGGCAGGTCGTGAAAGAGCAGTCCAAGCAGTAAAAAGTTAAAAATTGAGATGCTGGCAGAGAGAGCATAAATGGTAATCAGGGGCATGTGGGCGGAGAGCTGACCCGAAATAAAGGGCCCGACGATGAAGGCGAGTCCAAAGGTCATAATCGAGTAAGAGAACCGACGGGCTTTTTGCCGGTTTTCTGAAAGGTCTGCAATGACAGCATTGATGGTTGAGATATTTCCACCTGTGAGACCGGCTAAACCATTACCTAGGAAAAGATAGAAAATGTTGTGGGAGTAGATGGCGTAGGCAGAAAGGGCATAACCGATGAAATTGCCGATAAAGCTGATGAGAAGGACGCGTTTACGAGAGATAGCGTCAGCGATGGCTCCAAGGATGGGGTTGCCAAGGGCTTGCATGAGCGGGTAGGTGGCAAGAAGCGCCCCAAGCGTGATATAGCGGCTAGGATCTGAAGTGCCAGCGCTTAGCAGACTGTCAGGGCCAGAAAGAATTAGAGAGTATGTATGTGGAATGATGATGGCAAAGGCTAGATAGTCAAAGAAAGAAATGGAAAGGACGAGACCAAGTCTTAGTGATTTTAGTAAACGGTGCATATAACGAATTTCCTTAACATTCACCATAGTAACCTTAGCTTTGGGTTTATATCACCCATTTTTAGGTAATTTAGGGAAATCTTCTACATTTTTTTTGCTTATTCATAGCGCATTTGCGATAAGACTCGCAAAGCATGGAGGGGCACAGTGTTTCATTGATTTAGAAATTGGTCCCACGATTATTGGTCGTGACGTTTTTTAAGCTGAGTTTGTGTTTGAACGTTTATCTTCAGTTTGAGGCTTGCTACGACCTCTTGGAGTTTCTCCAAAGAAACCGCTGATACTACCATAAATGAGGTCAAAACAAAAATCGAAAATTGGCACCAGGATGTGTTTTCTAAAAGGAACTACTGTCCACCTCAGGCAAGTGCCTAAAGTTTTAAAAAATGTTTTAGCGACGTATTGAATGAGCTGTACTAC
>JACKPQ010000011.1 GCA_024233435.1 Chlamydiales bacterium
CAAGAGTAAGAACAAGAGGATTCATCATTATAAGAGGCGCTCCCTGTAGATCTATTGTTCGAATATGTGACATCAGGTGTGATTGTTGGCATAGAGCCTCTTTTTTAATTAAATGATAAAGCCATTATAGAAAGCCCTGAATTTAAAATCAATTATAAAAATAAAATTGACGATTATGAGTTTGGATTTAGAAGTCTTTCAGCTTCTTCGGTTTTACCCTCTGCAAGGAGCTTGCGGATGCGGCCGCTGGAAACGGGCTCGCCATCGATTTTAATAGCTGGCAAGTACTCGAGCTCAAAGCCATGCTGATGCGCAAAATCCTGCAGGGCTTGTGGTGTGCCAGTGCGGCCTTTTCCAAGGACTGCGTTATAACCGAGGACTAGGTGGTCAAAAGGCAGATTTTCCCTGAGGGCAAGCAAAAATTGGTCGTAGGTGTTGGAGGCTGTTTCTTTTGTAAATTTGAGAAGCACGCAGAGGTCGATATCAAGTGTATTTAAAATTTTTAGTTTCTTTTCGGGTGTGTAGATTAGCTTTGTGGGATTGCTTGGGGACAAGACTTCAGAAGGGTGGTTGGAAAAGGTGACGACAGCCGTTGTACCAGAGGGGGCAAGCGCGCGCAGGCGCTTAAAAATAGCGCGGTGACCGAGGTGAAGCCCATCAAATGAGCCGATTGTAACGGCAATTGGAGGTGGCATTTTGGGAATCTCATCGAAGGAATTTACAACGAGCATCGCAAATGATCCGAGAGGTTTACATCAGAGCCCTTAGCGGGCAGAGAGATGCATTCATCGAGTGAAAAAGGACCTGAGCGTGTGCGGATAAGTTTGGAAAGGTGAGCTCCGCAACCTAAGATTTTTCCAAGATCTTGAGCAATGGAGCGGATGTAGGTACCTTTGCTGCACTCGATATCAAGAACAAGATTGGGGTAGTTGTATTCTACAAGCGTTGTTTTAACAGTCACGCGTTTTGGCTGGCGTTCCACCGTTATGCCTGCGCGAGCGAGTTCATAGAGTTTCTTCCCTTCTTGTTTTTTTGCAGAGAACATAGGGGGGAGTTGGTCAATGGTTCCTTGGAAGCTTTGAAGCGCTTGCTCAATTTCAGAAAGTGTGGGGATGTGATCAGATTGTGAGACGGTATTGCCATCAATGTCATAGGAGTCTGTCTCAATGCCTAGGTGCGCTGTCGCTCGATAGGCTTTGTCCTGGCATTGGAGCTTTTCTGCCATGCTGGTGTAAGGTTTGCCAATCAGCATAACCATGACACCGGTTGCAAATGGGTCGAGGGTGCCTGCATGTCCAATTTTTTGGACGCCTAATAGTTTTCTTAATACGGCTACAAGATGGAATGAGGTTTTTCCTGCGGGCTTGTCAATCAGGAGAATTCCCTGAGTTTTAAGAGGATTGTTGTTCATCGCGCTTCTGCTGGATGTCTTGGATGAGCTCTTCAATACGCATATGTTCATCGAGTGATGTGTCGAGCTTAAATTTCAGGGAAGGAAAGAAACGTAAAACAACTTGCTTTGATGCGAGTGATGAGATGTAACCAGCTGAATTATTAAGGGCTTCTATGGTTTGGTTTTTTTCTAAATCAGGCCCCATAACACTGACGTGAACAATTGCATGGTGAAGGTCTTTTGCAACATCAACACCTGTTATTGTGAGAAATTGAGATATATGTGGATTTTGCACATCTCTTCGGATGACCTCAGAAATGACTTCTTTGAGAAGAGAGTTGATTCTCTTGATGCGTTTGGATTCCACGTTCTATTCCAATGTTTGAGTGTGATAAGTTGTTTCAAAACTTTTCAGAATATCGCCAGCTGCAATATCGGTTTGTCCTTTTAGCAGAATGCCGCACTCAAATCCTTTTGAAACTTCTTTAACATCTTCATTGACGCGTTTAAGCGATGCTATAGAGCCTTCCCAGATAATGCTGTCATCGCGTATTTGTTTGATGTTATGGTTGCGTTTGATAATGCCATCTGTTACTTGGCAACCTGCGATGATTCCATGTTGTGAGGATTTAAAGGTTGCTCTAACCTCTGCTTCACCAACTTCTTTTTCTTCTGATACTTTATCAAGCTGATTGACCATCATCTCTTTGACTCCGTCAACTAGGTGGTAAATGATGTCATAGAGCTTGACTTCCAATTTGTTATTTTTGATTTGTGGTTCTGCATGGCTTTCAACTTGAGTGTGGAAACCAATGATAACAGCGTTTGAAGCAGCAGCTAGCTCGACATCAGATTCTGAAATTTGGCCAATGCCTTCAGAAATGATATTGAGCTCAATTTTCGACTGTGGAATTTTTTTCAGGCTATTTTTAACGGCTTCTAATGATCCTTGGACATCTGTACGCAGAACAATTGGGAAGACCTTTTTCTCTTGGAGCTGTTGCTTGCGTTTCATTAATTCTTCAAAGCCAGCTGTTGTTCTCTTTTGTAGCGCTTTACGCTCAAAGCCTGCAACACGTTCTTCACTGAGCTTGCGCGCTTCTTTTTCATTTTCAACTACAATAAACTCTGCTCCAGCTTCTGGGACGCCCGATAGTCCAGTGATTTTGACTGGGACAGATGGGCCAGCTTGATCAATGGATTTTTGATGCTCGTCATGCATGGTTTTTACGCGACCATAAAAGTGGTCGATAACCAGAGCATCGCCTTTTTTAAGCATTCCATTTTGAACTAGAACGGTTGCAACAGGTCCAAAACCACGTGAGAGCTCTGATTCTAAGATAGATCCTCGTGCTCTAGCAGTCGGCTCAGCGTTTAGCTCCAGCATTTCTGCTTGCAGCAGTACCATTTCTAAAAGTTGATCAATCCCTTCACCAGTTGTTGCAGAACAGTTGACGGTGAGTGTTTGACCACCCCACGCTTCAGGAAGAAGGTTCCTATCAGAGAGTTGGCGATACACGTTATCAGCGTTGAAGTCTGGTTTATCACATTTATTAATAGCGACAACCACAGGTACGCCTGCTTCTTGGGCTTGAGAAAGGGCTTCATCAGTCTGAGGCTTCATGCCTTCATCGCCAGCTACAACAAGGATCACTAGGTCAGTGACATCAGCTCCACGCTGACGCATTTCTGTAAAGGCTTCATGGCCAGGAGTATCTAAGATCGTAACTTCACCGTGTTTTGTGAATGCGCGAAAGGCTCCGATGTGTTGAGTAATAGCCCCAGCTTCTTTCGCCGTAATATTGCTTTTGCGAATTGAATCGATAAGGGATGTTTTTCCATGGTCAACGTGCCCCATAAAAGCTACGACGGGTGGTCGAGCTTTTAGTGTGTCGGGGTCAGTTGTCTGGATTTCTTCTTGGATAGTTTTTCCAGTGATGCGCAGGCGCTCTTCTTCGCTAGTATCAATTGTGATAGCGCAGCCAAACTCTTCGCCGATGATTTGAACAGTTGTTTCATCATCCAGCTCATCGTTAATCATGACGGCCATGCCCTGCTTGAACAGCTTACTCACAATTTCAGCAGCCTTTATCTTCATTTGTGCAGCTAAGTCTTTTACGCTGATGGGCAGCTTAACATTTAACTCAGTAGGACGAAGAACAGGCTGAGAGTGGGTTTTTTGCTTAGGACCTTTTCGACGGCGAGGGCCATATTTTCGCTCTTCACCAAGACGGAGCCCAGCGCGATCGCGTGCGTCAAATGAACTCATTGTTTCAAAACGTTTAGCTGTAGGTGGGGCTGGCTTCTTTTTGTCTTGGGGCGCTTTGAAAGAGGGTTTGTCGTCATCTGCCTGCTTTATAGGCGTTGTTTTTTTAGGTAGGGGAGATGGCTCCTTTTCAATCACTTGTAGCTGGCGTCTTTCTTCCACTACAGGCTCTGGTGGCGCCTGCTCTTCTATAGCAGGTTCATCAATGATTGGTTGGTCAACCTCTTCTGCAACTTCAGGTTCTTTTGGAACTTCCTTTTGCTTAATTTTGACAACAGGCTTCTTTCTAACAGCACTTGGCGGAGCTGTTTTCTCTTGTTCATTTGGCTTTGCACTTGTTTTGCTTGCGGCTGGTTTTTTCTTGTCCAGCTTCTCTCCAAGCTTTAGAGCAGCGCTCAGCTGAGTGTTTTTGATTTTTAGCTTTAGATTTTTTGCCACTTACTGTTTCTCTGCCTTCTCTATCAGACGTTTTTCTACTTGCTCTAGAATTGATTCAACCATCTCAGGGCTAAGGTCTGCTTTTTGTGCAATTTCGACCGGATCAGCTCTTAAAAGGTCTGCAGGCGTTGCATAGCCAGCTGCAATCAATGTGTCTAATGCAAACGAACTCATTCCATCTAGCACAAGGGGCTGATTAAGCGCTGGGCTTTCCGATAGAGCTAGTTGTTGCCTCTCAATGCGAGAAGCCTTCTGGTATTCAGACATTTTCTGCACTTCAAGCTCACGCTCGATGAGGTTACCGATCAAGCGAATATTCATCCCTTTGCGTCCAAGAATGGTAGGGTAATCTTCATCAGCAACGACGATAGATACCACGCCCTCTTCTTCATCAACGTGTATTTTTTTGATGTCTACAGGATCAATTGCACGTTGTAGCAAGACGATTGGATCATCAGCTGAAGGGATGATGTCAATCTTTTCGTTGTTGAGCTCGCGAATAATGTTTTTAACACGCGTGCCACGAACACCGACACAAGAACCGACGGGATCAACTCTTGGGTTATTTGATGTAACTGTCATTTTAGTGCGGTAGCCAGCTTCTCGAACGATACGGTTGATTTCAATTGTGCCATCAGAAAGCTCAGGCACCTCTTGGATAAAGAGCTCTTTGACAAACTCAGGATGAGAGCGTGTCAGCACAACCTCAGCGCCTCCGATATCGGTGTCGCGAACTTCTAGCATCAACGCTGTTACGCGCTCACCAACATGGTGCTTTTCTGTCTTTGGATAAAAACGTCCAGGCAAGATAGCTTCAACTTTTCCTAGATCTACAACAAGTGTGGATCCCTTGCCGATCCGCTTGATCAAGCCTGAAACAATATCACCCACGCGGTGGCGGTACTCTTCATAAATCACATCGCGCTCTGCTGAGCGTAGACGCTGCGTAATGACCTGGCGTGCTACTTGAGCTGCTACGCGGCCAAAATCTGAAGGTGTGATGACAGTTTGTAAGACTTGGCCGATTTCGGCCTCTGCTGTAAGCTCTTTAGCGTCTTCTAAACTGATCTGCTCTTCAGGATTAACAACTGTGTCTACAACTTCTTTTTCAGAAAGCACTTCAATTTCACCAGTTTTTGGATCAATTGATACGGTGATACTGCTGCCCGCGTTTTGAACGCTTTTACGAGCAGCGATCATCAGCGCTTCTTCGATTGCTTCCACAATTAACTCACGCTTGATGCCCTTTTCGCGCTCAAGATATTCAAAGATTGCAATGAGATCTTTACTGTCCATTAGGCGTCTTCATCTTTTTCATCAGTTTTTTTCTTGGTAGCTTTCTTCTTTTTGCCAACGACGATCTCATCGTCATCGACACCTGCGAGCTGTGATTTGATTGAAAGCGAGATTTTTTTATGCTCTGGATCGACCTCGATAACGCGAGCTGTGACCTCGTCACCGACGTTGACAACATCTTCAACTTTATTGAAGGGCTTATCAGATAGTTCAGTAACGTGGATCAAACCATCCATGCCGTTTTCAAGTTCGACGTAAGCGCCAAAGGCTGTCGTTTTTGTGATTTTTGCCTTTACTTCTGATCCAACTGGCAGAACTTTATCGATGTTTTCCCATGGGTTGTCAGCAAGTTGCTTAACGCTCAACGTGATTTTTTGGCTTTCGCGGTCAACAGAGATCACGACAGCTTCAACTTCATCGCCTTTCTGAAACACTTCAGACGGGTGAGAAATTTTCTTTGTCCAGCTCATGTCGCTGATGTGGATAAGACCATCAATGCCAGGTTCGAGTTCAACGAACGCTCCGTAGTTTGTTAAGCTGCGAACTTGAGCTTTAACAACTTTTCCTTGAGTGTACTTAGCTTCGACATCTTCCCATGGATTTTTCTCGAGTTGCTTAATGCCTAGAGAAATACGACCCTCTTCTTTTTGAATGCTGAGGACAATCGCTTCAACTTCGTCACCTTTTTGGACGACTTCTGCAGGATCTGTGACGTTTTTAACCCAAGACATTTCTGATACGTGGATCAAGCCTTCAATACCAGGCTCGATTTCGATGAATGCGCCGTAAGGAACAAGGCTAACAATTTTGCCTTTAACGCGAGTTCCAATCGGGAAGCGCTCTTCAATTTCTTCCCATGGGTTGTTTTCTTTCTGTTTATGACCTAAGGCAACACGCCCTTTTTCGCGGTCGACATTTAAGATGATGACTTCAATTTCGTCCCCAACTTGGACCATTTCTGATGGGTGCTTGATGCGCTTCCAAGTCATATCGGTGATGTGTAAGAGGCCGTCGACGCCATCTAGGTCTAAGAAGACACCGAAGTCTGTGATGTTTTTAACAACACCAATGCGTAAATCGCCCTCATTGATTGTCTCAAGGAGTTCGGCTTTCTTAGAAATGCGCTCTTTTTCAAGCAATTCACGTCTTGAAACGACGATGTTTTTGCGCTCTTCGTTGATCTTTAAGATGACAAAGTCGTACTCGCCACCGATGAATTCGTCGATATTTTTGATGCGTTTGTTATCGATTTGCGAGCCAGGCAGGAACGCCTCCATGCCCATGTCCACCATCAAACCACCTTTGACTTTTCTAGTCACTTTGCCGCGGACGATAGAGCCCTCAACGCAGTTTTGTAGGATATGTTGCCATTGACGTTGACGGCGAGCTTTTTCCCTAGATAGGACGATCTGGCCATCAGATCCTTCAGTTTGATCAAGGAAGACCTCGATTTTTTCGCCCAATTGGATCTCGCTTGGATCAAATTCGCTTGCTGGGATAAGACCTTCTGATTTTAGACCTACATCTACGACAACAAAATCTTTTGTGACTTCAACGATTTCACCGGTAAAGATATTCCCCGGAATCATTGAAGCGCCTTCGGCTTCGTCGTCTGGCTCTCCAGATCCTATAAGTTTTTTGAATAGCTCAGCATCTTTTTCATCGAATTCGATATCGTCGATGACTTTGCTTGAGCTCCAGCTGTATTGGGTTTGCTTGTTTGACATGTTTTTGGTTTCCTATAAATTTAGACTTTAATGAAACCAGACTACCACAACCCTCTCAATATTGCAAGACTTCCGCTAAATTAGTATTTCGGACACAATAGGATCTATGACAACCTATGTTTTGAAATTTGGCGGAGCGGCTCTAGCTAACATCGAGCAGATTGAGCGGGTGGCCGATATTACGGCCGCACATGCTGCGGAATCGGAGCATCTCATCGTTGTTGTGAGTGCGATGGGGGATATGACAGACCAGCTCCTTTCTATGGCTCATTCAGTCCATCCAGACCCACCAAAACGCGAGCAGGACATGCTCATTTCTGTTGGCGAGCGCATCAGCATGGCTCTTCTTGCCATGGCCCTTCACAAGCGTTCGGTTAAGGCTATTAGCCTAACTGGCAGCCAATCTGGGGTGATCACCTGTACTCGCCACGGTGAGGCTGATATCCTAGAAGTACGGCCCATTCGCGTGCAAAAGCACCTCGATGAGGGCAATGTCGTGATTGTGGCCGGCTTCCAAGGCGTTAGCGCAGACAAGGAGATTACAACCCTTGGCCGAGGCGGCTCTGATACCAGCGCCGTTGCGCTTGGAGCGGCTCTAAACGCCAAGGAAATTATTTTCTATAAAGATGTGTTAGGCATTTATGATGCTGACCCAGAAACTTCACCAGGAGCCCAGCTTCTGTCCCATCTGACATATGCCCAAGCCTTGCCTCTTTGCGATTCAGGTGGGGTGATCGCTCCAAGGGCTATTCGCCTCGCTGAAAAACACGGCATGCCTCTTCGCGTTCGCTCATTCGTTGAACCTGGATCTGGCACTTGCGTTTCTTAGACACCCAAAGAATCTTTGACTTAAGCGGGGTTTCTTGGGGCAGTTAATGAATTAATAGCTAACTCAAGCTGAAGGGAAGCAATACTCAGGCCATACTGCTTTAATGTATTCGTAGCTTTTAGGGATATCTCTGACGCGTTGACGCCTTCCGCTTCAAACAAAGTTCTAAAGGGTTCCAGTCCCTGCTTAAATGCCAAAAAGGTCGACTGTTTTGCATCAATTTGGCGCATGGCGTGTTCCTTTATAATAAGTGTATGAAGCACTAGAATTCTTAAGGGGTCATACAAAATGATTGCTTCTGGAGGTATACTATTTTCACAAAACTGTAGAGCTATATTGGAATGCTCTAAAGCCTGTTGGCTATTCTTTAATTTTAATTGGATACAACCTATAAGGGAATGAAGGGCTGCTTTAAGACGGTTATGACGATCTTCATGTAAATTTTTAAAAACGGAGAGGCCGCTCTCTGAGGATTTTAATGCAGTTGTATCGTTACCCAAACAGAGTTGAACTTTGGCAATAAAACATTGGCATTCTGCCCCATATGGGTTAGGTTCTCCGTTCAATAACGCGCTAATATCAAGGGCTTTTTGAAAGTGTAGTAAAGCTTCGTTCATTCTATTCAGAGCGTATAAGGCGCTGCCAATGTTAAAGCAACAATCTGCCACATATCTGTTACTTTCTCCATATAGCGACGCATAGATGGACCAAGCTTCTTTGAACTTCTCTACAGCAGATTCTGCGTTACCAGAATTTAACTGATCCACTCCCTCATTGTAGGATCTTTCAGCTAAGCTAGATCTTTCGAAATCAATAGATGCAGCCTGCCTCACTCTCTCATCGTTGTATCTTTTAGCTTGGCTATCTATAAAGTTTGCTATGTGGGGAATTGCCCTGTAAGCGATTGCTGCGATTGCT